>NZ_JALKAQ010000001.1 GCF_023016065.1 Marinobacter sp. S0848L | reverse complement strand
GCTGTACCGTGATTTCTTCATGTCGTTCTCCGTTTGCCTCATTGTAGGCCGGAGAACTCTAATTACGCATGCACCGATTTTAGGGGATGTTTACACCGGACGCCCTTTCCGTGGCTCCTTCGTCGCCACTCCAAGGTCGCCGCTGTGCTTCGGCGTTAAATTTGAGGAGAAAGGCATCGAGATTTCAATTGGATCAGGAATTACGATCACCTCTGTCCTCATTGCAGTCTTGTCCGCGATTTATGCTCGTCGGTCAGCAAACTCAGCTAAGCAATCCAACGATATTGGGCGTCTTAATTCACTCCTATCTCTGAGGGTGCATTATCTGGATTTGCTGAGCAGAAAAGGTGAGCTTGCGAAGGAGATTGGCGAAATGAAAGGCGCAGAGGAAGCATACAGAGCAATCGCTCATATCGACTCAAGGCTCGGAGAAATTAATGATGAGCTGGAGATCTACTATGGGAAGGTCTTCAAATCTTGAATTTAACGAGGCCAGGCACGCGACTATGGTAAAAGTAGCGTCGCACTTTATTGAATAGACAGTGGGATGTAACTATGAATGAGCTTGATAATCAGGCGATATCGGAGCTATCAAAAAAGTTAGACTTGGTAAATAAGAACCTCGAAGATTTGAAGCGGTCTGAGGGCAATCTCTCAAAGATCGACTTGGCTGGGGTCAATATGCCGTTGGATCAAATGGCTGTACTGCATTTCAAGATTTTTCTGTCCTCGCTCCCGCTTGCCTCCACCCTTTTTCTGGCGGGTTTCGGGGTTGCATATACGCTCGGGTGGGCATAAGAGCGGGAGACCGAATATTTTGAGGTGGCGGCTGCTGGACGGCTTGTCACATAACCAACGCAGGCACGGCGACACCCACTACATTGCGCCTTCGGCTCCATTTCGTGGGCCTGCATGCTGCTGGCGTTAAATTCTGAAAGGAGGTTGTGGTGAATATTCCTGAAATACAAGATTGCCTAGAACCGTGGATGAGGGTCGATACTTGGCACACCACGCACCCAATGGATGAAGAGCGCTTTCACAAAGCACTTCACAGGTGCTTTCAGCAAGCCGGTCAATCGATAGATTTCGATAGTTTCAAAGATGCAATGACTGATTTGGCCCAGCGACTTCATCCGAAGCTTGGGAGCGAATATCTTGAGTCTACAATTGATCGATATGCGCAAAATGCAGAAACGATCTCAAGCTACCTTTTCGACATCGGCCAATTTAACAAATAGTTCCAGTTCGCCTACTGCGCACCTGATTTAGGCGTTGAGCCACACGCTCCAGATCTTGCGAGTTGAGTAAAAAAGGAATAATTTATACTCATGGATGAATTTGAGTTCGACGAAGCTAAAAGTCAGGCCAACCTTGATAAGCACGGTATGGATTTCGTGGCTGCTCAAGAGCTATGGAAAGACCCGTATCTGCTGGAAATACGTACAAAATCAGAAGGTGAGCCAAGGTTCGTGCTGATAGGCAAAATTTGCGAAAAGCATTGGTCGGCTGTCGTCACTTACAGGGAAGCTCGTATTCGGCTGATTTCAGTCAGGCGTTCCCGCAAGAAGGAGGTTGAGCTCTATGAAAGCTAAAGATTTCGATAAAAAATTCGACGGAGGTCAGGAAGATATTGTCGAAGACCTTGATCTATCCACGGCCCGTCGTACCAACCTTGAGCAAAAGCGAATTAACGTGGACTTTCCTGCTTGGGTCGTAGAGTCGTTGGATCGTGAGGCCGCGCGTATCGGCGTTACCCGCCAATCAATCATCAAGGTGTGGCTGGTTGAGCGCCTACAAGCGGAATCTGCTAACAAGCCGCTCAATGCTGATGCCGCAGGCGGCGCTCATTAGCCGAGCCAACAGCAAAAAATCCTGATCGGCAAAGCTGATTTCTGGAGTGCGCCCTTGCTGATTTTGCCCGGGTTGGGGGCACATATCGAACTGTGCGTTCAGAACTCCCTGAATTCGTCGCCAAAGCATCCATGTTGTTCGATGAAATCGTTGTAGGTTGTTATCGCAGAAAATCTAAGACGAAATAAACAAGGAATGTTCAAAAATCATGGCGAATAATCGCAACCAAGGCGGGCCGATAGAATCAAGGTTGATCAGTCTCTTCGCATCGTTGTTCTTCTCTATCCCAACGGCAGCATTCGTTTGGCTCTGGGTAAACCTGGAACTGGCCGTGTATTGGGATGGTTTTCTCAGTAGTCGTTACCTCGTCACCTGTATTATCGTCTTTGCCGTGTTGGCTCTGCTGCTCCCGAAACTGTTTCCGTCAATTCTCGGCGGCATCTGGCGCGGTATCGGCAAGATCTGGAATTGGTGGGGGGTTTAGCTCTCTTTCTGTGCAGTAACGACCCGTTGGCAGCACGCCCCTTTGCCGACGGGCCCAATTAAATTCGGGGCTTAAAAGGACTTTAAATGAACTGGTATCTGGAAGTATTAAAGAAATACGCAGTATTCAGCGGCCGGGCGAGACGAAAGGAATATTGGTTCTTCATCTTGTTCAATATCATCATCAGCCTTGTGCTTGGTGTAATCGACGGATTCACGGGGAGCTATAACGAAGCAGCAGGATTAGGGTTGCTGGGTGGTATCTACTCGCTCGCCGTTCTAATCCCGGGATTAGCGGTTACCGTTCGACGGCTTCATGATACGGGGCGCAGTGGCTGGTGGTTTTGGATTGTGCTTGTGCCGGTTATCGGCGCACTTGTGCTGTTGGTGTTTATGGTTTTGGACAGCAAGCCGGGGCAAAACCAGTATGGCGCGAATCCGAAGGAGGCCGCCGCCTGACATAGTATTCAGCGGCGGGCGTTTGTCCCTCCGCTGAACAAAGCACTTGGTCACAAGGATAGGCCCAATGAAAAACAAACGATCAGTAGGTGTTCTTCTCTTCCCCGGCTTCGAACTTCTCGATGTGTTTGGCCCACTCGAGATGTATGGCCAGGCACCGGAGCATTTTGAGATTCAGTTGGTTTCAGAACACGGCGGTGAGGTTGCCAGCGCCCAGGGGCCAAGGTCCGTCGCTGATCTGGCATTTTGCGATGCTAAGAGCTTCGACATTGTTTTGGTGCCAGGTGGCATAGGAACGCGGGCTGAAGTGTCGAACGATGTATTGCTGCAGTGGATTCGGGATCACGCCCAAACGTCGGAATACCTAACCTCTGTGTGCACCGGCAGCGCCCTGCTGGCCAAGGCCGGAATACTGGACGGTGTGAGGGCCACCACCAACAAGAAAGCGTTTGATTGGGCCACTGCTCAAGGCGAGCGGGTTCACTGGGTAAAGGAAGCGCGCTGGGTTGAAGATGGTCGGTTTTTTACGTCTTCAGGTGTATCGGCTGGCATCGACATGACCTTGGCGCTGATTCAGAAAATGCTTGGGCAGGAAATGGCGAACAGTATCGCTACGCTGGCCGAATACGAGTGGCAGAGCGATGCCGGCCGGGATCCGTTTGCACGCATCTATGGGCACGTTTAATGCGTAATAGGAGAACGAATTGCTCTTAGCCGATTCCACCGAACTGAAATTGCTCAACCTAAGCCACAAAGATGAGCTATTCAGCCTCATAAACACCAACCGCGAGCACCTGCGAGAGTGGTTGCCTTGGGTCGATGCAACCAAGTCCCCGGCAGACACTGAATCCTTCCTTCAATTCGCCATCAACCAATATCAATCCGGCCAAGGCCCGCAGTACGCCATTTTCTCTGAGTCAGCTCTTTGTGGCGTGTGTGGCTTTCACCCGTTTGATCTGTCTAATCGCAGCGGCAGTCTTGGCTATTGGTTGGGTGCGTCTTATGGGGGCAAAGGCATCATGGTGCGTGCGGTGCATGCGCTGGTTGAGCAAGGCTTTCGGGAGTACGGCTTGAACCGAATCGAGATTGCCTGCGCCACTGGCAACACCCGAAGCCGAGCCATTCCCGAGCGTTTGGGATTTGAACTTGAAGGGGTGTTTCGGGAGCGGGAGTATGTGAACGGTCGGTATCTCGATCAGGCGATTTACTCAATGCTGGCTTCAGAGTTTCAGCCCAAAGCCTGAGAGCGACCATCACGGCATAAGCACATCCGGCGCACCCACGGCTGGTAGTTCGATCAGGGAACGGCTTTTGTCGGCAGGGCCCATCAGAGCTTTGACCAGTAATTTGTAGGAGTCCAGGTCGAAGGTTACTGACTGGCCAGACAGCGACAGATCATCGAGCTCTTGTTCGTCGTGCACTGTGGTCACGTGAATCCAGTTGTAGATCACCAGAATGTCAGGCTGCGCCCCATCATTTCGATGCTCCACGATCGCGACCGGGCCTTTCCATGGCCAGGTTTTCAAGCGCAGCTGGTGAAACGCAATCTGCACTCGAAGATTGTACCGGGTTACGTCTTCTATCCCTTCACAGGCGCCTTTGCAGCGGCCCAACGTGCGCTGAAAGCAGGGGCCTTCACGCTCGGGTTCCAGGCCAAGCAGCTGGTTGCACAGTTCGTTTTTGGCGGCAATGCCGGTCAGCGCTCGCTCGGCATCGCGCTTGCTGCGAAACAGGCCGAAGTAACTGGCAAGGCGATGCGGTTCGATTTCCCGAACCAACCGCGCCTGCAGGTAACCGGACGCGTTCGGTGCCAGTTCAATACTCACCAGATTCTTTGCTGCGCGGGACCGCCGGTTGAACAGCGGGCTAAGGGTTTTGATTTGCCGCAGCTCCAGCAGCAGGGCACCGAGCTCGCCGGCGGTTTCGGTGTAGTCGATGCGGCGCAGGCTTTCGGAAATACGCACCCCTTTGCTGGTGTTGTGATCACCGGAAAAATGCGAGGCCACGCGCTGGGCAATGTTGGTGCTTTTGCCCACATACAAGAGCACGTCGTTTTCGCCATAAAACCGGTAAACACCCGGGCCTCTTGGCAAATCGGTCAGGGTGTCTGGCGGCAGGTGTGAGGGAATGCTTGGCTTTTGCAGCAGGGTGGCGATGGCAGCTTCCATTTGATCATCGCCTTTGTCAGCGCGGGCGCGGGTGAAAAACTCGAGCATGGCGGCCACATCGCCCATGGCCCGGTGCCGTTGTACCTGGGCCAGGCCATGGCGTTCGATCAGCGAATCCATGTTGTGCCGACGAAATTCGGGATACAGGCGCCGGGATAGCTTTACGGTGCACAGTACCCGCGCCGAAAACAGCCGCCCGAGCCGGCGGTATTCCGATTTGATGAAGCCGTAATCGAAGCGCGCGTTGTGGGCAACGAACACGGTATCCCGTAGTTTCTCTTCGAGCGTATCTGCGATGGCTTCAAACGTCGGTGCATCGGCGACCATGGCGTTGGAGATGCCCGTCAGTTGCTCGATAAACGGCGAGATGCGCATGCCGGGGTTCAGTAATGTTTGCCACTCATCCACAACCTCTCCGGCGCGCCAGAAGCGGATTCCTATTTCCGTAATCCGATCGTGGGAAGAGTTTCCGCCGGTGGTTTCAATATCGAGAAACGCAAACGTGGTTTGTTCGAGGTAGCTGGTTGTCATCGTCTCACGCGAGTAGAGTGAAATGTCGCAGTTCTAAAAGAGCTTGGCCTCAATCAGGAGTAACAGCAATGAAAGATGAAAAAATCGTTCTGATCACTGGCGCGTCCAGTGGTATTGGTGCTGCCACCGTTGAGAAGGTGATCGAAGCGGGGCATAAAGTTGTTATTACGGCGAGAAGCACCGATAAGCTCAATGAAATGGTTAAAAAGTGGGGTGACGATAAGGTCGTGGCGGTAACGGCCGATGTCTCCAAGCTGGACGAAATTGCTCATGTGGTGGAAAAGGCCAAAGAAGCGTTTGGCCGAATCGATGTGGTGTTCGCGAATGCCGGTACCGGCGTGAACTCTCCCGGCATTGAAAACGGCGATCCCGATGAGTGGAAAACCATGTTGGATGTGAACATCAATGCGCTGTTGTATACGGCCAAAGCCAGTTTGCCCTCCTTAAAAGAAACTCAAGGGCACTTCATTATTACCAGTTCCGTGGCCGGCAAGATCACACTGAAAGGCTCTGTGTATGGTGCGTCTAAGTGGTTTGCTTACGGCTTCGGCCAGAACCTGGCGGCTGAGATGAGGGAGTGGAATGGCCGGTGCACCACCATCTGCCCGGGCATGGTGAATACGCCGTTTTTCGATGAAGCCAAGCCGGATAAGCTGGACCCCAGCGATGTGGCCGATGCAGTTGTGTACGCGATGGCGGCCGACCCAAGGTGCGATGTTCGTGAAATCACCTTGATGCCGACTCAATAGCAGGTTTAATGGCCCGAGTGTATAAGCCTGTCGGAACTGTAGTAGAGTGCTTTCATAGGCTTCTTACACTAGAGTTAGAGCAAAATGAGCACAGCAGTACCTAAATACGGCGATGGGGATACATCCTACCGCGCCGCCGGAGAGCTGGAAGGCATTACCCGGTTGGTGAACGCGTTTTACGATTACATGGAAACGCTGCCAGAGGCGCGGAAAATTCTGGCAATGCACCGGCCGGATTTAACCGAGTCCCGCACCAAATTGGCTTACTTTTTGTCGGGCTGGTTAGGTGGGCCAAGGTTGTATGCGGAACACTTCGGTAGCATCAACATACCTATGGTGCACCGGCATTTGCCCGTGGGTGAAGAAGACCGCGATGCCTGGATGTTGTGCATGCAGAAAGCGGTGGCCGATCAGCCGTTTGATGAGTCGTTCAAGGTGTATTTGATCGAGCAGCTGTGGGTGCCGGCCGAGCGAATTCGAAGTGTGTGTAACGCACCGGTTTCGCGTTAATCATTGTTGGAGTTTGAGTCATGCAGCCGAAAGAGATTGTGGCGCAATTTATCGCTGACGTAAGTGCTCAGCGCCTGGAGAAAGCAAAAACGCTGCTGGCTGAAGAGGGCTTTGAGTACGTCGGCCCGAATATGCGTTTTCTGAACCGGGATGACATGGTGTCGTACCAGTTTGGCATGGTGGCTATTCAGAAGGATCTGGTGCTGCGTCAGCTCAGTGCCGATGGCGAGCATGTGTATGCGATTCTGGATTACCAGACCTACTTTGAGCAGATTGGCGATGTGCGGTTGGCGGT
Organism: Marinobacter sp. S0848L; assembly: GCF_023016065.1. Taxonomy (GTDB): domain Bacteria; phylum Pseudomonadota; class Gammaproteobacteria; order Pseudomonadales; family Oleiphilaceae; genus Marinobacter. Next base: position 629,782 of record NZ_JALKAQ010000001.1, on the reverse strand, counting down.
TTGGTTCCGGGTTCGGGACGAAAAGATTCAAACCGTGGAAACCTTCTACAACGCCGCAGTGGTCGAGAATATGTTGGGAGGTAACCTGCCGTCAGCGAACTGATCGGCAGGTGTTCTGTTCCGGGTTTTAGTGGTCGTAGTCGTTGTAGGTCATGGCGACGGCCTTGAAGATAGCCCGGCCTTTGTTCATGGTTTCTTTCCATTCCAAACGCGGAATGGAGTCGGCGACTACGCCGGCGCCTGCCTGAATGTGCAGGGTGTTGTCTTTGATCACGGCGGTGCGGATCGCGATGGCGGTGTCCATGTTGCCGTTGAACGACAAGTAGCCCACAGCCCCGCCGTACACGCCCCGTTTTACCGGTTCCAGTTCATCAATGATTTCCATTGCGCGGATCTTCGGCGCGCCGCTCAGGGTGCCTGCAGGTAAGGTGGCGCGCAGTACGTCCAGGCAGCTGGTGTCTTTGTCCAAACGGCCGGTCACGTTTGAGACAATGTGCATCACGTGGGAATAGCGTTCCACAATCATCTTGTCGGTCAGGCGCACGGTGCCGGTTTCGGAGACGCGACCCGCGTCGTTGCGGCCCAAGTCGATCAGCATCAGGTGCTCGGCGATTTCTTTCGGGTCGGCCAGCAGTTCTTTTTCCAGTGCGTTGTCTTCGGCATCGGTAGCACCGCGTTTGCGGGTGCCGGCGATGGGCCGCACGGTCACTTCTTCGTCTTCGACCCGCGCCAGAATTTCCGGTGATGAACCGACAATGTGGAAATCGTCCAGATCGAGGAAGTACATGTACGGCGACGGGTTAAGCACCCGCAGCGAGCGGTACAGGTTCAGTGGGGGCGCTTCAAACGGGATGGACATGCGCTGGGAGATGACCGTTTGCATCACGTCGCCGTCCAGCACGTAGCCTTTGATTTTATCCACAGCCGCTTCGAATTTGTCCTGCGAAAAGCCAGAGACAAAGTCGCTTTCGTCCACTTCTTTGCCGCGCAGGTGTTCCGGTGTGCGAGGTGCGTCGGCGGTGGTGCGGTGCAGCTGGTTTTCCAGTTCGTCGATGCGGGCCTGGGCCTGTGCGTAGGCACCTTCAACCGCCGGGTCTACGTGTACGATCAGGTGCAGCTTGCCGCGCAGGTTGTCGAACACCACGATTTCGTTCGATACCATCAGCAGGATGTCCGGGGTGCCGATTTTGTCCGGCGGGCAGCTCTTGCGCAGGCGCTTTTCGATGTAGCGTACAGTGTCGTACCCGAAGTAGCCGACCAACCCGCCGTTAAAACGCGGTAGCTCCGGCAGGTCTGGCGCGTTGAAGCGCTTCTGGTATTCGTCCACAAAGACGAGCGGATCTTCCACTTCGGCCTGTTCCACCACTTTGCCGTTCTGGCTCACTTCAATGCGGTGATCGTAGACTTTCAGCACTTCTCGAGAGGGCAGGCCGATGATGGAATAGCGGCCCCACTTCTCACCACCCTGAACGGATTCGAACAGATAGGAATACGGGCCACTGGCCAGTTTCAGGTAGGTGCTCAGAGGTGTGTCCAGATCCGCCAAAACTTCGCGGTACACCGGTATCCGGTTGTAGCCGTCTTGGGCCAGTCTGGAGAAGTGCTCAGGTGTCATTTTGTCGTTTCCTGAATTCGGGTCTGCGTGTTTATAAAAGCTCGGTCAGCGAGTCCACTACCGCATCGGCGCCAAGGCTGTCGATGGAGGCGCCAAAGTTGTAACCATAGCGCACGGCCACGCAGGGCATGCCCGCTTTCTGGGCCGCGTTTACGTCTGCCGCGGAGTCTCCTACCATCACGGTGGTGCCGATGGTGCTGCCCAGTTTTTCCATGGCGTGCAGCAACGGCGCCGGGTCCGGTTTCTTTACCGCTAAGGTATCACCGCCTACGAACAGTTCGAAATAGGGCGCCAGTCCGGTTTGTTCCAGCAAGGGCGCAACAAACTGATCGGGTTTGTTGGTGACCACGGCCATGCGGCAGCCGTTGGCTTTCAGGTGATCCAGACATTCACGCACGCCTTTGAACACCGCTGCGTTGCGGCCGTTCAGCTGGGCGTAGCTCTGGTAGAAAATCGCCAGTGCGTCCGGGTGCAGGGCATCGTCTTTTGGCGATGCCGGTTCCCAGTCGGTTTTTCCAGCCAGCGCGCGGCGCACCAGAATACTGGCGCCATTGCCTACCCAGTCGCGTACGTTGGCAAGCCCGGCCGGGCTTCGGCCCAGTTTGGTGAGCATGTCATCAACGGCGGCTGCCAGGTCGGGTGCGCTGTCTACCAGTGTGCCATCCAGATCAAACAGGGCGGCAGCAGGCCACCGGGGGTTAAAAAGTCCTTTTAAACTCATCCGCCTATAACCTTACGGGCCTGTTCCAGTTCGTCGCGCATGGCGTCGATGGTGGCTTTGTAATCGGGGGTGTTGAAGATGGCAGAACCGGCTACGAAGGTGTCGGCACCGGCTTCTGCAATTTCACGAATGTTGTCGACTTTCACGCCGCCGTCGATTTCCAGACGGATGTTGTAGTTGCTGTCGTCGATGCGCTTGCGGGCTTCCCGCAGTTTGTCGAGGGTGCCGGGGATGAACTTCTGTCCGCCGAAGCCCGGGTTAACCGACATCATCAGTACCATGTCGAGTTTGTCCATCACGTAATCCATGTAGCTCAGTGGCGTGGCCGGGTTAAACACCAGCCCGGCTTTGCAGCCGCCGTCACGGATCAGTTGCAGAGAGCGGTCAACATGGCTGGACGCTTCCGGATGGAAAGTAATGTAGCTGGCACCGGCATCGATGAACATGCGGATCAATTCGTCCACCGGAGACACCATCAGGTGCACGTCGATGGGTGCGGTAACGCCGTGCTTGCGCAATGCTTCACACACCATGGGGCCGATGGTGAGGTTGGGCACGTAGTGATTGTCCATCACGTCGAAGTGCACCACGTCGGCACCCGCGGCCAGTACGTTATCGACTTCTTCACCCAAACGGGCGAAATCGGCGGAGAGGATAGACGGAGCAATCAGGAAAGGGTTCATCGGCGCACTCTCGATCAGGTGAATTACGGCAGCTGTTAAAGCTTGTAAGTCTATCAGCTTGTCGCCGGTTTTCGCAGCGCGAGGGATGTGGTTTTGTTAACGGTTATGGCGTTTGATCAACTCCCACGCTTGTTGGTAGCGCAGCAACTGATCTTTGGCGGCGGCGAGCTCGGTCGGAGACAGGCTTTGCTGTGCGAGTTTGTCCGGGTGACAGGTGGACAGGCGCTTGCGGTAGGTACGCTTGATGGTTTCAAAATTGTCGCGGCGGGTAACGCCCAGTATCTCGCAGGCCTGTTCGTAGTTTTTGGGCTTCTCGACGGTGCTGGCGGAGCGAATCCACACTTTGCTGGCGTAGCTGGCAAAAATGTCGTCGCTGACCGCCATGGGCAGGCCAAGGTTGTCGATGGCGTCTTCACAGCGGTAACGCCGTTCTTTGCTGGGTTTACCCAGAATCTGCGCACCGTGGCACAGGCACATGGCCATTTTGATGGCGGCGCCGGGGGATAATTTCGCCATGATGCGGTTCCAGAGCCCACGATGGAATGCGACACCGTCGGCCTCTTTACCGAGCTGGTATTGTTCGATGGCCTTTTTGCGCTGGCGCGATGATAGCCGCAGCGCTTTCATCAATAATTCCGCATAGCGGATATCGCCTTCCATCACCCGGCCATCGGCTTTGGCGATGTAGCCCAAAAAGAAAAACAGGGGCTTTCGGCAGCGGCGCGGCAAGCGGGCACGTTCAATCAGGGTGGTGGCCTGATGGCCGCAACTGGACAACTCGTGGAGCAGGTCCGAGAACACCGTTTCAATGCTTGCCGGCAAAGACGGCCCTTTGGCGTTGGTCATGGTTGCGGCGCGCTTTCCGTCAGCAAGGTGTTGAGTTGTTCCAGCCGGGCTGGGGTGCCGACATCAATCCATTGGCCAGAATGTTTCAAACCACGTACCCGCTGCTGTGCCATGGCATCGCGAAGCACTGGGCCGAGTTTGCCGGCGGTGTCGTCGAGCCCGTTAAACAGGCGGCGGCGCAACAGGCTGATGCCGGTAAACGTAAGCTTGGTTTCGCCTTCAGAGCATAGCAGGCCCTCCGGCGTTAGCTGGAAATCACCGGTCGGATGGTGTTCGGGGTTGTCGGTGAGCACCAGCATGGCATCGCAGTTCGGGTCGGCCGGTGGCTGCAATTGGTCGAGTGGAAAGTCGCTCCAGATGTCGCCGTTGATCACCAGAAACCAGTCGTCGTCATGAGCAGCAAGCAGGGGCAGCGCGCGCACGATGCCGCCGGCGGTTTCCAGTGGTTCGCCTTCGGGGGAGTAGTGCAGATTCAATCCGAATTGCTGGCCGCTGCCGAGCTGTTGTTCGATTTGCTCACCCAGCCAGGCGTGGTTAATCACCACGTGCTGAAATCCGGCCTGCTTCAGGTTGTTCAAGTGGTGCACGATCAACGGCCGGCCGCCGGCGCGAAGCAGGGGCTTCGGGGTTGTCAGCGTGAGTGGGCGCATACGTTCGCCTTTGCCGGCGGCCAGGATCATGGCTTTCACGACGAGTGTTTCTCCGGGATAGGCACCGGGCCAATTGTGTTTTCAATCGCGGGGATGACCGTGCAGCACAGCCATTCATGGAAGTGTCGGAAGGCTGGCTGGCGGGAACTAGCATCGCGGATGTAGCTGACGGTGCGGGGAATATCGCCCAGATAACGGGTTTTGCCATCGCGAATCGCCAGCCGGGCAAATATACCGGCGGCTTTCAGGTGGCGTTGCATGCCCATCAGCTCGAACCACTGGCGGAAGGTTTCCGGGTCGGCGTTGTGCAGGCCGGCATTCAGGCTGGCCACGCGGTAGTGTTCCAGCCATTGTGCAATCTTCTCTTCCGGCCAGCGCACGTAGCAGTCTTTCAATAGCGAGACGGCATCGTAAGTGACGGGGCCGATCACGGCATCCTGAAAATCGATCACGCCGGGGGCGCTTTGGCCGTCGCGGATCAGCAGGTTGCGGGAATGGTAGTCCCGGTGCACGGTCACTTCCGGTTCGGTCAGGGCGCTTTCTTTTAACAGGCTGAAGGTGGTGTCCAGCAGCGCCCGTTCCTGATTGCTGAGGTTCAGGCCGAGGTGCTGTTCCAGCAGCCAGTCCGGGAAGAGCGCCATTTCCCGGTCGAGCATGGCGTCGTCGTAGTGCGGCAACGAGTAATTCGCGGGTGCCGTTTGCTGGGCGATACGTACCAGTTCATCCAGCGCTTGCTGGTAGTAGGTGTCGGCATTGTCTGCGGTGGTTGCGCCCAGCATCAGGTTGTCGCCGAAGTCTTCCAGCAATAAAAAGCCTTGGCTGAGGTCTTCGCCGGCGATGTCGGGCACGTGGATGCCGTGCTGGTGCCAGTGTTTGGCAATGGCAACGAAGGGCTCGCAGTTTTCGTGTTCGGGCGGCGCGTCCATCACGATGAACGGCGTGCGCGCTTGCCCGGAGGTTTCCCGCCATACCCGGAAGTAACGGCGGAAGCTGGCATCACCGGAAACGGGTTCCGGGCTGGCGCTGTCAAAACCGGGAAATTGCCTGACCCAATCGGTCAGCTGCTGCAGACGGGTATCCATGATTTTATGGTAATTCCTGAGTTGTTCTGTTGTGTAGCAACGTTAGCAGAGGAGTATAAAGAGCGTAAAACGGATTTGCAGCGGTGTTTCCGTTAACAAGCTCGGGGGGCGCGTGTAAACTAGGCAGCTGTTCTCGAAAACAGCCACCATTCATCTGAAACAGGAAGCCTGCCGTCGTGCCCAGCCGTTACCGTCAGCAGTTGTGGTTTAAGCCCCGTTTAACCGGGCTTTTGCTGGCAATGGTTGTTGCGCCAGTGGCCTCTATTGCGGAAGAGCATAACCGCCCGGCGCCGAGCGCGGCGGAGATCGATTGGCGCCCCCGAAGCGAGCTGCCCCCGGAAGTGCAGGCTCAGGTTCCGGTGTTCTGCGGTGGAGGCTATTTGCCGTCTACGTCTGCGAGTGGACAGGTTCCTGTGTTTCCTGCCGGGGCAGGAAGCGATCAGCCGTTGGAAGCCAGCGCGCTGGATGCCCGCTATGAGGTAGATGCCGAGCTGTATCTGAAGGGCGACGTGCGTCTGCGCCAGGGCGGTTTTCAGGCTTCTGGTTCGGAAGCCCGCTATAACACTCAGTCCGGCCAGTTGAGTTTGCAAGGCCCGATGGTCAGCCGCGGCGAGGGCTTTTTGCTGACCGGTGAGAACGCCCATTACTCGGCCGATTCCGGCCAGCTGGACATCAACACGGCGACCTTCCTGCTGCACCAGTCCGAGCTTCGTGGCGAGGCATCGTCGTTGTCGCGGGTGGGTGAGAATCAGGTGGTGATCACCGATGGGCTGCTCACCACTTGTGGCCCGGGTCAGAATGATTGGGCTATCGTCGCTTCTGACATCGAGCTGGATCAGGCCGAAGGCTTTGGCTCGGCCAGGCACGTGCGCTTGGAAGTGCTGGATGCGCCCGTGTTCTATTGGCCTTACATTACATTCCCCATTGACGACCGCCGTAAGTCCGGGTTTCTGTACCCGCAGTTCGGGTCTTCAAGTGCCGGCAGCGGTGCTTTCTTTGCACTGCCTTATTACCTGAACCTGGCACCCCATTACGATGCCACGCTTACGCCCCAGTATATTCATGGCCGCGGTTTGTTCACCGAAGCGGAAGGGCGTTACCTGAGTCAGTATGGCGAATCGGTGTTGCAGCTGGGGTATATCAATGATGACTCGGCTTACCAAGACGAAGTCGCGGGTGCCGACGGTGAACGCTGGGCACTGGATTTCTCCACCCGTGCCAATTTCGGTGGCGGTTGGCGAGGCTACGGTGATTTCTCCGTGGTGTCGGATGAAGATTACCTGAGCGATTTGAACCGCTCGCTGGAAATTGACCAAACCACGCATCTGCAGCGCCGTGGCGGGGTCAGCTACTCCGACCAGTACCAGTATTTCGATGCCTATTTGAACGATTACCAAACCGTGGCTGAGCGCATTGCCGACGTTAACAAGCCGTATGCTCAGCTGCCGGAAGTGCTTTACGCTGGCGCGGTGGATGTGGGTTCGTTTCAGGCGGGAGTCGAAAGTCAGTACACCTGGTTTTACCGCGATAACAACACCCTGACCGGGTTGGACAAGGCCAACGGCCATCGCTTGCGGGCCATTCCGGAAGTGGCGTTGCCCATGAGGGCGCTGTGGGGCTTTAGCCGGCCTTCGGTGAGCCTGGATTACACCCGCTACGAGTTGGAAGATTACACGCTGGGTAACAGCCGCATTGACCGCACGGTGCCGGTGTTTGAATGGGATAACGGGTTGTATTTTGACCGCCGCTCCAGCCTGTTTGATATTCCTTATAACCAGACACTGGAACCACGGTTGTACTACGCTTGGGCCGATGCCGACGCGGACCAGAACGAGATCCCGGATTTTGACACCGATGTGAAAAGCTTCCGCTTTGACCAGCTGTTCGAGCGTAACCGCTTTAACGGCGGCGACCGGGTAGGCGATGCGAACCAACTCACGGTGGCCCTGACCAGCCGGTTCAACGATCTGATCACCGGTGCCGAGCGTGCACGGATCAGTATCGGCCAGATCCGCTACTTTGATGACCGGGATGTGAATTTGTTTGGTGAAGGGGCATCAGACCGTGCCAATTCACCGCTGGCGGGCGAGCTGGTCCTGAACCCGCTGGATAATCTGGAAATTCGCACCTCGGGGCTGTGGGACCACGACACCCAGAAAACCGAAGAGGGGCGTAGCCAGCTGATCTTCCATTCCGAGGATTACCGCTACTTGGCTACGCTGGGCCACACCTACAGCCGCCCGGATGAACTTGAACAGACCGATATTGGCACGGTATTCCCGGTAACCAATAAACTCAGCGCTATTGGCCGCTGGGTGTGGGACTCAGAGCTCGACCGCACGGTGGGGTCGCTGGCGGGTCTCGAATATAACAACTGCTGCTGGAGCTTCCAGGTGGTGCATCAGAACTACCTGACCGATGACGAACAATTAGATACCCGTTTGCTGTTCCGCATTGAGCTGAAAGGGCTTGGTGGCAGCGGCGGTGCGTCTAACAGCATCGGTGATGCGATCTACGGTTATGACGAGCGCGAACGCCGCCGTTTTGGAACTACATACCGTTAAAACGAACTAAGGCTGTTAACCCTGACGCACGCCGGGGCGGCTGAGAATTTAAAAACCAAGAGGTGACTATGAAGGCGACTGTACGCCACGGACTGACTCTGCTGATGGCACTGACCATGATGGCTTTGTCAGTGGCAGCCCAAGCGGAACGAAAAGTATTGGATCGTGTGGTAGCCATTGTCGATGACAGTGTGATTCTGCAAACCGAGCTGGAAGCACGGTTGAACACCATCATTGGCCGTTTGAGCACCCAAGGCACTGGATTGCCACCTCGCAAGATGTTGGAAGAGCGCGTGCTTGAGCAGTTGATTGTGGAATCGGTTCAGCTGCAAATGGCCGACAAAATGGGCATGCGGATCAGCGATAACGAGCTGAACGAAACCCTGAGCAACATAGCCGCCAGCAACGGTTTGACGCTGGCCCAGTTCGAAGAACAGCTGGCGGAAGAAGGTGTCACTTACCGCCAGGCTCGGGAGCAGATTCGTAACGAGATGCTGACCAGCCGTGTGCAGCAGAGCCGCGTGGGTAACCGCATTCGGATTACCGACCGCGAAGTGGAAAACTACCTGCAGGCCCAGAAAGCGTCGGGCAGCCAGGGTGCGGAGTACCGTTTGGCGTACATCTTTATCCAAGTGGACGATCTCGGTAACGAAGCGTCGGTCAATGAAGCCCGTGAAACCGCCGAGCGTTTGCGTGAGCAAATCCTGAACGGCCGGGATTTCCGTGAAGTCGCGGTTGCCGAATCGGATGCCAGCAACGCCCTTGAAGGTGGCGACATGGGCTGGCGCGCCGAAAGCCAGCTGCCTTCGCTGGTTGCGCCGGTGGTTCCGAATCTGGAAGAGGGTGAGCCTTCCGAAGTGCTGGAAAACAACAGCGGTTTCCATCTGGTGATGGTGATGGACAAGCGCGGCGGTGAGCAGCAAACCTTTGTCGAACAGCATAAAGCCCGCCACATTCTGATCCGCCCGTCTGAGGCCGTGACCGAAGCGGAAGCCGAGCGCAAGATTCGCGACCTGTATCAGCAGTTGCAAAACGGCGCTGATTTCGAAGCGCTGGCGCGTAAAGAATCCGATGATTCGGTATCCGGTTCCGACGGCGGTAATCTGGGTTGGGTCAGCCCCGGCCAGATGGTGCCGGAATTCGAGAAGGGCATGACCGACGCTCAGATTGGCGAAGTGTACGGCCCGGTTCGTTCCCAGTTTGGTTGGCACCTGATTTTGGTGGAAGAGCGCCGGAATCAGGACGTGACGGCAGAGAGCCGTGCATCGAAAGCGCGTCAGGCGATTTACATGCGTAAGTTCGAAACCGAGCTGCAGAACTGGTTACGGGAGATTCGCGACGAAGCCTTTATTGAATTCAAAGGCGAGTACGCTGATATGAACGAAAGCAGCGAGGAAGAGGGCGAAGAGGCATCATGACGAAACCGGTCATTCTGGCGCTGACCGCCGGCGAACCGGCCGGAATCGGGCCGGAGCTGTGTTTGCAGTTGGCGAGTGAAAACCGAGCTGCAGGCATTGTGGTGGTTGCCGGCAAAAACCTGATGGAACAGCGGGCCCGGCAACTGGGCCTTGCGGTGCAACTGCACGACTGGCAGCCGGGCATGCAGCCGGAAACTGGTGCAGGGCACCTATCCGTTTGCCACGCAGACGGTTGTGACTTTACCGAAGCGGGCAAACTGAATACCGGCAACAGTCAGTACGTGCTGGATACGCTGACGCTGGCGGCCCAAGGCTGCCTGAGCGGCGACTTTGATGGCATGGTTACCGCGCCCGTCCACAAAGGCGTGATCAACGAAGCCGGTATTGCGTTCAGTGGCCATACCGAATTCCTGCAGGAATTATGCGGCGTTGAGCGGGTGGTGATGATGCTGGCCACGGAAGAACTCCGGGTTGCTTTGGTAACCACTCACTTACCTCTGAAAGACGTATCGGCGGCGATTACCCCTGAACGTCTGACGCAAGTGACGCGGATTCTGAACGCTGATCTGAAAACCTTCTTCGGCATCGAGCAGCCCCGCATACTGGTCACCGGGCTGAATCCCCATGCTGGCGAAGGCGGCCATTTGGGCCGGGAAGAAATCGAAGTGATTGAGCCCACGTTGGATCAACTTCGCCAGGAAAACATACTGCTGACCGGCCCGCTGCCGGCAGACACCTTATTCACACCGCATTGGCTGAACGATGCCGATGCGGTACTCGCCATGTACCACGATCAGGGCCTGCCGGTGCTGAAGTATCAAGGCTTTGGCCGTGCGGTCAACATTACATTGGGGCTGCCGATTGTGCGCACCTCGGTAGACCACGGCACCGCTTTGGACTTGGCTGGCACCGGCAAGGCCGATGCTGGCAGCCTGCATACAGCCATTCGCGTAGGTGAACACATGGCCCGCTGCCGTCAGGCGGCTACAGCCGGAGAGCTTTAATGAGTAATCAACATGGCCACAAGGCCCGTAAACGCTTCGGCCAGAACTTTTTGCACGATCCGGGCGTGATCGAAAAGATCGTCCGCTCGATCAACCCGAAGCCCGAAGACGTGATCGTTGAAATCGGCCCGGGTTTGGGAGCGATTACCGAAGAAATCTTGGCGATCAACCCACGCTTGCAAGTGGTTGAGCTGGACCGGGATTTGATTCCGGTGCTGAGGACCAAGTTTTTCAACTACCCGGATTTCAAAATCCACGAAGCCGATGCGCTCAGCTTTGATTTCAGCCAGCTGGCAACCGACCGCCCGCTGCGTATTGTGGGTAACTTGCCGTACAACATTTCGACCCCACTGATTTTCCACCTGCTGGCCCAGGCCGGTGTAGTGCAAGACATGCACTTCATGCTGCAAAAAGAAGTGGTGCAGCGCTTGGCGGCGGTGCCGGGTGACAACAACTACGGCCGCTTGGGCATCATGGCCCAATATTTCTGCAAAGTGCAGCCGTTGTTCGAAGTTGGGCCGGGTGCGTTTCGGCCAGCCCCGAAGGTGGATTCCGCCATTGTTAGGTTGGTGCCCCACAAAGAATTACCGTACCCCGCCAAGGATTTGAAAACCCTTCAATCGGTCGTGCGCACGGCGTTCAATGCTCGTCGAAAAACCCTGCGTAAGGCGCTGGGGGCGATGGTAACGGTAGAGCAACTGCAGTCGCTGGATATCAACGATGGCTTGCGCCCAGAGAACCTGAGCCTGGCCGATTACGTGCGTATTGCTGACCTGCTGGCGGATTCGAAATCGTCGAACGGCAATTCAGAAGAGGTAAGTAATGACTGACTACGCCATTGGCGATATTCAGGGTTGTTACGAGCGATTGCGGGATGTGTTGGCCACGGTCGATTTCTCGCCCTCGCGGGACCGGCTGTGGGTAGCCGGTGATTTGATCAATCGGGGGCCGTCCTCGCTGGCTACCTTGCGCTATCTCGAAGGTTTGGGCGATGCCACCAAGGTGGTGCTGGGCAACCACGACCTGCACCTGTTGGCGGTGGCCTTGGGTGGCCATAGCCCGAAGAAGAAAGACACGTTGCACGACATTCTTGAAGCACCGGATTGTGACCGCTTGCTGCACTGGCTTCGCCAGCAGAAATTGTGTGTACACGATGCGGATCGCAATCTGGTGATGACCCACGCGGGATTGCCCCATATATGGAATGTCGATCAGGCGGTGGCCTGCGCTCGCGAAGTAGAGGCTGTGATTCAGGGCAGCGATGCCGGCGAGTACTTCAGCCAAATGTATGGCAATAAGCCCGAGCGCTGGTGTGATACCCTCACAGGTATGGACCGTTGGCGAGTGATTACTAACTATTTCACCCGTATGCGTTTTATTGCGCCCGACGGTAGCCTTGAGCTAACGGCGAAAGAATCGGCCGACAGCGCGCCGGAAGGGTACGCGCCCTGGTTCAGTTACCCCCGCCAAGATGACGTGCGGGTTGTTTTCGGCCACTGGGCCGCCATTGAAGGCGATACCGGTAGTGACCGTTTTATTGGGCTGGATACCGGCTGTGTGTGGGGCGGTGCCCTGACGCTGATGAACCTCAATAGCGGGGAGAAAGTTCACTGTGATTGCAGTTAGCCCCAAAACCATTGTGTTGCGCTGGGCCTTGATAGCCGGTGCCTTTGCTGGCTTGTTGGCGGTGATGGCCGGCGCCTTTGGTGCTCATGGCCTGCGTCATATTGTCAGCGAACGGGGGTTGGAAGTTTTCCAGACCGCCGTCAGTTATCAGATGTACCACGCCTTGGCGTTGGTGGTGGCGAGTATGATGCCCGCACTACGCCTGAATCACCGCTTGCTGACCATTGCCTGTGGTTTCTGGTTGGCAGGTATTTTTCTGTTTAGCGGCAGCCTGTATCTGTTGGTGCTGACCGGTGTTCATTGGCTTGGGCCGGTCACCCCGATGGGTGGGGTCTGCCTGATGATTGGTTGGGCGCTGCTGGCGGCAGCAGCGTTGAAACGATGATGGAGAAAAGCAGAGCTATGCAGGTTCAGGTTAATGGAGAAGTTATGGAACTCCCGAACGGAGTGACCATTTCGGCTTTGATTGAGCACCTTGCGCTGACCGGCAAACGGGTCGCGGTCGAGGTGAACGAGGACATCGTGCCTCGCAGCAAGCATGCGGAATTTGCCCTCACTGAAAACGATCGGGTAGAGCTTGTGCATGCCATTGGTGGTGGTTGATTCCACCTCCAATGTGGTCGGCTCCCGCCAGGTTCACGAACCGTGAACGCCCCTCTTTTTTCATACAATTCAGGTAGGTTATGATAGATACACCGGAAATCCAGCTTCCCGAAGATAAGCCTCTGGAAATTGCAGGCAAGGTATACCAGTCCCGCTTGTTGGTGGGGACCGGAAAATACAACGATCTGATGGAAACTGGCCACGCCATTGAAACCAGTGGGGCAGAGATTGTGACGGTGGCCGTGCGTCGTACCAATCTTGGGCAGAACCCGGACGAGCCGAACCTGTTGGATGTGATTTCACCGGACAGCTACACCATTCTGCCCAACACCGCCGGTTGCTACACCGCGAAAGACGCCGTGCGCACCTGCAAACTGGCCCGTGAACTGCTCGACGGCCGCGATCTGGTCAAACTGGAAGTGCTGGGTGAGCACAAAACCCTGTACCCGAACATGCCGGAAACGCTGGCGGCCGCCGAAGAGCTGATCAAAGACGGCTTCAAGGTGATGGTGTACTGCTCGGACGACCCGTTGCTGGCGATGCGTCTGGAAGAGATGGGCTGTATTGCCATCATGCCGCTGGGTGCGCCGATTGGTTCCGGCCTGGGTATTCAGAACCGTTACAACATTCGTTTGATTGTGGAAAATGCCAAAGTACCGGTACTGGTTGATGCCGGTGTCGGCACGGCTTCGGATGCCACCATCGCGATGGAGCTGGGTTGTGACGGCGTGTTGATGAACACCGCCATTGCTCAGGCCAAAGATCCGATCAGAATGGCAAACGCCATGCGTTTGGCCATCGAATCCGGCCGCGAGGCGTATCTGGCTGGCCGTATGCCAAAGAAACTCTACGCCAGTGCTTCGTCTCCGATTGACGGTACTTTCTTCTAAACCGTGTCTTTCATGACCCTCTCCCGTTCGAGGAGAGGGCGTATAAAATTAAAAACAGAATTCCAGAGCGCTGTAATCCCTATATGACCAAGCCAAAACCCAGCCGGCGGGAGACGATCCTGCAGGCTCTTGTTGAATTGCTGCAAAAAGACCCGGGGGCCCGCATTACCACCGCCGGCCTCGCCAAGTCGGTGGGTGTGACCGAAGCGGCTTTGTATCGGCATTTTCCCAGCAAGCGGAAGATGTTCGAAGCCTTGATCGAATTCGCGGAAGACGCGGTGTTTTCCCGCTGTCAGGTGGTCCTGCAAGAGCAGGACGATGTGCGGGTGCGCCTGCAGCAGATCGTGCATCTGGTACTGGTGTTCTCCGAGCGCAACCCGGGCCTGTGCTGTGTGCTCACGGGCGATGCGTTGATGGGCGAAGACGAATCCCTTCGCAAGCGGGCATCCCAGTTTTATGAACGCCTGGAAACCCAGCTGCGCCAATCGTTGAAAGAAGGCGAAATCCGGCAGGGCTTGCGCCCTCGCACCAGTGCGGCTCGTGGCGCCGACTTTGTGATGGTGTTTCTGGAAGGGCGCATTCAACGCTTTGTGCGTTCGTCTTTCTCTCGCTTGCCAAGCGCAGACTTCGATGAAGCCTGGGCGCTGGTGTCTGAAGCAGTCTGGGGCTAAGTCGCCCCGGATTACTCGTAGCCGGAGGCGGTCCGCAGAATGGCGCGCACCGGCTCCCACACCTCGGGTGCCGAGATGAGAATGTCCCGGCCCCAGAGGTCGGCCGGGTAGCCGGCGGGTACCTCACCGAAATGGCCCACCGTTGCGCCCGCTTCCCAGGCGATCAGGCGCGCCGCCGCAAAATCCCACGGGCTGACGTTTTCGTAGTAAATATCCAGCCGGCCACAGGCCACCCAGCAGATATCTAGCGCGGCAGAGCCGATGCGGCGCAGATCGCGACACTGGTGAATCATGGCATCCAACCGTTTGATCAGAGGTTCCAGATGGTCTTTGGTGTACGGAAAACCGGTGGCGAACAGCGACTGTCTGGGTGAGGTGGCGCCGCTGTGCTGAATTGCCTGCCCGTTTAACGTCGCGCCTTCGCCTTTGGTGGCCCGGAAGGTTTCACCGGGGAAGGGCGCATGCACCACGCCCACTTGCACCTGCCCGCGTTCAGCGTAAGCAATGGAAACCGCCACCTGCGGGTGCCCGTAAGCATAGTTCACGGTGCCGTCGATGGGGTCGATGATCCACAGCGGGGTATCCAGATGCTCGGCCTGAGTCAGGTCCGGCATGGTTTCTTCCGACAAGATGCGGTGTTCGGGGAAGCGCTTGCGAATAGCGTTGGTGATGAACTCGTCGGCCAGAACGTCGGCGTGGGTGACCAGTTCGGTCTGGTCTTTGTAATCGGTGCGGAGGGTGCTTTCTTCCCGTTCGCGGCGGACCAGCTCTCCGGCGTCTTTGGCCAGCGCTTCGGCGAAATCGGTTATGTCGCGAAGAGACAGAGAATCAGACATGGCACCCCCGTGATGATTAAGTGAGGGTGCCAGTCTAACACGCCGGGGTACTACAAACTGTTCAGCCACTTCTCCATGTTGTCCATGGCCAGCACGATGCGTGGGCATGCCTGATGGACAAAGTCGTCCGCCAGTTCCTGATCGGCGTAGTCGCCAGCGGCGAGCGTCAGCGCCTGTGCGCCGTCAAAATCGACAAACGCCAGACGAGCCCCCATGTGATCCGGTACGAAACCGAAGTCACTGGCCGGAAGGATGGCGACGCCGGTCTGTTCCAGCAAGGCCGAACAGAACGCCTGCGAGGTTTTAATGTCGCGGTTCGCCAAGCGTTCGCTGAAGTTCGAGAACTCGGGGAAGACGTAAAACGCACCTTCCGGTTTGCGCACGACGGCGCCCATGTCGGTCAGGCGGCGGTGAACGTATTCACCGACCACTTTCAGTACCCGTCGGGAGTCGTTCAGATAGTTGTTGATGTCGTCACCGCCGTTGAAGGCGGTGATGGCGGCATATTGAATCGGCGCAGCCGTTGAGGTGAAGGTTTCGCTGGCAATGATCGCCATGGCGTCTTGCAGCGGGCGCAGTTCGGGCGGAAAGATGAATGTGCCCAAACGCCAGCCACCGGCACCCAGCCATTTACTCATACCCGTGCTGACGATGGTGCCTTCCGGGTAGTACCGGGCAATGGACTTGTGGCGGCCTTCGAAGTGCACTTCGCCGTAGATTTCATCCGACAGCAAGATCAGATTGTACTTGCGCGCTACGTTGGCGATGGCCAGCAACTGGTCATCGGTGTAGGTGCAACCGGTCGGATTGGAGGGGTAGTTCAGAATCAGGATGCGCGGGCGTGACGGGTCATCCCGGCAGATGATGTCCAGCTCTTCGGCGGTCAGCTGCCAATTGTTCTCGGCGTGTGTCGGCAACCAATGAACAGAACGGCCGATGATGCGAGCCTGCGGCGCATAAGATACCCAGCTCGGTCGCGGAATCAGCAGGTCGCCGTAGTAGGCCAGCTGCAGGATAAACAGCAGTTCTTTTGAACCTGGGCCAATGAGCACATCTTCCCAAGTGGAGCGCATGCGCTCGCTGCGGTTGATGTACCCGGAAATCGCCTCTCGCAGTCCTTTAAGGCCTTTGACCGGCAGGTAGTCTTTCTCGTGTGCGTGGTCTTTGAGGGCCTGTACGACCCGCTCGGGAACCGGAAACGGGGACTGCCCCAAACCCAGTTTAATGATGTCTTTGCCTTCCGCGCGCAGCTGGTTGCTTTGCTCGTTGATGCGGAGGGTGGCTGAAGGCTGAATGCCCCGGACGTTCAGGTTGATCGCAAAGTGGTGGTCGTTTTTGATGTCCATTGTCCCGGTCTGTTGGTTGGTGGTGACAATGGCAGTATAGGAAACGCAACCATCCGTTTGCGCTGGCTGATGGTAGGTGATTGCCGAAGTGCGGCAGCCGACCTTGGTCTAAGGCCAGCCACCGGGACCGCTTACCGGGCCCTGATCCACACTTCCACCCGTCCGTTGCGCTGGTTACCACTGCCACCTACAGGCATGTATTGTCCGTAACCAGTGTAGGCTACCCGGTCCAGTCCGGCCTGGTACAGTGCCTTGCGAACCGACAGTGCCCGCAGCTCGGAAATTATCTGGGCCCGCAATTCGTGGCTCTGGGCGTCGGCAAAGCCGATCAGTAACAGGTCATCTGCAGAGCGGCCGTGCTGTTCCAGGTAATCGATCACCCGCAGCAGGTCACGCTGGGCCTTGTTATCCAGCTTGGTGCGGCCTTCGGAGAACCGGAAGTTTACGGTCAGGCGCTGGTAATCGGCGGTCAGGCGCTTGAAGGTGTCCGGCACCGAGCTGTCGAATTCCGGCTTCACGGCAATGGGGTTCTGGGAAATAAAACCGGATTCGGCCACCAGCGCCTGGCCTTCGTTGCCCAGGGCGAATTCAATTAGCTCCCGGGCGAAGTCCGGGGTCTTGTTGCCCATGGTGTACATAAACAGCCGGCGTGACAGCGGGTAGTCTTCGCTGGCCACGGTGAGCTGGTTTGGCTTCAGGGCCGGGGCATTGCCGTCGGAAATGGCCAGCAGCTTGCTGTTGCGCACCGAGGCCAGCCCGGAGAAGCCGATGCCGCCCGGGTCCCGGGACACATCGTCGGAAAGCTGGTCGTTGGATTCATAGCGCAGGGCGCTGCTGTCCAGTGTGTAGGTTTTTCCCAGAACCAGGGATTTGAACGTGTCCCAGGTGCCGGAGCGGTCGTCCCGGGCGTACAGGCTGATGGCACGGTCCGGGCCGCCCAGTTCTGACCAGTTGCGGATTTCGCCGGCAAAGATCTGCCCCAGCGTCTGTATGCTCATGCTGCTGACGGAGTTGGACGGATGCACCAGTATGGCCAGGCCATCGATGGCGATCACATGCTCGCTTTCGAGCGCAGTCAGGTCTGCCTGTGTGCTGACCTGTTGTGCTTCGCCCGGTTTCACCGGTCGTGAGGATGCCCAGATGTCAGCCTGGCCGCTGGCCAGTGTCCGAAAACCCGTACTTGAACCGTGGGCCGCCACCAGCACGCTCAGAGGGCCATCGTCGCTGGCAATGCTCAGGATTTTTTCGTTTTCCACGCCGGTGGATTCGGCGTTAACCGCGCCCTTACCGATTTGTTCCAGGTGCCCGGTCACCAGCATGGGGGCCAGCGTGGCGCCGACGGTGTTGGAGCCGTGAATTTCCAGCTCATGGGCGTTGGCGCTGGCGCAGAGACTGGCGCTTGCAAGCATTGCCAGCCAGTGGCCGGCGGTCTTCCTTGTGAAATCAGGCATCGTGTTGAAAACCTTTTCAGATCAGATGGTTGTGATGCCGGAAGGATGCTTCAGAAATATGACATTTATGTTTCAGGCGAGATCAGATGGCGCGAAAGGTTCAATACTTTTGTAAGAAAGTGTTAAGCAGGCCGCTGAGGCGCCGGGCTTGCTGGATTATAGTGGGGTGTCCACAGTAACAAAAACAAACACAGCGGGGCACTATCATGCATGTGACATCGCTCCGGCATGGCTCATCTTCGGCAGAACATCATCGAACCACAGCCTTTGAGAAGGTTTTGCTGGTCGATGACCACGCCCTGTTTGCGCTGGCGCTGGCGGGCCTGATCCGGCAGGAGGAACTGGCGCTCTCGGTGGTCACGGTGGGCACGCTGGAGGACGCGGCCGAGCAACTGGTCCATGGCACCGGGGTCGATCTGGTATTACTTGACCTGGCACTTAACGGAGAAGCCGGACTTTCGCTGTTGCCGCGTCTGGCTGGCTTGCGGAACACCCCGCCGGTGGTGATTATCTCCAGCAGTGAGGACGAAAGCACCGTCAGGGCCGTGCGAACGGCCGGGGCGGCGGGGTTTCTGGCCAAATCGGCCGGCCGGGCGGCACTGGTTCGTATGATGCAATCGGTACGGCGGGGGCAGGGCTATTTCCCCGGGGGTATGGCGGCTCTGGTGTCGGAGACCCCGTTAACACCACGTCAGCTCGAAGTGCTGACGCTCCTCGCCCAAGGGTTTCCCAACAAACGCATCTGCCAGAGCCTGGGCCTGACTGAACACACGGTCAAAACCCACCTGAAAGCGATCTTTACCCAACTGGGGGTGCACAATCGGACTGAATGCGTGAACCGGGCCCGGGCCCTGGGCTGGTTGTAACAGCAACCGGCAGTGCCACCCAGAATACCGCGCCCCGGCCCGAGGATGATTCGGTTCCACATTGCCCGCCCATGAGCCGGGAGAATTCGCGCACGATGGTCAGGCCCAGCCCAAGCCCCGCCTGGTGGCTGGCACCGGCACGAATGTAGGGGTCGAAAACCTGTGTGTGCAGGCTTTCCGGCAGCCCGCGCCCGTCATCGCACACCCGGATGCGGGCCCAGTTCCCGGTGGTGACCGTGTTGACCTGAATGCGCTGGCCACCACTGTGGTCGGCGGCATTGATGACCAGGTTCTGCAATACTCGCAACAGCAAGCTGGGATCCGCGGTCAAGGCCAGCCCGGGCTCGGCCGGGGCAATGTCCAGGCGGATGTCGCGACGGGACAAGGTGTCTGACAGCAGATCTTCAAGCTCCTGCAACGTATGGTTCAGTTGCACAGGCTGGAGTTCCGGCTGAATCATGCCCTCGTTCAGTCGGGCGCTGTCGAACACCGTTCCCAGCAGATTACGGAGCTGACCCACGGTATCACGAAGCTGATTCATCACCTCGGAGTGTTCGCGTTCAGGTTGCAGCGTTTCCAGCGTCAGGTCGATGACATTCAGGGGTTGGCGAAGATCATGGCTGGCCGCGGTGATCAGCTCGGTTTTCCGACGGCTCTCGTTCCTGGCGGACTGGTGCAACAGATCCAGGAGCTGGCGGTCGAGAAAGTGGGCACGGTGACGGTACTCGCTGATCCAGGCGCCGACCATACCAATGACATTTGCGGTCATCAGAAAGAACAGATTGGTGAGGGTGGTGGTGGCGGGGTTGCCGGCCCAGAGCTCAGTCAGCAGGTAGGTCCACACCAGAACAAAGGAGGCCACCGAGGCGGAAAAAAAAGGCAGTCCCATGGCAAAGTATCCGAACATCAGCATGAGTATCATGCCCTCATAAGGCAGAGGGTAGCTGTGCCAGCGGGCGGCCAGGATAATGGCAATGACGCTCAGGCCTCCGGCGATATAGGCAAACACATACAGCCGCTCGAAGTGGTGGTCGTCGGGGGTTTCCCGATGGGCTAGCCAGAGAACCAGGGCGATGATCGGGCAGGTAATGGCCAGTCTTATTCCAGCCGCGAGACGGGCCAGCTCGGCTGGCAGGGTCATCAGGTCTACCAGGGCGTACACCAGAAAGAGCAGCAGGCCAGCGATAGATGCCAATCTCGCCCGTTGACGGATTAACGCAGAACGCGCTTTGCGGTAGTCGGCTTCCAGTGCCGGCACAAAACGCAGGGTCAGGAAGCCTCTGGCCTGTTGCTGTTGGATTTGTTCGGCCGTCATGATCGGGATATCCACGGAACACAAGCTCCGATTCTAGAACGCTCTGGCTCCGGATTTCGGGAGCCAGAGCACAGAGTGGTCAGCTTTGGTTCAGCATTCTGAGTCGGGCCCAGGTTCGGCTCTGTTCATCGGGGAAGTATTGCTCCAGCAGGGCATCCTTATGTTTCTGACGATCTGCTCCGGCCAGGCCTTCCAGATCCTCGGCGTCAACAGCCTGTTCGAACTCGGAAAACTGCTGATCAAAACTTTCACGTTGTTTAAGGTAACTGACGACCCCTTCGGCACTTTCCGGGTCCATGCCCAGCTCCACCAGCTTCCGGCCGGCGGCTTCCGGTGCTTCGGTATTCTCCAGGGCAGTCAGTCGGGCCTGATGCTCGCGGGTTTCGCTCTGCAGTCGTTGCTCGGTTGTCCGAAGCGACTCCGGCAGCTGTTTGCGGTGCCATTCAATCAGCGCCTGTTTGCCTTGATCGGAAAGATCTTCCCGCTGCTGGATACTCATGGCCGCCAGGGTGTACTCGCTGTAGGCCTCTTCCTCGCCGAAAAACGCCTGATGTGCGTCCGGGCTGAAGGTCGAACGGCGCAGTTGTTTCAGGCTGCTCAGGGCATCGCCGAGGGCGGTTAGCTGGTAGACAGGGTCGTGTTGTCGGCTCGGATCCAGTTCCGTCTGCATCAGCTGTAACGCAGCCTGCTTGTAAGCCAGGTACTGGTCGAGCAGAACCATGGCATCGCTGGCGGCCGGCTCCGGTAGATAGTTGCGGGCCAGGGACTGGATCTGTCCGATGGCGGCCTCTGGTGAGACTTCACCCACGGCGCTCAGGAAGTAATCGAAGAAGTCGCGAACGCCAAGGTCCAGAATCAACTCGCCGTTGCGGTCTGCCTTGAGGACGCCGTCGATATCCGTGCCGGCCAGGGAACGGGCAAAGTTCTGGTCGGGAAGGCTGGTGGGTGTCTGGTGTGGCGGTTCCTTATTGGAGGGAACCGGGGCCAATGCCTGGGTGACCTCCGGTGGCGTGACAGCAGGCGCACTGGCAAAGGTTTCTGCCGGGTCTGGCCTGGGTTCTGAATCCGGTGCCTGCCAGTACCAGAGGCCGCTGCTGGCCATAATGGCCAGCAGGGCAACGGGAAGCAGCCACCGCAGTTTCCGGGTGGACTGGTGCTTCATAACCACCTCACAGACCGCGGTTTTTCAGACGGTTGGCCTGGCTGCGGTAGAGTGAGACCGGGTTGGTCCAGAGAGAGCGGGCGCCCAGCAGATGGTTGATCGCATCGACGTGGTTCATGTCGTAGTGGGTGCCGATGACATTGCCCATCATGGTGGCGCAGACGCCGACCAGACCATCATTGGGCTCGCTGCCAAAGGCCAGGGAGGTCACGCCCAGGAACGGATCGGTAATGTCTAACACGTTGGTCCATACGGCGCGTCCGGTCCAGGAGAAAAACTTGATCTTCTGGCCACTGATCCAGATATCTTCGCTGGTACCCGCGCAGGCATTACGATTAACCCCTTTCCAGCCCAGGGCGTCGTTCAGGCTGGTGGTGCCTGGAGTGGTCAGGGTTTCCAGGGCGGCAATACCATCCTGGGGGTTGCTGGCTCCGGACAGGGCATTAATCAGCCCGCCCAGGGCGTTGGCAATGGCGTCGGCGCTCCCTTCAACATAGCTGCCGGGAGGGATGATGCCCCGGATAACGTCAGCGACTTTGGAGCCTTTGTTCACGCCGTCAATCGACGTGACCGACGCGATCTTGTGGGGAATCAGGGCCGCTGCCACCCGGGAGGTGGGGGCACCCTGACTGTGCGCCATCAGATTGACCTTGCTGTGGCCCAGGCTGTTGACGTAGTTGGCCAGTTGCTGGCCACGCTGTTCGCTGCTGTTCACGAAGGACACGCTGGCGGTATAGACCTTTGCGCCACTGCGTTCAAGGTTCCAGGGAATGGTGTGGAAGTAGTTGATCAGACCGCCAAGGGTATTGAAGCCGGTTACACCGTGTACCAGCACAATCGGATGACGGGTCTGGGTGTAGCTGGCGTGGCTCAGTACCGAGAACACCAGCATGAGAATTCCGGCCACAAGCCGGATGGGCATGGCAAAACGCATAGATGACTCCTGTTGTTTTTGTTGGTTGTCGACATGCAACAGGGAGTATCGCGGATGAACACAGGTGCCGGTAATCGCCCATTTGGGTGAGACGGCTCCGGTGACAGTCGGTCAGAATCGGTGCGGTTCAAGTTCGGTGTGAATGATGCTCTGGCCAAGCATGATGATACGGCCGGTGTAACGCTCTTCGCCGGTGGTGGTGAAGTCGAACAGGAAACGCCGCCACACTCGCAGTTTTCCGTTCTGATCGCGCTTGAACCAGAGTCCGCGAAGATAAACGGCGTCGTCCAGCAGCATTACGTCCATGGATTTGCAGTACCGGTGAGCAGCCTGCAAGACAAAGTCTTTGATGGCTTTGGCCCGCCACCAGTACCAGATGGCGAAACCGGCGACAAACAGCCAGAAGAGGGTTGCTAGGGTCAAGGCACGGGGAATCCTGTGGGTGATTGCAAAGGGGACGAAGCCTCCATCCCCCACGAATCGCCAGACTACCCTATTGTGCCGGCTCGGGAAATTGCCGGGTCGATGTCTGGCCATTAACATTTCCGCCCGCCAGATTGCTGATGGCCGGCTGGATGGATTGTTGGAGCCTTTCTTCGAACGGGTTCGACAGGTTGGCTGGCAGCCGGAAATCGAGATTACTGAAACCCACCTGATGAACCTGTCACGCCGTTGCCTGGACAAACTCCGGGAATTCGGTGACAAGGGAGTGGTAGTTGCCATTGACGACTTCGGTACCGGGTATTCCTCGCTGGCGTATCTGCATGCGCTACCTGTGAATGTGCTCAAGATCGATCAGCAGTTTGTTCAGCGGCTGGGGCAGGATGGCAGGGATTCGCGGATTGTCTCCGCCATTCTGGCCATCGCCGAGGCGCTGACTCTGGAGGTGGTAGCGGAGGGCATCGAGACCGAGATTCAGAAACGCAAGCTCCAGGAATTGAAGTGTCACCGGGGTCAGGGCTATTTGATGGCCCGGCCGTCCCCCTGGATGAGCTGCCACTGGATTGATAAGAATCAATTAACAGGCAAACTCCGTCCCGTTTCTTGCCGTTTTGCAAGATTTGGCTAGGGGTTTGCGGCACGCTGGCTTAAAACAGCAAGCTCACTCACTGCCTGTTCACGCTGTATGCGCAATCTCACTGCCAAACCGGATCTGGATGCCTACCTTCGACTCAATCGCGCTGCAGCCGGCGAATGGCAGGCGGCTATCCGTGAGTTGCTGGCCTGTGATGACGTTGGTCTCACTCTTGAGCGGCCGCAAACTGTTGCTGGGTAGCTGTCTTCCCTGAGTGTTGACCGTGGGGTCGTGTGTGCCCTGGATCTGGCCCAGGATGCCGAGGTGCATCTGTGCGGACTGCCTGGGACATTGCTGGTGGTGCCGGTATCGGGGCAGTGCGATGTATTGGTGAATGGCGATTGCAGACAGCCGGCTTTCCCGATGGCCGCCATCACCTCCAGCCAGGCAATTTCCGAGCGCGCCTGCGGGCAGTCCCGGCTGATTCTGTTAAACCCGGAACAATGGTGCGGCAGCGCCAGGCCAGGGCAGGGGGTGTTAGCCTGGATGGCGGAACGGGTGAATCACTTTCTGTTGCGCTCCAACTTCTTCCAGGATCACAACGATGCCTGCGCTGCGGCCGATAGCCTGTTTGACGAACTGGACAACATCGCCCGAGAGGGTGGTTGTGAACCCAACGAAACGCCCCCAGAGCTCGATCGCCGGCTTCTTCGGGTTATCGACAAAATCCGCATGGAGCCCGCCTGGGAGTTCGATTTGCAGGAGCTGGCAAACCATTCCGGGGTCAGCGAGCGCAATCTGTATTATCTGATGAAGCGGGAAACCGGAATGACCCCCTACCGTTTCTACCAGCGCTGTCGGTTGATCCGGGTACGGCGCAGGCTGGTGGATTGCCAGTGTGATGTGCCCCATATTTCCTGGTACGCCGCCGATGAGGGATTTTCACATCTGGGGCGGTTTGCTGCGCTGTACCGGGAACATTTCGGTGAGTTGCCCAGCGAGACCGTCCAGTGGCGCCGCCGTCTGCAGACGGGAGAGGCAGCGTTGGAAGCGCCGGACAGGATCGTTGCTTCCTGACAAAAAAAGCCCGACATGGTGCCATGCCGGGCTTTTTTGTGTTGCTGTGCGGGGTTAGTGGTTGCTCGCCGGCACCTGTGATGACTCTTCGTCGTTGCCGTATTCATCGGCTGCCGAGCCATGGTGGTCACGGGCCAGCAGAATGTAGAACGCCGGCAGCACAAACACCGTGAACAGGGTACCAATGCCCAGACCAGCACTGATGGTCAGGCCGATAGCAAAGCGGCTTTCGGCGCCCGGACCTACGGCAATCAGCAGCGGCACCATCGCGAAGATCAAGGCCAGTGAGGTCATGATGATCGGGCGCAAACGAATGGCTGCGGCTTCGACCACGGCATCGACCTTGTTCAGGCCCCGCTCTTTTTGCAGCTGGTTGGCGAACTCCACGATCAGGATACCGTTTTTGGACACCACCCCGATCAGCGTGATCAGCCCCACCTGGGTGTAAATGTTCATGGTGGCAAAACCAAGCACGATAAACACCATGGCACCGGCCACCGACATGGGTACGGACACCAGAATGATAATCGGGTCGCGCCAGCTCTCAAACTGGGCGGCGAGTACCAGATAAATCACCAGCAGTGACAGGAAGAAGGTCACCACCAGCGCGCTGCCTTGATTCGCCAGCTGGCGTGAGGCGCCGGTGTAGTCAAAGCTGAAGCCTTGCGGGAACACTTCTTCTGCGGTCTTTTCGATGAAGTCCATCGCGGTGCCGTCGGCTACGCCCGGCATCACCACGCCTTCCAGTGTCAGCGAGTTTTGCTGGTTGAACTGGGTGCGGTTTGACGGTTCGACTTCTTCGTTGAAGCTGGCAACGCTGGAGAGCGGAACCAGTTCTCCGCTGCCTGTGCGAATGTAGTATTCGTCCAGCGCTTCTTTGCTTGGGCGGAACTGATCATCAACCTGCGGAATCACCTGATACGAGCGGCCTTCCATGTTGAAGCGGTTGATGTAACCGCCGCTGAGCATGCTGGCCAGCGTCTGGCCGACTTCCTGCATCGAAAGGCCGAGGTCAGCTACGCGGTCACGGTCGATGTGAATTTTGGTGACCGGCTTGTCGAAGTTGATGGACTTTTTCAGGAACATGAAGTTCCCGCTCTGCATCGCCTTACCAAGAATTTCGTCGGCCACCTGATCCAGCTGTTCATAGCTACCACCGGTGCTGACCACGAACTGGAAGGGCAGGCCGCCGCCAGAACCCGGCAATGCAGGCAGCGGGAATACGGCTGTTTGTAAGCCGGTTACGTTCTTCAGTTCGGCATCCAGTTTTGGCTGAATATCGAATTGGCTGACTTCACGTTCACTCCATGGCGCCATTTTGAAGCCGCCAAACACGGCGTTCGGGCTGGTAATGCCGATGATCATGAAGTCCTCTTTGTAACCCGGCAGCTCCGACATGCGGCCTTGCACTTCCTGACCGTGTTCAAGCAGATAGTCCAAGGTGGATGTTTCGGGGCCAAGGCCCTGATGGAACAGAATGCCCTGATCTTCGGTAGGGGCCAGCTCGCTCTGGCTCATCATCTGCATGAAGTAGATGGAGCCCAACACCACTAATGCGAAGAATACGACAACCGATTTGGTTTGCATCAACGATGAAAGTGCCGCTTTGTAGCCATTGGCTATACCGTTGAAGAACTTCTCGACCAACTGTTCGAATTTTCCGGGCTCGCCGTGAGGCTTCAGCACCTTGGCGGACAGCATGGGTGAGAGTGTTAGGGCGACGATACCGGAGATAACTACAGTGCCTGCCAGCGTGAACGCGAATTCGGTGAA
Source organism: Marinobacter sp. S0848L (assembly GCF_023016065.1). Lineage (GTDB taxonomy): Bacteria > Pseudomonadota > Gammaproteobacteria > Pseudomonadales > Oleiphilaceae > Marinobacter. The sequence continues at coordinate 603,634 of NZ_JALKAQ010000001.1, read as the reverse complement.
CAGCGAGCCAACCAGCCCGCCCATGAAACCGATAGGCACGTACACCGCCACCAATGTGGTGGTCATGGCGATAATCGGGGTCGCCATTTCACGGGCGCCGTTAATGGCGGCTTCGAAGCGTGACTCACCTTGTTCTATGTGTCGGTGAACGTTCTCCACCATGATGATGGCGTCATCCACCACCAGACCGATCGCTAAAACCATCGACAGCAGAGTCAGCAGGTTTAGGGAGAAGCCAAAAATAAGCATGATGAACGCGCCGCCAATCAAAGACAGCGGGACGGCAATGGAAGGTACCACAGAGGCCCGGATTGAGCCCAGGCAGAGGAACACGACCACCAGTACGATGATCATGGCTTCGATCAGGGTACTTATTACCTCGTTGATGGAGTCTTCGATAAAGTCTGAGGCATCGTACGCAAGTCGCACTCCCATGCCGCTGGGTAGCTGGCTTTCAATGTCTGGCAGTTCGGACTTCACCAGATCTGCAACGGTCAGCGGGTTGGCGCCCGGCGCGATTTCGATGGCGACGTAGGTAGCCGGTTGGCCTTTATACAGCGCAATCTTGTCATAGTCCTGGGAGCCGAGTTCAACACGGGCAATGTCTTGCAGCCGAATCAGCGTGCCATTGGATTGCTTGACCACCAGATTGCGGAACGCATCCGGGTCGGCAATGTCGGTGTCACTGGTCAGGCTGATTTCTGTGTATTTGCCCCGGGTTTTACCCACAGCGGCCTGATAGTTGTTGGCTCTGAGCTTGGCAGCAACTTCGGTGGGCGTCATGTCTACTGCGGCCAGACGCTCCGGGTCCAGCCATACCCGCAAGGCAAAGGTTCGGCCCAGCAGCTGGGCTTTACCGACACCGGGCAGCGCCTGCAGTTTCGGCTGCACAACACGGGTCAGGTAATCGGTAATTTGCGGGACATCCAGCTCGGTACTGTAAAACGCGATGTACATCAGCGCGGTGCTGTCGCCGGTGGTGGAGGTAATGACCGGGTCCTCGGCTTCTGCCGGCAGCACGTTACGCTGACTGGCCACCTTGGCTTGGATTTCCGCCAGAGCGTCGTTGGCATCGTAGTTCAGTTCCATTTTGGCCTGAATGGTCGATACGCTTTGCGAGCTGGTGGAGGTCAGGTATTCGATGCCACTGGCTTCCGCAATGGCTTGCTGCAGAGGTGTGGTGATGAAACCTTTGATCAGATCCGAGCTGGCACCGGGGTACGCCGTGGTGACGGTTACCGTGGTGCTTTCCAGTTTCGGGTACTGGCGGATTTCCATTTCCATGGCGGCCCGGGCGCCCACCAACAGGATCAGCAAGCTGACCACCGTGGCGAGAACCGGCCGATGGACGAAGATGTCGGTGAAACGCATTATTCAGACGCCTCCTTGTCGGATTCGTCCTGAATCTTGACGCGCTGGCCGGCACGCAGTCTCAACAGGCCTTTGGAAACCACGGTTTCACCTGCTTCCAGGCCAGAAGTGATGGCGGTGCGGCCATTGCGAACCTCACCGGTGGTGACCGTGCGACGTTCAACAACCTGCTCGTCCTTGTCGTTATCGGTGACAACGAACACAAAATTGCCGTAGGTGTTGTAAGAGATCGCGGTACGCGGAAGCGTGACAACCTTGTTGTCTCTGGGCTGGCCGGTCTGAATGGTCGCGAACATGCCGGGGCGCAGTAGGTGATCCTCGTTGTTCAGGGTGGCGCGGATCCGTACGGTACGGGTTTCCGGGCTGACTGAGGTGTTGATCGCGCTGACTTTGCCTTCAAACGTGTGCTCTGGCACGGCGGCCACGGTGACCGAAACCGGGAAGCCACTTTCAACGTTGGCGAGGTGTTTCTCGGACAGGGTGTAATCCACGTAGATGGGGTCGAGCATGTTCACTTCGACAATCGGGCTACCGGTCGGCAGGTATTCACCCTGGTTGACCATGCGAATGCCGAGCCTGCCATCAAACGGTGCGCGAATGATTTTCTTGTCGCGCTGCGCTTGCGCTTCGTTGACGCGAGCACGAGCGGCGTCGTAATTGGCTTTTGCCGTATCGTATTGAGACTGTGACACCGCGCGCTTGGGCAGGAGATCGGAGATTCGCTTGAAATCCTGGTCTGCCAACTGAGCCTCGGCCCGGCGGGTGCGCAAGGCGGCTTCATCAATCGCGGCATCCAGTTCGATCAGGATGTCGCCTTTCTTGACGTTGTCGCCGGATTCGAAGTTGATGGATTTGATCACACCAGGAACTTCATTGGATACGGCGATGCCGTTTACGGCTTCAATGCTGCCAACGGCTTTGATAGACGGCTTCCAATTCTCGGTTGTTGATTGCGTAACCGAGATAATAGCGGGCGGTTGAGGCTGTGACAGCATCTCTTTCAGTTGGCCAAATTGCATGAATTTGTAGCCGAAGATACCGCCGAGGACGAGACCTAGAAAAACGATGGCGATGACAAAACGGGATGCGGTGCGCATAGATGAGTTCCTGGGGCTGGTTTCCTGATGCGTATTCCGTCGCCAAGACTAAGAAAAGCGGAAGCTTGTTATGGCGAGTTAAGAGCTGATGACGATTGCATTTAAAATAGACGCAAATGGTCAGTAAGCGTAGCGCGTAGCATGCTACAAAAGTTGTACTGTTTTGTCATTAGCTTGGTTGCTTTATAAGACCATTTTTTGTGCAAATTAACGCCAGTTTCATCAATAGTAGGTGTAATTAAGTAATTTGGGGGCAGACGGCTGAATTTGATTCGTGCGTGACACCGCTGAACGCAGTACATTGGCTATCAACCGTTGGTGTGATGATCCGCGAGCCGCGATAGGAGAATAATGAATTATGCAGCTGGTACTTGGCCTGGCTCTGGCCATCGCAGTATTCGTTGTGCTTAAAAAGTGGGGTGCTTTGTCTCCTCAGGGGCAGAAAGCCGCCATTTGGAAAATTGTGCTGGTGGCAGGCGGCGCGATGCTGCTGTTTATGGTGCTGACCGGGCGAGTGCATGTTTTGACTGCGGCGGTGGCTGCGCTCATTCCTTTATTACGCAAGTTGCCGGCGCTGCTGCGTTATGCGCCTTTATTTCGAAAAATGATGGGCGATTCGTCGGGGCCTCAAAACGATGGTGCGGATGGCCCGAATGGCGCTTCGGCCGGCCAAAATGCTTCAGGCTCCGGAACGATGTCAGAACAAGAGGCCTGCGACATTCTGGGTGTGCAACCGGGATGTTCCCGGGATGACATAGTTACTGCCCATCGGAAACTCATGCAGAAACTGCATCCGGATCGTGGCGGCAATGATTATCTGGCGGCCAAGCTGAATGAGGCCCGCGATCTGTTGCTGGGCAAACGCGGCGTTTAAGTCAGGGCAGAACCTCCACCTTTACTTCAATCGACTGATTGTCGGCTTGCTTGCCGTTTGCCCGATAGAGAATGCCGTCTCGCTGGTGTGTATCTTCCGTCCGGGTGCCACCAAGATCAACCCACTGCCCGGGTTGAACCCGGCGTATGGTCATCAGCGCTTCGGTTTCATAGCCTTCCAGCGCGGCCGGGTCTTCCTCGAAAGAAACAATGTTCAATTCTATGGCTTGATCCGATATGGCTTGCGGGCTCACCACGAAGCCGCTCCGGGTTTCTACTCTTTCCAGAATCATCGCCGGGTTTCGCCCACCCTGAACGGCGAACGGCAAGCTGCGCACATTACCCGAGGTGATGTGCGCCGACTGACCGTCCTGAACAACCAGTTGGCGGACTCTGTTGGAATTGGTGCTGTAGGTGCGGCTTTGCACACGAGCGTTCGCTTTGTTGTTGGTAATACTGACGCCGGCCCCGGATTGTTTTCCGCCGATGTCCTGCAGGTAGCGAACACTGATGCGCATTTGCACCGGTGGTACGTCCAGCGTGTTCACCAAGGTGCCAATTTCGTCCAGCAGCTCCGGTTCACCTCGAACCACCAATTGCAGGCCCCGGGCGGTCACAGAAACAGGAGCTTGTTGATAGAGCGCACGAATCTGTTGGGAAACATCATCAGCGGTCCGGTTCTTCAGCTGATAAATGCGGGCTTCGGGTTCGGCCTGAACGTGGGTGGTGACGACGGACAAGGCCAGCAGGCAGACCATCCCGAGTGTTGTGAAACGGGCGAACCAGCTCGGTTTTTCGATATTCATGCAGACCTCCACAATCCTTGATGCCGACAGCTGATGATAAAATAATCAGCATTGCCGGTTGCCAACCCTAAAACCGTGGGTATATAGTAAAAAGCATGAAGACACTACACGCAGCCTGTCAATTGAATGTTCTGAAAGCTTTCGGTGAAAACCTGAAGGCCGCAGGTTCTGCTGTGTATTTTTGGTGGTGTGGTTATGGCTTTTATTTTAGCCAGAGCTCGGGCCGCCCATAAGATCTTCATCGACCGAATTTAGCGAGGAAGGCAGCCCGGCAAACAACCCAGGCTGCCACCGGACTCAAAAAGCCCCGACTGGTAGCCCAGCCGGGGCTTTTTTGATTCTGACTTAGGGAAAACGGGAACACGGATATGAACATGCCTCTGAAAACTGAAACGTTGGACTCAGTATCGTCGACCACTTGCCAGCCTCGTCAGGAAGCGAAGCTGCCAACCGCCAATGAGCTGCGCCAACAGTTTCCTGCCGGCGAGCCTCTGACCCGGGCCATCGCTGGCTACCGAGAGCAGATTCGCAATGTGCTGAAGGGTGAAGACCCGCGCACGCTGATCGTTATCGGGCCTTGCTCGATTCACGATGAACAGGCTGCGTTGGATTACGGCACCAAGCTGAAAGCGCTCGCGGATGAGGTCAGTGACCGGTTCCTGATTGTGATGCGCGCGTACCTCGAAAAACCTCGCACCACGGTGGGTTGGAAAGGGCTGTTGTACGACCCGGCGCGCACCGGAGAGGGCGATTTGAACCAGGGGCTGGTGCGTTCCCGAAAGTTGCTGTTGGCGCTGTCTGAACTGGGTTTGCCGCTGGCCACCGAAGCCTTGAGCCCGTTCATGATGGATTACCTTGGCGATTTGGTGAGCTGGACGGCCATTGGCGCTCGCACCACTGAATCACAGATTCACCGCGAGCTGGTCAGCGGGTTGCCCATGCCTACCGGTTTCAAGAACGGCACCGACGGTGGCGTGTCTGTGGCGATCAACGCCATGAAATCGGCGGCGCACAGCCATCATCACATGGGCATTTCCCACTCGGGCGCGCCGGCGATGATCACCACCGCTGGAAACCCGGATACCCATCTGGTTCTGCGTGGCGGCCGAGGGGTCACCAACTACGATGAAACAAGCATTGCCCGGGCGGTGAAGGAATTGCAAAGCGCTGGTGTGTCAGCGTCTGTGATGGTCGACTGCAGTCACGATAACGCCTGCAAGCAGGCGGAACGGCAAGTCGAGATTGCCCATGAGGTGATGGCGCAGAAGCGCAATGGCAACAGCCACATCAAGGGCTTGATGCTGGAGAGCTTCCTGGCCTTCGGCCGCCAGGACGACGGCGAAGACTTGGTTTACGGCTGCTCGATTACTGACCCGTGCCTGGGGTGGGAGCAGACAGAGGCTCTGATCCGCTCACTGTAGAAAACAGCAACTGCCCGGCCAGCAGCACCAGAACACCGCCCATGACCCTGTCGAGCCAGTGTCCGAACCGGTTGAAACCTCGGCGGACACGGGGGTGGGTGAAGAACAGCGCCACCAAGGTAAACCACAAGCCGGTGGCTATTGCCATGTAGAGGCCGTAGCCGGCCTGAAGCAGCACCGGTGTCCCCGGGTTGATGACCACGGAAAACAAGGACACGAAAAACAGCGTCGCTTTCGGGTTAAGCACGTTGGTCAGGAAACCGAGGCGGAACGCCGCCCAACCTGACTGCGCCTTGCCATTCTTTGTTTCGACATGAACGCCGCCGGGCTTGGCCCGCAAACAGTGCCAGGCGATCCACAACAAATACAGAGCACCCACAATCTTCAGCACGGTAAACAGCATCACCGATTGCTGAATGATCAACCCGATGCCCAGTAGCGAATAGCCAACGTGCAGCAAAATACCCAGACCGATCCCGACGGCACTGAGCATCGCGTTTCGGCGTGATTGGGTGATGGCTTGGCGCAGCATCACCGCGAAGTCTGGCCCGGGGCTGGCAACGGCCAACAGATGAATCAATGCCACGGTAAGAAATTCCAGCCAGTAATCCTGCACCTGTTGTCTCCATCCTGGTTAAACCCGAAAGCATAAGCGGATTTTTTATCGTTTTCACCTGTCATGAGTCAATATGCTTCTATACTCGAAGCGTAAGTTATAGAAAACTCAGCGAAATGTTGTTTGAGGAGGCCTGATGGAAAAGCGTGAAGTCGATGTGGCCATTATCGGTGCCGGTACCGCAGGTATGGTGGCTTACCAGCGGGCACGAAAGAAAACCGACAAGGTGGTGTTGATCGAGGCTAAGCAATACGGCACCACCTGTGCGCGAGTGGGCTGTATGCCCAGTAAACTGCTGATCGCTGCTGCCGAAAGCGCCCATAATGCGGGCCAGGCTGGTCAGTTTGGTGTGCAGGTTGCCGGCATCAAGATTGATGGCCGCCAGGTGATGGCACGCGTGCGCAACGAACGTGACCGGTTTGTGCAATCGGTGGTTCGGTCCATGGAAAATCAGCCAGAGGAACTGCGGTTGATGGGCCATGCTCGCTTTGTGGACCCGCACCGTTTGATTGTCGGCGAAGACACCGAGGTGATCGCTGATCGCATTGTGATAGCCACGGGGTCGCGGCCCAATGTCCCGGACATGTTTAACGGTGCGAAAGATCGGTTGGTGGTGAACGACGATATTTTCAGCTGGGACGACCTGCCGGAATCGGTAGCCGTGTTTGGCCCCGGGATAATCGGTGTGGAGCTGGGGCAGGCGCTGAGCCGGCTAGGTGTTCGCATTCGGCTGTTTGGCGTGCGCGGCGGCGTTGGCGGCATTCGCGATGAGAAAATCCGTGATTATGCGCTACAAACGTTTGGTGAGGAGTTCCCGCTGAGCGCGAAGGCTGAAACGAAGCGAATCGAGCGCACTGAAACTGGAGTACAGATCACCTGGGTGGAAAACGGGCAGGAGCATAAGGATACGTTCGAGTATCTGTTGGCGGCGACAGGGCGGCGGCCGAATATCGATAACCTTGATATCCAGAACGCGGGCATCGAACTGGACGACCGCGGTATGCCAGATGTTGACCCCAATACCATGCGCTGCGGCGATAGCCATATTTTTCTGGTTGGTGATGTCAACAACGAGCGCCCTTTGCTGCATGAAGCCGCAGACGAAGGCCGCATTGCCGGAGATAACGCCGGTAGCTGGCCCGATGTCCGCGCGGTCATCCGAAAGGCCTCGATGGGGGTGGTATTTACCGACCCCCAGATTGCTTCTGTCGGTTTAAGCATTCACGACGTCGATAAAAAATGCGAGGGCTGTTTTGCCGTTGGAGAGGTCAGCTTTGAAGATCAGGGCCGCAGTAAGGTGATCGGTAAGAATCGCGGCTTGTTGCGGCTGTACGGCGAACACCGAACCGGATTGTTTCTGGGTGCCGAGATGTTTGGCCCGGCAGCTGAACACATCGCGCATTTGTTGGCCTGGTGTGTTCAAAAACGGATGACCGTTAGCGAGATGCTGGCGATGCCGTTTTACCACCCGGTTATTGAAGAAGGGTTAAGAACCGCCCTGAAAAACCTTCTTTACCATTTGGAGGAAGGGCCGGAAGCGGTCGATGAGTGCATGGACTGTGGCCCGGGCAGTTAGCCCGGGTTTGACGCTGACGACCAGCCGGATTGTGGCGTGGGCTGAAAACGGTTTTCAGCTGAAGTGGTTGAATTCTGGCTGTGGCGTGCCCACATCTTTTCATGGAAGAAGTAAGCAACGGTATTGATGGCCGGCTCCACCATGGCGATCAACCCACCGATTAGAAGATCTCCGGTTAACAGGTAAGCGACGGAGAACGCAACGGTGAAGTGAGTGACCGCAAACGTGATGGTTTTCAGCAGCGATTGGTCAACGTGTGATCCGTGATTGTGAACAAAGTGTTTTAACGCGCTCATGACTTTCTCCGCGAGGATGATGTGTTAACGTCATTACAAGATAAATGAGAGCGTTTCTCAAATAGAATGTTCAAGTGGATTTGATAGTGCAGACCTATAGGTTTTTGGTTGAGTTTATGGCCATTCACTATCGATGCGATTGGAGAACTAAACTTCAATAGCGCAACAAAAGGGCTTATTGTCTTAATTAGCGAAAGCCCAAAATAAAACCAGGAGGTTCATCATGGGTAAGAATTTTATCGGTCTTGATACAGCACAAACGCAGAAGCTGGCGGATTCCTTGAACGGGCTTTTAGCGAACTACCAGATTTTTTACATGAACGTTCGCGGATACCACTGGAACATTAAGGGCGAGAACTTCTTCGAGCTGCACGCGAAGTTTGAAGAACTGTACGACGATCTGCTGCTTAAAATTGATGAAATCGCCGAGCGCGTTCTGACGTTGGGCCACGTTCCGGCTCACGCTTACAGCACATACATTGAGCAGTCGGAAGTGGCTGAGCGCAAGAACGTTTCGGATGGCAAAGAAGCCGTAAGCAACATTGTGGATAGCTTCAGTAAGCTGATCGCAAAACAGCGTGACATTCTTAGCCTTGCCGGCGAATCTGACGACGAAGGCACAGCTGCGCTGATGAGCGATTACATTTCAGAGCAGGAAAAAACGGTCTGGATGTACCGGAGCTACTTGGGCCACTAAACCCGGTAAAGCGACGGCATCTCAAATGGCGGCTCTTGGAGTCGCCATTTTTTTACGTATGTCTTCAACTTGACTTATTTTCGCCCCTTTTCTGTCATCTGTTTGCCATAGGGTGGGTCGTCATTTAAACAACGTCGACGAAAACCCGAGGTAAACATGATTTTTCAACGTGCTCTCCTGACTTCCGCCATTCTCGCTGCAGCGGGCAGCCTTGCAGCCTGTGCAGTCGACACTGACTCTCGGGGCAACGCTGAAGTGCCCGGGCTGATTGAGCTGAGTGTGCTGGGCAGCTATGTACCAGAAGGCGATGTGTTTGATGAAAGTGCGGCGGAAATCATCGCGCACGATCCCTCTCACCAGCGGCTGTTTGTGGTTAACGCCAAGGCTGCCACGGTGGATGTGCTGGATATTAGCAACCCGGCGACTCCTGCACTGATCGACACCATCGACGCCAGCCGGGAAGGGGCGTCTGCCAACAGTGTCGCGGTTTATGGAGATCTGGTGGCCGTAGCCATCGAGGCGGAAGTGAAGCAGGCGAAAGGCAAGGTCGTGTTCTACGACTCATCCGACTTGTCCAAAGTGGGTGAGGTTACGGTGGGTGCGCTGCCAGACATGGTGACCTTTACCCGCGATGGTCAAAAAGTGCTGGTGGCTAACGAGGGCGAACCGAGCGACGACTACACCACAGACCCGGAAGGCTCCGTGAGCGTGATCGACCTTGCCAGCGGTGTTGCAAACGCGACGGTTAAAACCGCGGACTTCCGTGCCTACAACGGTCGTGAACAGGAACTGCGTGAATCCGGTATTCGTATCTTTGGACCGGGGGCTTCAGCCGCTCAGGACTTCGAGCCAGAGTTCATTGCGGTTTCCCAAGACAATACTCGAGCCTGGGTAACCTTGCAGGAGAACAATGCGGTGGCCGTTCTGGATATTGAGAGTGCCCGGATTGTCGATGTTCTACCGCTGGGATTCAAAGATCATCGCCTGCTGGGCAACGAGATGGATGCCAGTAACAAGGATGGCGGTATCAACCTTCAGAACTGGCCCGTTAAAGGCATGTATCAGCCCGATGCGATTGCCAGCTATGGCTACAACGGCAAGACCTATTACATTACCGCCAACGAAGGCGACTCTCGGGATTACGACGGTTTCAGCGAAGAGTTCCGGGTGAAAGATCTGCAACTGAGCGAGGCTTTCGGTAACGAGGCGCAGCGCAAAGAACTGCAGGACAAGGCCAATCTGGGTCGCTTGAAGGTCACCTCCACTCTAGGCGTGATCAACGGCTGTGATCCGGCCAACAAGGCCACGGATGTAGAGAAAGATTGCGTGTTCGGTGAGCTCTATAGCTATGGTGCCCGGTCGTTCTCTATTTGGAACGAGCACGGGCAACGAGTGTTTGATTCTGGCAACGACTTCGAGCGCATCACGGCGAATCTGATTCCTGAAGGCTTCAATGCAACCAACGATGAGAACGGTGTCGATGACCGTTCTGATGATAAAGGGCCGGAACCCGAAGCCGTGGCCGTTGGCGAGATCCAGGGTCAGAATTATGCCTTTATCGGATTGGAGCGAGTGGGGGGCATTATGGTGTACAACGTCACCAATCCTCAGCGCCCACAATTCGTGCAGTACCTGAATAACCGGGATTTCTCTGTCAGCACGGCGGAGGTTGAAGCTGGCAAGGCCGGAGATCTGGGGCCCGAGGGCATGGCGTTCATTCGGGCAGAAGACAGTCCGGTCGGCCAGCCGATCCTGGCGGTGGGTAACGAGGTAAGTGGTACCACCACGCTCTACCGAATTGAGGTGGCCGGGGCATCAACACACTGATACTTAAGCCTTAATTGCCTAAAAAAACCGCGCCTTCGGGTGCGGTTTTATTGTTTCCGGATACTGAGTAATAAAAACGGCCTGCCCATATCGCGTTGTAATAGCGCTGTCATACCCCCCCTCCATAGTGTCATTCCAGTTGATTCAACACCGTTGCCGGTGACCACTTATCGGATTCAGAACGTGACGAGATTTACCCGTATTACCCGTTTGATGATTGCACTACTGCCACTGCCAGCTCTGGCTGAGGTGCAGCTGACGCTTGGGTCTTGTGTGAACGTGCAGGCAGTGCAGGGCAGCGAACAAACCGCCTCCTCCGGTCAGTCCCTTACGCTGGCTAACGGCACACAGCAGCTGGTGGTGGAGTGCACCACCGAAATCGGTCGGGAAGAGATCCGGGAAACCAGCGATGCCTTTGTTGTGCGTGTCAGCGCTGAGGATACGGAGCTGAAGCTAAGTGCTCCGGGAATCGATACCCGACATGAAATGGCGAACTTCAATCAGCAGGGAAGTTGGCAGCTGATTGATGATCAGGGCCGAGCCGTGGCGTTCACTGCCGACGTGCTCGAGAAGGAGGGCTTTCAGTTGGTGCGGGACTACCCGCAAGAGCTGGCCGCTTATAACCGGTCTGGCGCAATTGCGGCGGTGGCTGTGAGAGCGCAGACCACCGGTGCGGAGCTGCAAATGAACCCAGAGGGATCATTACTGGATCCGCAAGCTGATCCGGATCAGGAAATGGTCAGCAGGATGCTGCGCTACTGGTATCTGAAAGCTGACGAACAAACTCGAAAAGAGTGGGACCGCTGGGTCGATTCCAGCAACCGATAAACACTAAACCAAAAATGAACGTGGAGTTGTAAATAATGAAAAAGCTTCTTCTGGCTGTTGCTGTGTCTACTGTTGCTGCAGGTTCTGTAAATGCCGCGACTGTTTATGAAAAAGATGGTTTTACATACAAACTGAACGGTGATTTCCAAGTTCAGTTGCGCAAGAAAATTGGTGACGACACCAATGAGTACGTAGATTTTGATGACCTGGAGCTGAAGAACTACGTGAGCTACGATTTGGGCAACGATATGAAAGCCTTCGGTCGCCTGGATTTTGACTTCAAGGACCACGCCAACGGCAAAGATGTCGATGAGCCGATTGAAGAAGCCTACGTTGGTATCCAGTACGGCGTTACTTCGCTATCCATGGGTAAGCAAAACTTTGCGTCTGACGAATTCGGCATCGAAGAAGCTTATGAATCGCCGTTAGACGAAGATCAGTTTGACGCCGTAAAAACGGATGGTGACGATACCTTCCGCGTTGATGTAGAACTGGACAACGTCTACCTGGTTGCTTCCTACGAACTGGAGGCCGAGGACAAAGGCGGCATCACCGGCGAGTTCTTTGATTTGTTTGCTTCTACGGAAATTGCCGGCCTGGAACTGGCTGCTGCGTACCAGCGTAATACGCCCATTGGCTTGGACGACCTAGACACTTGGGGTCTGAGCGCCGGTTACGACTTCGGCATGTTTGGTCTGGCCGCTGACTACAGTGTCACCGATGACAGCAACACGGATCTTGAGACGACGTTGTACAACATTGCAGCGACCGTCGACGTTACTAGCACCACTGCTGTCGCACTCGGCATGCAGAATCAGGAAGAAGACAAGAGTGACGACGTGACGGCCTGGTACGCGAACGTGACCTACAAATTCCCGACGGCCAAGAACGTCAGCGTGTTTGCTGAAATTGCTGACACCGATGAAGACGACACTGACATGGGCTTCCTTGCCGGTATGCGTGTGAAGTTCTAAGCAACACTTCCAAAACGCCAGCCGTGGCCACGCCAACGGTTGGTGCGAGGAAAAACAAAGGCCGGGCACTATTGCCCGGCCTTTGTGCATTTTACACCGCGATCTGCAGCGGCGGGATTTGCTGATGCAGGAACCACTTTTCCGTCACTACCTTCTGCGTAAACCAGTGAGAGCGCATTAAGGTGCTGGCAAGGGATTGTTTGAGCCAGTCCGGCATTTCGAAGGCCGATTCCCGTTCATTGGAGCGGTGGCCAAAGCGTTTGGCAAGGTGCTCGCCATAGTGGCGAAGAGATAAGGCGGAGTAATCCGGTGCGTCGAGAATGACTTGGGCCGCAATCAATGCGGATTCAATGGCGGGTCGAATGCCCTCACCGCTTTGGGTGTACGCCAACCCCGCCGCATCCCCCACCAATAATACCCCGTCATCGACCAGCGGCCGCCCGGCGTGGTCGTACAACAGATAAGCGTGGCCTTTGAAACGGTCGGGTAAATCGCCGGGAATACGACCGGCCTGTTTCATCTCTTGAACAAAGTCCTCCAGATGGTCGGTCAGCCGGTGGTTGTCTTCACGGCCCAGGCCGATGTTCAGAAAGTTGCCCTTGCGGAAGACCCAGGCGTAGCCTTTGAGGTCGCGGCAAAACCACAGTTCCGGCGTGTCACCCCGAGCTTCGCACGCTTTGGCCTGAGCAGACGTCATTTCGAATTCCACTTCTTTGGCGGCTACGACGGTTTCGTGTTTGCCCGGGCCAGAGCCGATCTGCTTGGCGACCGGGCAAAAATGCCCGCCCGCTCCGATCAAGAGCGGAGCTTGCCACTGCTCGTTTATCTGCCAAAGGTCGTCAGCCCGGGTGATGGATTTTACCGGGGTGTCCAGTTGTTTGCGGGACTGAACTCGGTCCAGCAGATAGGCATCGAATTCGCAGCGCCTTATGCCGTAGCTGACCACTCCACCATGACAATTTTCCACGGGGCTCTGGCCCATCATGCCGATCCGGAATCGGCTGATCGATTGCAACGTTCGGTCATGACGGTAATCGTTGATATCGATATCAAGGCTTTCAAGCACCGCCGGCGTTACCCAGCCAGCGCAGGTTTTGTCTCTGGGAAACGACGCCTTATCAATAATCAAAACGTTCTTGCCGGCATTCTCCAGAGCATGGGTGAGGGTGGAGCCGGCCGGGCCGGCGCCCACGACGATGGCATCGAAAGTTTCCATTATGGTTGCTCCGGTGTGGTCGGGGTGGCGTACAAATCCTGACGGGTTCGCGGTACCCGATTGTTGTCGCCATGGCTGAAAACAACCTGGAACAGTTGCAGCGAGCCCGCACGAAACGCGGCGATTGAGCCTGCTAAATAGAATCGCCAGGCTCGGGTGAAGCTTTCATCGTACATCGCGGTCACGGTGTCCTCGTGCCGGGTAAAATTCTCCATCCAGTGGCTTAGCGTCTGGGCGTAATGCAAGCGCAGGTTTTCCACATCCAGTACGGAAAAGTCATTGTGTTCACAGATCTGCATGAATTCGGCAATACTCGGCGGGTAAGCGCCCGGAAAAATGCGCTTCTCGATCCAGGCGTTCATCAGCATGGGCCGGTTGCGTCCGATGCTGTGCAGCAAGGCAATACCATGAGGTTTGAGGCAGCGTTTAATCAAATCAGAAAGGGCCGGGTAGTGGTCTTTGCCGACGTGTTCCAGCATTCCCACCGATACAAACGCGTCGTACTCGCCCTCAATGTTTCGGTAGTCGTCTTCGATGTAAAGGATCTGGCCGTCAAGCCCTTGTCGCTGAGCCTCCGCTTTGGCGTAGTCGAGTTGTTCCCGGGAGATGTTGTAGGAACTAACGGTTACGCCGTAGTTGCGCGCCATATAACGAGCCAAACCGCCCCAGCCACAGCCGGCTTCGACGACGGTCATGCCCGGTTTGAGCCGAAGTTTCCGGCATACGTGCTCCAGTTTGGCCAGTTGCGCCTGTTCGAGAGTGTTGTCCGGGCGTTCGTAGTAGGCGCAGGTGTACTGCATTTCAGCCTGATCCAGCCACAGCTTGTAGAAATCGTTGCCCAGATCGTAATGGTGATGGATGTTTTCTTTCGCTTGCGACAGGCCGGACGAACGGGGGTTCGGGTTCTTCCAAAGGTTATCCAGCCATTTTGGCCACTGTTGCCGGGCGGCGTGAACCGAGCGGTACACGGTTTCCAGAAACTCGGCGAGATCACCGTCGATGTCGAGTCGCCCTGAGCTATAGAGATCACCCATGGCCAGATTCGGGTCGGTGACCAAAGCATAGAGCGCTTTGGAATCGTTCAGGGTTAAGGTGAAGCGTGCGGCCTGTTGCTGCGGTTCAATCCGGTCACCATTCCACAGCTGGAAGCGAATGGGCGGAGAACCGGCCAGACGGATGAACTTGTCGAGCAGCCAGCGCTCGTAGCTGTAGGGTTCCCGATCGGGAAGAGGCGCTTCCCGCGGAATGCTTAGAAGGTGCGGAGCGTCCTTGCCGGAATGCGTAACCTTGCGGGCGTTGCTGCTAGACATAACTCAGGCTCCCGTTGGTTTAGTACCAGGCGGCCTCGAAAGCCAGGCTGAGAGTCGCACTTGTTAAATTGTATATAAACTGATCAGGTTTGGGCAAGCTGAGGAAGCAGAGGGCAAGCCGGCCGGGAGCAATCCGGCCGGCTTGCCCTGAGGCGGTTAGTAGGTGGAGCTCATTCCGAACCATCCCGGGAAGATGACGATCATCGCCAACACCAGAATTTGAATGAGAATAAACGGAATAATGCCCTTGTAGATGTCGGTTGTTTTCACCTCGGCGGGCGCAACGCCTTTGAGATAGAACAACGAAAATCCGAAGGGCGGCGTCAGGAAGCTGGTCTGCAGATTCATGGCAATCAGGATGGCAAACCAGAGCATATTGATGCCCATGGCTTCGGCCACCGGTGCCAGAATCGGCACGATGATGAAGGAAATCTCCACGAAATCGATGAAGAAGCCCAGCACCAGAATCACCACCATGGCTAATATGATGAAGCCCCACTGTTCGCCGGGCAGCATCAGCAACCATTCTTCCAGCAGGTAGTCGCCGCCGGTGTAACTGAACACCATGGAGAAGGCCGTGGCGCCGATGAGAATCGCGAAGACCATGGCTGTGACTTTCACCGTATCTTTGGAGGCATCCCACACCATTTTAAAACTGAACTGGCGGTAAATGATGGCCAGAATCACGGCGCCAACACCACCCAGCGCCGATGATTCGGTGGGTGTGGCAATGCCGGTGAAGATAGAACCCAGAACCACCACAATCAACGCCAAGGGCGGGATAATGGCCAACAGCGCATTGCGGATTTCCCTGCTGCGGCTGATGCTGTCGTCGGGCGGCATGGCCGGGGCGGTTTGTGGCTTTAGCCGTGTCAGGAACAGGATGTAAACAACATACAGGCCAATCAGCAGCATTCCCGGCCCCACGGCCGCTTTGAACAGATCGCCAACCGGTAAGCCCAGTACGTCACCCAGAATGATCAGGATGATTGAGGGCGGCACGATTTGTCCCAGGGTGCCGGATGCGCAGATGGTCCCTGTCGCCAAACGCTTGTCGTAATTGTGGGCCAGCATAACCGGCAGGGAGATTAACCCCATGGCTACCACGCTGGCACCGACCACGCCGGTCGAGGCTGCGAGTAGCGCGCCCACCAGAATGGTGGAAATGGCCAAACCACCCGGCAGGCCACCGAACAAACGGCCCATTGAGGTCAGCAGCTGTTCGGCCAGTTTCGTGCGTTGAAGAATCACGCCCATGAAGATAAACAACGGCACGGCCATCAGCACCGTGTTTTGCATGACGCTCATGATGCGATAAGGCATGAAGGCAAACAGATCCATGCCTTCGGCGAAGATGCCAAAAAACAGCGCAACGCCACCGAAAGTAAAGGCAACGGGGAACCCGAACATCAGCATGACCAGGGCCACGAGGAACATAATCATACCGATCATGCGAGGCCTCCTGCGCTGTTCTCGTTTTCGTAGGATTTGTCACCGGCCAGAACGCGGATGGCGTAGGTAGCCATGTTCAGGCCTGCTGTGCCCATGAAGATGGCGCTGATCGGAATAACCGATTTGATGATCCAGCGATGAGGTAACCCGCCCGGGTCGCCACTGCCTTCGCCCATTTCATAGGCATCAACCGCGAAGCTGTAACCATAGACACCAATCAGATACGCGAAGGGGATGACAAAGATCAGCGCGCCGATCAGATTGATCCAGGCTTTGTTTTTTTGCTTCCAGTTGGTGTAGAACACGTCTACTCGAACGTGGCCGTCTGTGCGCAGGGCGTAGGGAATGCCCAGCAGAAACACCACGGAATAAAGGTGCCACTCCATTTCCTGCATGCCAATTGACACATCGCTG
Organism: Marinobacter sp. S0848L; assembly: GCF_023016065.1. Taxonomy (GTDB): domain Bacteria; phylum Pseudomonadota; class Gammaproteobacteria; order Pseudomonadales; family Oleiphilaceae; genus Marinobacter. The sequence continues at coordinate 586,860 of NZ_JALKAQ010000001.1, read as the reverse complement.
AACACGTAGCGTGCGACAACGTCATAAAATACGTTGGCGGCCATCAGGATCATGGCCACGCAGGCGATCCAGCCGCAAAGTTTCGAGAGCCAGGCCAGGCCTTCGTCCAGTTTGATAATCCAGCGCATTAAACCTCTTCCTCCGCTGAGCGGATGTTTTGTTTGTTTTATTAATGAAAAAAGCCGGAACCACTTTCAAGAGCGATCCCGGCTCTGATTCAGCATGGCCCAGAGTTTACTCAACTTCTCCCATGGTGTTGAGGTAGGCACGTTCAGAAATTTCGGTATAGGCACGGCTTTGTTGCTGATAACTCAGCTGTGAATCGATGATTTTCTTGGCCATCGGGCTTTCTTCAGCGGTTTCTTTCAGCAGTTTCTTGTTGGCATCGTACATGGCCTGGAAGATGTCAGCCGGGAACTGTTTGATCTGTACGTTGGGGTATTCTTTCTTGATGTTTGCCCAAGCTTCCGCGTTGGCGTGCTGTGAGTGTACCAGCATGTCGTAGGATGCGGTGCGCATGGCCACGCGCATGATTTCTTGCAGGTCTGCTGGCAGTTTTTCCCAAACGCGCTTGTTGATCAGGAACTGCAGCTCGGTCGCAGGCTCGTGCCAGCCGGTGTAGTAATAGTCAGCGATTTGCTGGAAACCAAGGCGCAAGTCCAGCGCCGGCCCGACCCACTCGACCGCATCAATGGTGTTGCGTTCAAGTGCTGTGTACAGCTCACCCGGGGCAATGTTGGTGGGATTAACGCCCACTTCTGCGAAGACTTCTCCGGCAAAGCCCGGAATCCGCATTTTCAGGCCTTTCAGATCGTCCAGTGATTTGATCTCTTCACGGAACCAGCCGCCCATCTGAATGCCGGTGTTGCCGCCGGGAAACGACAACATGTTGTGGGGCTCATATACTTCCTGCATCAGCTCCATGCCACCACCATGGTAGAACCACGCATATTGTTCCATGGCGTTCATGCCGAAGGGCATGCTGGTGAAGAACAGGGTTTCGGGCACCTTGCCCTTCCAGTAGTAAGAAGCGGAGTGGCCCATGTCGTACTGGCCCGCCTTCACCATGTCGAACACGCCGAGCGGCGCTTTGTGCTTGTTGGCTGAATCAATGCGGATGCGCAGGCGGCCGTCGGACATTTTCTCGACGGTTTCGGCAAAACGCTTGGTGGTGTCACCAAAGATCGGGAAGTTGGGGCCCCAGGTTTCGGCCAGTTTCAGTGTGAATTTTTCTTGGGCCAGAGCTTGCGAAGCTGAAAACGTGGTGGCTACAGCGAGCACGGTCGCTGATATAAACGTGCGGATTTTCATGGTTTGTCCAACCTGTTGTATTGTTTTAATTGTGTGTCAGGGAGCTGAGCAATTGTGCCAGCGGGTACTGCTGAACAGTTTAGTTCAGGTTTGCATGCTTGGCGGGCAGAGTGCATCAAAAAATGTGCGAATTACGACATATGTCTAGTGCGGGAACGAGGTTGGCAAAGCGCGTTCAGGCACTTTCTCCGGAGCTGACAGCCGGGGTTCGGGTGCGATAGTTGCGCCACAGGCGGAAGGCCCTTAAGGCCGGTTTTTCAACGCCATAATGCAGGGCTGCAGCCAAAGCGATTGCGGCAGCAAGCGCCAGAGCAACACCTGCAGGCCCGGGCACGCCCCATTGATAAAACAGCGTAATCAGCCCGTACCCGATATTCTGATGGACCAGATAGAGGGTGTAGGAAATGCTGCCCAGCCAGAGTAACCCCGGCCGTGACAGCATGTTCAAACGACCACTCGCGGCCAGAATGAATACGCCATAGCATGCCAGTACGAATAGATTGTAGGGCGCTTTGTACGCGATCAGGCAATGGCCAATCGTCAGCACCAGCAAAGCAACGTCGGTGCCAGGAGGTTTGCCATACTTGTGCCAGCGAAAGAGCAGCATGCCACTCATAAACAGCGGGGCATAACGCACGAACAGAAGGTCCTTTACCAGAAAGTCCATTGGTTCGGGGATGGCCTTCCACCAGAGTACGCCGATATAGCTGACGGCGGTCCAGCACCAGAGCACGGGCCGGAGTCGTTGCCAGCTTTTCAAGCCATAGAAGAGCAGGGCGATCCAGACGTAGAAGGTGGCTTCAATCACCAAGCTCCAATAAGCGCCATCAACATGCGGATGCTCCAGATATTCGTGCAGAAGGGTCATGTTTAAAAGCGCCGACACCGGCGCGACGGCTCGGTCTTCGGGCCCCAGCCAATGCACGGACAGAAAGGTCAAAGCGATGCCCGCCCACAATGCGGGTAGCAGTCGGAACGCTCGGGCAAGACCAAACCAGCCGGCGGTTTGGGTGCGCTCCAAGGTCATGAAAATGACGAACCCGCTGAGCATGAAGAACAGGTGCACACCGTAGCGCCCGAACTCCAGGAAGGCCGGACTGTCAAAGCTGTGACCGTACAGTTCGTTGTAGTAAGGCAGATAATGAAACAGAACAACGCCAAGCGCGGCAATGCCGCGAAGTGCATCCAAGGCGGTCAGGCGACTTTGGTTATTCTGCATGGCGTTGGTACGTTCCGGTGACGATGTAGGTTCATGATAGCCGGCCTGAAGGCGGGCAAGTATACAGTTCGGTTGCCCGCAACTGACCATCTGTTCATGGTTGAAGGTTCGTAGAGAGTTTCAGCGCGGGTGTATGATGTCTAAAAGCCAGTGTCAGGGAGCAAGCAAGGTATGACAGTTGAACTCGGTGTGATTGAGGGATTTTATGGCCCGATGTGGAGCTGGACCGAGCGACGCAAGTTGCTGAAAACGCTGGCAGGGCATGGTTATGGTTTTTATTTGTACGCGCCCAAGGCTGACCCTTATTTACGACGGCGTTGGCAGGAACCGCATCCGGCGGACGAGTTTGCCGCTTTGGTCGCGTTTGCCGAATTGTGCAATCGCGAAGGCGTGCGCTTTGGCGTGGGGTTGAGCCCGTTCGAGATTTTCAATCAGTTCGACGAGAATGCGCGCCACGCGCTGGCCGCAAAACTGAAAGCGCTAGATCGAATTGGCGTGCAGGAGCTGGCGATTCTGTTTGACGATATGCACTCGAGCACGCCGTCGCTGGCCAGTACTCAGGCTGAGATTATGCGCTGGGTGAAAGCTCACAGCGACGCCACCACGTTCAGTATCTGCCCAACCTATTACTCCGATGACCCGGTTCTTGACCGGGTGTTTGGGGAGCGGCCTACGGACTATCTGGAAACCTTGGGTGCCGAGCTTGATAAGGATGTGCGGGTATTCTGGACCGGTGAAGAGGTGTGCTCCCGGGAAATCTCTTCGGGGCACCTGAAACGGGTGGGCGACCGGCTGGGCCGAAAGCCGGTGTTGTGGGACAACTATCCGGTGAACGATGGCGACCGAATGTCACGGCACCTGCACCTGAGGGCGTTCACCGGCCGGCCGGCAGCAAATGCGGCGCACTTGGCCGGCCATGCCATTAATCCGGCTTTGCAACCTACGTTAACGGCAATACCCGCGCTGACATTGCTGGAATCCTATCGGCAAGGGCCGAACTATCAGTACGGACAAGCGTTTCACCATGCCGCCCGGGAGCTGCTGGGTGAAGCCTTGGCAAATCAGATTCAGCAGGACCTGTTGAGTCTCCAGGATGCAGGATTGGGGCGCTTGAGTGATGAGCGCAAGCAGGCCTTGGCACACACCTACGATGCGTTCGATCATCCGGCGGCCAGCGAAATTATGCGCTGGCTCGCCGGCGACTATCTGGTGACCGATGAGATGGTGCAAACCCAGTAACAGGTTATTCCAGATAGTAGTTGAAGGTAGAAACCACTCGTACGATTTTCACCGGTTGCTGCTGTTCAGAAATTCCGGGTGCCTGATCCCGGGCAAGGATTTGGAATACCCCCTGATTGGCTCTGCGCAAACCGCCGAGACTGGCGTTGGCATCCCGGGCAAACTGGCTTGCCGCCTCGCGGGCTGATTCGGTGGCTTCGGCGATCATTTCCGGCTTGATGGTGTTCAGGCCGTTGAATAGATAGGTTGGGCCGCCGGGACCGTAGTCGGAAGACAAGAGGACGCCGGAGTCCACCAGTTCGCTGACATTCTGGGCGGCATGGCGGATGCGATCGATCTGCGTACTGCGCACCATCAGGGTTTGATTGACGATGAATTTCTGCTCGCCTTCACCTTGATACGGATTGGCCCGGGTATCGGTGACGTCGAGCCTTTGCAGCTCCACCGCGCTGCTCTCAATGGCTTGGAACTTCAGGAATGCCATGATGGCTTCCCGACTGCTTCGGGCTTTTGCTTGAGCCTGTTCCAGGGTTTTACCGCTGGCGACAAAGCGAATAGGCCAGAGCGCGAGGTCGGCGTTCACTTCCCGTTCCGCGACACCTTTGACGGTGACATAGCGGTCTCCGGTTTTCAGCCCGGTGAGACCATCCTTTAATAGTGAGGCCGAGATAACGACGCTCAGCCCAAGGATGACTGCAACGAGTACTTTCATGGATCCATTTCCTTTTGGTCGTTGCTCACTATTCGGTGGTGCAGTGGGTGTCCGATCGGCCACTAAAACGCTGTTTCATGGCTTTGTTCTGTCGGTCGGGATCACGATATTCCTTGGGCAACGGTTGGGTCAAGTATAAGAAGTTGCCCTTGCCCAATTGTGACTCCAGAGAAGGAGATGCTTCCTCTGCAACCCAAAATACGGGGCTCAGTACAACAACAGACAGCTTTGGCGCACGCTTTTTCAGCAGAGCTACGGTGCCGAGACCCTCTTCGCTGTGAAAAGTGCCGGTCAGGTGTAGTACCTGATGCCCCGGGTGGTTTTTTCTAGCCTGCAAAATGCGGCTGGCCATGGTGTTGTCGCGCAACAGCTGCGCCTTGTAGACGCTGGCCATGCGTTCTGAAATCGCCGGGTCATTTGAACCGTGGCTACCGGAAATGGCTTCAATAAACTTTTCCCGATACGCCGGCGTGTCCAGAAAGGGATGAGCGGGCAGTTGTTGCCGTTGATTATCGGGTAGCGCATTGAGATAAGCCGGCCCAATCCGACCGACACAGCGAACCGTTTGCGCAGGGGCATTGGCCGCGATCACCGGAAGATTGTGGTTGCGCGCGTATTCCACTATCGGCCGGTATGAACCGCGATAATTGTCCCATGCATTGGTATCTTCGATCATCTCCGCTTCACCCGTTTCGCCGGCGAGGTAGTCGTCCAGATCGCTTTGATGGTCTAGATTGAATTGTTCCAGAGTCAGGGTGATGTGCGGGTTCTGGTTGTGCAGGTGTTTTAACAACCGGGTCTGAAGCAGGTGGGAGCCAGGGTGTCCGTGATACTCGCCAACAATAACGACGTCAGCTTTGGACAGTGCGTCGGCGACGTATTCAAGTGATACCGGCTGGCGAGAGTTTGAGTCAATTACTACGCTTTCGTATAGCGTTGCCGGTGCCGGGATGCCGGCTTCGCCTTGTGCCTGCGTTAGGGCGCAGCCCGATGAGATAAGCGCAGCCGCAGCGATCAGCGGAGTGAGTGAAAGCTTTATCATAAACGCAGGCAGCCTTGGTTAGTCGAGGTCTTTGGTACGTTGTTCGCGCCAATCTTCCCCCAGTTTTTGTTCCACGTACTCGCGGATGAATTGCCGAACCTTTTGAGAGGGGGTGACATCGTCCTGCTTGCAGAGTTCTTCGAATACAGCTTTTTTGTCGGGGTCGATAAGAAGAGTTAGGCGCGCGGTACGATTTTCTTTCGTCATGATTTCAGAGTGCCTTACATGTTAATCAGGTTAACATTGAATGTTATTACGATGAGCATATAATTGTAAGCCTGTCTTCGCAACCTGGAGCTTGCTCATGCCGCATCGCGCTCATCTTTTTTCCTTGAGATTTGCCCACGCACTTCGCGAAGCCTGCGTTGATGAGCGTTACACCAGCTCCCGTTTTTTCAAGGATGTGATGGCCGGTGTTACCGTCGGCATCATCGCCATTCCACTGGCTATGGCTCTGGCTATCGCTAGTGGTGTGGCTCCCCAATACGGTTTGTATACCGCTTTCATTGCCGGCTTTATTATCGCGTTGTTGGGCGGTAGCCGGTTCAGCATCTCTGGCCCCACCGCCGCTTTTGTTGTCATTTTATACCCCATTGCCCAGAACTATGGATTGGGCGGCTTGCTGCTGGCCACGCTGATGTCGGGTGTGCTGCTGGTGATGATGGCGCTCATGCGTTTAGGGCGTTTTATCGAGTACATCCCGGAATCGGTCACGCTCGGCTTTACCGGTGGCATTGCGGTGGTCATTGCCACCTTACAGGTCAAGGATTTCTTTGGTTTGTCGGTTGAAAGTATGCCCGAGCCCTATTGGGACAAGCTGGCGGTGCTGGCCCAGCAGATGCCAGCGCTCGACGGCATGAGTACCTTGGTCGCGGCAGCAACCTTGGCGGTTATGCTGCTTTGGCCCCGGTTGAGAACCCCGGTGCCGCCGCACCTACCGGCGGTGGTGATTGGTAGCCTGTTGGCGCTTTGGTTCAATGCCAACGGAGCCGCAATTGAAACCATAGGTTCCCGCTTCAGCTACTTGCTACCGGACGGCAGCACAGGGGCTGGCATCCCGCCGTTCTTGCCTGAATTTACCTGGCCATGGCAGCAGTTGAATGCAGATGGCGAACCGGTGGGTTTGTCTTGGGCGATGCTTCAGGAGTTGTTACCGGCGGCGTTTGCCATTGCCATGTTAGGGGCCATTGAGTCGTTGTTGTGTGCGGTGGTGCTGGATGGCATGACCGGCAAGCGCCACAGCGCGAATAGCGAGCTGATGGGGCAGGGTATTGGCAACATTGTGGTGCCGTTTTTCGGTGGCATTACCGCGACGGCCGCGATTGCCCGATCTGCTGCCAACTATCGCGCCGGTGCTGAGTCTCCGGTGTCGGCGATGATCCACGCCTTGGTGGTTTTGCTGGCGTTGGTTTCTCTGGCCGGCGTGCTGGCCTACCTTCCAATGCCCGCGATGGCGGCTTTATTAATCATGGTGGCCTGGAATATGAGTGAAGCGCCGAAAGCCGTTCACCTTCTGAAAACCGCGCCGCGCATGGATGTCTTGGTTTTTCTGACCTGTTTCAGCCTGACCGTTGTGCTGGACATGGTGATTGCCATAACCGCAGGGGTGCTGCTGGCGGCGGTGTTGTTCATGCGGGAAATGGCGCAGATGACCAAGGTTACTGACATTTCCGGCAGTGAGCGGGTCAAGCAGTTCGGCTTATCGGAAGACTGGCAGGTATTCAAAATTAATGGCCCGCTGTTCTTCGCGGCGGCAGACCGGATTTTTGGAGAGTTGGCGGCGCTGTCACGGCAGTCGTGCGGGCTTGTTTTGTATATGGATGGTGTGACTGTGTTGGACGCCGGCGGCCTGTCAGCGCTTAATAAACTGATTGCGAGTTGTCGCGAGGCCAACACTCAGATAGTCATTGCTGATCTTCAGTTCCAGCCCCTGCGGACTCTGGCCCGTGCCGGCGTGCAGCCGGAGCCGGGTGTCAGCCAGTTCTATCCGACGTTGGCATCTGCTTTGGAGGCAGCCGCTTCTGGCTCTCTGCAGAATCTGCGTTAAACTGCTCTCAAAAGAGGGACGTCATGCTGCCATTTCGAATTATTGATCGAGTCAAATTTGTTCTGGAGCGCCAATTACTGAAAGGCGCGGGTTTTCAATTATTGGTGGTCGGGCTTTTTATAGGCCTGATCTCGCTTATCGGTGGCCTGTTGGTGGTGCCTCAAGGCGGTGAGTTTGAAGACCCAGGCGCAGCGATCTGGTGGGCGTTTTTACGCCTTACTGACCCGGGGTATCTGGGCGACGACGTCGGCGCCTGGCAGCGCATCGTCTCGACCCTGCTGACGCTCCTTGGTTATGTGGTGTTTATGGGCACCCTGGTGGCCATTCTGACCCGTTGGTTGATCGCCAAAATGACGGATCTGGAGCTGGGGCTGACCCCCGTTACCCTGAGAAATCATGTGGTCGTGCTCGGCTGGACCGCACAAACACCCCCTCTTGTCGCCGAGTTGTTTGGTTCATCCGGCCGGATGCGGCGATTCCTGGAAAAGCACGACACCCAACGGTTGCGCCTTGTGGTGCTGGCGGACGAAGCCAGTGTTGAACAACTCTACGAGCTGCGTAACGAGCCGGGGGTGGGCCGGCGCGCCCGTGAGGTGATCCTGCGCAGCGGTTCTGCGATTCAGCCTGATGCTTTACATCGTGTGGCCTGTTTGGATGCAGCCGCCGTGATTGTGCCGAGCCAGGGCTACGATGCCGAAAGCCCGGTAACCTCGGATGTGGAAACGGTAAAAGCGCTGCTGTCGATTGCGGCACAGGCCCGCCATTTGGGTGTACCGCTGCCGTTTGTTGTCGCCGAAATTCAGGATATGCGCAAGTTGTCGGTGATTGAGCGGGCGTATCCCGGGGCTGTTGAGGTGGTTGCGGGTGATTCCACCATCAGTCGGTTAATGGTGCAAAACGTTCTGCACCCGAATTTGTCGGAAGTTTACAACGAACTACTGACCGCTGGTGAAGGCAATGAGATCTTTGTTCGGGGTGGTGAAACCGCTGAGGGCCTGACGCTTGGAGAGCTGGCCGCACAAAGGCCCGATGCGATCGTGTTAGGGCTGCTGCATCCGGCGCAGGCCGGAGGTTGGACGGTCAATCTGCTGGCCTCTTCGGATACCGTGATTCGAAACGAAGATCGGGTGGTGTTGCTGGCCCGAGACTATGCCGATACCGGGCCGGATCCCAAGCGAGAACCGCTGCCACCTATTGAACGGCTGCCGGCGCAAGCCAGAACCACGGCGCGACAAGGCAGGCACCGTGTGCTGGTGCTGGGCTGGAACCGTCGGGTGCCGGGCTTGGTGGCGGAGTTCGGCAGCTACCCGGACCGGGAGTTCGAGCTGGACATGGTCTCGGCGACACCCTTGCAGGACCGGCAACGGGAAATGTCGGGCTACGGTGTGGATATGAGTAACGTGAACGGCCGTTTACTGGAGGCCGACTACATGGTGGAAGGCGAGCTCCGCAAGCTCGACCCGGCGTCATACGACACGGTGATGCTGTTGAGCAGCGACCGAATCGGCTCAGACGAAGAAGCCGACGCCCGTGCAATGGTGGGGTACCTGCAGCTGGAAGACATACTGGCGGAAACTCGGGTAAGGCCGCAGGTGTTGTTGGAGTTGAGTGATCCGGACAACCGGCATCTGATGCATAACCATCAGAGCGAGATGCTGATAAGCCCGATGATTCTGAGCCATGTGCTGGCGCAGGTGGCGCTGCGCCGGGAGTTGAGAGTGGTGCTCGACGAGTTGTTTACCGTGGGGGGCGCGGAAATCCAGTTCCGGGATCCTGACGATTACCCCCTGCCCGCCAGTGCGGATTTTCAGTTTCTGGAGAAAACTCTGGCGGCCAGAGGAGAGATCGCTCTGGGCGTTCGTCGTGAAGCGGTCGATGAGCGTGGGCGGCATCTGCAGATAAACCCACCGCGAAAGCAATACCTGGACCTTCGCAAAGGTGACCAGCTTCTGGTGATGTGTCGAACCTGAGCGGCGCCCAACGCCTTTGAGAAAGAGTGAGAACTGCAAGTGTTTGAGGTGAAAGTGGTTCGACGCACTATTCATAAGAAAAATGCCGGAAATACATAATATAAATTTCAATTATAAGATTGAAGGCAGTAAAGTGTCGCCCAACGTCAGCCAATGCTCGCCACTTACTAGCAGGCTGGCAGCGACTACTGCCTGGCAGCAGTAATTCGCCCCTTTTGAACACAAACGTAGAAAGGATAGAGATCATGCCCTACTCACAAGACGTTGATCAGATCGCATCCCTCGTCAAGCAAAACCCGACCTGGAACGCCATCAACCCTAAGCACGCTGCCCGCATGCGCGCCCAGAACAAATTCAAGACTGGTCTGGACATCGCTAAGTACACCGCGAAGATCATGCGCGAAGACATGGCCGCTTACGATGCCGACACTTCCAAGTACACTCAGTCTCTGGGTTGCTGGCACGGTTTCATTGGTCAGCAGAAGCTGATCTCTATCAAGAAACACTTCGGTAGCACCAAGCGTCGTTACCTGTACCTGTCTGGCTGGATGGTTGCCGCTCTGCGTTCCGAGTTCGGTCCTCTGCCTGACCAGTCTATGCACGAGAAGACTTCTGTTCCTGGCCTGATCGAAGAGCTGTACACCTTCCTGCGTCAAGCCGATGCCTGGGAACTGAACCACTTGTTCCGTGACCTGGAAGCCGCTGAGAAAGCTGGTGACACTGCTAAAGCTGAAGAGCTGATCAAGCAGATCGACAACCACGAAACTCACGTTGTACCGATCATTGCTGACATCGACGCTGGTTTCGGTAACGACGAAGCGACTTACCTGCTGGCTAAGAAGATGATCGAAGCGGGTGCATGCTGCATCCAGATCGAAAACCAGGTTTCTGACGAGAAGCAGTGTGGCCACCAAGACGGTAAAGTAACCGTTCCTCACGCCGACTTCCTGTCTAAGATCAACGCTGTTCGTCTGGCGTTCCTTGAGCTGGGTGTAGACGACGGTGTTATCGTTGCTCGTACCGACTCACTGGGTGCTGGCCTGACCAAGCAGATCGCTGTAACTAACGAGCCGGGTGACCTGGGCGACAAGTACAACAGCTTCATCGATGGCGAGTACATCGAAGACGCTTCCCAGATCGAGAACGGCGACGTTGTGATCAAGTCTGACGGCAAGCTGCTGAAGCCGAAGCGTCTGGCATCTGGCCTGTTCCAGTTCAAAGCTGGCTCTGGTGAAGACCGTGTTGTTCTGGACTGCATCACTTCCCTGCAGAACGGCGCAGACATGCTGTGGATCGAGACTGAGAAGCCTCACGTTGGTCAGATCGCTGGCATGGTAAACCGCATCAAGGAAGTTGTTCCCGATGCCAAGCTGGTTTACAACAACAGCCCGTCCTTCAACTGGACTCTGAACTTCCGTCAGCAGGTATTCGATGCTTGGAAGGAAGAAGGTAAAGACGTATCTGCGTACGATCGCGACCGTCTGATGAGTGCTGACTACGACGGCACCGAGCTGGCTGAGCTGGCTGATGAGTGGACTCGTAACTTCCAGCGTGACGCGTCACGTGAAGCGGGTGTATTCCACCACTTGATCACTCTGCCGACTTACCACACTGCCGCTCTGTCTACTGACAACCTGGCGAAAGGCTACTTCGGTGACGAAGGTATGCTGGCTTACGTTGCTGGTGTTCAGCGTCAGGAAATCCGTCAGGGCATCGCTACTGTTAAGCACCAGGACATGGCTGGTTCTAACATCGGTGACGACCACAAAGAATTCTTCGCAGGTGAAGCTGCGCTGAAGGCTGGCGGTAAAGACAACACTATGGGTCAGTTCGAGAACATCTAATCTCGACGACCTAAGCAGTGTTTAAAAGCGGCCCCGGAAACGGGGCCGCTTTTTTTGTGTCTGGAATAACGTCAGAAAGGCTGACAAGTGTTCAATCGCTAACAGTCTGAAAGTGAACGCATATTTTGAGAAACCCCTGTCCTGAAGCGCGCGGTTGTACCAGATTTGAAACAGTCTGGAGCGGCGGTGATGCGCAATAACGAACGGCATTTCTTTTTTATTCTCTTAAAAATCAGAGGCCTGACAATTTATGAGGGCAATGTGGCACGGTAATGGCTTTAGTGCTTTCGAGGGTCTGACCTATTCGGATGTCAGCAACAGTAGTCGAGCGGGGCGGGCCAAAGAGAAGTGCAATGATGTTAGAAGGAAGCGATATCATGAAAACTCAGAAAAGCTTGCTAGCGATTGCTGTTGCATTAGGTCTGGGCTTGTCAGGTGTGGCCTATGCAGATGTAGGTGGTGACGGTGACCCGAACACCAATGCTGTCGATAACGCGACGGCTAACAATGACAATTCCGGAAACACCAATTCGGGTAACGACAACTCGAATTACCCGGATAGTTCGAACAATTCGGATAACTCGAACAATTCCGACAATTCGGATAATTCGGATAACTCCGACAACAGTGCTACCGCCACAGATTCGTTCAAAATAGCGGACAGTGGTAACGACATGTCTGACAACTCCGATAACTCGGACAATTCAGACAACTCCGATAATTCGGATAATGCAGACAACTCTGATAACTCCGACAACAGCGCCAATGTGACCGATTCGTTCAAAATCGCTGACAGTGGTAATGATATGTCGGATAACTCAGATAATTCCGATAACTCCGACAACTCGGATAACTCAGACAACTCCGATAATTCGGATAACTCTGACAATTCCGACAGCTCGGATAACAGCACCAATGTGACCGATTCGTTCAAGATCGCAGACAGTGGCAACTCTGATAGCTCGGACAATTCAGACAGTTCTGATAACTCCGACAATTCAGACAACTCGGATAATTCCGATAACTCTGACAACTCGGATAACAGTACCCGCAATTCGAACAACGTAGCAGACAGCAACAACGACAATTCAGATAACTCAGATAACTCGGACAACTCGGATAACTCCGACAACTCCGATAACTCTGACAACTCTGACAACGCTGACAACAGCACCAATGATTCGTACAACACAGCGGACAGCAACAACGACAACTCGGATAACTCCGATAACTCCGATAACAGTACTGCCAACCTGAACCTGCATGTGTTCCTGAACAATGCAGACCTGGCCGGTACAGTAAGCGGCACCAGCGTTACTTATGGCGACGCCAATGCTGAAGGCTCTTACACCGACGTTATGAACCACAACGAAATCTCGGGTGGTTCCGCTAACTTCACCGGTGTGGGTGCAATTTCCCAGAACACCGGGCATGGCAGTGTCACTCAGGCGAACGTCAGTGTGATGTCTAACCTGACCACCGGCGGTAACTGAGGAAGACCGGTCGCACCGGATTAACGGTGCGGCCGTGCGTTCCGGGAGGAACCGTCATGGGATACATCAAAGGGGTGATCTGTGTACTGTCGTTGATGTGGTGCGGCTTGGCATATGCGGAGGGATTGCTCGACGTAGAGCCTTTGGCGCCGGACCAGTTGGCTGAATCCAGTGGTCGTCAGGGCGTACCGTTACAGTTGCAGTTTAACGATACCGACCAGATGGCGACGGTGACGGGTAACAGGTTGTCAGGCAATGTGGTGACCGGAGCAAACAGCATTTCCGACCATGCCTTCGACAACATGAGCGGTATCGCAACGGTGATCCAGAACAGCGGAAACCAAGTGGTGATCCAGGACAGCACTCAGGTAAACATTCTGATCAATCGCTGACAGGAGGTGGGCCATGGTTAAGCAGCTGTTTGTCGTCAGTTTTGTTGGCGCTGTGGTTCTCTGGTCCACCGCGTTCGCTGGCACCGTTACCTTGCCGGGGCTGGCGGGTGAGTTGTCGGTTGATGTCAGCAGTTTCAGGGAGCAGCGTTTCAGTTCGGTGATGCAGCAGCAGTATGACTACAGTTGCGGCTCGGCCGCTATTGCTTCATTGCTCACTTACCACTACAGCCACGACGTTTCGGAACAGGACGTGTTCACCGGAATGTTCGCGATAGCGGATCCAGAAAAAGTGCGTAAAGAAGGTTTCTCCATGCTGGACATGAAGCGGTTTCTGGCATCGAAAGGTTACCAGGCTGACGGCTTTCGCATGCCGCTATCGGGTATACGGGAGCAGGTGAGTTTGCCGGTGATTGTGCTGATGAATCTTGAGGGTTTTCGTCACTTTGTGGTCATCAAAGGGATCAGCGACGATGAGGTGTTGGTTGGGGACCCCGCGCGCGGATTAAAAGCGTATTCACGGGCTGAATTTGAAGGATATTGGGATGGAGCTGCGTTTGTAATCCGCAGCCACGTCAAGCAGGGGCGTAGCACGTTCCTTGCGGCAGGAGACTGGCCACAGGTCGTGCGGGCTCCTTTGAATAAAGGACAGGACGGTCCGTCACTTGGCCATACCTTGCCATACTGGCCGTCGTCTAGGGAGTGGTAGCGCCATGAAACATCGATACGGAGTTTGGGTGTTCGGGCTGGTGGTCGGGTTGGTTGCGGGCGTCCTGCCTGTTAACGCGGAAAGCCTGTCGGTTGCGCAGCCGTTGACCGATGTCGAACTTGCTGCGCAACGAGGAGGATTTGTTCTCGACAACTTCGAGATTTCGATCGGGCTTGAACAGGTTATTTCGGTTAATGGAGACACCCTGGCGGTGAATCGTTTGACGATTCCGAACCTCAATCAGATGGGCAATGAAAGCGTGGTGCCCCACCAGGTTCAGAGCATGCTCAGCCTGGTGGATGCCACCCCGAACGGGCAGGCCCTGGTGTCTGCATCCTCGGGTTCCGGGGGCTGGCTGACGCTGATCCAGAATGATCTGAATGGCACGGTTATCCAGAATGCACGCCAGCTTAATATCGAATTAAGAAACCTGGGGGCCGGCTATCGACTCCCGGATCACATGAAAAACCCCACCCTGCCGTTTTTAGGCCGCTAGATCGCCCGGGTGAAATCGCCCGCCCTAAGTTAGAAGCTGATGGGCAGTTTCAGTGTGATTTCAGTGTCTGGCGCCGATTCCGTTACGCCAACGTTGACCGTAAGGCTCAGTGTGGCGTTCGATCTCACTCGTTGCGACAGTCCGAACGACAGCGATCCAATCTGAATGCGATCAAAGTTGGCGGCAAACATGTCAAGGTCACGTTCATAGGAGGTGTCGCCAATAATCGATTGGTCATAGCCGATGCTGAACGATGTTCGCTCGTTAAAGGCGAACCCCATGCCGAAACCGAAGCGCACAACGTTTCCCGGATCAATGGTGTTGCCGTTTTCAAAACCCTTGTCGTCTTTCAGGGTGTAGACATAGCTCAGGTTGCCGTACAGAACGGCCGGGTCCGACGGGTAAATAAACGACAAGCCCGGTTCGAACGACCAGAAACCCGAGCCGGTGGGGCGGTCAGTGAGTTCAACGCCGATCGGATTGCCTTGGCTGTCGGTAATAGTCTCCTGATCGACATCGTAGGGACTTTCGCCGGTCGGCGCTTTCACTCTGAGCGAGCTGATCACGTAGGGCCAGCCCCCAAGGCCATCGTTGAGTTGATAGCGCACCGTGAGTTCGATATCCCCCAATCCGTCGCCGGACGACTCTCTGAGGGTGTCAACGGGCGTGCCGTCAAAAACATCACGCTCGCGTATGTCTTCGTTAATACTCAAATAGGGAATGCGTAAGGAAGTTTCCAGCCGGCTGGTGAAACCGTACTTGAATGATATCGCCCCAACAAAAATATCCCGTTGAACCTCGGATATGTTAATCAGGCCAATTAGCAGGGCCGGAATAACGGTATAGCCTTCGATGGCCACCAGAGTGGAGGTGCTGTGAGCATGAGACAGTGCCGGTTCAATGATAAACCGGCCGGGCTTCGTAACGATGCCGCGGTCAGCGGTGATGGACGCAATGTCTGAGGCTTTCTCTTGCTCCTGTGCTGCTTTTTTTCGAGCTTCAGTAACCGCGCCGGGGCGCATTTGGTGTTCCGGTTTTGCAAAGCTGCTCACGGGTGACAGGCACAGGCTGAGCGCGATCAGGTATCCGGTTTTGGTTTTCATGTGGTGTCTCCCTTGGGTGCAGGTTTTTGCTGAAAAGGCTGGCTGGCAGAGTGGGGTGCGTGTTTTTTGAGCAAACGGTAGAAAGACGCGCGCGATATCTTCAGAACCCGTGCCGCTTCAGACAGGTTGTTGTTGGACAGGCGCAGGCTGCAAACGAGGGCTTGTTGGTCGGCTAGGTCCCGGAACGATTGAAGGCTCAGATTAGATGGCTGAGATCGGCCGGCCCCGAGGGGGCGTAGCCCTAAATCGCTGGGTTCGATGGTGCTTTGTTCGCTGAGCAGAACGCCCCGACGTAAGCGGTTTTGCAGCTCTTGCAGGTTGCCGGGCCATGAGTGGTTAATCAGACAATGCATGGCGGCGCTGCTGAGGCTCTTTTGTTTCATGCCGGGAAACGAAGCGTCAAGAAGAGCCTGAGCCAGGGTTGGAATGTCTTCGCAACGATCCCGTAATGGTGGAAGCACCACTTCAAGGTTCCCCAGGCGGAAATACACATCACTTCGGAACAACCCCACGGCAACCAGCTCGGGCAAGGGCTGGGTGGTGGTTGCGATGACTCGGCCGTTCGCTGAAATGCGCGAATTGCTACCGACACGCTGAACCTCGCCTTCCTGCAGAAAACGAAGCAACGCGGATTGTTGTTCCAGATGCAGCTCGTTGATACCCGAAAAGACCAGTGTTCCCCCGTTTGCCTGTTCAAGCCGGCCCGGATGGGATTGTTGAGCGCTGGTAAATGCGCCTTTTTCGTAGCCAAACAGTTCACTTTGGGTAAGCGTGCTGGGTAGCGCGGCGCAATTCACGAAGATTAATGGGCCGGTGGCACGTATAGAGTGGCGGTGGATAAACCGGGCGCTTGCGTCTTTTCCTGTGCTGCTTTCACCGCTGATCAGAACCGATTCCAGAGTGGCTGAATAACGCCGCAAAAGGCTATGCACTTTCTGAATGGCGGGCGAGTTTCCCAGCAGAGCCAAATCGCCATAATCGTGTAGGTTGGCGCGGCAGGTACTTTCCTTCATAGATGCCATACCCCACAGATGGCCCAGCACGGTGTTTAAGCGTTCCGTATCTACGGGTTGGGTATGAAAGTCGGAGCAATAACGAACGATCAGATGGGCAGTAGAGGTTTGGCTGTCTGGCTTTTCCGGGGCAATGGCGACCCAATACATCATGCCGAGGGTCTCAAGCCAGCTTTCCAGTTTCGGCAGGTCGTCCTCGACGTTTTCCGGGAGTTCCAGCACACCCACTTTCGCCGCTTCGGGTGTGTTGGGAAACAACGGTACCGGTTGATAAAAATCGTATTCAATCAGGTGCCAGCATGGCTGTAACACGCCTCGGGTGAAGGTGTTTTGGTGTGCCGCTGACAACCATACAAGCGGTCGCTTTTCCATATAGACGTTGCTCCGCAGGAGTGTGCCTTGGAAATAGGGCTGCCAGTCGTTCAGGGAAGACTGCTTTACCGGTACGGCGTTATACCCGGCCACTGTCCTGTGTGACCTGCGGCGACAGTGTCTGTCGCTGTAACTATCCCATTTACCACGGGAGGTCCGCAGATTGCGTGCCAGAAAAACCGTAATCGCATTGATACAGCAAGTTGCGGCGTGTCACGGCGCACGCCGTCATCGTGAGGTGTATAAATGTTTGACGCTTTTGTTCGGTCAGTCTCTCGTTTTCCGGGCTTTGTTGTATGCTGCAAGAAAGCCCGAAAAAGGAGTGCGCTATTGAACGTTGAGCAAGGCATAGTTTTCTTGGTGCTTGCGGTTACGCTGATCATGTTCGTATGGAACCGGCTGCGTTTTGATGTAGTGGCTATGCTGGCGTTGTTGGCGGTCGCGGTTACGGGATTGGTGCCGGCGGGTGATCTTTTTGCCGGTTTTGGCCACCCGGCGGTGATTACTGTGGCCGCGGTATTGGTGATCAGCCAGGGGCTGGTCAGCGGTGGGGTGGTTAATGCGATTGCCCGCTATCTGGCCAGGATCGGACACAATGCGGTACTGCAGGTGGTGACGTTAACGGGCGTTGTTGCCTTGTGCTCCGCGTTTATTAATAACGTCGGAGCCTTGGCTCTGCTGATGCCGGTCGCGATCTGGATGTCGCGAAAATCTGGCCGTTCACCGTCCTTTCTACTGATGCCGCTGGCTTTCGGATCGCTGTTGGGTGGCACCATCACGCTTATTGGCACCCCGCCCAACATCATTATTGCCAGCTATCGACAAGGAGGCAGTTTCGGGCTGCTTGACTTTGCACCGGCGGGGCTGTCGATCACGCTGGCGGGAATTGTGTTTATTGGGCTTGTGGGTTGGCGTTTTACCCCCAAGCGGGTTGATCCTGACGATGGCGAAGCGTTTTTCAATGTGGGGGATTATGTCACCGAACTGCGAGTGCCAGATGGCAGTGATTACGCCGGCAGTACATTGCATGACTTGCTGACGTCGGGCGAGGAAGAGAAAAGCGTAGCGGTCTTGGCGCTTATCCGAAATGAGAAAAGTTCGCCGGCTCCGTCTCCCTATAAAGTGTTAAGGGAAGATGATGTGTTGTTGGTACAGGCGGATACCGAAAGCCTGCAAGAATTTGTCGAAAAGACCGGACTAACGTTAGCGAACACCGTCGAGGACAATGAAGAAGAATCCGGCGAGAGTGAGGAAGGACAGGCACGAGCCAAGCAAGTCCGCGAAGAGCGAGAGGAAGAAATAGCGACTGGCGATGTCCGGCTCATGGAAGCGGTGATTACGCCATCATCCCAGCTTATCGGTCGCACAACCAACCGTTTCAATCTTCGTGAACGGTATGGCTTGAACGTGGTGGCAATAGCCCGGCAAGGGCACCGGTTAACCCAGCGGGTATCCGACATACGGTTTCGCTCCGGAGACATTCTGCTGGTGCAGGCGTATGAAAGCACTTTGATGGCGACGCTCCAAACGCTCGGCTGCTTGCCTCTGGCGGAGCGCGAGCTGTCGCTGGGGCGGCGGAACAGCCTATGGCTGGCGGGTGGTCTGTTCATGGGAGCCATTGCCCTGATTCTGTCGGGACTGCTTGCGCCGCAGGTGGCGTTGGTTGGCTGTGCGGTAGCGATGGTGGTGTTTCAGCTTCTGGATCCCAATGAAGCCTATCAGGCGATTGACTGGTCGGTCATCGTGTTGCTCGCGGCTATGATCCCGGTGGGTCAGGCGCTGGAAACGACCGGCGGGGCAGATCTTATTGCCGCCCAGATTTTAAGTGTGGCGCAGGGCCAGGCAAACTGGGTGGCGCTCACCATTATTCTGGCCGGATCCATGTTGTTGTCGAACGTGGTGAATAACGCAGCGGCGGCGGTATTGGTGGCACCGATAGCGCTGGGCCTGTCTGTTCAATTAGGTTTACCGGCGGATGCGGCATTAATGGGCGTTGCGGTGGGAACTTCTTGTGCTTTTCTGACTCCTATTGGTCACCAATCCAATGCGTTGGTGATGGAACCTGGTGGGTATCAGTTCGGCGATTACTGGCGGCTGGGGCTGCCGCTCTCTCTGGTGGTGATCATGGTCGCGGTGCCGGTGATTCTTTGGGTGTGGGCTTAGTTGTCTACCAGCAGACCAAAGAACACGGTTTCGATCAGGGTGGGGGCCGTATCTCCCAAAGGCCATTGTTCCGGTGCGGTTAGCCAGTGAAAAAACAGGCCGAGCATTTGCGTGTGTAACAGATAGGCAGCCTGTTCGGGAGTGAGGTGAGAACGGAGGCGCTTACGGTTTTCCGGTAATTTCATCACCTCAATCAGTTGGGTGATTGCACCGGCGGACAACTCGCGGTGGCGGTTGAGTGCCTGATCGGATTCGTTGCGGTGCAGCAAGATGTAATGCACCCGGAAGTAGTGTTTGTCTTCGGCCAGCTTTCGCAGAGCTAAGACACACATGGCTTTCAGGTTATCAATGCTGTCGCCGCTCTCCAGCATTTCGCCCAGCGGTGCGCGTACCCGTTCAAGCATGGCGTCAAGAACGTCCTGTTTATTCCGAAAGTGCCAGTAGATAGCGCCCCGGGTTACACCGGCGGTGTGGGCTATTTGTTCCAGTGACGCGCGTGCAACGCCCTTGTCAAAAAAGACCTGCTCGGCGGCATCGAGAATGGATTCGCGGGTGGCTGCTGCTTCTGCTTTGGTTTTCCGTGCCATGATTTCGTAACTGTAATGTCGGTATATACCGTCAGTATAGCGGAATAAATGTTTACATACATACACGAATGAATGTATGTTAGCGTGCTAATTTTGCAGGCCGTTCTAACCTGCTTTTTTACCCGGATTGATCTTGCCTCGTGTTCAGGAGAACGCACATGACCATGGAATTATTTCATCGCCCAGCTACCCGCACCGGGTTGATTATTGCAAGCCTGTCAGCGTTGTTGATGCTGGCTGGCTGTGGCAGTGAAGACAGTGCAGGTCAGCAAGGTGGCGGTGGCTTCCCGCCGGCTGCAGTGACCGTAGAAACCGCCGAATTGAGTAACGCCACAGTGCGTCAGGATTATGCCGGGCGGGCGCGGGGTGCGAGGGAAGTGCAAGTGCGGGCGCGAATCAGTGGCGTGCTTGAAGAACGGCTATATGCAGAAGGGCAAATGGTGCAGAACGGGGATTCGCTGTTCCGTATCGACCCCAAACCGGCTGAGGCCGCATACCAATTGGCCAGGGCACAGCGTCAGGTGGCCGAAGCAAATGTACGTCAGGCAGAGCGGGAGTGGGCCAGAATCTCGTCTTTGTACAAGCGCAAAGCCGTAAGTGAACGGGATCGTGATTCTGCCGAGTCGGCTCTGGAGTTGGCAAAAGCGAATTTGGCGGTTGCCGAGGCGGGAATGACCAAAGCGGAACTGAACCGTGGGTACACCGAAGTGACGGCGCCATTAAGTGGCGTGACCAGTCTTGAGGATCTGCCGGAGGGCAGTTTGGTGGACGCGGGCACCTTGCTGACAACGATTGTTCAGCTCGACCCGGTGCATGTGCGCTTCGCGTTGCCGGAAAACGACGCCAGTATTCGCCGTGCGGCAACGGAAGGCATGGCCCGTTCTGATGAAGCTCAGGACGTATCGGCCCGGCTGGTGTTGGCAAATGGCGAGGAATACTCAATGGAAGGCCGGATAGACTTTACCGCATCTACTCTGGACCCGCGCACCGGCTCTGTGTCGGCGCGAGCGGTTTTCCCGAACCCGGAGCATGCCATTGTGCCGGGGCAGTTTGTGCGAGTGCGGGTTGAGCTCCAGAACTTTGAAAACATCGTTTTGGTGCCGGAAGCCGCCGTTGCCGAGGGCCCCAAAGGACCCATGGTGTACGTGGTTGATGACGAAGGCAAAGCCCAGGCCCGCAGCGTCGAGCTGGGTCCTGTGACCAACGGCCGCCAGATTAGTTTGAAAGGACTGGACGCCGGCGACCAGTTCATTGTTACTGGCCTGACCAATCTTCGCCCGGGCGCACCCGTGAAGATTACCAATGACGATGCTCGGGAGGGTGCGAACTGATGTTGCGCACATTTATAGACCGGCCGATATTCGCGACGGTTATCTCGATTATTATTACTTTGGGCGGTGCGCTGGCATTGCTTGGTTTGCCGGTGGAGCAATACCCGAACGTGGTGCCGCCGCAAGTTGTGGTAGACGGGCGATTCCCGGGTGCCAGTGCAGACGTGATTTCTGATTCAGTGGTCGCACCGCTGGAGCAGGAGATCAACGGCGTTGACGATATGATCTACCTGGAATCCAGCGCGACCGATTCCGGCAGTTTCCGGATCTCAGTGTCGTTCGAGATCGGGACCGATCCGGATCAGGCCACCATTAACGTGAACAACCGGGTACAGCAGGCGCTGGCGCGCTTGCCTCAATCCGTTCGTAACCAGGGCCTGAAAGTTGAGGCCCGTTCGACGTCGATTTTACAGGTGATTGCCCTGTCGTCTCCCGACAATTCCATGGACGTGGTGGAGATTTCCAACTACGCCTTGTTGAACGTGCTCGACGAGCTGGTGCGCTTACCCGGCATCGGTAACGCCTCTTTGTTCGGTGCCCAGGATTACTCGATGCGAATCTGGTTGCGGCCCGACAAGCTGGCGCAGTACGAACTGACCCCGGGCGATGTGGCGAATGCGTTGCGCGCTCAAAACGCCCAGTTCGCCGCCGGTCGAATTGGCGCAGAACCGGCTCCGAAAGGGCAGGCGTTCACCTTCAGTGTCTCGGCCCCCGGCCGACTGACCAGCCCTGAAGAGTTCGGCGAAGTGATTTTGCGCAGTGACGAGCTAGGTGCGTCTTTGCGTTTGAAAGATGTAGCGCGGATTGAATTGGGTGCCCTGAACTATGATTTTGCGGCGATTTATAACGGCAGCGCGACCGTACCTATGGGTATCTATCTGCAGCCGGGCGCCAATGCCCTGGATGCTGCGGAAGCCGTGAACAAGGCGATGGCAGAGATTTCGGACCGTTTCCCGGAAGGCCTGGAATTCAGCGTTCCTTATGACACCACCCGCTTTATCGATATCTCCATTCAGGAGGTGTTCAGCACCTTCATTATGGCGGTGGTTCTGGTGGTTCTGGTGACCTTCCTGTTCCTGCAAAACCTCAGTGCCACCCTGATACCGTTGATGGCCATTCCGGTGTCGCTGATCGGTACCTTTGCGGGCATGCAGGCGCTGGGCTTCTCGGTGAACCTGCTGACTCTGTTCGGGTTGATATTGGCCATCGGGGTGGTGGTGGATAACGCCATCATCATCATGGAAAACGCCGAACGGCTGATTAAAGAGAAAGGCATGACCGCCTACGATGCTGCGGTGACCACCATTGGCCAGGTTTCCGGCGCGGTGATTTCATCAACATTGGTGCTGGTGGCCGTGTTTGCTCCAGTGGCGTTTTTGGGCGGGCTCAGTGGTGAGTTGTACCGGCAGTTTGCGATCACCATTGCGGTATCGGTGGTCATCTCCGCCGTTGTGGCGCTCACGTTGACCCCGGCTATGTGTGCCATGTTGCTGGGTAAAGAAAACAAACAGCTGGCCGTGTTCCGCTGGTTTGATGCTGGCTTCGACAAGTTGACCACAGGTTTCTCAGGCGTGGTGGACTGGCTGCTGAGGCACGCGGTTGTGGGCGTGCTGTTGTTTTCGGCCATGCTGGGCAGCGTGGTGTTCCTGATGAATAAGATGCCTTCAGGGCTGGTGCCGCAGGAAGATCAGGGCTTTGTGTTGGCCGCTTATGCATTGCCCCCGGTGTCGGCGATGAGCCGCACGGAAGATGCCCGGGATGAGTTGGCCGCGAAAATGAAAAGCCTGCCGGAAGTGAAAGATGTCGTAGCCTTTGCCGGCTTCGACATTATTTCCAGTGCGCTTCGCACCAACAGCGGTGTCGCATTTGTGACGCTGGAAGATTGGGCGGAGCGTGAAGGCGAGGGCCAGGGTGCCGCCGATATTGCCAAGAAGATCATGGGTATTGGCTTTGGCATGCCGGAAGCGTTCGTAATTGCCTTTACGCCGCCACCGATTCAAGGCCTGTCGACCACCGGTGGTGTGGAGGGCTACATTCAGGCTCGAGGTGGACGTACCCCTGCCGAGATTAAGGCGATATCGGACAAGTTCACGCAGGCCGCGAATGCCCGGCCGGAACTGACTAACGTGCGGGTGACGCTGGATACTGGTATTCCTCGTTACAAGGCGAACGTGGACCGTGAAAAGGCTCAGGCAGCCGGCGTGCCCATTGATCAGATCTTTACGACCATGCAGAGCACCTTTGGTGGTTTGTATGTGAACGACTTTACGCTGGAGGGCCGTAACTGGCAGGTGAACCTTCAGTCGGAAGGCGAGTTCCGTAGCCATCCGGGAGATTTGCGTAAGGTGTTTGTGCGCTCCAATTACGGCGAGATGATTCCGCTCAGCTCGTTGGTTGAGTTGGAGCGTACCAGTGGTCCAGATATTCTGAACCGGTTTAACGTGTATCCGGCGGCGAAACTGCTGGCTGACCCTGGCCCGGGCTATACCACGGGTGCGGCACTGGCGGCGTTGGAAGCTGTCGCTGCTGAACAGTTTGATCGGGATACCTTGGTCGGTTGGACCGGTGAAGCCTATCAGTTGCAGGATTCCGCAGACTCCGGTGCCATGGCATTTGGCATGGGTTTGTTGCTGGTGTTCCTGATTCTGGCGGCTCAGTATGAGCGTTGGGGTTTGCCGGTGGCGGTGGCGACGGCGGTTCCGTTTGGGGTGTTTGGGGCGGCACTGGCGTCGTTGTGGCGTGGCTTCCCGAACGATATTTATTTCCAGGTGGGGCTGTTGGTGTTGATCGGGCTGGCGGCGAAGAACGCGATTCTGATTGTGGAGTTTGCGGCGCAGAACCGGAAGTCGGGTATGAGTTCATTTGAGGCGGCCAGTGCGGCGGCGCGTCAGCGTTTCCGGGCGATTATGATGACGGCGTTGACCTTTATTGTGGGGTCGTTGCCGTTGGCGTTCAGTTCCGGCGCGGGTGCTGTGAGTCGTCAGGAGATTGGTACGGTGGTGGTTGGTGGTATGCTGGCGGCCAGTACCTTGGCGCTGTTTTTTGTGCCTTTGTTCTATAAGTTGATTGAGGACTTTGGGGATTGGCGCAAGCAGCGTAAGAAGGCCTGACCATTAGGGCTGATTTCGGTCAGTTCTTTGTGAATGTTATTGAACCGCCTTGGGTTTCTGCCCTCGGCGGTTTTTTGTTGTTATGCTGAATGGGAGTAAGAACCGGCAGAGGGGAGGCGCTTCCAAAAACCGCTCCTTCGGCACATCCATGTGGCGCTTCTGCTTCGCCATCCATGGCTACGCACATTTTTGGAAGCGCCTCCCCTCTGCCGATTCCCAGACGCAGGGAGATCCTTTCAGTGAAGCTAAACTCGATGTCTGTTCTTGAAACAAAAGCCCAGTTGCTTGATGAGCTGATGCTCGCCCGAACTCGAACAGAACAACTCATCAATTCGTTATCCGACACCCAGCTGGATGTTCCCTATCACCCCGGTGTGAATCCGCCGCTGTGGGAGATGGGGCATTCGGCGTTCTTCTATGAGGTGTTTGTGTTCAAGCTGCTGGACGGTTTGGCGAGTTATAACCCGGCGATGGACGATCTGTGGGATTCGTTTCATGTGCAGCATCGGGATCGTTGGCGCCGGGATTTGTTTCCCGGGCGTGAGGAGACGCTGGAATACTTCCATACGGTTTATGACCGGGTGGCGGAGCGTATTCGTGGCTGTGAGCTGACGGATCAGGAGTTGTATCTGTATCGCTATGCGATTTTTCATCAGAACATGCACATTGAGTCGTTGATCTGGTGTCGTCAGACGGTGAATTATCCGGCTCCGACGGATTTCGTTGGTGATCGGCCGGCGCCGGGTGAGGCGGTCGCCGGGGATGTGGAGGTGCCGGCGGGGCGTTGGGTGGTCGGGATGCCTGGTGCTTCGGAGGCGTTTGCCGCGAAGGATTTTGCCTTTGATGGGGAGAAACCGCGGTTTGAGGTGCCGTTGCCGGGGTTTGCGATCAGTCGCACGCTGGTGTCGAATCGGGAGTTTCTGGCGTTCGTTGAGGATGGTGGTTATCAGCGGCCGGAGCTGTGGTCGTTTGGTGGCCGGCAGTGGCTGGAGTCGGCTCCGGAGCACCCGGTGTATTGGCGGTGTCAGGACGGGCAGTGGCAGGTTCGGTTGTTTGATCAGTGGTTGCCGTTGAACCCGGATGCGCCGGTGACGCATGTCTCCTACTGGGAGGCGGAGGCGTGGTGTCGTTGGGCGGAGCGGCGGTTGCCGACGGAGTATGAGTGGGAGGTGGCCGCTTTGGCGAACCGGCCGGGTGAGGTGTTCCGGCGTTACCCTTGGGGTAATGATGCGCCGGACGCATCTCGTGTAGATATGAACGGCCGATCGATGGCGCAGAACCCGGTGTTTGATTATCCGGCGGGTGACAGTGCGTTTGGCTGTCGGCAGATGCTGGGGTCGGTGTGGGAGTGGACCAGCGACCAGTTTTTGCCGTACGACGGCTTCAAGGTGGATATGTACCCGTTTATGTCAACGCTTCAGTTCGGTGACCACAAGGTCACTCGTGGCGGGAGTTGTGCCACGACCTCAAGCCTGATTCGTGGCACCTATCGGCAGGCGTATCTGCCTCAGAGAAACGATGTGTTTACTGGTTTTCGTACTTGCGCTTTAGGTTGATGGCTGTTTAGGCTGAGAGAGTGTTGCCTCGGGTTCGAAGACTTTCGGGGCGATTTTCTCCAGGTGAGAGGCTAAGGCAACGCCGGTTTCACTCATGGTGAGATAGGCCGCGTTGGCTCCGGCTTCGCGTATGCGTTCGGCTTCGTCTTCATACATGGTGTGGGCGACGATGTAGCCGGTGAAGCCGAGTTTTCTCAGCATGCGGGCGGCGATCAGTTTCGCTTCTATGTCACCCATGGCCAGAATGACGGCTTCCACGGAAGGCATGTGCAGGGCTTCCCAGAAGGTGTTGTCTTCCGCGTCGGCGTAGACCACGTTACGGCTCTGTTTCTGGTGCCGCGCGACTTTGGCTAAATCGGAATCCAGAGCCATAAGCCGGGCTTCGGTGTCGCTCAGGGCATCATAGGCGGCAGTGCCGGTTCGCCCCATGCCCATCACCACAACGCGGGTGTCGCCCAACGATATGGGCAGCTCATCCGGGTGCCGTCGGTCGTTTTCGAAGGGCACCAAGCGGTGGCTCCAGCGCTCATACAGTGGGTGTGCCAAACGGTTGAGCGGTGCGGATATCAGGAATGACAAGGCGACCGACAAAGCCAGGGGAACCAGCCATTCGGGCAGGGCAACGCTGGCCACAATCAGGCCGAATTCACTGTAGTTGGTCAGCGCCAATGAAGTCAGGAAGCTGCTGCGCGCACGCAGGCGGAAAAGCAGCATCAGGAAGAAGAATAAAATACCTTTCAAAGGCAGGATCAAGGCCACAATAACGGCGAAGAGGATGGCATCTTTGCCCGGCAGGCCGTCAATGCCGATTTGAAGAAAGAACCCCACCAGGAAGATTTCTTTCACGCTCCACAGGGATTTCGCCAGTTCCTGGCTTCTCGGATGGTTGGCCAGAATGGCGCCGAATACCAGTGCGCCGAGTTCCGAGCTGAGCCCGACGGCCTGAAAGCCCAAACCTCCCAGCACCAGTGCGAGTAACAAACCAAGCAGGACCAAGAGTTCTTCATGGCCGCTTGCGTCCAGCAGTTTGTACAGAACCGGGCGAAGCAAGGGCAGGCCAAATACGATCAGCGCCCATTGCGACGGTGTTTGCCCTGCCGCCAGACTCATCACCACCAGCGCGATCAAGTCCTGCATGATCAGGATGCCAATCGACACTCGCCCGTGGAACGCGCGCAGTTCTCGTTTGTTTTCCAGTACTTTTGCGGCGAGCACAGTTGAGGAGAACGACAAGGCGATCGCCAGCATCAGCGCGGTGTACCAGCTGACCTCAAGAATCAGATAAATGCCGGGCGCGAAGACAAGGGCAGTTATTGTGAAGTGCAGCAGGCTGCCACCAATGACTTCCGGGCTGATCACCGATTTCAGTTTCAGTTTCAGCCCGACGGTAAAGAGCATGAGCAAAACGCCCAGATGGGCAATGTGATCCAGCACGGCGGTGGGTTCCGGCGAGATCGGGATAGACGGGTTTGCGGCCATGGCGCTGAGGATAAAACCCGCGGCGAGATAGCCGATCAGCGGTGGCAGGTGCACCATTTTGATCAGCAGGCCGAGGCCAAAGGCAAAAGAAATCCAGATCGCTTCAGGCATGAAAGGCTCTTACCGGGGAACAGAACAAGAAGGCTACCTTGTTTTTTCCCCGCATTGAAGTCGATTTACGGCTAACGCGTTGCCATTTGATCTTTGTCGTTTTCTGACCGGTAGGGTCTGGAGAAGTCGAGAAACAACTGAGCGGATTCTTCCGGTGTTTCGATCATCGGCGCGTGTCCGATGCCTTCAAGTATGGTCAGTCGGGCACCCGGAATGTCTTTTTTGAACAGGGCTCCGTTGCGGTAATCCAGCACGCGATCTTCTTTACCCCAGACAATCAGAACCGGATCTTCGATGTGTTTGATGGCATCGCGAAAATCGGAATTCAGACCGGCTTCGCGGATGTCGGCGAAGATCACCTTGTTGATGTCTTGATTGGCAATGGCCTTCTCTTCCATCACACCCAGAATAGGCCATGGGATAAAGGGTTTTTCCTCCATGGCAAAATCGACCAGACGCTCGAAGTCGCCGGGCTGGGTGGGAATCAACGGGTTATCGCCGGCAAGCACCAGTTCGGTGAGTTCGTTGTGGTATTCCAGAATCCCGGCGGGATTAAACAGAACCGCGGTTTTTATCTGCTCGGGGTAGGTCGCCGCATAGAGCGCGGTAATTGCGCCGCCCATGGAGTTGCCCATCATGTGCATGGGTTCGATTTTCAGGGCTTTAAGAATGCGGGCAAGGTGGCTGACTTGCTGCTCCAGCCGGTAGCCGAGATCCATCGGTTTGCTGCTGTCACCGTGGCCGGGCAAATCGATGGCGTAGACGTTGAACTCGTCTGTGAGTTCCCCGGCCATGCGGGTCCAGTTATCTTTATTGGCGGCAAAGCCGTGAACCAGAACGACGGTGTCGCCGTTGTTGGCTTCACGGTTGTGGAGGTAGGCGATGTCGAGCTCGCCAACGTTGATTGTGCTGGCTTCCAGCCCCGCACCGGAGCGTTCCCAATCGATGGCCGTTTCATAAATACTGTGGCGAGAGCAGGCGCTGGTTAGCAGTACAGAGGTTAGCAGTAGCACTAAGGTCAGTGGTGATGATTTCAGCATAGGTGTGGTTCCTCGGGCTTTTAGGCCGTTTGTTCCTTGGAAAGGGCTTTACATTACGGCATAAAAAAGCCCGGTCAATGACCGGGCTGACAGTGCGTGTGAACGGTGTTACGAATCAGCCTTGTTCACGGGCGATAGCCAGGTACGCAATGTCCTTTCGGCAGAAAGCACCGTCCCACTTAACTTTTGCAGCCAAGTCGTAGGCGCGCTGTTGAGCTTCGGTGACGGTATTACCCAAGGCGGTCGCGCATAGGACGCGACCGCCGTTGGTGACAACGTCACCGTCTTTCAGGCTGGTGCCGGCGTGGAAGACTTTTTCGCCGTCTACTTCCGATTCCGGCAAGCCGGAAATCACGTCGCCCTTGTTGTAGCTGCCCGGGTAGCCGCCGGCGGCCAGAACGATGCCCACCGAGGCGCGCTCATCCCAAACGGAATCACACTGATCGAGGGTGCCGTCAACGGCGGCCAGAGACAGCTCAACGATGTCTGATTTCATGCGCAGCATGATCGGCTGGGTTTCCGGATCGCCGAAGCGGCAGTTGAATTCGATCACCTTGGGCGCGCCGGTGGTGTCGATCATCAGGCCAGCGTAAAGAAAACCCGTGTACGGGTGGCCTTCTGCGGCCATGCCATTGACGGTGGGCATGATCACTTCCTCCATGATGCGCTGGTGCACATCAGGCGTGACCACGGGAGCAGGAGAGTAAGCACCCATGCCACCGGTGTTAGGGCCGGTGTCACCGTCGCCAACGCGCTTGTGATCTTGAGAGGTGGCCATGGCCAGTACGTTCTTGCCATCCACCATGACGATGAACGAGGCTTCTTCACCGTCCAGGAACTCTTCGACCACAACACGGCTGCCTGCATCCCCGAAGGCGTTGCCTGCGAGCATGTCGCGAATAGCGTCCTCGGCTTCTTCCAGAGTCATAGCAACGATGACGCCTTTACCGGCCGCCAGGCCATCGGCTTTGACGACAATCGGAGCGCCTTTTTCACGAACGTAAGCGAGGGCTTCGTCAACGTCGGTAAAGTTGGCGTAATCAGCCGTCGGGATCTCCTGGCGCGCCAGAAAGTCCTTGGTGAAGGCCTTGGAACCCTCAAGCTGGGCCGATCCGGCGCTGGGGCCGAAGATGCGCAGGCCGCGTTCTTCAAATTTATCGACTACGCCAGCCACCAGCGGGGCTTCCGGGCCAACGATGGTCAGGCCAACGCTGTTCTGTTCGGCGAAGTTGGCCAGGCCGTCCAGATCCATAACGTCGAGATCGACGTTTTCCAAACCGGGCTCGCGGGCGGTGCCGGCGTTACCCGGTGCGACAAATACTTTGTCCGCCAGTGGTGATTGGGCTGCTTTCCAGGCCAGTGCGTGTTCACGTCCGCCACTGCCGATAATCAGAATGTTCATGTTGTGCTCCTGAATGCGTTGATCAGTGACGGAAGTGGCGCATGCCGGTGAAGACCATCGCGATGCCGTGTTCGTTGGCCGCGTCGATCACTTCCTGGTCGCGCATGGAGCCGCCCGGCTGAATCACCGCGGTAATGCCCGCTGCGGCGGCGGCATCGATACCATCACGGAACGGGAAGAAGGCGTCGGAAGACATGACCGAACCTTTCACTTCCAGGCCTTCGTCGGCGGCTTTGATACCGGCAATCTTGGCGCTGTATACGCGGCTCATCTGGCCCGCGCCGACACCGATGGTGCGGCCGGCTTTGGCATACACGATGGCGTTGGATTTAACGTACTTGGCCACTTCCCAGGCGAACAACAGGTCGTTCAGTTCCTGTTCGGTGGGCTGGCGCTCTGTCACTACCTTCACGTCTTCCATGGCGACCATGCCCAGGTCGCGGTCCTGAACCAGCAGGCCGCCGGTAACGCGTTTGTAGTCCATGGTCTTGGCACGGTGGCTGTCGAATTCGCCACAGGCCAGCAGGCGCACGTTCTTCTTGGCAGAGACGATTTCTACCGCTTCGGGCGCGATGCTCGGGGCAATGATGACTTCCACAAACTGGCGATCAACGATGGCCTTGGCGGTTTTCGCATCCAGCTCGCGGTTGAAGGCGATGATGCCACCAAAGGCGGAGGTCGGATCGGTCGCGAAGGCCAGGTCGTAGGCCTGAAGAATGTCGGCACCAATGGCAACGCCGCACGGGTTGGCGTGCTTCACGATGACACAGGCCGGATCAGCAAAGGGCTTTACGCATTCCAGCGCAGCGTCGGTATCGGCGACGTTGTTGTAGCTCAGCTCTTTACCTTGCAGCTGCTTGGCAGTGGCAACCGAGGCTTCACGCGGATTGCTTTCGGCATAGAAAGCGGCGCGCTGGTGTGGGTTTTCGCCGTAACGCATGTCCTGAACCTTCACAAACTGGGTGTTGAAAGTGCGGGGAAAATCGGCGTTGTCGTTGTTGGGTGTGCGCCCGCCCAGATAGTTGGCGATGGCACCGTCGTAACCCGCGGTATGTTCGAACGCTTTGACGGCCAGATCGAAACGGGTGTTGTAGGTCAGGTCGCCGTCGTTCTCTTCGAGTTCTTTCAGCACACGGCTGTAGTCCGTCGAGTTAACAACAATGGCGACGTCGTTGTGGTTTTTGGCCGCAGCGCGAACCATGGTCGGGCCACCGATGTCGATGTTTTCGATGGCGGTCGCCAGATCGCAATCCGGTTTCGCCACGGTATCTTCGAACGGGTAGAGGTTGACCACCACCATGTCGATCGGATTGATGCCGTGCTCGGCCATGATCGCGTCGTCAGTACCGCGACGGCCCAGAACGCCACCGTGAATCTTCGGATGCAGGGTTTTCACCCGGCCGTCCATCATTTCCGGGAAACCGGTGTAATCAGACACTTCGGTGACCGGTACCTTGTTTTCCTGCAGCAGCCGGAAGGTGCCGCCAGTAGACAGCAGCTCAATGCCGCGTTCGGTCAGGGCACGTGCGAAATCGACGATGCCGGTTTTATCACTCACGCTGATCAGGGCGCGACGGACGGGGGTGTTAGCCTGGTTTGCCATGGTTCAGTTTCTTCGCTGTTCAGATAAGCCGGGGGTTAGCCTGAATATAAAGAACAAAGGCCTCGCGAACGAATCCGGGAGGCCCTTGAGGGTCATGTCTGATTATAGCAGACCGTATTGCTTCAGTTTCTTGCGCAGGGTTCCGCGGTTCAGGCCAAGCATCGTGGAAGCTTTGGTCTGGTTGTTGCGGGTGTACTTCATTACCTGCTCGAGCAGGGGCGCTTCAACTTCAGAAAGCACCAGTTGGTATACGTCGGTGACGGGCGCTCCGTCCAGTTGCGCGAAGTAGTTCTTCAAAGCAACTTCTACGCTGTCGCGCAGGGTGACGCTATTGCCGCTGCCGTTTACCGTGTGCAACTGATGTGATTCATCGTTGGCCGGGGTGCTCAGATTATCGTGTGCCAAAGTCTCAGCGGTCATGCTGCGAATACCTCTCCATTTCGTAAGCGTGCAAAGTACTGTGCGATGCTGTCTTTTTGCTCCAGTGGGTCTTCGATCCCATTGAAGCGACTGCGGAACTGTTTGCTTTCGTCGTGGGTCTGCAGATACCAGCCCACATGTTTTCTGGCGATACGCACGCCCATCTTTTCCCCGTAGAAGCTGTGCAGTTCGGCGAGATGCTCTTGGAGAATCTGCTCCACTTCCGTCAGGGGCGGTGCTGCAAGGTGTTCGCCGGTTTCGAGAAAATGCATGATTTCCCGAAAAATCCATGGCCGGCCTTGCGCGCCTCTGCCGATCAGTAACCCGTCTGCGCCGGTGTAGGCCAATACATGCCGGGCTTTTTCCGGTGTGGTGATGTCGCCGTTGGCAAACACCGGAATACCCACACTGGCTTTTACTTCGGCAATGGTGTCGTATTCGGCATCGCCCAGGTATTTGTCGGCTCTTGTGCGGCCGTGTACAGCGAGGGCCTGAATGCCTGCGTCTTCTGCCATTTTTGCAATTGTTTTGGCGTTGCGGTTGTCGCGATCCCAACCTGTGCGCATTTTCAGTGTCACCGGAATATCGACGGCGTTGACGACCGCTTCCAGAATTTCCTGAACCAGCTTTTCGTCTTTCATCAGGGCCGAACCAGCGGCCTTGTTGCAGACTTTTTTAGCTGGACACCCCATGTTGATGTCGATGATCTGGGCACCAAATTCGGCGTTTTGCCTTGCGGCGTTGGCCAGCATATCTGGGTCGCCGCCGGCAATTTGCACTGACCGGGGTTCGGGTTCGCCCTGATGGTTCATCCGGGTGCGAGATTTGCGCGTATGCCAGAGCTTGCTGTCCGCTATGACCATTTCAGATACCGCCAAACCAGCACCCATTCTTCGACACAAGAGTCGAAACGGGCGATCTGTTACACCGGCCATGGGTGCAACTATCAATGGGTTGGGCAGGGTGTACGGCCCGATTTTTGCCGTTGGCAGCATGATCTGAGTCCGTGTCACAGCGGGTTTAGCAAGGTTCGGTTTTTCGTCGTTGCTCAAAATCTGAACGACTGATTCCCGAAGGGCGGTAATGATACCGCCGAGGGCAGTTTGATTGAAGGGATAAATGAGCGAAAAAGTTGATTATTTTTCGCTCTGTCTGGTTGACTTTTACTCGACCGACTGTAGAACGTTGTCTGGCCTATCGGTATCTACGGACGGAACAGTAGGTTGTAATTGACCGCGTCGCGTCCCGGGTCACGAATTCGGATGGCAATCTTGACCGGGGTGTCGGTCGGCATGTTTTCCAGAGCCTCGCCGTCACCGGTAATATACTCTTCGGGGCTGAACACGCTTTGCGCTACAACATCGCCATTCAAGTTGGAAAAGGTCAGAGCAATAGAAGGGAATGGCTGCTCAAACTTGGCGCGATTGATAATGACTGCATCGACAATCAGTTGGTTGCGGTTGTCCGGGGCTGTGCGAACCACCAGTTTGCGGCTTTGTATGGCGTCCACGTTGACCAGTGGCTTGAGTTCGCAGCCGGCCAGTTCACAGCCTTTTTCGTAAAAGGGTCGTAGCTGTGGGATGGCGGAGAGCCGGTCAAACTGGAACCAGGTAGCCTGGGCCACCAAGAGTCCTAGCAGTGCAAGTGTTACAAGGCTCCACAGCACCGTTCGAAGGCGGCCGGCTCCGCCGCCAACCGATACCGGATCTCGTCGCAAATCCTGGTACAAAGTGGCCGACGTTTGGTCCGGGCGAGTGTGGCTAATCATGGGGTCGCCCACCTCGTCAGCGCTGTCGTCTGAGGCAGAGTTGGCAGACTCTGTTTCCGGCTCCGGCTCCGGCTCCGGCTCCGGCTCTGGTTCTGGGGCTTTGGGGTGTTTCTCGGACGGTGCGGGATGATCGTCTGAGAGCATGGCTTCGGCCCAGCTCTCATCGACGTTCGCGCTGATCGAGTCTTGGTGGTCGTCAGAGAAGTTCTCGTTGTGGTGGTCGTCAACCGAGAGAAAGCTTTCGCTCAGTTCGTCTTCGGAGAAGGTGAGCTTGTCGCCTGCATAAAGGCCTTCTTCCGCATCTTCTTCGGGGTTGTCAGCGAAAACAAAGTCGTCGTCAATCACGCTGCTGCGGGCGTCGTCGTGGCTGGCGTCTGGAGGGGTTGAAGGTTTGTCGCTGGCAGGAGCGGCGGATGACGCTGCCACCCCAGAGGCCGCTATCGGGTGCTCTTTTGCATTAAAGATGGCCATGCAGTGGCCGCAGCGGACTTTGCCTCCCGCGACACTGAGCTGTTCGTCCGTTACCCGAAACCGGGTGGCGCACTCGGGGCACTGTGTTTGCAGGCTGCTTTGGGTCATGCTGTTATCCTGAACGCTTCGTCACTGCGTGGTTACTAGGAACCACGCAGTTTAGACGTAAACGTTTGCTTCGTCACTCGCCCTTGCGCCGTCCTGTGAGGCGTATCCACTCTTCTTTTTGTTCGGGTTCGTCCATGATAAACCAAGGTTCGTAGGCTTCCATGACTTCTCTGGCCTGATTCGACAGAATACCGGAGAGTACAAGGCTGCCGCCGGTACGAGTCAGGGCGGCCAAACGGGACGCCAAACCAATCAACGGTTGGGCCAGAATGTTGGCGAGCATGACGTCGGCTTGGGTATCGGGATCGCTGCCGGGCAGGTAGAGGTCCAGCCGGTCGTCTTCAACGTTGTTGCGCCGGGCGTTTTCCCGACTGGCTTCTAAAGCCTGAGGATCGGTGTCTACGCCAATGACGTGTTTCGCGCCCAGAAGGAGAGCGGCAAGACCCAGAATGCCAGAGCCACAGCCGTAGTCGATCACTTGCTTGCCATCGACATCCTGGCCGTCCAGCCACTGAAGGCAAAGCGCGGTTGTCGGGTGGGTGCCGGTGCCGAACGCGAGGCCGGGGTCCAGCAGCAGGTTGGCGGCATCCGGGTCAGGGGCGTCGTGCCAGCTGGGAACAATCCAGAGACGCTCGCCAAAGCGCAATGGATGGAAATCATCCATCCAGGCCCGCTCCCAATCCTTGTCTTCGACCAGCGTGACATCGATTTCGGCCAGCGTTTGCTGGGTTTGTTGATGCCAGGCGTCCCGGATGTCAGAGCACAGCTGCTCGATATCCCGATCCGATTGAAACAGGCCGGTGACGGTGGTTTGGCTCCACAAGGGGGTTGTGCCCGGGTCGGGTTCGTAGAGGGGTTGGTCGGCGGCGTCTTCCATGGAAACGGCATCCGAACCCATTTCCATTAGCAGGTCTTCCAGCTGATCCGCAGTGTCGGGATCAGCTGGAATCTGGAGTTGTATCCAGGGCATGGTTAATCCTGTATCAGTTTTTCGAGGTAGTGAATGGTGAAGTCTACCTGTTTAAAACCTCCATCGCGCACCAGTTTTCGGTGCAGCGGCTGATTCGTCTTGATGCCCTCGACCAGCATTTCATCCAATGCGTTCTTCATGCGCCTGCGTGCGATGTCCCTGTCTGCACCCCAGGTGATCAGTTTGGCCACCAGAGAGTCGTAGTAGGGCGGCACGGTGTAACCGCTGTACAGGTGCGAATCGACACGCACACCATTGCCGCCGGGCGCATGGAAATGCTTGATTTTTCCGGGGCTGGGCGCAAAGGTTTTGGGGTCTTCGGCGTTCACCCGGCATTCCATCGCGTGGCCGGAAATTTTGATCTGGTCCTGGCTGTACTCCAGTGGCAGACCACTGGCAATGCGCAGTTGCTCCCGGACAATATCGACGCCAGTCACCATCTCGGACACTGGATGTTCCACCTGCACTCGAGTGTTCATCTCGATGAAGTAGAACTCGCCGTCCTGATACAGGAACTCAAAGGTGCCGGCACCGACATAGCCAATTTCCTTGCAGGCATCGACACAGGCTTTGAGTGTGCGTTCCCGGGATTCAGGGTTCAGGTTCGGGGCAGGCGCTTCCTCGATGACTTTCTGGTTGCGGCGCTGCAGCGAGCAGTCCCGGTCGCCCAGATGAATCACGTTGCCGTGCATGTCTGCCAGAATCTGAACTTCCACATGGCGAGGCTTTTCCAGAAACTTTTCCAGATACACCGTCGGATCGCCAAAAGCGTTTTTCGCTTCCGTCTGCGTAATCTGAACCGCTTTCAGGAGCGCAGCCTCTGAGTGGACCACCTGCATGCCGCGACCGCCGCCGCCAGAAGCCGCTTTGATCATGACCGGGTAGCCGATTTTCCGGGCAACCTGCAGCGTGCGCTCATCGTCATCGGTGAGCGGGCCGTCTGAGCCGGGTACCGTGGGCACGCCCGCTTTCTTCATCGCTTCGATGGCTGATACTTTGTTGCCCATCAGGCGGATGGTTTCAGCGCTGGGACCGATGAAGCGAAACCCGCTTTTCTCGACTTGTTCGGCAAAGTCGGCGTTCTCTGCCAGAAAGCCGTAGCCGGGATGGATGCCAACAGCGTCTGTCACTTCCGCAGCACTGATGATTGCCGGGATGTTCAGATAGCTGTCTGTCGGGCTGTTCGGGCCGATGCATACGGTTTCATTTGCCAGGCGAACGTGCATCAGGTCGCGGTCTACCTGCGAGTGAACCGCCACCGTTTTAATGCCCAGCTCTTTGCAGGCGCGGAGTATGCGCAGGGCGATTTCACCGCGGTTTGCGATCAGAACTTTCTCTAACATAGCCATGGGTAGCAATCACCAGATTCAGGAAATGACGACCAAAGGTTGGTCAAACTCCACCGGCTGGCCATTTTCGACCAGAATTTCGGTGATGGTGCCAGACTTGTCTGCTTCGATCTGGTTCATCATCTTCATGGCTTCAACAATGCAGATGACATCGCCAGCCTTGACGGATTGGCCCACTTCCACAAAGGCCGGTGCAGACGGTGACGGTGACCGGTAGAAGGTGCCCACCATCGGTGATTTCAGCGCATGGCCATTAATGGCAGCAGATGCGGCAGGCGCTTCTTCAGGCGCAGGCGCACTGGCAGGTGCCGGTGCCGCTTGAGGTGCGGGTGCAGCGTAGTGGCTGACGACTTGGCCGGCAGCTTGCTCACGGCGGCGGGAGATGCGAACGGAGTCATCGCCCTCGTGAATTTCCAGCTCCTCGACGTCAGACTCCTCGAGCAGTTCGATCAGTTTTTTGATTTTGCGAATATCCATAACTATTCCAGTCCCGTTGTCTCTGGTCTATCAGTGAATTTTTTGCAGGGCAGCCTGTAAAGCAAGATCGTAACCCTGGCTGCCTAAACCGCAGATAACGCCTTGGGCGATATCTGAAAAATACGAGTGGTGCCGGAACGGCTCCCGTGCATGCACATTCGACAGGTGCACTTCAATGAACGGGATGCCCGATGCCAGCAATGCGTCCCGCAAGGCGACACTGGTATGGGTGAAAGCAGCAGGATTGATAATGATGAAGTCCACCCCTTCAGCCCGGGCTTCGTGAATGCGGTCAATCAATTCGTACTCTGCATTGGATTGCAGATGCAGCAGATGATGGCCTTGTTCCGAAGCTTGTTGGCGCAAGCGGTCGTCAATGTCTGCCAGCGTCTCATGGCCATAAACCTCCGGCTCGCGTGTGCCGAGCATATTAAGGTTGGGGCCATGTAGGACAAGTATGGTCGACATGATGAAATTTGCCTTGTTTGTTTTTGACAGGATCGCCGAAGATAACGACAGTTTGGTTGAATGGTGCGTACTTATTCGCTTCAGATCAACACTTTTTGACAATCTTCGGATACGACTTTTGATCCTGAAAAAGATTACACAGCAATTGCCTCACGCGCGATGACATTTCGTTGATGGCTAGCATTGTCGGCGATGGCGATCAGGGCGGGTATTCGACATTGGTTTCATGGACCGGGCAGAAAGCCCGGTCCGGAGGAGATCAATCTTCGGCCAGTGTCACGCAGTTTCGGCCATTGGCTTTCGAGACGTACAAGGCCCGGTCAGCGCGCTCACACAGCGATTGTGAGCTGTCGCCCTGCCATGCGGCCAGCCCGCAGCTGAAGGTAACGTTGAATTGGCGATCACCGGCCTCTTGCACAAGTTCGGAAAACCGTTCCCGGATTTCGTTGACCACGTTTCGAGCGTCGCTGGGGCGGGTGTTGGGCAGAATCAGTGCGAACTCCTCACCGCCATAGCGACCGATGTGGTCGGTTTTGCGCAGCCGCTGTTTCAGGAACATCGACAGGCTTCGAAGGATCCGGTCACCAATAGGGTGGCCGAAGGTATCGTTCACCTTCTTGAAATAGTCCAGATCGATCATGGCGAAGCACAGCGGTTGATCTTTCTGGCGCGCCCGACCGATTTCCTGCTCCAGCAGATACAGAGTATGGGTGTGGTTGAACAGCCCCGTCAGGCTGTCGCGAATCATCAGTGCCAGTAACGAGCGGGCACGGCGGCCCCGATTATGCAGCGTGGCGATCAGGTGCTTGGGGTCAACCGGCTTGGTGAGAAAATCATCGCCGCCCAGGCTCATGGCGTGCAGTTGTTTACCAACGTCGTCTTCGGCCGACAGATAGATAATCGGTACGCTGTGAAATCTGTCCTGTTGGCGAATGACACGGGCAATCTCCATGCCCGTGCAACCGGGCATGTACATATCCAGCAGGATGATCTCGGGCGAGAATTCCTCCAGAGCGGTAATGATCCGCATCGGGTCGGTGATGATGTGGGCGTTCATGCCGGCTTTTTTCAGCACGGTTTCCATGAATTTCGCCTGGGCTCGGGAGTCGTCGAGCACCAATACCCGGTAGGGCTCGACGGTATTGCCGTGGGTATAGGTTTCGATTTTTTCGATCAACTGGCCCGGATCAACCGCCGGGTAGAAAAACTCTTCGCCACCACACCGGGACGCTCTCAGTCGTGTTTCGATCGAGCCGTCTTCGTCGCTCATGAAAATAATGGGGATGGGGGTGTCGTGCTGTTCCTGCAGGTGCTCAATGGTGGATATGCCCGAAGACGCTCCCCCGCCAAAGTTGATGTCGATGAGGATAGTTTCAGGTTTGCTTACTGCACACGCCGCCATCAACTCGTTGGGCGTTTGATAGGCCGAAGCGCGGAAACCGAAGAATTCGAGTTGCTTGATCAGTCTGGCTGCCGACTCTTCGTCAGCAAGCGCGAGGTAAACGGGGGTTCGGCGGAACGGGTGGGGCGCATCATTGTTTTCGTCGCTGCGGCGTTGAGTGCAGTGACGCAACGCTTCCATCGACCCTTCAAGGGTTTGCTGATGATCGGCACTGAGCGAGGTGCCCGTCTGCCATTGGGTCAGCGCGTCCAGGATGCGGTCGCCGGCGCGAGCGTGGGCTTCCATCTCGAAGCGACGGGCGTAGCGCACCAATTTGTCGGCGGCGGATTCCAGTGCTTCCCGGAACAGTTGGGCTTGCGCAGGGTCATCGTGAATTTTTTGCCAGGTATCCAGAACAACGCGCGCTTGGGTGGTGACGCGGCGGGCAAAATGTTGCCTGAGTTTTTCCTTCTGGCTTTCGTCGCTCATTGTGCTCGTGCCTTTCTGTTATAGGTTGTTCTGTCCGGCAGGACGAACTTATTTCGTGATCAGGTTAGACAAAGGCTTCATAGTCCTTGGGTAGAGTCTATAGTGTTTAATGTTGTCGACGTAGACGGCACTTTGTAAATGTTTGTCAACTCTTGAAAGTGGTCACAGAGTTGAGGGCATCTTTGGATTCAGTCCCAGGTCTTGGAGCTATATGGCAATGGTGCAGGTAGCGAACAGGCAGCGGCAATATGGCGTGCTGAGCCTTCGGGCATTGTTGTTGCTCTTCACCGGCAGTTTATTGGTGCTCATATTGCTGGCCATTTTTTCGGTGACCTTTAATACCTTCCGGGATTACGTTTCGTCGCAGCACTTAGAGCACGCACAAGACGCGGCAACCGCCACCGGCGTGGCGTTATCCAAAGCCGTTGATGCCTCCGACATCGTTGCCGCTTCCTCGTTGATTGATGCCGTTTTCGATAGCGGTAGCTACCTGTCAGTGAAATTTGTTGGTCATGAAGGAATTATGCTGGCGGGCCGTTCTATGCCCTTAAGAACGCGGATAGCCCCCGCTTGGTTCGTGCAGCTGGCGACATTGCCCAAACCGGAAGGGACGGCGCAAGTGGTACGTGGTTGGGCGCAGCTGGGCACGGTGCAGGTGGTCAGCAACCTGGGCCGGGCTTACGACGATCTCTGGCGAATTACGGTGGGCTTGTTGGCCGGGGTGGTTGTCATTGGCGGTATCGGCATGCTGGCTTTAGGGCTTTTGCTACGGCGTTTGCTGAAGCCGCTGAAAGCATTGGAAAAGCAGGCCCGGGCACTAAGTCGTAGGGATTTCAGAGAACGGGTGGAGATGCGTTCTACCCGGGAGTTGAACCAGGTGACCGAGGCGATGAATCAGATGGCGGACGATCTGGGCCAGCTGTTCGCCGGCCAGGGAAAGTTGATCCAGCATTTGCGAAAAGTGAACAACGAAGACGCGGTGACCGGGCTTGCAAGCCGCAGCGCGTTTGATCAGCGCCTGAAGGTGGAGGTTGAATCCGAGGAGAAATCCGCACCCGGGGTGCTGATGCTGCTTCAGCTGAGCTGTTTTGCTGACTACAACCAAAGCCACGGCCGCGAAGACGGCGACGAGGTGCTGAGGCAGGTGGGCAAGGTTGTTAAGGCGTTTGTGATGAAACACGCCGGAGCATTTGCGGGCCGACGAACCGGGGCGGAATTTGCCGTGTATCTGCCCGGTGCCTCGGCTGTGGATGTGAAAGTGTGGTGTGAGGGAATAGTCGAGAAGCTTGATGGGCTGTATGCGGATATGGCCGCGCCACTTGAAACGTTTGTGCATGCGGGGCTGGCGATTGCATCGAAAGAGGCGGATGTCCGGGATTTGCTGGCGGCCGCAGACACGGCGTTGCGGACTGCTCAGCAACGTGAGGAGTCCTGTTGCTGGATCAAGGATGCCAGTGGCAACAGTAATCACACGATGGACACATGGCGCGACATCATTAACGATGCTATTCAAGAGAAGCGCTTGTCACTTTGGTTGCAGCCAATGGTGCAGGGCCCTGATCAGGAACTTCAGTATTATCAGGTGTTTTCAAGAATTTGCGCGCCAGAGGGTGTATTGAAGGCGGGCGCGTTTGTGCCGATGGCGGAACGCCTCGGGTTGATTGCCGATATTGATCGAGCGCTGGTCGCCAGCGTTCTTGAGCGCCTTGAGAATCAACCAGACGAAAAGCTCGCGATTTCGTTAGGTTCGGCCTCGGTAGCCGATGATACGTTCCGGGAAGACCTGCTGGAGATGCTGGGTTCTGCCGACACACTCAATCGCCGTTTGTGGGTAGGCATTTCTGAAATGACTCTGCACCACCACCGCGCGCAGGCGAGTCAATTGATTCGGGCACTGGTTAAACGGAACGTTCCGGTTTTGGTGGACCGCTTTGGTGTGGGTGGGGTGCCGTTCAATTACTTGCGGAACCTGCCGTTGAGCGCTTTGCGAATTGATAACAGTTTTGTTCATGATCTGGATAGCCACGAGGATAACCGGTTCTGGCTCGAGTCGGTTATCGGCATTGCCCGCAGTCGGGGTGTGAAAGTTTTCGCTACGGGTGTAGAAAGAGGTGCGGAATACTCGGTACTCTGTAAATTGGGTATCGATGGCGCCATGGGCTACCATTTGGGCCGACCCTTTGCGGCCGACGAGAAATCAACAGGAGAGTAAACGTTTTATGCCGGGGAAAATCAGACAGTACTTCAAGGACAAGAAAGAAGATGTTCAGGATTACACCGGTGGCAGCGGCGTAATCGGCAAGTTTATCTTGGCGCTGCTTGTGGTGTACCTGCTGATTACCATTGTGTTGGGCGTCATCTGGAGCAGTGAGCCGGACAGCTTCTCGGTGCGGGAGCATACCCGCACGTTGGCCAGTTCGATGGAACGTGAACCGGTAGCCGGATTTGCCACCACGGCCACTATGATCCGGTTGGCTGAAACGCTGCTGGATAAGCCGGGTGGCTACATTTCGAATGATATCTTTCCTCCCGGACTCTGGATGGACAACATGCCGAACTGGGAATACGGCGTGCTGGTGCAACTGCGGGATTTGTCCCGTTCGCTTCGCAAAGACATCAGCCGGTCGCAGAGCCAGTCTGCGGAAGATCCGGACCTGACCATTGCCGAGCCGCAGTTACACTTTGACAGTGAAAGCTGGGCGATTCCGTCCACGGAAAACGAATACCGTCGCGGCATCAATGCACTGAAACGCTACCTGAACCGTTTGTCGGATCCTGAGCAAA
Organism: Marinobacter sp. S0848L; assembly: GCF_023016065.1. Taxonomy (GTDB): domain Bacteria; phylum Pseudomonadota; class Gammaproteobacteria; order Pseudomonadales; family Oleiphilaceae; genus Marinobacter. The sequence continues at coordinate 544,834 of NZ_JALKAQ010000001.1, read as the reverse complement.
GCAATGCTCAGTTTTTCGCCCGGGCAGACAACCTGAACAACTGGCTGGCAGACCTGGAAACGCGTTTGGGCAGCTTGTCCCGAACTCTGAGTGAAAGTGTCGGTAAAGCTTCGGTCAGTGAAACTATGGCGAATATGGACGACGGTGACCCGCTGTCTGAGGCGGTCAACGGTGAGGATGTGAAAACCGACTGGACCAAGATTGATGACGTGTTTTATGAAGCGCGCGGCACGGCTTGGGCGTTGTTGCATATTTTCCGGGCGATGGAGGTGGACTTCCGCAAGGTGCTGCAAGACAAGAATGCGATGGCGAGTGTGCAGCAGATCATCATCGAGCTGGAAGGCACCCAAGCGTCTATGTGGAGCCCGGTGATTCTGAACGGCAGTGGGTTTGGTGTGTTGGCGAACCACTCGTTGACGATGGCGGCTTACTTGTCGCGGGCGAACGCAGCGATCAGTGATATGCGGGACTTGTTGTCGCGGGGCTGATGCCCGTTTGGATGTTTGTTGAATAAAAAACCGGGCTGCTCTAAAGAGTCGCCCGGTTTTTTTATGCCCGAAACGCGATTAGCCTTTGTAGGCGTTAACCGAGTCTACGATGGCTTGCTTGGCTTCGGCAGCGTTGCCCCAGCCTTGTACTTTTACCCACTTGCCTGGCTCGAGAGTTTTGTAGTTCTCGAAGAAGTGACGAATCTGGTCGCGCAGAAGCGCTGGCAGGTCGTCGATTTCTTTGACGTCGTGGTAGATGGTGGTCAGCTTGTCATGGGGTACGGCAACCAGTTTGGCGTCGCCACCGGCTTCGTCTTCCATGTTCAGTACGCCAACCGGACGGCAGCGGATAACAGAGCCCGCCTGGATCGGGTATGGGGTCACAACCAGTACGTCCAGCGGGTCGCCGTCGTCAGCCAGGGTGTGAGGGATGAAGCCGTAGTTGGCCGGGTAGAACATGGGGGTGGCCATGAAGCGGTCTACCAGCAGGGCGCCCATGTCTTTGTCGAGTTCGTACTTGACCGGGGAGCTGTTGGCCGGGATTTCGATGGCTACGTAGATGTCTTCTGGCGGGTTTTTGCCCGCTGGGATGTTGTCGAATTGCATGTGAGTTCCTTCCTGATACGTTAGGTTCGTTTAACGGTGTTCGAAAAGTGGGCGCAATTATACGGGACTCTACAGGCATTCGAAACTAAACGTTGGTGGCGGCTTGGCTTTGGGTGCAAGCGGGCCTCTGGCAGCCCTGTCCGAAAAACGCCCGTGAATACGTCCCTGTAGGGCTCGGTCGCGCCATCCTTGGCGCTCCACGTTTTCGGACAGGGCCACCAGAGGCCCTTTCCAGCTTCAGGGCAAGCCCGATTCAGTAATTTCCGAAATCTACAGTCTGATCTGTTTGGCAATCAGTTCTTTCATGATTTCAGTGGTGCCGCCGCCGATGGAGAGAATCTTGGCGTCGCGGTACAGGCGATCAACCACAGATTCGCGCATGTAGCCCATGCCGCCGAACAGTTGCACGGCTTCGCGGGTGACTTTTTCGCAGACGTCCACGGAGAAGTTTTTCGCCATCGCCACTTGTTTGATGGGGTTTTTGCCCGCTTGCATGAGGGCTGCGCAGCGGTAGGTGTATTCCCGGGCGATGTCGATTTGGGTGGCCATGTCCACGAGTTTGTGGCGGGTGATCTGAAAGCCGGAGACAGGGCGGCCGAAGGCTTGGCGTTGTTTGGTGTAATCCAGTGCCGCTTCGTAGGCCAGTTGGGCGGTCATGTAGGCCATGATGGACAGGCTCAGGCGTTCGGCCAGGAAGTTGCTCATGATGGCGATGAAGCCGGCGTTTTCGGCGCCGATCAGGCGGTTGGCGGGGACTCGGCAGTCTTCGAAGTAGAGTTCGGCGGTGTCGCTGGCCCACCAGCCCATTTTGCGGAGTTTGTTGCCGTTGGAGAAGCCGGGCATGTCGCGGTCGATCAGCAGCAGGCTGATACCCGCGTGGCCTTCGCCTCCGGTGCGCACGGCAACGGTGTAGTGGTCGGCGCGGGTGCCGCTGGTGATGAAGGTTTTGCTGCCGTTGACGATGTAGTGGTCACCCTCGCGAACCGCTCGGGTTTTGATGTTGGCGACGTCGGAGCCACCGCCGGGTTCAGTGATGGCGAGGGCGGAGATTTTTTCGCCGCGCAGTACCGGGGGTACGAGCTGTTCCCGAATCTCTTTCTTTGCCCACTTGGCAACGGGCGGTAAACCGATATCGAGGGAGCCAAGGCTGGCCACGAAACCGCCGGAGGTGGAGCGCATCAGTTCTTCGGAGGCAGCTACTTTCATGAAGATGTCGCCTTCGCCAATGCCCCCTAGTGCTTCAGGGAACCCTATGCCGAGAAGGCCGGCGTCACCGGCTTTTTGGTAGATGTCTCGTGGAAACTCGCCAGCTTCTTCCCAGTCGTCGATATAAGGTCGAACGTGGGTTTCGATGAATTTACGGGCGGTCAGGCGCACCTGTTCGTGGGTTTCGTTGAAGTAGTCAGACACGTTGGCGTTCCTTGTTATTTTTGGAGTAGCCCAAGTGTCGCTCAAATATTGGCACCAAGCAAGCGCTTGGTTTTATGGTTGCACTGTAAAAAAGCCGGCTGATAAACCGGCTTTTGGGGACCTTGCGCAGCGGTATTAATCGCCTTGGCGAGGAATGCTTTTTACGCCTTCGCTGGTGCCTAGTAGCAACAAGTCGGCTGGGCGACGTGCGAACAGGCCGTTGGTAACCACGCCAACAATGTTGTTGATGCGTTCTTCCACTTGAATCGGGCGGGAGATGTCCATGTTGTGAACGTCGATGATGATGTTGCCGTTGTCGGTGGTGACACCGTCACGATACACCGGGTCGCCGCCGAGTTTTACGATCTCGCGGCCAACGTGGCTGCGGGCCATGGGGATGACTTCAACCGGTAGGGGAAATGCGCCCAGGATATCCACTTTTTTCGAGTCGTCGGCGATGCAGATGAAGGTTTTGGCGACCGCTGCGACGATTTTTTCACGGGTAAGCGCTGCGCCGCCGCCTTTGATGAGTTCTAATCGTTCGTTGGTTTCATCGGCACCGTCTACGTAGTATTCCAGTTCGTCGATCGCGTTCAGGTCGTACACCGGGATGCCGTGCCCCTTCAGGCGCTCAGCGGTAGCTTCGGAGCTGGCGACGGCGCCGTCAAACTCGTTTTTGTAATCGGCCAGAAAATCGATGAAGAAGTTCGCCGTACTGCCGGTGCCAACCCCGACAACGCTTTTGCGATTCAGGTGTGGGGCAATATGGTCCATGGCGGCTTTGGCCACGGCTTTTTTGAGTTCGTCCTGAGTCATGGGGCGCTCCGGGTGAGATCGGATGAATTTAACCGCATTATACGCCTGCGGGCGTTCTGCTTGTAGACGGCAACCGTGCAAACTTCCTAAACTGTACGTTTTTTCCAATCCGATCATCAGCAACCGGAACCATCATGCCGCAACGTTACATCAAGAAGATCCTCGATGCGCGGGTGTACGACATCGCCATCGAAACACCGCTCACTGAAGCCCGTAGTCTGTCCGCACGGTTTGGCAACAATATTATGCTCAAGCGTGAAGACCTGCAGCCGGTGTTTTCCTTCAAGATTCGTGGCGCGTACAACCGGCTTGCTCAGCTCTCGGACGAGCAAAAAGCCAAGGGCGTGATATGCGCGTCCGCCGGTAACCACGCTCAGGGTGTGGCCATGTCGGCGAAGCAGTTGGGCATCAAAGCGGTCATCGTCATGCCGCAAACCACACCGGACATTAAAGTGAAGTCCGTGCGCGAGCGAGGGGCCAAAGTGGTGCTTAAAGGCGATGCCTTTGACGAAGCGGCCGCTCATGCGCAGGAACTGATTGCCAAACACGGGTATACCTACATCCCGCCCTATGATGACCCGGACGTGATTGCCGGGCAGGGCACGGTAGCCATGGAATTGATGTGGCAGTTTTCTCAGCCGTTGCATGCTGTGTTTATCCCGGTTGGCGGTGGTGGTTTGATCGCTGGCATGGCCGCCTACATCAAATACCTGCGCCCCGATATTAAAGTCATCGGCGTAGAGCCGGAAGATTCCAACTGCCTGCAGGCCGCCATGGCCGCCGGTGAACGGGTGGTGCTGGACGAAGTAGGCATCTTTGCCGACGGCGTTGCGGTTAAGCAGATTGGTGAAGAGCCTTGGAACATCTGCAAAGACAACGTCGATGAAGTGATCACCGTCAGCACCGATGAAATCTGTGCGGCCATCAAAGACGTGTTCGAAGACACCCGTTCCATCGCAGAACCCGCGGGTGCGTTGTCTGTGGCAGGTATCAAAAAATACATCGCGCGGGAGCAGCTCGAAGGCGAAAATCTGGCCGGTGTACTCAGCGGTGCCAACATGAACTTCGACCGCTTGCGTTATATCTCCGAACGCACCGAAATCGGTGAAAAGCGCGAAGCCGTGCTGGCGGTGACCATCCCGGAGCAGCCCGGCGCGTTCAAAACCTTCATCAAAGCGTTGCACAAGCGCAGCATCACAGAGTTCAACTACCGCTACGCGGATGCCCAGCAGGCGGTGATCTTCGTGGGTATCCAGATACAAGCTGGAGGGCTAGGCCGGGAAGAACTGCTGCAAGACCTGCGCGAAAACGGCTATTCCGTTACCGACCTCACCGACAGCGACATAGCGAAACAACACATTCGCCACCTGGTCGGCGGCCACGCGCCCTCGATCACCAACGAAGTGGTGTATCAGTTTGAATTCCCCGAGCGCCCGGGTGCGTTGCTGAAGTTCCTGATGTCACTCGGCACCCGCTGGAACATCTCCCTGTTCCACTACCGCAACCATGGCGCCGCCTACAGCCGCGTTCTGCTTGGCGCGCAGGTGAACCCTGACGAAACCTCGGCGTTCGAAGAGATGCTGGAGAAGGTCGGTTTCCGTTACGAGAACATGACCGACAACGAAGCCTACAAGCTGTTCTTGGGAGCCGGTAACGGCAAGTCCGAGTAAAACGCTAGTTTGCAAGCAGGAACCCTAAGTAGAAGTAGTGGCTGAACCCCCTGTCGAAACTGTGCGGAGCCATGGATGGCGGAGCCCAAGCGCCCCAAGGATGGGCCGAAGGAGCGTGTTTCGACAGGGGGTTCAGCCACTGCTTCGGCCGGCCAATCGCCGTTACCATAGCTTTTGGGTTTGTCACGCAAACGTCATCAAACCCTTACGTAATCGTAATCCGTCAAAAATTGTAAAACTGAAATTAGATGTTAGTCTTTCGTCTAATTCTTGATATCAAGAATAGCCACCTGATTTTCCAGCCATTTAGTTCAAAGAATAACGGGAATACGCCCCATGGGTAACAAGCCAGACATCATCCGCACCATTGTGTTCATCTTTGCTGTTGGTCTGGTAATTACCGGTGTGACCACAACCCTTCAAGCCTCTGAAGACAAACGATCTGCCAGAGACGTTCCCGCTACCAGCTTGGTCCAGTCAGCCGACTACCGCCGGAACTGATAACACTGCTTATCAGTAACCACGCCGTGGAGAGGCACGTCCCACGGTTCGATCGGTAACGCTTCCACCTTTTGAAACTCATGGGCAAGCCCGATCAGCTTCGGTGCCATAGCCGGCCGAACTCTGCTGAACGCAAAGGTGCGGTCATAGAAGCCACCGCCCATACCCAATCTACCGCCTTGCTCATCAAAGCCCACCAGCGGAAACAGAACCGCATCCAAAGACCAGGCAGGCCTGCATCTGGCTTCCGGGAACGGGGGCTCGGGAATGCCGAAACGGTTCGGCGTTAGTTCCGTGCCATCCCGATAGGGGCTGAAGACCAGCTTTCCGGGATAAACCGGATGCAACACCGGCAAATAGAAGTGAATGTTCTTGTGCCGCCCCAGATCAATAAACAAATGCGGGTCGATTTCGCCATCATTTGCCAGATAAATGCCGATGTGTTTCGCGCGATATAAATCGGGATGACGAAGCAGATTCAGGGCGAGGTGCTCTGAGGCTTGTTGCTGTTGTTCGAAAGAGAGATCGTTGCGCAGGCTGCGCAATTCTTTGCGGAGATCGCTTCTGGAAAGGGTGTTCAAAATAAAGCTTCCCGGGCTGCCGTTATCGGATGTAGCCCTTGAACCCAAAGTTCAAGGTCGGCGACCGCTGTGACATATTAGGCTTTCCCCCGCGGGGGACGTGCTCACAATGCCCTGAAGTGGTCACCTGGGTAAAGCGCATCGGCTCGAGGACGTACCCGACCAGCGAACAGCCCAGGAAGTTGAACCATTATAGGGCCAAGGCCGGCCCCGATTGCAACCCCCTTCGCCGAGACTTTCTGAGATTAGCGGTCAGAGGATTCGCCCAACGCCTTGTCCAGGCGGTTATCCATGGCTTTTAGCAGGGTGCTGGTAGCTTCAGACATAGTGTCTCGCTCCAGCAGGGAATGCGTAATATTCAATGCGGCCATCACGGCAATGCGCTCGGTGCCGAACACTTTGCCGGTAGCGCGGATTTCACGCATTTTGTTGTCCAGATGCCGAGCGGCACGCAGTAGCGCCTCTTGCTCTTCCTGCGGACAGGCCACCAGGTACTCTTTGTCGAGAATCCGGACTTCAACGGTGGTTGACTGCTGTGACATCAGTGGTGCTCCAGTGCCCGAAGGCGGCCAATCATGGCTTCAATCTTGTTTTTGGCAAGATCGTTTTTTTGCATAAGCTGGGCCCGCTCCCGATTCCAATCGTCCTGCGATTCACGCAGTAAAGCGTTGTCTCTCTCGAGCTTTTCGCAGCGCTCGATCAACTTGTCCAGCTTGTCCGCTAACAACTGTACTTCGGACTGTTCCATGACGTGCTCAGTGTGAGTAATTTGGATTGCAGTAACTATAAGTGCCCGCACCACAGCGGTCAATTTACCGCATTGTCATGGCGCGGGCTCCGTGAAGTGTGTCACCTTTGAAGTCAGGTTAGTTCGGGTTGTTGTTGCCGAACGATAAGGTTCGGCTTTTCCGCCAGTGGTGCCAGGCTGGCGCCAGCGAAACCGCAAACGCGACCACCGGCACCATGCTGAGCAGCAGCCATTCATCCGGATTCAACGCACGTAAGCCGATGTGAATGCCGTAATGCGTCAGCAGCCAGGGGCTGAGGCTCGCTATGAGCGCTGCGCCGATGAACAGGCTGAAGCTGCAGGATGCGAGCGCGAGCAGAACGCATTCCAAACTATAGAGCCCGGCGATCAGGCTCGGAGGCGTGCCCACAGCGCGCAGAATCGCCACTTCCCGATGGCGTTGCGACTGAATCGTTAACAGCACTGCTATTAAACCGATCAGGCTGGTGGCGACGACGAACACACTGATCCCCAGAAGAACCTGCTCAAACTGGCCCATCATACGCCACAGTTCGCTGAGTGCGACGCCGGGCAAGATGGCCGACAGTGGCTCGCCCGGAAACTGGCTCAGTTCACGTTGCAGCTGGAAGGTCATAATCGGATTTTTCAGACCCAGCAGGATGGCGGTGATAGCGTCTGGGGTGAAGGAGCGGGCCTCGGCCGAGCTGGCCGACAAAGTGCGGCCCGGGATGGCAACACCGGATTCCCAGCCCACGTGCATGGCTTCCATCGCCTCCAAGCTGATATAAACCGCTTGATCAATCGGCGTGCCGGTGGCTTGCAGTATGCCGGAAACCCGGAAGGGCAGGTCGGCGTGGTTGGAGAAGCTGGTGCGCCCGCCACCATGAGACAACACAATTTGATCGCCCAATTGGTGTTGAAGCTGCCGGGCGACTTCCGCACCAAGGGTGATATCGAACAGTTGTGAGAACCATTGGCCCTGAGCCAGCTTCAGTGGCTGGTCGTTGCCATGCTGAAACCTTTCCAGAAACCGGCCGTTGGTGCCCACCACCCGGTAGCCTTGGTAACTGTCTCCCAAAGAAATCGGAACGGCCCAGTTAACCCGCGGGTCGTCTTCAATATGTTTGAAGCTGCTCCAGCGGATGTTGTTGGTGGCGTTCCCGATGTGGAAAACGGTGTACAGCAGTAGGTTCAGCTGTCCGCTGCGGGCGCCGACGATCAAGTCGGTGCCGGAGATGGTACTGGTGAACGATTGCCGAACTTCGGTGCGCAGGTATTGAATGCCCAGCAACAGTGTGACACTGAGAGTAAGCGTCAGGCATACCATGGCCAACACCCGGCGGCGGTACCAGAGGCTGGCGGTTGCCAACGAGAGCGTTAGGCGAAGCTTGCTCATGATTCACCTCCCAGTGACCGTTGGTGGTGGAAATGATTCGCGAGGCTCTGATCGTGACTGACGAACACGACGGAGCAACGGTGCTCGTGGGCCAGCGTCAGGAGTAGCTCGATAAAGCGGTCGCGGTTATCGGTATCCAGTGCCGACGTGGGTTCATCCGCCAGGATGATTTCCGGTGAGCCGATCAGGGCGCGTGCTGCGGCTACCCGTTGTTGTTGGCCAATGGACATCTCGGTGACCGGTCGGTGCCAGAGCGCGTCGGGAATCGAAAGCTGTTGCAGCAGGGCTGTTGCGGCTGTCTCGGGGTTACCTTGAGTTTGGTTCCGGCGCCTTGTGGATAAACGGCACGGTAGGGTGACATTGGCCAGTGCGCTCAGATAAGGCACCAGATTGAATTGCTGGAAAATAACGCCCATATGGTCGGCCCGGAACCGGTCCCGGGCGCCGCCTTTTAGCGTGCTCAGATTGGTTTCAAGCAGGTTCACGGCCCCCGTTTCCGGCAACATCATGCCTGCCAGCAAGCTGAGCAGTGTGCTTTTCCCAGTGCCACTGGCGCCGCGTAAAAAAAGATGTTCGCCGCGATGGAGCTGGATGTCGGGAAACATCAGGGGGGCTTGCTGTTTTGGCCATCGAAACCGGAGTTGGCGGGTTTGGATGGCGAGTGAACCGGAAGGAGGTTGAGCTGTCTCTATGTTCATGTCGGCTGTTTGAGTTCCGTTGTATGATGGCCGTAATCGTTTGACATACCCCAAGTGGAGCAGCGTTTCATGTCACTGGCCTTGAATGCTCGTGCAATATTGGCGGGCTTTGGACTGTTTGTCCTCGTTTTGGTTTCCGGCCTGGTTGAGGCTAAACCCAGAGAAATTGATTGGCTTGAGTTGATGCCGGCCGAAGACCTCGCGTTGCTTGAAAATCTGCCGGAGGTAGTGCACGAAGGTGACGGGCCGGCTTTGCTTCCGGATGAAATTATGACCGGTCGGGTGGTGCCCGAAATGGCCAATGTGGAAGCCCGGATTCCCGGTTTCGTGGTACCTCTGAAAACCACCAAAGACATGCGCATCCTCGAATTCTTTCTGGTGCCATACTACGGCGCGTGCATTCATGTGCCGCCACCACCGCCCAACCAGATTATCCATGTGAAATATCCGGACGGGTTCACCTTGCAGGCGCTGTACGACCCGGTCTGGATTGAGGGGAAACTGACCCTCGAAAAAACGGAAAATGCCATTGGTGCGTCGTCCTATTCGATCAAGGCCAGCGCCGTTGAACCCTATACCGAGTGACGCTATCGGCCAAGCTGAAACCGGTGCTTGCCGGGCGTCAGACGGGTGCCGTTCTGGCCTTTCGGGCTGACCCATTGCGCATTGAGCTGTTCCAAACCGGGGAAACGCTGAAAGAGCGTGGTTTGTAGTTTATTCGTATCGGAAAGCCCGGGGCAGTGCAGGCGTTGGGTGATCTCGATATCGCTGTGTCCTGAGTGGTCGTGATCATGACTCTGGTCATGGTGATCGGCGTGCGGGTCGTTCCAACTGGTCAGCACATCGGACTGCTCGGGCGAGCATTGTTGCTGAGGGGTATCGACCAAGGCGGTGTGCTTAAGCCAGTCAACGGCGGATTTGACCGTTTGATGCTGTTCGGCGGAACGTGGCGGATGCTCAAAGCCAACCAGATTGTAAGCGGGTGATCGCAACAGCACATCGATTTGTTCGCCTGAAACCGCCACTTGCAGCTCGGCCATTCCATGCTGGTGTGCCTGAAGATTTTGCTGCGCGACTGTTGGGCCGCCATAAAGTGCAAATGTCAGAGCGCCGGTAAGCGTCAGAGAGTGCTTGAGTTTCATTGGGTTGCCTTTGCGAATTTTGGATATGTTATAACATATTCTTCTTGGGCGTTCAGAAAAGCAAGCCCGAGAACCGACGACCGTGCCACACGTGCCGTGGAATGCTAGGATATAGCCCTAAATATGACCGGAGTTCCTTGCCTGGCAAGTGACTCCCCCGATACAGGAAGCTGCTGTTTCATGTCTGAAACTGATACCACCGCTGCCGCCCGAGCTGCAGAGTTTGAGCAATGGGCCAACGTGTTCACCGCCCATAAGGCCTTCAGCCATCCGTCCGAGCTGCACGGCGTACTGTGTGGTCAATTGTCGGCAGGCACTCGTATCACCGAGCAGGAATGGCTGGCCATGGTTTGTGATCACATGGGGTTGGCTGAACAGGCTCTGGAAGAGTCTGAAAAGCTGGCGCCATTCATGAACGGCGCGTACGCGAAAACACTGGCGCAGCTGCAGTCTTCGGACATGAGCTTCCAGCCTTTGTTGCCGGACGACGACTACGCCATTGAACAGCGCCTCGAAGCCCTGGTGTCTTGGGTTCGCGGTTTTCTGGAAGGCATGGCACTGGCGGCCGGCGCATCACTGGGTCAGGCACCGGATGAAATCCGTGAGCTGATAGAAGACCTGGTGGCCATCAGCCAGCTGTCGGACGAAGAAGAATCGGATGAAGAAAGTGAACAGCAATTACTGGAAATTACCGAGTATGTTCGGCTGGGCGCGCTGACCGTATTCACCGAATTCAACGAGCCTGAGAAACCCGCAGGCAACGCGCCGACTTTGCACTGATCAGGAGACATCATGGCTGTAACGATTTCGACCAAAGAGTTCGCTGAGCGCCGTCGCAAGTTAATGGGCTTGATGGCACCGGACAGCATTGCGATCCTGCCGGCAGCGCCGGAACGGGTTCGAAATCGGGACGTACTGCACCCGTTTCGCCAAGACAGTGATTTTCAATACCTGACCGGCTTTGGCGAGCCGGAAGCCGTCTTGGCCCTGATTCCGGGGCGGGAGCACGGCGAAGCGGTGCTGTTCTGTAAAGAGCGAAACCCCGAGAAAGAACTCTGGGATGGTTTTTTGGTGGGCCCCGAAGGTGCCATCGAGCAGTATGGTTTGGATGATGCCTTCCCCATCGCAGATATCGACGACATCTTGCCTGGCATGATCGAAGGCCGAAGCCGGGTGTATTACCCGCTGGGTAAAGACGATGCCTTCGATACCCGGGTCATGGATTGGGTCAAAGTGATTCGCAGCAAAGTGCGGGCGGGCGCCCATCCCCCCGGGGAATTTGTCGCTCTTGAACATCTGTTGCACGACCTGCGTTTGTACAAAAGCGCCGGCGAAGTGAAGGTGATGGCCAAAGCCGCCGAGATCAGTGCCGAGGCTCACTGCAACGCCATGAAACGCGCTCGCAAGGGTGGCTACGAATACAACCTGGAAGCTGAGCTGATTCGTACCTTTATGGATCACGGGGCCCGTTCAACGGCGTATCCGTCGATCGTTGGCAGTGGTGCAAACGGCTGCATTTTGCATTACATCGAGAACAGTGCGCCCCTGAAAGAGGGTGATCTGGTATTGATCGATGCCGGTTGCGAGCTCGATTGCTACGCCTCGGACATTACCCGCACCTTCCCGGTCAGCGGTAAGTTCAGCCCGGAGCAAAAAGCGCTTTACGAAGTGGTTTTGGAAGCACAGTACGCTGCCATTGATGCGGTCCGCCCCGGCAACCACTGGAACCACTCCCATGAAGCGGCACTGAGGGTGCTGACTCAAGGTCTGATCGATCTGGGCCTGTTGTCGGGAGGTGTGGATGACGCTATTGCTGAAGAAGCTTACAAACCCTTTTTCATGCACCGGACCGGCCACTGGCTAGGTCTGGATGTTCACGATGTGGGTGATTACAAGGTCGGCGATGCCTGGCGCCAGCTGGAGCCCGGTATGGCGCTCACGGTGGAACCGGGGTTGTACATTGCGCCGGACAACACCAGCGTTGATGAAAAATGGCGTGGCATCGGCATTCGCATTGAAGACGATGTTGTGGTCACCAAAGACGGTTGCCGGGTATTGACCGACGGTGTGCCGAAAACCGTAGCCGATATTGAAGCGTTGATGGCGGACTGACCCTGTGACCGACACCCGAATGGATACCGATCTGATCATCGCCGGCGGCGGTCTGGCTGGCGCGACTTTGGCGCTGGCCGTGGCGCGAGTGGTGCCGGAACTTCGGGTGACCGTGGTCGAGAGTTTTCCGTTGTCGCCTGACGCGCTGCCGGACGATTATCAGCCCAGTTACGATGCCCGCTCCACGGCACTGGCCTGGGGTTCCCGGGTTATTTTTGAAGAGCTTGGGCTCTGGTCCGCGCTGGCGGAACACGCCACGCCAATTCGGCACATTCATGTTTCGGATCGTGGCCGGTTCGGGGCGACTCGTCTGCACGCCAAAGATCACCAGCAGGAAGCCTTGGGTTATGTAGCGGATAACCGCTGGATGGGGCTGTGCCTGATGCGAGCCTTACTGGCGGCCAATATTCGCTGGGAAGCGCCGGCTGAAGTGGCCGATATGGCACCGCTCAGTCAAGGCGTACGAGTCAGCATCCGCAAGGATGGCGAAGAGCAGGAGTTGACGGGCCAGTGTCTGGTGGTGGCCGATGGCGGCCGTTCCGGCTTGCGGGAAAAACTGGGTTTTCAGCCGCGCACGGTGGATTATGGCCAAAATGCATTGATTGCCAACGTCACCACCAGCGAGGCTCACCAGTTCACGGCCTTTGAACGTTTTACACCGTCTGGCCCCATGGCCATGCTGCCCCAAGGCTCACCGGCCCGTGCCGGACACGACTCTGCGCTGGTCTGGACCCTGAGCGATGAGGAACTGGAAACCTTGCTTGAGCAGGCCGACGAAGACAAATGCCGCTCCCTGCAAGAGCGCTTCGGCTGGCGTTTGGGGCGCATCACGCGCATTGGCCAATGCAACCACTACCCCTTAAAACTGACCACCGTGGACGAAGCGGTTCGCCCGGGCGTGGTTCTTGTCGGGAATGCGGCCCACGCTCTGCATCCGGTGGCCGGGCAGGGCTTCAACCTTGCATTACGGGGTTTGATGGCGTTGGTGGAACAGTTTCGCGTGGCTACAGATAACGGCGTATCGATTGGCTCGTTGTCGGTGCTGAACGAATACCAGCAAAGGCACCGCCAGGACTGGCAGCAAACCGTGCAGTTCTCGGATTCGCTGATTCGGGTGTTCGGGCAATCCCTGCCGCCTTTGGCGCTTGCTCGGGATGCGGGGTTGATGGGGTTGGATCTGGTGCCCGTAGCCAAACGCTGGTTTGCCCGTAAGGCCATGGGTACAGGTGGACGCAAAGCTGCAATTCCGTCCGTTAAAGCCGATCAGGAGGCCGTTCGTCATGAGTCATGAGTCCGGGGAGCAGCGCTTCGACATATTGGTGGTCGGTGGGGGCATGATTGGCTCGGCACTGGCGCTGGGGCTGTCCCGGCAAGGCTGGCAGGTAGGACTGGTGGAAGGTGCGCCGGTTGAGCATTTGCTCGATCAACCGTCACCTGCGACCGACGTTGAAAGCTTCGAGCCAAGAGTCAGCGCGATTTCGCTGGCCAGTGAACGCTTACTGCAGAATTTAGGAGCCTGGCCTCGCGTGCAGGCGGGGCGGCATTGCGGCTACCGGGAAATGATCGTGTGGGACGGCGACGGCACGGGTCGCGTGCATTTTGATGCTGCTGAACTCCATGCTCGCACATTAGGCACGATTGTGGAAAACCGGAACATAGTCCGTGGCCTGTTTGAATCCCTGGTTGAGAGCGACGTTGCTCTAATTGACGGCGTGCGGGTGCAAGGCTGGGTGCGCGGTGAGGGTGTTCAGCTGGAAGACGGCCGCCTGCTAGCCGCTGATCTGGTGGTTGGTGCGGATGGTGCTATGTCTCGCCTGCGCCAATGGAGTAGCCTGGCTACCCGGGAATGGGATTACGACCAGCACGCCATTGTGGGCACGGTGCGCACCAGTCAGTCGCATCGCTTCACTGCGTGGCAAAGCTTTACCCCCACCGGGCCACTGGCGTTCTTGCCGTTAAATAACGAAGCTGGCGACGAGCATTTCTGTTCGTTCGTCTGGTCACAGGACACCGCTGAAGCGCGTCGGCTGATGGCGCTCGATGACGATAGTTTCCGGCAAGAGCTCGAAGCGGCGATTGAACGTGAACTCGGTGAGGTATGGGAAGTTTCCAAACGATTTTCCTTCCCTCTACGTCAGCGCCACGCCAAAGATTACGTCACCGACGGTCTGGCATTGGTGGGCGATGCGGCCCATACCATTCATCCATTGGCGGGGCAGGGCGCAAATCTCGGTTACGGTGATGTCCGGGTTTTGCTGGACGAGCTGGGCCGGGCGAAGGAGCTGGGCCTGAACCCGGGCGATGAGTTGGTTCTGGCCCGTTACCAGCGTCGTCGCAAGGGCGAAAACCTTACCATGATGGCGGGGATGGAGGGCTTCAAGCAGCTCTTTGCCCGGGATGAATTGCCGGTTCGGTGGCTACGCAATGCCGGTATGCGCTGGTTCAATAAGCTGGCACCGCTAAAGAATCGAATTGCTGCCGAAGCCATGGGCATTGACGGGTAGCGCTGCCCCAGACTATTCCGTAAACTTTTCCTGATCGAACCAGACCCCAGCAGACAAAGGAATTGTTTATGGCAGGTGCCAGCCTTCTTACCCTTCTCGATGACATCGCGACGATGTTGGATGATGTGGCCTTAATGACCAAGGTCGCCGGCAAGAAAACCGCAGGCGTGTTGGGGGATGATCTGGCGCTCAATGCCCAGCAAGTCGCCGGTGTTAAACCCGCTCGGGAATTGCCGGTGGTTTGGGCCGTTGCCAAAGGCTCGATGCTGAATAAATGCATTCTGGTGCCCGCCGCCGTAGCGATCAGTTTTTTCCTTCCGTGGTTGGTTATTCCGCTGTTGATGCTTGGTGGTGCTTTCTTGTGCTTCGAAGGCTTCGAAAAAGTGGCCCACAAATTCTTGCACGGCAAGGAAGAGCAGGCGCACAAGGAAAATCTTCGGGAAGCCCTAAAGAATCCCGAGGCTAATCTAAAAGAAGTCGAACGGGAAAAAATCAAAGGCGCTATTCGAACCGATTTCATCCTGTCCGCCGAGATCATTGCGATCACTCTAGGCATCGTGGCCGAGAAAAGTCTTGGAATTCAGTTTGCTGTGCTTACGGTCGTCGCGGTGATGGTGACTGTTGTGGTATACGGTTTGGTGGCGGGTATCGTGAAAATTGACGATGGAGGGCTGTACCTGAGCCAGAGAGACTCGGCGGTCCTTCAGCGCATCGGGGACGGCATTCTGTGGTTAGCGCCTTACATGATGAGGACTCTGACCATTGTTGGCACCATTGCCATGTTTTTGGTGGGTGGAGGTATTCTCACACACGGCATAACGCCGGTTTACGAGGCCATTCGAGGATTCGCGGCCGAGGTAGGCGGCATTGGTGCTGTTTTAATTCCCACCCTGGGTGATGGCTTGTTCGGGCTAATCGCCGGCGGTGTGTTAGTGGCCGTTCTCACGCCGGTTATAAAGCTTTGGCAAAATCGAAACGCTTAAAGGCAGGCGTCGAACAAACGGCTGACCAACACCGGAACAGCCGTTTCCACTCGAAGAATCCGGGGGCCAAGGTGCACGCTTTGGCAACCCGCTTCCTCCAGCTTTCTCACTTCGTAATCGGTAAAACCACCTTCGGGGCCGATGCATATTGCCGCCGGCTCGTTCAGATGTGTCGGGCAGGGAATGGCCGTGCCCGGGTGGGCAACCAGTGCCCGTTTGCCGGCCAATAGCGCAGGCAATTCGTCTTCAACAAACGGCTTGAACAGCTGGCGAATGTGCACCTGTGGCATCAGAGTGTCTTTGGATTGTTCCAGCCCCAGCGTCAGGTTGTCGCGCAGATTATCCTCGGACAGCCAGGGCGTTTGCCAGAAGCTTTTCTCCACCTTATAGCTGTTGATCAGCCAGATGTCTTTCACGCCCAGCGAGGCGCAGGTTTGCAGCGTGCGCCGGAACATCTTGGGACGGGGCATGGCAAGAATCAGAGTCAGCGGCAAGGGCGCGGGCGCAGGGTGCTCCAGACAGACCTGCAGCTCGGCTTCTGAGTCCGTGAGATGGATAACCTCACCATAACCCATGGCACCGTTCACGCGGCCCACAGGCAGTTTGTGGCCTGCTCCGGCTTTGAGTACGGTTTTCAGGTGCTCAAAGCGACGACCGCGCAGCCGTACGCGGTCCGAAGCGATGAAGTCGTCGTCAAACAATAAGGCCAGGTTCATTGGCTGCCCAGCTCTTCCTCGTCGGTATCCCGCCGCTCTTTGTAGGCCAGCCGTCCGAATAAAATGCCGAATTCGAACAAGATCCACATGGGAACTGCCAGCAGGGTCTGGGAAATGATGTCAGGCGGGGTCAGCAGCATGCCAATGATGAAGCAGGCGACCACCACATAAGGCCGCTTGGCGGCGAGATCTTTGGGGGTGGTTGCGCCGGTAAGAATCAAGAGCACCGTGGCAATGGGGATCTCGAAGGCGACGCCGAAAGCGAAGAACATCTTCAGGATAAAGTTCAGATAGCTGGCAATATCCGGCAATTCGATGATGCCTTCCGGCCCGATGGCGGTAAAAAAGCCGAATACCAGCGGGAATACCACAAAGTAAGCGAAGGTGGCGCCACCATAAAACAGCACAACCGAGGTAAACAGCAGCGGGAACGCCAGGCGTTTTTCATGGGCATACAGACCCGGCGCGACAAAGCTCCAGAGCTGATAAAGAATGACGGGAATGGCGGCAAACACTGCCAAGACCAAAGCCAGCTTCAGAGGCGCGAAGAAGGGCGAGGTGATGTCTGTAGCGATCATCATCTGACCTTCGGGAAGCAAGTCGCGCAGGGGCTGGGACAGCAGCAGGTACAAGTCGTTGGCAAAGGGGTAAATCACTGCAAAGCAGATGATGACGGCCAAAACCATTTTCAGTAAGCGGTTACGCAGCTCAAGCAAATGCTCTATGAGCGGCATTTCTGGCGCTTGTTGGCCTTCGGGTGATGAACTCATGAACGGCTTTCCGGCGAATTCCCTGAGGTTGAGTCTGTATTGCTGCTTGGCTGGTCGTTCGATATGGCGCTTTCAGGCTGAGCGGGTTTGCTCTTTGCCGAGTTGTTCTCCGGCAGAATCATGTGTTCGTACTTTTTGGCTTCGTCGAGTGCGCCTTTGACGGTCTTCTCGACATCTTCCAATCCTACATCACCGGCTTTGCGCAGCTGTTCCCGAAGCTCTTCCGCTTTCAATTCGCGGTCCAGTTCGGACGTGAATTGTCGGACCATACGGCGAGCACCACCGACCCACCGGCCAGCCGTCCGGGCAGCAGACGGCAGCCGCTCCGGACCAAGGACGAGCAGTGCGATGATGCCGCAAATAAGAAGCTCAACAAAGCCAATATCGAACATTCAGTTGGCGCTCAGCTCTTTTGCTTTTCCTGTGTTTTCGCGTCAGCCTGAGTTTGTTCGGCTTTTTGGCCTTCCAAAGTGTCAGCTTCCTCGGATTTCTCGTCTTCGTCATTCATGGACTTTTTGAAGCCACGAATTGCACCGCCGAGATCGGTGCCGATGTTACGGAGTTTCTTGGTTCCGAACAGCAAAATAACGATGCCGAGTACGATAAGAAGTTGCCAGATACTGATACCCATGAGGGGTCCTCGTTCGATTGTTTCTGTTATTCACATTGTACGCCAATGACAACCTTGGGCGGAAATACTCCTTAGGGGTACCCCTTTAAGATTGCCGGGACGCTTTTTCTTCCAAGCCGGACAGGTCGAAGCGACGAGCCAGCTCGTCAGTAATGTCTTTCGGGCTCAGGCCGAGGCGAGACAGCATGACCATGGTGTGAAACCACAAATCGGCGGTTTCGTAGATCACATCCTGAGTATCTCCGGAGTGTTCGGCATCTTTCGCCGCCAGCAAGGTTTCGGTGCACTCTTCTCCGACCTTTTCCAGAATCTTGTTCAGGCCTTTGGCGTGCAGACTGGCGACGTAAGAGCTGTCGGGGGCGGCTTCTTTGCGGGCCTCGAGCACCTCAGCCAGGCGTTCCAGTACATCACTCACGGTGTTTGCTCCTCAGTTACTGCCGTAAATCGCGTTTGGGTCTTTCAGGACCGGCTCGGCACTGACCCATTCGCCGTCTTGCAGGGTTCGGTAAAAACAGCTTCTGCGGCCAGTATGACAGGCAATGCCGCCTTTTTGCTCCACTTTTAGCAAGATGACGTCGGCATCGCAGTCCAGCCGGATGTCTTTCAGCACCTGCTGATGCCCGGAGCTTTCGCCCTTGCGCCAGAGCTTGCCACGGGAGCGTGACCAATACACGGCTTGGCCTTCCT
Organism: Marinobacter sp. S0848L; assembly: GCF_023016065.1. Lineage (GTDB taxonomy): Bacteria > Pseudomonadota > Gammaproteobacteria > Pseudomonadales > Oleiphilaceae > Marinobacter. The sequence continues at coordinate 526,375 of NZ_JALKAQ010000001.1, read as the reverse complement.
CAACGGTCAGCTGAAGCGATTCCCGGTTCATCCAGGCCATCATCAGGATGTCGCCGGTTTCGGCGTCTTGTGCAATGGCGGGTACTAGGCCGTCCTCGGTCCAGAGTATGTCGTCCAACCAGCTGGAGGAGCTTAGGTTATCTGCTAAATCTTTCATTTCGATGAATCCTGAACAGGGTAGGTGCAAGGGCGAAAAGTACGAGGCTCAACCCGCATCATCGAGATTGCACCGGTAGTTTTACAGGCATAAGACTGGCCTTCAAGTACAAAGGATGGGCGGGTTCACCCGACTTGTTCATTCGGATGCAGTGCAAATCAGGCAACAGTTGTTTGACCTGCGCTGAACGTTGCAGGTGCGCGCCGTAATTGCCCCAGGCTGCCACCGCCAGTGCCGATTGTTGTGCGCATCGCGTCAGCCACTCGTCGTTTGCTTCGCCAATTGGCTCGGCTACGGTTATCAGCTCATTCGGCGTGGCGGCACGAAAGGCGAAAAGGTTGGTCACGTGAACCCCGCCGAAACCCCAGCTTTTCGCAAAATTGGTGCAGCGGGTGATGGTGGGGTTATCGTCGGTTTTTGAAGGGTTCAAGCCGATAATCATCACGCTTGGTTTGTCCGCATCCCAGGTCCGGCTGAGGGCATAGCGGTAGCGTCCACAGGGCGAAAGATGGGTTTGGGTATCCATCTTGATTCAGCGCTTGGTGGTTACGAACATGATTAACGGCTACCCCGAAGCACCAGCGCACCCGCGCCGGCGAACAGTGCCCACGACCACAGCGGCACGTTCTGCGCCCATTCGGTTGCGCCCGGCTGGGTTCCAGCGATGCCAACACCGACCAGTGCCAGCGCAATGATGCCCCGGCGCCAGCGGCGGTCGGTTTTGCGCTGCTGTTCGCGCAGTAACGCCAGCGTGTCCTGATTTTGTTGCTCCGTCGGCCCGGCGCTTCGCAGTTGCAGTAACGCATCGTGAACCAGTTGAGGCATTTCTGGTGACTGCTCCAGCCAGGACGGCAAGTGCGTCTGTAAGGATTTGATTAAGCCTGACGGGCCAATGCGCTTACGCATCCAGTTCTCCAAAAACGGTTGCGCGGTGCTCCACAAGTCGAGATCCGGATAGAGCTGACGGCCCAGCCCTTCGACGTTCAGCAGGGTTTTTTGCAGCAGTACCAGCTGAGGCTGCACTTCCATATCGAAACGGCGGGCGGTCTGGAACAGGCGCAAGAGGAAGTGCCCGAACGAGATGTCTTTGAGCGGCTTCTCAAAGATGGGCTCGCACACGGTGCGGATGGCGGCCTCGAATTCGTTAACCCGGGTTTCCGGTGGTACCCAGCCGGATTGAATGTGTAATTGGGCCACTTGACGGTAATCGCGGCGGAAGAACGCAAGCAGGTTGCGGGCCAGATAGCTTTGATCATCGGGAGCCAGCGTGCCGACAATGCCGAAGTCGATGGCGATGTATTGCGGGTCTGCCGGGTTAGAGACGTCCACGAAGATGTTGCCGGGATGCATGTCGGCGTGGAAGAAACTGTCACGGAACACCTGTGTGAAGAAAATCTCCACGCCTTTTTCCGCCAGCACTTTCATGTTCACGCCGGCGGCTTTCAGCGCTTCAACATCGGCGATGGGAATGCCGTGGATGCGCTCCATCACCAGCACGGACTTGCTGGTGTAATCCCAATCGATAAACGGAATGTAGATCAGCGGCGAATTGTCAAAGTTGCGGCGCAACTGGCTGGCGTTGGCGGCTTCCCGTTGCAGGTCCAGTTCGTCGTGGATGGTGGCGTCGTAATCGGCAACCACCTCGACCGGGTGCAGGCGCTTACCTTCGGACCAGTATTTTTCGAGCAAACCGGCCATCAGGTACATCAGCGCCAAGTCCTGGCGAATGACCTTTTCGATGCCCGGGCGAAGAACTTTGACCACCACTTGCTGGCCATTGCGCAAGGTTGCGGGGTGTACCTGCGCCACAGAGGCGGAGGCCATAGGGTCTGCACCAAATTCGGCGAAGAGCTCCGATACAGGAGCGCCCAGAGAGCGTTCGATAATGCCTCGGGCCTGATCGCTGGGGAAGGGTGGTACTCGATCCTGTAGCTGTTTCAGCGATGCCGCCATGTCGTCTGGCAGTAAATCCCGCCGGGTAGACAGAATCTGGCCGAATTTGACGAAGACCGGCCCCAATTCTTCCAGGGCAAGGCGTAAGCGGTCACCACGGCTCAGTTTGGGCTGAGGAAACAGGTGCCAGGGGGCCAGCAGGAAAAAGATTTTCAGAGGCGTGGGCAGTTCCGCCAGGGGCAAGAAGATGTCGAGCCGATAACGGCAAAATACCCAGGCAATTCGGAACAGGCGTTGCAGGCGTGTCACAGGTTCTCCGTATCGGTATCGCTACCAGACAGTTCCAGTTGGTTCAGGCGGGCTTCCAGACGTTCGGCGCGCAGGTTGAGCTCGTCGATGTCCGCAAAAGTGGCTTCCAGTTCGCGGCGCCCGGGCAGGGCACGGCTTTCTTCGTGCAGGTATTCTTCGATGTTGGCGTTCATGGTGTTGAACGCGTTGCGGCTCCACTGCACGGCGTTGCGGATGCTTCTGCCCAGCAAGTGGGCCGGCACGTCGCCAATGTGCCGGGCCATCGCCGCTTCCCAATCGGGTTCGAGTTGGTCCATTGCTCGTTGCAGTTGATGCGCCAAGGCTGTGTCACCGGCCACCCGAAGCCGCTCGTCTGCGAATACCCGATCGTCGCCCAACGCTAGTGCGGCAAAAGCAACCGGTTTGCCGGAAATGCTGAGCACGGCCTGGTCGTCCGGCTGGCTGCGCACCTGCACCTGGTCACCGACCCGCGTCAAGGTCCAACTGGTGGCGAACGGGGCGGTGATGTTGAATTGCACGGGCCCTATCAAAGCCTTCAGCAACGCATCACGACCGCTTGGGTCCAAAGCCAGCGCCCGGTTCAAGGCCGTCTCGACAATGGCGCTGGCCGCAGACAACAGCGTGGGGCCGGGAAACATCAGGGTTTGATCCCTACGTGCAGCGCGACAATGCCGCCGGTCATGTTGTAGTACTTGCAGTTCACCAGGCCGGCGTCTTCCATCATGCCCTTCAGGGTGTCCTGGTCCGGGTGCATACGGATGGACTCGGCCAGATATTTGTAGCTTTCGCTGTCACCGGCAAAGAGTTGCCCCATCAGCGGTAGAGCGCTGAATGAGTAGGTGTCGTAGGCCTTGCTTAGCAGGGGATTGGTGGGTTTGGAGAACTCCAGCACCATCAGTTTGCCGCCCGGCTTCAGGGTACGGGTCATGTCGCGCAAGGCCTGATCTTTATCGGTGACGTTGCGCAGACCGAAGGCGATGGACACGGCGTTGAAACTGTTGTCCGGGAACGGCAGGTGTTCGGCATCGGCCTGAACGTACTCGATGTTGCCGGCGTAACCGCGATCGGTCAGACGGCTGCGTCCCACTTGCAACATGGACGCGTTGATGTCGGCCAGAACCACTTTGCCTGAAGGCCCTACCAAATCGGAGAACTTCATGGTCAGGTCGCCGGTACCGCCGGCAATGTCGAGCACCTGATGGCCGGGGCGAACGCCGCTCAGCTCAATGGTGAAGCGCTTCCACAAGCGGTGGATGCCCATCGACATCAAGTCGTTCATGAGGTCGTACTTGCCCGCGACGCTGTGGAAAACCTCGGCCACCTGGCTTGCTTTCTGGCTCTTCGGCACGTTCCGGAAACCGAAATGTGTCACTTCGTCCTGGCTGTTGCCGGGGGTGCCTGGCGTTTGCTGCTCGCTCATGGGAGATGGTCCTGTCAGAAACTGAATGCTGTATTCTAACCGTTGAGGTGTTGGCTACAAGTTTATTACCGGCTTACACTGTAAAACCGTTTCCAAATAGCTGAGAAAACTGATTCATGTCTGTTATCGATATCCACCGTGCCCATGAACTGGACAAAGAACACGCTCGCGAGGCGGCCGAAACTCTGGCCAAAGACCTGTCGCAGAAATTTGATCTGAACTATCTGTGGGAAGGCGATCAGCTCAAGTTCAAGCGCAGTGGCGTGAAAGGCCAGCTCAACATTGCGGAATCTGATCTGCACATTCGTCTGGAGTTGGGGCTGATGCTGCGTCCGTTCAAGTCTCGCATCGAGCAGGAAATTCATACCCAGCTGGACCAGATCACCAAAGCGTAAGCCGCCTTACAGGTCGCCCGATAGCGAGAAAGGCTCCGGGTGGCCTGCCAGTACGTTTTCCATTACCCGTTGCTCCCGGCTGATCAGTCGCGCAATCAGCACGTCCACTTTGTCCATTTTCCGGAACGCCGTGTAGCCACGGTGTATAAACCCGTGAAGATCCGCCAGCTCGGCGCGCTCCGCGGCGCCCCGGGTCATCGACAGCAGCCAGCCTAAGCTGCGGTTACGCACGTATCGATCCATTTGCTGGCCGGTGATGGCAACCAGTTCCAGCTGACGTTTACGAATCTCTAGCTGGCCGCTGGCTCGGTAGGCTTCACACCAATCTTCGGCGGTAATTTGCTCGGCATCACGGCCGTTTTTATGAAACCACTCGGCCAACTCCAGATCCAGGCTTTGGGTGACCAGGTTCAGCTCCACCAGACCGGCAAAAGTGCCCAGCAGATGGTCGGGTAACCACTTCACCATTTTCGGGAAAATGCGGTCAACGTTGTCATCGCGGCGGGTCATGCCGGCCGGTGCATAGAGGTCAGACAGCAGAAATTCCAGGCCCGTGTGGTAGCCCGGGTGTTGGTAGAGATCATGATGGGTGGCTTTCAAGCGTTCGGCTTGCCAATCCGCCAGCTTGAGGGTGTCTTCTTGCAGCGGGTGACTGGATTTGAGTTGGCGGAAATCGTGGTATTCGAGCAGTAAGCGTTTAAGCCTGTGCGCATTTTCCGTATGCACTTCGGTTGTGATCAGGCGGTCACGATACATGCCAGAGCTCCACTAAGCTGAACTTGAAAGCGTTCAGTTTAGCGAAGCCATGGCGTGGGTGCATCCGCGGTGTGCGGGCGAAGGTCAGGCTTGGGCCGTGTTGGGGAGCGACTCGAAGTCCGGAAGCCATTCGACGCTGTCGAGGGTAACGAAGTGGCTTGGTGCTTCGGTTTCGATAATGCGCATGGTCGTGGGGCTGGTTTTTGCGCTGGCCAGCATAGCCGTGCGGTCGAGAACGTGGTCGGTGGCCGGGATCAGGAAGGTTCCATAACGAATGTGCTGATACACCGAGCAATCGGTACGTTCCATCCATTCCATGATGTCTTCAATGTTGCGCACGATGGTCAGGTGATCTTTGGTGGCGCAGAACAGTTTGCTCAGGAGTTGGCGTTTTCGTGGGTTCATCTTGCCAAAAAACGTCTGGCCGTAGGCCGACTGCGGAGCGCTGTTGATCAATCGAATGATCCAGGGCCACATGCCGTGGCTGACAGGTTCGAGCAGGGTTGTAACCAGCGCGTGCAGTTTGCCTTGTGGTAGAACCGGGGCTTCCAGAACGACTTCCACATCTTCGTACCGTTCGGGCCACTGGCGAATGGCTTCCAGAATGACTGCGCCACCCCGGGAATGGCCATGCACTCGAACATTTCGGGTAGACGGCAGATTCTGCAGAGCCTGGTTCAGAATGCAGGCATCGTATTCGATGGTGCCTTCCAAGTATTTGATCGGAACTTCCCACTCCGCCTGCTCAGGTGTCACGCCGTTGACCGGGATGTGGTAATTGCTGCAGGTGAGCAGAATCAGCTCCGTTGTGGGGGCATCGTAGGTCTGGGTGAAGTAACAATGGTTTTCCAGAAAGCCGTGCACGCCGATAACCGTGTGCTCTGCCGCACCGCTGTGGTTGCGAGTGGATACCGCACCTTTACCGACGGTGTAGACCCGGCCCGAGAACATCTCGGAGTAGGCGATGTCGATCGGCTTGATCAGCTTGCGGATGTGACTGGCTTTCATAGTTTGCTTCTCCCGGCACAGCTACTTGTTATTGGGGGATTCGTAGCTTGTGTTCCAGTTGTATCGCGATTGTTCTATTTGTGGAGTGGCACGGTTGCCCGCACAAATAACGATTTTAGGCCAAGCACTTGCTCGGTTGTCGTTTGTATAACAATCGCACTAAGCGATATCTTCAGTATAGAGTCAAACCGAAGAGTAACGTAACTTTTTGTAATTATGAGGGGTGGTTAGTATATGGAGACGGTACCCTGACTCTGGCACAATGCAGGACACTCAATAATAAGACAGCCATCGGGGAACTTCAGGTTTGAGCCAAGAGCAATCGCATCTAATGCTGCCTTCGGATTCGGCCTGGCTGGCTTTGGAACAGCCGGATAACCCCATGACCATCACTGTCATGCTTCGGGTTGAAGGCCTGACGGCAGCCCGCTTTCGGGAGTTTCTGAACGTTTATTGGGTCGCTTGGGAGCGTTTTCGATACCGCCCGGTGTGGCGAACCCCTGCTTGGTATTGGCAGGAAGACCGCACGTTCAATCCCGCTCGCCATCTGGACATTGTTCAGGACCCGTTCGATCCGGCCCAGTTAAGGCACTGGGTGGCCGAACGTTTAAACGACCCTTTACCTTTTTATCGTCCGCTCTGGAAGTTTTGGCTGGCGCCCAACGCCGAGGGTGGGGCAGCGCTGGTGTTGAGGATCCATCACTGTTACGCAGATGGCTTGTCACTGCTGGGCGTTTTCGAACAATTGTGCCCGTCATCTCCCCGACAGTATCCGGCTTTGTACGGTGCGCCGGAAGAGCCTAAGCTGGGGCAGTGGACAGAAACCGCCCAGCACTGGTTGACCTCGATGTTAACCCAGCTGGGTGCTACGGGGGGCCCTCGCGCAGCGGCGAACGCAGGTGCGGCGCAAAAGCAGATGGGTAAAGCCGTACAAAGCGGTGCGCGCCTAGTGCACAAGATCAGTGAGTTTCTGATCGAGGAAGAAGATTCACCGTCTGACCTCAAGCAACCTTTGCTCGGACGGCGAAGCTGCAGTTGGTCGACACCGGTGGAGCTGGAACGCTTCCGAAAGATCGCCAAAAACACCCATACAACCATTAATGACGTGTTGCTGGCCTGCGTGGCCGCCGCAGTTCGCCCGAAGCTCGGGCTGACACCGGAACAACTGACCGATGCGGTGATGCATGCGGCGGTGCCTGTGGATATTCGCGTTCAGATGCCCAAAGGCATCAAACCGGAGGACGGTGAACTCGGTAATTGCTTTGGTACAGTCTTCGTACCTTTGCCGGTGGACGGGGAGAGCGCGCTGGAGCGCTTGTTCCGCGTGAAGCATGAAACCCGAAAGCTCAAAAAAAGCATTCAACCGGGCCTCGCCTGGGGGCTAACGGCTTGCGCACCGTTATTGCCGGAAGTTGGAAGAAAACCTCTGGCGGATTTGTTTTTTCGTAAAGCGTCTGCCGTGGTATCCAACGTCCACGGCACGCCTGAAACTCGATACCTCGCCGGTTGCGCGATTAAAGAGCAGATGTTTTGGGTGCCCCAGGCCGGCGATATCGGTTTGGGTGTGAGCGTGGTCAGTTATGCGGGTCAGGTGCAGTTTGGTGTGGTGGCCGATGAAGCCGTTTTGGCAGCGCCTGATGCTTTTTTAGAGGATTGTTTGTCTGAACTGGAGCAGTTTTCCAGTGAGTCGTAAGTCGAAAGTTCCATATTTAGTGCCTCCCAAATAAGCAGGCAACCTGCTCTCACGAACAATGTTTTCCCACTTTCCATTCCCTGACTATGGTCCTCAGGCGCGCAAATGTGCCTGGGGCTGTTGTTCTGTTCAATGGCTCCTGATCCCAGATTTCAAACAATAACCGGGGGATGTATGAACAATAAGATGAGAAAGTCAGGGTTGTTACTTGCGGTAGCCGTAGTGATGGGAGGGAGCGCAGGGGCTCAGGCCGCCGTTGAGATCTACAATCAGGATGGAACCGCTTTTTCCGCGGATGGTTATTTCAATGCTTTTTATGTGAATCGTGATGACAAGGTCGGCGATGTTCGCAATTCCGACGTCAAAATGGGTTTTCTGCCCAACACCATCGGCTTCAACTTCAGTAAAGAAGTAGGGGATTTGACTCTTGGTGGCCGCTCTTCATTCTGGAGCACCATTAATGACAGTTTGCAGTCGCCTACCGACACCAGTATTGACGTGCGCCAGCTCTACGCCACGGTCGACGGTGACTTTGGTCAGGTGCTGATCGGTAAGGATTTCGGGTTGTATGCCCGTTCCAACATTTTCCTTGATGAATTACTGATGGGGTTTGGCTCTCCCGGCGCGGCGACGGGGGTCTCCTTCGGTAATATCCGCACCGGTTATCCCTATCCAAACCCTTCGGCGCAGATTACCTATCGGTCACCGGACTTGGGTGGCCTGAAGGTGGCTGCGGGTATCTTTGAACCGGCCAATACAACCGGCGTGGGCTCTGAACAATCGCTTCCTCGTTTTGAAGCAGAGGTTACCTACAGTGTTGATGTTGAAGGGCTGGCTCTGACCGGCTGGTTAAATGGTCGCCACCAGAGCTCAGAGAATGCTACAACGGAAATTGACAGTAAGGGCGTCGGTTATGGTCTAAAAGCAGCGGTAGCGGGTTTCTCGTTGACTGCGTCCGGTTTTAAATCGGAAGGGGATGTGCCGGTGTTGATCAGCGACTCTGTTCTGGCGTCAGAAGACGATGCGGATGGTTACTTGCTACAGGGTTCTTACTCTCTGGGTGCGAACCGGTTTGTGGTGTCTTATGGCGAAACAGATTCGGAACAGGGCGATTTTGACACCGAGAACACCTCGTTTGCGGTGTTCCACGACGTCAACAGCAACTTCAAACTGGTGGCCGAGTACAACCTGTTTGAGCAGAAAACCAAGTCATCGGATGTCACTGTCGTCGATACTGACACCCTGGCTGTGGGCGCGATTGTAACCTTCTAATCTGCCCGGCCGGTGCCCGTTCTGGCACCGGCACCCGCCTGTTATTCCGACTAAAGTGCCGGTTTTCTTGTGCCGAAATTAGGCTGTGTCACCGGCCATTGATTTATGAGGTTAATAATCAATGGGTTATCACCGTTTTGGCGAGCCAATAAAAAGCACTGAAGTCGAATTCCTCTGTTCTGACAACGGCGTAGAATCGGAGCAATCTCCCCGTTGCCCAAGGGCCCTTTCAATGCACGCAGACAATCAGGAACCGGCGGTCCGAACCGCCAGCGTTAGCGTACGGGAACCAGAACTTGCCGCTGCGCACCTTGCCGAGCAGCTTCAGCATGAAAACCTCGGATGCGTGCTGTTCTTTTGCTCTGTTGAATTTGACCTGGAACGCCTTGGGCCTGCGATTCAAGCGGCGTTTCCGAATGCGCGAGTCTACGGCTGTACGTCTGCGGGAGAGATCACCGAGCAGGGGTATGACCGGGGTTGCATCAGCGCGCTGGGGTTTGATGCCCGCTACTTTGCCATTGATTGCGCGCTGATCGATGAATTTGACGGCTTCACGCTGCAGAACGCACAGAGTGTGATTGACCGGTTGCTTAATACTTGTCGTGACGCCCGCTTGGCGCCCGTTAAAGGCAATACCTTCGCGATAACCATGCTTGATGGCCTTTCGAGTCGGGAAGAGCTTGTTCTGGCAACCCTGAATGCGGCTTTGGGTTCGATACCCCAGTTCGGTGGTTCTGCCGGAGACGATGAGCGCCTGGCCGGTACCCATGTCTTTTTCGACGGGCGCTTTCACAGCAGTGCGGCGACGGTGATGCTGGTGAATACACCGCTGGATTTTCGAGTGTTTTCGACGCACCACATGCAGGAACAGGCGGATAAGCTTGTGGTAACCCGAGCTTGTCCAGAGACGCGTACCGTCTTTGAGTTGAACGCGGAGCCTGCTGCAGAGGTATACGCCCGCACTGTCAGTGTTCCCGTTGCCCAACTGGACCGGGAGGTTTTTGCCTTGCAGCCCTTGGGGGTAAAAGTCGGGGGTAATTATTTTGTCCGTTCGATACAGCGGGTGAACCCTGATGGCAGTCTCACGTTTTATTGTGCGGTTGAGACCGGCATTGTGATGACTGCTATGAATCCGGGGTCTTTGCTTGAGAGTGTGCGGGCGCAGCTTGATGCCTCCGAGCGGGTGGTCGGTAAGCCTTTGGTGACTCTTGCCTGTGATTGTTTTTTACGGCGTTTGGAAGCCGAGCTGACCGAGCAATCGGATGCCGTCTCGGCGTTTCTGAGGGAACATAAGGTGGTCGGTTTTAACTCCTACGGGGAGCAGTTCAACGGAATGCACATAAACCAGACTTTTACGGGGGTGGTCATTGGTCAGCCTGACTTCCCCGGCTAGTATGAACGGGCAGCCCCTGCCGGATGATAAAGACCGCCGGATTGCGGAGTTGGAAGCGGAGAATCAGCGGCTCCGAAGTATCCGAGATGCCCTGATTGTTCGCGTGGAATCCGGTGCCGGACATAAGCCTGCGCCCTATGCGGCGTTTGAACATTCGGTCATTCTTGCCGAGCAGGTACGGGAACGCACCGAAGCCCTGAACCTGGCCATGGATGAGCTTAAAGCGAGTCATAAAGCGCTGAGCCGGGCTCGGGAAGAGGATGAAACCTCGAGGCAGCGGCTGAGCGATGCCATTGAGAACATCGCTGATGGCTTCGTACTGTTTGACTGTGATCATCGTCTGATTCAAACCAACAGCCGTTTCCGGAGCTACTGGCGCCATGCCCGCGTGTCGGTGCCGAAAGCGGGTACCCATATCGATGCGGTAAAAGCTCTTGCCGAGAGTTCCGGTTTGATTGTGGAAGAGCATCGTCAGGAGGATGTTGAGGGGGTACTTTTCCTACTCTCCAATGGTCGCTGGGTGCAGATGACCGAACGAGCTACCCGTGAGGGGGGCTTGGTGGTGTTGTACTCTGACATTACCGACGTCAAGAACAGTGAAATGGCCCGTCGCATCAAGGCGCTGGAAGAAAGCGAGCGCTGGATCCGGGTCGTCACCGACCATGTGCCGGCGTTGATTGCCTATGTAGGGGCAGACCTCACCGTCCAGTTCTGCAACAAGGTTTATCAGGCCTGGTATGGCCGTAATGGTGTGTCACCACTGGGCAAGCGTCTGGAGCAAGTGCATTCCGATGAGTTCTACCAGCGTCTGCTGCCCCAGATACTGGAAGTACTGGACGGGCACAGTGTGAACTTTGAGTTCGAGGAAACCGGCGAGCATGGTGAACAGCGGTACATGTTGCGTTCCTATGTGCCCAACAGGGATGAAACCGGCGAGGTGACCGGCTTTTTTGTTCTGATCCGAGACATCACCGAAAGGCGCAAGACCGCGATTGCGCTGGAGCAGGCCTACGACGACCTGGAGCACCGGGTGCGAGAGCGCACCGCCGCCTTGACAGGCCTGAACCAGCAACTCCGGCAGGAAATTTCGGAACGTTCTGCAGTGGAAGCCCGTCTCCGGGAAGCGAAGCAGGAGGCTGAACAGGCCAACCTTTCTAAAACCAAGTTCCTGGCTGCTGTCAGTCACGATCTGCTGCAGCCGCTTAATGCCGCACGCTTGTTCACCAGTGCATTACTTGAGCAGAGCTTCGGGCCCAAGGCCGAGAGCCTTGTGCGTTCGGTCAGTACTTCGTTGGATGATGTAGAGAATCTGCTGGGCACACTGGTGGATATTTCCAAGCTGGATGCCGGAGTGATCACTCCGGACGTGACCGCCTTTGATCTCCGGGATCTGCTCAATAACATCGCCCGGGAGTTCCGGCAGATGGCTCTGGCTGAAGGGCAGCGGCTGGATTTCGTACCCTGCTCTGCAGTGGTTCAGTCGGATTCACAGTTGCTGGCGCGGATACTGCGAAACTTCCTGACCAATGCCATTCGTTATACCGGCCAGGGCCGGATTCTGCTTGGTTGCCGTCGCGAGCATGACCACGTGTTGCTGCAGGTCTGGGACACCGGGCCAGGTATTCCGGCAGACAAGCTCACCGAAATCTTTCAGGAGTTTAAACGGATTCGCCCCAAGGGTGCCCAGGCAGACAAAGGGCTGGGCCTGGGCCTGGCTATCGTTGACAAGATTGCCCGGATGTTGGGCCATGAGATCTCGGTATCATCTGTTGAGGGAAAAGGCTCCGTGTTCAGCGTCCGGGTGCCCCTCGGAGAACTTCAGTCAGCCCAACCGGCACCCCGAGGGCCTCACCTGCCGATGCTCGATAGTGGTTTGAAAGGCGCCCGGGTGTGGGTGATCGATAATGATCTGGCTATCTGCCAGGGGATGAAGACCTTGCTGGAGGGCTGGGGTTGCCGGGTCACCACAGCTGTTTCTGCCGAGGGCCTGGCAGGGCAGGTAGATGTGGCAAGGGCTCCGGTAGATCTGATACTGGCGGATTATCACCTGGATAATGATGAAAATGGCGTCGACGCGGTGGCAGTGATCAATGCTCAGCGCTCACAGCCAGCGCCGGTCCTGATGATCACCGCCAACTACACCAATGAACTGAAACAGCATATCCGGGAGCTTGGTTACCTGTTGATGAACAAACCGGTCAAACCGCTTAAGCTCAGGAGTGTACTCAATCACGTGATGCGTTGCTGAGTGCTGATGCCGGCTGCGTTCAGCGTTTGAGATATTGACTGAAGTCCACATCCCCAGCCGATAGGATAGCCTGTACCCGGTTGTGAACACCGAGCTTTCTCAGGATCGCGGAGACGTGGGCCTTGACCGTGGTTTCTGCGATGTTGAGGTTGTAGGCAATTTGCTTGTTGGATTCACCCTTGGCCATACGTTCCAGCACCAACAACTGGCGCCTGGTGAGAGAGTTCAGTAGTTCCGGCGAAATCAGGTTCTCATCGCTTCGAGTACGCCGGTGGGAGCTTTCTTTACTGGTGCGGATAATGTCTGATGGCAGGTAAACATTGCCGTTCAGTATCTGCTGGATGGCCTCAGTCATCTGGGCCCGGGGTGAGGACTTGGTGATAAACCCTACCGCGCCATAGGTGATCGCCTGCAGCACTATCTGTTTGTCTTCCTCGGCAGAGACAATCACTACGGGAATGGTGGGTGCTTCGTTACGCAGGGTAATCAGGCCGTTGAGCCCGTGCATGCCGGGCATATTGAGGTCCAGCAGGATCAGGTCCAGGTCGTCATTCTCGCGGGTGATTTCCAGAGCGCTGTCCAGGTCATCGGTTTCGATGATTTCACTGCCTTCGAAACCGGAGGCGATAACGCTGCTGATGGCTTCCCGGAACAGCGGGTGGTCGTCGGCAATCAGAATCTTATACGCCGGTTCCATGGTTGCTTCTACCTGCTTGTTTTCATTGTCGGGGATGGCTTCCGAGTCATGATAGCGGTTTTCGGAAGACAGTGCGGCATCGAGCTCGTTCAGCATGGCGGCCTCCTGTGCAGAGAATCGCCGGAGTCGGTTCCGATCCTCTGTTTATTATTGTGATGGTTTCATTACACGCCATCTTGGTCTCGGGTTGAATGCGACCATCGCACCAAAAAACAGGCACCAAAGTACTATTCTTGCCGGGCTGCGGGCTTCGTATCGTGTAGTAATGAGCCTACAACCAACAATAACGACCGTCTCCGCATTCTCTCTTGCTGATCCATGGATCAAACAGGCATTGGCCGCACTGCTATGTTTTCTTTTGAGTCTTGCTGGCGGTGTCCATGCCCGGGAAGAAGCATCTGACCTGCCCATGCTGTCTGTCAGCGTGTTGCAGTTTGGAACCGCCCACTGGGAGCTCGATCATCTCCTGCATCGGGAGCTGGACCGGGAATATGGCTATCGGCTGGAGTTGAAACCGGTTGCCAACCTGCCTGCCTCCAGGCTGGCGGTCACCAGCGGTTCGGTGCACGGCGCTGTAGCCGATCTGCTGTGGGCACAGTCACGATTCCAAGCCGGCACGCCCTACCTGTACGTGCCGTTCTCCTCCCAGATTGGCGATATCGTCGTCGCTGACAACTCTCCGATTCGCTCGGTGGCGGATCTGGCCGGCAAGCGCATCGGCGTTGCGGGCGGGCCGGACAGCAAGGGCTGGATACTGCTCAAGAAAGTCGCACAGCGCCAGGGAATCAATCTGGAAGAATCTGACGGAGTTCAGTTCGCAGCCCCGCCCTTGTTGAGCCAGGCGCTAAAACGCGGGCAGGTGGATGTCATCGTTACCTACTGGCATTTTGCGGCCCGCCTGAGGGGCGAGGGCGGCTGGCGGTCGGCGTTTGGTATGGCTGACCTGCTCACTGAGCTGGACCTGGATCGCAACCTGCCCGTGCTTGGTTATGTCTTTCCCGAAAGCTGGGCCCAGGACAATGGCCCGCTGATGGTTCGGTTTGCAGCTTCCCTGCAAAAGGCCAAAGCCGAGCTGGCGGAGAGTGAATCCTTCTGGCAGCGCTTGCGTCCTCTCATGGGAGATCCGGACGACAGTGTTTTCGCAGCACTGCGAGAGGGCTTTGTCGCCGGGACGCCTGCGCCGCAAACGGACCAGAGAATCGCTGACCTACAGCGTTTGATGACCCTCACCGGCGCCGACCCGGACAACCTGATGCCGGCTTCTCTGTTTTACCGGAGGCAGCCGTGAAAGGCCAAGCCGGCCGGCCGCCGCTGTGGAGCTACTGGGTAGTCCTGCCATCGTTTGTCCTGCTCTGGGGGCTCATTGCCTGGCTGCTTCAGTCGCCCCTCTTGCCGACGCCTCTGAACGTGCTCGACACCCTGATTCGTGAATCGGCGACCGGCGAGCTCTGGCATCATCTGGGCGCGACCCTCGGGCGTGTGGTGGTCGCCTTTATTCTGGCCATGATCATTGGTACAGCCATCGGCATCGTCATGGGCCGTTCGCCAACCACCAATGCCCTTTTCGATCCCTTGCTGGTGCTTTTGCTGAACCTGCCGGCCCTGGTCACCATCATCCTCATGTATGTCTGGTTCGGCCTGGTGGAAGTGGCTGCGGTGATGGCAGTTGTGATCAACAAAGTGCCCAGCGTGGCGGTTACTGTCCGGGAAGGTGCCCGTAGCCTGGACTATAGGCTCGAGGAAATGGCCACCGTTTACGAGTTCACCCGATGGCAACGATTGCGGGAAGTCTGGGTACCCCAGCTGTTTCCCTATCTCATGGCGGCTACAAGAGGCGGCCTGGCCCTGATCTGGAAAATTGTCCTTGTGGTAGAGCTGCTCGGCCGTTCCAGCGGCGTTGGCTTCCAATTACATATGGCGTTTCAGGTTTTCGACGTGGCCGCCATTCTTGCCTACAGCCTGGCGTTTATTGCCGTAGTCCAGCTGATTGAACTGGCCATCCTCCAGCCCCTTGAGCGCCGCTCCAGTCGCTGGCGACAGCCGGAGGCGGCCCATGCTTGAGCTCAGAATCGCAGGCCGCGATTTCGGCCAGCCTGTGCTCGGAGAGGTCTTCGCAACCGTTGCGCGGGGCGACCGCATCTGCCTTCTGGGCCCCTCGGGTATCGGCAAGACCACGCTACTGAACGCGATTGCCGGCCTCGATAAATCGGTTCCGGACGAGGCGGTTATTGGTCGCGACAAGCTCCGGGTGGGCTACCTGTTCCAGGAACATCGCCTGCTGCCTTGGCGCAGTCTGGATGCAAATCTGAAACTGGTGGGGGCCAGTGATCAGGAGGCTGAAAGCTTGTTGGAACAGGTGGGATTGTCCGGTTATGGCCATTACCTGCCGGACCAGCTCTCCCTGGGTATGGCCAGAAGGGCGGCCCTGGCCCGTTGCCTGGCCGTGAAACCGGACTTGCTGTTGCTGGACGAGCCGTTTGCGTCATTAGATCCCGTGATGGCGGGTGAGCTCAAGGCGCTGATTGCCGGGATTCTGGATTCGTGTCCGGAGATGGCGATGATCTGTGTTACCCATGATGGTGGAGATGCCGAGATATTGGCGAACCGTCTGTGGTATCTCGACGGCAAGCCTGCGCGTCTTCAGTGGGATGACGCGATCGGTGAGCCCGGATTGATCGATGGGCTGCTTGGGGCGCTTCGTGATCCGGATTTGGCTGGTCTCTGAATCCGTGCAAGTCAGCTCCCCTACAACTGCCCCGAACACTATGCGGGCCTTCCGCCCAGTATTTTCGTGCGCTGCGGCCGGAAGCCAGCAGTCGCGAGCAAAGCGAGGGTAACTGTCACGCCGGCGGTAATCCCGTAGGCCATCGGGTTCCACTCCAGATACAGCGAAAACCGGATCGCCTCCACCGCATGGGTGAACGGATTGAACTGACAGATCCAGTACAGCCAGGGACTGGCCTCATTCATGCGCCAGAGCGGATAGAGCGCTGAGGACATGAAGAACATCGGGAAGATTACGAAGTTCATCACCCCTGCAAAGTTCTCCAACTGTTTGATCCATGTGGCGATCAATAGCCCCAACGCGCCCAGCATCAGGCTGGTAAGAATCAACGCTGGCAATACGGCCAGGTAACCCCAGAGCGGTGGCTCTACATCCATCAGCAGTGCCAGCAGCAGGAACACATACACCTGGCCGATGGACACCACACCCATGGCCAGCAGTTTGGTCACCAGCAGGAAGGGCCGGGGCAGGGGGCTCATCAGCAACACACGCATACTGCCCAACTCCCGGTCGTAGACCATGGACAAGGCGCCCTGCATGCTGTTGAACAGGATGATCATGCCGCACAGCCCGGGGGCAATGTAGGTCTCGTAGGTGATGTAGGTCTGATAGGGCGGGATGATGGAAATGCCCAGTACCGCCCGGAACCCGGCAGCGAATACCACCAGCCAGAGCAGTGGCCGGACCAGGGCGCTGGCGAAGCGGGTGCGCTGCTGCCAGAACCGCAACCATTCTCGTGTCTGGATGCCTACGAAACAATGCCAGTAGTGAGCTGCTTTCATATCAGCCGGCTCCGGTCAGGGAATGGAAGGTTTCGGCCAGGTCCCGGGTGCCGGCGGCTTCGCAGATGGCCTGGCCTTTACCGTCAGCCAGCAACTGGCCCTGGTGCAGGATCAGGACCCGGTCTTCCGCACGGACTTCCTCGATCAGGTGGGTAGCCCAGAGCACGGTCAGGTCGTCTTCCTTGCATAGGGTTCTTACGTGTTCGTTGAGCGCTTTTCGGCTGGCCACGTCCAGGCCCACCGTGGGTTCGTCGAGCAACAACAGCGAGGGTTCATGCAGCAAGGCGCGGGCAATTTCCACCCGCCGTCGGTGGCCGCCGTTGAGCTGGCGGACGGCATCGTTGGCCCGATCCAGCAGGCTGAAGCGTTCCAGCTCCCGGTCACCCCGAGCCCTGGCTTCCTTGCGGGAAAGGCCATGCAGCGCGGCGTGGTACTGCAGGTTCTGGCGAACGGTCAGATCCAGGTCCAGGGCGTTCTGCTGGAACACCACGCCGATCTGGCGCATGGCATCGGCAGGCTGCTTTTTCAGAGACTGCCCGGCCATGAAGATATCGCCCTGCTGCAGGGCTAGTAGCCGTGTGAGCAGCCCGAACAGGGTTGATTTGCCGGCACCGTTGGGTCCGAGCAAGGCGTGGAAGCGTCCAGAGGTCAGCGCAAAGCTGACCTCCCGGAGCACCGGCTTGTCGCCGTAACGAAAGCTGAGGTTGCTCGCTTCGATGGTCATGACGTCGGGTCGATGACCACACCCCAGGGGTAGCGGCCTACCTTGATGGATTTGATGACCTTCAGGTCCTCCACATCGATCACCGACACATCGCCAGAGACGCCGTTGGTGGTGTACAGGTGCTTCTCGTCCTTGTCCAGATCCAACTGCCAAACGCGGCTACCTACCAGAAGATAGTCCAGGACTTCGTAGGACTGGGCGTCTACGACCGCCACATGGTTTGAGGGGCCCAGGGCCACGAAGGCATATTTGCCATCAGAGGTCAGCTCGATACCCACCGGCTGGACCCGATCCGGGCTAACGCCGGGTACCTTGAATGACATCTCGTGGACCTGCTCCAGGTTGTCTACATCAATGATGTGGACGGTACCGCCGATTTCAGCAGAGGCCCAGGCGATTTTACTGTCCTTGCTGAACTCGACATGGCGCGGGCGCTGGCCAACAACGATGTTTTTCTCGATCTCGAAGGTTTCGGTGTTGATCCAGTGCAGCATGCTGGTGGTTTCGGAGGTGTTTACTGCCCACTTACCATCCGGGCTCACCGCCATGCCTTCGGGTTCGATACCCACATCAATCTGGGCCAGGACCTCCTTGGTCTCAACATCCACCACGGTCACGATCGCATCATCTTCGTTGGCGATGTACAGATGTTTGTTGTTAGGGTGCAGGGAAAACTGCTCCGGATCCTCCCCTGAGGGCAAAGTGTCAACAATCTTGCGGGTGGCCAGGTCAAAAACCTGTACGGTATCGTCATCGCTGGCGCAGATGTAGAGCTTGGTGTAGTCCTTGGACAGCAGAATGCCCCGGGGGCGCTGGCCAACATCGATGGTTTCGACCACTTCCTGGGTTTCGGTATCGATGATGGACAGCGTGTTGTCCTTCTCATTGGAGACATAGGCCAGGCTGGCCAGTGCGGGCGTGGAAAGGCCAATCATGGCAGCCAGTGCCGTTTGCTTGAACAGGGTTCTCATGGGTAACTCCTTCTTGTTTTGAGTACTGCCGCCTCGGCGGTCAGTTGTTGATTCGGCATTTACTTTCCGGTTTGTCGTAGCCGAGGGTGTCCATCTCGCTTTCGGGATGCAGGAAACCCTCAAAGGGCGCCTGAGCAACCAGGCCTCTGGGATGCACCAGCGGAATCGGCTGACGGAGTTGGCCATTCCAGTCCCGGAAGGTGAGCTTCCGGCCCTTGAAGCCAGCAAGGTCAAATTTGTCGCTGAACAGGAAGTCTCTGATGGCAGGCGCATCCCCTTCGCTGATGGCTGTCACTGCGGTGCCGATGGCTCGCACTGCAGCCCAGGCCGCGTAGTCTTCGCTGTTCATATTTCGGCCTGACAGTTCCCGGAACCGGTTCTGAAGCTGGGCAGCGCCCCAGCTTTCCACCACCCGGTGCCAGGCAACCGGTGTCATGCCCTGGGTTCCCACCACCGGGCGCGGCAGCCAGGTGTTGAACGGCACATATTCACCAAAGTCACCCCGGACATCGGCAACGACTACCGCGTCGTAGTCGTCGCCCTGGGTAAACAGGGGCAGTTCCTTTGAAGCGGTCCGGCGCAGATCCGCATCGAAGGTCCAGGGCTTATCTTCAACGATGTCTAATCCAAAACGCTTGCTGGTGCGGCGGAAGGCCTCGGCCCAGGCTTTGTCTTCTGGTGTCGGGCCGGTTATCAGAAACAACTCCTGCCAGCGGCGTTGCTTCAGCCACTGCCCCAGGGCATCCGTCAGCATGGCGTGGCTGGGTATGGTGTGTAACAGGTTAGCGTGGCAGCTGGCGGTCCTCAGGGCATTGTCCCGGGCACCGGCATTAAACAGCAGTGTTTTGTCGTCGGCACTTTCGACAACCTTGCGGAGGGTTTGGCCGGGAATCCGGGTAATGATCAGGTCGATACCGGCGTCCTGCAGTTCGGTAAAGGCGGCCAGGGCAGTCTCTTCAGAATCCGTCACACGGGTTTCCAGAAGATAGTTCTGCCCCAGAAACTTGCCGGAGGTGTTGTTGTCTGCCAGGGCAAGCTCAGTACCTCTCAAACCGGCATCTTCCGGTTCCGGGATGACATTGGAAAGTACCGGCCCCTGATCGGGTACGAACTGCAGGTAACCGATACGAATATCCAGGGCAAACGCGGGTGTGGCTGTTGCTAAGGCGCCGATCAGCGTGCATCGGGTAACGGCTGTCATCAGGGTCTGTCTGATGGAGAGGGTCATGGCATTCTCCGGGTTTTTATTGTCCTTCCAGCTTATGGAAGGGAAATCCTCCCGGAAATATTCAGAAAGTAGGAATGTGCCGGTACTAAAGAACTATTCCTGCAAAAAATGGGCGCCGTAGCATGTAGGTAAGGCCTCTAAATACCGCCAGATGGATAACGACATGACCGCCTACCGGAAACTTTCCCTGCTGATGCTGGCCGTTTTCCTGCTTGTATATGCAGTGGGCGGGGTGTTCTACACCCTTCAGGCGAGGGGAGATATTGCGCGGGAACTTGGGTCAGTGATGGAGCTGGCCGCAAGTCTTCCAGCACCAACGCAGCTGGCGCCGGAGCTGGTACCGGAAATGCGGCATCTCAGACCGGTTTCCGTTGGTGAGGCGGTTTCGGGTACCACACGGGAAATGCCGGATTGGTTTTATCGCCTGATGGCAGATGGCATTCCCGCTCAGGCGGTGAACGGCTGGCAGCTGGATCCTGCAGACGAAATTGAAGAAATCTGGGAGAGCTTTGTGCTGATCTCCGCGGCCTTTTTGCTTGGCATGACGCTTTGCTTTGTGGCCCTTGGTTGGGCTATCCGGCAGGGATTGCGGCCCCTGGCGGAGCTTGGCGAGGCTATGGCGAGTGTTGAGCGGGGCCAGCTGGCATCGAGGCTGGGTGCACAGAATCTGCAGGAGGTGAACGACCTGGTGGCGCGCTTCAATACCATGGCGGCTGCCCTGGAGCAGGAGCAGAAAACGGTGCGCGAGCTGATGACGGAACTTTTACGGGTCCAGGATCGGGAGCGTGAACACATAGCCCGGGTTCTGCATGACGACCTGGGTCAGTATCTGACCGGTATTCGCGCCCAGGCGAGGGCATGGCTGTACGACCCGGCGCTGAACAGTGAACAGAAAAAACAGGCCAGTGAACTTGCGCATCATTGCGAAACTGTGCAAAAGCACTTCCGGCACCTGTTGCAGGACTTGCATCCGTTGGTGATGGAGCAGCTGGGACTGAACTCGGCCATAAGCCACCTGGCCGAGCAGTGGCAACAACTCAGTGGCCTTAGCTGCCAGTTAGAGCTGGATGAGTGCTTGCCGGAACTGACCGGTGAGCAGCAAACACACCTTTACCGTTTCTTGCAGGAAGCATTAAACAACATTTCCCGACATGCCCAGGCTACACGGGCATCACTGACAGTTGCCCAGTCAAGCGGTGCGCTGGAGGTGGTGGTTTGCGATAACGGTCGTGGTACCGGGGATCTGTCGGGCTGTCGCGGTTTGGGGTTGCGTTCGATGCGCGAACGGGCCCGTTGTCTGGGTGGCCGGATGGAACTGCTCAGCCATCTGGGAGAGGGCACCCGGGTATTGCTGGCGATGCCGGCGGCGGGAGCGGGTTCGCCTTCGGCCGGTTCAGGAGGTTAACGAATGAAACTGATGATTGTGGATGATCACCTGGTTGTCCGGCAGGGTATCGCCAACCTGCTGCGCAATCTGTTGCCGGCAGTCGCGATTACCGAGCTGGACAACGGGCAGGATGCCGTTGCCCGATATGGCAGTATTCAACCCGATGTGCTGATGCTCGACATGGGCCTGCCGGATATTTCCGGTCTTGAAGTAGCTCGCCGTATCCGCCAGCGCTGGCGGACTGCGGCCATTCTGTTTTTTACCATGCACGATGAACTACCCATGGTCCGGCAGGCGCTTGATGTGGGCGCGATGGGGTTTGTGTCGAAGAACTGTGCTCCGGAAGAACTGGCTGATGCCGTTCGAAGGGTAGGCGCCGGCCAGCCCTACATTGAACATCCGATTGCGACCCGGCTTGCCTTGAACCGGGAACGCCCTGTGGACCGTCGTCTGCGGGATATGACCCAGCGCGAAATGGAAGTGTTGCTGATGTTTGCCCGTGGTGATGCCGTGGCCAGAATCGCGGAACGCCTGTGCGTTAGCAGCAAAACCGTTTCCAACCATCTGGCGTTACTGAAAAGCAAGTTGCAGGTGGAATCGTCCATCGAACTGGTGCACCTGGCCGTTGATGCCGGGCTGGTGCGTTTCGGGCAGGGGCTTGATGCTGGCAATGCCTGAGCCGGACCCCGCCCTCTCCGGGTGCGCTTACCAGTCAAAGGGGCAGTCTGTGCAGCCTTCCATAAACGTGCCTTCAAAGGTGGCAAAGTGAATCCTTGCTCCGGATAAACGGGCTTTGGCAAGGTTGGCGTGCCCGAACTTGGCTTCCTGCAGGTCTGCCCCGGTCAGGTCAGCGCCCTCCAGGTTGGCTTTAGGCAGCCAGGCAATTTCAAAGCTGCTGAACGGTGCCCGGGTATCGGCCAGTGTTGCTCCTGAAAAGCGGGAAAAGGCGAAGTTGGCGCCGGAAATATCCGTTCCGGTGAAGTCCGCTCCCTGGGCAAACAGGTATTCGCCTTGAAGGCCTGGCAGGGTGGCATTACGAACCTTGGCGCCGCGCAGGGATGCCCGGTAGAGCTGTAGCCGGTAGCCTGTGGCATTGTCCAGTTTTGCACCATTGAGGTTGGCACCCCGAAGGTTTGTGTGGTTTAGGGTGGCGCCAGTCAGGTTTGATCCCCGCAAATCTGCGCCGCGAAGGTTCAGGTTTGACAGGTCTGCGGCTCGCAAGTCAGCGCCGGGGCAAGCGGTTTCTGCCTCCAGTTTGCAACCGTTGATCACCTGAACAGTGTCCAGGTCGGCCATGTCATCGTTGGCCATGGCAGGAAAAACAGCCGAGGTCAGGAGGGTTGCTGTGATCCATGATTTCATGTCTGGCTCTCTTTTTTATGGACATTCTTTGGCATGAAAAGGCCCGGCATTGCCGGGCCTGGTAGGTCGGCACTCAGCGTGAAGCCTGTGCCCATGACGGCAGCTTGAACACCCAGAATGATCCGCCCTGGGAAATCGGTTTGGTCAGCTCAGCCATGTCGCCGCCCCAAAGGGGTACAGCGCCGCCATAGCCGGAGGTGACACCGATGTACTGCTCGCCATCCATTTCCCAGGTGATGGGTGGGGAAATGATTCCGGAGCCGGTCTGGAACTTCCAGAGCTCCTCCCCGGTTTCGGCGTCAAAGGCTTTGAGAAAACCGTCGCCAGTCCCGGTGAATACAAGCCCACCCTTGGTCGTGAGCACACCGGCCCATAACGGCATCTTCTCTTTATGCTCCCACTCGATCTCACCAGTGAGGGGGTTCATCGCTCTCAACACGCCTACGTGGTCATCGTACATGCGCTTGATGCGGAAACCCTGGCCCAGATAAGCAGCCCCTTTCTTGTAGGTGACTTCTTCAGTCCAGTAGTCTTCTTTCCAGTGGTTGGCGGGAATGTAGAACAGGCCAGTGTCCTGGCTGTAAGCCATCGGGTTCCAGTTCTTGCCGCCCAGGAAGGGCGGTGATACTTCAATGGCTTCGCCCCGGGTTTCACCTTCCGGAACAGGGGGTGGCCGCTGGCCTTTGACTGCAATAGGGCGACCGTTCTTGTCGATACCCTTTGCCCAGGTGATGTTGTCCACAAACGGGAAGCCTTTCTTGAATTCGCCGTTGGTGCGGTCCACCACATAGAAAAAGCCGTTGCGGTCGGCGTGGGCAGTGGCTTTTACCTGTTCTCCGCCTTCGGTGTACTCAAACAGTACCAGCTCGTTGTTGCCGGAGAAGTCCCAGGCATCGTTGGGGGTATGCTGGTAGAACCATTTCACCTCGCCGGTGGTTGGGTCTACGCCAACCTGTCCTGATGTGTATAGGTTGTCGTAATCGGCCGGATCTCCACCGGGCGCTGTTCTGGCCCAGGTATTCCAGGGGGCCGGGTTGCCGGCACCGATGATGATGGTATTGGTTTCCGGGTCAAAACTGGCGCTTTGCCAGGGCGCTCCGCCGCCGTGGCTCCAGGCTTCTACCTTGCCGGTCGGGCTGTTGGGGTCATCCGGCCAGCTGGGAGCCCTGGGGTCGCCGGTGGGGGTGCTTTTCTCGCCGTTGAGGCGCCCGTAATGGCCTTCAACGAAGGGACGCATCCAGACTTCCTCACCGGTGTCCGGATCCCGGGCGAAGAGTTTGCCCACCACACCGAACTCGTCTCCGGAAGAGCCGTGGATCAGCAGAACCTTTCCGGTTTTCTGGTCTTTCACCAGCGTCGGGGCGCCGGTCATGGTGTAGCCTTCTTCGTGGTCAGCGAACTTCTTGCGCCAGGCGATTTTCCCGGTGTCTTTATTCAGGGCCACAATGCCCGCATCCAGAGTGCCGAAGAAAACCTTGTCGCCAAAAATGGCAGCGCCGCGGTTCACCACATCACAGCAGGGCCGAATGCCTTCCGGCAGACGATGGTTGTATTCCCATAGCCGTTCCCCGGTTTTTGCATCGAGTGCATACAGCCGGGAGTAGGAGCCGGTAACGTAGATTACGCCGTCGTGTACCAGCGCCTGAGACTCCTGGCCCCGTTGTTTTTCATCCCCGAACGAGAATGACCAGGCGGGAACCAGCCTCTCGATATTGTCCTTATTGATGGTTGTCATCGGGCTGTAGCGCTGGGCCTTGGGGCCGATACCATAGCCCAGAACATCCTGGGTGGTTTCGGCGTCGTTTACGATGTCTTCCCAGCTCACTTCTTTTGCCTGAGTGGTCATGCTCAAGGCGCCCGCAGTCCCCATCGCCAGGGCCAGGCTGATGCCCCTGATCAGTGGATGTTGTCGACGATTCATATTCCTTCCCCTTGATTGTTGTTGTGAACAGCGCGTTAAGAACGCTGACGTTCCGAGTATTGGCAAATGCCCGGTAGTCCGGCGACGGAAAATGACAGGTGATGTTCGGGAAAATGTCAGAAATTATCGGGAAAATTTCCCGGATGATCGGTTTCTTGCTGAAAAATGGCTGGATTTTCGTTTTCAGGATGCTGCCTTGTGCTTTCGCCTTCGCCCGGATCGTGTACTACCAAGGAACTAAGCCGGAAACCCCAAAGTGGCATTCGGAACAGCGGTACAGGTTCTTAGACTGTCTGGCAGCGTGTTGGTAAACGAAAAATCCAATAGCCAACGTAGGGGCAACCAAATAGAGGTAGCAACAATGACAATGCCTATTTCAATCAGACCGCTTATTGCCATCGTGCTGGCAGGTGCTGCCGGTTTGGCCATGGCTCATGGCAACGTGACACCACAGCCGGTAAACACCGGTAACCTGCCTTCTCTTGGCGACGAAGTGCGTATGGAGAATCCATTCCGTGAAGGAAATGAGTTGAGTGAGTACTACAGTGAAGCCGTGAAAGTGGGCGAAAGCGCCTATGCCGGCAACTGTGCCAGTTGCCATGGTATTCGTGCCATGTCGGGCGGGCTGACGCCGGACCTGCGGGAGCTGACGGAGTGGGATGACGAGTACTTTATTACCCGGGTGCGTAACGGTACCGACCGGGGTATGCCGTCCTGGAAGAAAAGCCTGGATCAGAACGCAATGTGGGCCATCCGGACCTATGTTGAGTCTCTACCCAAGCCTGAATAACGCCATGATTGTCCAGATGCTCTGAACATAGCCGGCCCTGTGCCGGCTCGCTGTCGTTGGGGGAACCAATAATGAAAACAATTCTATCCTTTCTGATCTCTGTGCTCTTGTCGCTGCCCGTGGTGGCCCAGGAGGTTAACGATGGTGACGAGCTGCTGAACCGGCCGGCGGATCGCACTTACGACATCGTTCTGGATTCCGGTTACCTGAAAGTGGGGGTATATCGGGACTTTCCTCCCTACTCCTATGAGGTGGATGGGCAGCCCCGGGGTATTGATGTGGAACTAGGGAAGCTGATTGCACAGGAAATGGGTGTGGAGTTCCGAGTGCACTGGATCATCCCGGACGAAGAGCTGGGAGATGACCTGCGCAACAACGTGTGGAAAGGCCACTACCTGGACAAGCAGCGGCTGGCGGACGTGATGATGCGGGTGCCTTACGACAAGCAGTACGCCTACATGCAGGATTCCACCGGTGAATACATCAATGAGCAGGTGGTGCTGTTCGGCCCCTACCAGCAGGAAACCTGGCAAATTGCCTATAACCCGGAAAAGCTCGATACCGTCGATACCGTGGCGGTGTTCCAGTACCACCCCATCGGTGTTGAGATTGATACCTTGCCGGATTTCTATCTGAGTTCCGCGTTGCAGGGGCGAATGCGCAACCAGGTGCGCCACTACCCCAACGTCAGGGCAGCGTTTGAAGCCATGCGCAATGGCGAGGTCAGTGCCGTTATGGGGATGCGAGCAGAAATCCACCATGAGCTGGCAAAGCCTGAGAATGAGGCCTTTATGCAGGCCCAGAATGGTTTCCCGGGGTTGATGAAGCAGGTCTGGGATGTGGGAATGGCGGTCAAGCATACCCACCGTCAGCTGGGTTATGCCATTGAGGGAATTGTTAATCGACTGGTTACCGAGGGAACCCTTAGTGAGGCTTTCACCGGAATGGAGCTTGCTTACAGCGTGCCGGGCTATTACCGGGATTTCCTGAGTGAGGAAGCCATTGCGCAGGCAGAAGGCCAGAAATAGGGCGGGTCTTACTACCAAGTGATGAGAAAACTTGTCCGTGGGGGCAATTGTTGAGTTTGCGAGGTTTGCGAAAAATCAACGCAGGGTCGGGAAAACTTCCCGGTTCGGCTCGAAACTGACAACAAGAGACTTGGAGAGCGCAACCATGAGATCGAACAAATTCGGGATTCGCATTGCCGCCAGTGCACTGGCACTGGCCGTATCCTGCGGGGCCCATGCGGTAACCGATGAAGATATTCTGAAAGACGCCGAAACCACCGACGACATCGTTAGCTATGGCATGGGACTCCAGGGCCAGCGCTTCAGCCCGCTGACGGACCTGAATACCGACAATGTAAAACACCTGCAGCCGGTGTGGGGCTTTGCCTTTGGTGGTGAGAAAATGAGGGGGCAGGAATCCCAGCCCATGATCAAGGACGGCGTGATGTATGTAACGGCTTCCTATTCCCGTGTCTATGCCATTGATGTGAAGACCGGTGAGGAAATCTGGCAGTACGATGCCCGGCTGCCGGATGGCATCATGCCTTGCTGCGACGTGGTTAACCGGGGTGTGGCGCTGTATAACGACAAGGTGATCTTCGGCACCCTGGACGCAAAGCTGGTGGCGCTGAATAAAGACACCGGCAAGCCCATGTGGATCAAGAAAGTAGCTGATTACCAGGCAGGTTATGCCATCACAGCTGCACCACTGATTGTTAAGGGCAAAGTGATCACCGGCGTATCCGGCGGTGAATTCGGTATTGTGGGTAAGGTAGAGGCCTACGACGCTAACACTGGTGACCTGATGTGGACCCGTCCGACCGTTGAAGGCCACATGGGGTACGTCTACAAAGACGGCAAGAAAATCGAGAGCGGTATTTCTGGTGGTAAAGCCGGACAGACCTGGCCGGGCGATATGTGGAAAAATGGTGGTGCTGCACCCTGGCTGGGCGGCACCTACGATGAAGAGACCGACTCTCTGTTCTTTGGCACAGGCAACCCGGCTCCCTGGAACTCTCATCTGCGCCCGGGCGACAATCTGTTCTCGTCTTCACGCCTGGCCATTGATCCTGATGATGGCAGCATCAAGTGGCACTTCCAGACCACGCCCCATGACGGCTGGGATTACGATGGCGTAAACGAGTTGATCTCGTTTGATCTTAAGGAAAACGGCAAGACCATCAAAGCGGCGGCTACTGCTGACCGTAACGGCTTCTTCTACGTGCTTAACCGCGAGAACGGTGATTTCATTCGCGGCTTCCCGTTTGTCGACAAGATCACCTGGGCTGAAGGCCTGGATCCGGAAACCGGCCGGCCGATCTTTGACGAGAACGGTCGCCCTGGCGATCCCTTGAACTCTGAAGCTGGCAAGGGTGAAACGGTAGTGGCCCAACCGGCCTTCCTGGGCGGCAAGAACTGGATGCCGATGGCCTACAACCCGCAAACCGAGCTCTTCTACGTGCCGTCGAACGAGTGGTCGATGGACATCTGGAACGAGCCGGTTTCCTATAAAAAAGGCGCGGCCTTCTTGGGGGCTGGTTTTACCATCAAGCCTACTAACGACGAGTATATTGGCGTGCTCCGGGCGATGGACCCGAAAACCGGTGAGGAAGTCTGGCGTTACGAGAACCCGGCCCCTCTTTGGGGTGGCGTAATGACCACTGCGGGAGACCTGGTGTTCACAGGAACCCCTGAAGGTTACCTGAAAGCCTTTGATGCGAAGACCGGCGAAGAACTCTACAAGTTTAATACCGGTTCAGGCGTGGTTGGTACACCGGTCACCTGGACCATGGATGGCGAACAGTACGTGTCTGTCCTCTCTGGCTGGGGTGGTGCTGTACCCCTTTGGGGCGGGGAAGTGGCCAAGGTGGTCAAAAACTTCAATCAAGGTGGTCTGGTCTGGACTTTCAAGCTGCCTAAAGATCGAGTGGCGGCCAATTGATCTGAGTTTTGTGTCTCTTTGGGCCGCCTTCGTGCGGCCCTTTTTTTAGCCGCCGAAACCATCTGCTTCAGAGCATCTACTACCAAGGTACCAGCCGTCCCCCTCTAACGAATCATTCACGGATCAGAGTGTCACGACTACATTGAACAGGTAAGCGTGAACGGCTTTGTTACTAAGCGACAAACACAACAAAAGAGGTCAACGTCATGATCTACGCACAACCCGGTAAAGAAGGCTCCGTTGTTTCATTTAAATCCCGCTATGGAAATTACATCGGCGGTGAATTTGTAGCTCCGGTGAAAGGTCAGTACTTTGAGAACATCACCCCTGTCACCGGCGAAGTTTTCTGCGAAGTGGCTCGTTCTGGCGCCGAAGATATTGAGCTGGCTTTGGATGCTGCGCACAAGGCGGCGCCAGCTTGGGGCAGGACCTCACCCACTGAACGTTCCAATATTCTGCTGAAAATCGCTGACCGTATTGAGGCCAACCTTGAAGCCCTCGCGGTTGCAGAAACCTGGGATAACGGTAAAGCGATTCGTGAAACTCTGAATGCCGATATTCCTCTGGCCGCGGACCACTTCCGTTACTTCGCCGGCTGTCTGCGGGCTCAGGAAGGCCACATGGGGGAGATCGACCACAACACCGTGGCTTATCATTTCCACGAGCCGTTGGGTGTGGTTGGACAGATCATTCCCTGGAACTTCCCGCTGCTGATGGCCGCCTGGAAACTGGGTCCGTGCCTGGCTGCAGGTAACTGCACGGTGCTGAAGCCAGCTGAGCAAACGCCAGCCAGCATTCTGGTACTGATGGAAATTATTGGTGATTTGTTGCCACCAGGCGTGATCAACATTGTAAATGGCTACGGCATCGAAGCCGGCCAGGCGCTGGCCACCAGTAAGCGTATTGCCAAGATCGCCTTTACCGGGTCGACCCCAGTGGGCTCCCATATTCTTAAGTGCGCGGCGGAAAACATCATTCCTTCGACCGTTGAATTGGGCGGCAAGTCCCCGAACATTTACTTCTCCGACGTAATGAAAGCGGAGCCGGAATTTGTCGACAAATGTGTCGAAGGTCTGGTGTTGGCATTCTTCAACCAGGGTGAAATTTGCACCTGTCCGTCCCGTGCCCTGGTTCAGGAAGACATGTTCGAAGAGTTTATGCAAAAAGTGGTTGAGCGCACCAAGTCCATCAAACGCGGAAACCCATTGGATACCGAGGTCCAAGTGGGCGCTCAGGCTTCCAAAGAACAGTTCGACAAAATCATGTCGTACATGGAAATTGGTCGTCAGGAAGGTGCAGTGGTACTTACCGGTGGTGACCGGGAGCATCTTGAAGGCGAGTTCAATAACGGCTTCTACATTCAGCCGACGCTGTTCAAGGGCGATAACAAGATGCGCGTTTTCCAAGAGGAAATCTTCGGGCCGGTGGTGGGTGTCACCACCTTCAAAACCGAGGAAGAAGCGCTGGCAATCGCCAACGATACCGAGTTCGGCCTGGGTGCCGGCGTCTGGACTCGCGATACCAACCTGGCTTATCGGATGGGGCGTAATATTCAGGCCGGTCGGGTATGGATGAACTGTTACCACGCGTATCCGGCTCATGCAGCCTTCGGTGGTTACAAGAAATCCGGTATCGGCCGTGAAACCCATAAGATGGCGCTGGAGCACTATCAGCAGACCAAGTGCATGTTGACCAGCTACGACGCTAATCCTCTTGGATTTTTCTGATCTGTAAACGGCAGTAAGGGGTCGGTTCGTACCGGTCCCGTTTTTGTGTGACCGCACAGGGATTGTGCTTTTGTTAAACCCGGCACCTGCCGGGGCGCTCTTCCGAGCGCGGGAATAGATTTGCCTCTCTTTTTGGCCCGATCCCAGGGCCTTTTTTATTTGATTTAATAGACGATCGGTCGTATTCTTTTGTTAATTAATTAGACGGTCGGTCTAAAATATGGGAGTGGATGTGGATACGTTTCCAGTCAAGCGCAAAAGAGGGCGGCCCCCTAAAAGTCAGAGCGCCGGTTATCAGGACACCCGGCAGGCTTTGATTGGGGTTGGGCTGGCAGCGTTAACAGAGAAGGGTTATTCCTACACAGGGCTTGATGAAATTTTGCGCCAGGCCAAGGTGCCTAAAGGCTCTTTTTACCATTACTTCGACAACAAAGAAGCTTTCGGTAAAGCGCTGATTGAGGCCTACGGCCTGTTTTTCGCCAACAAGCTGGAACGTTCGTTAGCGGACAGTTCCCTGACACCGCTTGCCAGAATTCAGGGTTTTGTGGAAGACGCCAAGCTTGGCATGGAAATGTTCGATTACAGGCGCGGTTGCCTGATCGGAAATATGGGGCAGGAAATGGCTGCGCTGCCGGAGAGTTTTCGCGGCCTGCTAAGTGATGTATTCCGAGATTGGGAAGCCCGGATAGCCCGGGTACTTGAAGAAGCCCGACAGGCGGGGGAGGCTCCCCAGCACTTGGTGCCGGAGCAGATGGCACAGTTTTTCTGGATTGGTTGGGAGGGTGCGGTATTGCGCGCCAAGCTCGAGCAGTCCTCGCAACCTCTGGAGCAATTTGCCAGCGGCTTTATGGCGTTGGTGCGTGGTTGCTGATCAAGCAGCCTGATTCAAATCACAAAACAGAATCGTTGGAGGCAATATGTTCAAAGGTATTTTGATGGAAGGCAGCCGGGGCGACCAGCAAGTGTCCCTAAAATCCATTGACGAGGCTTGGTTGCCGGAAGGTGATGTCTCCGTCGATGTCGCCTACAGCACGCTGAACTACAAGGATGCATTGGCGATTACTGGCACTGCTCCGATTGCGAAATCCTACCCGATGGTTCCGGGCATTGATTTGGCCGGTGTGGTCACTGAATCATCCAACCCGGAGTTTAAAGCCGGTGATGAAGTCGTGCTCAACGGCTGGGGTGTCGGTGAAAAACATTGGGGTGGCCTTGCTCAGAAAGCGCGCTTGTCAGGTGATTGGCTGATTCCGCTACCAGCCTCGTTTACAGCGCGCCAGGCCATGGCCATCGGCACCGCAGGGTATACCGCGATGTTGTGCGTGTTGGCGTTGGAAAAGCACGGCGTCACACCGGATTCCGGCGACATCTTAGTCACTGGCGCAACCGGCGGCGTCGGCAGTGTTGCCGTCGCGATTCTGGCCAAGTTAGGCTATTCGGTGACGGCGGTAACAGGTAAGCCAGAAGAGGAAAGTTATCTCAGATCTCTTGGCGCCAAACAGATTCTGGATCGAGCGGAATTGAGCGAGCCGGGTAAGCCTTTGGCCCGGGAAACCTGGGCGGGTGCAATTGATGTTGCTGGGGGTCATGTTCTGGCCAACGTGTGCGCTGGTATGAAGTATCGAGGCGTTGTCGCGGCTTGTGGGCTGGCTGCGGGCATGGACTTCCCTGCGACGGTCGCGCCTTTTATTCTCCGGAGCGTTACCTTGTGCGGTGTCGACAGTGTCATGGCACCCAAAAAGGACCGCCTAGAGGCTTGGGAACGGCTGGCGCAAGACCTTTCCCCGGAACTGCTGGACAGCATGATCACCGAAGTGCCATTTGATGAGGCCATCCAGGCCGCGAGCCAGTTTATGGACGGAACCATTCGTGGGCGCATCGTGATCCCCGTAGCCGAATAGCCCCCGGCAGCGCGTTTCAATGCGCTGCTGAGGTCTGGCGTGGTGTAGCATCCGTGGCCAGGATCCTTGCCTGTTTTTGCTGTTGTTTGTTGCGAACAATGGCATCCACGCACTGGTTCTGGTCACGTAATATCACCACGCATTCCAAGCACTGAATACACTCGTCGTAATCCACACGACCATCTTTTCGGATGGCATTGATGCCACACTCGTTCTTGCAGTGCTGGCAGGGTTGCCCGCATCGTTTGACCCGATCCAGCCAGCTGAACAGACGGAAGCGCCCCAGTACAGCAAGCCCGGCGCCTAGCGGGCACAGGTATCGGCAGTAGAATTTGTGCACAAACATGCCGATGACCAGCAGAATGGCGGCGTACGCTACGAAGGGCCAATACCGTACAAAGTGCAGGGTAATGCTGGTTTTGAACGGCTCGACCTCGGCCAACTGTTCTGCAAGTGTTAATGAATAGAACGCGGTACCGACCAGCGTCAGCAGAATTGGGTATTTCAGCAGGATAAGTCGGCGATGCCAGTGTTCCGGAATTTTAACCTGACGCAAACCGAGTTTTTGTCCGAGCCAGGAGGCCATTTCTTGCAGGGCCCCGAAGGGGCATAGCCAACCGCAAAATAAACCGCGTCCCCAGATAAACAGAGTGGCGAAGGTGTAAATCCAGAGAATGAAAATGACCGGGTCCAGCAGGAACACGTTCAGGGAAAAACCGTCCCACAGCGCCAGGAACAGAGTGTAAATGTTCACCACAGACAGCTGGCCTTGGGCGTAAAAGCCAATAAAGAACACCGTGAAGAACAGGAATCCCCAGCGGAACCGGTGCACCAGTTTCGGGTGGCGGGTCAGGGTTTTCTGGCGGGCAAAAAATACCGTGAGTATCGACAAAGCGGCCACCAACAAAGCGATTTGCCACCCGCGTTCTTTCCAAAGACCCACCCAAACCGGCTCGCGATTTTGGCGCGGATCCGCTTGCACCTCCACCGTTTCAAATAGCTCATCGGCAAACGCAACGGGCATGGTGAAACGGGCGTTATCAGTGATCAGGTGATTGCGTGGCAGAGATACGTCCAGGTGAAAGCTGGCCTCGGCGCCGGGGTTGAAACCGGCGTTTCCGCCCACTCGAAACAGATTCATCGCGTCCATGACGGGGGCTCCGGGTGCGGCAAGAGTTTGCCCGGTTTCCAGCCAGTTCAGATCCCGTAGCTCGATGGCCAGCTGGCCCTGATTCAACCCCGTCCGGCTGGGAGTGCTGCCGGGGACAAAGTCCGGGCTCACATGCTGGAAAACCCCTCGAGACATAAGCAACATTACCTTGCCTTGGTCATTCAGGCGCTCAAGGAATGACGCGTAGGCCTGATCGCCCAGCAGGTTGCGACCCACCATTGGTGAGTTCATGTAGGCATAATAGAGTTCGGTAAAAGGTTCGCCGGGCTCCGGTTCGAGATCCATGGGGTAGTCCGACAGTGGGCGCCCGAGAGTTGCTTCGACCTCGTCCGAAGAAATGGCGACTTTGTTGATGTAACCCCGTTCCAGCATCTGCTGCCAATTCAGTGGCTCATAGAAATCTTGCCGGGCTTGTGTGGGGGCTGCTTGGGTAAAGCCTTCGAGCTTGTTTCGAGCGACCTGAAGCGCCGAGGAAAGAATGGTGTCGTTGATAATCAGCACGGAAACAGTCGCTTTGCTGACCCCGTCGAAGTACACCTGATCGCCGGTGTTGCTGCGCGCCGAGCGACTGGAAGCCTGCACGATGATCTGTTCGGTCAGAGCGCTGCCTTCGTATTGGTTCACAAACTCGGTCAGTGGCGCTTCGCCCAGGCCGTGTAGGAAGACCGGCTCGTGATGGTGCAGAACTTTCACCCCGGTGAAGCGGCCTTTGGTGTCCAGTCCGATCATCATGGTGATCGGCTTTCCGGCAAAGCCCTGAAGTTTGGTGAAGTCTGTGGAGACGTAGGCGTAGCCCAACAGCTCCTGTAATTGGTACACCGGGTAAACGGGAAAGTCAGGCAGCTTGTCTTCGATGACGGTTGCTGAAGGAAACAGCGCCTGTATAACCTCTTTGGTTTCCCGAGGTATCTCCGCGGTATGCCCTGATAAAGGGAATGCCATCAAGATGATGAGCAGCAAGCGCCCGGCCATAAGACTTCTCCTGACATTATTATTGTATCTGTCTCATGTTAGGTGCCTGAGGGGGAGTCTCAATTGAACCAGCGGGCCAAAGCGCTGCTACTTTAAGGCGGTCTAAAACAGTTCCAAAGTACCATATGGGTAGTGGTCCTCTGTCATTAGCATGAAATCGTACCCTTCGGCTTTCCAAGGGTGTGGATACATACATGCAACGCACTAATAATCATGACAAGAGGTGATCATCATGTGGACCAAACCAGCTTATGAAGACCTGCGCATCGGTTTCGAAGTCACCATGTACTTTGCTAACCGCTGAGTAACAGATGGCCAGCCTTTGGCTGGCTGTTTGATCCCGGCTCAGGAGGTTTTGTATGCACATTCGTATTCTGGGTTCTGGAGCGGGCGGCGGGTTTCCTCAGTGGAACTGTAATTGTTCTAACTGTTCCGGGTTCCGTGACGGCAGCCTCAATGCCAGTGCCCGCACCCAATCATCCATAGCCATCAGTGACGATGGTGAACACTGGATTCTGTTTAACGCCTCACCTGATATTCGAGCCCAGTTAGCCGATTTTCCAGCCATGCAGCCGGCCCGAGCTCTACGCGATACCGGTATTTCTGCCATCGTGTTGATGGACAGCCAGGTCGACCACACCACCGGCTTGTTATCTCTGCGTGAGGGACTGCCCCTCGATGTATGGTGCACGCCGCAGGTTCGTGATGATCTGAGCAGCGGTTTTCCGTTGTTCGAGATGCTTAAGCATTGGAACGGCGGGCTCAACTGGTGTGAAGTCCATGCTTCGGAACAAGATCCTTTCACTATTCCTTGCGCACCCTCACTGGAGCTGACGGCAATTCCGTTGCTCAGTAATGCGCCGCCATACTCGCCTCGCCGTGATAACCCGCACCCGGGCGACAACATTGGCCTTTTCATTCGGGATCGTGTTGCGAATAAATCTCTGCTCTACGCACCGGGCCTTGGTCAGCCGGACGAACGCATCCGGGCATGGATGCAGCAAGCCGATGTTTTATTGGTAGACGGTACAGTCTGGCACGACGATGAAATGATTCGTCAGGAAGTGGGTACCCGAACCGGTCAGCAAATGGGGCATCTGGCCCAGGCGGGTGAAGGCGGCATGATCGAATTGCTCGACAGCCTGCCCGCCAGCCGCAAGATTCTTATCCACATCAACAATACCAATCCGATCCTGAACGAAGATTCACCAGAGCGTGCCGAATTGGCGGCGCACGGAATCGAAGTGTCGTGGGACGGTATGCAGATTGAGTTGTGAGGCCTGCTATGAACGCGAAAGTCAGCACCGTCCTGAATCGAGAAAGTTTTGAAAAAGCGTTGCGGGCGAAAGGCGCTTTTTACCATATTCATCACCCTTTCCATCGAGCCATGTACAGCGGTGCCTGCACACCGGAGCAAATTCGAGGCTGGGTGGCTAACCGTTATTACTATCAGATCAACATTCCCCAAAAAGATGCAGCCATCATGGCCAACTGCCCGGATGCAGCGGTACGACGGTTGTGGTTGCAAAGGATTCTGGACCATGACGGTGACGAGGATTCGGCCGGTGGTATTGAGGCTTGGTTACAGCTGGCTGAAGCCACAGGACTGACGCGGGAAGAGGTGATTGACCAGCGACACGTGTTGCCGGGGGTGCGGTTTGCCGTGGATGCGTACCTTAACTTTGCTCGCCGCGCGACCTGGCAGGAAGCTGCCTGCTCATCATTAACCGAATTGTTTGCGCCGGAGATTCACCAGTCCCGGTTAGACAGTTGGCCAGCCCACTATCCGTGGATTGAAGAGGGCGGCTATCGCTATTTCCGTAAGCGTTTATCCGAGGCGCGGCGAGATGTGGAACATGGCTTGAGTATTACCCTGGATCACTTCGTGACGGAGGCTCAGCAGCAGCGGGCGTTCGAGATATTGCAGTTCAAGCTCGATATTCTCTGGGCCATGCTGGATGCCATGTCTATGGCCTATGTCCATAAGACGCCGCCCTATCACACCGTGACGGATAAACAGGTCTGGCATCGTGGCGTGTAAGGAGGTTTTTGTGGCCGATATCCCGAACTTGAGAAGAGGCTTTCGCTTTCAGTGGGAGCCAGCTCAGCAAAGTCACGTGCTGTTGTATCCCGAAGGCATGGTTAAATTGAATGCCAGTGCCGGCGCCATTCTGGCGGAGGTGGATGGCGTGCAGTCTATACAGGAAATTATCGCTTCGCTTGAAAGCAAGTTTCCAGAGGCCGGTTCTCTGTCGGGTGATGTCGAGCAGTTTCTGGCCGATGCTGCGAACCAACATTGGATTGAATGGTTATGAGGTGTTCTGATGCGAGTGCCGGGCCGCCATTATGGTTGCTGGCGGAACTTACTTATCGCTGCCCACTCCAGTGTCCGTATTGCTCGAACCCGCTGGATTACGCCGATCGTGAGCAAGAACTCTCGACCGAACAGTGGCTGGATGTGCTTCGACAGGGGCGCGCCATGGGCGCAGCCCAGCTGGGCTTTTCCGGCGGTGAGCCGTTGGTGCGCCAAGACTTGCCTGAGCTGATCGCGGGTGCCCGTGAATTGGGTTATTACACCAACTTGATCACCTCAGGTTTAGGGCTCACAGAAGCCAAGGTTCAGGCCTTTGCTGAGGCCGGGCTTGATCATATTCAGGTAAGTTTTCAGGCCTCAGACCCGGAATTGAACAATGCAGTGGCGGGCTCCAAAAAGGCATTTGAACAAAAGTTGGCTATGGCCCGGGCGGTGAAAGAAGCGGGCTATCCGATGGTGCTCAATTTCGTCATCCATCGCCATAACATCCATCAGATGTCGGATATTCTCACGCTC
This sequence comes from Marinobacter sp. S0848L, assembly GCF_023016065.1. GTDB lineage: Bacteria > Pseudomonadota > Gammaproteobacteria > Pseudomonadales > Oleiphilaceae > Marinobacter. The sequence goes on along the minus strand of NZ_JALKAQ010000001.1, from coordinate 489,634 downwards.
TGTGAAAGTCTCGGGGCGGATTATGTCGAGTTGGCGACCTGCCAATACTATGGCTGGGCGTTCGCCAATCGTGAAGGCTTGATGCCCTCTCGAGGTCAGTTAGAGACCGCCGAGGCAACGGTGAATCACTTCCGGGATGATCTCCGGGAGCGAGACCATCCCATGAAAGTGATCTTTGTGACTCCGGATTATTACGAGGAGCGCCCCAAGGCCTGCATGAACGGTTGGGGCAGTCTGTTCCTGACCGTAGCGCCTGACGGGACGGCCTTACCGTGCCACAGTGCTCGGTTACTTCCCATCGAATTTCCGAACGTAAAGTCGATGTCGCTCGAAGAAATCTGGTACCAAAGCCCCGGTTTTAACCATTATCGGGGTGACAGCTGGATGCCAGAGCCATGCCGCTCTTGTGATGAAAAAGACAAAGATTTTGGCGGCTGCCGCTGTCAGGCCTACTTGCTGACCGGGGATGCCGATAATGCGGACCCGGTGTGTGGAAAGTCACCTCATCATGATCGAATTCTGGCTGCCCGGACGGCGGCCGAGCATGCCACGGCGGGGCTGGACGACCTCGTTTATCGCAATACCAAGAACTCCCGTGTCTTTTTCCGAAAGTAACCTGATTTCAGCTCGGGAAGCCTGTGCTGGGGCGCGACAGTATGCCGAGTTGCGGGTCAGTGGAGGAATGCTTTTCTGGTTGGCGACAGAACCCGAGGACGGCTTTGTCAGTCTTTGGCGGTATGACGGCCGACGATCAGAACGCCTGAATACGGGGAACAGTATCCGCAGCCGGCTGAACGGCTACGGTGGCGGCGCTTATGCAGTCACCCCGGAATCTGTGTGCTGGGTGTCGGAGGATCAATGCCTCTGGAGCATGAATCTGGAGAGCCGCCAACGGCAGCTTTTGGTCAGGGACCCAGATTCTACATGGGGCGGGCTGACGCCCGATCCGCTCCGGCCGCGTTGGATAGCTGTTCGAGAGAAACGGGGAGAGCAAGATCTGGTCGCCGTTGATTTTTTGGGCCGTCTGACGGTCCTGGATGATCAATTCGACTTCTACGGGGCTCCAGCCATCTGTCCGGATGGGCAGCAGATAGCATGGACTGGGTGGTTTTCTCCCCATATGCCATGGGATCAATCGTGGGTCTGTCTCGCTGAGTTGGAGAGCTCCGGTAAGCCGGTAAAGGTCGCCAAAGCCGAACCGCCCGGAGGCGGCAGCGTCCAGCAACCGCAGTTCGTGGCACAAAGTTTGTGGGTTGTCTCAGACCACGGTGATTGGTGGCAACCTTATCGGGTGGTCCGGCAAGAAGGAGAGCTGCATTGGTTACCAGCACTTTCGTCCAACACGGACCATGCGAATGCGCCATGGCAGCTAGGAGAAAAACACGCTTGCCCTCTACCGGGAGGTGGTTGGGCTCGGGTCCGCTATCGCCAAGGCATTGGTGAGCTATGGCTGGAACAGAAGGGTGAGATCAGGCAAGTTGCGAGCGCTTACACCGATTTCCGTGATCTCGTTGTCAGCGGCGACGACCTTTACTGTGTCGCGCGCAGGCCGGATCTGAGCGACACGATTTTGCGATTGAATCTTTTCGCCGGGCAGCAAGCTCAGCCACTGTTCAGTGCGCCTGTTGCTCTAGGCGGCAACAGCTGTGTATGGCCAGAGAGTATTGTGCTCCCATCTGGCGGCGAGCATCCCCGTGCGTTGCAAGGGTTTTTGTACCTGCCGGAGCAACCTGTGGAAAAACCGCCGCTTATTCTGATCGCCCACGGCGGGCCAACGTCGGCGGCTTACGCAACATTCAATCCCCAAGCGCAGTTCTGGTGTCAGCGGGGATTCGCGGTTGCGGAAGTAAATTACACCGGCAGCACCGGGTTTGGTCGCGAGTTCCGGCAGGCGCTGGCGGGCCAGTGGGGCGAAGCCGATGTCGCCGATATGTTTAGGATGAAAGATGCGCTCAGTGACGCTGGCTTGGTTGATCCCAACAGGGTGTTTGTTCAGGGCAGAAGCTCGGGGGGCTATACCGCGCTTATGTCGGCTATCCAGCCCGAACAGCGCCTGAGCGGGCTGGCAAGTTTATACGGTGTTACCGACCCGCTAACGTTGAAAGCGGCCACTCATCGCTTTGAGTCCGGCTATCTGGATTGGCTTTTGGGTGAGCCGGGGCCAAAGGGCCACCGATGGCAAGCGCGCACACCGGCGCGACTCGCCAGGCAGATTGTTTGCCCGGCGCTGTTCTTTCAAGGCGGGCGCGACCGTGTTGTTGTTCCAGAGCAGACGCTCTCCATGGTCAAGGCTCTTAAAGAAACGGGTCAGTACGCAGAGCTTGTCTGGTTTGATGAAGAAGAACACGGATTCCGGACTTTGGAGAGCCAAGCCAAAGTACTTGATACGCTTTGGCAGTTCTATTCAGGCCTGGCGAGACGGAAGCGTTAGCCAAAAGCCCGGTGTCGCTCCCTGAAACATGGGGTAGTATGTCAGCAATATCTATAACAACAACCGAGTTGATAAGGCTGCCATGAGTCATGATATTTCATCCCTGCGTAAGTTTGTTTCGCCAGAAATCGTATTTGGGGCCGGCTCCAGAAGATCAGTTGCGAACTTCGCCGCCAACCTGGGCGCGCGGCATGTCTTTTTGGTATCTGATCCGGGTGTAAAAGCCGCGGGTTGGGTGCACGAGACAGAGCAGTTGTTAACCGAGGCGGGGCTCGAATGTACGACGTTCACTGCCATTTCTCCCAACCCGAAGGTCGATGAAGTGATGGCCGGGGCTGAACAGTACCTGGCCAACCAGTGCGACGTGATTGTTGCCATTGGCGGTGGTAGCCCCATGGATTGCGCCAAGGGCATTGGCATTGTTGCAACGCACGGGCGCAGTATTCTCGAGTTTGAAGGCGTGGATACCATTACCAATCCGCCGCCGCCTCTGATCTTGATACCTACCACGGCCGGGACCTCGGCCGATGTTTCCCAGTTTGCGATCATTTCGGATCCAGATCGTCGCTTCAAGTTCTCCATCATTAGCAAAGCGGTGGTTCCGGATGTGTCCCTGATCGATCCCGAGGTGACCGAAACCATGGGCTCTTACCTGACCGCTTGCACGGGCGTAGATGCTTTGGTGCACGCGATCGAAGCCTTCGTTTCTACGGGCAGCGGGCCGCTCACCGATACGCATGCGCTGGAAGCCATCCGCTTGATTAACCGCAACCTGGAACCTTTGGTGGCAAACCCGTCGGATCCGGTGCTCAGGGAGCAAATCATGCTCGCGTCCATGCAGGCGGGCCTTGCGTTCTCGAATGCTATTCTTGGTGCCGTACACGCCATGTCCCATAGCCTGGGTGGGTTTCTCGATCTGCCCCACGGATTGTGCAACGCGCTTCTGCTGGAACACGTTGTTGGGTATAACTTTGCCTCGGCAGAGGATCGCTTTCGGCGAGTGGCCGAGGCTATGGATATTGATACCCGCGGTATGGCCAATGCGCTGGTCAAAAAGCGCTTGATGTCGAGAATCATCTCACTCAAGAAAACACTCGGGTTGGAAGCGCGTTTGAATGAATTGGGCGTGAGCGTGTCGGATATTCCTTACCTCTCCGGCTATGCCCTGAAAGACCCCTGCATACTGACGAACCCTCGAAAGTCGTCTTTGAGGGACGTTCAGGTGGTTTATGAAGAAGCCCTCTGAAACGGATCCAGGCGAATACGGCATAGGCGACCTGTTGGGTTTGGGTCGCCAATCGGTTCGGAAAAATTACTATCCCGCCCTTCAGCAGCGAATTGACGAACTCGAGCAGGAGCGCAATCGGTATAAATGGCTGTTCGAGAATGCGCTGCACGGCATATTCCAAGCCAACCTCCGAGGCGGGTTTGTGGCCTGTAACCCGGCGATGGCACGCATTTGCGGTTATGACAGTGCGGAGCAATTACAGAGCAGCATTGTGCGGTTGCGAGAGCAGCTTTTTTTTAGCGCAGCGGAGTTCGACGCGCTTCGCCAGGAGTTGCTGGATCGTGGAAGCTTGAATGCACGGGAAACTCGGTTTCGGCGCGCCGACCAAACCGCGGTGGATGTGGCCATTACCATGCTCAGGCGGCCTGATCTCGGGCCCGAGGTTGTCGAAACCTTTGTAGCGGACATTTCGGAGCGCGTGCATGCACGTCAACGGCTGGAGCAACTGAACGCGGAGCTGGAGCATCGGGTTTTGGAGCGCACTGAGGCTCTGCAGAACGCCAATGTTGATTTGCGCTATCAGATTGAAGAACGCGAAAAGGTCGAGCGAGAACTGGTCGTTGCCAAGGACGCGGCGGAAGAAGCGAATCGTAGCAAAGACAAATATTTGGCCGCTGCCAGCCATGATTTGTTGCAACCCCTGAATGCGGCGCGCTTGATGGTGTCGGCGCTTCAGGAAGGGGCCTTGCCAGAGCGCGAAAGCAAGATGGTTCTACAGGCTCATCGCGCTCTGGAAGGCGCGGAAGAACTCTTGGCCGATTTGCTGGATATCTCCAAACTGGATCAGCAGGCCATGAAGCCTGATTTTATCCATCTTGATATCAATGAGTTGGTGCGGGATCTGGGGGAAGAGTTCAGTGCCGTTGCCGCCAATGAGGAGCTTGATTTTCGGATCCGCAGTACCTCTGCGTTTGTCCATACCGACCCGCGCATGCTTGCCCGGATTGTCCGGAATCTCTTGAGTAACGCCTTTCGTTATACCCGGCAAGGGGGTGTTCTGCTGGCGGTGCGTGTGCGAGATGAAGAGGTGCAACTGCAAGTGTGGGACACCGGTGTCGGAATCGCGCCCGAAAAACTCCTGGATATCTTTGCCGAGTTCCATCAGGTGCTGCCGCATGGTGCAGGAGGCCGGCAAGGAGCGGGGTTGGGCTTGGCGATTGTAGAGCGAATGGTGGGTGTTTTGGGATGCCGAATCGATGTGGCCTCCAACTTGGGCCGGGGCTCCCGGTTTACACTGACGTTGTCGAGAGCCTTGGCGCCTCGCTACGAAAAACGTCATCCGCCGGTTGTTCCACCGGTGTTGAAAGCGGGCTTTGATGGCGCTTTGGTACTGGTGATCGATAACGAACCCGCTGTGCTCGAAAGTATGCAGATGCTGCTCGAACGTTGGGGCTGTGAGGTTATGCCTGTTCTCGGCCGCGAAGAAGCGCTGGCGGAGCTTGCTCAGACCGGCAAACGACCGACGGTCATACTTGCAGACTACCATCTGGATGACGATCAGACCGGATTCGACGCGATTCACAGAGTGCGTAAGTATCTGGGAGAAGATGTGCCGGGCGCTATTATTACGGCAGATCGTAGCGATGAGGTTCGCACCTTATTACGAGCACAGTATCTGCCTGTGCTGAATAAACCTGTTAAACCGAATCGGTTGAGGGCGTTGTTAACCAGTTTCGTCGCATCGTCGCCCATTTGAAGGCGCTGTTCTTCTTTCTGACGGAGCGACACCACCTTTTCGGGGCGGTATAGCGACTACACTGATAGAAGGCATCTTTTGTAGGAGCGACTTATGACAACGGAGAACGGCAGTCTCACCAACCACGAAGTCACCGTCTGCCTGGCAGGCGGTGCCGTGCTGGGCCCGTACAACGCCACCTGGAGCCAGAATGAAGGTGGTGACGTGCGGGAGCTGGTGCGTGAGTACGATGCGTTTCTGCAAGGGGAGAAACAGCAGCGCTTCAAATTCCATCTGCACGATACTTACACCTTGACCGTGCACACCTTGATCCTCAACTTTGAGCAAGTCACCGGTATTTGCGACCATGTCCGATTAAAGTCACCGGCGCGCGCAGGCTAGGTGTAAGCTCGTGTGCGGTTAAGCAGGGCAAAGTAAGAATAGGGAGGGTGTGATGAGCGATTACCGAGTGGAAAAGGACAGTCTGGGCGAGGTGATGGTTCCCGCCAATGCGCTATGGGGGGCACAGACCCAGCGGGCCATTGATAACTTTCCTGTGAGCGGCCAGCCCATGCCTGAAAATTTCATCAAGGCGATGGCACAGGTGAAGCGTGCGGCGGCGCAGGCGAATGCGTCATTGGGTTTGTTAGACGGCCAGCGTCGGGACGCGATTGCCGATGCCTGCGAGAAACTGATTTTGGGCGAGTACGCCGACCAGTTCCCGATCGACCGCTATCAAACAGGTTCTGGCACGAGTACCAACATGAATCTGAACGAAGTCATCGCCTCGATTGCCGCCAAACAGGGCCATGACGTTCATCCGAACGATCACGTTAACATGAGCCAAAGCTCTAACGATGTGATTCCAACGGCCATTCATGTGAGTTCACTGCTGGCGGTCAAAGGGCAGTTAATGCCAGCGCTGTCGCACCTGCAGGGTGTGATTTACGAGCGCGAAGCGGAATTCAGCAAACAAGTAAAAACCGGCAGAACGCACCTGATGGATGCCATGCCGGTGACGTTGGGGCAGGAGCTGAGAACCTGGCGTGAACAGCTGGCAGCGGTCGAAAAGCGATTGGAAACGGTGCTTGATGAATTGGCGTATTTGCCCCAAGGCGGAACGGCTGTGGGCACCGGGGTAAATGCGGCTTCCGAGTTTGCCAAGCAATTCGTCAAATTCCTGAAAATGAACACCGGATTTTCGTTTAAGTCCCTCGAGCATAAGTTTGTTGGCATAAGCGCAGTGGATGCACCCTTGTCGTTGTCGGCCCAGCTGCGGGGTGTGGCGGTGGTACTCACAAAAATCGCCAACGATTTGCGCTGGATGAACAGTGGCCCCATCCATGGCCTGGCTGAAATTAGCCTACCGGCTCTACAACCGGGTAGCAGTATCATGCCGGGTAAGGTGAACCCGGTGATTCCTGAATCGGTCGCTATGGCCTCGGCTCAGGTCATGGGGCTAGACGCGGCCGTCGCGATTGCTGGCCAATCGGGTAACTTTCAGCTTAATGTGATGTTGCCACTGGTTGCCGGTAACTTGTTGGACATGATTAAACTGATGTCGGGCGCCGCTGGGATTCTGGCGGATAAATCGATTCAGGGCTTTACCGTCAATGCCGGTCATTTAAGTGATGGCGTCAGCCGCAACCCGGTGCTGGTGACCGCGCTGAATCCGGAAATTGGTTATGCGTTGGCATCCGAGATTGCCAAAGAGGCCTACAGCACCGGGCGCCCGGTGATCGACGTGGCAGAAGAGCGGAGTGGGTTGAGCCGTGCGCGGTTAGAAGAACTCATGGACCCACTGAAATTGACCCGTGGAGGTCTCGCCTAAGCAGACATGGCCGGAGGTGAGTTCTTGTTGTTATCGCTGGAACTCTTTGTGTTGTTGGTGTTGGCCAACGGTGTTCCGGTGGTTGTGGCTCGGCTGCTGCCGAAATATAGCGACTGGCCGGTGGATGCCGGCCTGACGTGGTCGGATGGCCGGCCAATTTTCGGGCCGAGCAAAACCTGGCGCGGCCTGCTCTCGGGTACCTTGGCGTGCTCATTGTTTGCGCTTTGGCTGGATCTGGGTTGGTTGTTTGGAGCAGGTTTCGGTGCATTATCTTTGCTGGGCGATCTGCTCAGCAGCTTCATTAAACGCCGAATTGGCTTGGATTCCAGTGCTCGGGCCGTCTGGCTTGATCAACTGCCTGAAGCCGCGTTGCCGATGCTAATGGCCTGGTTCTGGTTTCCTTTGCCGTTTTGGGAAATCGCGGCGATTGCCATGCTTTTTGCTTTGTCGAATATGCTGTTCTCCCCTTTGTTATACCGTTTGGGTATTCGCAAACAGCCTCACTAATCATCACGAGGGGCCGCGTGTCAGCGTATGCAGAGTCACTTCGGGTGGGCAATTCAGGCGCACGTTCAGCACCGATGTGCCCGCACCCGGCGAGGTATACCCCTGCATGCCGTTCACGCGCCAGAATCCCCGCCCGAGATGGCGGGGGCAATCGGAATCCAGTGTCACAGGGATACCGCCGGGTAAACAGAGCTGGCCGCCGTGGGTGTGCCCGCACAGGAACAGGTCGTAACCGGCATGGGCGGCCTCGCGCCAGACCTCGGGGGTGTGGCTGAGCAACAGGCTCACACCGCCGACAGGAATGTCATCACCGGCTTTGTGCAAGTTGTGGGCTTTGTAGTAGTGGGCGTCGTCGATGCCCGCCAGATAGATTTTTTCGCCGGAGCGTTCCAGCGGCGTCATCTCGTTCAATAACAGCCGGTAGCCCATATCCTCCAGAGCGGGCACCATGCGTATGCTGTCGTGGTTGCCAAGCACCGCGTAGGCCTCGCCCCGGATGGCTTCCCGCAGCCTGGCCATGCCCTCCAGAGAGGCCTCCATCGGCCCCCAGGTGAGCTGGCGATAATCACCCGTCAGCACGCACACATCGTAATCCAGAGGTTGGATCTGCCGGATAACCGCTTGCAGGTTTTGCTCGTCCATGTCCACATGTAGATCGGTCAGGTGCAGTATGCGATAGCCTTCGAACGCCGGGGGCAAGTTATGCACCGTGAATGTATTGGTAGCGGTTCTGAGTTTTCGGCTGTTGGCTTGGGCCCGACCAAACAAGCCAAGGGCTTTAAGGCAAAAACGGATTAATCGCGGTGCGTTCGTGAGATTTTCGAGGTGAAAGGAGCGTTTGTCCCGGCCCAGCAGCAAAGCTTCCGACTCCTGCTCAATGCCCAGGCGCTGGCGGGCGTGCACCGGCCCTAATCGCAGGCTCAGTCGGTAGAGTAAGAGCTCTTCCTGATTTTTGGGTTCGCGAACCTTCGCTGTCATGCTGATTCCCTGATGCCGAGCGGGACCTTATGCTGATCCCTGTTGTCATTATGGTTGGTCACTGGGCATCTGCAACCGTAGCGATACAATGTTCATGTTTACTGTGGGAATGTTAGGGAGCTATCGGGAGATGGATGATGACAGAAACTGACCCGTCCGATTCGGTGTCTGGCTGGCACATTTTCAAGATATTTTTGCGCTTGGGGCTGACCTCGTTCGGCGGCCCGGCTGCGCATCTGGGCTTCTTTCACGACGAGTTTGTGACTCGGCGAAAGTGGCTGTCCTCAGAAGCCTTTGCTGAAGTCGTGGCGCTGTGCCAGTTGTTGCCGGGGCCCGCTTCCAGCCAGGTAGGACTGACCATTGGTTTGCTGCGCGGACGCTACCAGGGCGCGTTTGCGGCTTGGCTGGGATTTACTCTGCCGTCAGCGGTGTTGATGACCTTGTTTGCGTTCGGGCTTGCGTTCTGGCCGGAAGCCGGCTCTGGCGGGTGGGTGCACGGGTTGAAACTATTTGTGGTTGCTGTGGTGGTACAGGCTGTCTGGCAAATGGGGCGGGCGTTATGCCCGGATATGTCCCGGCGCGTGCTCGCGCTGTTGGTGGCGAGTGCGTTGCTGATAGCCGGCGCGGCCTGGATGCAACTATTGTTGTTGGCGCTGGCGGCGATGGCCGGGATCGGTTTGAGCTTGTCTGCGGGCAGCCCGATTGAGCCGATGACAATAGGGTGGCAGGTTCGCAAACCCTGGATGTTTGCGGTGGCATTTGTCTGCCTGTTGGTACTTTCGTTAATACCGTTGGCGCCGGGTTCTCTGGCTTGGGTCGGGGCAGAACTCTACAAGGCCGGAGCGCTGGTGTTTGGTGGTGGCCATGTGGTGTTGCCTTGGTTGCAGGAAGGCTTTGTCGAGACCGGGCAAATGCCCGCCGATACCTTCTTGGCGGGTTACGGAGCGGCCCAGGCGGTACCGGGGCCTCTGTTCACCTTCTCGGCGTTTCTGGGTGGCATTGAGGAAGGTGTTCCCGGCGCGGTGATTGCCCTATTGGCCGTCTTTCTGCCCGGAACCCTTTTGGTGTTTGCCGGTCTGCCATTATGGCGCTGGGTCCGAAAACATCCCAAGGCACGTGCTGCTCTGGCAGGCGTCAATGCCGGCGTGGTTGGTTTGCTTCTGGCTGCGCTTTACGACCCGGTGTGGACCTCCGCGGTGCGAGGTTCGATGGATTTCGCCATCGCTTTGCTGCTGTGGTTGGCACTAGCGGTTCTGCGCTGGCCCGTTTGGGGGCTCGCCCCGGTAAGTGCCATACTGGGCATCATGTTGTTTTGAAGGGTGGATAAGATTATGAGCGAAGCGTGCAATATCCCGGGGCTTAATGTGCCCCGTAGCCGGTTTCCAACGCCGGAACGTGAATTACAGGAAAGCGAAGGCAGCGCTCATGTTGTTCTGGCCGGGGGCTGCTTCTGGTGTGTCGAGGCGGTGTTCCTTGCCATCGACGGCGTGACCCGGGTGGAATCCGGTTACGCAGGTGGTTCGGCCGAGACGGCCAATTACGAAGCTGTCTGCACAGGGTCAACCGGTCATGCAGAAGTGATTGATGTGCACTACGACCCGGCGAAAGTCGGTTTTGGCGAATTGCTGAGGGTGTTTTTCTCGGTAGCTCATGATCCGACGCAGCTGAACCGACAGGGTAACGACGTAGGTACCCAGTATCGGTCAGCCGTGTTTTATGAAACCGAAGAGCAAAAAGCACTAACAGAAGCGTACATCCAACAATTGAATGAGTCGGGTGTCTATTCCGCGCCGGTTGTGACAACGGTTGAGCCTCTGGAAGCGTTCTATCCGGCAGAGGCTCACCACCAGAACTTTGCCGCCCGCAACCCATGGCAGCCCTACATTATGGCCGTTGCTGCGCCGAAAATGGAAAAACTGGCCACCGCTTGGCCAGACCGACTTAAACCGGAATTCAGTCAGGATGACCCTGATCTCGCGTGAGGAGAACCCTATGAGTAAGTCCGCCGCAGGCTATGACGTAACGCCCCTGAGCAAAGCCGAGGTTGAAGAAAAGGCCGCCGGGCTAACTGCCGAAGAAAAACGAGTACTGCTGGATCACGGCACGGAACATCCGTTTTGCGGCACTTTGTTGGATAACAAAAAAGCTGGCGTGTATCACTGCCGTCTGTGTGACCTGCCGTTATTCGGCTCTGATGCCAAATTTGATTCCGGAACCGGTTGGCCCAGCTTCTTTCAACCGTTTGATCCCGAGCACCTTCGTTATATCGAAGACACCAGTTTGGGCATGACCCGCACGGAAATTCGTTGTGCCCGCTGCGACAGCCATCAAGGCCACGTGTTTCCGGACGGCCCGCCACCGACCGGGCAGCGCTATTGTCTGAACTCCATTTCCATGGTGTTTCAAGAAACCGCTTAATGGCCTCTTCGGCAGTGCTTCGGCGCTGCCGACACTCCCTGGCACTCGCATTTTCCCGCTCAGCTAAGACCTTTGTGCGTTATCTCACAAACACCCGAGCCGGTATAATTCGGTTAAATGATCCGTTTTTAGTTTGTCGGAAAGGTGTTTGTCATGAATCGACTCAATTTAAGCCCGCTCACTGAATCGGCGACCTTGCTCCGCCGAATTGCTGTGGTATTGGGATCAGTGGGTTTGACCGCCATCTACTCGCTGTTGATCTTGCTGCGGGCTTTGTTCGGCAAACTGAACCGGCCGATTGTGGATAAGTATTGCCGGGAATGGTCGGCCACGTTGCTTAAACTGGTCAGGGCCAGCCTCACCGTTCGGGGCGAGGTGCCGGATTTTAACGATGGCCGGCGTTATATCATCATGTGCACTCATGCCAGCCACTACGACATCCCCATCAGTTTTGTCTCTTTGCCTGGTTCCATTCGAATGCTGTCCAAACAGGAACTGTCTCGCATTCCGTTGCTCGGGCAGGCCATGGCGGCGGCAGAGTTTCCGTGGATCAATCGCTCTAACCGCGCCGAGGCAGTCAGGGATTTGCAAAAAGCCAAAGCCATGATGGAAAGCGGTATAGTGCTCTGGGCCGCGCCCGAAGGTACCCGTTCCCCGGATGGCCAGCTTTTGCCGTTCAAGAAAGGGTGTTTCCATTTGGCGTTCGACACCGAGGCGGTCATTGTGCCAGTTGCCATTCGCGGGGTGCATAAGGTGCTGCCGGCTCGCAGCGTTCAGATCAATCTGGGGCAGCCGGTGGATGTCCGTGTAGGCGCCACACTCGATACGGCGGGCAAGAGCAAAGACGAGCTGCCAGAGGTGATGGAAGAAGTGCGAGCGCGCATGCTGGAATTGCTGGGCGATGGTGAGCCGGAGTAATTCTCAGGCTCACCATAGATACTGATCAGGCGGCGGCAACCACAGTGGAAAGCAGGTAACCGGTATACGCGACATAAGCGGTTAACAGCAGCGCACCATCGACCCGAGAAATCAGCTTGCGCCACCCCGTAAAGCCGAAGCCCATCACCAGCAAGGCGACGGTTAAACCGAGCATGAGAGTCCAGTCCCGATAAAGTACCTCGGGATCAACCGACAACGGCTGAATAGCGGCGGCCAGCCCGACCACGGCCAGTGTGTTGAAAATACCTGAGCCCAGTATGTTGCCTAGGATCAGATCATGTTCGTTCTTTTTCACGGCGGCTATGGCAGAAGCCAACTCGGGCAGCGATGTGCCAATGGCGACAATGGTCAGCCCGATCACCAGATCGCTGATGCCCAAAGCCTGAGCGATACTGACCGCACCCCACACCAGCATGCGGGAACTCACTACCAGTAGAATCAACCCGACCACCAGCCAGATAATGGCGTTTTTCAGCGGCATCGGGTGGGTGACCAGCTCTGAGTCAACGCCTTCTGCAATCGGGTCCTCTTTGCCTTGGTAACCCTGATAAATTGACCAGCCCATGACTGCTGCGAACACCGCCAGTAAGACCCAGCCATCCAGCCGCGACAGCTCGCCATCCAATAACTGAACGCCCGCGATCAGTGTCAGCACCACCAGCAAAGGAAGCTCTTTGCGGATGACCTGAGAGTGCACCGCTATGGGGGCAATCAGGGCGGTGAGGCCCACAATCAGGGCAATGTTGGTGATGTTAGAGCCGTAACCGTTACCGAGCGCCAGCCCCGGATTGCCGTCAGACGCGGCCATGGCCGAAACGGCAAGCTCAGGTGCCGAGGTGCCAAAGCCGATGATCACCATGCCAATCAGTAAGGTCGGCATGCCTAGATGTTTGGCCGTGGCGGCTGCGCCTTCAACAAATTTGTCGGCACTCCAAACCAGCAGAACCAGCCCCAGAATAATGGCGGCGATAGCCATCAACATAGATAAACCTCGATTCAAACGTCAGAACACTTTGCGCACAGTGGGCAAAGTATGGATGGCGCACAAGATACAGCAAGTCTGTATTTCAGGTCAGCCCCGGAAGTGCCGGATATTTTCGATATAAGCAATGACCCGCATTAACAGGAACGCTGTATCAGACTAAAGTTGCGCTGATATTGTTAACAAAAGGCGAGAGAATCGCGCCTCGTGGCAATCTTCAGCCCAGCTGGCATGTTCCAAACCAATTTGCATGCAGTTGGCAATCGCAATTTATTATTCCGGCAAAAAACGGGATAATGCGCGCAATTTCGACAGGAAGCACAAGGCTGCGCCCTTTACCTCGCGCAGTGCCAGCTTTCGACAGGCCGCTTTGCTGATCGTGGAGCGGTACCAAGCTCAACACTAGCTAAGGTGGGAATCAATGGCCGTTAGACAGGCAGATGTAGTGCTGGTCGGTGGAGGCGTCATGAGCGCAACCCTCGGCGTGATGCTCAAGCAGCTTGATCCGTCTCTGGATATTGTCATGCTGGAGCGTCTGGACCACGTTGCTCACGAGAGTACCGATGGGTGGAACAACGCGGGTACTGGCCACGCGGGTTACTGTGAACTGAACTACACTCCTGAAACGGCCGATGGCGACGTAGAAATAGCGCGAGCGTTGCAAATTAACGCGCAGTTCGAAGTGTCGCTGCAGCTTTGGTCTTACCTTGTTGAACAAGGCATTCTGCCTGAACCAACCTCCTTCATTAATCGCACGCCGCACCAGAGCTTTGTCTGGGGCGAAGACAACGTGGCTTTTCTGAAACGCCGCTATGAGCGCCTGAAAGACCATCACCTGTTCCGGGAAATGGAGTACACCGAGAGTCCGAAGGAACTGGAAGAGTGGATGCCATTGGTGGTGGGCAACCGCAATCCGATGGAGAGGGTGGCGGCCACCCGCATCAAGCATGGCTCGGATGTGGATTTTGGCTCTCTGACCCGGAGCATGGTCAAGTGGCTGGAAGCCCAGCCTAACTTTGAGTTGATGGTCAACTCACCGGTTTACTACATCGATCAGCGCGACAACGGCCGTTGGAAACTGCGTGTCAAAAACCAGAAAACCGGCGAAACCACCAAATTGGAAGCCGGATTTGTCTTCCTGGGTGCCGGTGGTGGTGCTTTGCCGCTGTTGCAGAAGTCCGGCATTGATGAAGCACGCGGTTACGGCGGCTTCCCGGTAAGTGGCCAGTGGCTGGTATGTCAGAAACCTGAAATTGTTAACCAGCACCATTCCAAGGTGTATGGCAAAGCTCCGATTGGTGCGCCCCCTATGTCGGTGCCGCATTTAGACACCCGTATCATCAACGGTGAGCCCGCGTTGCTGTTTGGGCCGTTTGCGGGCTTCACCACGCGCTTCCTCAAGCAGGGCTCTATGTTTGATTTGTTCGGATCTGTCCGGGCCACAAACTTGCGCCCGATGCTGTCAGTCGGCAAGAGCAACATGGACCTGACCCGTTATTTGATTGGCGAAGTGTTCCAGTCGCATGCTGACCGGGTGGAGGCGTTGCGCAACTTCTTCCCGAACGCTAAAGAAGGGGATTGGAACTTGCAGATGGCTGGACAGCGCGTACAGATCATCAAGCAAACCAAAGAAGGCGGCGGCAAGCTCGAGTTCGGTACGGAGATTGTGGCCGCGAAAGACGGTTCTCTGGCAGCCTTGCTGGGTGCATCTCCGGGCGCGTCCACGGCGGCTAACGCGATGTTGAACGTGCTGGAGCGCTGTTTCCCCGAAAAAATGCAGACCCAAGAGTGGCAGGAGCGCATGAGAACGCTGGTGCCGTCATACGGTCAGTCATTGGTGGAAAACGAAGAGCTGCTGAACTCCGTTCGTGAGCGGACTCTGAAGACGCTTCAGCTGGGCTGAAGCGTTTTATTAAGCCCGGTGCCGGGAGGCATCGGGCTTGAGTGATTGCAAACCGTGTTGCTAGATCAGAGCTGGCCGAAAGCCGCGTCGAAATCTTTGGCGGCTGCATCGGTAAACTCGAAATTGTTCCGAATATACCCCAGCGTCGCTTTTTCTGTGTCGGTCACGCCCTGCCCATCCTGGGCCGACTTGAACAGATCCGCCACTTCGTCTTTTGATAGTTTGCCTTCCCCCTTTCCCGTTGTGTGCTTGCGCGCGAGTTCCAGCAGTTCTTTTTCGTATTTTTGACCATCAATCGTTTCGTAAGCCATAGCTGAGCCAACCCCGTTGAACATTGGTAATGTGATGCCCGAAGCCCTTTGGCTCCGTTGCGGGCAGGCAAACGAACGCGAGCGTCCTACGGCAAGCCTGATGTCTTTATACAAGCACAAGCTTTTAGGTTGCGCAAATAATGACCAGGCGGGTTGCTACGGAACGACCGCATAGGCAAGAATTTCGACCAGCATTTCCTCTCGGGCGAAGCCGGAGACAATGATCGCGGCCCGGTTCGGGTAGGGCTCAGACACGAAATCGGCGTACACGCGGTTAACCGTGGCGAGGTCTTCCCGGTCAGTCACGTAGATCACCACCTGTGTGAGGTCGGAAACTTGGCTGCCTGCGCTTTCCAATGTGTGTTTCAAATTGGCCAGAGTCTGGGTGATTTGGGCTTCAATGCCGCCGTCTACCACTTTGCCTTTGGCATCAATGGGAATTTGCGCCGTAAACAGCACGCCGTTTCCGACCGTGGCCCAGGCGAGAGGGGATTTCGAGGCAGGCAGGTTGGTGTTTACCGGATACGGGTTCATAGGGGCTCCTTAGTCGTTGTCGTTGGTGCCGGCGCCAGCGCCTTGGCGTGAGTCTTCAGAGGATTCCACCAGCATTTTTGTTGCCAGTAGCTTCAGGCGATCCCAAAGTTCCGAGTCCACCTCGATGCCGTCAACTAACGAGCGTTCATGCCAGTCCAGCATGACGGCGCGATTTTGCAGAATCAGATCATTGGCCGGTGCATCGGGTTTCAGGTTGGGTAGCAGGTCCACGTGGTTCACCATCACCAGCGTGATGCCGTTGTTGGGTTCGGTGTCGTCGGGGATGGACGGCAGCCCGTACATGCAAATCTCGGGTTCGGCCTCACCGGATTTAAAGCTCACGATGATTTCGGTCAGCGGTTCGTGAGAATTACGCCAGAACGCCGTCACGCTCATGCCTCGCCTCGCGATGCGAGACAGATAGCCCACAATCAGCATGCGGTTGTGGCAATGGCGTATTTTGGTGACCGAAAGCCCTCGGGCGCGACACTTGGCGTACCCCAGCTCAATGGCCAGGCTGGCGTGGCCGAGCACGGTTTTGTTCTCGGCATCCACCACACATAAATCCGCATCCTGATAGATCAGCTTGGGCGGGTGGGATTTGTCTTCGTTGAGCAGAAAATCCAGACCCTTACGTAGCGCGGTAGCGCGGTGACTCCATCTAGCCCATGAGCTTCCATCCAGGCCACCATATCCGCGGCATCGTTGGCGTCGCCTTCGTCAAAACCAATGGCGATGAAGGCTTTTCGGGACAGTCCCTGCAGTTCGTTGATTTTCCGGAACACAACGCGAATCTGCGTTTTATACCGTTACAGGAACCGGATGTGGTGCGTAGGATCGGGTTGGTAAAAGCCAGGAACTGTACCTTGGCCCCGGCGGCGCAAATTATGGAAACGTTTTTGCTGGAGAGCTTGCAGGGTAAAGCAATATAAAAAAAGCGCCCTTGGCCAATCTCAATGAGAGTTGGCCAAGGGCGCTTAGGACCTGTGCTTAGCTAGGCTGCAACACAGTAATCAATCAATGATCTTCTGCTCACGAGCCATGGCGTAAGCGGCTTTAGGCCCAAGCCACAGTGACGGCAGCAGAATGAACGACACTGGAATTGCTGTGATGACGATAAACTGTTGCAGCACGCCGATTTGACCCGAACCCATGTACAGCAAAATGCCAGCCATGGCGGCCATTGCGACACCCCAAAATGCACGAACAAACGTTTTCGGCTGATCGTGGCCAGAGCTTACAACCGCGATGGAGTAGCTCATAGAGTCACCTGTGGTTGCCACGAAAACGGTCGTCAGGATCAAAATGGCAAGCGCCATGAAGCCACCGCCCGGTAGCGCTTGAGCAACGGTCAGAGTGGCTACGTCAAACCGGAAGTTATTGAGCGCTTCGGCGAGGTCAATGACACCGGTCAGCTGGTAGTAGATGCCTGAGCCGCCTAGCAGTGTGAACCACAAGGTGGTCGCAATCGGCGCCATAACCGCTACCGCAAGGATCATTTCACGAATGCTGCGGCCGCGCGAAATGCGGGCAACGAAGATCGCCATCAGCGGTGCATAGCCGATAAACCAGGCAAAGAAGAACACCGTCCACCACTTCATCCACCAGCCCGGGGCGGTGTCGGCCGTCATTGTCGCCATTTCCATGAAGGAGGAAACGTATTCACCCATGCTTTGGAAGTAAGTATTGGTCAAATAAAGAGTGGGGCCGAATACAAAAATAATGGCCGCGATGGCCAAAGCCAGAAAGACGTTCATCCGGCTCAGGAACTGGATGCCACGATGCACACCGGTCACTGCCGAGGTCACGTAGATCAGGGCGAGAATAGCCAGGATCACCATTTTTGTTCCGAGCCCGTCGGCCAGGCCGAACAGTTCACTCAGGCCAAAGCTCATTTGAGTGGCAAGAAAACCGATCGGGCCAACGGTACCGGCCACGATGGCGATAACGCAGCAAGCATCGATGACACTGCCTACCCAGCCACTCATGATGCGCTCACCGAACACAGGATAGAGCAGAGTGCGAGGCTGCAGGGGTTTGTCTTGCACGTAATGAGCATGGGCAAGAATAATGGCGGCTAGAGTGCCGAGTACTGCCCAAGCTAAAAAGCCCCAGTGCATAAACGATTGCGCCATTGCACCGGCCACCGCTTCGGCGGTTCCGGGTTCGGTTGTAAATGCTGGTGGTGTCACGACGAAGTGGTACACAGGCTCGCCAGCCGCGAAGAACACGCCGCCGCCGGCCAGCAGTGTGCACATGATGATAGACAACCAGCGGAAGGTGCTCATTTCCGGGCGGTCCAGATTGCCGATTTTTGCTTTTGCGGCGGGAGTGCAAGCCAAGCCAATAGCAATAAAGAAGGTTGCCAATAGCAACATCTGGAAGTAGGTGCCAAAGAATTTGGCGGTCCAGGTGAAGCCGCTACCAATCGCGTCGGCAACGCCTTTGAGGTCAAACAAAGAAAAGCCTACAAACAGCGCAATAAAGCCAACACTGAGCGTAAGTACTACCGGGTCACCAAGTTGAGCTATCGAATAGTCTCCACCTGATTTTTGGTTACCCTGAGCCATAACATAAACCTTTTTTAATGCATCTTTTAATCTTGGCGCGCGACAGTGCCACAAATGAACCAGCAATTCCAATGCATGGCAGGACTTTCTGCAAACGCACAAAATGAAGGTTAATCGGCATTAGGGTACCGATTAACTCATACAAGTGTAGTTATTAGTGGGATATTTGCTTGCCCGGCTTGGTAATTACGGCAGATCGGGCAGGGGGCATGGCTTTATACATGCCCACGTATTAAGTCGGCTTGTGCAGCCTTCCGTGACGGGCTTCACCAACGTAAAACGCAGGCTTGGCGCCTGGAAATGCCCAAAACGGCGTCATTTCGGAAGAAGGGAATACGTTAGGGAAACGTGGGTCGCGCTGAGAAGGCCCGGCGATGGTCTTTTCCTGCACCATCGAGATGTACTGGTCGATGGAGTTCTCGAGCGTGTTGCCATTGATGATGACCTCGGTTCCGATTGTTTTGGCGTATTTCGCTACGCCGCTGGCGGCCGAAAGGTGCGGAGCGTAAGAGTCCACGCTGACACCGTTCTCGCTGGTGACCCACAGGCCTTCATCGGTGTGAACAACAATGGAGTGATTGCCCTCGGTGTGCCCCGGCGTGTGCACCAGCGCGACGCCATCGCCCAGCATGATCGAGCCGTCAAATTTGATGACCTTGTCTTCGGGCACTCCGGCAATGCCTGACGGGCAATACCAGTCTGCTTGGTACGGATTTAAATCCTGGGCAGATTCCCACTCACGCCAGTGCACCAGCAACTTGGCATTCGGGAATACCGCCTGCTCCTGATCGGTGCCCAGCCAGCGGCGCACATCCTGAGTATGCAGGTGGTCGTAGGTGATGTAGTCGATGTCTTCCGGCTTCAGGCCTAGGCTGGCAACAACCGCCGGCGCGGTGGTTTGCCGGTCCACAATCATGTTGGTGAAAAGACTTGGCGTGTTGTCCTGCAGGCGCCGGAAAAATGGCGTTTCGCCGTTGCGCTCGTAGTCGGATGGCGACACCAGCATGGTCTTTACGCCTTCCTCAGTATCAAACTGCACCACAAAAACGCGGTTCTGTATATGCACGTACTCCACCAGTCGTTCCCGAGAGAAGGCGTTGCGCAATCCGTACCGTGCGGGGTAGGGCACTTTCACGAGATCGAACGATCGGAAATATCGCGCTTTCGGCCCTGCCAGCATGGTCTTCCGGAAACCCTCTGCGGCGGCGCGGGTGTCTTCAACGCGGGCTTGCTGGCCGTACGCACTGCGTGAATTGTCAAAGTCGGTGATCTGTTTGAAAAGTGTCATCGGTTATCTCTTGTTGTTCTCAGCGGAAGTTGTCGGATTCAAAGTTTTTGCGGCCACGTTCCACCGCACGGCGCGTCATGCGCAAGAAAAAGGTTGGCACCGCATTGGAAAGCCGGCCCAGCAGCTTGTCTTGCCACGGCAGGAAGTATTCCAAAGGTTGTTTTTTCAGAACCGGCCCGAGTACGGCTTGGGCGACGTCTTCAGGCGTTAACGCTCGGCTGCTGGCAAAGGTTAGTGCGGAGTTATCGTCGCCGCGCTGCTGTTCCAGCATGGCAGTTTTGACCGGGCCTGGGCCGACCAGTGACACCGCAATACCGTGACGACGAAGGTCACCAGCCGCGGCAATGCTAAAACCGCGCACGGCAAATTTACTGGTGGCGTAAACCGCATTACCCGGAACCGCGCACAAGGAAGCCAGTGAGCCGATGTTAATAATATGGCCGCGATGGCCGCTGGATAGCATGTGCGCGGCAGCTGCGTTGGTGCCAAAAATCACGCCTTTCACGTTCACGTCCAGCGTCAGATTGATGTCTTTGCTGTCCAGGTCGCCGGTACGGCCGCTGCGAAGCACCCCGGCTCCATTGATCAGCACGTCTACTTTCACCTGATCAGAAGCAAGGCGCTGGAATAATGCCTGCCATTGATCGTTGTCCCTAACGTCGAGGGTTTCGCAGCGCACCGCGCTCTGGTTTGCCCAGCGCTTGGCGAGCCCCTCGGCGTTCATGTCGGCGGCGATGACGCTGTGGCCGCTCTGAATCGCTTGTTCAATGATGCATGCGCCTATGCCGCATGCGGCACCCGTTACCATTATTAGCATCGATGTTCCCCGTGACCGGACCGGTCATCATTGTTCGACGGATTTTTAATGACAACGATGACAAGCTCCCCCGTCGCCTGCTTGACACAGGCTGCCATGTTTTTAACACTTTACGCCAGCCCCGCGATGTCGAGAATGATATGACCGTTCACCGCCGATCCATTCCGGCCAGCTTTGCCCTTGCGCTTTATGAGTATCTTGACCAGCGTGGTATCGATGCCAACGCGCTTTTGCCGGTGCCGAGGCCGCCGCAGGACTCCCTATTAAATGCAGATATACCGATAGAGCTCTGGCGGCAGTTGCTTGAGTGCGCCGCGCAGCATTTGGATGATCCACAGCTGGGGCTGCACCTCGGGCAAACCATCATACCGCGCCATGCGGGGGTGCTCGGCTATGTGATTATGGCTTCTGAAAACCTCGGGGAAGCCATTGCCCACTTTCATCGCTACCAGCGACTGATCTACGACGTGACTCCGCTGATCGTCCGTCAGGATGAGCAGGCGATGGAGCTGGTTTGGGATGCGGACCATGGCCGTCCGGGGCCGTTGGTGGACGAAACGGCCGTTACGGCGCTGGTTAATTTCATCCGACGCCTGACGTTTTCGGGCCTTGTGCCGAAGAGGGTGGATTTTATAAATGCCACGCCCGCGAATATTGACGCCTACACCGAGTACTTCGGTTGTCCGGTCAGGTTCGAACAGCCAGAAACCGTACTCCGTATAGCGGCCGACAGCTTGGGCCATCCGCTACGAACCTCGGACCCCGCGATGCTGACGATGCTGGAAGCTCAGGCCGATGCGCTCTTGGCCCGCTTGCCATTGAAATCGCCGTTGGTCGATGACGTGCGCCGGCGGATAGGGCGGTTGTTGTCGGACCAACAGCCGGATATTGGCACCGTTGCCGCCAATATGGGGGTGTCTACGCGCACGTTGCAACGACAATTAGCATCGGAAGGCACCAGTTTTCTGAAAGAAGTTGCTGCAGTACGGCGCGAAGTTGCTGAGCGCTACTTGCGGGAAACCAACTTGGGGCTGGTCGATATTGCACTGGTACTGGGTTATTCGGAGCACAGTGCGTTCACGCGTAGTTTTATCCGATGGACCGGGATGACGCCGATTGCGTATCGGCGCGGAAGGTCTAGGAGCTAGCTCCCCGCAGCATGGCTTGCAGTAATTCTTCGGCATCAAACTTGGTTAGGGCTTCGTTGGCTCCAACTTGATTGGCATAGCTAAGACTCATCTCGCTGTTTAGTGAGGTGTGCAAAATGATATAAGGCTGTTTGAGGGACGAGTTATCTCGTACATTGAACGCCAGTTCATAGCCATCCAGCCCCGGCATTTCGATGTCGCTGACTAATATCTCGATGGGATGACCCGAGCCGTGCTCTTTGAGCAATATGTCGAGTGCGTCGCTACCGTTAGTGGTGACGTGATAGTGAATGCCTTTGCTATCGAGGACATCGGATAGTTGCTTACGGGCGACCTGGGAGTCGTCGACCAGCAGAATATTCAGGGAACCGAGTGTTTCGCTCTGCACCTCTGAAAGCATCACTTCTTGAGTGTCGAGAGACTCTGGGTACACCTTGGCCAACAAAAGTTCCACGTCCAGCAGCTGAATGATATTGCTACCAGTATCGAGCAGTCCTGTAATAAAGACGTTAGCGCCAAGCGCCTTGGGAGGCGGCATCACGCTTTTCCAGTCAGTCTCGATAATTTGCTGAACGCCGCGAACCAAAAAGCCGATTTCCCGTCGCTGGACGTCAGTCACTATGATGGATGCGTTCTCCCGCTCTTCTTTGGTGAGAGCCGGATAGCCAACGGCCGCTGACATGTCAATCACCGGCACCGCAGAACCTCGAAAAGTCGCGGTGCCAATCACCGCATGATGGCTGTGCGGCAGCTTGGTCACGCGACGGAAGGGCAGTATTTCGCGGATTTTCAGCGTACCGATGCCAAACAACCGTGAGCCGAACAGGCGGAACAGCAGAAGTTTCTGGGACTGATTCGTTTTGCTGGACATAAATGGATCCTAAAACGAAAGAGAACTCCGTTTCGGAGCTCTTGATGTGCTTGGGATTTATAGAGTCAAAAACGAAAAAAGCCCCTGAAATCAGGAGCTTTTTTTGGTTGTTTGGTGGAGACGGCGGGAATTGAACCCGCGTCCGCCAGCACTATGCCTTGAGATCTACATGTTTATGTCCTTCTATTGATTTAACCTCAAGCGACCCGAAGGCCAGGGTGCAGGAGGCGAGTTCTTTAAATCTTAGCCGTTAGCCAGTGAACTCTGGATAACGGAGCGTCCCGTAAGCGATGACGTCCTGAGATGTTGCTTCCGGGCTACGGGCGACCCGGTCAGGACGACTAGCAGCTTACGCTGCTAGTGCGTAGTTTTCGTCGTTTGCGACTATTGCATTGCAGCTTTGGATTAACGAGATTCGCTGCCATCTCGACATGCACCCAAGGGTTCGCCACCAGCGTCGAAGCCATGTCGTCCCCTTATCCACAGTATATGTGGGCGCCTTGCATAACTTCAAGGCTTGTTTGTTGCGGTTTGTACGATCAGCCGGCGTTTTCCCGCATGATCCGTTGCTTCTGACGGTTCCAGTCGCGCTCTTTCTCGGTGGCGCGCTTGTCGAACAGCTTCTTGCCTTTCACCAGAGCGATTTCACATTTTACCTTGTTGCCTTTCCAGTACAGAGCGAGAGGTACGCATGTTTGGCCTGCCTGACTGGTTTCCCCGATCAGCTTGGCCAGCTCCTTTGCGTGCAGAAGCAGTTTGCGTGTGCGGGTTGGGTCGGCAATCACGTGAGTGGATGCGGCCGTCAACGGTTGAAAGTGGGCGCCGAGCAGAAAAGCTTCGCCGTCTTTCAACAACACATAGGCGTCGGTTATCTGGCCTTTGCCAGCCCGTAACGATTTGACTTCCCAGCCGAGCAGGGCGATGCCCGCTTCGAAGCGTTCCTCTATATGGTATTCATGTTTCGCCTTTTTGTTGAGGGCGATGGTGCTGCTGGGCATACCAGGCTTTTTCTTGCTCATGAAACCTTCTCGGAATCTGAAAAATGAATTTGCTGGCCAAGTGTCTGGGTCGCCGGCAAAACCGGTATTGTAGCCCAGTAGGGCCAGACGGGTCACGATTTGGCCTTACATGGCCTGTTGGCATTCGTACCCGGGCCACAGTGTCGGCTACAATAACGGGCCTTTTGACATTAGGGATCACAATGTCGAGTAAGTATCAGACATCTATCGGGTCATTTACCCGAAAATCAACCTTCTTCTGGGCCTCGGTGGGCGCAACCGTGGGGCTCGCCAATCTGTGGCAGTTCCCGTATCTCGCCAGCGTTCATGGCGGAGGGCTGTTTGTGCTGGCGTATCTGGTCTGTTTGCTTGTGGTCACGCTCCCGCTAATGGTGACCGAGGCTGCGATTGGCCGGCACTCTCGCCACGGTATGGTGCTGGCGATGGATGGGTTGGTTAAAACGGCAGGCGGCTCGCCGGTGTGGCGTTTGGCTGGGCCGCTCAGCATTCTTGCGTCCTTTCTGGTGCTTTCGTTTACGGCGGTGTTTGGCGGGATTGTGGTTGCTTATATTTTCTTTGGCGCAACCGACAGTTTTGGGGGCGCCAATGCGGCAGAGGCCACAGGGATCCTCGCGGAACTGGTGTCGAGTTCGGGGCGCTACCGGGAGTTCATGGGCTGGCATGCCTTCTTCTTGTTATTGGTGGTATGGGTATCTGCTCGGGGAGTGGTGAGTGGGGTAGAGCGCTCCCTGCGGATGATCGTGCCCGGCGGTTTGGTGTTAATGCTGGGGCTCTTCGGTGTGGCGGCAACACATGGCCAGTTGGCATCGGGCGTTGAAAGCATTCTGGTTATGCGCCCTGAAGAGTTTGGGCTCGAAAGCGTTCAAGCTGCCTTCTTTCACGCTTTCTTCACGTTGGGCTTGGGCGTGGGCGTTTGGGCTGTTTTCGGAGCCTATAGTACCGCTCATACTCGATTAAAGCGTTCGTTGCTAGCGGTTGTCCTGATGGACACGTTAATCGCCATTGTTGTTGGCGTGATGATGTTCTCGGTGGCGTCGGGCAGCGGCAGTCTCGACGGGCAACACGGGTTTGGGCTGTTGTTTGTTTCTTTGCCGGTTACGCTTGCCCCGGTTCCGTTCAGTCAGGTTGTTATTGCTGCAGTGTTTTTGGCTGTGATGCTGGTGGTGTGGGCTACCTCGATAGCGTTGTTGGAGTCGGTCGTCGCCTGGTTCAGGGAATGGACCGGGGCGCCCCGAACCTGGTCGGTCATTATTGTCGGGGCCGCGGTTTGGCTTGCCGGATTGGCCTCTTTGTTTTCATTCAACGTATGGTCTGAATACCGGCTGGCGGGAGCTACAACCTACCGCTGGATAGAGTTGCTTGCCGGCGGTGTGGTGATTCCCCTGGTTGCTGTGTTGGTGGCAACCTTCGCCGGATGGGGGCTGACCAGGCGATATTCCGCGGGCATGCTGGGCCATGCGCCTGCGCTGTTCCGCAAGGCGTGGCTCTGGGCGATGCGCCTCGTTTTGCCGTTAGTCGTGACCTGGATTGGTATTCAATACACGGCCGTGTCGTTGGCGAACTTGTGCGAAAATGGCAGTGCAGCGGTTTGGTGCTCTACAGGTCAAAGCTCGGTTGCTGAAGAATCAGCCGAGCCCGAATCTGATTTGGACTCGGAATCTCGGGGTGAAGCGGGGGAGGGCTCGAACGTTAAAGCCTCGACGAAAGCGAGCGTGAGTGAAGAGGTAAATCGAGAGCCCGCGGCTCCCAGCGAAGACGATATCCTTTATCATAGTGTTTAGCGGATCGGCCTCGTTCAGCTTGGCGCGATAACATTGAAAGGTAGGAATTCCGGTTTTATGGCTCATCAGATAGACAAAACAGCGCTGGTCATGCACTCATCGGAGCGTATGTTTCATTTGGTTAATGACATTGCGCGTTACCCTGAGTTTTTACCTTGGTGCGCCGGGGCCGAGGTTCATAAGCAAACTGACCAAGAGATTATGGCATCACTGGAAATTGCCAAGGGTGGTGTACGACACACGCTCACCACCTGTAACCAGCTATTAATGCCGGAATCCATTGAAATGAAGTTAGTGGAAGGTCCGCTCAAGAACCTGACCGGCCGCTGGCACTTTAAGTCGCTGGATTCCAATGCCTGTAAGGTGATTTTGACTTTAGAGTTTGAGTTTTCGGGGTCGTTGGCCCGGATGACCTTCGGGCCGGTATTTAATCAGGCGGCGAACACCATGGTGGATGCCTTCTGTCGCCGTGCCGATGAGGTCTATAAAACAGGAGAGCTTTGCTGATGCGCGTTGAGGTGGCCTATGCGCGGCCGGATAAGCAGCAGATTCTGGAAGTCGCTGTGCCTGAAGGGACAACGGCACTGGAAGCCGTCAAGGCATCAGGCATTGTCGACGTGTTCCCCGAAATCAATCCTGACGAAATCGATATGGGTGTTTTCGGTAAGGTCGTAAAAAAACCGGCTAGCCACACCCTGCATGAAGGTGATCGGGTGGAACTTTACCGGCCATTAATCATAGACCCCAAGCAGGCCCGGCTAAACCGAGCCAAGAAAAAAGCCTGAGTTATTAATACGCTGGGGTTTCTTCCAGCAACTTGGCTTCGTGATGGAGGTAGGTGTTTTCATCGTAGTGCACAACGATACGTTGCTCCTCGATGTCACCGCCTCGGCGCTGGAACGTATAGATGTAGTATTCCTGTGAGGGATCAACAGGGTTCAGCATCAAAGGAGTTCCCAGCAGCGCGTGGACTTGGCTCCGTTGCATGCCTTCCGACAAGCTTGCCAGCTCCTCGTCAGTGACAATGTTGCCCTGTTGGACGTTGATTTTGTAAACGCCCGGGAAAACACATCCCGCCAGAGATATAATGCTAATAAGAACGATAGCGGTGAGCTTTTGCATCGCTTTGGGAAATCCTCTATCTTGAGTTCGCCTGCCTGGAGCAGGTGTGAAACGGGCTAACCGTTGAACGGCGGCTTCATCATACCGGAAGCCGTAAGGCACACCAAAGAGTGAATACTAGCATGTCATCTGAAAACACCGAATTACGAAAAGTCGGTCTTAAGGTAACTCTTCCGAGAGTTAAGATCTTCAATATCCTTGAGAATGCTAAAGAGCATCATTTGAGTGCCGAGGACGTCTATAAAAAACTGTTAGACCAAGGCGACGACGTGGGATTGGCAACCGTGTACCGGGTGCTGACCCAATTCGAAACTGCGGGGCTGATTCTCCGGCACAATTTTGAAGGCGGCCACGCCGTGTTCGAAATGGCGGGTGAAGATCACCATGACCACATGGTGTGTACTCAGACCGGCGAAGTTGTCGAATTTGTCGATGAAGTGATTGAAGAGCGTCAGAAGAAAATTGCTGCAGAGCACGGCTACGAAATCGTTGAGCACAGCCTGATTTTGTACGTTAAGCCAATAAAATCTGACGACAAGTAAGTAAAAGCAATAAAAAAAGGGGCCGGCATAGGCGGGCCCCAAAAACTCTCGAAATCGAGAGGGGATTCTCTGCTCAGTGATGGGTCGCCTGACCTTTCACGACCATCTCTTTTGCGTGTGCGATCGTCTGTTCTGTCATGTCTACGCCGCCCAGCATACGGGCAACCTCATCCACTCGGCCTTGGTCATTCAGCGCCTCTATGCGCGAGAAGGTGGCTTCTTTTTCGGTGAATTTGCTCACGAACAAATGCTGATGGCTTTGCGCTGCCACTTGGGGCAGGTGAGTTACGCAGAGCACCTGCCCGTTGCTGCCCAAGGATCTCAGTAGGCGCCCGACAACCTCGGCGGTGCCGCCGCCGATGCCAACGTCTACTTCGTCGAATACCAATGTTGGTGTGGTTGAGGTTTGCGCGACCACAACCTGAATGGCGAGGCTGATCCGCGACAATTCACCGCCAGACGCAACTTTCGCCAGTGGTCGGGCCGGTTGGCCGGGGTTGGCGCTGACCAGAAATTCAATGTCCTCAAGGCCGTTCGGTGCTGGCTCGGCTTCTTTATCACGGTTCAAGTGGGAGACAAACTGGACGGAGGGCATGCTCAGTTGTGCCAGTTCGTGGGCGATTCGCTGGTCCAGCTCTGCAGCTGCCTGCTCTCGCTTGGCTGACAGTTGTGCTGCTACGGCATCAAACTCGGTTTTGTATTGCTCCAGTTCCGCTTCGAGCTGCTCCAGGCTGCCGGCGCCGCCGTCCAGTTCTTCCAGTTCGTCACGAAGCCGTTGGTGCAATTCAGGAAGTTCTTCCGGCCCGATGCGGTGTTTGCGCGCCATCTGGTAAACCGCGCTCAAGCGCTCTTCAACCTCGGCGAGCCGAGCCGGGTCAGCTTCATAATCATCCACAAAGCGCCGCAGATTATCGCCCGCTTCGGAAATCTGAATCTGGGCTTCGTTGAGCATTTGCAGAGTGTCGGCGAGTTCCGGCACCTCTACAGGCATTTGTTCCAGTAACTGCAACGCCTGTCGGAGGCTGTTTGCAGCACTGGATTCTTCCTCAGTGCACAGCAGCGCCGCCTGATGGCTGCTGTGCAGAATGGCATCAGCTTGGCTGAGCTTTGTTTGCTCCTGCTCCAACTCTTCTTGTTCGCCGTCTTCCAGTGCCAGGCGGTCGAGTTCTTCTACCTGATATCGCAAAAGCTGAAGTTTGGCTTCGGTTTCATCGGCATTCTGCTGCCGCTGTCGAAGTTTTTGCTGGGTTTGGTGCCAGTTTTTCCAGGCAGCTTTCGTTTGTTCTGCCAGCTGTTCGGCACCGGCAAACTCATCCAGCAGTTTGCGGTGAGTTTCTTTGCGAAGTAGAGACTGATGCTGGTGCTGGCTGTGGATATCCATCAGCAACCCGCCCAGCTCTTTCAGTTGCGACAACGGCGACGGCTGACCGTTGATAAAAGCTTTGGAGCGGCCGTCTTTACTAATGGTACGGCGCAGGATGCATTCGCTCTTCTCATCCAGATCGTGGCTTTCGAGCCATTTACCCGCCTCGGGGATATTGGAAATGTCGAAGCTGGCGGTGATATCGGCACGCTTGGCGCCGTGGCGCACAGCACCAGCGTCGGCGCGACCGCCCATGGCCAGGCCCAAGGCATCCAGAACAATGGATTTACCAGCACCGGTTTCGCCGGTCAGTGCTGTCATGCCTTTATTGAATTGCAGCTCAACGCGTTCGGCGATGGCGTAGTTGGAAACGGTAAGTTGTGTAAGCATGCCGATACCTCTGCTTGGGCCTGATGGGGCTACTGAAAAATAATACTGTTCGCCTATACAGTTGCTGTGAATATATACAGTGATTTTGGGGTTTGCAAATGTTGGTTTGCAAAAAAAACGAAAGAATCCGTTTCGGGAAAGGTTGAATCTGAACCCCGGAACCCCATATCGGTTCGCAAAGCATATTTTCCTGCCGTTTTGATCGGTGGGCTCTATTCGCCGCGTGCCTTCGGGCGCTGGAAAACGTATTAGGAGTGATCATGAGTGCTGACGATAAGCGCAACGAGCAAGTAGAAGAGGCGGCAGCGAACGCCGAGCAGCAGGCTGCCGAGCAAGAGGGTTCCGAAGCGCAGGTTGACGCCGGCGAAGGGTCTGAGTTGGATGCCCTGAAAGCTCAATTGCAGGAGTACCAGGATCAGGCTTTGCGCGCACAGGCTGAGATGCAAAACGTGCGTCGTCGAGCAGAACTGGATGTTGAAAAGGCGCATAAGTTTGCTTTGGAAAAGTTCGTAAAAGAGCTCTTGCCGGTTGCCGACAGTCTGGAAAAGGCGGTTGAGAGCACCGAAGGGAATGAAGAGTCGGGCGAGCTGGTCGCTTCCATGCGTCAGGGAGTGGAAATGACCCTGAGCCTGTTCTTGGGCAGCCTCAAAAAATTCAATGTTGAGCAGTTGAACCCCGTTGGCGAACCGTTTGATCCGCAGCAGCATGAAGCAATGTCAATGGTGCCTGCGCCTGATGCCGAACCCAACAGTGTCGTGGCGGTTGTGCAGAAAGGCTACCTACTGAACGGGCGCGTGGTTCGTCCGGCCATGGTTGTGGTGGCGAAGGCAGAAAGTGCACCAAAAATCGACGAGCAGGCTTGAAAAGCCGAATAAAGCGCCAATATAGCCATTAAACAGAAGCAACCGGGGTGTCCGCACTACCGGCAGATTTCAGCAAGATTTGGAGTGAATTTATGAGCAAGATTATCGGTATTGACCTCGGAACCACCAACTCCTGTGTGGCCGTAATGGACGGCGACAAGGTAAAGGTAATTGAAAACGCCGAGGGCGATCGCACCACGCCTTCCATCATTGCGTACACCGATGATGGCGAAACGCTGGTTGGTCAGTCCGCTAAGCGTCAGGCGGTGACTAACCCCGACAACACTTTGTATGCCATCAAGCGTCTGATCGGTCGTCGTTTTGAAGACGATGTCGTGCAGAAAGACATCAAGATGGTGCCATACAAAATCACCAAAGCAGACAACGGTGATGCGTGGGTAGATGTTAAAGGCCAGAAAATGGCTCCGCCGCAGATTTCTGCAGAAACTCTGAAAAAGATGAAGAAAACTGCGGAAGACTACCTGGGCGAAACGGTAAGTGCTGCGGTTATTACCGTACCGGCTTACTTTAACGACAGCCAGCGTCAGGCCACGAAAGACGCCGGTAAGATCGCCGGACTGGAAGTTAAGCGGATCATCAACGAGCCGACTGCAGCTGCGCTTGCTTACGGTATGGATAAGCAAAGCGGTGACCGCACGGTTGCTGTATACGACTTGGGTGGTGGTACCTTCGACTTGTCCATCATCGAAATTGCCGACGTAGACGGCGAGCACCAGTTTGAAGTTCTGGCTACCAACGGTGACACCTTCCTGGGTGGTGAAGACTTCGACTTGAAGGTTATCGAATACCTGGCAGACCAGTTCAAGAAAGACAGCGGCATCGATCTGCGTGGCGACTCGCTGGCGATGCAGCGTCTGAAAGAAGCGGCTGAAAAAGCCAAGATCGAACTGTCCAGCAGCCAGCAGACCGACGTTAACCTGCCGTACGTAACCGCAGACGCGTCTGGTCCTAAGCACATGAACGTCAAGCTGACCCGTGCCAAGCTGGAATCTCTGGTTGAAGATCTGGTTCAGCGCAGCCTTGAGCCATGTAAAGTGGCCCTGAAAGACTCTGGCCTGAGCGCTTCTGAAATTGACGAAGTGATTCTGGTTGGTGGTCAGACTCGTATGCCACTGGTTCAGGAAAAAGTTAAAGAATTCTTCGGCAAAGAGCCGCGTAAAGACGTGAACCCGGACGAAGCCGTAGCCATGGGTGCTGCGATTCAGGGTGCGGTACTGTCTGGCGATGTAAAAGACGTATTGCTGCTGGACGTTACTCCGCTGACCCTGGGTATCGAAACCATGGGTGGCGTAGCGACTCCGCTGATCGACAAGAACACCACGATTCCGACCAAGAAGTCCCAGACTTTCTCCACGGCGGAAGACAACCAGACAGCGGTAACCATTCACGTTGTTCAGGGTGAGCGTAAGCAAGCGGCGCAGAACAAGTCGCTGGGTCGCTTTGACCTGGCTGACATTCCGCCGGCGCAGCGCGGTGTTCCGCAGATCGAAGTGACGTTCGATATCGACGCGAACGGTATTCTGAACGTGTCTGCGAAAGACAAGGCGACTGGTAAAGAGCAGTCCATCGTCATCAAGGCTTCTTCTGGCCTGAACGATGACGAAATCGAGAAGATGGTTCGCGATGCCGAGGCCAATGCCGAGGAAGATCGCAAGTTCGAAGAGCTGATTCAGGCTCGCAACCAGGGTGACGGCATGGTTCACGCTGTGCGCAAGACCCTGAGCGAAGCGGGCGACAAAGTGAGCGATAGCGAGAAAGAGTCTATCGAAGCTGCGATCAAGGATCTCGAGGAAGCTCTGACTGGCAGCGATAAAGATGATATCGAAGCCAAGACTCAGAAGCTGACCGAAGTATCCTCCGAGCTGGCGCAGAAGATGTACGCGGATCAGGCTGAGCAAGCCGCAGGCCAGGAAGGCGAAGAAGCTCAGGCAGCCGACGATGCCGTCGATGCCGAGTTCGAAGAAGTCAAAGACGACAAGAAGTAAATCCTAAGTACATCAGGTAGTTGGAAAGCGCGGGCTGATGTCCGCGTTTTCCGCGTTATAGCAACAGGATTTTAAGCATGGCCAAACGCGATTATTACGAAGTACTTGGGGTCTCCCGGGGCGCGGAAGATAAAGAAATCAAGCGGGCGTACCGAAAGCTCGCGATGAAATACCATCCCGACCGCAACCCGGATGATGCAGACGCCGACGACAAGTTTAAAGAGGCCAGCGAAGCCTACGAAGTGCTGATGGATGCCAACAAGCGTGCAGCCTATGACCAGTTCGGACACGCTGGCGTAGACGGTCAGGCCGGCGGTGGCGGCGGCTTCGGCGGCGGTGGAAACTTCTCAGACATCTTCGGGGATGTATTTGGTGACATCTTCGGTGGCGGCGGTGGTCGCGCCCGCAACACCCGGGGTTCCGACCTGCGCTACACGCTGGAATTGGACCTTGAAGAAGCGGTCAAAGGTAAAGACGTCAAAATCACCATTCCCGGCCATAAGGAATGCGAGACCTGTGACGGTAGCGGTGCTGAAAAAGGCTCCCGCCCGGAAACCTGTGGAACCTGTCAGGGTATGGGGCAGGTGCGCATGCAGCAAGGGTTCTTCACCGTACAGCAGGCATGCCCCACATGCCGTGGTTCGGGTCAGATCATCAAGAATCCGTGTAAATCTTGCCATGGGCAAGGCCGCGTAAGACAAGAGAAAACCCTGTCGGTAAAAGTGCCACCGGGAGTGGATACCGGCGATCGCATTCGCTTGTCCGGCGAAGGCGAAATGGGTGTCGATGGTGGGCCTCCAGGCGATCTGTACGTGCAGGTGGCAGTGCGCGAACACGCAATCTTTACCCGCGATGGCCGCAACCTCTACTGCGAAGTGCCCATCAGCATCGTCGATGCCGCCTTGGGTGGCGAGCTGGAAGTGCCGACACTGGATGGCCGCGTGAAACTGAAAATCCCGGCCGAAACCCAGACCGGCAAACTGTTCCGCTTGCGTAACAAGGGTGTTAGCCCGGTACGCGGTGGCCCGGCTGGCGATTTGCTGTGCCGAGTGATGGTAGAGACCCCGGTGAACCTGACCAAGCGTCAGAAAGAATTGTTGGGCGAGTTCCAGAAGACGCTGGACGATTCCAATGGTTCCGAGCATGCTCCGAAGAAAACCTCCTGGTTTGAGGGTGTGAAAAGTTTCTTTGATGAAATGAAATTCTGAGGACAGAGCTGATGCGGGTAGCAATCATTGGCGCCGCCGGGCGCATGGGTAAGGTATTGATTGAAGCGGTAGACGGCACCGAAGGGCTTGAGCTGGGTGCGGCAATTGTCGAGCCGGATAGCAGTCTAATCGGTGCAGATGCCGGTGACATGACAGGGGTTGGTAAAACCGGTGTTAAGTTGGCAGCCAGTCTGGCCGATGTTAAAGACGACTTCGACGTACTGGTCGACTTCACCTTTCCGGACCTGACGCTGGAAAACGCCGAGTTCTGCAAAGTCAACGGCAAAATGCTCGTGATCGGCACCACCGGCATGACCGACGCCGAAAAAGAGCAGCTTGCCCAAGCGGCGGAGTCGGTTCCCGTAGTGTTCGCGCCCAACATGAGCGTGGGCGTAAATGTGGTGCTGAACCTGCTCAAAACCGCAGCGGCAACACTGGGTGACGACTACGACGTAGAAATCATTGAAGCGCATCACCGCCACAAAAAAGACGCACCCTCCGGAACCGCACTGCGCATGGGCGAAGTCGTTGCCGACGCACTGGGGCGTGACCTGAAAGAGTGTGCCGTTTACGGTCGTGAAGGCTTCACCGGTGAACGCACCCGCAAAGAAATCGGCTTCGAAACCATCCGCGCCGGTGATGTTGTGGGTGATCACACCGTGCTGTTCGCCACCGAAGGCGAGCGCATTGAAGTGACTCACAAAGCCAGCAGTCGCATGACGTTCGCTAAAGGTGCGATGCGCGCTGCCCTGTGGTTGAAAGATAAGCCGGCAGGCTTGTACGACATGCAGGATGTGCTGAATCTGAAGGGTTGATTCTTCGGTAGATTTGGCAGGCTAACTCGGAGGCGGTGGATTGCACGCTTGCCTTCCGGAAATGTCGTAGGCCATGGATGGCCGAAGAGAAGCGCACAGGGATGTGCTTGTAGCGGTTTCCGGAAGGCAAGCGTGCAAGCCGCTGCCGGAGTTTGAGTTTGTTGGAGTTGAAGTTTGCCTATATCAAGCCAAGCCATAATTCGCGATGGACAAAAAGCGACAAAATTCGTAGAATAAGTCGATTTTTTTGCACCAAGCGTACCTTTGAAAAGTTTCTAGAAAAGCGGGACCGGGCCACCACTCAGTCTCGCTTTTTTGCAACCTGACTTTGCGCTTGCGTTCCTGTTCGTGACGAACTTACGCCACTCGATGAGGATACAAGCCTTGAGTACACCAGCAATCCTTGCACTCGCAGACGGAAGCCTGTTTTACGGCACCGCCATTGGCGCAGACGGAGAAACCAGCGGCGAAGTGGTATTCAATACCGCGATGACCGGCTACCAGGAAATCCTGACCGACCCGTCATACTCGCGCCAAATCGTCACCTTGACGTATCCCCACATCGGCAACACCGGCGTTAACGAAGAAGACGTGGAATCCGACCGCGTACACGCCGCAGGCCTGATCATTCGTGATCTACCGCTGATCGCCAGCAGCTGGCGCAGTCAGGGTAGCCTCGAAGACTACCTGCGAAGCAACAACATCGTAGGCATCGCTGACATCGATACTCGCCGCCTGACCCGCATCCTCCGGGACAAAGGTTCCCAGAACGGCGCTATCCTTGCCGGTGAGAATGCCACGGCCGAACGCGCACTCGAGCTCGCAAAAGCCTTCCCCGGCCTCAAAGGCATGGATCTGGCTAAAGAAGTTACCTGCGAAAAGCCCTACCAGTGGAAACAATCCGAATGGGATCTGGCAACGGGTTACGGTGAGCAGACTGATGCCAAATTCAAAGTGGTCGCTTGGGACTACGGCGTAAAGTACAACATCCTGCGCATGCTCGCTTCCCGCGGCTGCGATATTACCGTTGTACCGGCCCAAACCCCGGCCTCCGAAGTACTGGCCATGAACCCCGACGGCATCTTCCTGTCTAACGGCCCTGGCGACCCGGAGCCGTGTGATTACGCCATCAACGCAATCAAAGAAGTGTTGGAAACCGACATTCCGGTTTTCGGAATCTGTCTCGGGCACCAGCTGCTGGCACTGGCCAGTGGAGCCAAATCCATGAAAATGAACCATGGCCACCACGGTGCGAACCATCCGGTGCAAGACATGCAAAGCGGTGTCGTCATGATCACCAGTCAGAACCACGGCTTTGCGGTAGATGCATCCACCTTGCCTGACAACATCCAGGCAACCCATAAGTCATTGTTTGACGGCACGTTGCAGGGACTCCGTTTGACCGATAAAGCGGCCTACAGCTTCCAGGGTCACCCTGAAGCCAGCCCCGGTCCCGGTGATGTAGCGCCCCTGTTTGACGAGTTTATCCAGTTGATGGAAGCACGATCCGCCTAACGCCGGATCACCACGGATAACGACAGGCGCTGCGTTCTGCGCTGCAAGAATTCAAAAGTTGCTGACAGGTTTACCAAGACATGCCAAAACGTACCGACATCAAAAGCATCCTGATCCTGGGCGCTGGCCCCATCGTGATCGGGCAGGCGTGCGAGTTCGATTACTCCGGAGCCCAGGCTTGTAAAGCCCTGCGTGAAGAGGGTTACCGGGTAATTCTGGTGAACTCCAACCCGGCTACCATCATGACGGACCCGGTCATGGCCGATGCCACCTACATCGAGCCCATCAACTGGAAAACCGTCGAAAAAATCATTGAGAAAGAAAAGCCGGACGCCCTGCTGCCGACTATGGGCGGCCAGACCGCGCTGAACTGTGCGCTGGATCTGGAAAAATACGGCGTACTCGAGAAGCACGGTGTCGAAATGATCGGTGCGAACGCCGACACCATCGACAAAGCCGAAGACCGTAACCGCTTCGACCAGGCCATGAAGAAAATTGGCCTTGAGTGCCCGAGGGCCTCCATTGCCCACTCCATGGACGAAGCTTGGGAAATCTCCAAAGAAATCGGCTTCCCGTGCATCATTCGTCCGTCGTTCACCATGGGTGGTTCCGGTGGTGGTATCGCGTACAACAAAGACGAATTTGAAGAAATCTGTACTCGTGGTCTGGATCTTTCTCCGACCAACGAACTGCTGATCGACGAATCCCTGATCGGCTGGAAAGAGTACGAGATGGAAGTGGTTCGTGACAAAAACGACAACTGCATCATCGTCTGCGCCATCGAAAACTTTGACGCCATGGGTGTGCACACCGGTGACTCCATCACGGTTGCCCCGGCTCAGACCCTGACCGACAAAGAATACCAAATCATGCGTAACGCCTCCTTGGCGGTACTACGTGAAATCGGCGTTGAGACCGGTGGTTCTAACGTCCAGTTCGGTATCAACCCCGACACCGGCCGCATGGTCGTCATCGAAATGAACCCGCGGGTATCCCGTTCTTCGGCGTTGGCCTCCAAAGCAACCGGTTTCCCGATTGCCAAGGTCGCGGCCAAGCTGGCGATTGGTTACACCCTCGATGAGCTGCAGAACGAAATTACCGGTGGCGTAACGCCGGCTTCTTTCGAGCCTAGCATCGATTACGTGGTTACCAAGATTCCTCGCTTTACCTTCGAGAAGTTCCCGCAGGCAGACGCTCGACTGACCACTCAGATGAAGTCGGTGGGCGAAGTCATGGCCATTGGCCGGACCTTCCAGGAATCGGTTCAAAAAGCGTTGCGTGGTCTGGAAGTGGGCTCCGAAGGTTTCGACGAGAAGCTGGAAGATCTGGATTCAGAAAACTCCCGCGAAACTCTGACCACCGAGCTGAACGTACCGGGCGCAGACCGTATCTGGTACATCGGTGATGCCTTCCGCGCCGGAATGACGGTCGAAGAAGTCTTCAGGCACACCAAGGTAGATCCTTGGTATCTGGTGCAGATTGAAGACCTGATCAAAGAAGAGACTGCCCTGAAGACCGCAGGCAAGGCGGATATCGATTACGCCACCTTGTTCCGTCTGAAGCGTAAAGGCTTCTCTGACGCGCGTTTGGCCAAGCTGCTCGGCATTTCCGAAGCCAGCATGCGTAAACTGCGTCACGACCTGGGCGTGCGCCCGGTCTACAAGCGTGTGGACACCTGCGCCGCCGAATTCGCATCAGACACCGCTTACATGTACTCCACCTATGAAGAAGAGTGCGAGGCGGATCCGTCCGATCGTGAAAAGATCGTGGTCATCGGTGGTGGTCCCAACCGCATTGGTCAGGGTATCGAGTTTGATTATTGCTGTGTTCACGCCGCGTTCGCGATGCGCGAAGACGGCTACGAAACCATCATGATCAACTGCAACCCGGAAACCGTGTCCACCGACTACGACACCTCCGATCGCTTGTACTTCGAGCCGATCACTCTGGAAGATGTTCTGGAAATTATCGCTGTTGAAAAGCCGAAGGGTGTCATTGTTCAGTACGGCGGCCAAACGCCGTTGAAACTGGCGCGCGGCCTGGAAGCGGCCGGTGTTCCGATTATCGGTACCAGCCCGGACGCCATCGACCGTGCCGAAGACCGTGAGCGTTTCCAGCAGATGATCCAGCGCCTGGGTCTGAAACAGCCAGAAAACGCCACCGTGCGCAGCCACGAAGAAGGCATTGTCGCCGCACGCGAGATTGGCTACCCGCTGGTGGTTCGCCCGTCCTACGTACTGGGCGGTCGCGCCATGGAAATCGTCTACGACGAAACCGAACTGGTTCGCTACATGCAAAGTGCCGTATTGGTGTCTAACGACAGCCCGGTACTACTGGACCACTTCCTGAACGCCGCCATCGAGGTGGATATCGACGCCATCTCCGACGGCACCGACGTCGTGATCGGCGGCATCATGCAGCACATCGAGCAGGCGGGTATTCACTCCGGTGACTCCGCGTGTTCACTGCCGCCTTACAGCTTGCCGGCTGACGTTCAGGACGCCATGCGCGAAGCCGTCAAG
Organism: Marinobacter sp. S0848L; assembly: GCF_023016065.1. Classification (GTDB taxonomy): domain Bacteria; phylum Pseudomonadota; class Gammaproteobacteria; order Pseudomonadales; family Oleiphilaceae; genus Marinobacter. Next base: position 451,997 of record NZ_JALKAQ010000001.1, on the reverse strand, counting down.
AAGATGGCCATCGAGCTGGAAGTGATCGGTCTGATGAACGTACAGCTGGCTTGGCAGGATGGCGAAATCTACGTGATCGAGGTGAACCCTCGTGCCTCCCGTACCGTGCCGTTCGTATCCAAGGCGATTGGTTTGTCTCTGGCGGCGGTTGCGGCTCGAGTGATGTCCGGCAAGACTCTGAAAGAACTGGATTTCACGCAGGAAATCGTACCGACTTACTACGCGGTGAAAGAGTCTGTGTTCCCGTTCAACAAGTTCCCGTCGGTTGACCCGATTCTGGGGCCGGAAATGAAGTCTACCGGTGAGGTGATGGGGCTGGGTGACAGCTTTGACGAAGCCTTTGCCAAGGCATCACTGGCCGTTGGCGATAAGTTGCCAACCGAAGGTACGGCGTTCATGTCGGTGAGAAATGTCGACAAGCCGGGTGCCGTCGAAGTGGCTCGTGAGCTGATTGAAGCTGGCTTCAACATCATTGCCACAACAGGCACCGCAAAAGCGCTTGAAGAGGCAGGTATTGCCGTTGAGCACGTCAACAAGGTCCGTGAAGGTCGTCCGCACATTGTGGACGCAATCAAGAACGGCGAAGTGCAGCTGATTATCAACACCACTGAAGGTCGTAAAGCCATCTCTGACTCGTCGCAGATCCGTCAGTCGGCGTTGCAGAGTAAGGTAACCTATACAACGACTCTGGCAGGTGGCGAAGCCTACTGCCGAGCCATTAAGTTTGGTCCGGAGCGCGCAGTTCGTCGCCTCCAGGACCTGCACGCAGGGAAGTAACGATATGTCTACTGATAGAGTTCCTATGACCAAGCTGGGCGAGGCCCGCTTGCGTGAGGAGCTGAAAAAATTGAAATCCGAAGATCGTCCGCGGGTTATTCAGGCTATTTCTGATGCTCGTGAACACGGCGATTTGAAAGAAAACGCTGAATACCACGCTGCGCGTGAGCAGCAAAGCTTCATCGAAGGGCGCATTCAGGAAATTGAAGGCAAGCTTTCGGTAGCTCAGGTCATCGACGTGACGGCAATGGAAAATACCGGCAAGGTCATTTTCGGCACCACCGTCGAGTTGGTGAACATGGATACCGATGAAGAAGTGACCTACCAGATTGTTGGCGAAGACGAAGCTGACATCAAGGCGGGCAAGCTTTCGGTATCTTCGCCAATTGCGCGGGCGTTGATCGGTAAAAGTGAGGGTGATGTGGTGGCTATCCGCATTCCGTCCGGTACCGTTGAGTACGAAATTGCCGAGGTGCAGTACATCTAAGCTACTGCAGGCAAAGAAAAGCCGGCCGGAGGTAACCTCGGGCCGGCTTTTTTATTGCTCAAAACTTATTTGTTTCTGAGCAGGTTCGAAAGCTTCGGGTTGGGTTTCTTTGACCGGCGCAGAATCACGGCAATCTTGCCGATGGTTTGTACCAGTTCGGCCTTCGCGCTCTTGCACAGTGCTTCGATGGCTTCCTGACGGGCTTCGCGATCCTGGCTGGCCACTTTGATTTTGATCAGTTCGTGATCATTCAGGGCGCGGTCCAGTTCGTCTTGAAGTCCTTCGGACAGGCCTTTGTCGCCGACGATGATGATGGGCTTCAGGTTGTGGGCAATGGCCCGGTATTCCCGGCGCTGTTCCGATGACAAGCTCATGATGTAATCTCTTTATCAATGCTATTAACAAAAGGTCAGCGGCTTAAATGCTGACAACGAAGTATAATGGAGCGATTGTAACAGATAGAGGCCCGCTACAAATGGCTGTAATCACTTACAGGTGTGGTTTGTAGATTTGGTGGCGGGGAACGTTTTCCCGGAATCTGTGTCTTTTACGGATAGGCCACTTCTGGTTTACGAGCGTACATTTGGTGTAAGGTGTTCGAAAAGGGTGAGCGGCAAGGCCGCGGCTCTGCAATTCACAGGTGATGATCCTTGAACGATATGGCAAAAAATTTAGTTCTCTGGCTAGTAATAGCCGCTGTGCTGCTGATGGTGTTCCAGAATTTCACGCCCACCACCAGCGGGCAACAAGTTAATTATTCCCAGTTTGTCGAAATGGTCCAGCAAGGGCAGGTTCGTCAGGTGACGGTCGACGGGCTGGAAATTCAAGGCATACGAGGAGATGGCTCTCAGTTTCAGACTGTTCGCCCTCAAGTGCCAGACAACAAGCTGATGGACGATCTGCTTGCCAATCAAGTTGAGGTGATCGGTAAAGAACCTGAACGGCAGAGTCTGTGGACTCAATTGTTGGTTGCCGCTTTCCCGATTCTGATCATCATTGCGTTGTTTATGTTCTTCATGCGCCAGATGCAAGGCGGTGGCGGCGGCAAAGGGCCCATGTCTTTTGGTAAGAGTAAGGCGCGACTGCTCAGTGAAGATCAGATCAAAACGACTTTTGGTGATGTGGCCGGTGTTGAAGAGGCCAAAGAAGACGTGAAAGAGCTGGTCGACTTCCTGCGTGATCCGAGCAAATTCCAGCGTTTGGGTGGCCGTATTCCCAAGGGCGTTCTGATGGTTGGCCCTCCGGGTACAGGTAAAACGCTGCTGGCTAAAGCCATTGCGGGTGAGGCGAAGGTTCCTTTCTTCTCGATTTCCGGTTCGGACTTCGTTGAGATGTTTGTAGGTGTGGGTGCTTCGCGTGTTCGTGACATGTTCGAGCAGGCCAAGAAGCAGAGCCCCTGCATTATTTTCATCGATGAGATTGATGCCGTTGGTCGCCATCGTGGCGCTGGCATGGGTGGGGGTCACGATGAGCGTGAGCAGACTCTGAACCAGTTGCTGGTTGAGATGGACGGCTTTGAAGGTAACGAAGGCGTTATCGTGATTGCCGCGACCAACCGTCCGGACGTGCTGGATCCGGCGCTGCTGCGCCCGGGTCGATTCGACCGGCAGGTGGTTGTTAGCTTGCCCGACATCAAAGGGCGCGAGCAGATTCTGAAAGTGCACATGAAAAAAGTGCCACTGGCGGACGGCATCGACCCGGCTGTGATCGCGCGCGGAACACCCGGATTCTCTGGTGCCGATTTGGCCAACCTGGTAAACGAAGCTGCCTTGTTTGCGGCTCGCCGTAACCTGCGTCTGGTGTCCATGGAAGAGTTGGAGCTGGCGAAAGACAAAATCATGATGGGCGCCGAGCGCAAGTCCATGGTGATGAACGAGAAAGAGAAGCTGAATACGGCTTACCACGAAGCAGGGCATGCGATTGTGGGGCGTTTGGTGCCGGAGCACGATCCGGTCTACAAGGTGAGTATCATTCCTCGTGGCCGCGCCTTGGGTGTGACGATGTTCCTGCCCGAAGAGGACAAGTACAGCCATTCCAAACGCTATCTGATCAGCTCGATCTGCAGCTTGTTTGGTGGTCGCATCGCCGAAGAGCTCACATTGGGTGTTGATGGTGTCACCACCGGTGCATCGAACGACATCGAGCGTGCGACCAGTCTGGCGCGCAACATGGTTACCCGCTGGGGGTTGTCCGATAAGTTGGGGCCGTTGCAATACGACACAGACAGTGAAGAGCCTTTCCTGGGTCGTTCCGCTGGACAGTCGCACACAGTGTATTCGCCCGAGACGGCGCAGCGTATCGACGAGGAAGTGCGCAACATCGTGGATACCTGCTACGAGACGGCCAAGCAGATTCTGGTCGAAAACCGCGACAAGCTCGATATGATGGCTCATGCATTGATGAAGTATGAGACCATCGATCGTTTCCAGATTGATGACATCATGGAAGGTCGTGAGCCTCGTCCCCCGAAAAACTGGGGTGATAGCGGCCCTTCTGCGGGTGGAACGCCTGAAAGTGCCGAGCCGGCAGCTGAGCCCAAAGAGTCGGGCGACAGCGGTCAGCCCGGAGTAGGGCGCCCGGCTGGCGAGCACTGAATCTCGCTAAAGCTCTGAGTGTTATCCGACGCCGCCCATTGATTGGGCGGCGTTTGTTTTTGTATTCACTAAAGATCTAACCGGACTCTGTGCTATGAACGTTAATTTTGCCGGCCGCCAGCTGAATCTGTCGGAATGCCATGTTATGGGTATTTTGAACGTCACCCCCGACTCGTTTTCGGATGGTGGTCAATTCAATAATGTGGACGCTGCAGTGCTTCGAGCAAAGCAAATGGTGGCTGATGGCGCCACTTTTGTGGACGTTGGGGGTGAATCAACCCGCCCGGGAGCCGCTCCGGTTTCTACGCAGCAAGAGTTGGACCGGGTGTGCCCGGTTGTTGAGGCGATTGCGCGAGAGCTGGATGTGGTGGTGTCTGTCGATACCAGCAATCCGGTGGTCATGGCGGAAACCGTAAAGGTTGGAGCTGGCTTGATTAATGATGTCCGGGCGCTTCAACGAGACGGTGCGCCAGAAGTGGTTGCTGAGGCGGGCGTGCCCGTGTGCCTGATGCACATTCAGGGTGAGCCGGACACCATGCAGGATTCGCCGTTCTACCGGAACGTGCGTCGGGAAGTCAGCTCGTTTTTGACGGAGCGGGTGCGAGTAGCCGAAGCGGCTGGCGTGTTACCGGAAAATATCATTCTTGATCCCGGGTTCGGTTTTGGTAAGACGGTTGAGCACAATGTTCAGCTGCTAGCCGGCATGGAACAAATGCATATGCTTGGGCATCCGCTACTGATTGGTATCTCCCGAAAGTCGATGCTCGGAGCCATCACAGGTCGCGATGTGAATGAAAGGTTGTCTGCCAGCCTCGCAGCCGCGACAATATCGGCCATGAAAGGCGCGAGCATTCTGCGAGTGCATGACGTCAGGGAAACTGTGGACGCCGTCAAAGTCGTAACGGCAGTTAAGGAGGCAAAGTAATGTCCCAGCGTAAATATTTTGGTACCGACGGCATTCGCGGTCGCGTCGGGGAGCAGCCAATTACCCCCGAGTTTATGTTGCATCTTGGTTGGGCCGCCGGTCAGGCATTCAAAAAGGCGGGTCAGCGCAACAGCGTGTTGATTGGTAAAGATACTCGCCTGTCAGGCTATATGTTTGAGTCCGCGCTGGAAGCCGGGCTTTCGGCCGCCGGGGTAGATGTGAGGTTGCTGGGGCCCATGCCCACACCCGCCATCGCTTATCTCACCCGTACTTTTCGGGCTTCTGCGGGTATTGTCATTAGTGCATCCCACAACCCACACCACGACAACGGTATCAAGTTCTTCTCTGCTGCGGGCACCAAATTGGATGACGCCCTCGAGTCTGAGATCGAGCGCTGGTTGGATAAGCCGATTGAAGTGTGTGAGCCCAAAGAGCTGGGTAAGGTCAGTCGGATCGATGATGCGCCAGGCCGCTATGTTGAATTCTGCAAGAGTACGGTTCCGAACGAGTTTACCTTGGACGGTATGCATGTCGTGTTGGATTGCGCCCACGGGGCGACTTATCACGTTGCGCCAAAAGTGTTCCGGGAACTGGGTGCCAAGCTGACCGTTATTGGCGCTGAGCCGGATGGTTTGAACATCAACCTGAACGTCGGATCTACGCACTTAGAGAGCCTGAAGCAGACCGTTACCGAGACGGGTGCCGATTTGGGTATCGCCTTTGACGGCGATGGCGACCGGGTGTTGATGGTCGATCGGGACGGCTCAGAAGTCGATGGTGACGAGTTGCTGTATATTCTCGCTTCCCAACGCCGTGCAGAGGGGCGTCTCGAGGGCGGTGTTGTTGGTACGTTGATGACCAACCTGGGTGTCGAGCTGGCTCTGAACGAACTTGATATTCCGTTCGAACGGGCAAAGGTCGGCGACCGGTACGTGATGGAGCGTTTGCTGGCTAACGACTGGTTGGTTGGCGGCGAAGGCTCCGGGCATATGGTCATTCGCGACTGCATTGGCACGGGTGATGGCGTGATATCGGCATTGCAGGTGCTTTTGGCTATTGGTAACTCCGGAAAAACATTGTCTGAGCTGCGCAGTGGTATGAACAAGTTGCCGCAAACTATGATCAATGTGAAAGTTGCTAAGCGCTTTGACCCGCTGAGCCGGGACGATATCGTCAGGGCCATGCGTGAGGCTGAAGAGTCACTTGGTGGCTCCGGGCGGATTCTTCTGCGCGCATCGGGTACCGAACCGTTGATCCGGGTGATGGCAGAAGGCAAAAATGCTGCCGAAATTGCTCGCGTCGCTGAGAGCCTTGCAGAGGTGGTGGAGCAGTCAACCCCCTGATTCAAAACGGGGCGGTTGTGCAGATGAAATCTCTGCTGTATAGTTCGCCCTCGCTTACGCTCGGGACGTTTGAGAGTTCATATGCGCCGTAAAATTGTAGCCGGAAACTGGAAGATGAACGGGTCGAAAGACCTTGTGCAGCAACTGGTCGGCGTGATTTGTGATCGTGCGGTCGGGCTGGATGACGCCGCTGAAGTGGTTGTTATTCCCCCGGCGCTCTATGTGCCTCTGGTTCAGCAACAGTCCGATGGCAAGCTTGCCTTGGGTGTGCAGAATGTTAGTGAATGGCAGTCTGGAGCCTATACCGGTGAAGTATCCGCCGATATGGCCAAGGATCTGGGCTGCAGCTTCGTTTTGGTGGGGCATTCCGAGCGTCGTCAGCTGTTTGGTGAAAGCGATGCCGTGGCGGCCCGCAAGGTCGAGCGCGTTCTCGAAAGTGGTTTGACGGCAGTGCTTTGTGTGGGTGAAACGCTAGAACAGCGCGAAGCCGGTGAAGCCGAGCGTGTGGTTGCCGAGCAGGTCAGAAACGGTCTGGCCGGTGTTGCGGGCGATCAGTGGCAAGGAATTGTAGTGGCTTATGAGCCGGTTTGGGCCATAGGTACGGGCAAAACAGCTACGGCTGAAGATGCTCAGGCAATGCATGCGGAGATTCGATGCGTCCTGAAAACAATGGGCGCACCCGCAGAAGAGATATCGGTACTTTACGGCGGCAGTGTAAAAGCGGATAATGCTGCCGCTCTGTTTTTAGAGCCCGATATCGATGGTGGTCTTATAGGTGGAGCTTCCCTTAAGGCTGACGAGTTTATTAGTATTTGCCGGTCCTTCCCGGCGGGTAACTAAGTCGAAACGAATACGAGAGTCTGTATGGATTGGATCGAAACACTGGTAGTTGTTGTTCACGTCGTTATCGCCGTGGCGCTGGTTGGTGTCGTCTTGATCCAGCAAGGCAAGGGTGCGGATGCCGGCGCGGCGTTCGGTGGCGGCGCTTCCCAGACCGTTTTTGGTAGTCAGGGTAGTGGCAGCTTTCTGACCCGTGTAACCACCTTGATGGCGGTTGTGTTTTTTGTGACCAGTTTTTCGTTGGCGATTTTCGCCAAGCAGCGCGCGGAAGTGGCTGGCGAAGCCGGTATTCCGATGGTTCAGGAATCCTCTGCGGAGCAAGTTCCGGCTCTGGACGAAGGCGCAAGCAGCGAGACGAAAGAAGACGAGCTTCCGGAGCTCGAGTGATAAAGTTTTTGCCCAGGTGGTGAAATTGGTAGACACGCCATCTTGAGGGGGTGGTAGCGAGAGCTGTGCCGGTTCGAGTCCGGCCCTGGGCACCAATTTTCAACAAAGACGGCTTGGTTAATCCAGGCCGTCTTTGTTTGGTCAGTCCTTGACCGATCCGCTTCGTATCTCTATACTTCCGCGGATATTGGAGTCAGTGATCTGTTCTGGCTCCCAGACAGGCCAGGTGTCTGTCGGCAGATAGCCGTTTTGGGTTTGGCTATCTGCGAATACTTGCAACAAAAAGCCCCGATTTCAGGGGCTTTTTGATTAAGGGGCCTGGCGCAAAGGCCCTAGTGCATAAAAGGGCTGCTTAACAGCCCTTTTTTTGTTTTTGTACATTGAAAATTCTCAAGACGGAGGCGGCGACACTTGTCAGCCAAGCTTAATCAACTCGAAGAGATACTGCGCCCGGTAGTCGAAGGGCTCGGATATGAGTTTTGGGGTATCGAATTTCGTTCTCGTGGCTATCAGTCGATGCTTCGGGTTTTTATCGATGACGCCGAAAACGGTATTGGCATTGAAGACTGCGAAAAAGTCAGTCGGCAAGTCAGTGGCGTAATGGATGTAGAGGACCCCATCCAGAGTGAGTATACGTTGGAGGTTTCATCCCCGGGGATGGATCGCCCGCTGTTTCGTCTTGAACATTATCAGGCGTTTGTTGGGCACAAAGTTCAACTCAAACTCCGAATGGCTTTCGAGGGTCGCCGAAAGTTTCAGGGCCTGATCAAGGGTGTGGAAGGCGACGAAGTGGTCATCGTGGTAGACGATCACGAATACGTGTTGCCGTTCGACAGTATTGATAAAGCCAATATCGTTCCGGTTTTTGAATAAACGTATTCAAGAATTCTTAGGTGTATTGATTATTTTGAAGGCAGGGCAATCGCATGAGTAAAGAGATCTTGCTGGTAGTGGAAACCGTCTCGAACGAGAAGGGCGTCGACAAGGACGTGATTTTTGAGGCCATCGAGCTTGCGCTCGCCACTGCTGCCAAAAAGCGTTACGAAGATGAAGAAGCGGATATCCGTGTGTCCATCGATCGTCGTACCGGTGAGTACGAAACCTTCCGCCGTTGGTTGGTGGTAGACAACGACGCGGTGCCTGCGTTGGGTACCGAGTTGACTATGCAGGAAGCGGAAGAAATTGACTCGTCTCTGCAGCCGGGCGACATGTATGAAGAGCAAACGGAGTCTGTTGCTTTCGGTCGTATCGGCGCGCAAGCAGCCAAACAGATTATTTTCCAGAAAGTTCGTGAAGCCGAGCGTTCCAAGATCGTAGATAGTTACCGCGATCGGGTTGGTGAGCTGGTTTCCGGTACGGTCAAAAAAGTAACCCGGGACAACGTTATCGTGGATCTGGGTAGCAACGCCGAAGCTTTGCTGCCGCGCGAACATCTGATTGCTCGCGAGACGTTCCGGATGGGTGATCGTGTTCGCGCCCTGCTGCTGGAAATTCGCGTTGATCATCGTGGTCCGCAATTGATTCTGAGCCGTACCGATGCACAGATGCTGATCGAATTGTTCCGCATCGAAGTGCCGGAGATTGCCGAAGAACTGATCGAAATTCGTGGCGCAGCCCGTGATCCCGGTTCACGTGCCAAGATTGCCGTGAAAACCAACGACCGTCGCATCGACCCTGTCGGCGCGTGTGTGGGTATGCGGGGTTCCCGTGTTCAGGCCGTTTCTAACGAGCTGGGCGGTGAGCGTGTGGATATCGTTCTTTGGGACGACAACCCAGCACAGCTGGTTATCAATGCCATGGCTCCGGCAGAAGTGGCCTCCATTGTGATGGACGAAGACCGTCACACCATGGATGTGGCCGTTGCTGAAGACAATCTGGCCCAGGCCATTGGTCGAAACGGGCAGAACGTTCGATTGGCCACAGAGCTGACAGGCTGGACATTGAACGTGATGACCGAAGAAGAAGCGGGCGAGCGTCAAGAGCAAGAGCTTGGCCGTTTGCTTGAGCACTTCACCAAGCATCTTGATGTTGATGAAGAGTTTGCAAGTGTCCTGATCGAAGAAGGCTTCTCTTCTATTGAAGAAGTGGCTTACGTACCGATGGAAGAAATGCTCGCCATCGACGGTCTGGACGAAGACACCGTGACGGAACTTCGTAAGCGTGCCAAAGATGCCTTGTTAAATCAGGCCTTGGCCGGTGAAGAAGCCCTTGAAGGATCAGAGCCTGCTGAAGACCTCCTGGAAATGGACGGCATGGAGCGAGCACTGGCGTTTAAGCTTGCCGGTATGGGCGTTCGCACGATGGAAGATCTCGCAGAGCAGTCGGTTGACGATCTGCTTGAGATCGAAGGTGTTGATGAAGAGCGTGCAGGTCAACTGATTATGACGGCACGTGCACCCTGGTTTGAAGACCAGGCCTGATTCGGGAGAGGAGGACCAGTATGACTGATGTAACGGTAAAACAACTGGCCGCAGATGTAGGCGCTCCCGTGGATCGTTTGCTGAAGCAGATCGTTGAAGCCGGGTTAAAAGCCCGTAGCGAGAACGATGCTGTGTCTAGCGATGAGAAACAGCAGTTGCTGGATTATCTGAGAAAGAGCCACGGCGATGGCGAAGCCGAGCCGCGGAAAATCACGCTCAAGCGTAAGACAACGACCACGTTGAAAGCGGGTAAAGCCAAAACAGTTAACGTTGAAGTGCGTAAGCGTCGCACGTACATCAAGCGTGCAGAACTGCAGCCTGAGCCGGAAGCCGAAGCGCCAAAACCGGAAGCGCCGGTAGAGCAGCCGGTTGCGCAAGAGCCAGCGCCGCAAGAAGCGCCGGCAGTGGCTGCCGAGCAAGCGCCAGTCCAGCCAGAAGCTGAGGCTCCGAAAGAGCAGCCAGAAGCTGCAGAAGCGCCTGAGGCAACTGAAGTGAAAGAGCCGGAGCCGGTCGTTGAAACCGCGCCAGAGGACATTCCGATGCCTCCGCCAGAAGAAGACGGACGGGATCGCAAGCCGAAGAAAAAGAAAGAGAAAGGGCGTGAGCGCGGCGATGATGATGACGGCAAGCCTAAGAAGAAACAGGCTGGCCATCGCGGTCCACGTAGCCGACCAGAGGAGCCTCTGGTGATTTCCGAGGATGATGAAACCGTTCCTCGCAAACAGCTACGGGCCAAAAAGAAAACGAAAGAAAAGCGTCATGCTTTCGAGAGGCCAACCAAGCCCATGGTAAGAGAAGTACAGATTCCAGAAACGATCACTGTTGGTGATCTCGCCCAGCGTATGGCTGTTAAAGCCGCTGATGTCATCAAGACTCTGATGGGTATGGGCGTGATGGCCACCATCAACCAGCCTCTGGATCAGGAAACTGCGATCCTGGTGACTGAAGAGTTGGGTCACAAGCCGGTTAGCATCAGTGATGACGCACTTGAAGAAGAAGTGTTGAGCAACATCACTGATCAGGACGAAGGCAAAGAAAAGATCAAGCGTGCTCCGGTTGTGAGCGTGATGGGTCACGTAGACCACGGTAAAACTTCGCTGCTTGATTACATCCGTCGCACGAAGGTAGCGGCTGGTGAATCCGGTGGTATTACCCAGCACATTGGTGCCTACCACGTTGAAACCGATCACGGCATGGTGTCCTTCCTGGATACACCGGGCCACGCGGCCTTTACCGCAATGCGAGCTCGTGGTGCCCAGTGCACCGATATCGTCATTCTGGTTGTAGCCGCGGATGACGGCGTGATGCCGCAGACGAAAGAGGCGGTAGAACACGCCAAGTCGGCCGGTGTTCCTTTGGTTGTTGCCATCAACAAGATGGACAAAGAAGAAGCGGATCCGGATCGCATCAAAACCGAACTCTCAGCTCTGGACGTTATTCCGGAAGACTGGGGCGGTGACGTTCAGTTTGTACCTGTATCGGCGCATACCGGTTCCGGTATCGATAGCTTGCTAGAAGCGGTTCTGCTGCAGGCAGAGGTTCTTGAGCTTGAAGCCTCTCCAGACGCGTCGGCGAAAGGTGTTGTGGTTGAATCCAGCCTTGAGCGTGGCCGCGGTTCGGTTGCGACCGTTCTGGTTCAGAACGGCACCCTGCGCCAAGGTGAGATGGTTGTTGCCGGTTCCTTCTTCGGGAAGGTTCGTGCCATGACCAACGAAGCAGGCAAGCAGGTTAAGTCTGCGGGTCCTTCAATCCCGGTGGAAATCCTGGGCTTGAACGGCACGCCGGATGCCGGTGACGAGTTCTACGCCGTGTCTGACGAGAAAAAGGCAAAAGAACTGGCCGAACTGCGTCAGACCCGTGAGCGTGAAAGCCGTCTGCAGCGTCAGCAAGCAGCCAAGCTTGAGAACATGTTCGAAAACATGGGCAAGGATGAGGTTAAGACCCTCAACGTTGTTCTGAAGACCGACGTGCGCGGTACCCTTGAGGCCATCACCAAGGCCTTGCGTGATATGGGTAACGACGAAGTACAGGTCAAGGTTGTGTCGTCTGGTGTTGGCGGTATCGCCGAAACCGACGTGAGCCTGGCCATGGCGACCAACGCGGTTATCTTTGGCTTTAACGTTCGTGCCGATACGGCGGCGAAGCGTCTGGTCGAGAAAGAAGGTCTGGACCTGCGTTACTACAGCATCATTTATAACATGCTGGACGACGTTAAAGCGGCCCTGACCGGCATGCTGAAGCCGGAATTCCGCGAAGATATCGTGGGCATCGCCGATGTGCGTGACGTATTCCGTTCACCGAAGTTCGGTCAGGTTGCCGGCTGTATGGTTACCGAGGGTAATGTCTACCGCAACAAACCGATCCGTGTACTGCGTGACAACGTGGTGATCTTTGAAGGCGAGCTGGAATCTCTGCGCCGCTTCAAAGACGACGTACAAGAAGTACGTAACGGTATGGAATGTGGTATCGGTGTTAAGGGTTACGATGTGAAAGTGGGCGACCAGATCGAAGTCTTCGATCGCGTTCGCGTTGAACGTCAGCTCGAGTCTACGGGGGCCTAATGGCACGGGATTACAGCCGCATCGATCGCATTGGCGATCAGATGCAACGTGAGCTGGCCCAGATCATCCAGCGTGAGGTGAAAGACCCTCGCGTTGGTATGATCACGGTGAACGATGTCAAAGTCAGCCGTGATTTGGGTTATGCCGATATCTACGTTTCGCTGTTGTCGACCGAAGAGCTAACCGAGCAATCTCCGGAAGTTCAGGAATCCCTGAAAGTGCTGAATAAGGCCTCCGGATTTTTGCGTGGCCAAGTGGCACGTGCGATGAAATTGCGCGTTGTGCCCATGCTGCGGTTTCACTTCGACAGCCTGCTTGGCCACAGCCGCAAACTGGATCGCTTGATTCGGGAAGCTGTGGGTGATCAGCCGGCCGTTGGGCAAGACGACAGCAACGATACTGACACGGACAGTTCGGAGCGTGACGCTTGAGTCGAAGACGTAAAGGCCGCGATGTAAATGGCATCCTGGTGATCGATAAACCCCAGGGTGTCACCTCTAACGGTATTCTTCAGCAGGTAAAGCGCCTGTATGGAGCTGCAAAAGCGGGCCATACCGGTGCGCTTGATCCGTTGGCCACCGGCGTGTTGCCTTTGTGCTTCGGTGAGGCCACCAAGTTTTCCCAGACGATGTTGGACAGCGACAAGGCCTATATCACCACGGCTCGTTTAGGTGTTCGTACAGAGACTGGGGATTCCGAAGGCGCTGTGGTTGAAGAAAAGCCGGTTCCCTCGTTAACGGAAGCCGATGTCGAAGCCGTTCTGGAAAACTTCCGGGGCGACATTCAGCAGGTTCCGTCGATGTATTCCGCGCTTAAGCATCAGGGCAAGCCCCTGTATGAGTACGCCCGGGAAGGCATCGAAATCGAACGCCCTGCGCGCCCCGTTACCATCTACGAATTGAAGCTGCTTGCGGTTCGTGACAACGAACTCGATCTGGCGGTAACCTGCACCAAGGGTACGTACATCCGCTCATTAGTCGAGGACATCGGCCAAGAGTTGGGTTGTGGTGCTCATGTGGTGGCTTTGCGTCGTACTTTGGCTGCGGGTTATACCCTTGATAACGTTCAGAATATCGAAACTTTGGAAGCCATGCGGGAGCGCGATGAAAGTCTGGACGGGCTGTTGCTGCCACCAGAAAGCGCACTGACCATGTTTCCGGAACACCGGCTTTCAGGCCCGGCGCTGGTGTCGATATTGAACGGGCAACCAGTTAGAATACCCGGTCAGCCCTTTGAAGGATTTGTGCGTGTTTACGGCAATCATTCTTTTGTTGGGTTGGCGGAAGCTCAACCGGAAGGCGAAGACACCGTGCTGGTGCCTCGTCGGCTGGTCAAGAACAACGGCAGATAAGCTGCCGCTGTGTAGCCGGGCTGTAGAGATGCGCGGTTCGGCCGGATTTTTCAGCATCGCAAACAATGAGGTGTAATATGGCACTTTCTGCCAGTGAGAAAGCTCAAATCGTTACCGATTTTCAGCAAGGTGAAGGCGATACCGGTTCCCCTGAAGTTCAGGTGGCTCTGCTGACCGCTAACATCAACAAGCTGCAGGATCACTTCAAGGCCAACAAGCAGGATCACCATTCCCGCCGTGGTCTTATCCGTATGGTAAACCAGCGTCGTAAGCTGCTGGACTACCTGAAGCGTAAAAATGCTGACCGCTACCTTGAGTTGATCAAGCGTTTGGGTCTGCGTCGCTAATCGGATTTAGTGACCTGAAGGCTGGCCCGGGATTTCCCGTGGTCAGCCGAGTTTTCTCTCCCGCTGTCTGCGCTTGCATGTAAGGCAACCAGATAGCCGTTTGCTGCAGTTGATTTGTCCGTGACACCAAAGGATTTTCCCAGTCGTAATGGAAAGCCGATATTGAAAGCAGGTTGTCGAAAAGCCGGGGCGTTGCCGGGTTTTTGCGACAGCCTGTTAGCTTTCAGACGGGTTGCCTTTTGGTTCACAGTTCAGACTGCTGCGGCATAAATGGAAAACACGGGCTATGCTGAATCGTTCAGTTATCAGCCACGTATTAAACAGTTGAAAAGCAGGAGTAAATTGTGGATCTGCAACCACGTACGAAAACATTTGAAATGGGTGGACACACCTTCACATTGGAAACCGGTCGCGTAGCTCGTCAGGCAACGGGTTCTGTTGTGGTTACCTGTGGTGATACCTCCGTTCTGGGTACCGTTGTTGGTGTCCGTGAAGCGAAGCCGGGCCAGCCTTTTTTCCCGCTGACCGTTAACTACTCCGAGAAGACCTACGCTGCGGGTAAAATTCCTGGCGGTTTCTTCAAGCGTGAAGGTCGTCCTTCCGAGAAAGAAACTCTGACCTCGCGTCTGATCGACCGTCCTATCCGTCCTCTGTTCCCGACTGGCTTCATGAACGAAGTTCAGTTGATTCTGACGGTTATGTCGACCGACAAGAAGCAGGATCCGGATATCGCCGCTATGCTGGCCGCGTCTGCTGCTCTGGCAATTTCTGGTATTCCTTTTGACGGCCCGATTGGTGCTGCGCGCGTTGGTTTCACCAACGACAAAGGTTACTTCCTGAACCCGTCTTTCGAAGAGCTGGAAACGTCTCTTCTGGACATGGTTGTTGCCGGTACTGACGAAGCGGTCCTGATGGTTGAATCTGAAGCCAAAGGCCTGTCTGAAGACCAGATGCTGGGTGGCGTTCTGTACGCTCATCAGGAAATGCAGACCGCGATCACCGCGATCAAAGAATTTGCGGCCGAGAACGGCAAGCCGCGTTGGGATTGGCAGCCAGAGCCGGAAGACACCGGACTGCTGGACGCGATCAAAGCCGATTTCGTTGGTCAGATCGAAGAAGCCTACGCCATTCGCGACAAGATGGCTCGTTACGAGCGTCTGGGCGAAATCAAAGCCGCTGCCGTTGAGAAGCTGGCCGGTGAAGAAGAAGGTCAGCCTTCTGCCGATCTGGTGAAGAAGTACTTCGGCAAAGTCGAGAAGACCGTTGTTCGTCAGCAAGTTATCGATGGCAAGCCGCGTATCGATGGCCGTGACAACAAGACCGTACGTCCAATCGAAGTGGAAGTGGGCATTCTGCCTTCTGTTCACGGTTCTGCCTTGTTCACCCGTGGTGAAACTCAGGCCATCGTAACCACCACTCTGGGTACCACCCGTGACGTTCAGACCATCGACGCACTGGAAGGTGAGCGTAAAGATCCGTTCATGTTCCACTACAACTTCCCTCCGTACTCTGTCGGTGAAGCCGGCCGTGTAGGTACTCCGGGTCGTCGTGAAGTGGGTCACGGTCGTTTGGCCAAGCGTGGTGTGTTGGCGGTTATGCCGACTATCGAAGAGTTCCCGTACGCTATTCGTTCGGTTTCCGAAATCACGGAATCTAACGGTTCCAGCTCTATGGCTTCTGTGTGTGGTTCAAGCCTCGCGCTGATGGACGCTGGTGTTCCGATCAAGGCGCCAGTTGCCGGTATCGCGATGGGTCTGGTTAAGGAAGGCGAGAAGTTCGCTGTTCTGACCGACATTCTGGGTGACGAAGATCACTTGGGCGATATGGACTTCAAGGTTGCGGGTACCAAAGAAGGTATCACTGCGCTGCAGATGGATATCAAGATCAACGGTATCACTGACGAGATCATGGAACTTGCTCTTGAGCAGGCACAGGCTGCACGTTTGCACATCCTGGACGAGATGAACAAGGTTATCTCTGAGCCGCGTACCGAGCTGTCTGATCGCGCTCCGAGCATCACCACGATCAAGATCCATCCGGACAAGATTCGTGACGTGATCGGTAAAGGTGGCGCGACTATTCGTTCTATCTGTGATGAGACCGGTGCGTCTATCGATCTGGATGACGACGGTAACGTGAAGATCTACGCAGAAAACGGTGAAGCGGCTCAGGCGGCGATGAATCGTGTGAAGGAAATTACTGCCGAGATCGAAGTGGGCGCTATCTACAAGGGCCGTGTTGAGCGGATTGTGGACTTCGGTGCGTTCGTGAACATTCTGCCTGGCAAGGATGGTCTGGTGCACATTTCCCAGATCTCTGAGCGCCGTATCGAGAACGTGACTGATGAGCTGAGCGAAGGTCAGGAAGTTCTGGTTAAGGTTCTGGATGTGGACAACCGTGGTCGCGTTAAGCTGTCCATGAAAGAAGTTAAGGAAGGCGAGCAGGCAACTGAATTCGCTGACTAAGATTTCTGGTTTGTCTTGAGAAAACCCGCCTTTTGGCGGGTTTTTTCGTTTCTGGCAGTGGGGAAGCGTGGTTTGGGAAAGGCGCTTTCAAAAGACGCTACGAGCACATCCATGTGCGCTTCTTTCGGGCCGTCCTTGGCCCTCAAGACTTTTGAAAGCGCCTTTCCCAAACCACGCACCGATCTTGGTCAGTGGATTCGAAACGAGCTATTGCTTCTCGGTTAGAAGTTATCTTCCAAAAACTCCAGAACCGCTTCACGATACGCAGGGATCACGAATGTGGCTGCGTGTGGGGTATCCGTCTGGAGGAACTCTTTGGGTTGTTCAGCAGCGTCGTAGAGTCTTGTGCCGTGGTGGAACGGGATGATGCCGTCCCGGATGCTGTGGATGATCACCACCGGCACGGGCGCTATGCCTGCAATTCGGTCGGTACCTTCGTAGTTGTCGGGGATGGTCCAGCTCAGGGGGTATTGGACGGGCCAGGTTAGCCAGAAGTTGTTGAGTTTTTCGCGGGCGATGTAGCGGAAGCCGGAGAAGGTGCCGTCCAGGATCACGCCGTTGAGTTCGGGTTGTTCGTTGCGTTGTACCCATTCGCTGGCAAGGGCAATGCCGAGTGCTCCGCCGAGGCTTTGGCCGAGGAGGAATAGGGGTTGCTCTGAATGGTGTTCGGCTAACCAGCGTAGGCCGGTTTCTACGTCGTGTAGGGCGCCTTCGATGTCGGGAGCGCCGGTGGATTGGCCGTAGCCTCGGTAGTCTATGGTGAAGACGTTGTAGCCTTCTTCTGGCAGCCAGGCGATGTTGAGTATGTGAGCGCTTACGTTTTGGGCATTGCCGTGGAGGTAGTAGATGGTGCCTTTTGCGGGCTCGTTGGTTTTAGCGGGTAGCCACCAGCCGTGTAAAGTTTGGCCGTCGGCGGTGTTCAGGAACACATCTTCGTAATCCAGTTCGAGTCGGTCTGGGGTGATGTAAGTGGTGTTGTTTGGATAGAAGAAGACACTGCTGCAGCCGGTTTGCAGCAGTGTCAGGAATGCGAAAAGTAGGGTGGTGAGCGCTTTCGAGTTTAGAAGTACGCGTGGATGCCTGCCTGCCATGTGCTTTGGTACCTGTCGAAGTGGTCTTCTCGAGTGAATTCGGTGAATAGGCTGAATTCGCGGCCGATGTGGTAGTTGGCTTTTAAGTAAAGCTGGTCTTGGCGGTGTTGGCTGCTGACGATCCAGGCTTTGGTTTTGACGCCGCCGAGTAAGCTGAAGCCTGGGCTTTGGTGCAGTACGCCAAGGTCTGCGCCCGGGGCGAAGTCGTAGCCGCGGCGGATGTCGTCGTCGATTTCAAGGTCGGCCGTGGCCATGGCGAAGAATTGGCTGTTGTCGCCAAGACTCCAGCTACCCCCGGCTCCACCTTCCAGATAAGGCGCGAGCACCCGCTGGGTTCCTGTGTCGGTGCGGCGGCCGCCGAAGCCGACCTGCCAGGAGGTGGGGGAGAAGAACTGGTTGCGGGGGCTTAGCGAGCGTATTTCAACGCCGGTGATTTGTTCGACCTGCAGTTCATCATTGTCGTGATAGAGCCGAGCATCCAGTCGCAAGAACTGCAGCTGAGCGCCAGTTCGGTAGCCCTCGGGTGGATCGACGATGTCGTGGTAGGCCGGACGAATGGTCAACTCGGTGAATTCGCTGTGGGCTAATTGGCCGGAGCTCAGGCTGAGCCTGAAGGTGTCGTGGCCCTGGTCGTCTCGCACGGAGGGTTCTGCCACCGGTGGTATCGGTTCGGCGTTTTCGATTCGACTGCGGGTGACCAGCAATTGGTGCGATAAGGGCGCTGCAATCTCTCGGGGCCAGTTGTCGGCTTCGCTTTGGTAGCGCACGTAGTCGTAGGTGGCGTCGAGCAAGCGTGCCTTTTCGCCAGAGGGCAGGTTTTCAACTTCTGGGTCGTCTACGCTGACGTAGCCGTTGGCAATTGCAGCGGCTATGGTTTGGTGCTCATCGGGTAGGGCGTCGAGGTTGTGGCTTACGGCTGTCGCGGCGGACGGCCGATAATGAATGCTTTCAACCAGGTCTTTATCGCGCACCCAGCGTACGGTGTCGGAAGGGATTGCGTGAGTACTTACTTCCTCTAACAGGTCGGTTCCCGGGCGGGCCACGTCAATAAGCGCGAGTAGGCGGTAGGCGCAGTTTTCGTCAAAGAAGTAATAATCGAAATTTTTGTCCTGAATCTCCCAGGTGTGAGCCAGCATGGTGTCGACTTCTTGCTGGCTAAGGTTCAGGGTGTACTCCCATAAGTCCCGGTGTTCGATGTCGTTGTATAGGCGGATCATTTCATAATAAGGCTTGATCGCTGTAATGCCCGGGTAGCCACCAAAGATGCCGCGATAGGCAAACAGCAGTTCGCTGTCGTGCTCAGCGGCATCGGCGGCGTAGGAAATGGTGTTTGCCAGCAGCAGGTCGGTTTCGTTGTCGTCTTGAGGGGGATCGAGCCTTAAAAACGTGTGGCCAAACATGGACGACGGGCTGTTTAGATAAGAGGCGGCGAACACCAGTGTGACCTTCTCGGTGTTTAACGTGCCAGCCCAGTCTTCGTAGGCTGGGCAGCTGACCGGTTCGTCGGGCAAGTCGAGCTGTTCACGTAGCCATGCATCCCGCGCAGGGAAACGACAGCGGGCGTGATCATCGCCTTCACCGGGCTGTTGAATGGCGGTAAGAGTGGCTGCGAGCTCGGCTTCTGGGTTGGTTTTGCCTTCCTCGCTCAGGAAAAATGCCGAATCATCGGCCTGGCTGGTGTAACCACTACCGAAATGGTTTTCGTGATAATGGCCGAGCGTGAGCCAAACGGGGTGTTCGTGAAGGTTCTCGGTATTAATCGCGAAGGCAGTGTGGGTTGCCAGGGTGCCAGCAAGCCATAAAGCAGCCTGCCCAGTGCGCAAGAGGTAGCCCATGGGTGTTTGGTACATCCGGTTTGAGTGGAGAAAAGGATAGTGCGCCATCCATAGCGCAGGTTCAATCCTTTGGGGCTAGGCGATTAGGCCGCCACGTACTTGCTCAGAGATTTGTTCTGCTCAAGCAGGGCTACGATTGCGTCTACCGCTTCGCCAGAAGTGGTTTCGGAGTTCGGGAAGATAGCTGCGAAGTTGTCCTGCAGTACCTGACGGAAATCAGCGCGATCCGCTTCTTCTACGCCAAGAAGTACCGCGAGAGTGTCCAGGTTTTCACCGGAGCCGCGGGACATGTCACGGGCAACCTTGTCGATGTTGCTGTCCATGTACATAGCCATGGATTGAACCGATTGGTTAGTGGAGCAACCCAGAGTACCGGTAGTCATACCAAACGTCTGGTTACCGAAGGTTCCGTTGGTGGTAGCCGCGAGCACGTGTGGAGCAATGCCGGACTGTCCCTTCCAGATCATGGCGCCAACACCACAGCCTGGCTGCGCGAATGCCATAGAAGAAGCACCTAGAAGAATTGCACCTGCGATCAGTTTTTTCATTATCCACTCCTTGTGTGGTTTTTCTCTCGTCACAAACTGCCTAAACCTTAGGCTGATTATTCATTAGATGAGAACGGCCCGAGGGGAATGCCCTGCTCGCAAACCGCTCACGTAAGTATAGACAAATTTGAAAAAACGCAAACTATACGAGGTACTTAGCCTCATTTAACGAGTAGGTTTTTATTGCTAATTCGATTGTAAAAGCTGGAGTTAGAATTTGTTGTCATAAATGGATGAGTTGCGTATAGTTTCGCCCGCCAAGATGGCGACCTTCAAAAAACACACGGAGACATGATTGTGAAAAAATTGCTTATTGCTTCAAGCCTGGTAATGGCCGGCGCGTTGACTGGTTGTAGCTCCCTGAACACCAGCGCCCCTTCTCTGCCACTGACCGGTGCTGTTGCTACCGACGTGAAAGCTGACATCGAAGTTGGCGAAAAAATCACTGGCCAGTCTTCTGTTACTCAGCTGTTTGGTCTGCTGACTCTGGGTGCTGAAAACGAGTACGCTGACGGCGTTGCTTACGGTGCTAACGGTGGTGGTTCTCTGCTTTCACTGGGCGGTGCTTCTTTGACTGAAAAAGTGAAGTCTGCAGCAGCTTACAACGCTATTACCGAGTCCGGCGCTGATGTGATTGTAGCTCCTCGCTACACCATCAAGCAGGAAGGCTACGGCTTCTTTGGCACCATCGACGTAAAAGTTGAAGGTTACAAAGGTACAATCCGAAGCATTAAATAAGCTTTGTGATTGGCAAAAAAAAGCCGGAGCAGGGATGAAACCCTCTCCGGCTTTTTTGATGGGCGGACGTCAGCCCCCCAGATAGGCTTCCCGGACTTCGGGATTGTTCAGCAAGTTCTTGCCTGTATCGTGCAGCCGTATTTTCCCGGTTTCGAGCACATACCCCCTGTCCGCCAAGTTCAGCGCTTGGTGCGCGTTCTGCTCAACCAGAAAGACCGTAATCCCCTCGTCTCGCAGGTGACCGATGATCTCGAAAATCTGCTGAATGATGATCGGGGCCAAACCCAGAGACGGCTCGTCCAGGATAATCATATTGGGCTTACTCATCAGTGCCCGGCCGATGGCCAGCATTTGCTGCTCTCCGCCTGACATGGTGCCGGCGCGTTGGTTTTCACGCTCTTTGAGCCGAGGGAATAAGTCGTAAACGTGATCCTGACTTTTACGAATCTCCGCTTTGGTGTTGAAGAACCCGCCCATGTGCAGGTTTTCTTCAACCGTCAGGCCAGAAAACACCCGGCGGCCCTCCGGCACAATGGCGATGCCTGAGCGCATGATGTTGGAGGTGGCATCGTGAGTGATGTCCTTGCCTTCCAGAATAACGCGCCCGGAACTGGCCTGCGGGTTACCGCAGACCGTCATCAGCAGGGTGGTTTTGCCGGCACCGTTTGCGCCAATCAGCGAAACGATTTCGCCTTTGTTCACTTCAACGGAGACACCGTGTAGGGCCTCGATTTTTCCGTAATGTGTATGAACATTTTCCAGTACTAGCATGCGTCTTCCTCAGGCCTCGCCCAGATAAGCTTTGATCACGTCGTCGTTCTGGCGAACGTCGTCCGGGGTTCCGCTGGCCAGGGGGCGCCCCTGGTTAATGACGGTAATCCGGTCGGAGATGTCCATAACGAGGCTCATGTCGTGCTCGATCAGCAGTACTGAAACGTTGTAATCCTCTTTCAGGCTCATGATCAGCTGGTTGAGGTCGTTCGTTTCAGCCGGGTTGAGGCCGGCAGCGGGCTCATCAAGCATCAATAGCTTGGGCTCTGTAACCATGCAGCGCGCGATCTCTAGGCGCCGCTGCTGGCCGTAAGCAAGATTGCCGGCTTCCCTGTTGGCGAGTTCCAGCAGGCCAACCCGTTCCAGCCAATAGGCGGCTTTGTCTAAAGACCGCTTTTCCCGAGAACGATAGTCGGGGGTTTTCAGCAATCCGGAGAGCAGGTTGGTGTTGAGGTGGCGGTGCTGTGCAACCAACAGGTTTTCAACCACGGACATTTGGCCAAACAGTCGAACATGCTGGAAGGTGCGCACCATGCCAAGCCGAGAGATCTTATAGTCTGGCTTGCCTTGAACTTCTTTGCCTTCAAACAGAATCTTGCCGCCAGTCGGTTTGTAGAACCCGCTAACGCAGTTGAACACGGTGGTTTTGCCGGCACCGTTAGGGCCAATCACCGAGACGATTTCATGGTTCTGAACGTCCAGATGTACGCCGTCCACGGCCAGCAGGCCGCCGAAACGCATGGACAGATCTTGTACTTCTAGCATGTCTGTCACTCCTGCCGTTTCAGTGAAATGGGAATTCGACGCATAGGCATCAGACCTTGAGGGCGCCATACCATCATTAGAACCATGGCGGCTCCGAAGACGAGCATTCGGAAGTCTGAGAACTCACGTGCGAGCTCCGGCAGGATGGTGACGGCGATAGCTGCGAGAATAACGCCAATCTGAGAGCCCATGCCGCCCAACACCACGATGGCTAGAATGATGGCGGATTCCAAGAAGACAAAGGATTCTGGGCTGATGAAGCCCTGCTTGGATGCGAAGACGGTGCCGGCAAAGCCGGCGAAGAACGCGCCAATGGTGAAGGCGGACAGTTTCACGGCGGTGCGGCTCAAACCGAGAGAGCGAGCTGCGATTTCGTCTTCCCGAAGCGCTTCCCAGGCCCGGCCAACCGGCATACGCATTAAGCGGCGGATGACCAGCGCGGTAATGACAGCCAGTACGAGAGCGATCAGGTACAGGAATATAACCTTGTGCTCACCGCTGTAGGCAATGCCGAAGGTTTCGTGGAAGGAGGTATTACCTTCGCCTTTAACCCTGCGCCCGAACTCCATGCCGAACAAGGTCGGGTCTGGAATGCCGCCGATACCGTTAGGGCCGCCGGTAACCGCCGTCCAGTTATTCAATAGAATACGAATAATTTCACCGAATCCGAGCGTCACGATGGCCAGATAGTCGCCTCGCAGCCGTAACACCGGGAACCCGAGCACCATGCCAAAGGTTGCGGCCAGCAACGCGCCAACCGGCAAGGCCATCCAGAAGGTAAACCCGAAGTATTGGTAAAGCAGCGCAAAGGTGTAGGCACCCACCGCATAGAAGGCAACGTAGCCAAGGTCGAGAAGGCCGGCGAGGCCAACCACCACGTTCAGCCCCAAAGCCAACATGATGTAGATAAGCACCAGTGTGGCCAAATCGACGGAACCCCGCGACACCACAAAAGGCCAGAATAAAGCCAGCACGATAATGGCTGTAAGTACCCAAGCTTCCACTTTCGCCCGCTTTTCGGCAGGCATGGGTTCGCGGCCGCTGAGCGGGTTCAGCTTCGGTAGTTTGCCCAAATTGCCCATGATGTTGTCACGGAACAGCTGGAACAAAAATACAATGCCGGCCGCCAGAAATATCGAAATGATCGTGGTTGGGGTGGCACCTTCCAGTCCGATTTGCGTGCCTTGAGCCACCAGATCGAGGCCGAGGATAGGGTAGGCGATAACGACGGTAACGATCGCGCAGAACAGCGCGTGCTTTAAGTTGTGTGTTGCCATCAGATCTTCTCAACCTCCGGTTTGCCAAGCAGGCCGGTGGGTTTGAACAGCAGGATCAGTATCAGCAAGCTGAACGACACAACGTCTTTGTATTCGCCGCTCAAATAGCCGGAGGTCATGCTTTCAGAAACGCCGAGAATCAGGCCGCCCAGCATGGCGCCGGGAATACTGCCAATGCCGCCTAAGACCGCTGCGGTGAAGGCTTTGAGACCGGCGATAAAACCGAACAATGGGTCAACCGAACCGTAGTACATGCCCAGCAATAAACCGGCAACTGCTGCCAGCGACGCGCCGATGACAAAGGTTGCGGAGATGATCCGGTTGGTGTCGATGCCCAGCAGGTTGGCCATGCCCAAATCCTGGGAAACCGCCCGGCATGCCCGCCCGATGCGTGAACGTGAGATGAACAGGGAGAGCAACGTCATGCAGATCAGCGTGGTGATAAAAATGGTGATTTGCATGTAAGAGAGCGACAGCTGGAAGCTTTCAGGCGCTCCAAACCGGAAACTGCCATCGATCAGTGCCGGAAACCCAATGTTTCGCGAACCCTGAGCCAAGTGGACATAGTTCTGTAGGAAGATCGACATACCGATGGCGGATATCAGCGGGATCAACCGGTGCCGGCCGCGCACCGGACGGTAAGCGACGCGTTCAACGGCCCAGCCCATGGAACTGGAAACAATCACCGCGCAAATCAGCGCAACCAGTAAAATCACAGGTAACCAGGCGACGCCGAGGGTGGCTAAGCCGGTAATGGCAATAAGCGCGGTGTAAGCGCCGATCATATAGATTTCGCCGTGGGCGAAGTTGATCATGCCGATAATGCCGTAAACCATCGTATAGCCGATGGCGATCAGGGCGTAAGCGCTCCCGATCGTGAGCCCGTTAACGAGCTGTTGGGAAAAATACAGGAGGTCTTGCATGCTGGGGGAGCTCCGAATGCATACGGCCAGAAAAGCACCTTCCCCCGGATCGCGGTTGAAAGGTGCTCTTGTTCATACCTCGGAAAGAGGGTGTGCCTTACTGTGCCGGAGTTTTGCTACCGTCAGAGTGCCATTCGTAAACCACAAACTCGAAGGACTTCAGGTCCCCGGCTTTGTCGTATTGAACGGTTCCGATCGGTGTTTCGAAGCTGTTGGCGCGCAGGGCGGCGGCAACGTCAAACGGATCTGTGGAATCGGCTTGTTTGATACCTTCAGCGACCAGCTGAACAGCGGTGTATGAAGGCAGAACGAATGGGCCCGATGGGTCTTCGCCCTTGTCCTTAAAGGCTTTAACCAGCTCCTGGTTCTCGGCTTTCTCATCAAAGCTTGGCGGTAGGGTTACCAGCAAGCCTTCCGCGGCTTCGCCGGCGATGGTATTGATGTCTTTGTTACCAACCCCTTCAGGCCCCATGAATTTCGCGGTGACATCGGTTTGGCGAGCCTGACGCAGAATCAGCCCTAGCTCTGGGTGGTAACCGCCGTAGTAAACGAAGTCCACGTCGGCTTGTTTGATTTTAGTGACCAGCGAGGAGAAGTCTTTGTCGCCGGCGGTGATGCCTTCGAACATCGCAACTTCGATACCGGCATCTTTCAACGTGTCACGAACTGCCGTGGCAATGCCTTCACCGTACTGTTGTTTATCGTGAACAACGGCAACCCGCTCCGGCTTCTGGCTGGCGATGTAGTTGCCGGCAACCGGGCCCTGCATGCTGTCCAGACCGATGGTCCGGAACACCAGTTCATAGCCGCGCTCGGTAATTTCCGGGCTGGTGGAGGCCGGGGTGATCATCAGAATGCCTTCGTCTTCATAGATGTCGGAGGCTGGCTGGGTCGAGCTGGAACACAGATGCCCGATAACGTACTGAACGCCTTCGTTCACCAGACGGTTGGCAACGGTAACAGCTTGCTTGGGGTCGCAAACGTCATCAACTTCAACGGCAACCAGTTTCTCACCCATCACACCGCCGGCGGCGTTGATGCGTTCGATCGCCATGCGGGCACCTGAGAACTGCATGTCACCGTACTGAGCGACCGGGCCGGTCATCGGGCCTGCAATGCCTATTTTGATATCGGCAGTAGCATGGCCAGCGGCCATCAGGGCTACGGACGCGCTTACAGCGGTAGCGAGTTTCTTAGCGGAAATGTTCATCGTGTTTTGTTCCTGTGTGTCAGGGTTATTCTTATGTTCACAATGAGTTAAGAAACACCACAGCTCAGGCCTTGTCAAGCAAATGCGTGTATGGCCGCGATACATATACCCGTTTAGGCGTCATCCGGGTCATCGCGGTCGATATAAACCAGATTTTTGAAGTTTTCGTGATCGTGTAATTGTCTGAAACTTGGGTCAACCGAGGCATCGTCGCGATAGGCCTCGGAGATCTCGATGGCTTTTGCAAGATTGGCAACGGCATCTTCCCAGCGGCCGATCTCAGCAAAGGCGCAGGCCAATTGGTAGAGCGCATGACCATTGTCTGGAGCGAGCTTGAGTGCACGGTTGCACAGGCTTATGGCCCAAAGCGGTTCTTGTATCTCGAGTACTGCGTCGGCTTTGTAACTCAAGGCTTCAACATCGTCTGGCCGGAGTTCCAGAATCTGGTCGTAGGTGTTGATCTTGTTCTGCTGCGAGGTTTCCTGGCTGGCTTTGAGCCAGAGCGCATGCACCTCGTTGGTCAGCTCGATTTCTGCCTGGTTCTGATGAATGATTTCAGACTTCTGCTGCAATTGTTCTTCGATCGCTTTCAGGCGCTTTTCGTATTCCACCACCAATTCGTTAACCCGTTCTTCGGCCAGTCCGGTGAGCTGGTGGCGCATGTCTCGAATCGAATTCCAGCCGATAACGACCAGAATGGAGGTGGCGCCGGCAATCAGGTAGAAGAAGTAGGTGACCGTATCGGCGGCATAAGACATAGACTTGTCGGCCACCGACAGCTCTTTCTCGACGACTTTCTCGATCAGTTCAGCGCGGGTGTTTTGTATGTCTTGGCGCAGGGCTTTTGTTTCGTCGAGCAGGTAGAGCTCGACGAAGGGCGTATACATCGGTTTTTCCAGCGTTTTGATGCTTTCTTCCAGATCCTCGTCGGTCAGTTCTTGGTCTGGGCCAAGCGTTTGCCCTTGTGCCTGGAGGTGTCCGGAAAAAACAAGGGCGAGGATAACAACGAGGTAGTGCTTGATCATTAAAGGTGTCCGTTTTTCTGTGAGTAGCGCAGCGTCAGTGACGGACCTTAGCACAGCGGGTGACAGAAATAATGTCGCAGGGTGGGAGCGGGCCGTCAGCCTCATATGCGTGAGGTATTTCTGTGAGCTAGGTAATTTTCACACTTGCATCAAAGCGGGTGAAGACCTCTAATAGTTAGAGGTATAAACAAATGGCTTGGGAGTCGGGTTTTGGATAGTTACGAGCAGGTGTTGGTAGCGCTTCGGCGGGTTATCCGGGCAACGGATTTGCATTCGAAACGGTTGAGTAAGCATGCCGGGCTAACCGGGCCGCAGTTGCTGATTATGCGCACCATTCGTGACTTGGGGGAGGTGACGATCGGTACGATTGCCGAGAATGTCAGCCTGAGTCAGGCCACGGTAACAACCATTCTCGACCGCCTTGAGCATCGTAAGCTGGTTTATCGGGTGCGTAGCACCAAGGATAAGCGCAAGGTGCATGCGCATTTGACCGAAGACGGTGCGGATCTGTTGGCGCGTGCGCCGAATCCTTTGCAGGAAGATTTCATTGAGAAGTTTCAGAATCTGGCAGAGTGGGAGCAGACGATGATTTTGTCGTCGTTGCAGCGTGTGGCCCATATGATGGACGCTGATGATATTGATGCTTCGCCGGTTCTGACCGTGGGTTCTGTATTGAAGGATGACGGCTGGAAGGAGAAAACCTAAATATGGGGGCTGGCACTGGGTGGGGCGTGTGTTTTCTTTGGAAAAATAACTCGCTTCGCTCGGACATCTTTTTTCGGCAGAAAACACACGCCCCACCCAGTACCGATCGGGCTATCGGTATGGGTTAATGCACACTCGACCCACTCTTCGGCTTATTGCCAAAACACACTTGAAACACGTCGCTGTAGTTCTTGGCAAAGTTCACGGTTAGCCCTTCTTTGAGATAATCCGGCAACTCATCGTAATCCCCCCGGTTTGC
The DNA here is from genome assembly GCF_023016065.1 of Marinobacter sp. S0848L. Taxonomy (GTDB): domain Bacteria; phylum Pseudomonadota; class Gammaproteobacteria; order Pseudomonadales; family Oleiphilaceae; genus Marinobacter. The sequence goes on along the minus strand of NZ_JALKAQ010000001.1, from coordinate 424,353 downwards.
CTCGGGCAGAATCAGGTTGCTGATTTTCTGCCTTCTGGCGGCAATCACCTTTTCACGAATTCCACCGACCGGTAGTACCTGCCCTGTGAGCGTTAGCTCGCCGGTCATGGCCAGGTTCTGTTGAGGGGCCTCCCTACGGGCGATGGAGAGCAGCGCGGTCGCCATGGTTACGCCTGCACTCGGCCCGTCTTTTGGCGTCGCGCCTTCCGGCACGTGCAGGTGCACGAAAGACTTCTCGAAGAAGGTCGGGTCGCCTTTGAAACGTTTCAGGTTGGATGCCACGTAGCTGTAGGCGATTTCTGCGGACTCGCGCATGACATCGCCCAGTTGGCCGGTTAGCTTGAAGCCCCGGTGGTTGGTATGCACGCGGGAGGCTTCGATGCTCAAAGTCGCCCCGCCCATGGCGGTCCACGCCAAGCCGGTCACCACGCCGGTGCCTTTCAGTGATTTTTCTTTGCGGAACGCCGGTTGGCCAAGGTAGGTGGTTAAGTCGCCCACACCCACTCTGACCGGTTCGTCCGGGTTTTCCAGCAGTTTCACAATGCCTTTGCGGATGATTTTGTGCAGCAGCTTCTCCAGGCTGCGCACCCCGGCTTCTCGGGCATAGCCTTCAATCACTTGCCGAACGGCGGCATCCGAAATGTTGAGCTGTTTTTTAAGCAAGCCTGCGCGCTTGAGTAAGCGAGGAATCAGGTAATGCTTGGCGATGGCGAGCTTCTCTTCACCGATGTAGCCAGACAACCGAATCACATCCATCCGGTCCAGCAATGGCCGGGGAATGGTGTCTAACTGGTTGGCGGTGCAAATGAACAGCACTTTAGACAGGTCCATGCGCACATCGAGGTAGTGGTCCAGAAACTCTTTATTCTGCTCCGGGTCCAGAGTCTCCAGCAGCGCGGACGCAGGGTCGCCTTGGAAGGATGAGCCGATTTTGTCGATTTCATCCAGCATGATTACCGGGTTGGCCACTTTGGTGTCTTTCAGTGCCTGCACGAACTTGCCGGGCATTGCGCCGATGTAGGTGCGGCGGTGGCCTTTGATTTCGGCTTCGTCGCGCATGCCGCCAACACTGAAGCGGTAGAACTCGCGGCCCAACGCATCTGCCACCGAGTGACCGATAGAGGTTTTGCCCACACCGGGTGGGCCTACCAACAACAGAATGGAGCCACTCATTTCACCCTTGAACGAGCCTTCGGCGAGGAACTCGACGATGCGGTCTTTGACATCGTTGAGGCCGTCGTGGTCCCGGTCCAATATCTTGCGCGCAGCAGCGAGGTTGAAGTGATCTTCGGAGTATTTGCCCCAAGGTACCTGCGTGATCCAATCGAGGTAATTGCGTGTTACACCGTATTCTGGTGAGCCTTGCTCGAGAATCTGCAGTTTCTGGATTTCTTCCTTGAAACGGTCCTGCACCGCTTCCGGCGGATTCAGTTTGGCCATCCGCGCTTCGAAGCGTTCGGCATCGGCGGTTTTGTCGTCTTTGGCGATGCCGAGTTCCCGCTGAATAACTTTCAGTTGCTCGCGCAGGAAGAATTCACGCTGGTGCTTTTGCACCTTCTCGTTCACTTCCTCGTTGATCTCGGATTGCAGGCGCGCGACTTCGAGCTCTTTGCGCATTAGCAGGAGTACTCGTTCCATGCGGCGAAGCAGTGGTACGGTATCCAGAACGTCTTGCAGCTCCTGACCGGGAGCGCTGGTCATGGATGCGCCGAAGTCTGCCAATGGCGAACTGTCGTCCGGGCCGAAGCGAGACAAGTACTGCTTTACGTCTTCGCCGTAAAGCGGATTGGTGCGCAGCAGCTCTTTGATGGCACCGATGATGGCCAGCGTGTAGGCCTTAAGCTCGTCGGCTGGCTCTTCCGGCTCGTCGGGGTACTCTACTTCCACCAGATAGGGTGGGCGCCGGCGCAGCCATTGCACGATCTTGAATCGATGCAGCCCTTGGGCGATGAATTGCACTTTACCGTTTTCGCGCTGGGCCTGATGAACCCGCACGGCGCAGCCCATGGTTTCCAGTTCACCGCTGGACGGCACGCCGGATTCGCTTTCCGTGTCTTGAACAAAACAAATGCCCAGCATCTTGTGGTCGGTTTCCGCCACCCGCTTCAGGGTTTCGTGCCACGGATCTTCGTTGACCATAACCGGCTGCACCTGTGCCGGAAAGAAAGGCCTGTTGGTTACTGGCAAAACGTACATCCGTTGCGGCCGCGCTTGCTGGGGCAGCGCGAGCGCTTTGTTGTTGTCTTCTTTGCCGATGTATTCGGTCACGTCGTCTTCAAATTCGTCTAAGGAGTCTTTGCGGTTGTCGTCATTCATACCGTTTCGCTCTAAAGGCGTGAGTGTTTACTATTCTATGTAACGGCTATAGTGGGATTTTCAAGCTGGCTTGATTTTTAATTGCCTGGCCCCCATTACCAATGTCATTAAACATCCTCTTGACCGGGTAACCTTATGACTGCTTCACCCTATATCTTTGATGCCACCATGGACAACTTTCCGCAGGAGGTAATGGAAGCCTCTGCTAAAACACCCATTTTGGTGGATGTTTGGGCAGACTGGTGTGCGCCGTGCAAGCAGCTGATGCCGATACTGGAAAAGCTGGCGGACGAATACCAAGGCAACTTTTTGTTGGCCAAAGTGAATGCCGATGAGCAGCAAGAGCTGACCTCGTCCTTGGGCGTGCGCAGCCTGCCGACGGTTATTCTGGTAAAGGACGGCCAAGCCGTAGACGGCTTCAACGGTGCCCAGCCGGAAAGTGAAATCCGCAAAGTGCTGGAAAAGCATGTGGAAGCGCCGGCGGAAGATCCTTACGAAAAAGCTCATGCGCTCTGGGAAGCGGGTGATCTGGACGGCGCTCTGGCGATCCTGACGGAAATGAACCAGAAGGACCCGGAAAACCTCGACGTATTGATCGATCTGGCCCAGCTGAAAGCGGAGCAAGGTGATCTGGAAACCGCCGAGCAAGTGCTGGAAAGCCTGCCGCCGGAAGAAAAACTGCAGACCAAGGCCAAGCAGCTGGCGGCCCGCGTTAAGTTTTTGAAGCAGTCCGGTGAATTGCCGGCTATCGAAGGCTTGGAGCAAACGCTGGAAGCCAACCCGAAAGACCCTGAGGCTTTGCATCAGTTAGCGCTGCACAAAGTGCTGCAAGAGCAGAATGCCGAGGCGATGGATTTGCTGATCCGGTTAATGCAGGCGGACAGCACTTATAAAGATGGCGTGGCCAAGACAACCTTGGTGGAGTTGTTTGAAAAGCTGGGTAATAACAATGCGGATGTGCGGACGTATCGGAGGAAGTTGTATACGTTGATGCATTAATGCGGTAACAAAAAGGCCAGATGAATTCCTTCATCTGGCCTTTTTCATCTACTTAGGGCAACGCCCTCAGCCATTCCCTTTCTTCATCTGCTCAAACTCGTCCTCAAAGAAGAACTTCTCCTCTCCGAAGGCCGGTTCCAGCTCGTGCAACCAAGTGGCTGTTTCGCTGTACTTGGCGAAGAACGGGCGCTGTACCCAATCCGGGTTGCGGCCCTGCAGGAAGCGCAGCACGAACACTTTTTCGCCTTTGATTTCGGCGATGCCCTGGATTTCTACCTTGCCGGGGCCGGCGCTCATGCTGGGGCCGCGGGCAGTGCGGGCCAGGCCTGAAACTTTCTTCATGGCTTCGCGGTAGATGTTGTACGCTTCCGCTAACGGCACTTCAAAGTAGTTCTTGGCACCTGTGTCCCGCTCTACAAACATGTAGTAGGGGATGATGCCCAGTTTCACTTCCTTCTTCCACAGCTTGGCCCAAGCGTCCGCATCGTCGTTGACGTGCTTGATCAGCGGGCCCTGCGCGCGGATTTCAGCACCGGTGGCGCGGATACGGCGAATGGCTTCTTCCGCGATATCGGTGGTGATTTCCTGCCAGTGGTTATAGTGCGCCATGATGGCCACGTGCTTGCCGGCATCAACCAGCTTGGCGAACAGCTCTATCAGCTCATCTGCATCTTTGTCGGTCACAAAGCGGTAGGGCCAGAACGTCAGGGCCTTGGTGCCGATGCGGATGGTCTGAACGTGGTCGAATTCCGGCTGCAGAAGCGGCTCCAAATACTGAACCAGACTCTTGGTTTTCATGACCATGGGGTCGCCGCCGGTTACCAGCAGATCGGTCACTTCGGTGTGTTCCTGCAAGTAGCCGTGTAGCTTCTCGGCTTCGGTGCTGGACATCTTCAGGTCTTTGTCGCCGACAAACTGCGCCCAGCGGAAGCAGAAGGTGCAGTAAGAGTGGCAGGTCTGGCCTTGGGCCGGGAAGAACAGCACGGTTTCGCGGTATTTATGCTGGACACCGTCCAGTACCTCGCCGTCCAGCTCTGGCATGTTCATTTCCATTTGGCCGGCCGGGTGCGGGTTCAGGTCGTCGCGGATCTGCTTGGCAAGAGCCTGAATGTCTTTTTTGTCCGCGCCGTCCCTGTGCAGCTGCGCCATCTGCTCGTAATGCTCGTCCTTTAGCATACCCTTTTGCGGAAACACCAACTGGTAGATCGGATCGTTCGGTACTTTGTCCCAGTTGATCAGCTCATTGATGACGTATTCGTTGACGCGGAAGGGCAGCACGCTGGCCACAACCTTCATTTCAAACAGGGTTTCTTCTGGTAGATCCTGAATGGCTTCAATCTTGTCGAGCTGGCGGTCAGTAAACACCTTAAACCGGCGTTCTTCGAATTCCTGCACCGGAATACGGTTAGGAAAAGTGACGATGGAGTTCATAGATCGCCCTCTGTTGGGTATTAAAAGAAAAGAAGGCCGAAACACCTTCACAGTTGCCTAAAAAACGGGCCGAAAATTATACAGAATTATGAATTTGTTTTCAGTTCTAATTAATCTTCCCGTCGGGCCGGGTTGTCGCCGTGGGATCGATTTTATGCTGAAGGCCTGTGGTTGTAGGGGATCGCGCAAGCGCCAGAGTTAGAAAAAATCTTTAGTTACGCGAAGGTTTTGGGGAGGGGGCAGGTATCAGACCTTGGTCGGGGGTGTGTTGTTTTAGTGAGGTGAGTTGGTCATTATTACGTAAATAAACAGAAATTAGACGTAGCTTGCGGCGTTAATTTCAGGGTTATGAGCAAAATTTGTGTTTATTTTGCTAAAAGTACGTAATTTTTTGGTCGCATTCCTGATTTATTATCGGGTCAGGGTGCTTGCGCCGCCTCGTTGAACGGGGGCGCATAGGCCTGTCGCAGGAAAAAAATGAAAGCTGTTCTATGCTTGAGGGAAGTCATGCAGGCCACTCGGCATTTCTCGCAAGCTGTTACTCCAAACAATAAAGCTGCCTGTTATCGCAGTTTCCAATTCCGCATCGTGTTTGGCTGCTGATCGTGGCCCACTTTGCACTCGTTAGGTTCAGGGGAGGGTTAGATGTACCAGGATGATGATCCCATTGAGACCAGAGAATGGTTAGATGCACTGGAATCTCTGATCGAGAATGAAGGTATAGATCGAGTTAAATATATACTGGAGCGCCTTTCTGAGCGTGCCAGTCGAGATGGCACTGAGTTGCCGTACTCCATTACAACGCCATTCCGAAATACCATTCCGGTGACTCAGGAAGCGCGCATGCCGGGCGACCTGTTCATGGAGCGCCGGATTCGCTCGCTGATTCGCTGGAACGCCATGGCCATGGTTGTACGGGCGAATAAACGCCCGGGTGACTTGGGTGGCCACATTTCTACCTTCTCTTCTGCTGCCACATTGTATGACGTGGGCTTTAACTACTTCTTCCACGGTGGCGATGAAAAGCGGGATTCAGACCTGGTGTATTTCCAGGGGCATGCATCACCGGGCATTTACGCGCGCTCGTTCCTGGAAGGTCGTTTCAGTGAAGAGCAGCTGGACAAATACCGTGAAGAAACCGGCGGAGAAGGCTTGTCGTCCTACCCGCACCCATGGTTGATGCCCGACTACTGGCAGTTCCCGACGGTTTCTATGGGGCTTGGGCCAATCCAGTCCATCTACCAAGCGCATGTGATGAAGTATTTGCACAGCCGCGAGTTGGTCGACATGGGCGATCGTAAGGTGTGGAGCTTCCTGGGGGACGGTGAGTGTGACGAGCCTGAAACCCTGGGCTGTATCTCTAAAGCTGGCCGCGAAAAGCTGGACAACCTGATTTTCGTGGTGAACTGCAACCTGCAGCGTCTGGATGGCCCGGTTCGGGGTAACGGCAAGATCATGCAGGAGCTGGAAGGCGTTTTCCGCGGCGCTGGCTGGAACGTTATTAAGGTCGTATGGGGGCGCATGTGGGACCCGCTGTTTGAGCAGGATGAAGACGGCATCATGCAGCGCGCCATGGATGAAGTGTGCGATGGCGATCTGCAGAACTACGCGTTCAAAGGCCCGGCTGCTACTCGCAAAGAGTTCTTCGGAAAATACCCGGAACTGAGCAAGCTGGTTGAAAGCCTGTCGGATGACGACATCGCCAAGCTGAACCGTGGTGGTCACGACCCTTACAAAGTCTACGCGGCTTATCATCGCGCCGTGCACCAGAACAACGGCAAGCCCACGGTTATTCTGGCCCACACCATCAAAGGCTACGGATTTGGCGCTGCGGGTGAAGCCCAGAACACCGCGCATTCATTGAAGAAATTGGATCTGGACACGCTCAAGGCGTTCCGGGACCGTTTCGGCGTGCCGCTGAAAGACGAGGAGCTGGAAGACGTACCCTATTACCGTCCGGCACCGGATAGCCCCGAACTGGTCTACATGAAGAAGAGGCGCCAGGAGCTGGGTGGCTTCTACCCGAAACGTAACAAAGAATGCCAGCCGCTGCAGATTCCCGATCTGGATATTTTCAAAGCAGTGCTGGAAGGCTCGGGTGATCGTGAAATTTCCACCACCATGGCGTTCGTGCGTCTGCTGGGCGCTCTGGTCAAAGACAAGCGTGTAGGCAAACGTGTGGTGCCGATTGTGCCTGATGAAGCCCGTACCTTTGGTATGGAAGGCATGTTCCGCCAGTTGGGTATCTACACGTCTGAGGGGCAGAAGTATGTGCCTCAGGACCGTGACCAGATCATGTACTACCGCGAAGCCAAGCAGGGCCAGATCCTGCAGGAAGGCATCAACGAAGCGGGCGCGATGGCCGCCTGGATGGCTGCCGCTACGTCATACAGCAACAATAGCTTCCCGCTGATTCCGTTCTACGTGTTCTATTCCATGTTCGGTTTCCAGCGTGTGGGCGACCTGGCTTGGGCTTCCGGGGATATGCAGGCGCGGGGCTTCCTGATTGGTGGTACCGCAGGGCGAACCACGCTGAACGGTGAAGGTTTGCAGCATCAGGATGGTCACAGCCATGTACTGGCCAACACCATTCCGAACTGTAAAGCCTACGACCCGGCCTACGGTTACGAGATGGCGGTGGTGATCCACCACGGCATGAAGGAAATGTTTGAAGAAGACAAAAACGTCTTCTACTACCTGACCGTGGAAAACGAAAACTACGCACAGCCAGCAATGCCCAAGGGATGTGAAGAAGGCATCATCAAAGGCATGTACCTGTTCGAATCCGTTGAAACCAAGGGCAAGAAAAAAACGCCTCGGGTTCAGCTTATGGGCTCTGGTGCCATCTTCAATGAAGTACGCGAGGCAGCTCAGCTGCTGAAGGATGATTGGGGAGTCGCATCGGATATCTGGAGCGTAACCAGCTACAACGAACTGGCCCGCGATGGTCAGCACGTTGAGCGCTGGAATGCCCTGCACCCGGATGACAAACCCCGCAAGGCCTACGTGACCCAGTGTCTGGAAAAGCAGAAAGGGCCGGTTATTTCATCGACCGACTACATCAAACTGCATTCCGAACAGCTGCGGGCATACATCCCAGCCACCTACATGACGCTGGGCACCGATGGTTTCGGCCGCAGTGATACCCGTGAAAAGCTTCGTAACTTCTTCGAGGTAGACCGTTACTACGTCACGGTTGACGCGTTGGCAGCGTTGGCTAAAGACGGTGAGATCGACAAGAAGCAGGTACTCGAAGCCATGCGCAAGTACGGTATCGATCGCAACAAACCGAACCCGGCGCACAGCTAAGGAGACCGCTATGAGTGAACAGGAAATTAAAGTTCCCGATCTCGGCGGTGCAGATGAAGTCGAAGTGATCGAAATCATCGCCAGTGAAGGGGATACAGTACAGGAAGAAGATCCGATTCTGACGGTTGAAACCGACAAGGCGACGGTAGAATTGCCGTCCCCGGCAGCCGGTAAAATCAGCAAGATCACCGCCAAGGTCGGCGACAAAATCAAAGAAGGCGACGTGGTTGGTATGCTCGTTGCCAGCGATGACTCCGGCGATTCAGACGACGAGGAAGAGGATTCCGGGAGTGCGGAGGCTGAAGGCAATTCCGACTCGGAAGAGAAGTCTGAAGCCAAGTCCGAAGACAGCAAGCCGGCTCCGAAGAAACAATCGGGTGGTTCTCGAACGGAACGAGTGAAAGTGCCGTCATTGGACGGTATGGAAGACATTCCGGTCATCGAGATTAACGTCTCCGAGGGCGACACGGTTGCAGTAGACGACCCGCTGGTAACGGTGGAGTCAGACAAAGCCACTATGGAGATCCCGTCTCCCTTCGCCGGCAAAGTGAGTAAATTGCTGGTTAAAGAAGGCGACAAGTTGTCTGAAGGCGCTGACCTGCTGGATCTGGCGGTCGAAGACGAAGGTGGGGAATCGGACGAAACTGAAGCCGAAGAAGAGAAAGCGCCAGCCAAAGAAAGCGCAGGCGAGGCAGAGGCTAAATCCGATGCCAAGCCTGAAAAAGCAGAAGACAGCTCGGCGCAAAGTGCCACCTACGCACCACCTTCACCGGGGGCCAAGGTGCATGCCGGCCCCGCGGTTCGGAAACTGGCCCGGGAATTGGGTGCAGACCTTACTCGCATCAAGGGTTCTGGCCCGAAGAGCCGTATCCTGAAAGACGATGTCCAGGATTACGTGAAGGGCCAGCTACAGCAGGTGCAGCAGGGCTCCTCGGTGGGTGGCGGCAGCGGCATCCCCGCGGTCAAGCTGCCGGACTTCAGCAAGTTCGGTGAAGTTGAGCGCGAAGGCATGTCCCGCATGATGTTCACTACCGCGAACAACATGCAGCGCAGCTGGCTGAACGTGCCGCACGTGACCCAGTTTGATGATGCCGACATCACCGAAATGGAAGCCTTCCGTAAAGCGCAAAAAGCGGCTGGTGAAAAACGGGGCGTGAAGATGACCCCACTGCCGTTCCTGCTGAAAGCATGTGCTGCAGCGCTGGCCGAATTGCCCCAGTTCAACGTGTCGTTGGATATGGAGCGCAAGGAAGTGGTGCGTAAGAAGTACATTCACATCGGCATTGCGGTAGATACCCCACACGGATTGATGGTGCCGGTGATCCGGGACGTCGATCAGAAAGGCCTGTGGGAGCTGGCGGCCGAAAGCGCAGAACTGGCACAGAAAGCCAGGGACAAGCAGCTGAAACCGGCGGAAATGCAGGGCGCTTGCTTCACCATCACCAGTTTGGGTGGTATCGGGGGCACTGCTTTCACACCGATCGTGAATACGCCGGAAGTGGCGATTCTGGGTGTGTCCAAGGCAGCCATGAAGCCAGTGTGGGACGGCAACGAATTCCAGCCGCGCCTGATGCTGCCTTTGTCGTTGTCTTACGACCACCGCGCAGTAAACGGCGCAGATGCGGCGCGATTCACCAGCCTGCTCACGCAGCTGCTTGGGGATATCCGCACCTTGTTGCTGTAGTCTTAGCCTTTTGCCGCCTCACTCGGATGGATTGAGGCGGTAAAGTTTGGCAAGACAATCCGTTTTTGGTGGACAATAAAATCATGGCCAACAAAGCAAGTTTCAATTGGGAAGACCCTCTCCTTTTAGATCAACAACTGACCGATGAAGAGCGCATGGTGCGCGACAGCGCCCGCCAATTCGCCGAGAAACATCTTCGGCCCCGCGTAGTAGACGCATTCCGTAACGAGCACACCGATCCCGAGATTTTTCGGGAAATGGGCACCAGTGGCCTGTTAGGTGCCACCATACCCGTGCAGTATGGTGGCAGTGGCCTGAACTATGTCAGCTACGGTTTAGTGGCCCGGGAGATCGAGCGGGTAGATTCCGGCTACCGTTCAATGATGAGCGTGCAATCCTCCTTGGTGATGGTGCCGATTTACGAATTCGGCAACGAAGAAACCCGTCAGAAATACCTCCCCAAACTGGCCTCCGGCGAATGGATCGGCTGCTTCGGCCTGACCGAGCCGGACCATGGCTCGGACCCCGGTAGCATGGCCACCCGCGCCCGTAAGGTAGACGGCGGTTATCGGCTGACCGGCAGTAAAATGTGGATCACCAACAGCCCGATAGCGGATGTGTTTGTAGTCTGGGGCAAAGACGACGGCGGCAAGATTCGCGGTTTCGTGCTGGAAAAGGGCTGGGAAGGCCTGAGTGCGCCAGAGATTCACGGCAAGGTGGGCCTGCGTGCTTCGATTACCGGTGAAATCGTCATGGACGAGGTGTTTGTGCCGGAAGAAAACGCTTTCCCTGAGGTTCGGGGTTTGAAAGGTCCGTTCACCTGCCTGGATTCGGCCCGTTACGGCATTTCCTGGGGCGCCCTAGGGGCTGCGGAAGATTGCTGGCACACGGCGCGACAGTATGTGCTGGACCGCAAGCAGTTTGGCCGCCCACTGGCCGCCAATCAGCTGATTCAGAAAAAGCTGGCGGATATGCAAGCCGAGATTACGCTGGGGCTGCAGGGAAGCTTGCGCTTGGGTCGCATGAAAGACGAAGGCACCGCAGCGGTCGAGATTACTTCCATTATGAAGCGTAACTCCTGTGGTAAGGCGCTTGAAATAGCGCGACTGGCTCGAGACATGCTGGGTGGTAACGGCATCAGTGACGAGTTTGGCATTGCCCGCCATTTGGTGAACCTTGAAGTGGTGAACACTTACGAAGGCACTCACGACGTGCACGCGTTGATATTGGGGCGCGCGCAAACGGGCATTCAAGCCTTCTTCTGATTGTTGTTGAGAGTGAATTAAAAGCCGGGTTGCCTGAAAAGGTATCCCGGCTTTTATGTTTTTGGGCAATCAGTTTGCGAAAAACATCCAATCGAAGTAGTTGTGCAGATCTTGCATGGCATAGGCTTCTGCAGGCTGGGTCAGTTCGAACAGCAGACTTTGGTCTTTGGCTAGTTTCATGGTGACACCTCGTGAAGTTTCAGCAGATTGAGCAGGGCAGTGGCGTTGCCGGCTGCCTTCAAATGAGTTGTTGCATGAGCTGTGCCAGTTTCTTGGTTGGTGGTAAATTGTTGATTTTAATAGCGTAGCAAAGGGAGGGCGGGAATTGGATAGTTAAAGGTTGGGCTAGTTTGGGGCGCGTTGCACCAAACCAGAACGAAAAAACCCCGGCGGATGCCGGGGTCAAAGGAGAGTTAACGTCTACAAGGAGTCTTTAGAAGTTATATTGCGCTGCAAACAGTAGGCGACTTGCGTCACCGTCAGAACCGTCCACGTTTTCACGCTTCAGGAACTGGTATTCAACGCCCATCATCACGTTTTTGACCGGAGTCCACTTGTAGTTGGCCATCACCGCGGAGTTGGTTTCGCTTTGGCCGTCGACTGCGCCTGCGAAGCCAGCTGCAGCTGCGTCATCCTCAGCGTCGTCCCAGTCGACTTCAACCATGCCGTAGCCTATGTTGATGCTGCGACCACCGCCAAGGTCGAATCCGGCACCAATCGAACCGCCGTAGCCTGCAATCGTTTCTACATCGCCGCTACCGTCAACGTAGGCGCTGGCGGCGCCGAAGTCTTCACCAGAGCGATACAGGAAACTGTTTGCGCCGTCGCTGTAGGAGAGTGTGCCCTGCAGCGTGATCATGTCGGTCAGCATCATTTTAGCGGCAACGAAGGTGGCAAAACCAAATGCACTGTCATCGTCACCGGCGTCGCCTTCGTCATAGCCTACCTGATGAGCGAGAATCGCCGCAGAGTAGCTCAGGCCATCATTGGAATCTTCAATGCGCGCGGTGAAGGCGGGCATACTATCTTTCGTGTCAACAGAAGCCGTTGTGGCATTGCCGCCGACAGTTGTCGCTGTGAGGATTGAATTTTGTGGATCTTCGAGCGAAATCGATAGCGGACCGGAAGTATAGCGAGCTTGTACCGTGCGAGCTTGATAGCCGGCCAAACCGGGTAGCGAGTCAAAATCCAGAGTGGCGGTGTTACCCACGAAGCTGCTGAAGTTCGACCAGGTTTGCCCCATCAGCACGCCGTTGTATTCACCGAATGCGTGACGCAGGCGCAGGCTTCCGCCCCCACTGCCTCGGAAGTCACCTTCAACGGTGACCGCGACACCCTGCGGCGAAACTGTTTTCACGCCCAAGCGGCTCTGAAAAGCGTCAGCGCCGAAGTGACCATCACTGCCACTGTCTGACGCTAGGCCGGAATAGGAGCCTGATCGGGTACTTAAAGCTTGGTTGTTGTCTATATCGTAACTGGCATTTAGACGTGCATAACCGTAGACGCTTGCATCGTAATCGCCCGCCGTAAAACTGATTGCCTGCGCCTGAGAAGCCAATCCCAGCACTGTCACAGCCGCCGTCGCACGAATCGCCATTCGCAATTTATTGTTCTGCATTGTTGTTGTCTCCACATATTTGTTTTTGTTGGACCAACTTCAACTTAGTAACGGATGCGTCACATTTCAAACAATATTTGCATCAGATAGACGAACGTCTAAGCAAGAGGGGGGATGGTGATCGTACTGTCTCGCAATGGGCTGTTCTTATGCGATCAGAGGCGTATTATGGTGGATTAAACCTGTCACTTAGTAATGAGTCACTGAGAGAAACCCATGAACAAAGAACCTGTTTCCCGCGAATTGTTTGATGAAGTAATGGTGCCCAACTATGCCCCCGGAAATATCATCCCGGTGCGAGGTGAGGGCTCCCGCGTGTGGGATCAGGAAGGCCGAGAGTTTCTGGATCTTCAGGGCGGCATTGCGGTGACCAGTCTGGGGCATGCGCACCCGGGGCTGCTGGGGGCGCTGCAGGAGCAGTCAGAGAAAATCTGGCACCTGTCTAACGTCATGACTAACGAGCCTGCGCTGCGGTTGGCGAAGACCTTGTGTGACCACACCTTCGCGGAGCGCGTATTCTTTGCCAACTCCGGTGCCGAAGCCAATGAAGCCGCCTTCAAACTGGCCCGTCGTTACGCGTGGGACCACTTCAGCCCGGAAAAGCACGAAATCATATCCTTCAAAAATGCCTTCCACGGTCGAACTTTGTTTACCGTTAGCGTGGGGGGCCAACACAAGTATCTGGAAGGGTTTGAGCCGGCACCGGGTGGCATCCACCACGCGGACTTCAACGATCTGGATTCGGTAAAAGCTCTGATCTCGAAAGAGAAAACCTGTGCGGTGGTGATCGAGCCGATTCAAGGCGAAAGCGGTGTCGTACCGGCAGATCCCGAGTTTCTGAAAGGTCTGCGCCAGCTGTGCGACGACAACGACGCGCTGCTGATCTTTGATGAAGTGCAAACGGGCGTGGGCCGTACCGGGCATTTGTACGCCTATGAAATGTACGGTGTGGTGCCAGACATTCTGACCAGTGCGAAAGGCTTGGGTGGCGGCTTTCCGGTTGCGGCCATGCTGACAACTGCCAAGGTGGGCGCGAGCTTGGCTGTGGGCACTCACGGCAGTACCTATGGCGGTAACGCGTTGGCCTGTGCGGTGGCGCAGAAAGTGATCGATACGGTCAGTCAGCCAGAGATTCTGAAAGGCGTAAACGAGCGTTCTGAAAAGCTGCGCCAGGGCATGATGGCCATCGGTGAGCGGTATGGCGTTTTCTCTGAAGTGCGTGGCGCGGGCTTGCTTCTGGGTTGCGTGCTGACAGACCAGTGGAAAGGTCGCGCCAAAGACTTTTTGGCGGCCGGGCTGGATGAAGGCGTGATGGTGCTGGTGGCCGGCGCAGATGTTGTGCGCTTGGCTCCGTCGCTGATCATTCCCGAAACTGACATTGATGAAGCACTGGAGCGTTTCGAAACCGCAGTGAAAAAACTGGCGCAATAATAAAAACCGGTGGCTTGACGCCAGGGCCGCCCAGACTCTGCAGTAACAGAGGGAGGGAGCAGTATGCTGATTGTTCGCCCGATGCAACCAGCGGATCTCGAAGATCTGTACGCTATGGCTCAAACCGCCGGCAAAGGGCTAACGACCCTGCCGGCTGATCGGGAATTGCTTCAACGTAAAATCGATTGGGCGGCGAATTCGTTCAGCAAGCAATGCCAGCCGGAAGAGGCTCTGTATTTGTTTGCGCTCGAAGATACCGAAGCGCAACGGGTGGTGGGCATCAGCGGCATCGAGGCTCGGGTTGGGCTTGATGAAGTGTTCTATAACTACCGCCTGAGCCTGACCGTTAACGCGTCCCGCGAATTGGGCGTGCATGTGCGTACGCCTACCCTTCACATTTCCAGTGACATGACCGACACCACGGAAATCTGCTCACTGTTGCTGGCCGATGGCTACAAAGGGGGCGGCAATGGTTTGTTGCTGTCTCGCAGTCGTTTTATGTTTCTGGACGATTTTCGCGAATTCTTTTCCGATAAAGTGTTTGCGGAAATGCGCGGCGTGTCTGACCAGGATGGGCAAAGCCCGCTTTGGAACGCCTTGGGCAGCAAGTTCTTCGATATGGAGTTCGCCGAAGCCGATCGCTTGTCCGGGTTGGGGAATAAGTCCTTCATTGCCGAGTTGATGCCGCAGTATCCCATTTATCTGTCGCTGTTACCGGATTCGGCCCGGGAGGTGATAGGTCAGGTGCACGACAACACCCGTCCGGCACTGAAAATGCTGGAAGCCGAAGGTTTTAACTTTAATGGCCTGGTGGATATCTTTGACGGTGGCCCGGTAGTCGAAGCGTTTGTGCACACCATACGAACGGTTCGGGACTCGTTGAACCGTGAGGTGGTTGTGGGTGACTCACCTGTAGAGCTCGATGTTCCGGCCGAACACAGGGTGATGGTGTCTAACCGCTCATTCGATGACTTCCGGCTCACGACTTTGCCGATGAGCTGTGTCGGGCAGGATACCGTCACGATACCCCGGGCGATGGCGGACGCTTTGCACCTGAAAAGTGGTAACACCGTTCGCCTGGCTCCCCTGAAAGACGGCGGCCTTTCGCCGATTCACTTGGAAGACTCGATAGGGCTAAACGATGACAAAACACGCAGTTGAGTCGAATTTTGATGGGCTGGTGGGCCCAACCCATAACTACGCTGGCTTGTCGTGGGGGAACGTCGCATCCAAGTCGAATGTGAATGCTGAATCCAACCCAAAGCAGGCGGCCCTGCAGGGCTTGGCGAAAATGAAAGCACTGGCGGATCGCGGCTACACGCAAGGTGTTCTGCCGCCGCACGAGCGGCCCCATTTACCGACGTTGCGTGCCCTGGGGTTTGATGGCAGTGATGAGCAGGTCCTGCAGAGCGCCGCAAAACACGCGCCGGCGGTTCTGGCGGCGGTGTCGTCGGCTTCCACTATGTGGACCGCGAACGCGGCGACGGTGTCGCCCAGTGCTGATGCCGCCGATCACCGGGTTCATTTCACGCCGGCCAACCTTAGTGCGAAGTTCCACCGCTCCATCGAACACGTGGTTA
The DNA here is from genome assembly GCF_023016065.1 of Marinobacter sp. S0848L. Taxonomy (GTDB): domain Bacteria; phylum Pseudomonadota; class Gammaproteobacteria; order Pseudomonadales; family Oleiphilaceae; genus Marinobacter. The sequence continues at coordinate 408,720 of NZ_JALKAQ010000001.1, read as the reverse complement.
CCGGGCGAGCCCTGAAAGCCATCTTCTGCGATGAGCAGTATTTTGTGCATCATCCAGCGTTGCCTTCGGTCAGCCACTTTGGTGACGAAGGTGCCGCCAATCATACCCGCCTCTGCAGCCATTACGGAGAGCCGGGCGTTGAACTTTTCGTATACGGACAGGAAGCTTTCAACCAACAAGCCTCAGCGCCGAGAAAGTACCCGGCACGCCAAACTCTGGAAGCCTCTCAGGCTATTGCGCGGTTGCACGGATTGTCGGGCAGGAACACGGTGTTCGCCCAGCAAAATCCAGCAGCCATTGATGCCGGCGTGTTCCATAACGATGTGATTGCGGTGGGTAATGGCAATTGCCTGCTCTACCACGAGTTGGCGTTTCTGGACGAAGCACGGGTGCTGGCTGAAATTCGTGAACGCTTACACGGTGCGGAACTGGAAGCGATCAAAGTGACGGCAGCGCAGGTGCCCCTGGAAGATGCGGTGTCTTCTTATCTATTCAATAGCCAATTGTTGAACGGACCAGACGGCATGCTGCTGGTTGTGCCGGGCGAATGTCGGGAGGTTGCTTCGGTCAGCCGGTACCTGGATGAGCTGGTGGCCTCGGATGGTCCGATTACGTCGGTTGAAGTGATGGATGTGAAGCAATCCATGCGCAACGGCGGCGGGCCTGCTTGCCTTCGTTTGCGTGTGGTGCTGAACGACGAGGAGCGCCACGCCGTTAATCAGGGGGTTATCCTGACCGATGAGCTCTACCAGCGGCTGACCACCTGGGTGGAAACCCATTATCGTGACCGGCTCGTTCAGCAAGACCTGGCGGACCCGAAATTGCTGAATGAAGTCCGACAGGCACTCGATGAGCTTACCGGTATTTTGCAGCTCGGCCCGATTTACGATTTTCAGCGTTAGAAGAAACCGCTTACGGAGTTTCGATCGAGTGGGAGAGCATGTCCATGGTGTGTTGGATCAACGCATCCGAGGGCATGCTTTCGCCTTCACAGAGCATGATCACGCCGTGTAAGGCGCCGCGCAAATACAGTGCAGTCTGCGTGGGGTCAGTGATCCGGTCTTTGCTCATGGTGCCGTCTTCGAGTCCTTTCTGCAGGGCGGCGACCATCAAGCCGATCAGCTCGTCCCGGGAGCCAAACATTTCGCAGGCCTGTTTTTCGTCCACATCGGCAATCACGGTGGATGCTTTGGTGAGCGCGGCGAAGTATTCAGGCTCTTCCCGGTAGAATTGGTAATAAGCCTCACCCATAGCGCGAATCTGCGCTATCCCGGTGTCATTGGGGCAATGGGAAGCTTTAAAACGCTCCACCAGATTTTGCCCCGCCCGCTGCATGATCCCCATCTGGATAGCCGCTTTATCTTTGAAATACACGTACAACAGTGCCCGGCTCAGGTTGGCGGTGCGGGCAATGTCGTCCATCGACGTGCGGTCGTAGCCTTTATCGGAGAAAACGGTTTCAGCCGCATCCAGTATGGCGTTGTATCGTGCCTGTTTTTCTTTTTCCCGGCGTGATTTCAACGGCTCATTCATGGCTAACAGTTTCCTCGGGGCTGGCTGTGCGGTGGCTAAGTATCGATGAAAACCTATTATTGACAAATTGTCAAAGAATGACATTATGTCGTGATAATAGGGCGGCTTGTAACACATGGATTGGCACGTCCACCACTAACCATTCAGGGAAAGGGGCTGTCTGTTCATGTCTCCCATAAAACGATCTCTCCCATTTACCGTTATTACCTTCGTGCTCGTGATGCTGTCGTTAACGGGGTGTCGTGGCGGGAGCAGCGAAGCGGCAGAAACCTCAGGAGTGGTATCGGTTCGTGTTGCTGAAGTCACTGGTGGTCAGGCGGAGGAAATTCCACTGCGTTTTTCCGGCATTGTTCGTGCAGCCCAGCGTGCGACCTTGACCTTTCAGGTGAGCGGAACGCTGAAAGAGAGACCGGTAGAACTGGGCCAGATGGTGAAACCCGGTGATACCTTGGCCAAGCTGTACAACCCGGCGCTGCAACCGGCTCAGGACTCTGCCAAAGCCAAGCTGCAAGAGCTGAAAACTCAGTTCAATCAGGCTCAGCGCGAGTGGGAACGCTCGGCACGTTTGCATAAACGCGGAGTGGTATCCGAGCAGAATCTGGAACAAATCGCTGCGCGCCGGGATTCGCTGCGTGCCAGCATGGCCACCGCCGAAGCGGCGTTGTCTGAAGCCACCCATTTGCTTGAAGAAAGCGTGTTGAAAGCCCCGTTCGCCGGGCAGGTGGAAGCGTTACTGGTTGAGCGCGACGAGTTTGTGTCTGCCGGGCAGCCGGTAATGCGTTTGTCATCCCCGTTGGGGCGCGAAGTGGAAATACGCGTGCCGGCGCATCTGCTGAGCCATGTGCGTGTGGGTATGGAATTGCCGGTCTGGCAGGTTCAGGACCGCAACCGGGTTCCCGAGACTGGAACCGTGATTGAAATCGCCCAAGGCAGTTCCATTCGGGGTGAGTTGCATCCTGTACTGGTCAGCTTACCCGCGAATTCATTGTCATCCGGTGAACCTGTTGAAGTAGGCGTTACGCCGGTTCGGGAATCGGCGGTAACCGTGCCCATGCTGGCGGTGGTGCGCGATGCCACCGGTACCAGCGTATATCGGGTCAGCGACGATGTAGCGCACCGGGTGCCGGTGAAAGTGGATCGGGTGATCGGTGAACGAGTCATGGTGCATCCCGGCGAACTTCAGCCCGGTGATCAGGTGGTTTATGCCGGTATGACACGTTTGGTGGACGGCGACACCGTGGAGGTGCGCTAATGACGCGCAGTCTTCTCAACTATCAACGATTGCTGGGCATGGTGGTCACCATGCTTTGCCTGCTGGGGATTGCGGCTTATAGCACCATGCCCCGGCAGGAAGACCCCTCATTTCCATACCGCGCTGGCATGATTTCGGTGAATTACCCGGGTGCCAGTGCCGAAGCGGTTGAACGGCTGGTGTTACGGCCCCTGACCGATGAACTGAGGCAGGTTGAAGAAGTCGATTTCAGCCAAGGCACCGCCCGCACCGGTGTGGCTTTGGCCAGAATCAAGCTGCTGGATCGGATCTACGACACCGATGCCGCGTGGGACCGGGTGCGCCAGGCGATGGAGCGCGCTAAACAGGATTTCCCCGATGGCGTGGGGCAGATGAGCCTGGACGATCGGCTGATTGATATCCCGGCGGTGGTGCTGGCGGTCGGCGGATCGCCCTCGATTACGGAACTGTCGAAAGCGGCGGAACGCCTGAAGCAGAATCTCTCGGACATTCCGGGAGTTTCGCGCATCGAGCTTGAAGGCGATGTGGATGAGCAAATCACGCTGGCCTTAGACGACGCAGCACTGTTCCGGCTAGGCATTTCGCCACAGCGAGTGCTGCAAACTCTGTCTCAGCGTAACCAGACCACACCCGGTGGTTTTGTGGTGGTGGATGGCAAACGCTTGTCTGTCTTGCCCAACTCCGAATTCAGCGACATTGAAGCCATTCGCGCCACACCCATCGAACTGCCCGATGGCTCACAGGTCCCTTTGGCCGCGGCTGCAGAGGTATGGCGCGGGCCAGTTGAACCGCGCCAGCCGGAAACCTGGTTTGATGGCGAGCCTGTCGTGTTGGTATCCCTCATCATGGAGGAAGGCAACACCGATGCCATTCGCTTTGGTGAGCGAATCCGCAACAGGCTAAATGAGGTTCGTTCGGACTTCGAGCCCTACGAGCTGAGGGAAATGTTCTTCCAGCCTGACAAGGTGTCTGACCGGTTGGATAATCTGGCGTGGAGCCTGGTGTTCTCGGTACTGATTATCGTAGCAGTGGTGTTTACCGGCATGGGTATCCGCATGGGCCTGCTGGTGGCCTCAATCCTGCCGATGGTGGCGATGATCAGCGTGGGGCTTTACGACCTCGGCGGTGGCGTGCTGCACCAGATTGCCGTGATTGGCATGGTGATTTCGCTCGGTATTCTCATCGACAACGCCATCGTGATTGTGGAAAGCATTCAGGGGTATCTGGATGCTGGTATGCGCAGGCTGGATGCTCTGAAAAAAGCGGTTGGTGAACTGGCGGGGCCGCTTGGCGCCTCCACCGGAACGACGCTGGCGGCCTTCGCTCCGCTGCTCATGGCCAAAGGCGGTGCCGCCGATTTTACCCGCGGCGTTCCCGTTATGATCATGCTGACGTTGTCGGTGAGCTACCTGCTGGCGATCTCGGCGGTTCCGTTATTGGCGGTGCGCTTTCTAAAAGCCCGCAATAACGTGGGCGAAGATCGACTGGTTGGGTTCGCGCGCCTGCTTGGGGGGCTGGTTTACCGGCATCCGAGCAAGCTGATCGTTTTGGGTGCAGTGCTCGTTACCATCAGCGTGGGTTTGACACCGTTCATGGCGCAGCAGTTCTTTCCGAACGCCGACCGGCCCCGGGTGATTGTGGAAATGTACATGCCGGAAGGCACTGACCAAGCCCGTACTGCCGAAGTTGCCGAGAACCTGGAGCGGGCCATCCGCACCCAGCCCGAAGCGCTGGAAGTCCACCGCTTTGTCGGCTTTACCGGCCCAAGCTTCTACTACAACCTGCAGCGTGCTCCGCAATCACCGAACCGGGCCCGTTTGGTGGTGCGAACGCCGACCTTGGCCGACACCACCGATCTGGTTCGAAAGATTCGCAAAGAGGTTGCCCAAAACCTGCCGGAACTGGATATCTCTGTCGGCATTCTGGGGCAGGGGCCACCACGCACTGCACCGGTCGAAGTCCGTGTCTACCATGCGGATGACGATGCCCGGGTTTTGGCAACCGAGCAGATCTTTTCAATCCTTCGAGATGTGGAAGGCACGGTAGACGTTCGCCACGACCTCGATATCGGCGTGCCCAGCATCGCCATCAATGTGGATGATGCCACCGCGGCCCGTTATGGCCTGACCCGTGCAGACGTTGCACAAAGCCTTTACGGACAGAGCTTCGGTGCCATGGCGGAACGCTATCGCCAGGAAGAAGACCCGATTCCCATCGTGCTTCGCTCACGGGAGGGCACCTTGTTGTCGTTGTCGCGTTTGCTGTCGGTCAACATCTACAACAACCGCGGCGATGCCATTCCGCTGTCGGCCGTGGCAACGGTTGAAACCACTTGGGAGCCAGCGGCCCGATACCTGCGTAACGGGGTGCGAGTGAACGCGGTAACCGCCAACCTGGAAAAAGGCTACAGCTTCAGCCAGGCACTGGACGGACTGAACGCCGCGCTGGACGATAACCCGCTACCTCCCGGAACGCGGTTGGAAATGGGCGGCGATGCCGAAGGCTCGAACGATGCCAACAGCGCGCTACTGACGGCGGCACCCATTGGCATGCTGTTGTTGCTGTTCTTCCTGCTGTTGCAGTTCAACTCGTTCCGCCGTGTGGGCATCATATTGCTGACTGTGCCTTTGGCAACCGTGGGCATATTCCCCGGGTTGGTGTTGTCTGGTTCGCCCTTCGGCTTCCAGTCGTTGTTAGGGGTTATCGCGCTGGTTGGCATTGTGGTGAACAACGCCATCGTACTGCTGGACGTAATGGACCGTGAACTGGAAAAGGGCAGGGCGATTCGAGATGCCGTACGAACCGCAGTAGAGCGCCGAACCCGGCCCATCCTGCTAACCACCGCCACCACGGTAGCGGGGCTGTTGCCATTGGCGCTTTCCAGCTCGACACTGTGGCCACCTATGGCGTGGGCCATTATCTCGGGCTTGCTGGCCTCCACCGTGCTGACGTTGCTGGTGATCCCGGCGGTGTGTACCAAGCTCATCAAACTACCGGTGGCCGAGCCCGAAAACGCCCCGGCATAACGAACTCAGGCAGGGTGGTGATTTACTACCCTGCCTGAGACTTACTTCTCGCTCTAACCATCAAGCCAACCCGCTGCCCCACCGGCACCTCTCGATTCGGAAATACAATCGCTTCAGGCTCAGCGCCGACGCGGTAACAGCTCTCACCATCTTCCCAAATCACCGTGCCCGGCGGGTATAAGGTAAAATTCGACACATCATCCGGCACATGAAACCGAAACCCCGGCCCGGTATTCAGGACCTCATGCACCACCTCAAACACCGTCAGATCTTCTGGGGTCTGAGCCCGTGGCGCGGGTGCCCCAAAAAACCGCCGCCGCAACGCCTGCTCAATACCGCTAAAACGCTGCAAATCATTCTGACCAAACGGCCGAACCTTCCCCAGTTCAACGGTAAAACTTTCAGCGTTCAGTTGACTGGATGAAAACGAAGAAAACACCGTGGACTCTTTATGCTGCAGCAGCAGCGCTCCCACCTCCGCCTCCAACAAAAACGCACACTGTGCCGACGGAACTAAACGCCCCGGCACAAACGGATACAGCGCAAACCGCTCCTGCTCCGACGGCCGAATCGCCGTGTGCAAATCGTAATGACTCAACGCTAAGCCGGAGTGCTTCGCCGCAAATTCCCGGCAGACCTCTTCAATAAACCGGGCCCGTTCAGCTTCCGGCAGACCCGCATACTCGGTCTTCCCATGGGCCCCGTTAAACAAGCGGTTCATGTTCACATTCAAAAACCGCGTTCCGGCGGCCATGGCGGGCGGATTGCCGAGTATCAGTAGCAGCGGACAAGCCTGCGGCCACGCCCCCGCCAACAACTCCGACACCAGTCCGTTCAGCACCTCAATCGGTGCCGTCTCGTTGCCATGAACCCCCGCCGAAACGATCAGTGCCTCGCGGTTCGGGTTCTCTCGGTCAGCGGGCGGAGTTAACCAAAGCACGCCGTTGGCGATTCGGGCAATGTGGGTGCCGTCGGCAAGTTGCGTCGTGGTTTCAGGAAGAACAGAAGACGTGTGAGAAAGGGTGTGCGAAAGCCAGTTGGGAGAAGTGTCGAAAAGGTGTGCGAGTGTGTTCATGAATCCCTCTCCCGTATAGCTTTTTTGATTACCGGAGCGGGCCGAACTTAGGGCCCAGAAACAGGTTCGGGGCTAGGTGTCGGGGTGGTCTTGCCGAGAATGTCGAAGGCCAAGGATGGCCTGAGAGAAGCGCACATGGATGTGCTCGTAGCGGTTCTCGGCAAGACCACCCCGACACCTAGCCTTGCACCAATACTCAAAGAATCAGGAATTGGCCGGCCGCTGATGCCGCAACAAATGATTTTCCAGTTTACGAAACACGAAAACCAGAATGAACGTCAAAACCAAATAAATCAGCGCCACAAAAATAAACGCATCAAACGGCGCATAAAACCGCGAGTAAATATTCCGCGCCGCCCCGGTAAGATCCACAATCGTCACGATACTCGCAATCGCACTCGCATGAAGCATAAAGATAACCTCATTCGAATACGCCTGCACCGCCCGGCGCGCCGCGCTCGGCAGAATAATCCGACGCATCCGCAGGAACCAATTCATACCGTATGCCTTCGCCGCCTCAATCTCGCCATTCGGCGTAGACATAATGGCACCGCGAATAATCTCAGTGGTATAGGCCGCCGTATTCAACGTAAACGCCAGCAGAGCAGGGTAAAGCGGCTCCTTGAAAATTTCCCACCAAAACGTTTCCTGAATACCCGGAATCTGCGCCACACCGTAGTAAATAATATACAGCTGAATCAGCAACGGCGTACCCCGGAACAAATAGGTGTACAGCCAGATAGGGCCAGAAACAAACGGATTCTTCACCGTACGAAGAATTGCCAAAGGCACCGCCACAATCAGCCCAATGACCAAAGACAAAAACACCAGGTGCACGGTAGTAACCAGCCCGTCCCAGTATTCCATCAGCGTCATAGCGGTGAAAATTTCGTTGGAACTCAGCCAATCGGCAATAAAATCAGGCATCGTTTAATTCCCCTGAACCACGCCGACGTTGGCTCGTTTATCAAGCCAGCGGATGAACAGCTCAGTGATTGCCGTCAGAGCCAGATACACAGCCGCAACAGGAATAAAGAAATGGAACGGCATCCGCTCCGCCTTGGCGGCTTCCTCGGCGACACGCACCATGTCGGTAAGACCGATGATGGACACCAGCGCCGTGGTCTTCAGTAGCACTTGCCAGTTGTTCCCGATGCCCGGCAGAGCATGGCGCATCATCTGCGGGATCATCACCCGGCGAAACGTATGCCAGCGGGTAAAGCCATAAGCCTTAGCCGCTTCAATCTGGCCCACATTCACCGCCAGAAACGCACCGCGGAACGTTTCCGTCATGTAAGCGCCAAAAATCAGGCCGATAGTGACCACGCCAGAGATAAACGGGTCGAACTGGAAGAAGAAATCAATTTCCCGGGTTTCCCACAAATAATCGGAAAGGGCATTTACCGCTACCTGACCGCCATAATAGAACAGCAGCATCATCACCAAATCGGGTACGCCCCGAATCAGAGTGGTGTAGGCAGTGGCGATGCCCGTTAGTACGCGGTTGCCAGAAAGTTTGGCCGAAGCGCCCAGCAGGCCAAGAGTAACCGCCAGTGCCAACGACAAAAATGCCAGCTCAATGGTAACCACGGCACCTTCTGCGAGGGCGGGGCCGTAGCCTTTCAGATCAAGCATGAGAAAATCCGGAATGCTGGGAGCAGCCTATTGGCCGCTCCCGGAGTGGTTTAAATCTTGATGTCGTAGTTGAAGTACTTGGCCATGATGTCATCGTAGGTGCCATTCTCTTTCAGAGTCTTCAGAGCGGCATTGATCTCTTTGGCCAGTTTGGCGTCACGCTTACGCATGGCAACGCCAACCCCTTCACCCAGTTTCACTGGCTCGCCGACTTCTTTGTAACCGTCTCGGTTCAGAATGGTTTGCTCGCCAACCGGATAATCAACAAAGGCTACATCAATACGCTGACCTTCAAGGTCCAGAACCATGTCTTCAGCGGTGGTGTAACGTTTGATGGATACGGCGCTGTGCATGTTCTCGGTTACGTAGGTATCCATGGTGGTGCCGCGCTGCACGCCAACGGTTTTACCCTTCATGGCTTCCAGATCGGTCACATCGGTGTTGAACGACTCAGGGCCGAACCAGCCGCCCGGGGTGATGTAGTACGGGTCGGAGAAGAGTACGCGTTTGGCCCGCTCTTCGGTGATCGACATAGACGACATAATCAGGTCGAATTTACGGGCGATCAGGCCAGGAATCATACCGTCCCATGCCTGGATCACGAACTCGCAATTGGCTTCCAGCTCTTCGCACATGGCACTGGCGAGTTCTACTTCAAAACCGGTCAGTTCGCCGTTGTCATCTTTGTATTCAAACGGCTCGTAAGGTACGTCAAATGCAATCCGCAGATCCTGGGCCTGTGCGCCGCTTGCGAACATGGCCATGGCGCAACTTGCTGCAATTAATAGTTTCTTCATGTGTCACTTCTCCGATCATTTGCCCTTCAGGCTTTATTTTTTATAGAAGTTTTCTATTCTAGTTCCGGTTTCAAGATAGCACCGGTACTCAGAACTTGGGAGCAAGAAATTGCTGCATACGTTCAGATTCCGGATGATCAAACACCTTCTCCGGCGTACCTTGCTCCTCAATCACGCCCTGATGCAAAAACAGGACCTGACTCGACACATCCCTTGCAAACGCCATTTCGTGAGTCACCACGATCATGGTGCGGCCTTCCTCGGCCAGGCTCTGCATAACTTTTAAAACCTCGCCCACCAGCTCGGGGTCCAGCGCTGAAGTCGGCTCGTCAAACAACATAACCTCTGGCTCCATCGCCAGCGCCCGGGCGATGGCAGCCCGTTGCTGTTGGCCGCCGGACATCTGCGCCGGGTAATAATCTTTGCGCTCGTAAATGCCGACTTTGTGCAGATACGCTTCGGCGCGTTCGATGGCTTCTTTTCTGGGTACCTTCAGGACATGGACGGGCGCTTCGATGATGTTTTCCAGCACCGTCATGTGTGACCACAAATTGAAACCTTGGAAAACCATCGACAGACGGGCACGAATCAGCTCCACCTGACGGTTACTGGCGGGGATTCGCTCGCCCTTCCGGTTGTGCTTGAACTGAACAGGGTCGCCGTGAACGATAATGTCGCCGGAGGTCGGTGTTTCCAGCAAGTTGATGCAGCGTAGGAACGTACTCTTGCCAGAGCCGGAGCTGCCAATCAGAGACACGACATCGCCTTTACGGGTCTCAAGAGAAATGCCCTTGAGAACTTCGAGGTCGTTAAAGGTTTTATGAATGTCCCTACAAATCAGAGGCGCTGCATCCGCCATGGGGTGACTCCTGGGGGCTGTCGTTCAAAGGCGCATGTTTTACGGACTGTCGCCGTGGAAATCAATACCGCTTTGTAGGGTTTTGGTAAAAATAGCGGCAGTTTCCTGTAGAATATTCTGGCGTAATGTTTGATCAATGCAAGCAATACCATAACCAAATTAGTCATAAACACTTTCACAGGATGTGGAATCATGCCAAGGATAATGGCCCTGATCCTGCTATGTGTGGCGCTGGCAACACCGGCGACCGCCAAAATCTACCGCTGGACGGATGCCAACGGCGTTATCCACTTCTCCGATACGCCTCCGAAACAGCAGCGGCATTCCAGTGTGACGGTACAGCCGCCGGTGACTGTACCCATGAGTGAGAACATCCGCCAGGCCGACAAGGTGCGCCGGAGCCGGGCTGAAGTGAACCGCCTGCTGGAACCCGGTTCCCGGGACCGCTATGCGCGGGCCCGGGAAACCGAAAAGCTGGCCAGGCAGTGTGAGAAATACCGGAAGCAGCTGGACCGGATTCAGGGCCAGCTCCGGGCCGTATACGGCAATGAGCGGGGCAACAGGCTGCGGCAAAAACGGCGCCAGGTCAGTCAGTTATACAGCCGGGAATGTATGCTCAATTAGTCGGGTTTGCGGCAAACTCTGATTGCTGTTTGATAATAATTACTGTTAGCTATCTACCTTGCACAGGAGGTAGATTTTGTCCCACTTTCAGCTCGCATTGTTACTGGGCATGACCGTTGCGCTGGGGCCGTTGGCCCTGGATGCGTATTTGCCGGCGTTTCCCAGCATCGCCGATGGCTTCGGCATTCCCCATGCCGATGTTGGCCTTACCCTGAGCGCCTATGTGGCGACGCTGGGGCTTGCGCAGCTGGTGGGCGGGCCGCTGTCTGACCGTTACGGGCGTCGGAACATCCTGTTTGCGGGGCTTGCGGTGTTTGCGGTGGCCAGCCTGATGGTCGCGCTGGCCGACAACCTCACCAGTATGATCGCCTGGCGCGTGGTGCAGGGCATTGGCGGTGCCTTCTGTGCGGTATCGGTACCGGCCATTGTGCGGGACCAGGTTGGCGGACAGGAAGCCGCCCGACTGTTCGGGCTGATCGGGCTGATCATGTTTATTGCCCCGGCGGCGGCACCGTCCCTTGGTGCCCTTATGCTGGCGCTGGGCGACTGGCACCTGATCTATGTGTTCCTGGCCGGCTACGCCTTCTTCCTGGCCGTGGTGCTTCAGCTGGCTTTGTTTCCCCGTCTCAAGCCCCGGCCCCGGGCAACAACTCCCGTCAAAACCCTGGTGACCAACTACATGCTGGTGCTCAGGCACCGCACCACCATGCGATTTATCGGCATCCAGGTAATGTGCTTCAGCAGCATGATGCTGTTTATTACCCATTCATCGTTTATCTACCAGGAGTGGTTCGGGCTGTCGAACAGCACCTTCTCCATGCTGTTTGCCGCCAATATCGGTTTGATGGCGGTGCTGAACCTGATCAACCGGCCACTGCTGCGCACCTTCTCATCGGTGGTTTTGCTGCGGGTGCAGGTGGTTATCCAGTTCGTGATGCTGCTGGGCCTGGTGGCGGTGGTTATGATGGACGGCCCCTTGTGGGCGGTGGCCGGGTTTATTATTGCCGCGGTGGGCTGTCAGGGCGGTATTGTGCCAAACAACATGGCGAATGCCCTGGAGTTCTTCCCGCATATGGGCGGCACCGCGGCGGCTATGCTGGGGGCGTCCCAGTTTACCCTGGCGGGGGCCATCAGCGCCCTGTCTGCCGCATTCGGGGGTGAAGCGTTGCTGCCGATTGCCCTGAGTATGCTGGCCTGTTCAGTGGGTGCGGTGTTGCTGTCGCTGGGTGCCCCAGCGGCAGTGGCCCGGGAGAAAGCCGCAGAAGCGGCGGCGGAGGCTGCGGTCTGAGGTTCAGGCCGCGCTGGAGTTGCTGTTGCGCCGCACATTCACCAGCAGCGGGCTGCCGGTGGCGGGGTCCTGAATCAGGTCGCAGCTTACCCCGTAAAGGTCCTGCACAAGCTCCGGCGAGACAATCTCCGCGGGAGTGCCTTCCTCAATAATCTTCCCGGCTTTCATGGCCACCATGTGATCCGCATAGCGGCAGGCGCTGGCCAGGTCGTGCACTACCATGGCGATGGTCTTGCCTTGCCCGCTCAGGGTACGAATCAGTTCAAACACTTCAATCTGGTGGCCCAGGTCTAGAGCCGAGGTGGGTTCGTCCAGCAGCAGCAACGGCGTTTGCTGGGCTACCGCCATGGCAATCCAGGCCCGCTGGCGCTGTCCGCCCGAGAGGGTATCCAGCGCACGCTCCGCCAGGCCGGCAACGTCTGCCGCCTGTACTGCATGATCAAACGCCTGCTGGTCTTCGTCTGACCACTGCTTCATCCAGCCCTGATGGGGCTGGCGGCCGAAACGTACCAGGTCGGCCACGGTCAGGCCTTCCGGGGCGGTGTTGTCCTGGGGGAGCAGCGCCAGTTTGCGGGCTACGTCTTTGGACGGTAAGCGGTGAATGTCCTTGCCGTCCAGCAGCACCGAGCCCTTTGCCGGTGCGTGGATGCGGGCCAGGCCGTTCAGCAGGGTGGATTTGCCGCAACCGTTGGGGCCGACAATGGCGGTCACCTTGCCGGTGGGCAGGGCCACGCTCAGGTTTTCGGCCACGGTGAACTGGCGATGGGCCAGGGTAATGCTGTCTGCCGCCAGGGTCGCGGTTTGTGCAGGGCTCATGTCAGGCTCCTTCGGGAAGGTTTCAGCAGAATCCACAGTAGGTAGGGGCTGCCGACGATGGCGGTAATGATGCCCACCGGAATTTCCAGTGGCGAAAACAGGGTGCGCCCGAGCAGGTCTGCTACCACCATAAAAGCGGCCCCGGCCAGCGCCGAGGCGGTCAGCGGTACCTTGCCGGGCCGGCACAGGGTGCGGGCCAGCTCCGGTGCCAGCAGGGCAACCAGCCCCACCGGGCCGCACACCGAAACCGCCAGGCCGGTGAGCAGCACCGACAGCGCCAGCCCCAGAATACGTGTGGCTTTCAGGCGGGTGCCCAAGGCAATGGCCACAGCATCGGAAAACTGCAAGGTATTCAGGGCCCGGCTGATCAGCATCAGGATGCCGTAACCTGCGGCCAGGCCGATAGCCAGTACCAGCACGCTGTTGCCGGAGCGGGCATTCAGGCTGCCCACGGTCCACGGATAGGCGGCGTTGGCAGCGTCGATGGCCACCCGGCTGAGCATCACCTGGGTGACCGCGCCAGCGATGGCGCCAATGCCGATGCCGGCCACAATAAACCGGTAGCCCCGGGTGCCGTTGGCGCCGGCCAGGCCAAAGGCGATGGCAGTAGCGCAGGCGGCACCGGCCAGGGCCATGGCAGAGGGGGCCAGCGACAGGCCCACACCCACCACGGATGCTACGGCAAAGGCAGTGGCGGCGTTATCGATACCGATTATGCCCGGCGTGGCCAGGCGGTTCCGGGCCAGGGTCTGCATCAGGCAGCCGGCCATGGCCAGGGCTGCGCCGCTGAGCAGGCCGGCAACAACCCGGCTAAGGCGCAGTTCATTGACGACAAAGGCGGTCATTGGGTCTGCGTTGCCCATGAGGGCCTGCAGAACATCCGGTGGTGAGACCTGAACGGTGCCCATCGATAGCGATGTGATCACCGCCAGTAGCAGCAAAACCAGCAGGCTGCTGTTGGCAAGGGTGGTGCGTTTATCCGGCATGATTAATCAGTAAACCTCAGGGTTACAGCGACGGCATACGGCCGGCACGAACAATCGCCAGCAGCACCGGGGCGCCGATCAGCGCGGTGACCACGCCCAGGGACAATTCCGCCGGGGCAGCAATCAGGCGCGAGACTACGTCTGCGGCCAGCACCACCGCCGGGCCTACCGGCACACACAGCCACAGGGTTTTGCGGATATCCGGCCCGGCAAAGGCCCTGGCAATAAAGGGTACCACCAGCCCGACAAAGATCAGCGGCCCGGCCAGGGCGGTGGCGGACCCCACCAGCAAAGCGACCGTCAGCACGATCAGAAACCGGATGCGCCCGGGGTGATGGCCCAGCCCCACCGCTGCTTTCTCGCCCAGTGCCATGGCGGCCAGGGGGCGGGCAACGATGATGGTCAGAACCAGTGCCACCAGGATTGAGGGCAGGGTCGCCTGCAGCATGGAGAGCGGCTTGCCGGCGATGCTGCCGGTAATCCAGAAGCGGATCTCATCAGCGGCCCGCTGGTCCATCAACATCAGCATGGAGGTGAGCGCCAGCAACAGCCCGGTGAGGGTGGCACCGGCCAGGATCAGCCGGACCGGATCGTTACCCAGCCCCTGCACCCGGGTGGCTGCGATAACCAGTGCGCAACCTGCCAAGGCGCCCAGCTGGGCAACGAAGCTGGTCAGGGTGGCCGTACTGGCACCAAACAGAATCGCCAGGGCGACGGCAAAGCCACTACCGGCACTGACCCCCAGCAGGCCCGGTTCGGCCAGCGGGTTGCGAGTCATGGACTGCAACAGGGCGCCGGCCAGGCCAAGCGCAAGGCCGGTTACCAGGCCGATGATTGTGCGCGGTAGTCGCAATTCGCTTACCACAAACCGGGCTTCTTCGCTGCCGCTGCCGGCGAGCACCATAAAAGCGTCGCTGGGTGAGACCGGCCCCGCGCCATACAGCAGGCTGGCGATGATAACCAGAAATAGCAAAAGTCCCGCCGTAACGAACGGCGGGAAAAGAGCGCGAGATGCAACGGCTCGAGCTGGGGATAAGGTGGTCAAGAGTGTTGCCTTCAGGGCTGAATGTTGTTCACCGCAGCTTCGATATCATCAAGAATCGCGAGGGCGGCAAGGGGGCCGGTGGCGCTGGTCCAGAGCTGACCGCTGACACCAATGACCTGGTCATTCTGAACCGCGTTCAGGCGAGCGAATGCTGGGGACTTGCGGGCCGCGTCCAGCGCCTTGTCGCCGTCTTCATTCAGTGTGGCCAGGAATACCCAGCTTTGGTCCATGCTGGACAGGTTTTCCAGGCTCAGTGGCTCGCTGTGCGGGCGCCCTTCTTTCACCAGATCCTTGTCGGTCAGTTCAAAGCCGACAGCCTGCAGCAGTGATGCAGAAAACAGGCCTTCTGCCATCACCAGCGGCCCCTGGGGCATCCAGCGTACCAGGGCGGCATCACGCTGACCGGCCGGGATCTTTGCAGAGACCACTTGCGCCACCTCGCTAATTCGCTC
Source organism: Marinobacter sp. S0848L (assembly GCF_023016065.1). Classification (GTDB taxonomy): domain Bacteria; phylum Pseudomonadota; class Gammaproteobacteria; order Pseudomonadales; family Oleiphilaceae; genus Marinobacter. The sequence goes on along the minus strand of NZ_JALKAQ010000001.1, from coordinate 393,332 downwards.
CTTCACCTGCCCGATTACCTTTTCAGCCTCGGCTTCGCGGCCCATGGCCTTTGCGAACAGCCGGGTTTCCCGTTCCCAGCTGTCTGGCTGGAACATAGGCACGTTGGAGGCAACCACCGGGGCAATACGGGACAGCAACGCTACCTGCTGCTGGTTAATGCGGGGCGGAGCCAGGATCAGGTCTGGCCGGGCGGCAATCACCGCTTCGATGTTGGTTTCCGCCGGTGCGCCGACAATCGCGATGTCGCCGGCTTCGGATTTGATGTAATCGGCCACGTCGCTGCCGCCACGGGTAATGACCGCCCCCACGGCATTGGCATCCACTGCCAGCGCAGCGTCCAGAGCGCCTTCGTACAGGGTGACCACGCGCTCGGGCTGGCCACTGATTTCAACCGGCCCGTAGGCGGATTCAACGGTTCGGGTATCGGCCAGGGCTTTGCCGAGGCCGGCAGAACCCACGGCTACAGCGACCAAGGTATGAAGCAGTGTGCTGCGAAGGCGGTTTGATAGCTGTGACATACCGGAAATTCTCCATGCCGTGGCGTTAGATAGTTTGCAATTCAAAGTGGAAAAGAATGATAATGGTTCGCATTAATAATTTAAAGCCTTAAATTGGAACGGTCTGTTGCAAAATATGGAACGCCCTATGTACGACCTTGAAGAGTTGGAAGCCTTTGTCTCGGTAGTTCGTACCGGCAGCCTGACCGCCAGTACCCGGGATCTCGGTTGCCCGAAATCTACCCTCAGCCGCCGGATTCGCCAGTTGGAGGAGGCAGTGGGTCAGCCGTTGCTGCTGCGCCAGTCCAGAAAGGTTGTACCGAACGACGCGGGGCGGGTGTTCTATCGATACAGCAACGACATTCTTGAGCTGGCCGCCCGGGGGCGGGAAGCCCTGGATGAACTGAAAGAGGAGGTCAGCGGCCGGCTGGAGCTGTGCTGCCATGAATCCTTGGTGCGCGGCTGGTTTGCCGGCGTGGTGGAAGCCTTCATGGACGAATACCCGGACATGCGGGTGGCGCTGCATACCCAGCAGCGGGTGCCGGAAAAACTGGATAACGGCATCTGCCTCTGGCTGGGCGCCGTGCCCGAATGCCCGTTGCGACAGGAGCGCCTGGGCCTGCTTGCCCAGAGTGTGTATGCCAGCCCCGGCTACCTGGAGCAGGCCGGTTTACCTGCAACGCCGGGAGAGCTCGGCCGGTATGCCTGGGTGGATATGCTAAACCGCCATGGCGGGGGAACGGTGCTGCACAATTCTGCCCAGGGGACCTATCCGCTATCCGCCCCGGAGCGACAGTTTACGGTTGACCAGTTCTGTGTTCAGGGCGATGCCATCGCCGCTGGCCGGGGCCTGGGGCTGATGCCGGACTGGCTGGTAGAACAGCGTATGCGCGCCCATCCCGGCAGTTTCCGCCGCTGCCTGCCAGATTGGCGTGGCCCGGACTTGCCGGTAACCCTGCTTTACCCCCACGGCCATCTGCCGCGCCGGGTGCGGGCTTTTATTGCCCATTTGAGAAGCTCGGTACCCATGGCCTGGCTGGCCGGCCCCTGCTTAGCGGAGGGCATTGTTCCGGATACTGGAACAGATCATGTCAACACCTGAACCCTTGCCTTGTGTTAATGTAGTCGCAACTAATAATGATTCGCATCTGCATGGCGAGTCAAAAGTCAACGTTGCACAACACAAGGAGTTTTCATGCGTCGTCCTCTTCTGGCCTCCGCGATCGCACTGGTGAATGCCGGAGCTGCTTTTGCCCAGCCGGCCCCGGTTGAACTTGGTGAAATTGTAGTTACAGCATCGGGGTTTGAGCAGAACATCTCCGATGCGCCGGCGAGTATTTCGGTGATCTCCAGTGATGAACTGGCCAAGAAATCCTACAAAAGCATTGTCGATGCGGTGAATAACATTCCGGGTGTGTACGTTACCGGTGGTGGTGGGGCACAGGACATCAGCATCCGGGGCATGGACGATAGCTACACGCTGTACCTGGTGGACGGTCGTCCGGTGTCTGCCGGCCGCTCGGTAAACACCAACGGCCAGGACGGTGGCAAGCAGATTGCCCTGCCGCCGATTTCAATGATCGAACGGGTGGAAGTGATCCGCGGGCCTATGTCTTCGCTCTATGGCTCTGAGGCCATGGGTGGCGTCATCAACATCATCACCCGTAAAAACCGGGGTGAGTGGGCTGGCACTGTTTCCTCCGAATACACCAAGTCCTTTAACGATGTGAGCAACGACAGCAAGCAAACCAGCCTGTTTGCCGGTGGTGCGTTGGTGGAAGGTTTGCTGAGTGCCGAGGTTAACGCGTCCTGGTCGGGTGACGATGAAAGCGATTTCGCCGGCGCCGACGATTCCGCCAGAAGTACCCCGGAAAGCAAGCGCACGATGGGCGGAGCCAAGCTGATTTTCACCCCGGATAACCAAAACGAATTTGCCCTGAGCTATGACAGCTCCCGCCTGGAAGAAACCAGCACCCCGGGCAAAAGCGTGGCTCAGGATGAAACCGGGTCAACCTACATCTACGACAAAGACGTATATGTGCTCTCCCACGCCGGTAACTACGGTAACTGGATGACCAGGAGCTTTGTTCAGCACGATCTTTCCGAGCGGGTGCAGGACCAGACCAAGAAAGAGCAGGTGTCGATGCTGGATACCCAGGCAACACGGTTCTGGGGTGATCATGTGGTTACCGTCGGTGGTCAGTACAAGCAGGAAAAACTGACTGACGAAACCAACGGTTTGCTCACCTCCAATATCCCGGGTGCCGTGCGCAGTGTTGACCGCTGGATTGCCGCTGTTTACTCGGAAGTGGAGTGGGGCCTGACCGACGACTTCTCGGTGACCACCGGCCTGCGTTACAACGACGACGAACTGTTTGGCGGCGAGTTTTCGCCCCGGGTCTATGCGCTTTACGACCTGACGCCTGAGCTGACCCTGAAAGGCGGTGTGTCGACCGGCTATCGCCAGCCCGGACTGGCGGATGTCACGGAAGGGTTTGGCCGTGGCACCGGTGGCGCTGGCTCGCCTGCACCTCACCCCCGAGCGCTGATCATCGGCAACCCGGATCTCGACCCCGAGTCCAGCATCAGTTATGAAGCCGGCCTGGTCTTCGACAGCCGGGCCATGGGCCTGAATGCGAGCATGATGCTGTTCCAGACCGATTTCAAAGACAAGATTGCAGAAGATCGCTTCTGCGAATCCCCGAACGGTGACGGGGATGATCCGGGCACCTGGACCTGTAGTTTTCAGGGTAATGACTATCTGTTCCTGAGTACCCGGGCCAACATCGACGAAGCCGAAATGCGCGGTATCGAGCTGACGCTCGACTACGACCTGACCGATGCGGTAACCCTCAGTTCCAGCTACACCTACACCGATTCCGAGCAGAAAACCGGTGAGTTCAAGGGTGAGCCCCTGAACAAGGTTCCCGAACACATGGCCAACGCCAACCTGGACTGGCAGGCCAGCGGCCGCCTGAACCTGTGGTTCCAGACTAACTATCGTGGCGAAACCAGTGACTTCCTTGGCCGCAGAGATATGGAGAGCGGAACGCCGGGTTACACGCTGATGGATGTGGGCTTGTTGTACAGGCTGACGGATACCGCCCGGGTAACAGCGGGCCTGTACAACCTGGCCGACAAAGAAATTACCAACGATGACTATGGCGTGGTGCTGGATGGCCGCCGCCTGAACCTTGGCCTTGCGGTCGACTTCTAAGGAGAATTGCATGAACTCACTGAAACTTACCCTGGCCGGAGCCCTGGCAGGCCTAACCCTGGCCGGCTGCGCAACCACCACTGAAGTAACCGGCCCAACCGTGGTCAGCTACGACCATGGCGCCTTGGACACGCTACTGGAGCTGGGTCTGGAAGATAAGGTTCTGGCCGTTCCGCAGCAGGGACTGCCGGACTACCTGGTTGATGCGGGTGCCAAACTACCAGACGCCGGCAGCCTGAAAGAACCTGACCAGAAGCTGCTGGCAGACCTGCAGCCGGGGCTGGTTTTGATGACCGGTCGTCAGGGCGCCGATGCCCAGATTTCGGCAGCAAAGGTTGCCCCCGTGCGTGATGTAACCCTGGCCACAGGCGACTTCCGGGAGGCGGTAAATGCCAATGTAATCAGCCTGGCGAGTTACTATGGCCTTGAAGAAACCGCAGGCCTCAAGCTTGGTGAACTCTGGCAGCATGTGGGTGAACAGAAAGCGGAGCTGGCTGATGCTGGCACAGTTACCGTGGTTACCCACAACGATGGCAACTTCTCGCTACGCCAGGAGGCGGTGGTTTACGAGCTGTTGGAGCTGACGCCGGCAACGGTACCGGCCAGTGTGCAGCCGGTCGTGCGCGGTGAGCGCACGTTCTACCCGGTGAAGGCAGAGACGCTGGCGCAAATGGCCCCGGATACGCTGCTGGTGGTGGATCGCAGCGCGGCCATTGGTGCAGAACCGCTGAAGCCGGAAACACTGGCGTCTGCCGTGGCCGATGCCGGCGTCGACACCAGGGTTGTCGTGCTGAACCCGGCCCTCTGGTACCTGTCCGGTGGTGGCCTGCAGAGTGTGCGGCTGCAGGTGGACGAGGTGGTTAACGCGGTGCGTTAATGTCCGTGCCTTAAAACAAAAAGGCCCCCTGGAGAGATCCGGCGGGCCTTTTTTGTTCGAAGAAACGCTGCCTTCAGGCCCGTTTGAAACTCGCGAGCGCGACCGCTGCTGTTACGAACAGCCCGCCGAACACCCTGTTCATTTGCCGCTGGCGTTTCGGCGTGGTCATAAACCGGAACAGCTGGCTGGCGAGCAGGGCATAACCCACCATGACGAGTATATCCACCATAATCAGTGTGGTGCCCATGGTGGCCAGTTGCTGCCCATGGGGCGCGCCGGCCACCAGGAACTGCGGAAACAGGGCAATCAGGAAAATCGTCGCTTTGGGGTTGGTCAGGTTCACCAGCGCACCATTCCAGAACTGCTGGCGCGGGCTGAAGCCCGACAAGTCTGCCCGTGATGCTTCCACGGGCGGCTCCCGCCATTTCTGGACGCCCAGCCAGATCAGGTACACCACGCCAACCCACTTGATCACCATCAGGGCCGTGTTGGATGAAGCGACAATGGCACCCAGGCCTGCGCCCACCAGAACAATCTGTACCCCATATCCGAACTGCTGGCCGGCGATGGTGGGCAGGGACTTGCGCGCCCCGTAGCGCAGGCCGCTGCTCATGGAATTAACCGCTCCGGCACCGGGAGAAACGCTGATCAGCAGAGCTGCGACCAGAAATGTGAGCCACACCGTGAGTGTCATTGCTTACGCTCGCGAAATTCAGGGGAGTGTTATACTACTCGCCGTTAAAACCGAGCCAGACGAGGAGATACCGGAATGGTCAGAAAAAAGGCGAAAGCCACACAGCACAGCGCTGTGCAGCGAGAACTCAGAACGTCACAATACCAGATGCGAGTAGTTGAAGACAAAACCAAATACAAGCGCAGCCGCGACAAGTCCGTGCGCATGGAGGGCTTTCGCAAAGCCGCATGAATGTGGTTTTACGAAAGCCTTCTACAGCCCCAAAGGCGGCGTAGGCAAAACCGCCGCCGCAGTGAACACAGCCACCTGGCCAGCCGTGAAAACATCAGCACACTGCTCTGGGACCTGGACCCGCAAGGGGGCGCCAGTTTCTACCTCGCGGGTGCCGAAGTGGTTAAAGGCCGCAAGCTGTCGAAACTGCTGGAAGGCAGGTCCCCATTGCCCGCTTCATCCACGAAGACGTTTACCCCAACCTCGACTTTATTCCTGCCCACAGCAGCTTCCGCAACTTCGATATCAAGCTTGAGCACGAGGAAGGGCACAACGTCCTGAAAGACCTGCTGGCGCCGAATACCCCTGCCGCGGCGGAGTTCCGGAAGCTCTGGGAGAGCGCCCGGAAGGATCTGTGGGCCCCGTGACGCCGAAAATGTTAAAGTCGCGGGTCTTTCCATAAACTCCGGAGGCCCGATGACCGCCCTGAACACCCTGCAAATTGAGACTGGCGACAACCCCGAAACCACCATCATCTGGCTTCACGGCCTTGGCGCCAGTGGTCACGATTTCGAGCCGGTGGTTCCGGAGTTTCGCTTCTCCCGGGAGCAGCCCGTCCGCTTTATCTTCCCCCACGCCCCCGAGCTGCCGGTAACCATTAACGGTGGCTACGTTATGCCCGCCTGGTACGACATCCTCGCCATGGATGTGGACCGCAAGGTGGATGCGGATCAGTTGCGCGCCTCGGCTGCCATGGTGGCCGAGCTCATTCGCCAGGAGCGGGAAAAGGGCATTGCCAGCGAGAGCATCATTCTGGGTGGCTTCTCCCAGGGCGGCGCCGTGGCCTATGAACTGGCGCTGAGTTACCCGGAGCGCCTGGGCGGCCTGTTCGCCTTGTCTACCTACTTTGCCACTGCAGATTCCATCAAGCTGAGTGAAGCCAACCGCGAGATTCCCGTCTTTATTGCCCACGGCCGATTTGACCAGGTTGTCGCGGAGCACCTGGGGCAGGCGGCCCGGCAGAAGCTGCAGGAGCTGGGGTACGAGCCGGAGTTCCACGCCTATGGCATGGAACACAGTCTTTGCCTGGAAGAGGTGAGGGACCTGGATGCGTTTCTGGCCGGGCTAGTGGCAGGCGCAAAGTGACAGACCAGCCCGTTTCCAAGCGAACCCCCTCTCTCATCGGCGGTGCCAGCATCATCGCCAGCGTGTGCGTAGGTGCCGGCATGCTCGGCCTGCCCAGTTCCGGTGCCGGAGCCTGGACCATCTGGTCCAGTCTGGCCCTGGTGCTGACCATGTTGGTGATGACCCTCTCCGGCTGGATGCTGCTGGAAGCGTTCAAGCATTTTGATTTGCGGGCATCGTTTAACACGGTGACCAAGTCGCTGCTTGGGGCCCGGGTGAATGCCTTCAGTAATTTGACGGTCTACTTCGTGGGCGGGATTCTGCTGTATGCCTACATCACCTCGTCCGGCCTGATTCTGCAAAGCATGACCGGTGTCGACAGCAAGTTGGCGTCGGTCATCTTCGTGCTGCTGTTTTCTCTAGTTGTCTGGCATTCAACCCGCGCGGTGGACCGGCTGTCGGTTGTGCTGGTGACCTTCATGCTGGTGAGTTTTGTGCTGGGGGTGTCGGGCCTGGTTGTGCGCATTGATTTTGATATCCTGTTCGATGCCGCCGACCCCGATGGCCGCTACGCGCCATACGCCATGGCTATGCTGCCGGTTGCCCTGACTTCCTTCGGATACCATCATTCGGTGGCCTCTATGCGGGCTTACTACGGTGAGGAGCGCAAAGCCCAGAAGGCAATTCTGGGCGGCACCCTTGTGGCTCTGATCTTCTATTTGTTATGGCTGCTCAGTATTTTCGGTAATCTGCCGAGGGCGGATTTTGGCCCGATTGTCGCACGGGGTGGCGATGTTGATGCCCTGCTGGCAGCCCTTGGTTTTGCTATCGATTCTGAACAAGTCGCGACTACCATCAGTGCCTTCTCGACGGCGGCCATTTTGTCTTCATTTGTTGGCGTTGGTCTGGGGACCTTTGACTACATGGCCGATCTGCTGGGCTTCAGCAATGACCGAAAGGGTCGCACCAAAACCTGGGCCGTCACCTTCATCCCGCCACTATTGTTGTCGTTGTTTTTCCCGTTCGGTTTTGTGCTGGCCATCGGCTATGCTGGTGCGGCTGCGGCGGTCTGGGCCTGCATTGTTCCGGCTTTGCTGGCCCGAAAATCCAGAACCCTCGACGGCGGTCGCAGTGGCTTCATGGCCCCGGGTGGCCAGCTGGCGATCGCGCTGGTGTTGGTGTTCGGTAGCTTGACCATTGTGTTCCACTTTCTGGGGCTGGCGGGTTGGTTGCCGGAGCCTTATTTCTTGGTCGAACAGTAACGGAATACTCCGCTGCCTTGTCGCGCAGGGTTCAGTTGTCTGCTGCATGCCCCGTTGGAGCGGCCAATATCAAGTAGTTACAAAAACAAGGACGCTTTCCATGCCGCTCCCGCTGAGTTTCAAGGCCATCCCTGATATGGCAGTTCGCAGAGTGATTGTGTTCGTTCTTCTGCTGTGGGTTGTGAGTATGGCAGCGCACGCAGCGCCCATCCTGGATGCGGGTGATGACGAGATTCGGTTAACGGACTTTCCCGTCGGCTACCTTATCGACAATTCGCAGTCGCTAACTTATCAGGAGGTACGCGAGAAAACCTATAACACCATGAATAGTAAAGGGACTCTCGGGACCGGGGCCTCGGTTACCTGGCACCGGATTGCGTTGAAAAATCCGGGGCTGGAGAAGAAAGTTCTGTTTCTGCATTTACCCGCGGCTTTTCAGGTGCGCGCAATAGAAATCTATGAGGAGCGTTCTCAGAGCTTGGTCGGACGCGCCGAGATTGATCTGAACGATGCCAGCGGCAACCCCTTGATGCATCGGGGGACGATTGTTTATCCGTTCACGGTGCCTGCTGGGGAGACCACGATTTTCTACATACGAAGCAATCTATACTCGCATCAGTGGTTTGAGGCGGAAATCTACGACGATAAGCACTCACGACAGGCGTTAGTGGGTGGGCATCTGGACATCGCGTTAATGGTGGGGATGATGCTGGCGTTGGTGTTTTATAACGGTCTGTTGTATTTCGCCACCAGCAAGAAGGAGAACATGTTGTACTCCTTCTATCTCATTTCGGGGGTGGTCTGGATAGCACTCTCCTACGGCTTGCTTGCGAAAGCGTTCAATATATACGGCGACGGCGTTTTCATACTGAACCTGTCGGTATTCACCATGCCGATTTTTCTTGTGCTGTTCATGATGGTGATATTCGAAACCCGTGAGTTTTATGTTACCGAGCACAGAATTCTCAATGGCTTGCTGGCCTTGCTGGTGGCGGGTTTCTGCTATGGGCTGTTCGATATTGAGGGGGCTTTAATACCAGCAAGCAGCTTGGCCGCATTGATGATGGTGGTGACGTTTTCGGTTAGCCTCTCCATATTGCGCAAAGGCCACCCGTTGGCGAAGTTTTTTCTCGTGGGGCATAGCTTTTTTGTCGTGTTCAACGGTTTTGCTGTGCTGTTTTACAAGGGGCTGATGGAGCCAAATTATCTCAACAGCCATGGGGTAGGAATTGGTATTGTGCTGGAAGCGATAACGCTGGCATTCATCATTTCATACCGAATCAAAGTGCTGGAGGATATCCGTGCCCAGCAGGACGAGCTCAAACGGCAGGCGGCTACGGATCCACTGACCCAACTTTATAATCGCCGGTACTTTATGGCTGAGGCCAATTCGATGGCCGAGCGAGCAACTGTTCTGGGGCAGCCGCTGTCGGTGATCGCCTTGGATATCGATCACTTCAAATCAGTGAACGATACGTACGGACATCATGCCGGCGACCTTGTTTTGAAGGCTGTCGCAGATAACCTCCAGAAATTCAGTAGAGCCAAAGATTTGATTGCGCGTTTTGGCGGCGAGGAGTTTATGATCCTGTTGCCCGGCGCCGATCACAGCGAAGCTGAGAGTTGTGCTGAGCGTATTCGGGAGGGGGTTGGAAACCATGCCGTTCAAGCCGGCGATGATGTGAGTATTCGAGTGACCGTCAGTCTGGGTGTCGCGCAAGTCAGCAGCGCGACGGAGTCGGTCGAAGACGCCGCCAATCGGGCTGACCAGGCACTGTATAAAGCGAAAACCGGAGGGCGTAATAGAGTGTGCTCTGCGGCCTGACCGTTTTCTACAGGAGCGCATGCTGATAAAGGGGTTCTCGCGATCTCCCTGTTTGCTCCAGTAACCACCGGCGAAGGCTGAGTTGGGTGAGCCGATATAAAGAGCTTCGCGCCTCGCCTCTAATTTGTCAGTAAACTTTACACTTTGTATAAGTGAATCAATAGAGCTGTTTTTTAAGCCCGTGTATTACTGTGATATTGCCCACTGTGGATCAATAATTGCCTCAAATCGTAATGAAGGAATCTTCATTAGATTCATAAAGGGGTAACGATAATGACAGCTGCAATTCGACTAATGGCTGCAAGTTCTCTTGCATGGCTTTTGATAGCAGGCAGTCCAGCACAGGCCGCGTTGATGGCGTGCAGCGCCAGCGGAACTAGCTATTCGCTGTCCGACGCAGCGGCAAAAGCCTGTACTACTGGCAATGACACCAACCAAATTGATGCAAATTATTCACTTTTTGGAATGACAGGGTGGGTACTCTCGGATAAAAACGATGGCCCCGACGGTGATGGTGTGATTGAGTTTTTAACTGCACCGGTAAACGGTAGCAAATCTGGAAATTGGGCGATCGATACGCTCGCAGGTCTAAGCAATATTGTGATTACGCTCAAGGCGGGAAATGGATTCGGGGCGTTTTTACTTGATCTATCTGTGAATGATCCGCTTTCCGGAAGATGGGCCACAGATAAAAATTTGTCTCACGCCTCTATCTACTACAATGGGCAGCCGACCACTAAAGTGCCGGAGCCAAGCACGCTGGCTTTGGTCGGCCTAGGGTTGTTAGGGCTTGGTATGGCTAGGCGAAGAGCTCATAAGTAATAATTTTGAACCAGGTTCTTCGGGCGGCTCGGCATCTATTGGATCCCGGGCCATTTTTTGATGGGATAGATGTTGGGCAGCGTACTTCGTGGCAAAAATTATTGTCTAGACACGAAAAAGCCCGCTAAAAAGCGGGCTTGATCGTTGAAATTAGTGGTGCCCGGAGGCGGAATCGAACCACCGACACGAGGATTTTCAATCCTCTGCTCTACCGACTGAGCTATCCGGGCGTGTTGAGCTATGTGCTCCAACGGGGCGCTATTAAACCGGTTTAGGGGTTGGGAGTCAAGGCCGGCGAGCAAAAATTTCTTAATATTTCCGCAGTTGATCAGGCCTTGACCAAATTCCTCACTTTTCTGGCGGTACGTACCCTTCGGCCTTGTCGAAAGGCTCGTTATTAAAGAAGTGGTCCATCTGCGCTTGCAGGTATTTGCGGTTGTTCACGTCCATCAGATTCAGGTGCTTTTCATTGATCAGCATGGTCTGCTGATTCTGCCATTCGTCCCAGGCTGCTTTGGATACGTTTTCAAAGATATCCTGGCCCTTGGGGCCGGGCATTGGAGGCATAGACAGGCCTTCCATTTCCTTCTGGTACTTTCGGCAGAATACAGTGCGGCTCATGATGGCTCCTGTGTCGAGTGTGTGGCTTTGAGCATGATACCAGATCGCGTCAGAGCAGGGCGCTTTGCTCTGGCTCGGTCAGTAGGCTGCGAATCGGGGCTGGTAGTCCCAATGCCAGTGCTTCGTCCCGGTGCAGCCAGCGCTGGCTTTCCGAGTCTGCCACTTTAATGCTGGCGGATACCGGCAAGCGGGCCGGCTGAATGTGTAAGTGATAATGGCTGAAGGTATGGCGAAAACCGCTGATCAACTCCGGGTCGCGGCACACGAGCCCTAGTTCTCTCTCACAGGCTTCTTGCAGTTCCTCCGCACCGTATGCCGGGTCTAGCTCGGGAAGGCTCCACAGCCCACCCCAGATGCCGCTGGGAGGGCGCCTTTCCAGCAGAATGCGTCCTTCGCTGTCTTCGAAGATCAGCATCCAGGTGGTTTTCTCCGGCTTCTGTTTTTTCGGCTTGGGGCCGGGGTACAGGTGGGTTTGGCTTTCTGCGTAGGCAGCGCACCCACTGTTGAGGGGGCAGTTGTCACATTTGGGTTTGCTGCGGGTGCACACCATGGCACCCAGATCCATAATGCCTTGGGTGTAGTCGCGCACACGTTCATTGGGCGTGTGATTTTCAGCATGCTCCCACAGCTGCTTCAGAACCGCGCTTTGCCCCGGCCAGCCGGGAACGGCGTGGTAGCGGGCCAGCACCCGTTTTACGTTGCCGTCCAGAATCGCGGCGCGCTTGCCGAAGGCTTGAGCCAGAATGGCGGCGGCGGTTGAACGGCCGATGCCGGTCAGTGATTCCAGTGTTTCCTGTTCTTGAGGGAACTCGCCACCGAACTCGTTGACGACCTGCTTAGCGGCTTTGTGCAGGTTTCTGGCGCGGGCATAGTAGCCAAGGCCAGACCAATGGCTGAGTACGTCGTCAACGGGGGCTGCGGCGAGTGCCTGCACGTCAGGGAAGCTGGCCATGAAGGCTTCAAAGTAGGGGATAACGGTGGCGACCTGAGTTTGCTGAAGCATGATTTCAGAAACCCAGACCCGGTAGGCGTTGCGGTTGTGGTGCCACGGCAGGTTGTGCCTGCCGTGGTTGTCGTACCAATCGAGCAGTTTGTCGGCGAAAAGGTCTGGCATTAGTTGAACAGACCTTTAAGTGCGTCTTTCACTTTGCTGCCTTCTTCGCCCAGCTTTTCCTTGAGTTTTTCGTCAACTTTGTCTTTTGCTTTCTGTTTGGCTTCGTCCACTTTTTCCTGCGCCTTTTCCTTGGCCCGGTCGATTTCTTCTTTCGCTTTCGCGCGGGCAGCGTTGGCGGCAATGTCTTTTAAAGCGTCGCGGAAACGAGAACCGTCAAAGGAGCACAGGCCGGCCGGGTCCTCGGCGAAATTGCCGCGGCATTCAACCGGAATCACGACGTCCTTAACATACTCGGTGGTACGGCACGCTTGGTCGCGGTGGATGTCACCCACAATGCGTAGCCCGACTTCGTAATCGAGTTCGCTTTGCTCGAGTTCAACGGTGCCATCGCCTTCCAGGCGCATACCGGCCAGTTCCGCCACCAGATCGGTGTTGTTCAGAGTGTTGCCGTCGATTTTCAGGGTGCCGTGCATGTCGTTAAACGGCGTAGTTGAGCCCCAGTCGGACGTGGCCAGTTGTTCCTGATTAACCAGCGCGATGCCTTGGCAGGCCATGCGGGTGAGGTTCATTTTCCGGAATTCACCTTCGGCCAGGTTGAAGCTGATTTCGCCTTTGGCGTTGTTGCGCAATGCCGAGATACGGTTGCCAGTCGTATTGATAGCAAGATTGAGGTTGGCGCCACCAGACAGCATGTCTACCTCTGCCAGATCCGTCAGTAATGGCAGTGTTTGCACGTTGTTAACGTCAGAGCGGATGTTCCACTTCGGGTTGTCGGTGCGGGCATCGATGGTGACATTGGCGCCGAAGGTGCCGTAGTAAAGTTTGCCGCTGAACTCGTCTACTTTCAGCAAGCCGTCTTTTGCCGTGGTGCTGGCTTTGATTTCGTTGATGGTCAGGTTGCTGACAATCAGTTCACCCAAATCAAAATTGATGTCCAGCAACAGCGAACGCAGGGTTTCCAGTGGCAGGAGATCGGTTTCAGGGCTATTGGCAGAAGCGGTTTCGGTAGCCGGGCTGTCGTTTTCGCTGGCTGCTTCGTCGGTGGTGCCTTCTTCAACTGCCGGTGGTAAATACCGGTCTGCATCCAGCTTGTCGCCTTGCAGATTGAACACCAGGCCACCGTTACTCAGGGTATAGCTGCCGTTACCGTTAAAATTGGTGTCGTCCAGGGTAATCTTCAGGTCGCTCAGTGCCACCGTGCCCGGTTTACCGCCAAGATTGGTTGAAAGCGCGATGGCGTTCAGGACATCCGGGTCGGTGGTTTCAATGGCGGGTTGGCCAAGATTGTTCAGCAGTTCTTTCAAAGAAAACTCGGAGATGGCCAGGCTGCCATTCAATGCCGGCTTGTCGCCAAAACCTTTCACGCTGAGGTTAGTGCTTAGCTTTAGGTTGGCCAAACTGGCGGTGAAATCGCTCAATGAAGCGGTTTCCTCTTCAAGGTTGGCTGCCAGGGAGCCGCCTACCTCAGCGGTGACAGACTTGCCGCCAAACGGCTCGCCGTTCATGTCGAAGACGGCTTTCAGGCCCGACATGGTGAATTCGTTGAGCGCTTGATTGGCTTTCAACTGGGCGCTGATACTGCCGTCTACGGCGAGCTTCGGTTGCGCTGTTTCTACCTTGAATTGAATGTCCAGCGGGAACTCGGAGCCCAATGTGATGTTGCTGGCCATTACAGTAAAGTCTTCTAGTACCACCGATTGCCCGGTGCTCAGGTCGTTGTAGTGAACACGGGCGTTGCTGATTTCCACGTTTTCAACGTTGAAATTAAGGGCTTCGCCGCCTTCGCTCGCTTCAGCGGTTTGTTCGGCGGCCGCGGGTTTTTCCGGGGGGGCTGCTTTTTCAGGCTCTTCGGTGCCGGCAGGTTTCTCTGCCATGATTCGCGACCAGTTGCCTTCGCCTTGCTCATTCACTTCGAAATGGGCATCCAGGCCGCTGAGAACGAAAGTGTTTACCTGCGGAGACATGGTAATCAGTGACCAAAAATTGATTTGCGCAATCAATTGCTCCAAAGCGACAAACCGCTCACCTTCGAGTGTTGCTTCTACTTTGTTCAGTTCCAGGCCGAGAGGAATGAATGACCAGCCAATATCGCCTTCCAGAATAAGGTCCAGGTTGGTTTGCTTCTCGACCACGGCTTCGATTTGTGGCTTGTAGTCATTTGGATTGATAACCGCCACAGCAATAGCAACGGCTGCGACAGCTAGTACGACAAGGCCGATGAGGGCGTAGAGCGCGTAGCGTATGACTTTCATTGCATGATTTCCTTTTCTTCCCGGGTGAAGGGATTTGCCTGATGTATGACGAACGAATTACTTAAAGGATAACGCAGGGTTAGCAAATTAACAGTGCAGGAATATGACAATGCGGTAGTCTTGGTTCAAAATACACCGCAAACGTGCCGGGGAAACGCTCTGTCACGCAAATAAGCATAACAAGGAGTCGGATGTGGCTATCACTGTTTCAATCGAACTGAACCGTGAACTGGAAATTCAGGCAAGCTATGACGAAGTATTCGACCTGCTGGCAGACGTACCCGAATCCGTCAGCCATTTTCCCAAGGTAGAAAAACTGGTTGATCTGGGCGACAACACCTATCGCTGGGAGATGGAAAAGGTGGGTGTTGATAAGCACGCTATCCAATCTGTTTACGCCTGTAAGTACTTTGCAGACAAAGAGGCCGGAAAAATCACATGGGAGCCGGTCAAAGGCGAGGGCAATGGTGTCGTGAGCGGTTCCTGGGTTATTACCGCCAAAGACGCGAACACCACGCACCTGCGCTTCCAGACCAGCGCTGCTCTGACGCTGCCACTGCCAAGTTTGCTCAAACTTGCCATCAGTCCTGTCATCAAGCACGAGTTTAATAGCTTGGTTGACACTTACATGAACAACCTGAAAAACGCGTTCTAAGCCTAATCTTAGCGATCCAGCCCAGTGCGGGACTCCTGATGTGTAAATCGGTATAATCCGTAAACATCAAAGTTTTCGGTAGCAAGCCAGTTTTTACAACGGAGTCTCCATGGCTGAACGTAAGGCTCGGGTAGAGCGAAATACCCTTGAAACCCAGATCACTGTTGAGATCAATCTCGACGGTACCGGCAAAGCTTGTTTTGACACAGGCGTGCCCTTTCTCGACCACATGATGGACCAGATCGCCCGCCATGGTTTGATCGACCTGGATATCACCTGTAAAGGCGATACCTACATTGATGATCACCATACTGTGGAAGACATCGGTATCACCTTGGGCCAAGCGTTTAAGCAGGCCGTGGGCGATAAAAAAGGGATTCGCCGCTACGGTCACGCTTACGTGCCGCTTGATGAAGCTCTGTCACGCGTTGTGATCGATCTGTCAGGCCGTCCTGGCCTGTGCATGAACATACCTTATACCCGTGCGGTGGTTGGCGGTTTCGACGTGGATCTGTTTGAAGAATTTTTCCGCGGGTTTGTGAACCACTCCATGACGACTGTCCACATCGACAATCTGAAAGGTAAGAACACCCACCACCAGATTGAAACCGTGTACAAAGCTTTCGGCCGTGCCCTGCGCATGACCATTGAGATGGACGAGCGTATGGCCGGTATCATGCCGTCTACCAAGGGCGCTCTGTAATTCGGTTGCCAACAGGAATCTGAACCACCATGAAGACCGTCGCCATCATCGACTACGGCATGGGCAACCTGCATTCCGCGCGTAAGGCCGTGGAACACGTTGCCCCGGATTGCACCGTATTGGTTACCGACAACGCAGCCCAGATACGCGAAGCCGACCGGGTGATTTTGCCCGGCGTGGGTGCCATCCGTGACTGCATGGCTGAAATTCGCCGCTTGGAAGTGGATAAGCTGGTGAAAGAAGTCTCTCAGGACCGCCCCTTTCTGGGCATTTGCGTGGGTATGCAAGCGCTGATGGCTCGAAGTGAAGAGAACGGCGGTGTTGAAGGCATCGGCCTGTTTCCCTCGGAGGTGCGTTACTTCGGTGACAATCTGGCCGAAAACGGTGAGCGTCTGAAAGTGCCTCACATGGGCTGGAGCCAGGTAAGCCACACCATGGATCATCCGTTGTGGCACAACATTCCGGATGGCGATCGTTTCTACTTTGTTCACAGTTTTTACGCCGAAGCCGAGGGCAATGCCCATATGGCGGGCCGCACCCGTTATGGTGTTGATCTTGCGGCTGCCGTGGCAAAAGACAATATTTTTGCAACGCAGTTTCACCCCGAGAAAAGTGCAAGGGCAGGGCTGCAGTTGCTGGAAAATTTCACAAATTGGACTGGAAACCGCTGAACGCGGGCAGGGAACAAGACATGCTGATTATCCCCGCAATCGATCTGAAAGACGGCAAGTGCGTAAGACTGCGCCAGGGCCGCATGGAAGACTCCACCGTGTTCGGAGACGATCCGGTAGACATGGCCACCAAATGGGTGGAAGCCGGCGCCCGTCGCTTGCATCTGGTTGACCTTAACGGTGCTTTTGCCGGCGAACCTGTTAATGGTGAAATTGTTAAAGCCATTGCCCAAAAATACCCGGATCTGCCGATCCAGATTGGTGGTGGTATCCGCTCGGCCGAAACCATCGAAGCCTACCTGAAGGCTGGCGTTCAATGGGTGATCATCGGCACTAAAGCGGTGAAAGAGCCCGAATTTGTCACCGAAGTGTGCAAGCGTTTCCCCGGGCACATTATTGTCGGGTTGGACGCCAAAGACGGCCGCGTTGCGACCGACGGTTGGGCAGAAGTTTCCGAGGTCATGGCGGTTGATCTGGCCAAGCGCTTCGCGAACGATGGCGTTGATTCCATCGTATACACCGACATTGCCCGCGACGGCATGATGCAGGGTGTGAATGTGGAAGCTACCGCAGCTTTGGCAGAGCAGGGCGGCATTCCGGTGATTGCGTCCGGCGGTGTCACCAACATGGACGACCTCAAGCGTCTGGCCACTGTGGCGGACAAAGGTATTTTGGGCGCCATCACTGGCCGTGCCATCTACGAAGGCACGCTGGATGTGGCGGAAGCCCAAGCCTACTGCGATAGCTTGAATAACTGAGGAAGCATCATGGCACTGGCAAAACGCATCATTCCCTGCCTGGATGTCGACAAAGGCCGCGTGGTTAAAGGCGTGAATTTTGTGGATATCCGCGATGCCGGCGATCCGGTTGAAGTGGCGCGGCGTTACAACGAACAAGGCGCAGACGAAATCACCTTTCTGGACATCACGGCCAGTCACGAAAGCCGCGACACCACCTACGAAACCGTAGAACGGATGGCGGCCGAAGTGTTCATTCCGCTGACGGTTGGCGGCGGCGTACGTACTGTGGACGACATTCGGAACCTGCTGAATGCCGGTGCCGATAAGGTGTCGATCAACACGGCTGCGGTGTTCAATCCGGAGTTCGTTCGTGAAGCCGCAGATCGATTTGGCCGTCAGTGTATTGTGGTGGCCATTGATGCCAAGCAAGTCAGCGCCGAAGGTGAAGAGCCGCGCTGGGAAATCTTCACCCACGGTGGCCGAAAACCAACCGGCCTGGATGCCGTTGAATGGGCCGTGAAGATGGTCGAGATGGGTGCGGGTGAGCTGTTGCTGACCAGTATGGACCGTGACGGCACCAAGATTGGTTTCGACCTTGGCTTAACCCGTGCGATCAGCGATGCGGTATCCGTGCCGGTGATTGCTTCCGGCGGAGTGGGTGAGCTACAACACTTGGCCGATGGCGTTACCCAAGGTGGCGCAGATGCCGTATTGGCCGCATCGATCTTCCACTTCGGTCAGCACACCATTCCCGAAGCCAAAGCCTTCATGAAGGCTCAGGGGATCGAAGTCCGCGATTAATTGCGCTTGGCGTAAGCAGGCCGAATGGCCTGTTTTTCGCCGTCAGCAAACATCTCCCGGTTGTCATTGCGAATCGCCCAAATTCCGCGAACCGTCGCAATGGCGATGCCCTGTTCATCCAGTTCCGGCAAATGCTTTTCCAGATAGTCCACCGTTACGGTGTGCGGATGGCCAATGCCAATAGCCGTGCCTTTCTTTTTGGCGGTTTCGATCAACAGCTGAAATTGCTGATCCACAAACTCTTCGGTTTGCTCGTGGTCCAGGAATACATCACGAGTAAGACTAGGGATTCGATAGGAACTGGCCATGCTCCCGGCAACGGAACTGGCGATGGTGCGGCTGTCCACAAAGTATAGCGGATAGCGGCGCAGCTCTTTCATCACCCATTCCATAGGCTGCATCTGCTGGGTTAGCAGGCTGCCCATGTGGTTGTTTACACCGGTCACATGGGGAATGGACTGCAGTGCACGCCGCAGTGTGGTGGTTACTGCGGCTTCGTCCATGTCGGGTGTCAGTCCACCCGGTCCCAGGTCGAAATTGCGGGTATTCGCCATAGGGGCGTGCAGCATAACCTCCTTGTCGTTCGAGAAGGCTTCTTTGGCAAGGCGCACGGTATGGCGCCGATAGGGCAGAAACGCCAAGGTTAGCGGCTGATCCAGCTGTACCAGTCGCTGGCCTTCATGCAAGTTGTTGCCTACGTCATCGATGATGATGGCGATGGTCGGCGGCATGGCTCCCTCCGGTGTCGCACTGTGGGCAACACTCGCACCAAGAGCCATTACTGCCGCAAGCCATAGACTACCAAAGCTTTTGATCACTGGGCGCTGTCCGTAGTGCCAGACAGAATGCTCATGCCCTTCAGCAGGTTCAGTGCAGAGCGCAGCTGGTAGTCCCGGTTTTCTGATGACTTGCGTGCCTGTTCATTTTTTTCACGTTCCTGGCGAGCTTTTTCTTCATCTTCACCTTCAAGGTGGCCGCTTAAGTCCGCTTCGGTAAAAAACGGGCGGCTGTCCAGTTCGGTCAGCTCTGCCGGCCGGACTTCAATGTCCGGTGTGATGCCTTTCGCCTGAATCGAGCGGCCGTCTGGTGTGAAGTAGCGTGCGGTCGTCATCTTGATGGCGTGGGTTTCGTCCAATGGGATGATGGTTTGCACGCTGCCTTTGCCGAAGGACTGGGTGCCCATCACAACGGCGCGCTTGTGGTCTTGCAGGGCACCGGCCAGGATTTCCGAGGCCGACGCAGAACCGCCGTTAATCAGAACCACAATCGGAGTGCCTTCCATCAGGTCGCCTTTCTTGGCGCTGAATCTCAGTCGGGAGCTTTGAATTCGGCCTTCTGTGTAGACAATCAGGCCGCTGTCGAGCAATGCATCCGAGGCCTCAACGGCGGCTTGGAGTACCCCGCCGGGGTTGTTGCGCAGGTCGATGACAAGGCCTTTAAGATCGCTGCCAAAATCCTCTTCCAGATTGCTCAGAGCCTGCCTGAACTGGCGACCGGTTTCAGCCTGGAATTGGGTAATGCGAACGTAGCCGTAACCGCTCTCCAGCATGCGGGATTTCACGCTGGTGACTTTGATGATGTTGCGGGTGACATCAATTTCGATCGGTGCGCTCTGGCCGTCACGCATGATCGTCAAGGTGAGTACTGTGCCGGGCTTGCCGCGCATCAGATTAACGGCTTCTTCCAGCGACATGCCTTTCACCGGCTTTTCATCGAGTTTGATGATTAAGTCGCCGGCTTGTACCCCGGCCTTCTGGGCCGGAGTGTCGTCAATGGGCGAGATCACTTTGACGAAGCCGTTTTCCATGCCTACCTCAATACCCAAGCCGCCAAACTCGCCGGAGGTGCTTTCTTCAAGCTCTTCATAGTCTTTTGGGGCGAGGTAGGTTGAGTGCGGGTCCAGGTCGGAAAGCATGCCTTTGATCGCGCTTTCAAGCAGCTCGCGGTCGGAGACTTCTTCAACGTAGGCGCCCTTGATACGGGCAAAAACTTCGGTGAATTTGCGCAGATCTTCCAGTGGTAGCTGTTTTTCCGGGTCCGGTAATTTCAGTTCAACTCGTTGCCCGTCTTGCAGCCCTTGTATTACCTCGTGAGGCTGGGTGTCGTTGTCTTGAGCAAACGCCAGTCCGGGAAGGGTAAAAAAACAGGTGGCCACGAGTGCGAGAGAGCGTAATGGTGAAATCTGGAGAGAGCTTGGGACCCGTTTCATTCACATATCCTGTTTTGTTTCCAATAGTTGGACGGGAAAGTTGTTTGCCACAGTATGGCGTTCACAAGAACGTTTGTCAGCCTTTCAGTTCTCAGCTTAAAGTTTGTTCAGCCAGGTGCGCGGATTGACCGGTTTACCGTTTTTACGCACTTCAAAATAAAGCGCCGGGTCTTGGGTGCCTCCGGTGCGACCTGCCAAAGCAATGGTTTGGCCCGGGGTAACCCAGTCACCGGGGGACGAGAACAAGCTACTGCTGTGCCCGTACAGGGTCATGTAACCATCGCCGTGATCAATAATCGTCATCAGACCAAAGCCGCGCAGCCAGTTGGCAAAAACAACCCGGCCATGGTGTACCGCGGTTATTTCGGCTTCTTCCCGGGTGTTGATGATCATGCCGTTTCGGCGCAGTTTGCCATCGGCGTACAGGGCGCCGTATTGGCTGACGACTGTGCCCTGCACGGGCCAGCCCAGTTTACTGCGTTGTGACTCGAACGGTCGCGACTCGTTGGGAGACGGGATGTTGGCGATGGCCTCCTGCACTTCCTTCAGCAGTTTTTCGAGCCGTTCCTGATCGGCTTCCAAGGTCTTCTTTTCGCTGCGACGTTCTTTGATGTCGGCTTTTAGGGCTACCAGGGTTTTGCTTCGCTCTTTGCGACTCTCGGCAAGACGGTTTTGGCGCTGTTCAAGGCTGGCTTCGGTGTTGGCCAGCTCGACCCGTGTGGCCTGTACTTCCGCACGCGCTGCTTTGAGTTCACGAAGACTCTTCTGGAAGGCTTCCAGTCGCTCAACGGTATCTTTGCTCAGATACTCGTAATAGGTCATGGTGCGGGCAAGATTTCCCGGCTCGGTTTCGTTCAGTAAGACCTTCAGGGCAGGGGCTTCGCCTTCCATCCAGGCGGCCCGGATTTGTTTCATCAGGCCTTGGCGCTGAACGTTCAGGGTGTTGGCGAGTTCGGCTTCTTGCTTCTTTAACGCCTGCAGGCGGGATTTCTGCTCGGCAGCTTGCTGGCGCAGTTCCCGGCGTTCCCGCGTGAGTTTACTGATGTTTCGCTCGGTGTTGGCGAGCTGCTGTTCCAGTTTGGAGCGGTCTTCTTCGGCATCGGCCAGCCACTCATCTATGTTGGCGATGCGCTTCTTCAGCGCTTCAACCTGTTCGGGCGTGACGTCTTGCTCGGCAGATAAAGGCGCAGCCCCCAAAGAGAGGGCCAGCGCCAATACAATAAGACGTTTCAAAATACTCGCCGTTATACCAATCAGCCTATTTCAGCCAGATTTTGGCCTGTCATCTCTTCCGGCGCTTTATCGCCCATCAGCGTCAGCAGTGTGGGCGCGATGTCGCTCAGGCTGCCGTCGTCTTTCAGGGTGATGGCGCGCGGGCCGGTGTAGACCAGCGGTACGGGGCCAATGGTGTGAGAAGTGTGAACCTGACCGGAGTTAGGGTCAGTCATCTGTTCGCAGTTGCCATGGTCTGCCGTGATCAGCGCTTCACCGCCGACTTCGTCCAGAGCTTCCACTACGCGCTGAACGCACTGATCGAGGCATTCGGCTGCCTTGATCGCCGCATCCAGTTTTCCTGTGTGGCCAACCATGTCGCCGTTGGCGTAGTTGCACACGATCAGGTCGTACTTGCCGCTCTTGATGGCTTCTACCAGCTTGTCGGTGACCTCGGGTGCGCTCATTTCCGGCTGCAGGTCGTAGGTGGCGACTTTCGGAGACGGCACCAGAATACGGTCTTCGCCTTCGAAAGGCGTTTCCATACCGCCGTTGAAGAAGAAGGTCACGTGGGCGTATTTTTCAGTTTCGGAGATGCGTAGCTGGGTTTTGCCCAGTTTTGCCATGTATTCGCCCAAACCATTCTTGAGCTGCTCGGGCGGGTAGGCGCAAGAGGTTTTAATGTCGGCGGCGTATTCGGTCAGCATGACAAAATCGGCCAGTTCCGGATGCTTGCGGCGATCGAAGCCGTCAAAATCCGCCTCTACGAAGGTGCGGGTCATTTCCCGGGCACGGTCAGCACGGAAGTTCATGAACAGAACGGCGTCGCCATCGTTGATGGTGCCTTCGGCTTGGCCATCCTTGTGAATACGAGTCGCTTTGACGAATTCATCGTTTTCGCCGCGCTCGTAGGCCTGATCCAGTGCGGTGAGCGGATCGGCACAGGTGAATTCTGCGTCGCCCAGAGTCATGACGTTGTAGGCGCTTTCAACACGGTCCCAGCGGTTATCACGGTCCATGGCATAGTAACGGCCGACGATGCTGGCAACGCGGCCAACGCCGAGGCTTTCCATTTTCGCAGCGGCTTTTTCCAGTGACGGGCGAGCGCTGCGTGGCGGCATGTCGCGGCCATCGAGGAACGCGTGAATATACACTTCTTTTGCACCGCGTGCGGCGGCAAGTTCCGCAGCAGCCAGAATATGATCTTCGTGGCTGTGAACACCGCCGGGAGACAGCAGGCCCATGATGTGCACCGCTTTGCCGTTGTTGGCGGCTTTATCAATGGCATTGCACAGGGCAGGGTTGTTCTGGAACTCACCGTCTTCCAGATCTTTGTCGATGCGCGTCAGGCTTTGATACACCACCCGGCCGGCGCCCAGGTTCATGTGGCCAACTTCGGAGTTACCCATCTGACCTTGAGGCAGGCCGACAAACATGCCTGACGTGTTGATCAGGGTTTTCGGCTGGTTTTGCCAGAGCTTGTCCCAAAACGGGGTGTTGGCGTTCGAGATGGCGTTGTCGTCAGCCGGGTCACGATGGCCCCAGCCGTCGAGGATGATCAGTGCAGTGGGCTTGCGCGTCGCGGTCATCATTTTGTCCGATTGGTTGTAGAATGAACGAATAGAAAGTGGGGTAGATTGTAACCGTTTTCATTTGTGCAGGCCACGCGGTAGCGCTCGGCGCTGCTCGCCTTCTTTGAGCGGGTGTGGGTGTGTATAATCCGGCCAAACTAATTTTCAGGGTAGCGCTCCATGGATCGTTTGTTTGAATTCGTTGTTAATCACTACATTCTGGTATCAATTTTTGTCGCGCTGATTCTGGCGATTCTGGCCCTTGAATCCCGTCGCGGTGGCGCAAAGATTTCAGCCCAGGGCGCGGTCACGTTGATCAACCGTGAAGAAGCTGTGGTACTGGACATCCGCGACCGCAAAGACTTCGGCGAAGGGCGCATCACCGGCTCGATCAACATTCCACTCAGCGGCTTGAAAGATCGCCTGAACGAACTGAACAAGCACAAAGAAAAGCAGATTGTGGTGGTGGACAAGATGGGGCAGCACTCCGCAATGGCGGTGAAGCAGCTTAAAGAAGCCGGGTTTTCAGATGTTGTTCGCCTGAACGGTGGTATCGCTGACTGGAAAGCCAATAACCTGCCCGTGGTTAAGAAGTAATAGGGCTTGATCTGATCGGCGATCTGTCGCACTGTTTCACATTACTTGTCGGGGGCAGGCGGTAGACTGTCCCGGCAACGCGCGACCAGGATAGTGGGCCGAGCCCATGCTACGAAATAAAAACGAAAGGACGGATCATGGCTGAGAATCAGCAAGCCGCAGGCAACGAAAACCAGAACCAACCCCAGTTTGCCCTTCAGCGTATTTACGTGAAGGACCTCTCTTTTGAATCGCCGAATGCACCGACGGTGTTTCAGGAGCAGTGGAAGCCACAGGTAAATCTGGACCTGAATACCTCTCACACCAAAGTCAGCGACAACCAGTACGAAGTGGTGCTGTCGATGACCGTGACTGCCAAGCTGGGCGAGAAGGTTGCGTACATTGTTGAGATTCAACAGGCAGGCGTCTTTATGGTGGCGGGCATCGAAGGGCCGCAACTTGGCCAGATGCTGGGCGCTTACTGCCCGACGATCCTGTTCCCGTATGCGCGCGAAGCCATCGACGGTGCTGTAGGTAAAGGCAGCTTCCCGGCCCTGATGCTCGCCCCGGTGAACTTCGATGCGATCTACGCACAGGCATTGAAAAAGAAGCAGGAAGAAGCGGCCGGAGAGGCCGGAGCTGAGCAAACGCACTAACGCGTAAGCACTTCCAGACAAAAAAACCGGCTAAGGCCGGTTTTTTTGTGCCTGTTTGATTTTTGTCAATAATCAGTTGACGCAACATATAAACTAAACAATAATCGTTCGCATTACGATTATTGGTGTTGGTTTTATGCTTGATAAAAAACAGGTTGTTTTCGGTTTTCCGTTTGCGCTAGCGCTGCTGGGAAGTGTCGGGACAGCGGAGGCCGAGGCCCTGTATCTGGACGAGCTGGTGGTGACAGGAACTCGCAGCGAACGCTCGCTGCTTGAGACGCCCGTGCGGACGGAAGTAGTCACTGGCCGGGAGTTGAAGCGCACCCACGCTCGTAGCTTGAAGGAGGCTTTGCAGTATGTGCCGGGGCTTCAACTGCGGCAGATCCACGGCAAGCCGGGTTACGAAGTTTGGCTGCAAGGTGTCGAAGCTGATCGTGTATTGGTTTTGATCGACGGGATGCCGATGACCGCCACCACGGGCTCGGCGACGGATGTGAGCCAGCTATCGGTTCTGGATATTGAAAAAATTGAGGTCGTAAAAGGCGCCGTCTCAGCCCAGTACGGCAGTTCGGCTATCGGGGGCGTAGTCAATGTGATTACGAGCCAGCCCGTATCTGGCTTGTCCGGGGAGCTTACCGTTGATGCCGGCACCTATGGCGATCAGAACCCCTCCGGCGACGCAGCCGATCCCGGCCGTTACAGTGCTCGTGCGAGCGTTCAGGGTGGTGGGGAGCGGCTGGCACTAAGATTGTCGGCGTCGCATCAGCATTCGGACGGCGTTGATCCCGACCCGGAAACCTGGTCGCAACCCGGCGATGAGTATGATCGGACAGATCTAAGCTTGCGGGCTGATTGGAAACGGACGGACGAGCACCGGCTCAGTGCGGGGATTGCTCGTTTTGAGGAAGAGTCTGAATCTCGATATCGCCTTGCTCCACCGGTAAACACGAACCAGGGCAAGCTGGAGACGGTTCGAAGAACCCGGTATTCCCTTTCTGGCGACCACGGCTTCACTAACGGTGTAAATGCAGGTTGGTCTGCCATTCACGAAACGCTCAACGACGATACCTTGAAGTATTCCGAGACCAGCCGTTTTGATGACCGGCGGGCTGAGTCAACCTTATCCAAGCTGTCAGCCGATGCCGGGCGTTCGCTAGGAGATCGCCATTATCTGCAGGGCGGGGTGGATTTCAGTAAAGAAACCCTTGATCAGACCCTTGATGCGGCATCTGAGTTGAACGGACGCCAAGAGCGTGAAGGTCAAGAAATCTGGTTTCAGGACACCTGGATGCCCACCGGGAAACTGGAGTTGGTTCCCGGCGTTCGAATCCAAAACGATTCCAGTTTTGGTATCCATACCGCACCCAAGCTCAATGCTCGTTACGACCTGCTTCAGACAGACACCTTAAGCGCTTTCATAAGAGCGGGTGCGGGTGCGGGTTATCGAGTGCCCAATCTGAAAGAGCGGTACTTCGTATTCGACCACAGCTCCTTGGGTTACATCGTGAAAGGTTCGGAAAACCTGAAGCCCGAGGAATCCCGGAGCTATCAATTAGGGGCTGGAGTGTCCCAAGGGCGCGTGGCCTGGTTAGAGGTCAATGCGTTTTACAACGACATAGAGCAGTTGATTCAAACCTCTGATACCGGTGTGGTTAATAGTGGTGTGGCCGAATACCGGTACGAAAACATTGCTCAGGCCCGTACCTGGGGCTTCGAAACAACAGCCGGCTGGGAACCTCTCCCACCATGGCGGGTGACCGCGGGTTACACCTATACCCGTACCGAAGACAAACAAAGCGGAAATGAGCTCAATAAACGGCCTCGACACCAAGCAGACCTGGGTGTTGATGGTCCTCTGTTATTGCCGGGCTTAACGTGGAGTGCCCGTGTTCACTACCAGAGCGATGAGTACACCAACGCCTCCGAGAACCGCAAATCCCCTGGTTATACCACCGCTGATCTTAAGCTGAATTACCAGCTCTCTGAGCAAGTTCGCTTGTTTGCCGGGGCTGACAATATCACCAATGAGCAGCGCGACTTTTCTAAAGCAGATGAAGACCTTCGGCCTGTAGCCGGACGCTTTGCCTACGCAGGGCTTACGGTTTCGTTCAGTAAATAAGCCCATTTCCTCAATGATAAAGGACTAAAAGGAGATTACCGATGACACTTTTTGATGCTCGATCGCCCACGGTTGTACTGACGGCGGTTATGTTGGCTGCCTGCGGGGGCAGCGACAGTGAGAAAGATATTGGCAAGATCGACACCGTCGAACAGCCCGGGCAGGAAGACCTGATGTTGAAGCAACTGCCGGCGGCCAACGAGACGGTCTATCTCAATCTGGAAACCGGCGCACTGGTGGACCAAAGTGGCGAATGGCACATCGCAGCGAATCGTTTGAGTCTCCAGCTGAACGGTGGAGCTTCCGGCAATGGTGCCGTCGGCGGTGCCATCGCTGTGGAACAGAGTGATTTTTACAACGCCGAGGGTGAACCTGATGTCAGCGTATTTACCAATGCCACGGCCAATTCGGAAGAAGAGCATCTCCGAGGCGAGTTTCAAGAGCCTGACGCCTGGCAGCAGGACGATTTCAGCAGCGCGTTCGGCGCTGCTGACGTTTGGTCGACGTACGATAGGGTTACCGGTGTAATCTCCGAAAAAGACGATATCGGTTACCTGGTACGCTCTGCGGAAGGCGATAGCCATGCGCGTATGCGAGTGGTGGATTTCAACTTCCCGACGCGAGCCGGCAAGGGCATCGAGAGCTTTGCGTTCGAGTTTGATGTTCAGGCCGCTGGCGCAAGTCAGTTCAACTCTACGCCTGTCGTTTTTACTCCACCCGCCGATTACGACGGGGCAGACGCCTGTTTTGATTTTGATTCCGCCAAGGTCGTTGACTGCGCCGGCAGTTCCGCATGGGATGTCCAGGTAGGTTTCTCCGGGCGAGAGTGGTACCTGAAATCATCGGGACAAGGCGGGGCTGCCGGCCCGATGCCACGGGCCGAGTTAGCGTCTTATAACGCGGACCCCGGTGTTCCCCAGCTGTACACCAGCGACTCGACAGGAGGGATCTTGTCAGAGTATCCCTGGTACGCCTACAACCTGACCGGTCAACATAAAATCTGGCCGAACTACCGTACCTTCCTCATTAAATCTGATATCGAAAACGATGCCTCGAGCGTCTGGGCGCTGCAGGTCGTTGGTTATTACGACGAGAGCGGAGCCAGTGGCCAGCCTGTTGTGCGCTGGTTAGAAGTCAACCCTAAACAAACCCAGGAGTAAGGTATGGAAACGGCAACACTAGAAAACGATGTGACCGAACAAACGCTGGCCGAGCGTTGGGAAGCATTGCTATCGAAGCAGCCGAATATGAGGATCCGGTCAGCTGCCGAGGCACTGGGTGTTAGCGAAATGGAATTGGTGCGGTTGCGCGGAAAATATGCTTTGACCCCGCTTCAGAACCGCTTCCCCGAGCTTCTTGCGGCTTTGGAGGCAGTTGGCCCTGTCATGATTCTGACTCGCAACGAAGAAGTGGTCCACGAAGTGACGGGCACCTTTAAAGGGTTTACCACGGGTAAATCCGGTGTCATGGGGCTGGCTGTTGGCGAGATCGACATTCGGGTGTTTTTCAGCCATTGGGCATGGGGTTATCAGGTTCAGGAGCAAGTGCGATCTGGCCGTCGAGAGAGTTTTCAGTTCTTTGACCGGTATGGCGCAGCGGTATTCAAGGTCTATCGGGTAGCAGACACGGATGGCGCGGCCTGGTCAAAACTGATTGAAACATTCGCTGCTGAGCGGCTGGAAACCTTCGAACCTTGTGGCAAGCGGCCGGTACCTGAGCGGGTGTCTGTTGATAGTGTTGATATAGATGTGCTGCGTGACGGATGGCAAAACCTGAAAGATGTTCATCATTTTCATGCCTTGCTCAAGCGCTCCGGCGCAGACCGGCTGACGGCTTTGGAGCTGCTGAGGGGGGAATGGGCAACAGAGTTGCAGGTGGGCGGAGTTGAGGTTCTGGACCATTTGCTTGAGCTGTTGCGGGACAATGGTTGCCCGGGCATGTTCTTCGTGGGCAACCCGGGCATTGTTCAGATTTTTACCGGGCAGGTTCTCAATCTGAAACGGTCTGGCCCATGGATGAATGTGCTGGACTCCGGTTTCAACCTGCACGTTAACACAACGCAAATCGAGTCTTGGTGGCTGGTTCGCCGCCCATCTTCAGACGGCATCATTACATCGGTCGAGGCTTTCAATGCACAGGGTGAATTGGTGCTTACGGTATTTGGCGAGCGTAAGCCAGGGATACCGGAATCCGAGCTCTGGAGACAGCAGGCGGCCGCTCTGGAGGCTATTGCATGAGAGGTCGGATGCTTCTGATCGCATTATGCTGGCTGATCCCCGCGTTGGTTCAGGCTGAACCGATGCGGGTGGTGACGGCCGATGGTGCCATTACGGAAACCGTTTACCGGCTCGGGTTAGAGTCGATGCTGGTCGCCGTGGATACCACAAGCGGATATCCGGAGGAGACACAAGCACTGCCCAAGGTTGGCTATCTCCGGGCACTGCCTTTCGAAGGTGTGCTGGCAATGAGGCCGGACGTGCTGATTACGACGGAACAAGCCGCCCCACAAGAAAATTTGGAACGGTTGGCCAAAGCGGGCGTGCAAGTGGAGACTCTGCCGATGGCCTGGACGCCGGAAGCATCGCTGGAGCGGATTGTCACCGTTGGCGAGATACTGCACGCCCGCAGTGAAGCTCAAGATCTGGTTGCCGAGCTTTCATCCGAGATCCGTCGGGTGCAGCAGTCTGCGGTTAACCGCGGGAGTCGTCCCAGAGTGTTGTTTATTCTGGCAGCCGGTAATCATTCAGTGTTGTTGGCCGGGCAAGACACGGCTGCATCCGCATTACTGGATGCCGTGAATGCAGAAAATGCTGTGACCGCGATTCAGGGTTATAAACCCGCGAGCAGGGAGGCAATTCTGGCCTCGCAGCCAGATGCCATTGTCATTGCAGAATCGACGCCAGGCCAGTTTGATATCAGCAATTGGCAGGAAGTTGCGCATCTGGATGCCTGGAAGTCCGGGCATCGGATGGTAGCCGACAGTATGTTTCTGCTGGGATTTGGCCCTCGATTGCCGGAAGCGCTGGATGCTCTGAACCGGGTTTTGCCTTCCGGTACCGCCGTGGTGAGCGATGATTCGTGACGCAGCTGGCCGTTTCGGCCACACCCCGGCTTTAATCATCGTGTTGTGTGCGGCCGCAGCGGTCGCTTTATTGTCGGTCGCCAGCGGAGCATACCCGCTGGCGATACCCGACATCTTGAAGGTGCTCGGCGGCCGGGAAGCCAATGATCCAGTGGCCTCTCTGGTGTTGCTGGAAGTTCGTATGCCCAGATTCCTGTTAGGGTTTCTGGTGGGGGCGGTACTTGCTGTTTCCGGAGCTCTGCTTCAGGGATTGTTCCGTAATCCGCTGGCCGACCCCGGCCTGATAGGCGTCTCCGCAGGCGCGTCTTTGGCCGCCATCATGGTCATCGTGTTGGGCAGCACCTGGCTGGGCGGGTGGCTGGCATTTGCGGGAGAGTGGGCCTTGCCTGTTGCGGCGTTTTTCGGGGGTAGTGCGACGGTGTTTCTGGCGTGGCGAATTGCTAATCGCGACGGACAGACGCAGGTAGCAACATTGCTGCTATCAGGCATTGCGATCAATGCAATTGCCGGGGCGGCGACAGGTTTGCTGACGTTTTACGCCACTGACGACGAGCTGCGATCGTTGACGTTCTGGACCATGGGCAGTCTGGGGCATGCCGGTTGGGATGAGCTGATGATCGGTGCACCCTTTATGATTCTGGCGCTGATCGTGTCTCCGTTTTTGGCGCGGCCTTTGGACGCGTTTCTTCTGGGTGAATCGGTTGTTGGGCATCTTGGCTACCCCGCTAACACGGTAAAGAAAGCGGCGATTCTGGTCGTTGGATTGGGGGTGGGGGCAGCGGTTGCGGTCAGTGGCTTGATTGGTTTTGTCGGGCTGGTTGTTCCGCATCTGGTTCGCTTGGTTTTGGGAGCCAGTCATCGCGTGGTTCTGCCCTTTAGTGCATTGATTGGCGGCACACTTCTGGTGGCTGCGGATTCGCTGGCGCGGATTGTGGTGGCACCGGCGGAATTGCCTATCGGACTGATGATGGCGCTGATTGGAGGTCCGTTCTTTCTTGGCTTGTTGATGCGGCGGAAGGTAGTTTAATGACTTTGCGAGTTAACGATCTCAGTGTGTTACTGGGCGGGGTGACGATTGTTCGAGAGATCAATCTGATGCTGGAAGCCGGCGAAATTGTGATGTTGTTGGGGCCAAATGGTGCCGGAAAATCGACCCTGCTAAAGGCCTTGTCGGGAGAATTGCCCTTTCAGGGGCAAGTCGCCATGGCTGGCCGTGAGCTTGCGGATTGGGCTCCGTCGCAACTGGCTCGCCATCGAGCCGTGATGCCTCAGAAGGTGGATGTAAATTTTCCGTTGACGGTGGAAGAAGTTGTCGCCATGGGGCGGCCAAGAACTTCCAGGGGTAAGCCGGATACAATCATTGATCGACTGATGACAGAGCTGGACATTGCCCACCTTCGGTATCGCATGGTGCCAGGATTGTCAGGGGGAGAACAGCAACGTGTTCAGCTGGCCCGTGTTCTGGGGCAAATTCTCGATGCTTCAGGACCGCGGCTGCTATTGCTCGATGAATGTACGTCGGCCCTTGACCCTTCGCATCAGCAACTCGTGATGGAGGTTATACAGCGATTGGCAAAAGAGCAGGGTATAACCGTGCTGGCTATCGTTCATGATTTGAACCTCGCTGCGCAGTTTGCCGACCGCTTGGTTGTAATGCAGGCCGGACGGTGTTTTTGCGAAGGTGGCGCACATGATGTTCTGACCCATTCCGTGCTAAAGGCGGTTTATGGGTATCGCGCGAGGATCATATCGCTGCCGGAAGGTTATCCGCTGGTGGTGCCGCTCGGAAGCGGCAGTGCTCAGATGGCGTCAGGGAACCCGAGTTGCCGCCAAGCTTCGTAAACCAGCAGCGCCGCGGTGTTCGATAGATTCAGGCTGCGGCTTTCGGGGCGCATCGGTACCCTGAGCCTATGCTCCTCGGGCAGGCCCTCCCTGACCTCTACCGGTAAGCCTCGGGTTTCAGGGCCAAACATCAGGTAGTCGCCATCCTGATAGGCTACCTCATGGTAATGGCGAGTGCCTTTGGTCGTGAGCCCAAACAGCCGCTTAGGACGCTCAGCTTCTATAAAGCTGGCGTAATCCTTGTGGATCTTAACGGTGGCGTATTCGCTGTAGTCCAACCCGGCCCGGCGCATCTGCTTGTCTTCGAGAGAAAATCCCAAAGGCTCAATCAGGTGCAGCTGGCAACCGGTGTTGGCGCAAAGCCGGATAATATTGCCGGTGTTCGGCGGTATTTCCGGCTCGTACAAGACAACGTGTAGCACCCGCCTTAGCGCTCTACAGCCAAGGCGACGCCCATGCCGCCACCGATGCACAAGGTCGCAAGACCTTTCTTGGCATCACGGCGCTGCATTTCGTGCAACAGGGTAACCAGAATCCGGCAGCCGGACGCACCAATGGGGTGGCCAAGGGCGATGGCGCCGCCGTTAACGTTCACCTTGCTGGTGTCCCAGCCCATATCCCGGTTCACGGAAATGGCTTGTGCCGCGAAGGCTTCGTTGGCTTCAACCAGATCCAGCTCAGCCGCGGTCCAACCGGCACGCTCCAGGCAACGCTGGCTGGCAGGAATTGGGCCGGTACCCATAATGGTGGGATCAACACCGGCGTTGGCGTGTGCTTTGATTGTGGCTAACGGGGTTAGGCCCAGCTCTTTGGCTTTCTCGGCACTGCAAACCATCACCGCAGCGGCACCGTCGTTCAGCGAAGATGCGTTGCCGGCCGTAACCGAGCCGTCTTTCTTGAACGCCGGGCGAAGCTTGGCCAGGCCGTCAGCGGATACGCCGTCTCGGGGGCCTTCATCTTTATCAACCACGATCGGGTCGCCTTTACGCTGCGGGATGCTGACCGGCACAATCTGGCCGTTAAAGCGACCGTCGTTCTGGGCCGCAACGGCCTTTTGCTGGGATGCGGCGGCGAATTCGTCTTGCTCTTCGCGGCTGATACCGTACTTTTCAACAATGTTCTCGGCAGTGATGCCCATGTGGTAATCGTTAAAGGCATCCCACAGGCCGTCGGTGATCATGGTGTCTACCATGTTCCAGTTGCCCATGCGCTGGCCGTTGCGGCTGTTTGGCAGCACGTGGGGCGCCTGGCTCATGTTCTCCTGTCCACCGGCTATGATCATCTCGGCATCGCCACAACGGATGGACTGAACCGCCATATGAACGGCTTTCAGGCCGGAGCCGCAAACCTTGTTGATGGTCATGGCCGGCACAGAGGCCGGGAGCCCTGCGTGAATGCTGGCCTGGCGAGCCGGGTTCTGGCCGCTGCCGGCTGTCAGTACCTGGCCGAGGATGACCTCGTTGATCTGCTCGCCGGCAACACCGGTGTCTTCCATCAAAGCCTTGATAACTGCCGCGCCCAGTTGGTCAGCACGAACACTCGACAGGCCACCGCCGAAACTGCCAATGGCGGTACGTTTTGCGGAAACAATGACAACATCACGCATGGAAACTCTCCGTTGAATAAATGCAGGTTCAGCCGGTCGGCTGCCCCGGTATGTAATTTATTGGCAGCTATTGTAGCGGGAAAGCCCGAGTGCGCCAAAACCACCAAAGTCGAGTTATGGCGCCAAAGCCTGCGTGATACGTGCGAGCCGTTCGTTGCGGATGGCGTTACCCAGTTCTTTGCCCTTGAAACCTTGTTTCAGCAAAGCTTGCGGGCTTACACCCTGTGCGGATTCAGCCGCGAGTTTCAATGGTTGCACATGTTGCTGCTGGGGCGTGCAAGTGAGTGTAGCTAATAGCAGCTCGAAGCGCTCGGGCCTTCTCCATAGATCGGCCTGGTCAAACATATCCAGCACGTTTTCAGGGGGCAGATCAGCGCCGTTGTATTGTGAGAGCCACCCCGTGAGCAGGCATAGCAGCCGGGCGAGATCCCGGCAGTCGTTCGGGCTTTTCATGGCCGTTGCTCTGGCGCTGGCTTCTGGCTCCGGCAGGGCACTTAACAACGCCGCAAACCGCTGGGCGGTTGTGCTGTCTTGTGTGCTTATGCATTGCAACGCTTGAAGGCCTGCCTCGAAGCGTTCGGTGTTGGCCAGCTCGGGCATCAGAATGTCCAGCGCGCCCAAGTCGTGCAGTACCTTAAAAAACACGGTGGGCGACTTTTCGTGCAGCGCGCGCTGAACTTCTTGCCATACGCGTTCTGGCACCAGATGCTCTAACTCACCGCTAGATATCATTTCCCGCATAAGCGCCATAGTGTCAGCGCAGATGGTGAACCCGAGGGGGTGGAAGCGTGCGGCGAAACGAGCAGTTCGCAAAATCCGTAGAGGGTCTTCTGCGAAGGCCTCTGAAACGTGCCGCAGGGTTTTCTGTTCCAGATCGGCTAAGCCGTTGAACGGGTCCACCAAGGTGCCGTCTTCGTGCTCGGCCATGGCATTGATGGTGAGGTCGCGGCGCTTCAGGTCTTCTTCAAGGGTAACGTCCGGAGCGCTGTACACGGTAAAGCCGTGATAGCCGCGGCCCTGTTTTCGTTCAGTGCGGGCGAGGGCGTATTCTTCACCGGTTTTCGGGTGTAGAAACACCGGGAAATTGGCGCCTACCTGTCGGAAACCTTTTTGCTTCATGGCTTCTGGCGTGGCGCCGACGACAACCCAGTCGCGGTCTTTAACCGGTATGCCCAGTCGCCCGTCGCGCACTGCGCCGCCCACAAGGTAGATTTCCATGATGCTTGCCCTGATCAGTATTGAGTGCCGAATTCGGCTGAATTTATAGGCGGAATTATCGGTGCGTTATGGAAGTGACGCAAATCGGAGAGGGGGGAGGAGTAGATTCAGGGGCAGATAGCCTGCCCCCGAGGGATTGAGGCGGTTTAGTTAGAAGGCGGCGCCAAACTCGATTGCCGCGCCCACATCCGCACTGCTGTACAAAGCACCGATGTCCAGACGTGCGCCGAGCAGGTTCAGGCCTAAACCGGCGGTGAACTGGGTACTTTCTTCAATGCCGTTGTTGTCGCTGTTGCTGGCCAGATTGTGGCGAACCCCGGCACGCAGTTGGGCATAACGCCAGGCATCAAACTCAGCACCCACGGCCAGCCATTGAGTGTCGTCTTCGTAGCCGAAGGCTTCTTTTTTTGTCAAATCCACTTCCGCGGTTACCACGTGATAGGCACCTTTGTGGGCGATAGCTGCCGTGACCATGGGGTTGAGTTCGAGGGTGTATTTATCTTCGAGCGCGGGGCGGCTTTGCGCTGAATCAAGTTCCATGGGAATCAGGTTTTTCACCACAACGCCGGCGTTCCATTGTTGCTGCTCACCGAACGCGTAAGCGGCACCGATGTCCAGGTTGAAGCCGCTTTTTTCGGTTTGGTATTCGTCGCCGTCGAATTCGTCGTCTTCAAAGCCGGAAACGGTTTCAGTGTATTGGAAGGTACGCAGTTCGACGTATTTCGGAGTCACGCCCAGTTGGAAACTTTTGCCGTTATTCAGCTCGATGGTTTTAGCCACGCTAATGCCGGCTTCTACAACGGCAGAGGCTAGAATTCGGCCGCGAGACTTCAGATCCCGGTCCAGGTCTGCAAGCACGAGTTCCGCCGCTGTGGCGTTCTCTAACTCTTCCAGATAGGCATTGTCATCCTTATCGAACTCGCCTCGGACGGTTGCGCGGAGATTCGCGTTTGTCATAAAGCCAACGGAGATAGAGTCTGTAGGAATTGCAAAGGCCAAGCCCAGTCCGGCATCAACTCGGACGGTGTCCTTATCAAATTTGTTCAATCGTTCACGTAAATCTTTTGCGAGGTCGCGAGCTTCTTGGGGGTTTGAAGCACGATTTAAGTCTTGAAATTCGTCAATAACATCTTGAATGTCATCAACCTGATCAATGGTTTCTTCTTCATCCGCCGCACGCACGTTAACGGATGGCAGCATCAAGCCAAAATCATCGGCCCAGTCGTGTTGCTGCGAAGCCATCATGGCTGGGTTGGCGCTCGGTGCGGCGGAGGGTGCAGCTACCGCGACACCGGTTCCGGCCATGGCAAAAGAGCGTGACGACATGAAAGCCTGAGGGCTGGCCAAAGCGGAGGTGGTGGCGATGGACAGGCCAATGGCCAGGGAGAGTTTGTTAAAACGATTGATGTTCATTCGATGCCTGCTGTGTATGTTGTTGTGAGCTACAGAAAACAGATTGTTAAAAGGTTAGGTCAGAGCCGTAAGATAAACAGCACTCAAGGCGTAACGGTTTGTTCTAGATTCGTAAACAGAGGCAAGAAACTGCCGGTTTGCTGATCAGAAAGGCTTGGTTTTTTAAAAAACACGACATAATTCATTGGGTTATCCATGATGGCGTGATTTTTTCATGGATTTTGGAAACCTGTTTTCCGGAGACGAGATAATGACACTGAGATGGCGCTTTCTGCCCGTGTTGCTGGCCATGCTGTTGGTTGGCTGTGCGACCGGAGGTAAGCAAGATACCTCGGATGAGTTTGAGCCGATTGTGGTTCAGGTCAGTGGTTTTGGTGTCTACGGGCAAGCTCAACAGGGGCGCTCAAACCCCAAACAGCGCTTGATGGCGCTAAGAGCGTCGAAGCTGGATGCCTATCGCAATCTGGCGGAGCGCGTATACGGAACGGTGATTTACGGCCATTCGACTGTGAGTGATTTCGCGCTCGAGAACGACAGCTTTCGGGGGTATGTAGACAGCTACGTTCGGGGAGCGCGCATTTTGTCGGTGGAGGAGCACCCCGGGGGCGTGGTTGAAACTGTTATGGAGTTAAAGCTGGAGCCGCGGTTCCAGCAGTGTGTCTCTGAGGTGGCCGATGACCAAGTGCGGGACCTTTGCCCAATCCCTATGCCTGACCACTACGAGCCAGTAGAAGGCGTGGCAAAGACCGAATCAAAGGGCGAGAAAGTTGATTCACTTTATTATTTGGATTAAATCCGCCGATTATTGGCTGGTTCTGGGATGATTATGACTCGCATCGTACTGTTTTTTATGTTGATGATTGGCTCGGCTTGGGCCAGCGCGGCGGTTCTTGAAGGTGTGGGGCATGCCAATATTCGAGAGAACAACCTGGACGAGGCCCGTGCCGAGGCTCGGCAAGCGGCTATGCGAGATCTGGCGCTGCAGTATCGGGCCCAAATCAGTACGCAGGACACCGTTGAAAACGGGCAGCTTACGGACTCCAGTACCACCTTGTCGTCAAATGTCGAACTTCGTAACGCGACCATCGTCGATGAATCTCAGCGGGGAAACTTGCTGCGTGTGGTTGTTCGGGCCGAGGTTGGCGAGAACTCTCAGGGGCACGGTGGCACATGCCAGGCCGGAGAAGCCTCCGGGCTGCGCAAACGAGTGGCCGTAACCGGATTCCCGATTGTGGATCCGTCTCAAGGCGGTGATCCGGGGCTAGA
This sequence comes from Marinobacter sp. S0848L, assembly GCF_023016065.1. Classification (GTDB taxonomy): domain Bacteria; phylum Pseudomonadota; class Gammaproteobacteria; order Pseudomonadales; family Oleiphilaceae; genus Marinobacter. The sequence continues at coordinate 356,475 of NZ_JALKAQ010000001.1, read as the reverse complement.
TGACGCGGGTGAGAAGCTGCCGCAGGCCTTGATCACGCGCCTGCAGACACAGGGCAAGCTTCAGGTGTTGGGGGCAACGTCGCTACGCTTGTTCAGTCATTTACCGGATGCGCCGACAAGCCAGTCGAACATGGCCAGTAACCGGCTCACCAACGTGGTACAGCTGGCACGTGAGCTGGGTGCGCAGTTTGTTGTCACCGGTGTGATTCGGGATATCGGGCTGACGGACCCTGATGCCTGGGGCACGTCGGTCTTCGAGAAAATGCAGAGAGGGCTGGGCTTTGGCGATAAAACCCGACGTTTCGAAGCGGAAGTTATGGTGTTTGATGGCTTCAGTGGTTCGCCGGTGTTCCGTAAGCGGTTTGAAACCTCCGCCAATTGGACCCCGAGGGGCAGCGGTACCGCCGGTTTTGCGTCAGCCGGGTTCGAGAACAGCGAATGGGGACGCGCTGTATCAGGCGTGATTGATGAGATGTCGGCCGCTGTTGGCAGTGCTCTGAATTGTCAGCCCTTTATGACGCGTATCACTCGTGTGACTGGCGATAAGGTTACCCTGGCATCTGGCGCTACGGCAGGCTTGCGCCCCGGTGATCAGATGAATGTCTATCGCAGCCAGCGCTACTTTGATTCACTGGAGGGTACGCCGGAGTTAGCGGATGCCGGGGTGATGATTACGCTGGACAGCGTTCACCCCGATTTCAGTACCGGTCGCATCGGCACCATCGGACAGCAGGTCAACATCCAGCGGGACGATCTGGCGATTATCTGGTGATCTCAGGCAGCGGCTTCGGCCGCTGCAATATCCCGAATCTTGCCGACCATGGCGCGCAGGCCGTTACCACGAGTAGGGGAGATGTGGCGCATCAAGTCTAACTGTTCGAACAGTTCGTCAATGTCGGTGGCTAGCAGTTCCCGAGGTGATTTGGCGTTCAGAGCTACCAGGATGATGGCCGCCAGGCCACGTACGATCATGGCATCTGAATCGATCAGCAGGAACAGCTTACCGCTGTCTTCGTCGTGCTGATGAATGACCCACACCTGACTTTGGCAGCCGTGTACGTAGTTCTCTTCAATGCGTGCTTCATCCGGAAACTCTGGCAACTGTTTGCCTAGGTCGATGATGAAAGCGTAGCGGTCTTCCCAGTCGTCCAAAAACTCGAAGGCATCCAGAACGTCTTCGAGTGTGGTTTTCTGGCCGAGAGGATTGTCCAGAAATAATTGTTTGCTAGCGGTCATAGCATACCCAGTTCAAGTTTGGCTTCGTCGGTCAGCATGTCGTTGTTCCAGGGCGGATCAAAGGTGAGTTCTACGGTCACCTTGTCGACGTTGGGCACGTGCTCTACTTTACGCTTCACATCGTCGGTGATCACCGGCCCCATGCCGCAGCCTGCTGCCGTCAGCGTCATTTTGATGTAAACGTGGTTGCCGTCGTCAGTGCCGTTTTCGATCTTGCACTCGTAAATCAGCCCCAAATCGACCACGTTGACCGGGATTTCCGGGTCGTAGGCGCTGCGCATAGCTTCCCAGACCTGATTTTCGTTCACCGTGCCATCGGCGGGTGTTTCAAAGCTGCTTTCCAGCGGTTTCTTGCCCAGCGCGTCTGCGTCGTGGCCTTCGATGCGAGCTAGATTACCGTTGACCGCAACGGTGAATGTGCCGCCCAAAGATTGGGTGATGGTTACGAAGGTATCGGCCGGAATCATGATTTCCGTGCCCACCGGTACCAATCGTGCTTCCACTTCGCGCTTTGTCAGGACAACTTCCCGTTCTTGCATGCTCAATAAAGCCTCTGTTTATGACACCGTAAAGCTTTCGCCGCAGCCGCACTCCGCTGTTGCATTAGGGTTGCGGAAGCGAAACAGGGAGTTGACTCCCTCGGTGACAAAGTCGATTTCAATACCGTTAACCAAAGACAGGTGTTCTTGTTTAACAAATACGTCGACACCGTCGATGGAGAAAATTCGATCGTCGTTGCCGGGTTGTTCAACCCATTCCGTTTCGTATTTAAAGCCGGAGCAGCCGCTTTTTTTGATGGCGAGGCGAATGCCTTTTGCGTCCGGTTTTTTATCCAGTTGTTTGCGAACGTGTTTGACCGCTGTGGGTGTCATGGTGACGTTGACATCGTTCGGGGTGAAGACTTCGGCCGACATGTTTCCACCTCCTCAGGTAAACAGGCGCTGAATTTTTTGCAGGCCGGCGAACAATTGCTCGACCTCTTCCAACGTATTGTAGAACGCAAATGAAGCCCGGGCTGTACCGGGTACTCCGTAGAAATTCATCAGTGGCATGGCGCAGTGGTGGCCGGTGCGAATGGCAATGCCTTGCTGGTCCAGCAGGGTGCCGATGTCGCTGGGGTGTAGCCCGGCGATCTTGAACGACATCACCGGCACTTTGTTTGCCGCGGTGCCAATGATTTCCATACCCGGAACTGCCTCCACCAACTCGTTGGCGCGGGCCAACAGAGCGTTCTCTGCCGCTTCCATGGCCTTCCGGTCAAGGCTGTCGAGATAACGGATGGCCGCTGCCAGCCCAACCGCTTCGGCGATAGCCGGTGTGCCTGCCTCGAATTTGTAGGGCAGAACGTTCCAGGTGGTACGCTCGAATGAAACCCGTTCAATCATCTCGCCGCCGCCCTGGTAGGGAGGCATCTGTTCCAGTAATTCCGCGCGACCGTACAGTACACCGATGCCGGTGGGGCCGAACAGTTTGTGAGACGAAAACACGTAGAAATCACAATCCAAGGCCTGAACGTCAGGCTTAAAGTGGGGTACCGCCTGGGCACCGTCAATCAAGGTCAGTACGCCCTGATTTTTAGCTTGCTTAATCAGCGCGGCAATCGGGTTCACGGTACCCAGTACGTTGGATACGTGGGTGATGGCCAGAATGCGGGTGCGCTCGTTCAGCAGGCTGTTGAACGAGTCCAGATCCAGTTCACCTTCCGGAGTCACTTGTACAGGCACAACCTTGGCACCTGTTCGTTCGGCGACCATCTGCCATGGCACGATGTTGGCGTGGTGCTCCATGTGGCTGACCAGAATCTCGTCACCTTCTTTCAGGCGAGGGGCCAAACCGTTAGCGACCAAGTTGATGGCTTCTGTGGTGCCACGGGTCCAGATAATTTCGCGCGTGCTGGGTGCGTTTACAAAGCTGCGAACGGCCTCCCGAGCGCCTTCAAAGGCTGCTGTGGCGCGATCGCCCAGCGTGTGAGCGCCCCGGTGCACGTTGGAGTGCATTTCCCGGTAGTAACGGTCCATGGCATCCAGCACGGCGGTTGGCTTTTGGGCCGAAGCGCCGTTGTCCAGATACACCAACGGCTTCCCGTTAACCTCTTGGGCCAGAATGGGGAAGTCGCGCCGGATGCGTTCTACATCAAACGCTTTGGTGCTGGTGTTGTTTGCCATGGACAGATCGCTCATGCCTTCAGATCTCCTGGAAGGTTTGCTCGAAGAATTCATTCAGACGTATCTGGGCCGTATCCCGCACAACTTCCAGCGGTATCTGGCTAACCAGTTCGTTGATGAACGCCATGGTGAGCAGTACGTTTGCATCGCGGCGACCAATGCCCCGTGACAACAGGTAGAAAATGGATTCTTCATCCAGCTGGCCGATGGTGGCACCGTGGGCACACTTCACATCGTCGGCGTAGATTTCCAGTTCGGGCTTGGTGTCGATTTCGGCACCGTTGTTCAGCAACAGGTTTTTGTTGTTCATATCCGCAAAGGACTTTTGCGCGTCCTGATGGATATGAATGCGCCCGTTGAAAATCGCGTGGGATTGGTCGGCTGCGATATTGCGATAAGTTTCTTCGCTGTTGCAGTTGGCCGCCACGTGATCAATGGAGGTGTGGTTGTCGTAGTGCTGTTTGCCTTGAGTAACCACAACACCGTTGAGCTTGGTTTCGGCTTCTTCGCCGACCAAACGCACCTGCAGGTCGTGCCGGCGCAGAGGGCCGCCAAAACCAACACAGTGGCTTTCGAAGCGCGAACTGTGGTTCTGGACCACGCCAGTAGCACCAATGTGCTGAACCGATTCACCTTCCATGTTCAGGCGAATGCTGGTCACGTTTGCGCCGTCGGCCAAGGTAAATTCGGTCACCGTGTTAACAAACGCAGGGGCATCTCCGCTCGACGTGTACTCTTCCACCAGCGTGATCCGGCTGTTTGCTCCGGCTTCAACAAAGATGCGCGGGAATGCCGAGCCACTGGTGTCTGCAGCGGTTTCATGAATGATGAACAGCGGCTGATCCAAAACGGCATCAGCGTCAAGGCGCACCAGTAAACCGTCATCAAAACGGGCACCGTTCAGACGAGCGAATTGCGCCTGATCGTGGTCCAGTGTGCTGCCGAGTTGAAGGGCGAGAACGTCTGCCTCTTCGTTGCTCAGATCGCTGAAGCTCTGGATGGTGATGCCATCCATGTCTGGGTAGTCGCTGGCTTCCGGGATCAAAATCCCGTTACGGAAGACGACTTTGTAGCCAGACACCGCGAGACTGTTACCGGCCTTGCCTTCTGCAGGCAGGGAGATGGCCATCTCGTCAGTCAGCTTCAAATACTTGCTGGAGTATTTCCAGTTTTCGGTTTTGCGGGTGGGCAATGGCATATCGACCAAAAGGCTCGCCCGCTGTTTACGCAGCGCCAGCAGCGGCTCAGGCAGTGTTTGCCCGGCCGGATGCAGGAAGGCGCTGGAAAGCATAGGTGCTTGTTTCATTCCGCGGCCTCCTGATCAGTTGCTGGTGTCTTCGTCGTTGATTCCCAACCAGCCGTAACCGCGTTCTTCCAATTCAAGTGCCAGTTCACGGCCACCGGATTTAACGATCCGGCCGCCCGCCAGTACATGCACGTAATCCGGCACGATGTGGTTAAGCAGGCGCTGGTAGTGGGTGACCATCAGAATAGCGCGGTCTTCGGCACGCAGGGCGTTAACGCCGTTGGAAACCACTTGCAGTGCGTCGATGTCGAGGCCGGAGTCGGTTTCGTCCAGAATCGCCAGTTTCGGCTGAAGCAGCAATGCCTGCATGATTTCGTTACGCTTTTTCTCACCACCGGAGAAGTCTTCGTTAACGCCACGCTTCAGGAACGAAGGGTCCAAATCCACTTGCTTGGAAACTTCTTTGGCCTGCTTCATGAATTCGGCCGCGTTCATTTCTTCTTCGCCGCGGTGCTTGCGCATCGCATTGACCGCCGTGCGCAGGAACTGAAGGTTGCTCACGCCGGGGATTTCGACCGGGTATTGGAACGCCAGAAAAACGCCTTCGCGAGCGCGTTCTTCGATGGCGAGGTCCAGCAGGTTTTCACCGTTCAGGGTGACTTCACCGCTGGTGACTTCAAATGCCTCGTTGCCTGCCAGAACCTGTGACAGGGTGCTCTTACCGGAACCGTTGGGGCCCATGATGGCGTGAACTTCCCCGGGCTTGATATCCAGGTTGATGCCTTTGAGGATTGCTTTGTCCTCAACGGATGCGTGCAGGTTTTTGATGCTCAGCATTTGTTGCTTCTCTCTTTTAACCGTCTGAATTCTTTGTGTTTGCCGTGGAACTAACTTAACCAACAGAGCCTTCGAGGCTCACTTCCAGTAGCTTGCCGGCTTCTACCGCAAACTCCATCGGCAGCTCTTTGAACACCTCTTTACAGAAGCCGTTCACGATCATGGAAACGGCCTGCTCCGGGTCGATACCGCGCTGGCGGCAGAGGAACATCTGCTCGTCGCTGACCTTGGAGGTGGTGGCTTCGTGTTCCACGATGGCCGACTTGTTCTTGCTTTCGATGTACGGGAAGGTGTGGGCGCCACAGCGGTCGCCGATCAGCAGCGAATCACACTGGGTAAAGTTACGTGCGCCATCGGCAGCAGGACCGAATTTCACCAGTCCGCGGTATGCGTTTGAGCTGCGACCTGCCGAAATACCTTTGGAAATGATGGTGCTCCGGGTGTTTTTGCCCAGATGGATCATCTTGGTACCGGTGTCTGCCTGCTGATGGTTGTGGGTCAATGCGACGGAGTAAAACTCGCCGACACTGTTTTCACCACGCAGGACACAGCTCGGGTATTTCCAGGTGATGGCGGAGCCGGTTTCGACCTGCGTCCAGGACACTTTGGAGTTCTTGCCGATACAGGCGGCGCGTTTGGTTACAAAATTGTAGATGCCGCCTTTGCCGTGCTCATCGCCCGGATACCAGTTCTGTACCGTAGAGTACTTAACCTGGGCATCGTCGAGGACAACGATTTCAACAACGGCAGCGTGCAGCTGGTTTTCGTCCCGCATGGGCGCGGTGCAACCTTCCAGATAGCTCACGTAGCTGCCTTCTTCGGCAACGATCAGAGTGCGCTCGAACTGGCCGGTGTTGGCCGCGTTAATCCGGAAATAGGTAGACAGTTCCATCGGGCAGCGAACGCCTTTCGGAATGTATACGAACGAGCCGTCCGAGAAGACTGCCGAGTTCAGCGCAGCGAAGTAGTTGTCGCCCGCAGGAACCACGCTGCCCAGGTATTTTTTAATCAGCTCAGGGTGTTTGTGCACCGCTTCGGAAATCGGGCAGAAAATAACACCGGCTTTTTCCAGTGGCTCTTTAAACGTGGTGGCTACAGACACGGAGTCAAATACCGCATCAACCGCAACGCCGGCCAGTTTGGCGCGTTCGTGCAGCGGAATGCCCAATTTTTCATAGGTGCGCAGCAGCTCTGGATCGACTTCGTCCAGGCTCTGGGGCATGTCTTCTTTTTTCTTGGGCGCTGAATAGTAGGAAATGTCGTTGTAATCCACCTTCGGGAAATCAACGTGGGCCCATTCGGGTTCTTCCATGTCCAGCCAACGACGATATGCTTTAAGGCGCCACTCAAGCATGAACTCCGGTTCTTGCTTGATTTCAGACAGGCGGCGGATTACATCTTCATTGAGGCCGGGTTCGAAGGTGTCTGACTCAATTTCGGTTACGAAACCGTGTTCGTATTCCCGTTTGATCAGCTCTTTCACCTCATTGTCGGTGGTCGCCATGATCGTCGCTCCGTAATTCTCTCATCTGGGGCATGGTGCCCTGTGTTTCGCCGGGGGAGCTGAATGAAAAGAGCTCCTCCCATTGCTTCTGGCGAATGATTATACAATACCAGAGTAATTTAGTCAGGTATTAAATCGGCCGTGTAGGGATTATACCTTAATCATACGTGCAGCCCTACCTATGAGCTGCACGCCGGGAGCATTCGGCTGGGGTTAAGGGGTGGGCAGAATACGTGTCAAATAACTAAAGCGGAGAGCGTTTGGCAGCCCTTGGGGTTTTGGGATGCGTACGATGTGTCCGCTACCCGGAGCGCAGGCCATGGTTTCTCCGCTACGGCTCTGCATGGTGCTGGCGGTAAACCGCAGGTTTCCGGCAGGGTTGATCAGTTCCAGTTGGTCGCCCGGTGAAAATTTGTTTTTCACATCAATGGTCAGCCACTGGTCGTCGGTATCGGTAATGGTCCCGACCACTTGCTGGGTACCAAGAAATGATGACCCTTGTTCATAACTCTGGTACTCCTGCGGCACATGGCGACGTAAGAAGCCTTCGGTGTAACCACGGTTCGAGAGTGCTTCCAGCTCATCCATCATTTGCATGTCGAAGGGTTTGCCGGCAACCGCGTCGTCGATGGCACGGCGGTAGGTCTGAGTAGTGCGGGCAACGTAGTAGGTGCTTTTGGTGCGGCCTTCGATTTTCAGTGAATGCACGCCCATGTTGACCAGTTCAGCTACGTGTTGAACGGCCCTTAAATCTTTCGAGTTCATAATGTAAGTGCCGTGCTCGTCCTCGTAAGCCGGAATATAACCGCCCGGGCGGTTCGGCTCTTCCAGCAGGATTTCTTTCGGCTCGAAGGTCTGCACATTTTGTTCTGACGAGTTGGCGGTGGTGGCAATCAGGTCACCGGTTTGATCGGTGGTGTGGGCCACGGGCTGGTAATTCCAGCGGCAAGCGTTAGTGCAGGCGCCTTGATTGGCGTCGCGGTGATTCATGTAGCCGGAGAGCAGGCAGCGGCCCGAGTAAGCCATGCATAAAGCGCCATGAACGAACACCTCCAGTTCCATCTCCGGTACTTTTTCCCGAATCTCGCGGATTTCATGAAGTGCGAGTTCCCGGGACAAGATTACGCGGCTGATGCCTTGTCGGCGCCAAAATTCCACAGTCGCCCAGTTGACCGCATTGGCTTGCACCGAAAGGTGGATGGCTTGGTCGGGCCAGGCTTCTTTGACCAGCATGATTAAGCCGGGGTCCGACATGATGAGAGCGTCCGGCTTTTGCTCAAGAATGGGGGCGAGGTCCCTAAGGTAGCTGCGCACCTTGTCATTATGAGGCGCAATGTTCGATACCAGATAGAACTGCTTCCCCAGCTCATGGGCTCTGGCGATGCCGGCACCCAATGCTTCAACGTTTTTGAAACTGTTGTTTCTTACCCGCAGGGAGTACCGGGGTTGGCCAGCGTATACCGCATCCGCCCCGTAGGCGAAGGCGGTTTCCAGGTGTTCGGGAGTGCCGGCAGGGGCGAGCAGTTCCGGGGTTTTCATGGTTTCTCCGAGAGTGTGAGGTCGGGTGGGGCTGTGGTGATTTTAACCGGGTCGCATTTTGCCGGAATGTGGTGCCTTTTCTATTGATCTTGCTCAAAGGTCTTATTGATCCTTTTCAGCTAACATGTGTACGCTGACGCGTATGTACTATGCGCAAAGCTAAACGGGTAGTGGGAGGGAATAATATGGGAACGGAGAAGGCATCGTCGGACGCAGCCAAGAAACCCTTGGGTGGCCGGGTCAGTTCGTTAATCAAGGTTCATTTGGCACGAGGCAAAGTTGGTGTTGAAACCGTTGCGGGTCAATTGAATATGAGCCGTTATACGTTGCACAAGAAATTGCGACAAGAAGGGGTGACGTTTGCGGCGTTGTTAGAGCAGGTGCGACGGGAGCAAGCGATTACTTACATGAAAGATAAATCCAAGCCGTTGGTGGAAATTGCCGAACAACTTGGATTCTCGGAACTGAGTGCATTCAGCCGGGCGTTCAAGCGCTGGATGGGAACGCCGCCGGCTGAATACCGCTCGCTTCGGATGTCCTGATCAGACTTTCTTGAAGATCAGGGTGGCGTTCGTGCCGCCAAAACCGAAACTGTTACTCATGACCAAGTCCAGATTCTGGTTGTCCATGCGTTCGCGGACAATCGGGAAGCCTTCCGCACCCTCGTCCAGATTCTGGATGTTGGCCGACGGTGCGATAAAGCCTTCGCGTTGCATGATCAATGAGTAAATGGCTTCGTGTACACCCGCCGCACCCAATGCGTGGCCGCACAGTGGCTTGGTTGAGCTCAGGGGTGGAATGTTATCGCCAAAGGTTTTCTTGAGAGCCTGAAGCTCGGTGATATCACCCGCAGGCGTACTGGTGCCGTGAGTGTTGATGTAATTGATTTCACCATCAACGTTGGCCATCGCCTGCTGCATGCATCGAATCGCGCCTTCACCACTTGGTGCAACCATGTCGGCACCGTCGGATGTCGCGCCAAAGCCTACCAGCTCCGCCAAAATCGTTGCGCCCCGTGCTTCTGCATGTTCCAGCGCTTCCAGAACCAAGGCACCACCACCACCTGAAATAACGAAACCGTCGCGGTCTGCATCGTAGGTGCGTGAGGCTTGCTCAGGGGTGTCGTTGTACTTGGTAGAGAGTGCGCCCATGGCGTCAAACATCAGGCTGAGCGTCCAGTGGATGTCTTCACCTCCGCCGGCGAGCATAACGTCCTGGCGGCCCAGAGCAATCTGGTCAGCGGCGTGGCCGATGCAGTGTGCGCTGGTCGCACAGGCAGAAGTAATGCCGTAGTTGATGCCGGTTATGCCGAACGCGGTTGTGATAGAGGCGTTGATGGCACTGCCCATGGTGCGTGGAACGCGGTACGGACCAACCCGGCGAATGCCTTTGTCGCGATGGGTGTCGATGGAATCCAGCAATTCAACGGTTGATGCACCGCCGGTACCGAATACAGCGCCTGTGGTATTGGCGCGAATTTGCTCGTCTGTCAGGCCGGCCTGTTCAATGGCCTCTTTGGTGGCCAGGTAACTGTAGCCTGCAGCCGGGCACATGAAACGCAAGATCTTGCGATCAATCAGCTCTGACAGGTTCAGATCAATCTTGCCGGAAATGTGGCTGCGCAAACCGTTGTCGCGGGCCTCTTCGCTGAGCGCAATGCCAGAGCGGGACTCACGCAGAGATTCGGCGACTTCTTTTTGATTGGTTCCAAGGCTGGAGACAATCCCCATGCCAGTGATTACAACACGACGCATCTTGCTAACTCCTAAAAGTCGTCAGTGGAGGTGAACAGGCCAACCCGCAGATCTTTGGCGGTGTAGATTTCACGACCATCCACTTCCATTCGGGCATCCGCAATCGCCATGGTCAGCTTACGGCGAATCAGGCGTTTAATATCCAGATAATAGGTGACTTTTTTATTACTCGGCAGCACCTGACCAAAGAATTTCACTTCGCCGGCACCCAGTGCGCGGCCTTTACCTTCGCCACCGCCCCAGGCCAAGTAGAAACCAACCAACTGCCACATGGCATCTAGCCCGAGGCAGCCGGGCATAACCGGATCACCTTGGAAGTGAACTTTGAAAAACCAGAGATCCGGATTGATATCCAGCTCAGCTATCAGGCTGCCTTTGCCGTGCAAACCGTCATCAGCACCAACGTGGGTGATGCGATCGACCATCAGCATTTCGTCGATGGGCAAACGCATATCGCCGGGGAACAATTCGCCATGACCGCAACGGATCAGGTCTTCTTTGTCAAAGTGATCAGGGTACATATTGCAGGTGTCTCTGTTTCAATATTTGATACACCTACTTTAGCGCCTGATACGAAAACAGCTATTGACCTTTAGTGGATGATTGCAAGAATGACACGCCTATTTGACGTCCGTCACGGTTGCCGAGTGCTTATTTAGCCCTCTTTGCCATCCGCTCTCGGGCTAGCCAGCACACCGGTGTAGCGAATGAGAAATACGCCGTAAGCAAACACCCAAAGCACAGTGCTTGAGCCAATGCCCGGGGGCCAGGGAATGACCTCGAGGGCGGTCAGCACCCTGATAAGTGCAGCTAGTTGGATAGCAACAAAAGCCGCCACCATGCCTTTTGGCAATTGGAGCGGGCGGCCGGTATGGCCAAGCGATACGCGAGCGATCACGCCCAGTATCAGGCAGCCCACTGCGCCAGTCCCGGCCGCATGACTCCAGGCGCTGGAGGGCCATCCGGCCATCAGCGAGCCTGCCAGCAGAATCAGGGCCACCGGCACCCAGAGTAAGGACAGATGCAGAATCCATAACAAGGGTTCGGAGCGCGCGAGCCAACCCTTCCAGTTATACAGGCGTTTAAGCATCAGCCCGGCGGCGACTAGAGCGAGAATCGCTGTGAGGGTCTGCCAGCCGGTGACCAATGAGGCCATCAACACAACCATGGCGAGTAAATTGACCAGATCGAGCGGCGCAATCATTTTCACGCGAGAGGCATCGTAACCACGCTGGCGTAGCCAGCCTGCGGTAAACGCGGGCGTAATCCGGCCGCCGACAATGCTGATTAAAGCCATCGCCATAATCAGTGCGCCGTAGCTGAATGACATGTCGAGTCGGGTAACAAAGCCAATCTGCATGAGCCAGAGCAGGCCTAGTACCGCCAGAATCATGAGTTGCCGTTTTTGTCGTGCACGCCAGATGCGCCAGCCCGCATCGATCATCACCAGAGGCAGGAAGGCCAGATTGACTGCGTGCACCAACATATCCGGCAAACTGCCACCCAACGCCAGCAGCAAACGCCCGGCCAGCCAGACGGCCCACAGCAGCATAAGCGGAACCCCGTGCATGCGTTCCGTCTGGGTCCAGACACACACCGCGGTCAACAAAAATCCGGCAATGGCGGCGGATAAAAAGCCGAACAGCATCTCGTGTTGATGCCAGAACAATGCGGGCATGGCCAAGGGCAGTTGAATGACCCCGGACACTTCCAGCACCCAGAGTGGGATGCCGACAAGCGTTAGCACCGTCATTGACAGGAAGAAGATCCGGAACGGATAGGCGAACAGCTGCTTAAGGTTCGCGCCGCTTTGTTCTGCAGAGGTTGGGTGCGCCTGCATAGATACCTCTCATATACATGTATTTGATGTATATGTTAATCCTGCGGTTATTTAATCACCATACCTGCTTGGGGGTATTTTGCGTACAATGGCGGCAACATTTTGATGGAAAAGGGAAGTTTGAATGACCGCCTATATGATTTTAAAACACCTGCACATGACGGCCGCGTATCTGACCATTACCTTATTCGCACTGAGACTGCTGCTGGATGTTGTTGGCCGGCCGGGCTGGCGGGAAACACCGCTGCGCTGGATTCCTCATGCTAACGACACGGTTCTGTTGGTCGCGGCCATCGCACTGCTGTTCGTGGCGGGTTACGCATCAAGTATGCCGGGCTGGCTGATTGCCAAGATCGTCTTGTTGGTGGGTTATATTGTGGCGGGTGTATTCGCTATTAAGCCCAAGTTTTCCACACCGGTTCGTGTGATTGCTGCCATTCTTGCCTTGGTGCAGGTGAGCGCCATTTTCCATTTGGCCATGGCTAAGCCGTTGCTGGGCTAAGGCTAAAAGCCCCGTATAAAGAAAACGCCCACGCTTCTGTTCGAGGCATGGGCGTTTTTTATGGCCGTGTTTTCCGTTTATTTGGGTACTTTCAGGCCCATTGCTTTCGCGACGCCTTCGCCATAAGCGGGATCTGCTTTCGCGCAATGTCTGATATGCCTCAGTTTGATCTCTTCGGGTACGCCGTCCATGTTGCGGGCGGTGTTTTCAAACAGCACTTGCTGCTGCTCGGGGCTCATCAGGCGGAACAGGTCGCCCGGTTGTGTGAAGTAATCGGGTTCTGTTTCCCAGAAGTCAAAGCGATCCGCATCACCCTCCAGCGCGAGTGGCGGCTCGGAGAAGTCTGGCTGTTCCTGCCATTCACCGTAGCTGTTTGGCTCGTAGTGCAAGCGGCTACCCTGGTTGCCATCTACCCGCATCAGGCCGTCCCGGTGATAGCTGTGGAACGGGCAGCGTGGTGTGTTGACCGGGATTTGTGAGTGATTAACCCCCAAACGGTAGCGTTGCGCATCGCCGTAGGAAAACAGGCGACCCTGTAGCATTCGGTCGGGCGAGAAACCAATGCCCGGAACGACATGCGCCGGGTTGAATGCAGCCTGCTCAACATCAGCAAAGTAGTTTTCAGGGTTTTTGTTTAACTCGAAGTAGCCGACCTCGATAAGCGGGTAATCGCCTTTAGGCCAAACTTTGGTCAGGTCGAAGGGGTGGTAGGGCACTTTCGCCGCATCTGCTTCTGGCATGATTTGCACATACATGGTCCAGCGCGGGAAATCGCCGCCTTCGATGGCGTCGTACAGATCACGTTGAGAGCTTTCGCGGTCCTGACCAACGACATCAGCGGCTTCCTGATCCGTCAGGTTTTTGATGCCTTGCTGGGTCTTGAAGTGGAATTTCACCCAATAGCGCTCATTGTCTGGGCTGATGAAGCTGAAGGTATGAGAGCCGAAGCCGTGCATATGCCGGTAAGAGGCAGGAATCCCCCGATCACTCATTACGATGGTGACCTGGTGCAGGGCTTCCGGCAGGCTGCTCCAAAAGTCCCAGTTGTTGGTTGGGCTGCGCATGTTCGTGCGCGGGTCACGTTTAACGGCATGGTTGAGGTCAGGGAATTTCAGCGGATCGCGGAAGAAGAAAACCGGAGTGTTGTTACCGACCAAGTCCCAGTTGCCCTGTTCGGTATAAAAACGCAGCGCAAAACCGCGAATGTCCCGCTCGGCATCGGCTGCACCACGTTCGCCGGCGACCGTTGAAAAGCGTACAAACATGTCGGTTTGTTTGCCGACTTCGCTGAACAAGGCCGCCTTGGTGTATTGCGTGATGTCATGGGTAACGGTGAAACGACCGAACGCGCCCGAACCTTTAGCGTGCATGCGCCGCTCGGGGATAACCTCACGGTCAAAATGCGCCATCTTCTCCAGAAACCACGCGTCCTGAAGCAAGATCGGACCGCGCGGACCGGCGGTCAAGCTGTCTTGATTGTTTGCTATCGGGCAGCCCGACACCGACGTTAACTTGGGCTTATCGGCCATCGCTTTACTCCTCGGATAAGTAGGAAAACTAATTTAGAGAGTAGAAGACAAAGCCGGTTGAAGCCAACGATTGCGACTAAATCACCGTTCCAGCTTCTCACTCAGTTCATCCAGTTTTCGCTGGACAGACTGGAGTTGTTGCACGATCTGGTCCCGCTCGTCGTGGGCTTTCTGCGCCGCCTCAGCATTTTGCTCCTCGCCCATGACTTCCAGAATCGCCCCGATCATCATGTTCAGAAATACGAACGCGGTGAGGAATATAAAAGTGAGATAGAAAATCCAACTGAACGGATAATCCGCCATGGTGGCGTACATCACATCAGTCCAGTCCTCGAACGTGGCCACCCGGAACAGGGTGAGCATGGATATGGCGACATCGCCCCAGAGTTCTTCATCCACGCTGGCAAAAAACATGGAGCCAATCGCCGCGTAGATATAAAAGATGATGAACATCAGCAGGGCGATGTAGCCCATGCGAGGAATGGCTTTGAGCAGCGAGTTGATCAAAAAACGCAGCTCGGGTACGACCGATACCAGTCGCAAGACCCGGAATACCCGAAGCAATCGGCCCAGCAGCACGGCCTCGGAATTGTCGAGCGGGATCAAACTGCCGATTACCACCAAGGTGTCGAACAGGTTCCAGCCATCCATCAGAAACCGTCGTTTGGCGGGGCAGGCGGCAAACCGGAAAAGAATTTCAATCAGGAAAAACAGCGTGATGGCGTTGTCCAGTACCGTCAGGGACTGCTCGACAATCGGTGGCAGATCGTAGGTTTTCGCGCCAATGGTCAAGGCTGACAAAATGATGATGGCAATGACTGCGCCTTGAAAAACTTTGCTGGATTCAATGCGCTTGAGTTGTTCAAAACTGTTAGAAGAAGACAGTTCAACAGACATCACTAAGGCTCCGGGTAAAAGAATCGGGGCAATTCTAATGGTCCGGCGAGGTCGGTGGTAGTTTTGTGTTCAGATCTGACAAACCGTTAACGAGCGGTATTGAAAAACGCCAGCAATTGACGCTCCTGCTGTTGCGCGTCTACCAGGGATATTTCCCTGAAACGCAGGCTTGTACCGGGCGGCCTTTGGGCCAGAGCATCGAGACTGCGGGGCGTAACAGCGCCCAGTTTCGGATAGCCGCCGATGGTTTGCCGGTCTTGCAGTAAAATAATCGGCTGGCCGTCCGCAGGCACCTGAATGGCACCGAGGCTCGTGCCCTCTGAGGCCAGCTGGCGGACCGACACCTCCAGCGCGGGGCCGGTCAGGCGAGCGCCCATTCGGTCAGATTGGGGGCTTAGGGTATAAGCGTTCGAGAAGAAGGTTGCCAGTGCCCGTTCGGAAAACTGTTCAACCTGAGCGCAAGGCAGGACATCCAGCGTTAACGGCTTGCGGTAATCCGGAATCCATTGGTTGGGGATTTTGCGATTTATGGCCAGTTGCGAGATGGCCCCGCAGGGTATAAGGTCGCCTTCCTTAATGGCATGGCCGTTGCCCTGCAAGCCGCCGGTGCCTTCACGTACAACGGTGGCGCAGCTGCCGCCCAAACCGGGCCCCACCAAAAAACCACCTCGCACGGCGAGATAGGCGCGGACACCGGTACGGGGCGCACTTAACGCCACGCTGTCTCCGGCGCTTACATGAAGGGTGGTCCACAGGGGGGTTGGTTCACCATTCACCGTGAGCTTTACGTCGGCACCGGTGACAACAATTTGGGTGTTCAGTCCGCAGCTGAATTCGGCACCGCCAAAAGTGATTTCCAGCGCGGCTGCGCCATAGTCATTGCCGAGCAGGTGATTCGCCCAGGCCCATGCATGGCGATCCATGGCACCGCCGGAAGCAAGCCCCATGTGCATCACGCCCCGGCGACCCGCGTCTTGCAGCAGGCTGAAGAAGCCTGGTTTGGTGACATAAAAGCCGGCCTGAGCGCTCATTCGATCTGCCCGCCCAATGCAAGAAATTCGTCGCGTGTAATGGCTCGAAACCGCACCTGTTGCCCGGCGCGTAACAACGATGGCTGCTCCCGGTGGGGATCAAACATGGTGACTGGCGTGCGGCCAATCAGGTTCCAGCCGCCTGGTGATGCCAGTGGGTAAATGGCAGTTTGCCGATCGGCAATGCCAAGGCTGCCGGCGGGGACTTTGGCGCGCGGGGTGGCAAGCCGAGGTGTTTCCAGATCGTGTGGAACTTCGCCCAGATAGGCAAATCCGGGTGCGAACCCAATCGCAAACACGTGGTAAGCCTGGCGGCTGTGGCGATGAATGACTTGCTCGACGGATAGGCCGGCTCGTGCGGCAACGGCTTCAAGATCCGGGCCGACACTGGGGTGGTAAAACACAGGGATGTCGAGGGTGCCGGCGCTTTCGTCCTTTACCGGGTGATCCGATAAGTTATCCAGAACGGCGGTGACATCGGCGAGCAGGTTTGGGTAATCCGTTTTCAGAAGATCATAGCGCAGCATCAGCGATGTATAAGAGGGAACCAAGTCCACAAGGCATGCCCCAAGCCGATTTGATAACGCCTCGGCCGCAACACGAATCTGTTCAGTGAGAGCAATATCAATACGGTCGCCAAAATACAGGGTAAGCGTATCTATGCCGGTCACCTGACACTGCCAGCGCATCAGTGGGTGTCCTTCAGTGCCTTGCGGATCGCTTCAACAGCGGCGATTGAATCGGGGTTGTCGCCATGGACACACAAAGAATCGGCTTCAAGTCGCAATGGTTTGCCGCTGATACTTCGCAGTGGTGTGCCGGTGGCAAGCCGCCGGGCCTGCTCGACAATGGCGGCGGAGTCTTTGTGCACAGCGTCGGGTTGAGTGCGCGGAACAAGAAAGCCCTGTTCGTCATAGGCCCGGTCGGCAAAGGCTTCCAAGATAAGTGGCACGCCATATTTTCCGCACAGGGATTTCAGTTGGCTGTTGTCTGCGGTAGACATGGCCATCAGCGCGAGGTCATAGGGCGAGCACCTGAGCGCTTCCAGGATGCTTTCGAGAATGGCTTCGTCGCGCATCATGTTGTTATACAGAGCGCCGTGGGGCTTTACGTAACTTACAAGGCCGCCCTGACAAGCGGCAATGTGACTGAGCGCGCCGATCTGATAGCTGACCATGGCGGTGATTTCTTCCGGCTGAAGCACCATGGAACGGCGACCAAATCCTTGCAGGTCCGGATACGAGGGATGTGCGCCAAGGGCCACACCGTTCTGGAGCGCTAAACACACAGTGCGCTGTATGGTAACCGGGTCACCGGCATGGAAACCGCAGGCAATGTTGGCCTGGTCGATGAACGGCATGACCTGCTCGTCCATGCCCATAGTCCAGGCTCCAAAGCTTTCACCTAAATCGCAGTTCAGTAACATTGCTGTCTCCGGAAGTGAACTCGTCACCTGAATGGTTGTTTTACATAGGTTACCTGATTGTGACCGTTTAACGCTGTATTCGTTTAGTCTGAGCGTGCCTGAAAAGCAGCAGCAACTGGATGAAAACGCCAGCGTAGGTAGCGCTCCAGGCGATGGCCGAAATCCACAGCAGATCCGTTTGGGCGTAAGGATTTGTCCCGGCACTGAAGCGGGTGATGGCGGCAAGCCCGATGGATACAGCAAAAGTGAGCACCTGCCAGCGTGGCGGGAAGTGTCTGTGGGCGCGCTGCCACGCTTGCCGCAACATAACGCTGCACGAGAGGGTGCCCAAGGCACCGACCGTAATAAGATGCATCGCCGGAAGAGGTGGCTGCCCGCGCAGCAAGGCGATTCCGGTGACGGTGGAGCCGGCGGCTAACCAAAAATAACCCAGCCCGAATACCAATAAATCCGGGCGGTGCCCGCACAGCCAGAGTTTCCAGCGTACCGCGCGCAGCGCGATCAATCCGCCACTAACGATCAACAGTAGTCCGGTTATCCGGTCTGTTGCCGGTGACAGCATGAGAAGGGTCGCAAGGGACAGAAGCACCAGAAGTGTGCCCTCGATTCGGGGCTGCACTCGGGCGTTTAACGGAATGCCTCGCTTTTCCAATATGCCTGCGATGGCGGGCGCAATGGCCCGGCCACCGATGAAGGTCATGAGCAGTAGCAAGCCGATAATGGTTGCCAGCATGATGCGGCGAACACTGGGTAGCGGTAGCCCGTAATGGGACAGGGTGTACGCCAAGGCAGCCAGACACAGAGCAAGAATCAGTGGCCCGGCTACTTTGTTGCGCCATTTTTTTGCGGCTTGAAAACGGGGGACGACTTGGCGGGCAACCATCAGGCCAAAGGCAATGCTAAGAGCCTGGCTCACCAGCAGTTCCGGCGCGATGAGCCAGAATGCCCGAGCCAAGCACCAAGCCAGAAAAATAGGCGTAAGGACTCGCCAGGGCTGGGGGCCGAGGGTGTACCCCGCCACCAGAGCAAGGGCAAAGCCGAAAATAAGTTCGTGGCCGTGCCCGGCACCGATAAACCCGGGCGGCCATCCCGAGGTGGCTGAAAAAATCGACAGAGGTACGGAGAGTGCCGCCCATAACGAGGCTGCAGGAAAGAACAGCCAGAACGCATGAAAGGGTTTGCCGGGCAAAGAAAAACCTCCGTTTCTGGCTTAAGTGAACGAGTTTATAAGGTGTAAGGAAGTACGCCAACGTAGATGGCACCGAAATGGCAGGCGCTTCCCCCAAGTACAAACAGATGCCAAACCGCATGCATATAAGGGACGCGATCTGCCAGATAAAACACCACCCCCGCGGTGTAAACGACACCGCCGGCCACGGTCAGGTACAGGGCCGTCTCACTCAGGCTGGCAGCCAGATCGCCAGAGGCAAACGTGATCAGCCAGCCCATGGCTACATAGATGCCTACCCGGGCGAGTTTGAAACGATTCTTGAAGATGATTTTTAAGGCCACGCCGGTAAAGGCCAGCGACCAGATCACCGCGAATAATGTCCAGCCGGTTGTGCCGCGCATGTTGACCAATAAAAACGGGGTATAGGTGCCGGCAATCAGCAGGAATATGGCGCAGTGGTCCATGGTTTTGTAGAGGGATTTCAGTTGTGGACTGCGAGCGCCGTGATACAGGGCTGAAGCCATATACAGCAGGATCAGCGATGTGCCAAACACGCTGAAACTGATGATTTTCCAGATGTCGCCCAGTTGGCTTGCACCGACAATCAAGGCGATCGTGCCGATGACGCTCAGCGCGGCACCCAGCCCGTGCGTGGCACTGTTAATCCATTCTTCGATGTGGGCGTGAGTGGTGCTTGTGGTTACGTTCGGGTAGTGAGTTTCGTGTGTCATCTGTGCTGCCTGAATCCGCTCAAGAATGGGTTCGGTTCAGCGTACAGGTGTACGCACAAATTTTCCACGAATAATCGTTGCTGTTCTCAGCTGTTCTCAGCTGTTCTTGCTGGCGGATTTGAGCCGGGAGAAAGTCGCTGGCACCACGCCAAGCCATGCTGCCAACTGGTTGTCGGGCACTCGCTTTACGAGTTCCGGGTATTCCTCAAGCAAAAGCCCGTACCGTTCCTGAGCGGGCATGGTTTGTTTCCGAAATTCCCGCATGCTGGTCAGCTCTGCAATTTCTTCGGTCAGCATCAATGCAAACTTCGCCCACAGACCGTCGCCATGGCGTTGTATGGCTGAGCGAAAAGCTGCGAAATCGGCTACCCAGAGCGTTGCCGGAACAACGCTGGTCAGGCACAGGGTGTTACGGACGGTTCTGGTTCGACCAAACACTGGCCAAACCAAATCGCCTTCTGCGAAGAAGTGATGCACCGCCACTTTTCCGGATGAAGACTCGCGAAATAAACGCAGGATTCCGTACTGGATCAGATAGACGTTTGACCAGGAGCGGTCGTGCTTTTCCAGTGGAGTTTCGGCATCAACACGACGCTGATGAAACAGGCGAGCTATGTCGCTCAGAAACAGCGCTTCGTTGGTGTTCTGTTTTTCGCTAAGACAGATGCCAAAGGCACGACTCAGTCCGTTCAACAGGGCGACTTCCGAAGGTGCCGCATCCTGATGAATTATCTCCGGATCATCATCGCCTAGCAGGCAGGGGGCAGATGCCAGTGGCGGCTTGAGTCTGCTGTTCATTTTCTAACCCCTTTGAAGTGACTTAGATCAATTATCCTACCATAGAACAAATATTCCAAATGACTTTAATGGTTAAAGGAATTTCATTCGGCCGATGAAGGCGCGGGGCCTTCATCGGTCAGTGACTGGTGCCTTCTTCGTAATTGATCTTGTTCCATACGTTGTACTTGCCCGAGGGCTTTTTCATCGGAATACGCTTTTCTTCTTCCAGGGTGTCCGCGTCATACACGATGATCGCGCCGTCGTTATCCCAGACACTCAACAGAAGCTTCTCGCCGTATCGATCGAACTCCACGTGTGCCGCGACTTTGCCGGGCTCAGGCTGCAGGGTTTTGACGATTTCCAGCGTCTGTTTGTCGATAATGTGCACCTTGTCGGCATTGGGCCCAAAGAACACATCAGCCCAGGCATAGCGAGAGTTTTCATGGCTGCGCATGAAGAACCCGGGGCCTTCGGTTTTCAGGGTTTTGATAACCTCCCAGGTGTCCATGTCGATGATGGAAATGGCTCCGGCACGGAAGTGCGGGGTGGCCATCACGCGTCGGCCTTGATACTCCCAGGTAATGCCTGACCCCAGATGTGGCATGCCCGGCAATGGCAATTCGGCGGTTGTCTTTCCGGTGTCCAGATCAATCACCACGCCGTGCTTGCCGTCTCGTGCTGCGCCGATCAGGTGCTGGTAGCCGGGGTCAAAGAAAAAGTCGTCCAGCAGGGTGTCGGTGGTCATCCGGCGGAGTTGGGCTTTGTTGTCTTGCACCGTGACTTCCCAGGCTTCGGGAATGTCTTT
This sequence comes from Marinobacter sp. S0848L, assembly GCF_023016065.1. GTDB lineage: Bacteria > Pseudomonadota > Gammaproteobacteria > Pseudomonadales > Oleiphilaceae > Marinobacter. The sequence continues at coordinate 335,482 of NZ_JALKAQ010000001.1, read as the reverse complement.
TAGGGCTGCGATAAAGCTACCTCTGGGCGGAGCGGTATAAACCGCGCTGACTCGCGAGCTTTCGCCCTGAGCGTTCTCTACCGGAATGAAATCGAGAAGATCGAGATTGTCGGCATCAAACAGCACTAGCGTGTGGGGAAGGTAATTGGCGGCCATGACATATTGGCCATCCGCAGAGACGGCGATGTTACGCATGTTGATACCGGCACGAACCTCGGCAACCACTTTCAGATTGTAAATGTCGTATTTGGTGATCCAGCCGTCCCGGGATCCGAAATAGACAAAACGACCATCCGGGCTGTATTTAGGCCCGCCGTGCAATGCGAACCGGCTGGGGAAGCGGTGAATTGGCTCCATGTTGTCACCGTCCAGCAAGGTGACATGGTGATCGCCAATTTCGACCACCAGAAACAGGTTCATCATGTCTGCTTCAAAGACCGGGTCATCCGGCAGTGTGCCGGCGGCATGATTCACAATCTGACTATTCCGGATTTCAGGGCGGCCCCATTTGAGTTCGTGGCTCGGCGGCTGATAGATGTATTTGGTCAGATCAGCGATTTGCTGGTCGTTGAGAATGTCCTTGTAGCCGCCCATCTGGGTAGCTGGCCGGCCTTCGCGAATCACTCGCTCGGCTTCGGTTTTTTTCAAGCGCCCAAGGTTCTCTGGCAACAAGGCCGGGCCCATTCCACCCAAGCGGTCAGGACCATGACATGCGGCACATTGTTGAAGGTAGAGCGTCTCGGTGCCGGAATCTTCGGCATTAGCGGCTTGCCACGGCAAGGCAAGAAATGCGCCTGCCAGCAGCAGGCTTTTCATCAGGTTTGCTCGGGTTTGATAACACATCACCAGCAGAGGCTCCCGGTCAGGCTATGTAGGTCGGTTTCAGGCAGGTAAGCGGCTGCCGGTTATTGCTGTGCGGTCGGTCAGAGCGCTGTGCCAGCCAGCTTGCGCCGGACGGGCGAGCTTTTCTGCCAGTTGGACTACTTCACCCACAATAATCAGTGTTGGCGGTTGGAAATCTTCACGATCAATGGTGTCCACGAGGTCGTTCAGCGTGGTCACTGTCATGTGTTGAAGGGGGGTGGTGCCGCGCTCAACCAGAGCAACCGGACAGTTGCCGTCAAGCCCATGAGCGGTCAGTTCACGCACGATGGTGGGGGCATTGTGCAAGCCCATATAAAACACCCGGGTTTGTCCCGGTGCGGCCAGAACCTGCCAGTTCAGCTCCAGGGCATGATCGGCTTTGCGGTGACCGGTAACAAAGGTGACGCTTTGGGCGTAGTCCCGGTGGGTCAGGGGAATGCCGCAGTAAGACGAGCATCCGGCCGCGGAGGTGATGCCCGGTACCACGAGAAAGTCGATGTCGTTTTCCACCAAAAACTCGGCTTCTTCACCGCCTCTCCCGAAGATGTACGGGTCGCCTCCTTTCAGACGAACGACGCGACGCTGTTGGATGGCCAGTTTCACCAGCAAATCGTTGGTTTCGTCTTGTGGCACAAAGTGACAACCGCTGGCTTTGCCAACGTGGATTCGTTCTGCTCCGGGTTTTACCAGCTCCATTATCTGGGGCGACACCAGCCGGTCGTAAACGATGGCGTCGGCCTGTTGGATCAGCATTAAGGCTCTGAGTGTGAGTAAGCCCGGGTCACCGGGGCCGGCGCCAACAATGGCGACTTCTCCGGGGCGAAGAGGTTGTTCGGCCAGTTGGAATTCCACCAGGCACTTTTGTCGTGGAGCTGTGTTCATGGTGTCTTTCCTTACAGATTGTTGACCGGAATCTCGATAGCCCCTGCAGCCACCCGCCTAGGCATGCTTTCTACAACACCAATTTCTTCGTTGGTGAGGTAGCAACCAGGGTCTTCTTCCCAGAAATCACCGGACATGTTGTATGCCCTTACCCGGGTGTTGCCGTTACAGATGTTCAGGAACTTGCACTCGGCGCAGCGACCTTTGACCGGGCGAGGGTATTGGCGGAAACCCTGCATCAACGGATCTTTGGTTTCGGACCAGATTTCCGAGAACGGCGTTTCCCGCACGTTTCCGAGGTTGTAGTCCCACCAGAAGGTGTCGGGATGCACGGTGCCCAGATTGTCGATGTTGGAAATGTTCACGCCGGAAGAGTTGCCGCCCCAGTTGGTCAGGCGTTCGGTCAGTGCATCGACCTGATCCGGGTAATGCTCTTTCGCCCACTCAATCAGGAACGGGCCGTCGGCATCGTTGTTGCCGGTGACGTATTCCCGCTCAATGCCGCGCTGAAGTTCGTTGTGGCAATGGTTGAACAGCAGCCTCATGGCGTCGCGCGTCATGTCGTACCAGGCATCGCGCTTGCGGTTTCGGCCCCCGCGGCCGGAGTAGTTCAGGTGCGACAGGTAGAATTTGTCGATGTCGTGTTCATCGAGCATTTCCAGCATGGCCGGAAGTTCCGGGTAGTTGTCCTGAGTCAGCGTGAAGCGCAAGCCAACTTTGATGCCCGCTTGTTTGCACAGCGCCACCGCGTGCATGGATTCACGGAAGGCCCCTTTCTTCTGGCGGAATTCATCGTGGGTCTTTTCAAGACCGTCAATGCTGATGCCCACGTAGTCGTAACCAACGGCTTTGATCTTGTCGATGTTGTCTTCGGTGATCAACGTGCCGTTGGTGGATAGCCCCACGTAAAAGCCCATTTCCTTGGCCCGGTGCGAGATGTCAAAAATGTCCGGTCGCATGAGAGGTTCGCCGCCCGACAGAATCAGAACCGGCACACCGTAGGCTTTGAGGTCGTCCATCACGGTGTAGACTTCCTGAGTGCTTAACTCGCCTTTGAAATCGATGTCGGCGGAGATCGAGTAGCAGTGTTTGCAGGTCAGGTTGCAGCGTCGGATCAGGTTCCAGATTACCACCGGACCGCTGGGCTTAGGGATCGCGCGGACCGGAGTCGGGTTCATCAGGGTTTTGATGTAACGGGTCATGCGGAACATAAAATTCTCTCTTTCATCAGGCGGGGCGTTGCGGGCCCTCCGGGCTGGCCGTTAGCGGCTCTCTATACTGTTCACTATCCCCTCTGGTGCCGGTGGTATCTATACCTTTGATGGAGTACTTCAAGGGGTAGGTTGCTGTTTTCTTAACCGTAATCCGGTTTTTTTCAGGATCGCAGAGCTGTAAAGAATGGTGTTGCCTGAACAGGTATCGCCCAGCAGCGCTTTTATCCGTTGTGCTTTTTCTTCAACCTCTTCGCGGCTGGTGCCGTGCACCATGGCAAACAGGTTAAAACTCCAATAAGGCAGGTGGCGGGGGCGTCGGTAGCAGTGGCTGACGAAGGGCAGGTCACCGACTTGCTGGCCCATTTCCGCGATGGCTTCATCGTTCACGTCCCAAACCGTCATGCCGTTGTAGCGGTAGCCCAGTTTGTAATGGTCGGGCACCGCAGCGACGCGCCGGATTACACCGCTGTTTTGCATTTCCTGAAACCGGGCCAGCACGTCTTCGGGGGCCATATTGAGCTGGCGGCCAAGTTCGGCCCAAGGGTCTGAAACCAGCGGCAACCCTTCCTGTGTGGCCATGATCAGTTCGCGATCTTGCTGCGTGAGGAGAGTCTGCTCAGACTTCAAAGTGGAGGTTGACATGAAACTCTTGCTCCTTGGGCATGTTGTAAACGGGGTGGCCCGTGAGCGCTTCGATACGCTGGATGGTGTCGGTAATGCCTTCGGGGGTTTCCGTTGCCAGCACGAACCACATGTTCAGTTCGTGTTCCCGGCGGTAGTTATGGGCCACTTCCGGAAAGCTGTTCACTTGTTCCGTGACTCGGTCAAACGCTTCGGCCGGAATGCGCATGGCGGCCAGGGTCAGGCCGCCACCCATTTCGCCGGCGTGAAACATCGGGCCAAATCGAGTCAACGTGCCGTTGGCTAATAGCGCTTTCAGGGTGTCCAGCAGCACGTGCTCGCTGATGCCGAGTTCTTCCGAAACATCACGGTAGGGTGCCGGAGTGAGCGGCAGACCGTATTGCAAGCGATTGATAACGGCCCGTTCGGTGCTGGTGAATTCGGGAGTGTCGGACGACGTGTCTCGGTGGTTGGATGGCTCAGCGATTGCTGACATAGCGCCCTCCCCGTTGAAGATAAGCTTTGTTGCTGAACAGGACGGCGTGGCGAATGTCGCCCAGATCGTGTGTTTCGATCATCTGCTCAAGCTGCCCCAATACACGCTCCCGGTTAACGCCATGAATCATGCAAAACAGGTTGTAGGGCCAGTCTGGCAATCGCCTTGGACGCTGGTAGCACAAGGTCACGAAGGGGACCGCGGCCAGTGTTTTTCCGAGTTGGCTCACGTTTTCGTCGGGAACATCCCACACCACCATGGCGTTGGCGGTATAGCCAAGGGTGCGGTGCTTCACAATCAGGCCGTTACGCTTGATCAGGCCTTGTTGTTGCCAGTGTTCGACCGCACCCAGCACCTGTTGCTCGGTCAGGCCGGTTCGTTGAGCCAGTTCCAGATAGGGGCGCGGTGTCAGCGGGAGGCCTTCTTCAAGATGCTGGCGCAGCCGTAATAACCCCCAGGCGCTGAAGGCTTCGGTGTTAAACAGAAAGTTGCCGGTTTGGAGGTTCGGCTGTGGGGCTGGGGTGTTCATGATAGTGCGTCCCAGTCGATGTCGAAGCCCAGGTCGATGTGATAACCCTCAACCATGGGAAGCCTGAGTATGGGCAACTTCAAGCGCTGCTCCAGTTCGTCCAGCCGCTCGTTCAGAGTGTGTTCATCCGGGGCGGTCATCACGAACCAGAGATTAAATGGGTGCTCCCGCGCGTAATTGTGATTTACGCCGGGAGCTTCGTTGATCCGGGCTGCAACCGCATCCATTTCGGTGGGGTCGGCAGCCACGGCAGCGAGCAGGCTTGCACCTGCCCGGCTGTGTTCAAACACCGGTCCAACCCGGCTGAGCACCTGTTGCTCCTGAAGGGAAGACAGCCGGCTGATCACTTCGTCCTCGGAAATGCCCAGGCTACGGGCCATTTCCAGGTAAGGGCGCTCACACACCGGCAGGTTACGCTGGTAGTGATCGATCAGTTGCTTGTCTACAGTGTCCAGTCGCATCAGGCGATCTCCTCCGGGCCGGGGCCGGATCAGTACACGTCGTGCTGAGTGTTGTAAGTGTTGAACTTACCGGTCGGGGTAACCATGAAGTCGCCCTTGATGACCTTCTTCAGCTCGCGGGTTTTGTCATCAACTACAACAATGGCGGAGTTCTTGTCAGAAGTGTTCCAGACAGAGAACCAGACTTCGTCGCCCGCTTTGTTGTATTCCGGCTGAACCACACGCTTAGGCCCTTCGCCCAGCTCGGCCCACTCGGCAATTGGCAGCACTTCATAGCCAGCATCGAAGTTGTTGATGTCGAATACCGCTACGCTCTGGCTGACCGCTTCAGAGGGGTTCAGAGCAGTGTCTACCCACAGGTTGGTGGACTTCGGATGGGTTTTCACAAACAGTGAACCGCCACCTTGGCCATCAACGGTGCGTACCACTTTCCAGGCTTTGTCCGGGTGGCCTTCCGGGTCGGTACCAATCATCTGGATGGTTTGGTCACCCAGGTGAGATGTAGCCCACACAGGCCCGTGCTCGGGGTCTTCGAAGTTGGCACCGCGGCCCGGGTGAGGGATCTTGCCCACTTCAACCATGGCTTCAAGGTTACGGTCTTTGGCATCAACCACTGCAATCTTGTTGGAGTTGTTGGCCGCAGACATGAAGTAACGCATGCTGCCGTCCCAACCGCCATCGTGCAGGAATTCTGCTGCATCAATGGAGGTGATGTTCATGTTGCCCAGATCTTCGTAGTTCGCCAGCAGGATTTTGCCGGTTTCTTTTACGTTGATGATGAACTCGGGGTGTTCGTGGGAAGAAACAATCGCAGCAACACGTGGCTCAGGATGGTATTCCTGGTTACTTACAGTCATGCCACGGGTACTGACAATCTTCTTGGGCTCAAGGGTGTCGCCATCCATGATCACGAACTGGGGCGGCCAGTAAGTGCCGGCAATGGCGTACTTGTCTTCCCAGCCTTTGTACTTGGAGGTTTCGACCGAGCGCGCTTCCATGCCTACTTTGATCTTGGCAACGGTTTGCGGCTCTTCCATCCACAGGTCGATCATGTTGATCAGGGCGTCACGGCCGATCACCATTACGTAACGACCAGAGGCAGACATCCGGGAGATGTGGACCGCGTAGCCGGTGTCGATGATCTTCACGACTTCCTTGGAATCACCATCGATCAAAGCAATCTTTCCGGCGTCACGCAGGGTGACACTGAAGATGTTTTCCAGATCCAGATCGTTCATCTGCTTGGTGGGGCGATCTTCCGGTGCCACGATCACTTCCCAGGTGTTCTTCATGTCAGCCAGGCTGAACTCGGGAGGCTGTGGTGGCTCGTGCATGATGTACTTGGCCATCAGCTCTACGGTTGCTTCATCAAAGTCACCGGAGGTCAGCCAGTTGGGCATACCGGCCGGTGAGCCATAACTGATAAACGCTTTCAGGTAATCGATACCGCGCTCTTGGGTAATATCCGGGGTCAGCGGCTTACCGGTGGCGCCTTTACGCAAAACACCGTGACAACCGGCGCAGCGCTGGAAGTAAATTTCCTTGGCTTTTTCAAACTCGGCATCGGTCAGATCCGGCGCGCCGGGGCTGCGAACAACTTTCGCGGAATCCGCGTCAACGGCGCTAGCAGTTCCCTCATAAGCGAGGGAGGTACCTTCCACGTGCTTCTCGGCTGCGTGGGCAGACATTACGCCGAGCGACGTAACGGCCACGGCCAGAGCCAGTGGTTTCATAATCATTTTGGTCACTCTCATCGGGTTCTCTCCTTGGGCTTTGCGAGTACTGCTAGGGTTCTCTTATTAGGACTTATGGACATTGATTTATGTCAGAAAAGTTAGGTTATGCAAGAGAGTACCTCCCCATGGGTATGCCCAAAGATCACTAGCTACCTCTGCAGAATTTAAGCAATATCAAGGCTGAGATTTTGTAGGCGTTTCAGCATGCCATTGCAGGTTCCCGGAGGTTTTCGAATGGCTCGTAGGATGGGTGACACGTTCAGGTATTTGCTGCTTATGGTCGTGCTGACCCTATGGCCGGCTTTTGCCCATTCTGCAGAAACGAAAACGGAGGCCGAGCTTCGTAACTTTGTTGTTCAGGATTGTGGTTCATGCCATGGGTTAACGTTCAAAGGTGGTCTGGGGCCGCCGTTGCGACCTTCCGATATCGAGCAGCTGCCAGTGGCTGCGATCGAAGCGATTATTCGCGAAGGTGTGCCCGGAACGGCCATGCCTCCCTGGAAAGCGTTGCTGACCGATGACGACATGGCGTGGATTAGCCGCCAGCTGAAATCCGGCGCGCTGCTTGAAAAGACCCGCTAATTAAATGAGCAAGGATTGACCATGACAAAGTTGATGTTTCGGGTAGTGACCATGATCGCCGCGGTTGCGATGGTCGGCTGTCAGGCGCTGCAACCTGAGCAGAATCTGCCTCTGCGAGGTACCGGAGATTTGGGGCTGATCATCGAGCGGGCCACCGGTTCTGTTCAGGTGGTCGATCATTCCGAACGCGATGTGCTGGGGCGTGTGGAAGGTCTGGGGGATTTGTCTCACGCTTCCGTGGTGTATTCCCGGGATGCCCGTTATGGCTATGTGTTCGGTCGCGATGGCGGGCTGACCAAAGTCGATTTACTGACCATGACAATCGCGAACCGCGTGATCCAGTCCGGCAACAGCATTGGTGGCGCCATCTCTCAGGACGGGCGCTATGTGGCGGTATCCAACTACGAACCCGGCGGTGTGAACGTCTTCGATAGTGAAACCCTCGAAACCGTGCTGGAAATACCCGCGTACTACATCAATGAGCAGGGTGAAAAAGACCAATCCAAAACCGTCGGCCTGGTGGACGCACCGGGCAATCAATTTGTCTTCAGCCTGTTTGAAGCGGGTGAAATCTGGACCGTAGACATGATGGCAACGCCGCCGGAGGTCACACGCTTCGATGCCGGTAAACAGCCGTACGATTCCCTGATTACCCCGGATGGCCGTTACTACATTGCCGGGCTGTTCGGGGAAGATGGTTTATCGATGATGGATTTATGGCACCCGGAACAGAGCGCCAAAACCATCCTTCCGGGTTATGGCAAAGGTGAACAACGCTTGCCTGTGTACAAAATGCCGCATCTGGAAGGTTGGGCGATTGCCGATGGCCACGCATTTGTGCCCGCGGTGGGCCGACATGAAGTGCTGGTCGCAGACATGAGCGATTGGAGCATGGTGCAGCGCATACCCGTTCAGGGCCAGCCGGTGTTTGTGATGGCCAGCCCGGATAATCGCCAGATATGGGTCAGCTTTGCCCACCCGAAAAACAACGTAGTGCAGGTTATCGATTCCCAGAGCCGCGAAATCATCCGAACCCTGGAACCGGGTAAATCTGTGTTGCACATGGAGTTCACCCCCCGCGGCGAGGAAGTCTGGGTGTCCTCAAGGGACAGCAATCGCATTACCGTTTACAACACCCGCACGCTAGAAAAAGTGAAGACCTTGTCAGCACAAAAACCCAGCGGCATCTTCTTTACCAACCGGGCTCATGCGCTGGGGCTGTAAATAAAGGCTAAGTGGCATCGTGCGCCATGGCGTGGTGTTGTGTTGCTCCCAAAGCCAAGAGACATAAGGAATCTTATCCATGACGTTTTACCAACCAGCAGGAAACGAAGTAGAGCTGTTCCGTGCTGCCGCTGAAAACAGCTTGCCCGTGCTAATCAAAGGCCCGACAGGATGCGGTAAAACCCGTTTCGTGCGCTACATGGCCGAGCAGCTGGGGCGCCCGGTTTACACCGTAGCCTGCCACGACGACCTCACCGCATCTGATCTTGTAGGCCGCCACCTGATCGGCCCGGAAGGCACTTATTGGCAGGATGGGCCGCTTACGCGAGCCGTTAGAGAAGGTGCCATCTGCTACCTTGACGAAGTGGTCGAGGCAAGAAAAGACACCACGGTTGTATTGCACCCGCTGGCGGATGACCGAAGAGAACTGCCAATCGAACGCACCGGCGAACTCCTGCAAGCCGCCCCCGGATTTATGCTCGTGGTGTCATACAACCCGGGATATCAGAGCCTGCTGAAAGGCATGAAGCCAAGCACCCGGCAACGTTTTGTGTCTATGAGCTTCGACTATCCGGAACCGGAAGTCGAACAAGTGATTGTGCAAAAAGAGTCCGGTTGTGACAGTGCCTTGGCCAAGCAACTGGTGGATTTGGCGACTTCTCTACGGAAACTCAAAGATCACGATTTGGAAGAAGCGGCTTCAACACGGCTACTGATCCACACGGCTTACCTGATTCATTCCGGAATGCCCGCTGTGGAAGCCTGTCGAGCTGCGATGATCGAACCGTTGTCGGACGACGCGGTCACAGTAAATGCGCTCATGGAGGTGGTGTATGCCTTATTCGGGCAGTCGGAAGAGTGAATCCCCCGGAGCCATTGCTCCGGTCGCGTGGTACCTGCTGAACTTGCTGGCCCTGCCGATCATCGGCTTTTTGGTTCTGCTCGGCATCATGCTGAAATCAGCAGACGCCAGCCCGTTACGGCGAGCCCACAGCAAAGCCGCCGTATACATGTCCATTCTCGGCGCAATATTGATCGGCTCAGGTGTGGGCATATCCTGGATGATGTTCGGCAACACCGGTAACTTCTGGACCTTCGCCATCGTGTGGGCCATCGTTCTGCACACATCGTTCGTGCTGTGGGGCATGATCGCCTTGGCGCAGGCGATCGGCAATAAACCGCCGTATTTTCCGAAGAAGTTGATGTAACGATCAGAGTTTAGAGCACAGAGGTGGGGGCGGCCTTCCAAAAATGTGCGCAGCCATGGATGGCGGAGCAGAAGCGCCACATGGGTTCGGCCGAGCGCTTATGAAGCGAAGCTTCATGCGACAGCCGAACGACCGCAATCTGTGATTGCGGGCCGGACCCCGAAGGGGTGCCGCAGGAGCGGTTTTTGGAACAACCGTCCCACTTGCCTAACTCCAAACAATCAGCCCGCCAAATGAATCCCAGCTAACACAGCCACAACAACAATAGCCCACCCCTGAGACGCCAGCCTCCACCCCCAAGGAGAATGCTTCATCTCCATAAAGTGATCCACCAACAGCACCGCCTTCACCAACACCAAACCAAACACCATCCAGACCAAAATCCCTGGCTCAACACCCGCCTGCATAGCCACAACCGGCCCCATGGTGCACAGCATCAGAATGATATAAACCGCCAACATCAGCCAGACTCCTTAAGCCAAAACGTAAAGCATCGGAAACAACACCAACCACACCAAATCCACCATGTGCCAATACGAGGCACCAGATTCCATACCATTCATATCATCGCCGGTGTACTCACCCTTCTTCACCTTAACCGCCAACACCACCAAAATAATCTGACCCAACACCACATGCATAAAATGAAAAAACGTCAGAAAAAAATAGAACATAAAGAACGCATCGGTTCCCAGGTTGTAGCCGTTAGAATAAAGCTGCGCGTATTCCCAAACCTTCCCGAACGTGTAAATAGACGAAGCCGCCACCGCCCACCACAACAGCCCCGCCGTGCCCGCCCGGTGATCACGGAAACGATGCACCGCCAAAGCGACAAAATAACTGGCCGTGATCAGACCAATGGTATTCACCAGACCTGTCCAAGGGTGAAGCGCCTCTCGGCCCGCAGAGAAAGTGGCCGGGTCCATGCTTCGGGCAACGCCGAAGCCGATGAACATAATGCCGAACACCGCCAGTTCCGCAAAAATAAAGAACCAGACAGCAATATCTCCTGGTAAATGCCGATTACGAACGGCCAGACCATCCGCCATGATTAAATACTCCGTTAACGTGTCAGATTCAGATACAGCTTGGGCAGCTGGGCCGGAAGCTGAGTCGGGTCTTTGATCACCACGAAATTCGCGCTGCCAAACACATAAGGTAAGTACTCGTTGGCCTCTTCATCGATGGTCACGCAAAATGGCGTAATCCCCGCTTTCTGGGCCTCTTGAACCGCCATGCGTGTGTCTTCAACACCGTATCGGCCTTCGTACAAATCCAAATCGTTAGGCTTGCCGTCGGTTAGCAGAAGCAAAATTTTCTGGTTCTCGGGCCGGCCCTGCAGCAGCTTGACAGACTGGCGAATCGCAGCGCCCATGCGCGTGTAGTAGCCCGGCTCCAGAGCTTGGATTCGGCCCCGGGTTGTATCGTTGTAGGGTTCGTCAAACGACTTGATGTGATGGAACCGGATATGGTCCCGGCGGCGCGACGAAAACGCAAAAATGGCAAACGGATCGCGGCTGGCAGTTAAAGCCTCGCTCAGCAACTGAAGCCCGTCCCGGGCGACATCGATGACCCGCTGGTTATTGTTGATGTAAGTGTCGGTAGACAAGGACACATCGGTCAGCACCAGGCATGCCAGATCACGTTGGTTGTGTTTGCACTGGCGAAACAGCTTTTGGTCCACTTCACCGCTCCCACGCCGGATCTGAACAGTGCGATCCAGGCACGCATCCAAATCCAGCTCCTCACCGTCTAGCTGCCTGCGCTCCCATTGGCGCAAGGGCTTCAGTGCGCTGAACTGGCGGCGCAACGTTTGCGCCGAACGCATCAAGTGTTCGGGCAACGGAGACGGAACCGCCTCTTTGCTGAGCATAGGTTGCAGGCAGCAGAACTTTTCCCGAAAAGCCTGGCGGCGCCAATCCCATTCGGGAAGATGAATGCCGGGGCCAAGGTAAAGATCGTCGTTCTCTTCCGATGGCAGATCAAGATCAAACTTGATCGCAGACGAAGCCTCGCGCCGGTCTTTCGATACCGAAATCATATCCATGTCTTCCGCCACCGCATCGGCATCGTCTTCGTCGCTGTCATCACCGGCTCGATCAACGGGAATAAATTCAGACCAGGTAAACAGATTTTCCAGCCGGAACAGCATGATTCCCTGATCTTTATCGAAAGCATCCACGCGTTCAGCGCGGCGGCGCTTGCGTTTTTTGGCCAAACCACCGGATTTGGACTGAGTGTTGTCGTCGCCCAGAATCTGCCCCGTTACTTTGCCGCGCCCCAGAACCGGGTATAGCCAAAGCACTACAGGCCAGGGGTCGGTGAGCGCGTCCGGCAGCTCATCCACGCTGCCGGGGTGAATCAGGGCTTGTCGAATCGCTGATTCACGCTTGGCCTCATTGCCTGACAGGCTCTCGGGGGTGGGTCGCCATTGCAGGGTGTGCTTTACCAGCCTCTGGTACATAGGCTCAAGGCCCGGCCAACGGGCTAGCAATTCCAGCACCATAGCCTGATTACCTTTAAGCCAGCTGTAGTTGCTGACCTCGCCTAACGAAGCCAAAGCAGCCAGCCAAAGATAAAGCTCCCGGTTGAGTTTTTTCGAAGGAAACAGGCCCAGTTGGTCGGGCAAGCGCAAGCTTTCGTCATCCCGCCAGGCCAGTTCGAACTTACGGTGAGTGCCCGCAAGTTTTTGCAGGAACTTACGGCGAATCTGAAAATGACGGGGCTCTGCCGTTACCAGACTCAGCGCCGGGTCACCGCCCATGGCGCGGAACAGCACGCCCAGCGTGCGGGCTTCGTCTTTCAGGTGTACGGCGTATTCCGGGAATTCGCCCATGGCCTGGCGGGTCACATAATCGTGCCACTTTAATCCGACCCACTCTTCCATATCGACTCCTTAATTCAGGCTCGCGGTTGACGCGGCTTGGTCTCAATTTCTCGCACCGGGATTAATACCGTTTGCTTGCCCGGTATTCCGGGCTCCCAGGTCAACAGGGAGCCTTCCGGATTGTCTTTCTGCACTTCGCGGCAGGCACTCACGCATTGCAGGCATTGCGTGCATGAAAACTTGGCGCGTTTATGGCTGCGAGTAGGCAGCCGCATAGGGCAGGCTTCGTCGCAGGCCTTGGTGCAGTCACGGCAAGCCGCCGCGCGTTTGGTATCGAAGGTCACGACCTTGCCTTTGCCGTTGGCCATCCAGGCAATGCTCTGTACCAGACCGACGGCGCAGCCGTATTTGCAGAACAAATGGCGTGCAAACAGGAAATCAAACGTGAAGGCTGCGGTGGCTACGCCGAGAAAAATAGCCGGATACAAATCGATTTGGCCGGTTACCAGATCGGTATACAACGGAAGCGGAGGCAACAGATAGGACAGCAGCGCCAAGGCCCATGAAAAACCGATAAGCGCACATACCAGCGTCAGGCCCGCCCAGTGAATGGCTTTGCCGGTACGGCCTTTGTTCAGGGCTTCCCACAGAGTTGGGCGGCCGGTAATGCGAGTCATTAAACTATTAATGGTTTCAACCACCGAAAAGTGTGGGCACAGCCAGCCGCAGTACAAACGACCCCATTTGAACGCGATCCAGAGCGCGAGGGGCACTAACACAAGAATGGGCAGGATGAACCAGAACAGAATCTGCCCGGCGACTTCGGCGGGCGAGCTTTGCGCCACCCAATCGAGGTGCAGATTAAACGAAAGCGGAAAACCGAAAAGAACAAAATGGGTTTCGGTCAGGTCGTAGCGGAAAATATTGAGTACAGGCGCAAGCAAAAAGAGCAGGAAAAAGGCACCGCGGGTTATCAGGCGCTTCTGCTGGAGGGTGTCTTCAGGGTTGAAGGTTTGCGCATGCACGGAATTGGTCCGAAGTTGATGTGAGTGCCGGGGTCCGAAGACCCCGGCGGTTATGCCTTATCAGGCTTCTTCTGGAGACGGTACCGCACCACGGACCTCTTCGGCCGGGCCAGCCTGACCCTTGATGAAGAAGCTGCCGAGGTACACCACCAGACCAGCCATGAAGAAGCAGCCAGCCACCAGACGCATCCAGTAGAAAATGGCAATCTGATCCTGGCCTGCCATGAACGACATAGCACTGCCACTTTCCGGTATGCGTTGCAGCCAAACCTGCAGTACGCCAGCGCCGGTCAGGAACAAAGTGATGAACACCATGGAGATGGTCATCAACCAGAAACCCCACATTTCAACGATTTGTGCAGTGTTGCTATTGCCGTAAGGACGGCCACGCATAATGGGCACCGCGTATGAAATGATGGTCAGCACGATCATGACATAGGCGCCGTAGAAAGCCATGTGGCCGTGAGCTGCCGTGATCTGGCTACCGTGAGTGTAGTAGTTCACCGGAGCAAGCGTGTGCAGGAAACCCCAAACACCCGCGCCGAGGAACGCCATAACCGTTGTACCCATGGCCCACAGAGTGGCGGCTTTGTTCGGGTGGTTCCGGCGCCGACGGTTGATCATGTTGAAAGCGAACACCACCATCATGAAGAACGGTAAAGGCTCGATTGCCGAGAACACAGAACCCAGCCACAGCCAGTACTCGGGCGGCCCAATGTAGAAGAAATGGTGACCGGTACCGATGATGCCGGAGATCAGTGCCATGGCGATGATCAGGTACAACCACTTTTCGATGACTTCACGGTCTACACCGGTGAGCTTGATCAGAACGTAGGCCAGAATGGCACCCATGATCAGCTCCCACACGCCTTCAACCCACAGGTGAACAACAAACCACCAGAAGTACTTGTCTGTGGTGAGGTTGCTCGGGTTGTAGAAAGAGAATAACCACAGTACTGCCAAACCGACCAAACCGGTGATCAGCACGATGTTGACGACGGTTTTACGGCCCTTCAGGGCTGTCATGGCAATGTTGTAGAGGAACGCCACGACCACAACCGCTATACCGATCTTGGTTATAGTGGGCTGTTCAAGGAATTCCCGACCCATGGTAGGCAGCAGTTTGTTGAGTGTTACGTCCGCCAGAGTGGCGTAGTCCACAAACAGATAGCCCAGAATGGTCAGCGTACCGGCAGCGGCAAATACCCAGAACAGAATCCAGGCCAGCAGCGGGCTGTGCAATTCAGTTTGAGCTTCTTCCGGGACCATGTAGTAGGTTGCGCCCATAAAACCGAATAGCAGCCAGACAATCAGCAGGTTGGTATGCACCATCCGCGCGACGTTGAACGGGATTTCCGGAAAGAGGAAGTCGCCAACAACGTATTGGAGCCCGAGAATCAGGCCGAACAGGATCTGACCGGCAAACAGAACCAGGGCAAAAATGAAGTAGGGCATCGCTACCCGTTGAGATTCGTATTTCATGTCTGCTTCCTTAGCCTTCGATGTTTGGCGGCCAGTTGTTGTCGTCGATCTTGGACGTCCATTCCAGGAACGCGGCCAGAGCATCGATGTCTTCATCGCTTAGATTGAAGTTCGGCATTTGGCGGCGGCCGGGGATGTTCGTCGGCATCGCGTTCATCCACGCGCGCATGTAAGACTTGAATACTTCGGTATCGCTAGCGCCGCGGCGGTCAAACACGTTCGCAAGTTCGGGGGCAAAATATGCACCTTCACCCATCAACGAATGACAGCCCACGCAGTTATTGGTCTCCCAAATGTGTTTGCCGTGTACGACTTGCTCGGTGATCTGGTCGCGGTTATCCCGCTCGGGCATAGCCCGAAGCTGTGTGTCAAAAGTCAGGGCCAAGAACAACAGGATGAAGAATGCACTTCCTCCCAGGTATATGTTCCTGGCCATGCTTTTGGTAAAGCGCTCGGCCATGGGTTTCTCTCCTTGGTTGTTAGAAATAACTGACTGCGGCACTAGGATATAAAGATGTATTTGTGATGCTGTTGATCATTATCAAAGATGACCAGCAGTTTCTCTATTGCGCCGGGGAGTTACCTCCACATGGGTAGGTGGTAGACTGCCCCGCTTGTAGTATTCGTTTGTGTTTGCCCGGGAGGCACGATGGCAGCAGCGCTGGCCCTGTTTATAAAACTTCTACCCCTTTACGTAACGGTGGCTCTTGGCTGGGTGGCGGGGCGCTATCTGGAGGTCAGTGGCAGGCACATTGCGGGCATGATGTTGTACATCGTGACACCCTCTGTGGTGTTCTCGGGGGTGATGGCAGCCCCGCTGTCTGCAGAGGTGATTCTGTTACCGTTTCTGGTGATGGGGTTTTGCACGCTGACTGCTTTGCTGCATATGGTTTTCGCTCGCAAGATTCTGAACGATGGCAGTGAAGCGGTCATACCGTTGACGGTGGGGACTGGTAATACCGGCTATTTCGGTATCCCGGTTGCGCTTCTGCTGTTTGGAGAGCATGGGCTGGCGATCTATATCGTTTGCATGCTGGGCACGACGTTGTTCGAAAACTCCGTGGGGTTTTATCTGGCGGCCCGGGGCAAATACAGCATCCGCGATGCCTTGATTCGTGTTGCCAAACTGCCATCGGTGTATGCGTTTCTGCTGGCGGTAGGTTTGAACCTTTCGGGGATGGGGATTCCCGACCCGTTCGTGCCGCTGTTTGATAACCTGCGGGGCGCATACAGCATCTTGGGCATGATGATTATCGGGATGAGTATCCTGAGCTTCAAAGGGCTGGCCGGAAAC
Organism: Marinobacter sp. S0848L; assembly: GCF_023016065.1. Lineage (GTDB taxonomy): Bacteria > Pseudomonadota > Gammaproteobacteria > Pseudomonadales > Oleiphilaceae > Marinobacter. The sequence continues at coordinate 319,037 of NZ_JALKAQ010000001.1, read as the reverse complement.
CCGGTGTTTACCGGGCTCGCGTTTTTCGGCAAGTTTGTGTCCTGGCCGGTGCTGGCACTGGCGTTTTGGTGGCTGGATGCCAGTGTGCTGGGCATCTACGACCAAGCCGTACATCAGGCGATTTTTCTGATTTCCATCACCCCGATTGCAGCCAATACCGTGGTCATTGCCACGCTGCTGGACGCATCACCCCAGCAGGCGGCTGGTACCACACTGCTCAGTACATTATTTGCCCTTGGCTTCATTCCGGTGATGGTTTCATGGGTGTTTTAGTGGCTGTGTGAGGGCGATGTTGCCGCCTCGTGCGCCAGATTCTCAGCACGGGCCTCTGTAATATCTTTCTTGGCATGGCGCATCACGCTGATCCCCGCAGTGATGGCTAAGGTGCCCATAATCGCGGCCACGATTAAATCCGGCCATGCGGTGCCGGTGCCGAACACGCCCAGTGCCGCGCCCATAACGGCGATGTTGCTGATGGCATCGTTACGGCTGCAGAGCCACACCGAGCGCATATCGGAATCGCCTTCCCGAAACTTGAACAATACAACCGCCACGCAAACGTTGGCCACCAGTGCGAGGAAACCGACACTACCCATGGTGAAAGGTTCCGGTGTGGTGCCTGCCTCCAGCACCCACAGTGCCCGGGCCCAGACGACTGCGCCAAACAGGGCCATGGTAATGCCTTTGACCATGGCCGCACGGCCACGCCACAGCATGCCCATTGAAAGAACCGTAAGCGAAAGAATGTAGTTGGCGCTATCACCGAAGAAGTCGATGGCGTCGGCCATGAGTGAAACTGAACCGGACGAAAGGCTGGCCACGCCTTCCACCAGGAACATGGCAAGATTCACCCACAAGGCAAACCACAAAGCGCGACGAAAGCCGGGAGCGGGTGTTTTGGGTGTAGGAGCAGAGCAGGAACAAGCCATAGTGACCTCCAATGAATCAATGTCACTATTTAAAACCCTGTAGTTGCTACAGGGTCAAGCCCTTTAAACAACGGTCTGCTTAGTGACCGTTACCGGCCCCATGAGTACCCGGCACATGATTGTGAGGCTCCGCATCGGAGAGTTTGTCCAACTCGGTATTGAGGCCGTCAAGAATGCCGCAATCGCTGATGGCCCCGGGGGATGCGCAGGCACGCTGAAGGCTTACCAAAGTTTGTTCAAGGCTGGTCAGCTCCTTCAGGCGGGCACGCACATGGGACAAGTGGCTTGCGAGCAGCGCATCGACTTCCGAACAGTCGGCGGTGGGCTTTTCGGCCAGCCGAAGCAATTCACGAATTTCTTCTTGCGCCATATCCAGATTGCGACACCGCCGGATAAACAGCAGGCGTTCCAGGTGTGCTTTGGCGTAACTTCGGTATCCGTTTTCCCCGCGCTCCGGGGCTGGCATGAGCCCGATCTTTTCGTAGTAGCGAATGGTTTCGACGGGCACGTTGGCCTGTTGGGAAAGTGCGCCGATTTTCATGTTATACCTCGTTCACCATAATGGGCTTACTGTTACCCACTTTATGCGTCAGGTAAACCATCGCTATATCTCCTCTATGTGCTCCAGAATCCAATCAGCCCGCTTTATCAGCGCCTCGCGCCGCTCCGGTTTCTGTTTGTCCCAGTTCCGATACATCATGCCCATGCGATGATTGTTTGCGAAATCGTCCCGGTGGCGATCGATGAAATGCCAGTACAGGCTGTTAAACGGGCAGGCATCTTCGCTTGTGGCATCCTGAACGCGGTAGTGGCAGTTCTGGCAGTGATCTGACATCCGCTGGATGTACTTGCCGCTGGCTGCGTAGGGCTTGGAACCCAGATATCCGCCATCAGCGTGCATCACCATGCCGAGCACATTCGGTAGCTCCACCCAGTCGTAGGCATCGGCGTAGACGGCAAGATACCAGTCACAGATTTCCTCGGGTTTGACCCCGGCCAGCAGAGCGAAGTTGCCGGTGACCATCAAGCGTTGTATGTGGTGGGCATAGGCATTTCGGTGGGTGGCATCGATCGCCTTGTGCATGCACCGCATTTTTGTGTCACCGGTCCAGTAAAACCATGGCAACGAGCGGGTGTTGCCCAAGCGGTTTTCACGGGCGTAATCGGGCATTAAGCGCCAGTAAATTCCGCGCACAAACTCACGCCAGCCAAGAATCTGACGCACAAATCCTTCAACGGCGTTCAATGGAGCCTGGCCGGAGTGCCAGGCGCGAACGGCGGCTTCGCAGGCATCCAATGGGGCCAGCAATCCGGTGTTGATATAAGGCGAAAGAATGGCGTGGAACAGCCAGTCTTCCTGATCCGACATTGCGTCCTGATAGTCGCCGAAGCAGGGCAGGGCGAAGTCAACAAAGTGCGCGAGTGCCTGTTGAGCCTGATCAGCGGTAACGGCAAAGTGAAAATCGTCGGTTGTGCCAAAATGGTCTGAAAAGTGCTCATTCACTTGCTTGATAACGGCTTGGGTAATGTCGTCGGGTTCGACCCGAAACGGGCCGGGGGCGGGAGGCTTGCCGGTCCACTTCTTGCGGTTGTCTGCATCGTAATTCCACTGGCCGCCCTCCGGTTGCCCGTCTGGCGTCATTAAAAGGCCCGTTTTCTTGCGCATCTCCCGATAAAAGAATTCCATGCGCAATTGTTTTTTGCCGTCCGCCCATTCGGCAAACTCTTTGTGGCTGCAGATAAACCGGGTGTCCGGACGAATTTCGACGGGAATGCCCAGAGCTTTGTGCCACTGGCTGATTTGGCGATGTAAACGCCATTCACCGCATTCGGTGGTAATCAGGCGCTTCGGCTGGTGCTGTTGCACCGCAGTGGCGATGACTTGTTGCAGAGACTGCGCAGGGTTATTCGGGTGGTAGGGTTGATACTGAACCCGCCAACCGTGCTCTTCTAACACCTGGGCGAAGTGCCTCATGGCACTGAACACGAGCACCAGCTTTTTCTTGTGATGATTGGTGTAGCTGGCTTCATCATGAACCTCGGCCATCACAATCAGGTCGTTTTCCTGGTCAGCGCCTTCAAGGGCAGACAGGGTTGTCGTGAGCTGATCACCAAGAATCAAAATGAGGTTGGCCATAGGGCTCTCCGGCAAAGTTTATCCTTAAGGGGTAGATGAACTACGCCATGAGCACAAGTTTGGTTTAAAACGCCGAGTGATAAGCTTCACTGATCCGTATCAATAGATACAACGGGCCGCTGAGGCATAATCCCTGTCTTCCGGTTTACCGCTTTACCTGACGTTAGAGTGACCACTATGGCTTCATCGATTTCTGCAGACAGCAACCTGCCCGCCTTTATTTGGGACGAGGCGCTGATTCGTCGTTACGATCTCAGTGGCCCGCGATACACATCCTATCCAACGGCGGTGGAGTTTACGCAGGAATACTCTATCGAAGACATGGTGAAGGCTGCCGGTCGCAGTAAAGCTGCGGGCGGGCCGATTTCGCTGTATACCCACCTGCCGTTTTGTGCGCACCTTTGTTACTACTGTGCCTGCAATAAAGTGATCACCAAAAAGCGCGACAAAGCCATGCCTTATGTCGAGCGTGTTCTGAAAGAAGCGGCTATCCAATCGAAGTTGTTTGGTGCCAACCGGCCAGTGCAACAGCTGCACTGGGGCGGAGGCACGCCGACATTCCTGCCGAAAGATGTGATGCAGCATCTGATGGAAGGCTATGGTGAGCTGTTCAACCTGCAGTCCGGGGACGACCGGGACTACAGCGTTGAAATTGACCCGCGTGAAGTCGACGAAGACACTCTGCCAACCCTTTGGAAACTGGGATTCAACCGAATCAGCCTGGGCGTGCAGGACGTGAACCCGGAAGTGCAAAAAGCGGTTAACCGCATTCAGCCGCGGGAAATGACCGAGGGTGTGCTGAATGAAGCGCGCCGCCTTGGGTTCCGTTCAATCAATCTGGACCTGATCTACGGATTGCCGCACCAAACGCCGGAAAGCTTCGCCGAAACGCTGGAGGCGGTGATCGATATGTCGCCAGACAGGCTGTCGGTATTCAGCTACGCACACCTGCCGGATCGCTTCTATCCGCAAACCCGGATACTGGCCGACACCCTGCCGACCCCTCAGCAAAAGCTGACCATTCTTCACAACACCATCAACCGGTTGCTCGAAGCGGGTTACGAATACATCGGCATGGACCACTTTGCCAAACCTGATGACAGCTTGGCGGTTGCCCAGCGCGAGGGGCGGCTGCACCGGAACTTCCAGGGCTATACCACCCACGCCGATTGCGACCTGGTGTCGTTAGGCGTGTCGGCCATTGGTCAAACCGACGATGCTTACTTCCAGAACAATCATGATCTGCCGTCCTGGGAAGCCTCGATTGATGCCGGGCAGTTGGCCATCGTACGCGGCGTGGGGCTGAGCCGGGACGACCGTATTCGTCGCTGGGTTATCGGCCAACTGATTTGCCAGTTCCGCCTGGATCGCAAACAGTTTTCCGACCAATGGAATGAAGACTTCGACCGCTACTTCGCGGATGAACTGGCGCGCTTAAAGCCCATGATCCAGGACGAACTGATTGCCGACGACGGCTCTGTTTTGCAGGTACAGCCAGCAGGAAGATTGTTAATTCGTGCTATTTGTCAGATTTTCGATCTGTACCGGAAAGAGGGTGCCAGCCAGCGATTTTCCCGGATCATCTGAACACAACAAACCTGATGTTAATCAATAAACAGGGCTGCCTTCGGGTGGCCCTGTTTGCGTTGGGCCATTGAACAGTCTGGAAAAGAATATGAGTTAGTGTTTGTGTCGTACACTAATATTCTGCCCTCTACAGACTAGACAATGTGCCGTAAAATGCGTATGGTTTTTGGGCCTCACGTCTGGGCTTCTATGTGATTAACCTGAAACTCAATACATAGAAGGCGTTCGTTTCAAGAGACAGAGCAACCTCTGGATTCCGAAACGGTCGTCAGTTTGTTTTGCTTCTGGTTAAAAGGATTGAAAATACCATGACATCTAAAGAATTTTCTGAGCTTTTGCCTCGCCTTAGTATTCCTTAGCTACGTTTAGCTACCGGGCACCTTTGCCCGCGTCCTGTTGCCCCAAGCAACAGCCCCGCTTGAGCGGAAACTACAGCTCCCTGCTCGATTCTTGGCGACCGAAATTAAACGTTCGGGCAGACAGCGGATTTTTGTTTCTTCGAAAAGAGGTTGAGTCTTGAACGAGAACGGATTTACCCAGTTTTCTACAGTAACCGTGCTGTTACTGCTTGCTGCCTTCTATGGCGGTACCTACTTGTTGACTTTGCTCATCCGCAAAGACAAGGAAGATACGTCCGGCTTTATGGTGGCAGGCCACCAGGTCGGTTTCGGAATGGGTGCGGCCAGTATGACCGCCACCTGGATCTGGGCTGCGTCGTTCTACGCGGCGGCTACGTCTGGTTACACCTACGGCGTGTCGGGGCCGATTCACTACGGCTTCTGGGGCGCGCTGATGATTCTGTTCATCTATCCGTTCGGTCGCCGTTTTCGCGAACTAGCCCCTAGCGGACATACCTTGGGCGAGCTTATTCATGCCCGTCACGGCTCCTCCAGTCAGCTGATTCTGGCCGGCTCCAACGTGTTGGGCAGCATTATCAGTTTGATGGTGAACTTCACAGCGGCAGGTGCTCTGGTGTCTGTGCTGTCGCCCTTATCGTTTGAAATCGGTGTGCTGGTGGCAGGCGTGGGCGTGTTGTCTTACACCTTGACCTCTGGATTCCGTGCCTCGGTGTTTACCGACTTTGCCCAGCTGGTGGCATTGATGGCCATCGCTGTCGTGATCATTCCGGCCGTGCTGTTTTCCGCGGGTGGCCCAAGTGTGATGGTAGAAGGCCTGAGCCGCATGACCGACGAGCAGGCCAGCTTGTTCTCGGTAGACGCGATCATGAATCAGGGCGCGCCTTTCTTCGTGGCCGTATTGGCTTATGCCATTGGTAACCAGACCATTTCCCAGCGCCTGTTTGCGGTGCGTGAGAAGAACATCAAATCGACGTTTGTAACCGCAACGATCGGCTACGGTGCCATTGTGATCGGGCTGGGCATGATCGGTTTGATGGCGCTGTCGGTGGGTGTTGAGCCGTTAAATGGCGAAATGAACAACCTGATTCCGCAGATGGTGTCCACTTATCTGTCGCCGTTCTTCGTGGCGCTGTTCTTTGTGCTGGTAATCGGTTCTCTGTCTTCAACGGCGGACTCCGACCTGTCGGCGCTGTCCACCATTATGATGGCCGATGTTTACGGCAAGAATATCGCCAAGAACAACCCTAACCCGAAAATCATGATGATGGTTGGCCGGATCACCATGATCGTGGCCACGGTTGCTGGCCTGATTTTCGCCAGCTTCTCGCTGGATATTCTGGTGATGCTGGTGTTTGTGGGTGCCTTGTGGGGTGCAATTGTATTCCCGGTCATCGTCAGCTGCTTCTGGGACCGGGTCACCAACGCGGCCTTCACCTGGTCGGTTGTGGTGGCCATGGCGTTCTTCTGCATTGCCCGTTTCGAGTTGGTAGAGATGACAGGGCTGACCGTGCTGCTGTTTGAAGTTCTGGCGTCTGCAGGCGGCGCTGTGGTGATCGGCATGATGGTGTTCGGTTTCTTCGGCCGTGCGGCCGGATTGATTGCGGGTGCAATCACCTTGGTACTAATGCTGATTTTTGCGACCGGCTTCCTGCGAGACTACATGGTATTGGTGGCATCGCTCACCGCATACGGTGCCAGCGCTGTGGTTTGCACAGCAATGACACTGCTCAGCAAAGAAGAGCGTTTTGACTTTGATTTGATCGAAAAACGGGTCGGTTGCTACGACGAAGCAGACACTGACGAAACTGTTGATATGATCCCGGAGGGTGCAAAATGACAAACGAATTGGTTTATGGCGCGTATATCCTGGTATGGCCGGCTCTGACGTTAGGCGTGCTGGCGGTTATCTGTGGCGCAGTAGCGCGGGATGCCCGTAACTGCCGCAAATCGGATGAAGATTTGATCTGATTAGTATCAGGCAGTCGTTACGACACAGCAGCCCTTCGGGGCTGCTTTTTTTTACACCCACTATTTATCAAACCAGCTTTGAGCGCTGTGCCAGCGTGCCAGCCATTCGCGAACCTGCGCAGCAGGCATGGGCCGGCCAATACCGAAGCCTTGTCCGGCAAGGCAACCGAGTGCGACCAGTTCTTTACCCTGTTCCTCGGTTTCTATCCCTTCTGCAATGACCTGAAATCCAAACGCATCCGCCAGCCCGATAATGCCTCGTACGATCGCTTTGCTACCCGCCTCATGCTGCATGTCGCGGACAAAGCACTGGTCGATTTTCAGGGTTTCAGCCGGAAGCTGCTTCAAATAATTCAACGACGCATAGCCCGTCCCGAAATCATCCAATGAGGCGCGAATGCCCAGTGCCCGGCACTGCTCAAGCACATTGCTGGCAAGCTGAATGTCGTTGATTGCGGCGCTTTCCAGAATCTCGAGCTCGAGACCTGCGGGGTCAAACCCCGGATGGCTTTGAATCTGCTCTTCCAGTAGCGGCACGAAGTTCGGAGCCAGCAACTGCAAAGAATTGATGTTTACGCTAACGGAGGTGCGTATGCCCTCGGACTTCCAACGTTCGATCTGGGCAATAGCCGTTTGAATGACCCAATTGCCCACGGTGATGGAAATCGGATGCTGCTCAATGTGAGGAAGAAACTCCCCGGGCGGTACCAATCCCCGGTTGGGGTCTTGCCACCGGAGCAGGGCCTCGAAACCAAGCACGTCACCGGTTTGCATATTGACCTTGGGCTGGAAGTGCAAAATGAGTTCATCGTTTTCCAGTGCATTCTCTAGCTGTTCTAAGAGATTGGATAAGGCGCTTTCGCTTCGCTCTTTTTCAGAGTCAAACCAGATCAAGCGCCCGCGACCGTTTCGCTTTGCATCATGCAGAGCTTGAGTGGCATGACGGATGAGGGCGTCGCCGTCAGAGCTGTCTTCCGGAAAGTAGGTGGCGCCAATGCTGCTTCCCACCGAAATTGACTGACCGTCGAGGTTGATGGGTTTGGCAAGATCATTCTGGACACGCTCAAGAATCTGACCGACCAGTGTAATGTTACTAACGGATTCCAACACCAGCAGGAATTCATCGCCGCCGGTACGTGCCAGGGAATCGACCTCGCGTAAATTGGCCAGCAAGCGTTCGCCAACGATCTCGAGCAACTGGTCGCCCACATGGTGGCCATGGCGTTCGTTGATCTGTCTGAAATGGTCGATATCCAGCGCCGCCACAACCACTCCTTTTCCTCTGTGTGACGATAGATTCAGGGCGTGCCTCAGGCGATCTCGAATCAGGGCCTCGTTGGGCAACTTGGTAAGGGGGTCGTGGTAGGCGCTGAACTCCAGTTGTGCCTCGTGTTGCCGGGCTCTTTCCGTGATGTCTGAAGACACCGATACATAATAATCTGTGATGCCTTTTCGGCTTTTAACGGCACTGATGGTGGTCCATTCTGCGTAAAACTCACCGTTTTTCCGGCGGTTCCATATTTCGCCTTGCCAGCTGCCGGTGCGTGTTAGTTGTTCCCACAGGCGCTTGTAAAAAGCCTTGTCTTGCCGCCCGGACTGCAGAATCCGGGAGTTTTTGCCCAGAACCTCGCGCCGGGTGTAGCCGGTAATGTCGGTAAAGGCTTTGTTTACCTCAACGATGTTGGCGTTTCGATCCGCGATCGTCACTCGGTCATGGCTGTGATCGAAGATTGCTTCAGCGAGTTGCAGTTGGGTTTTGATGTGCCGGAATACCAGATACGCAAAGCCCAGACTGCCCACCAAAATTAGCGGCGACAAGATAATGTAGCGCCACAAATGCCGCTGAGCATTGGCGCGCATGCGTGATGTTTCCTGGAGAATATCCTGCGCGAGTGCGGATTCGGTTTTGCTGAGATTGGCGATACGCTTGTTTTGGTGGCTAATCCAATCCTGCAGTGATGCGCTTTTCAAAACAGCGGTCTTGTCCGGTGCTTTGATCAGTTGATCGCGGAATTGTAGGCTTTCAGGAGTAATGGAAAGCGCTTGCAGGCTCTCGCTCGAATCCGTTTGTGTATCCAGCATCATGCGAGCGCTGAACTGACGCCCTGCGTTAAAGATTAGCTCTTGAAACTGACTCTCGTTAATTGAATGACTGATCAGGGCGCCAGAAATAAGCACACGCTCTCGCCCGGCAAGCTCTTTTAATCGGCTGACAAGGAAGTAAGCCCGCAGTTTCCGGCCAACGTGATTCAAGCTGGTTTGTTCTGAAAGGTGGCTGATCAGTTCGTTCAGCGCGTCAACGTGGTGCGTTAAGTAGTTACGGACCTCGCTGCTGGAAATGCTCAGTGAATCGATGCGCTGCCGGAAGCCTGGCAAGAGTGCCAGCGCTTTCGCCCGGCGTTGTAGGCTGTCTTTAAAATTCGATTCCGCTGAGGAATGGCCGGGCTCAGCCAGAGCGGCTTTAAGCGTCACCAGCTTCTGGTCTGTAATTGTGCGCGCTTCTATCACTTTCTCGGTGTGAAGTTTTCCTCCGCTTGCAACATAGACGCTGCTTGCGGCACGTTCGTTTTGCAGTGCACTCACCAAAAAGCCAGCATCTACAGCGTGTTGGGTATCTTCCTCAAGCGCGGCAAGCCTTTGAGCGCTTTGATAAAGCGCTAAACCATTGGTCAGCGATAACCACGCCACGGCGATAAACAACGGTGTAAACGTCAGAAAGGCACGGGTCGCCAAGGGGAGTTTGTCGAACCGCCGGATCGCCTTTTCAATGCAGTGTCTGAAGAACATGTATCCGGATACCCTGAGCCCAACGTGAATTACGTGACAGTTGTTTCAATAACCATTTTTAATTTGTGGTTAATGGTACGGATTCAGTCGATTCGGGTCACCGATATCGTGGATATCTTTGGTATTAACCGATCTCTTGTACGTACCTTTACGTACTCCGCGGGGCTCGCTGATATCGGTCAAGGTGATTTCGCGGATGCGACGCTACTGTGCCGAAACGTTTTTCAGTGGAGAAAGCCATGGAACTTGTCTGCCCCGCCGGAAGTCTGCCCGCTCTGAAAACCGCAGTGGATCATGGCGCAGATGCGGTGTATCTCGGTTTCCGAGACAGCACCAACGCTCGCCAATTCGCCGGCCTTAACTTTAACGACAAGCGTGCCGGTGAAGGAATCGAATACGCTCATTCGAAAGGTAGCAGAGTTTTTTGCGCAATCAACACGTATCCCCAACCCGATGGGTGGGAGCAGTGGAAATCGGCTGTGGATCGCGCGGCCAGTCTGGGGGTGGATGCCATAATCCTGGCGGATATGGGGTTGCTGGACTACGCCGCGAATAAATACCCGCACATACCACGGCACCTTTCGGTTCAGGGCTCTGCCACCAGTTACGAAGCGCTTTCGTTTTATAAAGACAATTTCGATATCCGCCGAGCGGTGTTGCCTCGGGTTCTCTCGCTGGATCAGGTTCGGGGCGTGGCTAAGCATAGCCCTGTTGAACTGGAAGTTTTTGCCTTTGGCAGTCTGTGCATCATGGCAGAAGGGCGCTGCTATCTGTCGTCCTACCTGACCGATGAATCTCCCAACACCCGCGGTGCTTGTTCGCCTGCCAAAGCGGTGCGTTGGCAAGAAACCGGTGAAGGCCTGGAATCGCGGCTCAACGACGTTTTGATTGACCGTTATGGCCCGGGCGAATCGGCCGGCTACCCGACGTTGTGTAAGGGCCGGTTTGACGTTGAAGGCAGTGTCTACCATGCCATCGAAGAGCCGGTCAGCCTCAATACCATGGATTTGCTGCCCGACTTGAAGACGTTGGGCATCAGCGCGGTCAAAATCGAAGGGCGGCAACGCAGCCCGGCTTACATTGCCGATGTGGCCCGTACCTGGCGCCAGGCTTTAGATGGGCTGGATACACACCCCGATATGTTTACGGTTGACCCTGCATGGCGCAATACTTTGTCTGGCCTTTCCGAAGGAGGCTTGACCACCATTGGTGCTTACCATCGAAAATGGAAATGAGGGGCTGTGATTATGATGAAACTATCTCTGGGCCCGATTCTTTGGTTTTGGTCCAAGCAAAGTGTCTTTGATTTTTATGCCAAGGCGGCGGAATGGCCGGTTGATACGATTTATCTGGGGGAAGTCGTTTGCTCCCGACGGCGAGAACTGAAACCGGATGACTGGATTGATCTTGCCAGGGATTTAAAAGCCTGCGGCAAAGACGTGGTGCTCTCAACCCTGACGCTGATTGAGTCCGAAGCCGACTTGAGACGGCTACGCCGATTTTGCGAGCAGGGCGAATTCATGGTGGAAGCCAATGACCAAAGCGCCTTGCAGGTGGCGGTTCGGAATCGCATACCGTTTGTCACCGGGCCTTCCATGAATATCTACAACACGGCCACGTTGAAGATTCTGGCCAATCAGGGCCTGCAAGGTTGGAATCTGCCGGTTGAATTAGGCCGGGACACACTGGGCGAACTGATTTGTGAGCTGGAGCAGGAAGGGCTGGATTTACCTGCGGAAGTCTTCTCGTGGGGGTTCCTGCCATTAGCTTGGTCGTCTCGATGCTTTACGGCACGGCATTACAACTTGCCGAAAGACAACTGCGAATTTCGGTGCCTGGAACACCCGGATGGCATGGAGCTGCGCTCCCGAGAGAGTCAGGAGCTCTTCCGTTTGAACGGCATTTCCACACTGTCCGGGGCACGCTACGACCTGATGCGGGAACTGCCCGAGATGGAGCGGATGGGGGTGTCAACGGTTCGGTTGAGCCCGGAACATCAAGGAATGGATGAGGTTGTGAAGCGTTTCGATCAGGTTCGGCGAGGCGGGATGCCAGACACGGATCCGTTGCAGCTGGTGGAAGCGCCGCCCTGCGATGGTTACTGGTACGGGCGCCCCGGCATGGATCAGGTCAGACGCTGACGCAGCCTTTACTACAGGGGCTGGCTTTATTGCCAGACCCCGAGCAGAGCACCGGAGCCCAGCACGAACGACCCACCCACTTCGGCAACAACCAATGCAATCATGAAGCCGTGAACCAGCCACCCCGGCAGGGTTGATTGGCCCAGTTTGTGGGGCTTGCGCAGTTGGTTGCTGGTGTCTCTTAAAATGCCGTGAATGATGTAGGTGCCAATGGCCAAACTGAAAAAGCCCAGAGCGCCAAGAGCTGCCAGAGTATTCACCCAATCTGCATACACGCTATAACTGGCGAACCACCCCAGTAGCAGGGCGGCAAAGCTGTACATCAGCGAGCTACGGTGCGCGATGTCCACGTATCTTGGCGCGGCGGCTTTCGGGCTGGTGGCCATGCACCAGTATTTCCAGATGCCGGTTAATAACCCTGTCATAAAAAAGATAAAAGCGGCGGTGAGACAAAGCTTTTCGGCCAGACTCATTGAACTCAGTCCTTGCATGGGGCCATGAGGGCATCGTGGCGAGGTAGGTTGTTATGCGTTCTTAAAGCTTGAAATCTATCAGAACGGGTAGGCTGATAATAGTCAGCTTGGGCCAGTCTTGGGGTTGTGCGGTTCGGGGCGAATTTTGAAACAAGGCGGCGCACGGAGTAGTCTCTGGGCTGTGTTTTTAGTTTGGAGCCTGTTATGGATATTCGACTAAAAAGAGCCTACGACGCAGCTGCTCGCTCAGACGGCCCACGAATTCTGGTTGACCGTATCTGGCCGCGAGGTGTCTCGAAAGAGGATGCGGACATTGCCCATTGGTTAAAAGGACTGTCACCGTCTACCGAGCTGCGGAAATGGTTCGATCACGATCCCGACAAATGGGACGAATTTCAAAAGCGTTACCTCAAAGAGTTAAAGGCAGACGAAGCCTCTGATGATCTTAAAACCTTTAAAAACCTGCTGGCGGAACAGAAACGCATCACTTTAGTCTTTGCTGCAAAAGACACCGAGCACAATAATGCGGTTGCTCTGAAAGCCTTTGTGCAAGAAGATAAGCTGTAAGCGTTATCTCTACTAAAAACAACGGACTGTAATCCCAATAATAAGAGTGCCAGCCATGCTCGCTCCCGCATCTGTTTCTGACTATCGCTTGTTGGCCAGGCGAAAGCTACCGCGCATGCTGTTTGATTATCTCGACGGCGGTGCCTTCTCTGAACAGACTTTGGCGGACAACCGCCGGGCCTATAACCAATGGTATTTTCGCCAGCGGGTAATGACCGATGTTGCTCAGGTTGATACCGCTACGGAGTTAGTCGGCGCGCCAGTCAGCTTGCCTTTGGTCATGGCGCCGATGGGGTTATCCGGTATGTTAGCCAAGCGCGGAGAGGCTCAGGCGGCCAAGGCAGGTGCGAGTGCAGGCATCCCTTTTTGTTTAAGTACCGTGGGCATTTGTTCAGTGGAAGAAGTGGCTCGGGAGGCTCCGAATGCCAACCTCTGGTTTCAGCTCTATGTGTTGAAAGACCGGGGCTTCTCCGCAGACTTGCTGGCCCGTGCCTGGCAAGCGGGCTTTAAAACGTTGGTATTTACGGTAGATTTGGCGCGCCTTGGGCTGCGTTATCGTGATGTCCGGAACGGCATGAATGGCAATCTGTCGGTGCCCGCAAAACTCCGTAAAGCTCTGGATTTAGTGAGCCATCCCCGTTGGTTGGCCGATGTTGCCATCGGCGGAAAACCGCTGACTTTCGGCAATCTCGCTAGTGTGGTGCCATCCGGCCGCAAACCGGAGGATTTCAAGGCGTGGGTAGAAAGCCAGTTTGATCCTTCGGTGACTTGGCATGATCTGGGTTGGATTCGCGAAAACTGGCCCGGTAAGTTGGTTATAAAAGGCATTATGGAAAGCGACGATGCGCGCGCGGCCATTGGGGTTGGTGCCGATGCCATTGTGGTTTCCAATCACGGAGGTCGACAACTGGAAGGCGCGCCGGCCAGTTTGAATGTGTTGCCGACGATAGCCGAAGCGGTTGAGGGCAAATGCCAGGTGTTGGTCGATGGTGGTGTTCAAACCGGGCAGGATCTGGTGCGTGCGTTGTGTCTGGGTGCGGATGGTTGTTTGATGGGGCGGCCGTGGGGGTATGCGCTGGCAGCCGGCGGGCAGAACGCAGTCGAAAACCTGTTGCACAATATCCGGCTGGAAACCGAACTTACCCTGTCACTCATGGGCAAAACGTCGATCAGTCAACTCAGCCGTTCAGATTTACTGTCGCCGACCGAAGTGCAGTCGGTGAGCGGTGTTTAGCGTGTTCGCAACAGAAGCTCCCGCAGCCGCAGGTTCCACTCCAGGCTGTCGAGCAGGTTTTTCAGCGCAAGCCCCAGTTCGGTGTCCCCTTCAATCACCAAACGACGTTGGAAGAACAGTTGGTCTGGGTCCTGCTTTCGTTCGGCCAAGGTTCTGAACGCGGAAATTGAGCCGCGAATGGTGGCTTCGCCAGCACCATCGATGACACGCAGACGGCCTGCCCAGAACCCAAGGGTGATACCCGGTTGCCCCCCGTTTATTTCAAGGCGAATTCGTCGGCCTTCAAACTCATCAAATTCCCCCTCTGCTATCGCATCGGCGAACAGCCGGTTCAGCGGCGCTTCAGCAACCAGTTGTTTGATTGGCACTGGAATAGCGTTGTCGACGGCACCGAGCAGGGGGCTGGGAGAGGGCAGATATTCCTGAACTAACGCGACCAAGTCGCGCGCCGGGAGTGGCGGTAAACTTGAAGGGGTAGGGAACCGGGGCAGGCTCAGGCGCATGTCGAACTCCATCGGTAGATTTGACCGGTGCAGAATATCCGAACACGTGCCTGATCGATTTGATATAACTCAGCCCCGGTGCAAACCTTCTTCGACAGCCCACACGGCAACTTCCACGCGAGAGCGCAGGTTCAGTTTCTTTAGCAGGTGTTTCACGTGCACTTTTACGGTGCCGTCGCTGATGTCCAGTTTGCGGCCAATCATTTTGTTTGACAGGCCTTCAGCGATCAGCTTGAGGATGTCTTTTTCGCGTGGTGTCAGGCTGTCGTAGTCCGGGCGAGACGACTTATGCGGTTTGTTTGAACGCAAAGCTTCTGCGAGCAGAGTGGTCAGACGATCGCTGATCACCAGTTTACCAACCGCAGCCTGGTGCAGTTGGGCGATCATATCTTCGGGCTCCATGTCTTTCAGCAAGTAACCATCGGCACCGGCACGTAAAGCGGCCACCACGTCGTCTTCCTGATCCGATACGGTAAACATGATGATGCGGGAACTGATGTTGTGTTCACGCAGTTTTCTCAGAGCCTCAATGCCATCCATTTCCGGCATGTTCAGATCCATAAGGATCAGATCCGGCTCTATTTTTAACGCCAGTTCAATACCTTCAGCGCCGCTGTTGGCTTCACCGGCTACGTTCATGTCGGGTTCCAGCTCGATTAACTGTTTGATGCCCCGGCGTAACAGCGGGTGATCATCAATCAAAAGAATGCTTGCAGGTGTTTCAGCCATAGAGGGTCTCATTGAAAGTCTGTCTGGTTTCAGGCGTAGCTTGTTTGGCTCGGGATGAGGCTACGACTTTTCGGAATAAATGTTAAGGAAACTTCAACGCCACCGGTAGCTCGATTTTGTACCTTGAGATCGCCGCCCAAAGTACGGGCCCGGTCAGCCATGATGATAAGGCCGTAGTGGTTGATAGGCTGATTGTCGTCGGGCAGCCCTTTGCCGTTGTCTCGAATGAAGGCCCTGACCTCCGGGGATTCGAACGTGATGTGCACTGAAATTTCGGTAGCGTTCGCGTGTTTGACGGCGTTCGCCAAACCTTCCCGGACAATCTGCAGAGAATGGATCTCTTCGTTTGGAGACAGGGTTTGTGGTGGGAGCGTGTATTCAAATTCCACTCGCTTGCCCAAACGCTCGGAAAATTCATCGATGGTCTTGTTCAGGGCAGTGGCCAGGTCTGGCGTGTCCAGTTTTAGCCGGAAGGTGGCCAGCAGTTCCCGTAACTGGCGATAAGCGCTGTTCAGGCCGGTGCTGAATTCATGCAGGATATCGTCATGGGCTGCTTTATGTTCCCCGGTAATATTAAGCCTGCGAAGCCGCGTTACCTGCATTTTCAGGTAGGACAGTGATTGAGCGAGGGAGTCGTGCAGCTCCCGGGCAATCACGGTGCGTTCTTCCACCAGTGTTTGCTGCTGCTCTTCGGTGATTTGTTTTTCGAGGAAAATGGCGGTGGCCAGTTGGTCCGTGAGGGTTTCCAGCAATCGGCGTGTCGTAGCAGGCAAGTTTTTGCCGGCGGGGTACCACACTTCCAGTGTGCCAAGAATCTGCCCGGGTATTCGAATCGGCAACAGCAGTCTCCGCCCGTCATTATCTTGGGCGGGCAGGTCGTCAAACGCTTCGGGTGTGACCAGGCAAGCATTGCAGTGGTGGTCACGGCAATAGAACGGGCGCTTTTGACTGGCGGTTGTTACTGCTTCCACGGGCTCGTCGGTTTCTTTGTCGTGCAGGTACAGTTTGATCGGGCCAATGCGTAAGAGTTTCTCGAGTTCCTGCAGCATCGGGATCGAGCCGCTGCACAGGTCGTGGTTGGCAAACAGATTGCGGCTTGTGGCGTGCATCACCTGCAGCGCGGTGTGGCTTACTTCCAGCTCTTCGGTTTTTTCCCGTGCACGGTCTTCCAGTTCCTGATAGGTCAAAGCCAGTTCGCTGGTCATCTGGTCAAAGGCCTGGCCAAGCTGAGCCAGTTCATCAGAGCCCTTCAGATTAGCTTGTTGAGTGAAATCTTGATCACCAACCGCGCTGGCGACTCGAACCAGTTTTCGAAGCGGCCGTAAAACCCGATTTTTGAGGTCGAGAAAAAGTGCAATCACGATGAGCACAGAGAACACCAGACTGGTGATTTGGATCAGATGCAGAAGATCTATCCGTGCTTCGGTTCGCTCTTCAAGCAGGAGTACCAGTTTATTGACTTCTTCGGTAAAACGGTTCACTTCGGCAATCATTTGAGCGGTTATCTGCGAGCCTTGCGGATGGGCTTCCATCATGGGTAGCAGGTTGGTTTTCCAGAGCTTAATAATAAGGCGATGTTGCTGTGTCAGGGGGTGCTCGCTGCCAGCGGGTATTAATGAAGTGATGGCTCTGCCAGAGAGCTGATTTTCATACGCGTTAAAGAGTTTGGCGTTTTGCGATGCGTCAGGCCGCGTCGGTAAAACACTCAGCCGGGTCAGCATTTGGTTGGCCCCCATGCGCAACGCACCGGCTGCGTTGATGGCCGTTGCGCTTCCCTCAATGCTTTTCGATATGGCGAGCGTGGCGCTCATGCTGACGATGGAGGTCAATACAATGGCACTGACAGCCAGAATAATCCGGTTTACTAAGGGGCTTTTTACCATGATTAGAAACTGGGGCCGTGTTGTATCTTAAAAAAGCGCGACAGTCTTAGAGTATGACTCTAAAACCGGATTCCCGATACCTCTTTGAGGATAGTCAATTACCTCAACAGGCTGTATCCCATCATAGCCTTTGACCCGAAAACTGCAAAAAGCTGAAACTAGCGAATGGCATGGAAAAGGGTCGCCAGATGCTTGAACAACAAGAAAGGGATGAAGAAAAACGCGCCTCGCTCGCTATTATTCTGCCATTGGCGGTAACCGGATTCATCGTCGCCGCGGGGTGCTGGACCCTGTTTGCGGTGGTGGGTGTCCATCTAAGGGCGGAGCTGGCGTTAACCGGTGTGCAATTTGGCATTTTGCTGGCGGCACCAATGGCTTCAGGTGCCTTGTTGGCAATACCAGCCGGTTTGGCTGCCCAGCGGTATGGCGCCCGGGCGGTGATGCTTGCGTGCCTGACGGGCCTTGCGTTGTGCATGGTGCTATTCCTGGTTGCCAATCATTTTATCAGCTACCTGATTGTCGCCAGCGGGCTAGGACTGGCCGGGGGCTTCTACAGCGCGGGTTTGCAGTTTGTAACCAGTCATTGTGAGACGAGGCAAATGGGACTCGTTTTGGGCCTTTTCGGATCCGGAGTGACTGGCGCCGGACTCAGCTATTACCTCGTTCCTCTGTTTCATTACGCGTACACCTGGCAAGGCGTTCCGTTGGCTTACCTTGTTGTTTTGCTGTTGGTGATCACGTTGTTGGTGCTTGTCACCGAAGCTGATCGTCAGGAATCTGCGCGAATCCCCCCGTTACAACACTTGCTCCTGATGCTGCGCCAAGGCAAAGCATTGTGGTTCTGCCTCTATTTTGGCGTGGTGGCTGGCAGCTTTTTCTCATTGGCTCTTTGGTTACCGGATTTTCTATCGGCACAGCTTCGTGTGGATCCGGGAGCTGGCGCGGGCTTAGCGCAGTGGTTCGTGATTCCGGGAGCGTTAGCGCAAATCGCCGGGGGCGGTTTGTCCGATATTTACGGTAGTGTGAAAGTCGTCACACGGTCATTGACCCTTTGCTTATTGGCGCTTGCAGGCCTGGCTTTGCCTTCCGCGACATTGTTCGTTTCGGGGGGCGAGGGTGTGGTGGCCATGCAGTTTGCGCTGCCCCTGATGTTGGAAAGTCTGATGGTGGTCATCTTGGGCATTGCGATGGGCTGTGCCATGGGAGGACTTCAGCGAAAGGTTATCCTTGCAAACCGGGACCAAGCAGCTTTGTTCGCTGGTTTCCTGCTGGTAGCGGCCTGTTCAGTTGCTTTCGTTTTGCTGGTTGTCTTTGCAGCAATTTACCAGTGGTTGGGCGCTTCGGGGGCGGTATTTACGATTCTCCTGCTGCTATTAAGCGCCAGCCTGATCCTGCTGGTCAAAAATCTACATCGCTTTGCAAACTATTGAGTTAAATCAAATGGCCGCAAGGATGCGCGGAACTACCCCCATAGAGGGAGCGATTTTCGGCTGGCATGCTCCTAACATCTAAAACAAGATTTTGAATGCATGAATGCGCCCAGAGGACGAGTCCATGGTGATAACGCAAGCCGCCGTTAATCGAACAAAAAAGCCGGTATTGGTTGCTGTAAATAATTCCATTAATGCGCAACAGGGCACGCAAGCTCTGCGAGCCCATACGCTGTTCCGGTCAATGCAGCCGGATGATGTGGATGCCTTAATTCAGCAGTCACGCCGTATCCGGTTGGGTCATCACCAACTTTTGTATCGTCAGGGTATGCCCGCTCACCACTTCTTTTTCGTGATCTCCGGTCGCCTTCGTTTGTATCGGCTGGACTCTTCTGGCGTGGACCGAACTTTAGACAGCATTGCGCCGGGCGACTGTTTTGCGGAAACCATGATTTACGCAGACCCGGCTGAGTACGCCTGTTACGCCGAAGCCCTCAAGTCCAGCGATGTTTTGATGATTCCCGTTTCGGCCTACAAAGCGTTGTTGGATGCAAAACCGGCCTATGCGCAAGCAGCATTGCGCCACTTCGCCATGCGAGCTGTGACTCGTTTTCATGACCTTGAAATCATGACCGTCCAGAGCGCGCGCGAGCGGTTGATCCGTTACCTCATCGACCTGCTTCCGGAGGGTGTTTCAAAGGGTGGAGAGATTGAGTTGCCTTTGCCGAAGTGTTTGGTGGCGTCTCGTCTTGCCATGCAGCCGGAAACCTTTTCACGCATTTTGGCGGATTTGAAAGCCAGTGGCCTGGTACGGGTAAACCGGAGTCGGCTGTTTATCGCTGACCCCCAGCGTTTGATCGAAACCAGTCATTAATGACCTGAGATTTCAGTGGGTTCAGGTGGCTCGCTCCTCTAGAGCTATTCAACTAGAGGTATTTGATTTTTCTCATTTTTGATCCACCCTGTGCTGTATTCGTTGAGAATTTGGGGGTTTAAGTGACTACCGTTTTACGTGTTTGTTTTGCTTTGCTGATGACGGTGTCATCAGCGGTGATGGCGATGCCTCTGAAAGATTATGAGCCCGTTTCGGGCCGTCAGGTCATCCAAAAAGCGATGCCTGTAGTCACGGATATTCAGCCCCGTGAATCGAATCGCGCCATCCAGGAACTCTACGCGGGCGACGAGTTGGTTGGGTATGCCTACCAGACCCTGGATTTTGTACAAACCCCAGCCTATTCCGGAAAACCAATCAATGCCATGGTGGTGCTTGATACCGAGGGCGAAATTGCCGGTGCCCGAGTGATTCACCACGACGAACCGATTCTTCTGATCGGTATTCCAGAAGCCAAAATGCACCTCTTTACCGACCAATACACTGGTTTGAAAGCAGACCAGCGTGTCACAGTAGGCGGAAAATCATCGGAACGCCGGGTGGCGGTGGATGGTTTGTCCGGTGCCACGGTCACGGTCATGGTCATCAACGAAGTCATCATGAAAACCGCCCACCGGGTGGGCGGTGAACTGGGACTGGTTGAGGTTACTACCGGCAGCAAGCGGCCGCCACTGGCCGAGGTTGATCAAAACGCGTTTGAAGAAAAAACCTGGGAAGAACTCACCGGAGATGGCTCGATCCGCCGGATGCACCTGACCCGGGGCATGGTGGACGATGCCTTCAAAGGTGGCCCGGCCGAGGGCATTGAAACGGCAGCCCCTGAGCAACGTGACGATACCTTCATTGACCTGTACGCCGCCTATCTGGATGCGCCCACCATTGGCCGCAATCTATTGGGCGACAGCCAATATGAATGGCTGATGTCGGAACTGAAAGACGGCGAACATGCCATCGCCGTTATGGCCAAAGGTACCTATTCCTTCCGGGGTTCAGGCTATGTGCGCGGTGGAATTTTTGACCGGGTTCAGATCCGTCAGTTTGGCGACACCTTTAACTTCCGTGATCTCGACTATCACCGCTTGAGCGATGTCTATCTTGAAGGTATGCCGCGCTTGCCGGAAATGGCCATCTACATTATTCGCCAGCAGTACAACTTTGACCCCGGTACGCCTTGGTCACTGGAATTGACCATCAAACGTCAGACCGGTCCGCTGGACAGTGAGTTCGCGGTGGTACCGCTGGAGTACCAGTTGCCGGAACAGTATTACACCCGTGCCGAGGTGGAACTGTCCGAGGAAGAGTGGTTGGAAGAGCAGCCTCTATGGGTGCAGGTGTGGTACCAGAAAGAATTCCAGATCATCTTCCTGGCGTTGGGCATTGGCGTGCTGTTGTTCATCCTTTTCTTCCAGGATTGGCTGGTGAAAAAGCCGAGAGTTATGCGCTGGATTCGCCATGCCTTTCTCACGTACACCCTGTTCTTTATCGGCTGGTATGCGCTGGGCCAGCTGTCCATCGTGAACGTGCTGACCTTTGTGAACAGCCTGATCTCTGGCTTTACCTGGGAAACCTTCCTGATCGACCCGATGCTGTTTGTGCTTTGGTCGGTGGTCGCGGGCATCGTCTTGCTTTGGGGGCGTGCGGTTTACTGCGGTTGGCTGTGCCCGTTCGGAGCCTTGCAGGAATTAATTAATGAAATTGCCCGCAAGTTGAAAGTGCCTCAGTACACCGTGCCCTTTGCCTGGCATGAACGCTTATGGGCGATCAAATACATCATTTTGCTGGTGCTGTTTGGTGTGTCGCTTGAGTCATTGGGTACGGCTGAACAAATGGCGGAAGTGGAACCGTTCAAAACGGCCATTACTTTGCGTTTTGATCGCAGCTGGCCATTTGTTACTTACGCCGTGTTGCTACTGATCGTGAATATCTTCACACGCAAAGTTTACTGCCGCTACCTGTGCCCGCTGGGCGCTGCACTGGCGCTGCCCACCAAGTTGCGGGTTTTCGATTGGCTCAAGCGGCGCAAGGAGTGTGGTAACCCCTGCCGCTTGTGTGACCACGAATGTGAAGTGCAGGCGATCCATCCGGATGGCCACATTAACTACATGGAATGCCATTACTGCCTGGATTGCCAGATGACGTATTTCGACGACCACAAGTGCCCGCCGCTGATTGTGAAGCGCCGTGGTAAACGTCGAGGCCGAAACGCCCCCGGGCGCCCGGAAGAAATTCCAGTCGTTCAGGTGCACGAGTAAGTACCGGAGCCGTCACGATGTTCCGGACGGAATGAGAAGCAAAACCGCCATACCAATAATGGAGTTGGACGCTATGAAGAAAAGAGATGAACTGAGCAAGGACACCGCCGAGGTCCCTGAAAGTGGTCTGAGCCGTCGTCGTTTTATGGGCGCTGCCGCTTTGGCGGGCGTTGCAGGTGCAACCGGCCTTGGCACGTCGATCATGAGCCGTGAAGCGTTTGCGGCCGCCGCCCAGGAAGCGAAGAACAAGATTCACATCGAGCCCGGTGAGCTGGATGAGTACTACGGCTTCTGGAGTGGTGGTCACCAAGGCGAGGTGCGTGTTCTCGGCGTGCCGTCCATGCGTGAGCTGATGCGTATCCCGGTATTTAACGTAGATTCTGCGACCGGCTGGGGTATTACCAACGAAAGTAAGGCGATTCTTGGCGGCGACCAGCAGTACCTGAATGGCGACTGTCACCATCCGCACATTTCCATGGAAGACGGTCGTTACGACGGTAAGTACCTGTTCATCAACGACAAGGCCAACACTCGTGTAGCGCGTATTCGTCTGGATATCATGAAGACGGATAAGATTACGCACGTACCAAACGTTCAGGCGATTCACGGTCTGCGTCTGCAGAAAGTGCCTCGCACAAACTATGTTTTCTGCAACGCCGAGTTTGTGATTCCACAGCCAAACGATGGCAGTGAATACAGCCTGGAAAACAGCTACACCATGTTCAGCGCGATTGATGCGGAAACTATGGAAGTAGCCTGGCAGGTGCTGGTAGACGGCAACCTGGACAACACCGACGCTGACTACACCGGCAAGTACGCTGCTTCTACCTGTTACAACTCCGAACGTGCGTTGGATTTGGCGGGTACTATGCGCAACGACCGCGACTGGGTGGTTGTGTTCAACATTGAGCGCATCGCGGCCGCGGTTAAGGCCGGTAAGTTCAAGACAATTGGCGATTCCAAAGTTCCGGTTGTTGATGGCCGTGGTAAGTCCGAGTTCACTCGTTACATCCCGGTTCCGAAGAACCCGCACGGGCTAAACACTTCTCCGGATGGTAAGTACTTCATTGCCAACGGCAAGCTGTCTCCGACGGCTTCTGTCATCGCGATCGACAAACTGGACGATCTGTTTGACGACAAGATTGAGCTGCGTGACACCATTGTGGCGGAGCCAGAGCTGGGCCTTGGGCCTCTGCACACTACCTTCGATGGTCGTGGCAACGCTTACACCACGCTGTTTATCGACAGTCAGGTGTGTAAGTGGAACATTGCGGATGCGATCAAGCACTACAACGGCGAGAAGGTGAATTACATTCGCCAGAAGCTGGATGTGCATTACCAGCCGGGTCACAACCATGCGTCGTTGACGGAGTCGCGTGATGCGGATGGTAAGTGGCTGGTGGTTCTGTCGAAGTTCTCGAAGGACCGTTTCTTGCCGGTTGGTCCTCTGCACCCGGAGAACGATCAGTTGATCGATATTTCCGGTGACGAGATGAAGCTGGTTCACGATGGTCCGACGTTCGCGGAGCCGCACGACTGTATTTTGGTCCGTCGTGATCAGATCAAGACTAAGAAGATTTATGATCGTCAGGATCCGTACTTTGCTGCAACGGTGGAGCAGGCCAAGAAAGACGGCGTTACTTTGGAGGCAGATAACAAGGTAATCCGTGATGGCAATAAGGTTCGTGTTTACATGACTTCTGTTGCGCCTCAGTTTGGTACTACTGAGTTCAAGGTGAAGGAAGGTGACGAGGTTACTGTGTGTGTAACCAACCTTGATACCATCGAGGATGTGACTCACGGTTTCTGTATGGTGAACCATGGTGTGAGTATGGAGATTAGTCCGCAGCAGACTTCGTCTGTGACCTTTACTGCTGGTAAGCCTGGTGTGTACTGGTACTACTGCAACTGGTTCTGCCATGCGCTGCACATGGAGATGGGTGGTCGTATGTTGGTAGAGAAGGCTTAATTAGCGTTTCTCTCGATTGGGGCCTCGTTTTTGGGGCCCCTGTATCTTTACTTGGGAGTAGCAACCCAAACGGAAAGCCCTTTCCAAAAACCGCTCCTGCGGCACATCCATGTGGCGCTTCTGCTCCGCCATCCATGGCTGCGCACATTTTTGGAAAGGGCTTTCCGCTTGGATTGCCGCACAGTGTTGCGTGCCTTCGGTTTTCACTTTTTAGAGAATCATAGATGTACCAAATATTGCGTTATGGGGTGGCCCTGTCAGTCGCTCTTTTATCGCTCGCAGCCAACGCGGATCTGCAAGAACGGCTTGATAACCTGCAGCCGGGTTCGTCCATCGAACTGCCACCAGAAACATTATCGCCTCTGGCTATCCGGGTGCCCGGGGTAAGTGTGTCCTGTTCGCCGGAGACGGTGATTGATGGTGGTGGGCAGGGTAATGCGGTGGATATTTTGGCCGAGAAGGTGACTTTTTCAGGTTGTACCGTGCGGAATTGGGGCAAGGATCTGAATCAGTTGGATGCCGGGATTTTTATCGCCCGGGAGGCGCAAGGATCGGTGGTTGCGGATAACCGGTTGCAGGGGCCGGCGTTTGGTATTTGGTTGGATGCGACGCCGGATGTGACGGTGCGGAACAATCATATTCGGGGTGAGGTGAGTATTCGGTCGCAGGATCGGGGTAATGGTATTCATTTGTTTAATACCACCGGGGCGTTGATTGAAGGGAATGACATTTCCCAGACCCGGGATGCGATTTATATCGAGACGGCGAATAAGAACGAGATTCGCAACAATGTGATGACGGATCTGCGTTACGGCATTCATTACATGTATTCGATGCACAATCTGCTTGAAGGGAATGTTACCCGCGGCACCCGTACGGGGTATGCGCTGATGCAGAGCAAGTATTTGAAGGTGATTAATAACCGCTCTGAAAATGATGAGAACTACGGCATTTTGATGAATTTCATCACCAATTCGACGCTGCGGGGCAATGTGGTGATCGGGGTGTCGGAAGGGCAGACCGGTCGGGTGATGATTTCAGGCGGCGAAGGCAAGGCGGTGTTTATCTATAACTCCTTGTACAACGTGTTTGAAGGTAATTTGTTTGCGGACAGCAATATTGGCATTCACTTGACCGCAGGTTCAGAGGACAACGAGGTGTTTAACAATGCCTTCGTGAATAACGAGCGCCAGGTGAAGTACGTGGCAACGCGCACTCAGTCCTGGGCCAAGGACGGACGAGGGAATTTCTGGAGTGATTACCTGGGCTGGGATCGGGATCAGGACGGTCTGGGCGATGTGCCTTATGAACCCAATGACAACGTAGATCGGCTGCTTTGGAAGTACCCGGAAGCGAAGGTGTTGATGTTCAGCCCGTCGGTTGATGTGTTGCGTTGGGTGCAAGATGCCTTCCCGGTGGTGAAATCCGCCGGGGTGAGCGACCCCCATCCCTTGATGCGAATTCCCGAGTATCTGCAATCGGAGATCCGATGAACTGTTTTCAGCTTGAGAATGTCAGCCACCGTTACGACAAGACAACGGTGCTTCGTGGTATTGATCTGCGCTTGAACCCGGGAGAAATCCTTGGGTTGTTCGGCCACAACGGGGCGGGTAAAACCACGTCGATTAAATTGATACTAGGGCTAATGAAGCCAAGCGAAGGCAAGGTGACGGTGCTGGGCGGCGAAGCCGGTGATCCTCACGTCAGTCAGCACATTGGTTATTTGCCTGAGAACGTAATGTTTTACCCACAACTGACTGGGCGTGAGATTCTGAGCCATTTTGCCCGTCTAAAAGGCGCGCCTTTGAGCCAAGTGCCCAAGTTGTTGGAACAAGTGGGCTTGGGCGATGCCATGAACGCCCGTACCAAAACCTACTCCAAAGGCATGCGCCAGCGTTTGGGGCTGGCTCAGGCGTTGTTGGGGAAACCCAGGCTGTTAATGCTGGACGAACCCACCGTAGGGCTGGACCCGGTTGCTACGGCAGATCTGTACCGTTTGCTGCGTGATCTACGGGACGAAGGCACCGGCATTGTGCTGTGTTCCCACGTGCTGCCCGGTGTCGAGCCTTACATCGACCGCGCGGCGATTCTCACCGGCGGTTCCCTGAAAGCAGCGGGCGACCTGCCGTCACTGCGGCGCCAAGCCAACATGCCTGTGACGCTCACCGTTAAGCCAGCCGGCAATATACTGGGGTTGGAGAAAGTGATTGACCAAGCAAAACAAAGTACCGGCTTAATGATGAAAAACGTCCACGGAACCCTGCAAGTGGACGTGCGCACCAGCGACAAAATGGCGTTAATCGAAACCTTGCTCCAATCCGGCGAAGTGGCTGACCTCGGCATTCACCAGCCCAGCCTCGAGGATATCTACGTTCACTTTATCGGCTCGGGCGGCTTGGCTCATCGGGGAGGCAGCCAATGAACTCAATATGGACCATCGCTCGAAAAGAACTCAGTGACAGCTTTCGCAACCGCTGGTTGGTAGCTATTTCGCTGGTGTTTGCCACACTGGCACTCGGCATCGCCTGGTTTGGTGCTGCCGCATCCGGGCAAGTGGGCTACGGCTCCACACCGGCCACCATCGCCAGCCTCGCCAGCTTGGGCATCTTCCTCATTCCTTTGATTGCATTGCTACTGGCATACGACGCCATCGTCGGTGAGGAAGAGGGCGGCACATTACTGTTGCTCATGACCTATCCACTCAGCAAAAGCCAGCTGCTGCTCGGCAAGTTCCTTGGCCACGGCCTCACTTTGGCCTTGGCAACGCTGATAGGCTTCGGCGTTGCAGGTATTGCCATTGCCGTACTGGTAGACGGCGTGGCCGTCGGTGCGCTGGCGATAGCCATGGGTCGATTCATTGGATCAACCATCTTATTGGGGTGGGGCTTTATTGCATTGGCCTATCTGGTCAGCGTGCGAGTGAGCGAAAAACCTATCGCTGCCGGCATGGCACTGGCCATCTGGTTCTTCTTTGTATTGATCTTTGATTTGGTGTTGCTGGGCGCACTGGTGGCCAGCGAAGGCAAGCTCAACCCTGAATTATTGCCGTGGCTCTTGATGCTGAACCCCACCGACATCTACCGCTTGCTCAACATCGTCGCCTTCGGCGACAGCACCCAACTCAGCGGCGTACTCAGCCTCGGCTCCGACCTGCCCATCGGCACCGGCGGCTTGTGGTTAGGCCTCGGCCTATGGTGCGCCATCCCGCTGACCGGCGCGCTGTTACTGTTTAGAAACCGAAAAATATGACCCAGACCGGAGACACACCAAACATGGTAAACACAACCAAAGCCTGGCTACTCGCTGCCTTGGCCGCCATCGCAATCACCGGCTGCTCCGATGCCGAACAGCAAGTACTCGCCAAACCTGACCCGGTCCACTTTGAATCCGGCGACGAATGCCACGTCTGCGGCATGGCCATCTCCAACTTCCCGGGCCCCAAAGGCCAAGCTTTCACCGAACGGGAACAAAACATCCGCAAATTCTGCTCAACCAAAGACATGCTCGCGTGGTTCCTGCAACCCGAAAACGAAAACCGAGACCACACCCTCTACGTACACGACATGGCCCAAACCGAATGGGAACACCCTGAAGATGCCCACCTGATCGACGCCCGAGAAGCCTACTACGTAGCCGGCTCATCCCGCACCGGCGCCATGGGCCCAACTCTGGCTTCCTTCGCAAACCAAAGCAGTGCCAACGACTTCGCAGCGGAATACGGCGGCCAAGTAATCGCGTTCGCAGACATCACTCTGGATCACCTGAATACCGGCATGTCGATGGACAGTGCGCATCACATGGGTGGCATGGAACCCATGGACGGAATGCACGAGGGGCATGAAATGGGCCAAATGACGGAGAGCGAGATCATGGATCAAAGCCATGATGGTCACGGTATGGAGCATTAAGACTGCTATTTAGGTCTTTATGATGCGGAAGAGGGTTTGAGTGCGGCTCTAAAGGCCTGTTTGTCGGCGGCTACTCCGAGGTTAGAAAGAGCCGGTGAGGGAATCCCTTCCAAAAATGTGCGGAGCCATGGATGGCGGAGCAGAAGCGCCACATGGATGTGCCGCAGGAGCGGTTTTTGGAAGGGATTCCCTCAGCGGATCTGGCTCGGAGCCACGGATAATAATTCCAAAAATGAAGGCTGGTGAGGTAGCTAGTAATCACCCCCCAGTCATATTCATAAACCGAAGAATCTCCACCTCCCCATCACTGGAAAAATGATGCCGCTCCGGCTTCAAATCCATCGCCGCAATAATCGCCTCCCGAAGCCGCTCATCATCCCCCGGATGCTCCCGCAACAACGGCAACAAATCCACCGAATGCTCATTCCCGAGGCACAACAAAAGCCGCCCCTCCACCGTCACCCGAACCCGATTACACGTCGAACAAAAATTATGCGAATGCGGAGAAATAAACCCAATGCGCGAAGCACTGTCCTGCATCCGGTAATAACGCGAAGGCCCGCCAGAATCATCATCCGTCAGCTCAAGCTCATGATGCCGGGCAATAATCGCCCGAACCTCCTCACTCGTACACAAAGCCAAGCCACGATCATGCTCGGAAATCTCCCCGAGAGGCATCTCCTCAATGAACGTAATATCCAAACCCTTCCCGCGAGCAAATTCAACCAGCTCCGGAATCTCCTCCTCATTACGGCCCTTCATCACCACCGTATTGAGCTTAATCCGCTTAAACCCAGCCTCTTTTGCCGCATCAATACCGTCCAAAACCTGGCTCAGCTTCCCGGTGCGCGTGATCGTACTGAACTTCTCCGCATCCAAAGAATCCAGACTGATATTGAGCCGGTCCAGCCCGCCTTTGCGCAAATCCTCCGCCAACGCAGGCAACTGACTGCCATTGGTGGTCATCGCAAAATCACGCAAACCGTAACTGCCGATCTCCCGAACCAGATCCACAACGCCCTTGCGAACCAGAGGCTCACCACCGGTCAGACGAATTTTCTGAGTACCAAGTGACACAAAGTTCCGGGCTACCTGAGCGATCTCCTCAAGAGACATGATCTTGGCGCGGGGGAGAAACGTCATCTCTTCCGCCATACAGTACACACACCGAAAATCGCAGCGGTCCGTCACCGACAGGCGAACATAATTCACTGTGCGACCAAAACGGTCTGTCAGCACGGATTGCGACATTGCATACACCTCTACAGCGTAGATGAGTTGTGACCCTTGCGATCATTATGGCAAAGCCTGCGGGCAATTCGATACCCGCCCGGATCAATAATTGAGCAAAGCGCCAGTTGATCTAAATTATCTGTGCTCCTTGTAACCGGAACCGTGGCACCCTATAACATAGATGTGAAATAAATGTTATGAGGTGAGGTTGTGATGATGGAACAATATGAGAAATGGTTGTCCGTAGCGAATAACAGCATACTGGCCTCCATCGGAGGGTTAATTTTAACCGTTCTTATTGCTTACCCATTGGCAAATGCGTTCTCGCTGGGGATCCAGATCATGGCCCATATGGGAACCTTGTTTTTCGCAGTGGGCGTGAAAGTCTCCTACGTAGCAAGGCTGACATTCCTTAGCAAGCTGGGAAGACCTGTCCACTGAACCACGGTATAATAGGTGCAAGTGGAAACTATTGTGGAGCAATAGCGGTGCAACTAGGCAGAACCGGGTTTCGTGTTCTTGCGTATCTCTCGGCTGCGGTCGCGGTTGTCGGCGTGGTATTGCCGCTACTGCCAACAACACCGTTTGTCTTGTTGGCCGCCTATTTTGCCAGTAAGGGGTCCCCGGCCTTTGCCCAATGGCTTGAGGGCCATCCTCGTTTCGGACCCGCTATCGAACAATGGCGACACCGGCGTGCGATACCCGCCCGGGCAAAAATACTGGCTTGCAGTATGATGGCCGTAAGCTGGACTATTTTGTTATTGGCGGGGTTTCCGGTTATGGTCCTGACAATTTCAGGCTTATGCCTGCTGGGTGTTGCTACCTACATGGTTACCCGTCCTTCCTACTAATGCTCTGGAGCCTTGCATGCACATTACCCGCTACACAGACTACTCCCTGAGGGTACTGATTTATCTGGCGGCTCTGGAAGAAGACCGGTTAGCGACGATTCAGGAAATCGCAGACAGCTACGGGATTTCGAAGAACCACTTGATGAAGGTGGTGCACCAGCTCAACAAAAAACAGTACATAGAAACAATACGCGGAAAAAACGGCGGAATGCGTTTATACCGGGCGCCTAACGATATCAATATCGGCGCCCTAGTGCGTGAAACCGAGCAACACCTCGACATTGTCGAATGCTTCTCAGGGGAGGGTGCTTGTACGATCACGCCGGTGTGTGGTTTGAAAAACATCTTTGATGAAGCGCTGCAGGCATTTCTTCATGTACTCGATAAGTACACGCTTGCAGATATCGTTCAAAGTAAGGACCGGCCGAAATTGCTTCGCTTGCTACAGGTTGTGTAGTAGCGCGATACACATAGTAACGAACAAACGCCATTCCTTACGCTTAATGCGTTCCGAGTCAGCTATTATTTAGGTTCGCACCTTTGAACCTTATTTTGACTCGGAGTCCGTTTGATTCGTCTGCTTTTAATCACAATGCTGGTTTTGAGCTCTTTGCAGACAATGGCTGCAGGGGCTATCGATCACGCGTTTGTTAAGCTGGATAGAACAAGCGAAGCAATTGATATTTCCCGAAAACTCTCCTTCTATGAAGACCCTGCTTCCAGTCTTACGATTTACGATATCAAACAGCACTGGCAAGAACTTGGCTCTCAGGAAATACCCGAAAAAGCGTACAACTTCGGTTTCACCGACTCGACTTATTGGTTTCATACCCGTATTGAGAACGTCTCCAGCCCGAACGAGCAATGGGTGATTGAAGGGCTGTACCCGATCATTGATGAAATGGAGTTATACCTTGTCCGTGCCGCCGGGCCTATGGAACGTCAGATCGCAGGTGATTCCGTACCCTTTTACCGGCGCGCCATAGATCATCACAACATCAATTTTGATCTGAACTTGAGTCGGGGTGAAAGCGTCGACTTGTATTTCCGTGTGAAAACAAGCGGTGCCGTGCAAATGCGGACCAAGCTCTGGAGTCTGGACCGCTTCAGCAACGCCGATCACCAAGAGCGGTTTGTTCTTGGTCTATTCTATGGCCTGCTGGCGGCGATGCTGGTTTTTAGTTTTCTGATTTTTTTATCCATTCGCGACACCAACTATCTCTGGTATTCGGGCTACATACTCAATTACGGCATCCTGCAATTTAGCTTGAACGGCCTGGCTTTCGAGCATCTGTGGCCAGATTCTCCGTGGTGGAATAACCGCTCGGTCGCTGTTTTGATCGCTTCGGGCATGGTTTTTGTGTTGGGGTTCTCCCGCTCATTTTTGGCTTTGAAAACCAATGCGCCGGTTTTGAATCGTACTTTCCTTGTCATGATGGGAATCTTCGCGCTCGCGGCGGTCGCGCCGATCATTTCGCCGAACTACGCGCCTGTGATCCGCTTTAACAGCTTTTTTGCGGTTCTGGCAGCCATATTGGTGATCTGTGCCGGTGGCTTGTGCCTGTACCGGAATTACCGGCCAGCGCGCTACTTTATGTTGGCGTGGACGGCTTTATTGGCGGGCATGTTGCTGTATTTGTTCAAAACGTTTGGCGTGCTACCCACCAACGTGGTGACTGAATATGCCATTCAGATTGGTTCGGCGTTCGAGGTTATTTTGCTGTCAATCGCACTGGCAGACCGTTTGCGGCACATGGCCCAAAAAACGCAAAGAATTCAACGTGAAATGAATACGGTGCTTGAGTCCCGCGTTGCAGAGCGTACAGCCGAATTGGAATCTGCCAACCGTCAGTTGGAAATGCTGAGCTCAACCGATGGGCTAACCGGATTGTTCAATCGACGTTATTTCGATACGCACATGCGAAAAGAAGTGTTTCGGTGCCGGCGCAGAGGGTCGTTGGCGCTCATCCTGTTGGACGTTGACCATTTCAAAGCGGTTAACGACAACCTGGGGCATCAAGCCGGGGACAAGTGCCTGCGCAAGTTGGCGGACAAACTGATCAGCCTTGTCCAGCGCGAAACCGACATCATTTGTCGTTATGGCGGCGAAGAGTTTGCAATCGTCTTGCCCTACACCGATTTGGCCGGCGCGAAGCAGGTCGGGGAGAAAATTCGGGCGGGAACTGAATCGGATCTTTGGTTTGAATGGGAAGGTGAGCCACAGTCAGTCACCGTGAGCATTGGTGTGGCCGTGGTTGGAACCGGTACAACCGTGGAGCCGGACGCGGTGGTGGCGGCAGCTGACGAGGCGCTTTATACCTCCAAAACTCGGGGTCGGAACAGAGTGACCGCTCTGCAAGTAAGCGGCCACTCGGCGGATGTAACCGGCGTTAAGCCACAGCTGGCCGGCGAGTAATCCGCTCCGGCAACGAGTAGCGAAGGATGCGTTTTAGTACCGTGCCGTACTGCTTTGCAAAACTGCCGGTGTTGTAGTGAATGCCGTGTTTACGGCACACGGTTTGAACCTTCTCAGATATTTCCGGATAGCGATGAGCGGGCAGATCCGGGAAGACGTGGTGTTCAATCTGAAAGCTCAGATGCCCGCTCATGATATGCAGCCATTTCCCGCCGGTAAAGTTGGACGACCCCGTCAGTTGCCGCAGATACCAATGGCCTTTGCTTTCCCCTTCCGCTTCTTCTTCGGTGAAGGTTTCGGCATCCTGTGTGAAGTGCCCGCAAAAGATCACCGTCGATGACCAAAGGTTGCGAATCAGATTAGCGCCGGCATTGCCGGCAAGCACGATCGGGGCCACGGGCAGGGTCAGAGCAGGGAAGAAAATATAGTCTTTAAACGCCTGACGGCCCGCTTTTTTGGCGGCCAGTTTCAGGAACGCGCGTTTCTCTTTCAGATGACTTTTGCCATTGCTTAGCTTTTCCGCCTCGAGTTCGTGCAGCGCGACACCCCACTGGAACAATACGCTTAACGCCGCATAGTTCAGAACCTGGAAGGTGTGACGGGGCCGCCAAGGCTCGTCGTTGCTCAACCGGAGCACCGCGTAACCGTAATCCCGGTCTTTGCCAATCACGTTGGTATAAGTGTGATGTTCAAAGTTGTGAGTACGGCGCCAGGATTCGCTGGAACAGGCGGTATCCCACTCGTAGGTCTGAGAGTTCAGGCTGGGGTCGTTCATCCAGTCGTATTGGCCGTGCATTACGTTGTGGCCGATTTCCATGTTCTCAAGAATCTTGGCCAGCCCCAAAGAGGCCGTGGCGGCCAGAAAAACGGGTGGAATGAAACCGAAGGGCATCAACACCCGCCCGCCGATCTCCAGTTTGCGATGCAGGCGAACCATGTTGCGAATGTGGGTGGCGTCTCGCTCCCCTAAATCGGCCAGGACCTCGTCGCGGATGGCATCCAGGTCAGTTTGCAGCTCGTTCAGCTGTTGTTCATTGAGCGTATTCATTGGTGTACTCCTGGCGGCCGCTTTGGCCGCAGTGCAAAACAAAAAGGGTTATAGCGCCAAAGCCACCGGGCCTTGGGGGACAGAAATGCATAGCTGCACGCTTTCGGAACCGGCTCCGGATACCTGGCCCGTCAGCCGGTTTACGACTGTTCCGCTGGTTTTCCTGCAGGTGCATTGGTGGCAAATGCCCATCCGGCAGCCATGCTGAGGCGACAGGCCGGCGGCTTCTGCGATCTCCAGCAGATTGGTGTCGCCTGTTGAATCCACGGACAGGTTGCTGGCGCTAAACGTGACTTCACCGCCTGTGTCAGAAGATGAAAGCCGAACCGGAGCGGGTGGGGCAAAGAACGTACTGTGCAGCTGTTCGTCCTTAAGGCCGCGTTGGCCAAGTTTTTCGGTCGCCAGGTCCATCAAGCCTTTAGGTCCGCATAGAAAGATTTCCCGGTTGGCCAGATTGGGGACAGAGTCCAAATCCTGATCACTCAAATAGCGAGGTGTGGCGTTTTCGTGGGTGGTGATGATATGCAATGAGAAAGTGGGGTAGCGATTTTTCAGCGTTGTCAGCCTTTGTTCTCCGATCACATCGCTTGGCGTTCGTACGTAATAGAGCAGCGTTATGGGCTCTGGATACTGTTCCCGTGCCATAGTGTCGAGTTGGCTCAAAATAGGCGTAATACCGCTGCCGCCGGCAATGAAGAGAACCGGTTTCTTCCCGTTCGGGATCAGAAAATCGCCAAAGGCTTCTGTCAGCCCGATGACATCGCCAGATTTCAACTCGTCGTGCAGCCAGTTCGTGACCAACCCTCCCGGTAAACGCTTAACCGTTAAGGTGATAAGCCCATTATCTTCCCAAAGGGCGGGAGAGCTGGACAGGCTGAAGGTTCGGGTATGCCGGACACCGTTGATGTCGATGCGCACGTTCAAGTGTTGCCCCGCCTGAAAACCGCCCCAGCGGCGGGCGGGTTTCAGCACAAAGGTTTTGGTATCTGCGGTTTCCTCGGTGATGCGCTCTACCCGAGCCGGTGTGTACTGTTGTACCCACATGGGGTTGATGGCTGTGGTCAGAGGGTCGAAAAATGCTTTAGGGTCTTCGCGGTTCAGCAATTGCCGGCCTAGCCAGTGCGCCGCTTTGGAGCGTGTAATCGTTGCCAGCATGGTAAGTCTCCAAGAATGCAAGGCGATCAATTGGTTTCAATGTGTACAGTTGTTCACTAGATGTGTACGACTGTACACATTAGGCTTTGGCCGAGCAATGGCTTGGATGGCAAGCTGGCACGTAATGACAAGCGGGAACGGTTTTTTATCAGCTGAATGTGTACACTTGTGAACCTGACTATGAGGTGCGGATAAAGCTATGGCAGGTGGACAAAGACGACGGCCGGGAGAAACCCGCGAAAAGCTGATGACGGCAGCGTTGACGTTGGTGGGCAAAGGCCGGCATTTTGCCAGCATCGGTATTCGGGAAGTGACCCGGCAGGCAGGTGTGGTGCCCACATCCTTTTACCGACACTTTCGCAGTGTTGATGATCTGGGCTTACAGCTGGTCGATGAGCTGGGGTTGGTGTTACGCCGGATGATGCGTGAAGCTCGGGAAAACGTGCTGCAAGCTGATAAGTTGATAGAAGAATCGGTAGGTATCTTTGTCGCCCATGCGTTAGCCAACCGCAATTTCTTCATGTTTATGGCACAAGGGTTGGCGGGCGAAAGCCGGGCTGTCCAGGAGGGAATTCGCAGTGAAATGCGGTTTTTTGCCAGTGAGTTGGCCAACGATTTACGTCGGCTTAAACTGCTGGAGCATCTGAGTGATTCGGATCTCGATATGACCTGCGATCTGGTGGTGCGGACAGTCGCCTTCAGCTTGACGGATATTCTCAGTATTTCGCCAGAAGACGATTACCAAATCGAGCAGGTGCGCAAGCGCACCACCCGATTTTTGCAGCTAATCCTGATTGGGGCTGGCCACTGGCAAAGTGACTAGGCTTTACTGCTTTTTCTTGCCAGCGCTGCCTTTCCCGGGCTTTGGGGGCAGAATCAGTGCTTCCAGTTCATCCAGCGCTTCGCCGGTGAACACCGCAATTTTCTGCATGCTCGGAAGCGTATCCCGGCAACCGGTGTAACCAAAGTTCAGTGTGCCCGCATAGCTCAGGCAGGTGATGTTCAAAGCACCGCCATGAGCAATCAGCGAAACGGGATAGGTTGCCTCGAGTTTTGCGCCCTCAAAGTACAAGGTTTCCTCCGGCCCCGGAACGTTAGAAATAGTCACGTTGAATACCGGGCGCATGCGCCCACCCAACCCTGACATCAGCTGCAGAATGTAAGGCGACATAAGGAGCATGGTGTATTGCGTCAATGCTTTCTTTGGCAACTTCTGCAAGTGTTCCTTCGCACGGCGGCAGGACTCTTTGATTTGCTGAAGACGATTCAGCGGGTCGGCCTCGGTGGTTGCCAGTGAGGCAATCATAAAGCTGATCTGAGTGCCGGTTCCCTGATCGTCGGCCGGGCGGATGTTAACCGGGATGCCCGCTGTCAGCGGCGTATCAGGGAGGCTGTTCTGCTCAAGCAGGAAGCGGCGCAAAGCGGTTCCACACAGGTACAAAACGATATCATTCAGCGAGCCGCCGGAAGCGTGCGCCAAAGCTTTAATACGGTCCACCGGGTAGTGCTGGGTAGCAAGCCGACGCTGGCCTTTCACCCGGTGGTTCAGAATGGATACCGGCCCGGTAAACGGTGCCGTCAGACCATCTTCCGGGTGCAAGGCAGATTGCGCCAGGCGATTGCCGGCTTGCCATAGCCGCGGTGCCATATCGACTTGTAGCTTCAAAGCATCCAAAGCCTGAGAGAAAGCGCCGGGTACGCTGGCCTCCCGGTCACCTTTGTGGGCTCTGCGTTTTTTCGGCTGAACCGACCAGGGTGGCGGCATGTTCCGAAGATCCGGATCGGTTGTCAGCACCCGCTGCATCAAGCGCACTCCGCTGATGCCATCAATCATCGAGTGGTGCATTTTTGTGTACAGCGCAAACCGGTTGTTCTCCAGCCCTTCAATAACATGGCATTCCCACAAGGGGCGGGAAAAGTCCAGCGGGTTGGAGTGAAGGCGCGATACCAGAATACCGAGCTCCCGCTCGCCGCCGGGGCGGGGGAGCGCCGAATGTCTGACGTGATAATCGAGGTCAATGTCTTTGTCTTTTTTCCACGTGGGCGCAATCACACGCCCGAGAAAACCGGACCAAGCCAGTTTGTCTCCCCAGGGGGCCGCCACAGTATGGGATTCCTTCATGCGAAGAACCATGTCTCGCAGATAGGTGTCAGGTGCCCCTTCGGGTAATGAAAAAATCTGCAGGTTGCCCACGTGCATGGGGGTGTCTTCAGATTCTACGGCTAACCAAGACGCATCCAGGGTGTTGAGGCGTGCCATTCCTTTGTACTCTCCGTCAATGTGTTATTTCTAATTATGAGCGTTAGTATACCGACTAGAAGGCGACACCTCGATGAAAAGCGTTCCGTTGAGAACGCTCTTTTTTAGTGTTTTAAGCTATAAGCTAAGGAGCGGGAGCCTTCTTTAATCGTCATCGACAGAGAGCGGCGGGCAGCGGTGTGTGTTTTGTACCTTGCCGTTGTCCACCGTTTCGAGGAAAACGTCGAAACCCCAAAGCCGGTGAACGTGTTTCAGCACTTCATCGGTTTCCTTGCCCAGAGGGATATGGTCAGTCGGAATATGTCTGAGCGTGAGCGAGCGGTCGCCCCGCACATCCACGTTCCAAACCTGAATGTTCGGTTCCCGATAGCTCAGGTTGTATTGTGCGGCCAGTTTTTCGCGAAGCGTTCGGTAGCCGGCTTCATCGTGAATCGCGGTTACCGTGTAGTGGTTTTGGTTGTCGTCGTCTTCGATGGCGAACAGTTTGAGATCCCGCATGATTTTGGGTGAAAGGTATTGCAGTATGAAACTCTCGTCTTTGAAGTTTCGCATGGCAAAATGAAGGGTTTCCAGCCAGTCGGTGCCGGCGATCTCCGGAAACCATTCGCGGTCTTCATCGGTGGGGTTTTCGCACATCCGCCGTAAGTCGGTGTAGATGGAAAACCCGAGCGTGTAGGGATTAATGCCGGAATACCAAGGGCTGTTGAACGGAGGTTGGTAAACAACCGAGGTGTGGCTTTGCAGGAATTCCAGCATGAAGCCATCGTTCACCAACCCCTTTTCGTACAAACGGTGCAGCAGCGTGTAGTGCCA
Source organism: Marinobacter sp. S0848L (assembly GCF_023016065.1). GTDB lineage: Bacteria > Pseudomonadota > Gammaproteobacteria > Pseudomonadales > Oleiphilaceae > Marinobacter. The sequence continues at coordinate 281,513 of NZ_JALKAQ010000001.1, read as the reverse complement.
AAAGCTGGCCCAGCCTTCGTTCATCACTTGAGTCTGGCGCTGCGGGTAGAAGTATTGCGCCAGTTTCCGCACGATACGCACCAGTTCCCGTTGCCAGGTTTCCAGCAAAGGCGCGTTCTTTTCGATGAAGTACAGCAGGTTTTCTTGTGGCTCAGAGGGGAATCGCGGTTTGCGCTTGACCGGGTCGTCCTCTTCCGGTTTTGGAATCGTACGCCACAGGTCGTTAATCCGACGCTGTTGATACTCTTCCCGTTCGGTTTGTCTCTGAATTTCTTCCTCCGCAGAAATAGGGGACGGCCGCTTGTAGCGGTCTACGCCGTAGTTCATCAAGGCATGGCAGGAGTCCAAAATCTCTTCCACGGCATCAATGCCGTAGCGTTCTTCGCATTCAGATACATAGTTTCGGGCAAACACGAGATAATCGATGATAGCGTTGGCATCGGTCCAGGTACGGAACAGGTAATTGCCCTTGAAGAAAGAATTGTGGCCATAGCTGGCGTGAGCAACAACCAGCGCCTGCATGGGTAAGGTATTCTCTTCCATCAGGTAGGCGATACAGGGGTTGGAGTTGATCACGATTTCATAGGCCAGCCCCATCTGGCCTCGTTGGTAACCTTTGGATGTCTGTAGAAATTGCTTGCCGAACGACCAATGGTTATAACCCACCGGCATGCCCACCGAGCTGTAGGCATCCATCATCTGTTCTGCGGTGATCACCTCGATTTGGTTGGGGTAGGTATCCAGGCCAAATTCGGCGGCACATTCCGCGATGGCTTCGTCGTATTTTTGGATCAGCTCGAAGGTCCATTCCGAGCTGGTCGAAATGGGGGTACCGACGTTGGGTTCACGGCCGTCCAGATCGTTGGGCCGATCAATGGATTCATTCATGCAGCTTTCCTCTCGAACAGCTTCCGGAAAACCGGGTATATGTCCGCTGGGTCAGCAATCTGTTGCATGGCAAAACTTTGCGGGTGTTCTGCCATCAATTTCTCGTATTCATACCAGAGGGTTTGATGATCCAGCGGTGTGATCTCGATGTAAGAGTAGTATTGCACTTGAGGCAAAATGCCTTCAGCCAGCAGCTTGCCGCAGGTGGGGGAGTCATCGTTCCAGTTGTCACCGTCGGAAGCCTGAGCAGCGTAAATGTTCCACTCGGCAGGAGAGTACCTGGCTTCGATAATTTTCCGCATCAACTTCAGGGCGCTTGAAACAATGGTGCCGCCGGTTTCGCGGGAATAGAAGAACTCTTCTTCGGTAACTTCTTTCGCACTGGTGTGATGGCGAATAAACACCACGTCGATTTTCTTGTAGTTCTTTTTCAGAAACATATAAAGCAGAATGAAAAAGCGTTTGGCGATGTCTTTGTGCATCTGAGTCATTGAGCCAGACACATCCATCAGGCAGAACATCACTGCACTGGTCGCGGGTTTCGGTTGCTTTTGGTGCTGCCGGTAGCGCAGGTCGATTTCATCGATGAACGGGATGCGCCTGACATTGGCTTTCAGCTCGGCAATTTCGTCAATCAACGCCTTGATCTGGTCTTCGTGGCTGAACGCCGGGTCCAGATCATCGGGCGCAGTTTGTAGTGCCTGCAGTTGTGCCTCCAGCTCACGAATTTTTCTCTTGCGAGCGCCGCTTAAACCCAGCCGTCGGGCGTGGGCACCACGCAAGGAGCGCACCACGTCCAGTTTTGCCGGAACGCCCTGGCTCGTAAAGCCCGCCCGAACGAAACTGAACGCTTCCGTATCTTTGAGTTTCTTACGGGCAAGGTTTGGCAATTCCAGATCGTCGAACAGGAATTCCAGAAACTCTTCCTGAGTGATCTGGAATACGAACTCGTCCATGCCTTCACCATCGGGGCTGGCTTGCCCCTGGCCTTGACCTTGACCGGCGCCGCCTTCGGGTTTGGCGATGGTATCGCCCGCCACCCATTCCTGGTTGCCGGGATGCACGGCATCACGGCGCCCACCGGCGCCATGTCGGAAGATGGGTTCCTGAATGTCTTTCGAGGGAATGCTGACCTTCTCGCCCCGCTCCACATCGGTGATGGAGCGGCGCTGTACGGCTTCCGAAACCGCTTTCTTGATGTGATGCCGGTAGCGGCGCAGGAACCGTTCCCGGTTCACCGCGCTCTTGTTTTTACCGTTAAGTCGTCGATCGACTATGTGGGTCATGCCCATGTTACTGCTCCCGCTGGTCGTTAATGGGACTTACGCACACGCAGATACCACTCGGCAAGCAAGCGGACCTGTTTCTCGGTGTACCCCCGATCGACCATGCGTTCGACAAATTGTTTGTGCTTGTTTTGATCCTCCTGACTGGCTTTCGGGTTGAACGAAATAACCGGCAGCAAATCTTCTGTGTTCGAGAACATTTTCTTCTCGATCACGCTGCGCAGTTTTTCATAACTGAGCCAAGACGGATTTTCGCCGTGATTGTTGGCACGGGCCCGCAGTACGAAATTGACCACCTCGTTGCGGAAATCTTTCGGGTTGCTGATGCCCGCGGGTTTCTCGATTTTCTCCAGTTCGTCGTTGATGGACGAGCGGTCCAGAATGTCGCCGGTTTCCGGGTCGCGGAATTCCTGATCTTGAATCCACAGGTCGGCGTAGGTGACGTAGCGGTCGAACAGGTTCTGGCCGTACTCGCTGTAGCTTTCCAGATAGGCTGTCTGGATTTCCTTGCCAATGAACTGGACATAGTGCGGTGCCAGATACTCCTTGATGAAGCGCAGGTATTTTTCCTGGGTATCCGCGGCGTACTGTTCCTGTTCAATCTGTTTTTCCAGTACGTACAGCAGGTGAACCGGGTTGGCCGCGATTTCCGTGGTGTCGAAGTTGAAGACTTTCGACAAGATCTTGAACGCGAAGCGGGTGGACAAACCGTCCATGCCTTCCATCACACCGGCCGCGTCGCGATATTCCTGAATGGATTTGGCTTTCGGGTCGGTGTCTTTGATGTTCTGGCCGTCGTACACCTTCATTTTCGAGAAGATGCTCGAATTTTCCGGGTCTTTGATGCGTGATAGCACCGAGAACTGGGCCAGCATGTCCAAGGTGTCCGGGGCACAAGGTGCACCCGATAGTGAGCTGTTCTTCAGCAATTTGCGGTAGATCTCGATCTCTTCGGTGACCCGTACGCAGTAGGGCACTTTGACGATATACACCCGGTCGAGGAAGGCCTCGTTGTGTTTGTTGTTGCGGAAGGTTTGCCACTCGGATTCGTTGGAGTGGGCCAGTATCACACCGTCAAAGGGCACAGATCCCATGCCTTCGGTGGTGTTGTAGTTGCCTTCCTGGGTGGCCGTCAGCAGCGGATGCAACACTTTGATCGGAGCTTTGAACATCTCGACAAATTCCAGCAAGCCTTGGTTGGCTTTGCACAGGCCGCCGCTGAAGCTGTAGGCATCCGGATCGTCTTGCGAGAAATCTTCCAGCATGCGGATGTTGACCTTACCGACCAGTGCGGAAATGTCCTGGTTGTTGTCGTCCCCGGGCTCGGTTTTCGAAACCGCAATCTGGTCGAGAATGGATGGGTAGCGTTTCACCACCCGGAACTGACTGATGTCGCCGCCGTATTCGTGCAGCCGTTTGACCGCCCAAGGCGACATAATGCTTTTCAGGTATCGGCCCGGGATGCCGTACTCTTCTTCCAGAATCGGACCATCCTCGTCGGGGTTGAAAAGGCCCAGCGGGCTTTCGTTCACCGGCGAGTCTTTGATGGCGTAGAAAGGCACTTTTTGCATCAGCGCTTTCAGTTTTTCAGCGAGAGACGATTTACCGCCACCGACCGGGCCCAACAGGTAGAGAATTTGCTTCTTTTCTTCCAGGCCTTGGGCTGCATGCCGGAAAAACGACACGATGTTTTCTACAGCTTCTTCCATGCCGTAGAACTCGTCGAATTCCGGATAACGCTTGATGACTTTGTTGGAAAAAATACGTGAGAGGCGAGGGTCTCGAGAGGTGTCAATCAGTTCCGGCTCGCCGATGGCAATTAACATACGCTCCGCGGCGGTGGCGTAGGCTGTTGGATCGTTTTTGCAGATCTCCAGGTATTCCTCAAGAGAGAACTCTTCTTCCTGAGTTTGTGCATACCGGTCTTTGAAATGCTGCAGAATGCTCATAGATACCCTCGCTTACATTCGCTTGTTATGGACAGTTCTAACTCACGCAGTGTCTCCGCAGTGCCCCGGCAGTGGTGATCCGGGGCCGTGTGAATGGTTGAATGGGTTGTTTAATTTGAGCTTAGTTCAGACTCGTGAGGTTGGACAGGCCGAGTGCAGAAAGGGTTCATTAAAATTATCTTTTGGTGAGTTTGAACACGCTTTCCGTGGCTCCTTTGCTCAGTCCTTTTCGCTTCGCGAAGGGGCTGTCGTGTGCCATGTCTTGCGTGTGTATCAGCGTAATGTTGTAGTCTTCAGAAAAGAGCTTGCGAACTTCGTCATCGCTGACATTAAAAGGAGGGCCTTTCATCTCCTGATTGTCGTAGTCGAGGGTGATCAGTAGTACGGTGAGGTTCTCCGGTGTGACGGCTGTCAGGTGATTGACATAGTCTTGGCGCATTTCCGGCGGCAGGGCGATAAGAGCAGCTCTGTCGTAGACCAGACGGATGTGTTTGAGGTCTTGTGGTACCAGCTGGAAAAAGTCACCGCACCAAAGCTGCAGATTGCCGTGAGTGAATGTGGTGAAAGGTTCGCCGGGGCTGACCATGGCTTTTTCGCCAGCTTCTTCGAAGAAGTCTTTGCACGCCACGTCGCTGAGCTCGACACCAATGATGGGGTGGCCCCGGTCGTTTAGCCACCACATGTCGTGGGCTTTGCCACACAGCGGTACAAACACCGCCTCGGTTCCTGAGCCGGCCAGTTCCGGCCAGTGGTCGTACAGGTATTGGTTGACGGTGCCTTCGTGAAAGCCAATTTGCTCTTTGGCCCAGCGTTCGTGCCAGAATTCGTGTTCCATAGTGCGCCTCCGGGATTGATCAATTTGTTTCAGTCTAGCTTAATCTGTTCATCGCTTGAGACAGGAGAAAAGTATGAAAGCCGTTTTTCTGGATGCCAAAACAATCGGGGATGATGTGGATTTGTCCCCCATCGAGGCGGTGACGGGCGGATTAACCTGCCATGAACGCACCGCACCGGAACAGATCTTGAGCCGTATTCGCGGGTTCGACACCGTGTTAGTGAACAAGGTGGTGTTGGGGCGAGAGCACTTTGAAGCGTGCCCGGAACTAAAAACCATCGCGGTGGTGGCAACCGGTTTGAACAATATTGATCTGGACGCCGCTAAAGAACACGGTATAGCGGTGCTCAATGTAACCCATTACGGCCGCTCCACCGTGGCCCAGCACACGATGGCGTTGATTCTGGCGTTGGCCACACGGCTTCTGGATTACAACCGCGATGCTCGCAACGGTACTTGGGCACGCAGCGACATGTTTTGCCTGATGGACCATCCAATCATGGAGCTTGAAGGCAAAACGCTGGGTATTTTGGGGTACGGCGATTTGGGGCAGGGTGTCGCTGAACGGGCGAAAGCGTTTGGCATGAACATTGTTCTGGGGTGCCGCCCCGGGCAGGAAGCGGGAAGTGTGGATGGTTATCCGCGTATTCCGTTGGACGAGCTGTTGGCACGGGCCGATGTGTTATCGCTGCATTGTTTGCTAACGGAAGAAACCCGAAACTTGATCGGTGAGCGAGAGCTGGGGCTGATGAAGCCGACAGCGTTGCTGATAAACACCAGCCGGGGAGGTTTGGTTGATGAACGTGCGTTGGCAAATGCGTTGAGGCAGGGGCAAATTGCCGGGGCAGGGTTCGATGTCTTAACCGAAGAGCCTCCGCGCAACGGTAACCCGCTGCTGGCTGAGGATATTCCGAATCTGATCGTGACGCCTCACTCCGCCTGGGCCAGTCGAGAGGCCCGGCAGCGGATTGTGGGCATTACCGCGAAAAACCTGAAAGCGGTTTAAAATGAGGAACAGCGGGTTGTTTACGGCCATCTGCCTGATAAGCTGTAGAAAAGACCAACAAAGTAGGGTTCTACGTGGCGTCTACACAATTTAAGGAGCGGCTTCAGGCCGCAGAAGACTGGATTCTTTCCAACCCTAATCCTCCTCAGTCCTGGCCGTGGACCTGGCTGTATAAGTCTGGCCGGTCTCTGTATGCCCTGGTTCGGGATGTCATCAGTGGTCAGCTGACTTTGCATTCCATGAGCTTGGTGTATACCACGCTCCTGAGTATTGTGCCTTTGCTGGCGCTGAGTTTCTCGGTGCTGAAGGCACTGGGTGTGCATCAGCGCATGGAACCGTTCCTGTATCAGTTTTTCCAGCCGATGGGGCCGCAAGGCATCGAGATCGCGGAGCAGATTCTCGGATTCGTCGATAACATCAAAGTTGGCGTGCTGGGGTCGGTGGGGCTGGCAATGCTGGTGTATACCGTGATCTCGCTGGTCCAGAAGATCGAGCGATCATTCAATATGATCTGGCGAGTGCCGGATATGCGCTCCATGGCACAGCGATTCAGCAACTACCTTAGCGTTATTATGGTGGGGCCACTGCTGATGGTGTCTGCAGTGGGGGCAACCGCCACGGTGTTGTCGTCGGATATCGTGCAAACGCTATTAGCCATTGAGCCGTTTGGCTCGCTCATTGTCATAGCCACCCGCTTTACGCCTTTCTTTCTGGTTGTGGCTGCGTTCACCTTTGTATACATCTTCATCCCCAACACCCGCGTCAAGTTCCGCTATGCCTTTATCGCGGGCCTGCTGGCGGGTATTTCCTGGCAGGCTGGCGGGATGCTTTTTGCGTCTTTCGTGGCGGGTTCGGCCAAATACGCAGCCATTTATTCAGGGTTTGCGGTCGGGATTATTTTGCTGATCTGGATCTACCTGAACTGGATGATTCTGTTGTTGGGAGCCAGTTTAGCGTTTTATATGCAAAATCCCGGCTCGGTTGCCAAAAAACGAAACGTGCAAATGGCGCCCGAACTGCAAGAGCGGGTCGCTCTGGCCTTGATGTGGATGGTGGCTAAGCCGTTCAGTCAGGGTGAACCCGCTCCACAACAGGAATCGTTAGAACACGAATTGCGAGTGCCCGGTGAGGTTACCCGGCGTGTCAGTGACAAATTAATCCGGGCCGGAGTACTGAGTTTGGCGGGGCGCAATGGCGACCAACTGGTGCCCGGGCGTGCACTCGATCTGATCACCATCGAGATGGTTCTGAAGGTGGTGCGCCGCGATGAAGATCGGGTGGTTGACCGCTTGCCCGCGAACGCATTGCCCACGCAGCTGATTGATGTGTCGTGCGGGCGTGACGATGTCAGTTTTGCGGAGCTGCTTGGCCAGCCGTCCGACCGTGACGCGAACTAGACCGCCGCGTTCGGTAACGGCGGCTAGTGTTCGTTGCCGCCTTCTTTGAGCATGGACAGCACAGCGGCTCGAACCTGGTCAAGTTGTTGAGGCGAGATGTGCACAGTCTTCAGCAGATCTTCCTCCGCCAGGTTGCGCTGCCGGGCATGACGAAGAACTTCCCGGGTGCCTACCAAAAGCCCATCCAGTAATGGCCAGTTGTCTTGTTTAGGGGCTGGCCGCTCGGCCGATAGCAGCCACGCGTGATACTTAGGCGGCAATGCCCAAACGTTGGCCAGCAACTGGCACGTGGCCCATTGATGCCTGGCCAGAGCCAGCCTGAGTAACGCAGGTTCCGGTTCGCTATCCAAATTCCCGGCTCTGCAGATGGCGGCAATCTCACGACGAATCGTGATGTAGGCCAAAGAAGGTAGTAAACCCACCATGAAATGGGCGCTGGTGTCTTCGTTATGAATTCTTGCGATCATCTCTGCGGAGCGTGCGCAGGTCAGGCCCCAACGCCATGCCCTTTGTGCGAAGAGCGCTTCCGAGCTGTTTCTCGCTGCCATCATTGGGCGCATTACCGCCGCTGCAATCACGTTACGGATGCCGTTCAAGCCGAGTACAAAAACCGCTTGGTCAACCGATTCGATCAGATAGTCTCCCGGCTTGAACTGCGGACTGTTGGCTACCTGAAGCAGCTGGTCGGTCAGGGACGGGTCACTCAGGATGATGTCGGTGATGTGCTTCCGGTCGGTGGTTTCCGCAGACAGCGCTCGCATGAGCATCGGTAAGGTGCCGGGTTTGCGTGGCAGCTCTTCCATGGTGTTGGTTTGCAAGCGGCGTTCTAACTCGGCCAGAACTTTGTCAGAGCCGGATGGCTTCTTGTTTAACCGGGCCGGCTGAGTGTTCAGCAACCAGCAAAACAGATGCTCTTCCAAGCGGGGGGGAGGTTTGGCTGCGGTCTCTTCGCTGGCGGCCAAGCTCTTTGGCGCGTGGTTGAACAGGCGAGTTTCTTGCGCATGGCGCGCGGGCTGTTTTTTCGAGAACAAGCCGGAAACCCAAGAAAAAAATCCCGGCATCCAATGCCTCCGAACGGGTATGTCTTGAGTGGTGTATCCCGTGAGTATAGATATGTGCAGCTTCTATGCACAGTCTTAAAGCAGCGTATCCCCGAAAATAAAGACCAACTGGCCGATACCGGCTGCCATACCGAGGAAAGCACCCACCAGAATCAGCTTGATTTCGTCTTCTTGAAAGCAGGGGCGTAGTAGATCCTGAAACTCTTCGGATGAAAGAGCGATCATCCTTTCCACCATGATGGATTCAACGGCGCGAGCCCGGTCTTTTTCAAAGGCCGGGTTGTCGAAAGAACTGTGCGAAATGCTAATGGCTTTCTCACCGACCTGATTTTTCAGTGCCGCAAAGCCGGTGGGGCCAAAGGCCATTTGTGTAAACGCTTTGCCCATACCCGCTGTTTCATCGACCAGCGGCTTGATGTGCTTCTTCACCATGTTGCGAGCACGGTCGCCTTTAGGGCCTTCAAGTATCCCTTGGATGATGTTGCCAACAGTAAGGATCTCATGGGTGACGATGTGGCAGAACGCTTGCGCCACTTCCGGCTGGCGCTTGAGGAACAGTCCCTGGATCTTCACCGGCCCAATTTTGTGCGGTTTCAAAGGGCGAAATATCACGTTGAGGGCAATCCAGTTGGTCGCCCAGCCCACCAACAGGCCAAACACAGGGAGTACCCAGATCGCTGGATAAAAGTACCAGACGGCCATTTGGATGAGGCCGAAGAGAAAGCCAAAGTAGAGGCCAGAGTTGATGATGAACCGAAATTCGACATCTCCGCACTCTAGGAAAATGCGGTTCAGCAGCCGTTTATCTTTGGCCAGACGGTCGATCACCATGCCTTTGATGTCGAGCAGGTCTTCGATGTTGTTGGCGATGTCCTGAACCAGGTTGTCCACTAGCTTCGGGGCGGCTTTTCTAACTCGGTCGTAAACCAGTTTGCGTGCCGACGATGGCAAGTTTTCCCAGAAGGTGGGATGTTCTCTGAGCATGAGTTCGTCGACGTATTCTTCAACTCGCGGTTCGACGGTGTAGATGATGTGGGCAGCGAGAACGTTCGGGTCTATTTGCTCGAAAATCTCCTCAACGGTGCCGATTTTGGAGATAGTGGCATCAACGCTGATGGCAGCCATTTTTCTGGCTTTCGAGGGAATGATGCCCTGCCAGCCGAGCCGGGGCGGCTTGCCGATGAATTCCAAAGGATAGAACGTCATCTTGATAGCCAACCAATTGGTACCCCATCCGATCATAGCGGCGATTACAGGAATGCTGAGGTACTGCCAGAATTCCGGGGTCGAAAATAAATCTGTCATCCTGAGCTCGCATCGTCAGTTGTTATTGCCAGAAGGGTTTCGGCTGGCTTTCGATAAGCTATGAATGATGTGGAGCACGGCAGGTTCTGTCAATGACTGAGTTGCCGCTGAAATTGCGTGCCACGGCCATGCTTGGATTAACCGCCGATGTCTCCCCACAACCACTGACACAGGGCCATGGCCGCTACCGGAGCGGTTTCTGTGCGCAGAACCCGGGGGCCAAGTGCGACGGGGAGAAACCCGTTTCGTTCCGCTTGGGCAATCTCGTCGGCGGTTAATCCGCCTTCGGGGCCGATCATCAGAGCGACGTTGGCGGGCTTGTCGAGCGTGTTCAAAGATTGTTCCGTGCGGTGGTGTAGTACCAGTCTCAGGTCGCAGGATTGGCTGTATTCCAGCCATTCTTGCACTGACATAACTGGCAGGATGTCCGGCACCTTGGCGCGGCCGCATTGCTCCGCCGCGCTGATTGCCACTTGCTGCCAGTGGCGCAGGCGTTTTTCCTCGCGGTCGCCTTTCAGCTTTACATCACTGCGTTGGGTGCTGAGCGGCACAATGGTGGTAACGCCCATTTCTACGGCCTTTTGAACGGCGTAGTCCATGCGATCACCTTTCGACAATGTTTGCCCGAGGATGATCTTGAGTGGCGATTCTGTTGAATTGTCTTCCTGGCCCGAGACTTCGACCGTGACGTTCTTTTTGCTGGCCTGAATGATGGTCGCACGGTAATCGCAGCCATCGTTGTTGAAAAGCCGAAGCTCTTGCCCCCCTTGCATGCGCAGTACCCGGCCAACGTGATTCGCGGCGTTTTCATCGAGTTCACACTGGCTGCCTACGTTCAGCGGGCTGTCGGTGAAAATTCTGGGTATACGCATGGGGCTCGGTGCTCCTTAGCCTTTTACGGCGATGTCGATGCCTTCAGTAGCCACCTGAGCCAAATGACGAATCTGGTCTTCAGTGATGACATAAGGGGGCATGAAATATACCACGTTCCCTAATGGTCGTAGCAGGGCCTCGCGTGTCAAAGAGTGTTGGTACACTTTCAGGCCACGGCGTTCTTGCCACGGGAACGGGGTTTTGGACGTTTTGTCTTTGACCATTTCGATGGCCAGCGTCATACCGTGTTGGCGGATGTCGCCAACGTGAGGATGGTCGGCCAGATGGGCGACGGATTCGGCCATGCAGCGAGACAGCTGACGGTTTTTTTCGATGACATTGTCGTCCCGAAAAATGTCCAACGTGGCCAGAGCAACGGCGCAGCCGATGGGGTTGCCGGTGTAGCTGTGGCTGTGCAGGAAGGCTTTCAGAGTTTCGTAGTCGTCATAGAACGCATCGTAGACGGTATCGGTGGTCAGCACGACCGAGAGCGGCAGGTAGCCAGCCGTCAGGCCTTTGGACAAACACATGAAGTCAGGCGTGATGCCGGATTGTTCGCAGGCAAACATAGTGCCGGTGCGGCCAAATCCGACGGCAATTTCATCGGCTATCAAATGCACGCCGTAGCGATCACAGGCCTCACGCAACTTGGTGTGGTAAATCGGGTGGTGCATGCGCATGCCGCCGGCACACTGAATTAGCGGCTCCACCACAACGGCGCAGATTTCATCGTGTTTTTCAGCCAACAGCTTTTCCATCGCCTCGAACTGACGCAACGCGTACTCTTCGTCGGTTTCGCCGGGCTCTGCGTGGTAAGCATCCGGAGACGGGGCCGTGATCACTTCCATCAGCAACGGTTGGTAGGTGTCTTTATAGAGGCCAACATCGCCGAGCGCCAAAGCCCCCAAGGTTTCACCGTGGTAACTGTTGCTCAGGTTTACAAAGTTCTTTTTGCCCGGCTTACCCAGGTTCTTCCAGTAGTGAAAGCTCATTTTGAGCGCCGCTTCGATGGCCGATGAACCGTTATCGGCATAGAAACATTTGTTGAGCCCTTCCGGCGTTACCTCAATAAGCCGTTCGGAAAGGTTCACGACCGGTTCGTGGGTGAAACCGGCAAGAATGACATGCTCCAGCTCGCTCACCTGCTGCTGAATCGCCGCGTTGATTCTGGGGTTGGCGTGGCCGAAAAGATTGACCCACCATGAACTGACCGCGTCTATAAACCGATTGTTTTCGAAATCTTCCAACCAAACACCTTCACCACGCTTGATGGGCACCAGTGGCAGGGTTTCGTGGTCTTTCATCTGAGTGCAGGGGTGCCACACAGATTTGAGGCCGCGGGCGACAAGATCAGCATTACGCATAGGGCGGGGCTCCAGTAGGGCAGTCGTTGTAAGATCAAATTTGTCGGCTGTTAACCAAAAGAGATAATACAGTTAACGGCGGCGACTGGCCACCGCCAAACGTGGTAGAGCATTGGCAGAGAGGCCAGCAATAAATCGCTAAAATGTGATCTGATCGCTCTGGCCTCCTTGCCAGAGCGCGCCGCCCTCTGGGCCAATGCTGTAGGCCGCGCGTGTCGCAACAATAGCGTCATCATACGATGGAGGATTTATGGAACTGACTCTTGAGCATTCATACGATGCTGGCGTGGATCACGTGATCAGTCACTTTTTTTCAGAGGACCTCATTCTAGCCAAGAACGAAAAACTGGGTGCTCGCAACGTAAAAGTTGTTGATGCGCAAAAAGACGATGCCGCTGGAAAGCTGGTTGTCGAGCGTGAAATGACAGCGTCAACTCAGGTGCCGGGAGTGCTCGCGAGTTTTCACCGAGAGTGGAACGAAATCCGTCAGGAAGAGCATTGGGTCAAAAAAGATGATGACGAGTGGCACTGCGAGTTCCGGGTGAAAGTGGAAGGGGTACCGGCCAAGATCAAAGGTGTTATGCGGGTTAAGGGGAACGGTGAACGCTGTATCAACCACATCAACCTTACGGTGAAATCTGATGTGCCTTTTCTAGGTAAAAAGATTGCGCGCTTCCTGGCGGATGACACCCGTACCAAGATCAATGAGGAGCACGAGGCCATAGTGTCTTTGCTTTGAAGGCGATATTGAGCCTGCCTCCGTTATAGGGGCAGGCTCATCATGTATTGGCGAGCCGGAAGGCCTGGCCCGCCAATCTCGCTTACCGCGGCCGTCGTTCCCAAAGGGTCACTTCCGATAAGGTATGTTGGAACTTGTGCTGGGTCTCGCGGATCACAAAGGGCACCTTCTCTGGCGCCTGTATGAGTCGAAAATTCGGGGTCAATAACTCTTTCAGACCGTCTAAGGTGGTGTAATCTTCACCGTCTTTTTTGAATCCCCCGATCCACTCTTCTTTCGGAGTGTGCTCTTCCATCCAGGTATAAGGTGAGGCGATCAGCAGAACACCACCGTCATTAATGCGTTCGTGGATACTGCATAGGAATTGTTTCGGCTTGTAGAGCCGGTCGATGAGATTTGCTGCCAATACGAGATCATACCCCGTGTGGTGGGGCTTGAGATTACAGGCATCGCCTTGCTGAAAGGACACTCTGTTTGCGGTCTTGTCCAGCCCCAGGTCTTTAAGGGAGCGGGTATGATAACTGACCAGATCGCCTTCTTCCGTTCGTGCATAGCGCACGGAGCCCTGTTCGGCCATCTCAGTGCCTAGCCGAATAAAGTTGGCCGAAAAATCGACACCATCCACGGCATCAAAATGTTTGGCTAACTCGAAGCTGGCGCGACCGCAGGCACAGCCCAGGTCCAAGGCTTTTCGGGCAGGCTTTCCCGCCATGGCTTCGAGCGCACGCTCAGACAGAGCCAAGGGGAAATTGCGAACTCCGTGCCAGGAATCACCGAAGTGGAATTCAGCGTATTCGGTTAGCAAACGGTCGCTTTCATAGTAGGCATCGGGTTGCGCGACTTCAGTGTCGGACGAGACATAACGAAAGCCCGCGTGCTGAAAGAAGTGCTTTCTAAAAGCGTAACGGGCGGACAAGCGTGCTTCATTACCGCACGAAGCCCAAGAGCCCCCCTTCATCAGGTTGTGTTGGCCGTCAAACGTGGGGGTGGTGAAGTCATCGTAAAGGGGGTGCACTTTGAAGCCGTCGAACGGATAAGTCGGCGTTTCAGTCCACTGCCAGACATTGCCCACTACATCGAACCATTTGCCATGGCGAAACCGTGTGACGGGGCATGAAGACGCGCCGTGGTCAAGATGCAGATTGGCGTTGGCTGGCCGTTCTGATATTTCGTTAACGCCAGCTTCTGAACATAGCCGGTACCACTCGTCTTCGGTGGGCAGCCGAATGGGCTGGCCAGTCTGCTCTTTCTTCCAGTTACAAAAGGCTTTGGCCTCGTGATAGTTCACTTCGACTGGCCAATCCCAAGGCATTTCAATTTCTTCAGTCATCAGGCGCAGGTGCCAACGATTCCGCCAGCGCCAGAAAGTCGGGTGCTTGGCTTGGCTAAACTGACGCCAGGCTTGGCCTTCTTCCGTCCAGTATTGACTTTCCTCGTAACCACCGTCTTCTACGAATGCCAGATACTCCTGGTTGCTGACCAGGTACTGACTCGCTTTGAACTCATGCACGTCAGCATGATGTTCCCCGTATTCGTTGTCCCATCCATAGTAGACGTCGTCATGGGATTTACCGATATCTACTGTGCCGGCGGGAACCGTCATCAAGCTGTTTTCCGGCGCTTCTCCGGTTTCGCGAATCGGTAACCATTCTGCTTGAGGCCGAACCTTGTCCAGTTCATGCTGGCGGATTAGAACCGAACTTGTTTCAAGGTGAATTCGTTCGTGTTCGATGCCCATTACGATGGGCCACCAAGGGGTGTCCCAGGCAACAGGGATGTTCAGGGGTAGGGTCTCGATCAGGTTGAGTACGGTGCTACGTACCTTGGCACGATACTCAAAAACGGCTGAGGGGCTAGGCCAATCGTAGTGATCTTCGTCTAAGTCATCCCAGCTCATCTCATCAACACCTACAGCAAAAACAGACTCCATGTAGGGATCAATCCGCTCAGGTAAAAGCTTTGCCAAGACCAGTTTGTTCACAAAAAACGTGGCGGTGTGGCCCAGGTAAAAAATGAGTGGATGCCGCAGCGGAATGGGTTTTTGGTAGAAAGCAGATTCGTCCGCCAAGCAGTTGAACAGTCGGGTGTAAATATCAAAGGTATTGGTAAAGTACTGTGCAATTTCCAGTCGTTTTTGCTCGACATCGTGTCCATCGAGCTTGGGTGTTCGGAGCAGCGATAAGGAAGTTTTTTCCGATTCAGGGGAGCCTGCTGCTGAAAGATCTTCGTGTGGGGGCTTGCTCATTTAGGACTCGTCCTGTTTGTTGATGCCATTTATTCAATTCTTGAATTCACAGGAGAAAACCCCCGGCCTCATTGATTTACGAGCTTTTGAGACCGGTGGATCAATGTTGACGGGCTTTCTTTGGCCGCTGGGTTCTAATGCGCCAATACCCGGGATAAGAACGCTTGCGTCCTTTCGTTTTGCGGGTTGTCGAACACATCTGACGGTTTGCCTTCTTCGACAATCTGCCCTTCGTGAATGTAAATAACCCGGTCAGCCACTTCACGTGCGAAGCCCATCTCGTGGGTGACCACCATCATGGTCATGCCTTCTTTGGCCAGCTCCCGCATTACATCCAGCACTTCACCGATCATTTCCGGGTCAAGCGCCGATGTTGGTTCATCGAACAGCATCAGCCTGGGCTCCATGGCCAGCGCCCGGGCAATGGCGACTCGCTGCTGCTGCCCGCCAGATAGCTGGTTTGGGTATTTGTCGGCTTGGTTGCCAATGCCGACGCGCTCAAGAAGCCGCTCGGCGGTAGCGTTGGCGACAACCTGGGAGGTGTTTTTTACTTTCATTGGCGCCAACATGATGTTTTTTCTCACGGTCAGGTGAGGGAACAGATTGAACTGCTGGAACACCATGCCCACTTCTTTGCGGATCTCAGCCAGTGTTTTCTGGTTGCCGCCTTTGGGGGCCAAAGCTTGGTTATCAACACTTAATGAGCCGGATTCGTACTCTTCCAAACCGTTGACACAGCGGATCAGGGTGGATTTACCGGAGCCACTGGCACCGATGATCACCACCACTTCACCTTGTTCAACGGTCAGGTCTATATCTTTAAGGACATGCAGTTTGCCGAAATATTTGTTCATGCCCTTCATCGTGACTATCTGAGTCATGGTTCGGATTCCTTCAGACGGATGCAAGGCCGCGGCGTTCCATTAGCCGCAGAACCAGAGACAAGGACAAGGTAATCGCCAAATACATCAGCGCCACCACAAAATAAACTTCAAATGCGGTAAAGGTGTTGGCGATGTAAACCTGACCCTGACGCACCAGTTCGCCGACACCGATGACCGAGAACAGGGACGTGTCCTTGATGCTCACGATGGCCTGGTTGCCGAGCGGCGGGATCATACGCCGGAAGGCTTGCGGCCAGATGATCGACCAGAACGTTTGGGTACGTGACAAGCCCAAAGACAGGCCCGCTTCGCTTTGGCCTTTGGCGATCGACTGTACGCCGCCACGAACCACTTCCGAAATGTACGCGCCGGAGTTCAGAGCAATGGCGGCAATACCGGCTGTGAGTGGGTCGATAGGGCCGCCGACCAAGTCGGGCAAGCCGTAGAAGATGAACAGTACCTGCACCAGAATCGGCGTACCGCGAAAGATCTCGATGTAAGCGGTGGCCGGCCAGCGCAGAAACCAATTCTTGTTGATACTCAACAAGCCGAAAATGATGCCCAGAACAAACCCGATGGCTAGGCCACCGAAGGAAATCATCAGAGTGTAAGGGATACCCTTGGCGAGATAGGGGATGGAATGTATTGCTGCCTGCCAGTCAAATTGAAACTGGAATTCCACAGTAGGTGTCTCCGTTGAGTTGGGAGTAACCGGTCAGGGCGTTGTGCGCCCTGACCGGCACGAGTGGAGGGTTATTTGTCTTCAGGCATCGGCCCGAACCATTTTTCATAAATGGTTTTGTAAGTGCCATCGTCTTTGATTTCGGCCAACGCTTCGTTGACCGGGCCAACCCATTTGCTGCCTTTCTTCAGCGCAATGCCGTACTGCTGGCCTTCGTAAAGTGGGCCCACAACTTTGACCTTTCCCTTACCCTTGGTGCTGGCAAAGTAGCCGACGTTCGGCGCGTCGTAGAAAACCGCGTCAACCGCGCGCGACATCAGCGCCATGTACATGTCGGCGCTGCCGGGGTAGGGCGTTACGCCGTCATCGTCGTCGAGGGTTTTCATCAGGTAGTCGTAACTGGTACTACCGATTTTCGAACCGATTTTTTTGCCTTCAAGATCGGACATCTCGTCCATATCGGAGTCGGTACGAACCAGAATTCGAAGGCCGGAGTCGTAATACGGATCGGAGAAATCAACGATCTCGCCGCGCTCTTCGGTGATGGTGATACCCGCGATGGCGATGTCTACGTTGCCCGTTTGCAGGGCGGGGATAATGCCGTTGAAATCCATGGTGTTCAGGTCGTAGTCAAAGCCTGCCCGTTCAGCCACCTCGGCGATGATTTCCATGTCGAAACCGACCATTTCGCCGGTTTCCTGATCCATCATTTCAAAGGGAACGAAACTGGGGTCTGTAACGACTCGAAGAGTCTCTGCACTGACCGACGATGCGGCCACGGATAGTGCCAAACCTGCGCCCAGTGTTTTTAGCCATTTGCTGCTCATGCTTTCTCCTAAGTCTTGTTATGGTTCCTTCTGCCCGGTAAGACAGACCACGATGACGCAGGGTTGTGTTTGCGCATCACGGGGAACGTAAATGGGATTGCATCAGATACACTTTAGACTAAAAAACGAGGGGTTTCAGGTAATCAGGGAGGATTATTCGGCAGAATTTAAAAGAAAAACTCTCTCCCGGGGTGGGAGAGAGTCGATTGAAAAAAGATCAGAAGGAGATCTTTTCCCGGTCGGTAATGCCCAGATTCTTCCAGATCGAAAGGCTGGGTTCGGTCTGGTTCAGGGTATAGAAGTGCAATCCGGGTGCGCCGGCCTTGAGCAGATCTTCGCACATGCGGGTCACCACTTCTTCACCAAACTTCCGGATGCTGACGGTGTCGTCGCCGTAAGCTTCCAGCTGCTTGCGGATCCAACGCGGGATTTCCGCGCCGCACATGTCGGAGAAACGCACCAGACTGGAGAAGTTGACGATGGGCATGATGCCCGGCACCACCGGAATGGTGATGTTCATCTTCTCCAGACGATCGATGAAATAGAAGTAGCTGTCCGCGTTAAAGAAGTACTGGGTGATCGCACTGTTGGCGCCAGCCTGTACCTTGCGGGCAAAATTCTTCAGATCATCTTCCGCGCTGCGAGCCTGCGGGTGGAATTCCGGGTAGGCGGCCACTTCGAGGTTGAAGTGATCGCCACTGTGTTCCCGAATGAACTCGACCAGCTCGTTGGCGTAACGCAGTTCGCCGGAAGCACCCATGCCAGAGGGCAGGTCGCCCCGCAGGGCCACGATCCGGTTGATGCCGTTGGCTTTATACTCGTCCAGCAGTTCGCCGATCTCGGCGCGGCTTCCGCCCACGCAGGACAGGTGCGGCGCTGTGGAGATCCCCTGCTGATGCAGGTTCAGCACGGTTTCAATCGTGCGGTCACGGGTTGAGCCGCCTGCACCGAAGGTGACCGAGAAAAAATCCGGGTTCACCTCGGCGAGCTGATCGCGGACAACCTGAAGTTTTTCTTTTCCCGCATCTGTTTTAGGCGGGAAAAACTCGAAGCTGAAGCGACGTTTGAATTGTTTTTGGGATTGCATGATTCTATCCGCTTAGTACCTGTATGTTTCTGGCTTGTACGGGCCTTCGACCGGCACGCCGATGTACTTGGCTTGGTCCGGGGTCATCTTGGTGATCACACCACCGAAGCCTTCAACCATAGCGCGAGCCACTTCTTCATCCAGCTGCTTGGGCAGTACCTGAACGTAGATGCCTTTGGCCCGAGCGTCTTCCGGCAGGTCGGCAAACTTGCGTTCGAACAAGTACATCTGAGCCAGCACCTGGTTGGCGAAGGAGCCGTCCATGATCCGTGACGGGTGACCGGTTGCGTTGCCCAGGTTCACCAAGCGACCTTCGGACAGCAGGATCAGGTGGTCGTTGGTAGCCTTGTCGCGGTAGATCAGGTGTACCTGCGGCTTAACCTCGTCCCATTCCCAGTTCTTACGCATGTAAGCGGTGTCGATTTCGTTGTCGAAGTGGCCGATGTTGCACACCACAGCGCCGCTCTTCAGAGCTTTCAGCATGTTGGCGTCGCACACGTTGACGTTACCGGTGGTGGTAACCAGCAGATCGGTGGTGCCCAGCAGGTCGGCGTTGATGCCTTGCTCGGTGCCGGTGTTGATGCCGTCGATGTACGGAGAAACCACTTCAAAGCCGTCCATGCAGGCTTGCATGGCGCAGATTGGGTCCGCTTCGGTGACTTTTACGATCATGCCTTCCTGGCGCAAGGACAGGGCAGAACCTTTACCTACGTCGCCGTAGCCGATAACCAAAGCTTTCTTGCCAGACAACAGGTGGTCGGTGGCGCGCTTGATGGCATCGTTCAGGCTGTGGCGGCAGCCGTACTTGTTGTCATTCTTGGATTTGGTCACGGAATCGTTCACGTTGATCGCCGGGATCTTCAGGGTGCCGTCGCGCAGCATTTCCTGCAGGCGGTGAACGCCGGTGGTGGTTTCTTCGGTAACACCGTGACAGTTGGCAATGATCTGAGGGTATTCTTTATGCAGCAGTTCGGTCAGGTCGCCGCCGTCGTCCAGGATCATGTTGGGTTCCCAGCCGTCTACGTCTGCGCCAACGGTCTTGTGCAGGCACCATTCGTATTCTTCGTCGGTTTCACCTTTCCAGGCGAAAACAGGAATGCCTTGCGCAGCGATGGCCGCAGCGGCTTGGTCCTGGGTAGAGAAAATGTTGCACGAAGACCAGCGCACGTTCGCGCCCAGCTCGACCAGTGTTTCGATCAGCACGGCGGTCTGAATGGTCATGTGAATACAGCCCATGATGTTGGCGCCTTTCAGCGGCTGCTCGGCTTTGTATTTTTCACGCAGTTTCATCAGTGCGGGCATTTCGCCTTCGGCGATCTGAATCTCTTTGCGGCCCCAATCGGCGAGGGCAATATCGTGTACTTTGTAATCGTCGAAGTTGCTCATAGGTGTTCTCCGGTTTGTTCTGTTTAGGCGCATGAGATTGTTCATGCGCCTGAAAATGGTTTAGATGCCGGCAGCGTCTTTGAGTGCAGCGGCGCGGTCGGTCTTTTCCCAAGGGAAGGCGGTGAAGGTTTTACCGCCAACGGTCATTTCGTATGGGTCACGGCCAAAGTGGCCGTAAGCTGCGGTTTCCCGGTACATCGGGTGCAGCAGGTCGAGCATGTTGGTGATGGCGTAGGGGCGCAGATCGAAGTGTGCGCGTACCAGATCAACGATTTTCTCATCGCTGAGCTTGCCGGTGCCGAAGGTGTTCAGCGAGATAGAGGTAGGTTGCGCCACGCCGATGGCGTAAGACACCTGAATCTCGCATTTGTCGGCGAGACCCGCAGCAACGATGTTCTTGGCAACGTAACGGCCAGCGTAAGCGGCAGAACGGTCAACCTTCGACGGGTCTTTGCCAGAGAAAGCGCCGCCACCGTGGCGCGCCATGCCGCCGTAAGTGTCTACGATGATTTTACGGCCGGTCAGGCCGCAGTCGCCCACCGGGCCACCGATAACGAACTTTCCGGTCGGATTGATGTGGAACTGGGTGTCTTTGTGCAGCAGCTCTGCCGGCAGAGTGTGTTTGACGATCAGCTCCATCACGGCTTCTTTCAGGTCTGCCTGGCTGACGTCCGGATCGTGCTGAGTGGACAGTACAATCGCGTCAATACCGACCACTTTACCGTTTTCGTAGCGGCAGGTGACCTGGCTCTTGGCATCCGGGCGTAGCCACGGCAGCAATCCGCTTTTACGGGCCTCAGCCTGGCGCTGCACCAAGCGGTGCGAGAAGGTGATCGGTGCAGGCATCAGTACGTCGGTTTCATTGCTGGCGTAGCCGAACATCAGGCCTTGGTCGCCGGCGCCCTGGTCTTCCGGCTTCTGGCGGTCAACGCCTTGGGCGATTTCGACCGACTGCTTACCGATGATGTTGATTACACCGCAGGTGTTGCCGTCGAAACCTACGTCTGACGAGGTGTAGCCGATGTCTTTGATCACACCGCGAACCAGGTCTTCCAGATCAACCCAGGCGCTGGTGGTGATTTCACCGCCGACAATGGCAACACCGGTCTTTACCATAGTTTCACAGGCTACGCGGGCGTGCGGATCGTCGGTCAGGATGGTGTCCAGGACCGCATCAGAGATTTGATCCGCCAGTTTGTCCGGGTGGCCTTCAGAGACCGATTCGGAGGTAAAGATGTTGTAGTCAGACATACGTGTGTCCTCTGTGAGCGTTGTCAAATTCGTACCGGCACTGTCAGGGATGACCTACCGGCTCTTTTTGTGTTTTCGGGGTGTAAGTATTAGTACTTACTTCTATATCAATTTTTTTAGATATTCCGTGATCTGCGTGCGTTTTAGGCTCTTTTTGTGGTTTTCCAGAACTCTCGAACCTGAATCTGGAAGCCGTTTCGCAAGCCGATAAATAATTGTTCGCCCGCGTTGAGCCCGGCGTCGGCGGCCCATGCGGTCAGTTCTTCGGGCTCGAAGCCTAGCCAAAGATCGCCGCAGTTTTCTTTGGCCCAGTCCTGATCGTGGCTGCAGAGGTCACTGATAATGAAACAGCCGCCGTTGTTCATCAGGGCGGCGGCATCCAGAAAGATGTCCGCCGGGCTGGGCACATGGTGCAGCACCATGTTGGCCACAATCAGGTCAAACGCATCACCGCTGGCCAGTACGGTATCGGTGACGCCTTCTATCAAATCAACGTTGTTCAGCCGTTCTTCAATGCACGTTCGGGTCGCCTTGGCGAGCATGTCTTTGCTGTTGTCCAGCCCGACTACGTGCTCGAAAAGCTCTGATAAAACAGGCAGAAAGCCACCTTCGCCCGGACCAATCTCCAATACGCTCTGCCAGTTCTGTTGGCTCACTCGTTTGCGAATCAGCTCCGCTGTCGGGTCGGCATACAGATCAAACGCGGCAATCAATTCCTGCTGTTCCCGAAACTGCGCCGAGTGGCGTGAGAAAAACGCCTGCGACTGCTCGGCCCTCTGTGCCCGAATGGCCTCAATCTTTTCGTTAAGTGCGATGGGCAGAGGCACCCGGTCTACCGTTGCAAATATCTGCCGAATGGCCTGGTCCGCCAGTTTCACGCTGTCCAGATGCAGTGGGCGGCGGTAAAAAATCGCGTTGCCTTCACGCTGGGGTTCCAGCAAGCCCGCTTTGTGCATCACCTTCAGGTGGTGGCTCATGCCGGACTGGCGCATATCGAACAGCTGGCTCAACTCAAGCACACCAAACGTGTCCCGGCGCAGCACCCGCAGAATCTCAAGGCGTAAAGGATCCCCGCTTGCTTTGAAGATCGGTGCCAGAGCCTCTACGGATGAGGTTTCGGGGGCGTGCGTGTTGAGTGATGTCATGGCGAAAGAGTTTAGGGGGGTTCGGTTGATCGATCAATAGGCATATCAAATTTTTTTGATATAGATTTATTCTTGTTTGAAATTTGCCCCCGGATACCCTAATCGGCGAAAATACGCGCCTTCTTTTTGAGCAGTTTTTGCAGCTTGAAGTCTTGTCCTGAAAAACACTGGAGAATTGTCAATGCCGTCTCGTAAAGATCTCGCCAACGCCATACGCGCGCTGAGCATGGATGCGGTTCAGAAAGCCAAATCCGGCCACCCGGGTGCGCCCATGGGAATGGCAGATATCGCCGAGGTATTGTGGAACGATTACCTGAGCCATAACCCGGCTAACCCGCAGTGGGCCAACCGCGACCGCTTTATCTTGTCTAACGGTCACGGGTCCATGCTGCAGTATTCTTTGCTGCACCTAAGCGGGTACGACGTGTCGATTGAAGACATCAAAAACTTCCGTCAGCTGCACTCGAAGACTCCGGGGCACCCTGAGTACGGGTATACCCCAGGCGTAGAAACCACTACGGGGCCGCTGGGTCAGGGCATTGCCAACGCCGTCGGTTTCGCATTGGCAGAAAAAGCGATGGCGGCTCAGTTCAACCGCCCGGGTCACGACATTGTTGACCACTACACTTATGCCTTCCTGGGCGACGGCTGCCTGATGGAAGGCATTTCCCACGAAGTGGCGTCTCTGGCCGGTACTTTGGGCTTGGGCAAACTGGTGTTTTTCTACGATGACAACGGCATTTCCATCGACGGCGAAGTGGAAGGCTGGTTCACCGACAATACTCCGCAGCGTTTTGAGTCCTACGGCTGGCAGGTTATCCCGAATGTAGACGGCCACGACGCTGACGCGATTCGTGCCGCCGTAGAAGCGGCCCATGCAAACACCGAGCAGCCGACACTCATTTGCTGCAAGACCATCATCGGCTTCGGTTCTCCGAACAAGCAAGGCAAAGAAGATTGCCACGGTGCCCCGCTGGGTGACGATGAAATCGTTCTGACCCGTGAAGCGCTGGGTTGGAACCATGGTGCCTTCGAAGTTCCTGACGACATCTATGCCGCTTGGAATGCCAAAGAAAAAGGCGCTTCGGCCGAGCAAGCCTGGAATGATAAGTTTGCCGCCTACGAACAAGCCGAGCCGGAACTGGCTGCTGAATTCAAACGCCGTATGGCTGGCGAGCTGCCTGCTGATTTCGCTGAAAAGGCTCAGGCTTACATTCAGGAATGCCAGGACAAAGGCGACACCATCGCCTCCCGCAAGGCTTCCCAGAATGCCTTGAACGCCTATGGTCCCATGCTGCCGGAACTGATGGGCGGCTCTGCCGATCTGGCCGGTTCCAACCTGACCATCTGGTCTGGCTGTAAAGGCGTGACCAAAGACGACGCCTCCGGCAACTACATCTATTACGGTGTGCGCGAGTTTGGTATGGCCGCCATCATGAACGGCATGGCCCTGCACGGAGGCTTTGTTCCGTACGGAGCCACCTTCCTGATCTTCATGGAATACTGCCGTAACGCCGTGCGTATGGCGGCACTGATGAAGCAGCGCTCCATCTTTGTATTTACCCACGACTCCATCGGTCTGGGCGAAGACGGCCCCACGCACCAGCCCATCGAACAGCTGGCCAGCCTGCGCACCACGCCGAATATGAGCACCTGGCGCCCGGCCGATGCCGTTGAATCCGCGGTAGCGTGGAAGTCTGCTCTTGAGCGTAACGACGGCCCGACGGCCATGGTGTTCTCTCGTCAAGGACTGCCGCATCAAGACCGTAACGCCGAGCAGTTGGCGAACGTGGCCAAAGGTGGCTACGTGTTGTCCGACAGCGAAGGCACGCCTGAGCTGATCCTGATTGCCACCGGCTCCGAGGTCGGTCTGGCACAAGACGTTGCTGGCAAGCTGCGCGAGCAGGGTAAAGCCGTACGTGTGGTGTCCATGCCTTCTACTGATGTATTCGATGCCCAGAGCGCTGAATACAAGCAGCAAGTTCTGCCGCTGGAAGTGACTAACCGCATCGCCATCGAAGCCAGCATCGCAGACTACTGGTACAAGTACGTTGGCCTGGACGGACGGGTTGTGGGCATGACCACCTTTGGTGAGTCTGCACCGGCCGGTGAACTGTTTAAGGAATTCGGCTTCACCGTCGAAAACATCCTGGAAGTGGCCGCTGAACTTCTGGACGCTTGATGAGCAACTCAAAGCCTTATCGAATTGCTATCAACGGGTACGGCCGTATCGGCCAGTGCGTGTTGCGGGCATTGTATGAGAACGGCTTTCGCGACCACCTGCAGGTGGTCGCGATTAACGAGTTGTCAGACATCGACACCATCGCCCACCTGACCAAATACGATTCCACCCACGGGCGGCTCAACGGCAAGGTGGCGGTGGAAGGTGATGATCTGATCGTGAACGGCGATCGCATCCGGGTGCTGCGCCACCCGGACCCGGATGATTTACCCTGGCGCTTGCTGGACGTGGACTTGGTGCTCGAATGTTCGGGCTCCTTCACTGATCGAGCGACCGCAGAAAAGCATATCGCCTCAGGGGCCAAGAAGTTGCTGTTCTCGCAGCCGGGCGAAGCCGATGTAGACCGTACTGTGGTTTACGGCATCAACGATCAGGCGTTAACGCAAGATGAAGTGATTGTGGCCGCCGGCTCCTGCACCACCAATTGCCTGGTGCCGGTGATCAAAGTGCTGGATGACGCTTTCGGAGTGGAGCAGGGTAGCACCACCACCATTCATGCCGCGATGAACGACCAGCCCGTGATTGATGCCTATCACCATAAGGATTTGCGCCGCACCCGAAGCGCTCTCCACAACATGGTGCCCGTTGATACCGGGTTAGCGCGCGGTATCGAGAGGCTAATGCCGCACATGGAAGGCCGTTTCAGCTCGGTGGCCATTCGCGTGCCAACGCTCAACGTGTCGGCCATCGACATGGTGGTGAATGTACGTGAACGCACCGATGTAACGGCTGTAAACCAGCTCCTGAAAAGCGTTGCTGAAGGCCCCCTTGCTGGCATCCTTGACTATACTGATGAGTTGCTGGCGAGTTCCGACTTCAACCACGATTCCCATTCGGGGGTGGTTGATGGCGGACAAACACGAGTGACCGGCGGCACCATGGTAAAGGTGCTGTGCTGGTTTGATAACGAATGGGGTTTTGCCAACCGAATGCTGAATGTCAGCCAGGCCTGGCTAAGCAAACCCTGATCTCCAGATAGATACGACTGAATCCATAACTACGGACCTTGATTATGGCCATCAAAAAAATGACTGACCTGAACCTCGCCGGCAAGCGGGTTCTGATTCGTGAAGACCTGAACGTACCGGTAAAAGACGGCAAAGTCTCCAGCGATGCCCGCATCCGTGCCTCACTGCCCACCATCAAAGCAGCGAAAGACGCCGGCGCGAAAGTCATGCTGATGTCCCACCTCGGCCGCCCGGAAGAAGGCGTGTACGACGAAGCCTCTTCCATGAAACCGGTCGCCGACCACCTGTCCTCCATGTTGGGGCAGGACGTACGACTGATTAAAGACTACCTCGACGGCGTGGAAGTGGCCGACGGCGAAGTGGTTCTGTTTGAAAACGTTCGCTTCAACAAAGGCGAAAAGAAAGACAACGAAGACCTGGCCAGGCAATATGCGGCCCTGTGCGACATCTACGTGATGGACGCCTTCGGCACCGCACACCGCGCCCAGGCTTCTACCCACGGCGTGGCCAAGTTTGCCCCCGAAGCCTGCGCCGGCCCGCTGCTGGCGGCTGAGCTGGACGCACTGGGTAAAGCGCTGGATAACCCGGCCAAGCCGGTTGTAGCCATCGTTGGCGGCTCCAAAGTCTCCACCAAGCTGGACGTACTGAACGCACTGGAAAAAGTGTGCGACCAGATCATCGTAGGCGGCGGCATCGCCAACACCTTCCTGGCGGCCGCCGGCCACCCGGTTGGCAAATCCCTGTGCGAGCACGACCTGATCGACACCGCAAAAGACATCGCCAGCCGAGTAGAAATCCCGCTGCCGGTTGACGTAGTTGTTGCCAGCGAATTCGCTGAAACCGCAACTGCTACCGTCAAAAACATCTCCGACGTAACCGCCGACGACATGATCCTCGACGTAGGTCCGGAGACTGCCGGCCAGTTCGCCGAACTCCTGAAGAGCGCCAAAACCATCCTCTGGAACGGCCCGGTCGGCGTGTTCGAATTCGACCAGTTCGGCAACGGCACCAAAGCCCTCGCTGAAGCCATCGCCCAAAGCGACGCTTTCTCACTGGCCGGCGGCGGAGACACTGTAGCAGCCGTTGACAAATACGATATAGCTGACAAGATCTCGTACATCTCGACAGGCGGCGGTGCCTTCCTGGAATTCGTAGAAGGCAAAACCCTGCCGGCAGTCGCTGTACTGGAAGAAAGAGGCGCCTGATTTCAGTCAGAACTGAATAAAGGACAGCCTAGAAACAAGTAAGAATCGCAAGGAGGGAGGGGGCACGGTTTCGCGGAATTTCGAAGGCCAAGGATGGCCTGAGAGAAGCGCACATGGATGTGCTCGTAGCGGTTCCGCGAAACCGTGCCCCCTCCCTCCGCAGCAGACTCCTGAATAACAGTCTGCTCCAAACATTAATAGTCTAATGAAGGAGACAACCCATGGCCCTGATATCGCTGCGGCAACTTCTGGACCACGCCGCCGAGCATGGTTACGGTGTGCCAGCCTTTAACGTAAACAACCTCGAGCAAATGCGCGCCATCATGGAAGCCGCCGACAAAACCGACTCCCCGGTTATTGTTCAGGCCTCCGCCGGTGCCCGTAAATACGCCGGCGCGCCCTTCCTGCGCCACCTGATCCTGGCCGCCATCGAAGAATGGCCGCACATCCCGGTTGTAATGCACCAGGACCACGGCACCAGCCCGGCCGTATGCCAGCGCTCCATCCAGCTTGGCTTCAGCTCCGTCATGATGGACGGATCACTGGGTGAAGACGGCAAAACCCCGACCAGCTACGAATACAACGTAGACGTAACCCGTCGCACAGTCGAAATGGCGCACGCGTGCGGTGTTTCCGTAGAAGGCGAACTGGGCTGCCTGGGCTCTCTGGAAACTGGCCAAGCCGGTGAAGAAGACGGCATTGGCGCTGAAGGCACCCTGGACATGGACCAGATGCTGACCGACCCGGAAGAAGCGGCAGACTTCGTGGCAAAAACCCACGTAGACGCATTGGCCATCGCCATCGGCACCAGCCACGGCGCCTACAAGTTCACCCGTCCACCAACGGGCGACATCCTGGCGATCGAGCAGATCAAAGCGATCCACAAGCGCATCCCGGACACCCACCTGGTCATGCACGGCTCCAGCTCTGTACCCCAGGAATGGCTGAAAGTAATCAACGAATTTGGCGGTGAAATCCCGGAAACCTACGGTGTACCGGTTGAAGAAATCGTTGAAGGCATCAAGCACGGCGTGCGTAAAGTAAACATCGACACCGACTTGCGTCTGGCAAGCACCGGTGCGGTTCGTCGCTTCATGGCGCAGAACCCAGCCGAGTTTGACCCGCGTAAATTCCTGAAGGCCACCATGGTAGCGATGACCGACATCTGTGTTGCTCGCTACGAAGCCTTCGGCTGTGCCGGCCAGGCCAGCAAAATCAAGCCGCTGAACCTCGAGCAAATGTTCGAGCGTTACGACGCTGGCGAGCTGGACCCGAAAGTAAAGTAAGATTGCAGTAGCACAATGCCCCGGAATCATCCGGGGCATTTAGTTTCGTCCCTGCCTCCTGAAAGTTTCTTCATCACCCTCGCGCTGTAAACAGAGAACGAGTTCTCGGCTATAATCAATACCGATACGCTTCAAAGTGTTTCTGTAAAAGATAGCAACTAGCAGGTGATGATATGGCCGGCGGTTGGACTCGAGACGGAGCCGTACAAGATCAGATAGATGCCACGATTGAAGATGCAGTCGAACAAGCGCGTAGCAACCTTCACTCTGGAGAAAGCGCTGAGTTCTGTATCGAGTGTGATGAACCCATCCCGGAAGCAAGGCGCGAAGCCATTCCCGGTGTACAGCTGTGCGTCGCTTGCCAGTCGAAACTGGAGGCGAAAGACAGTAGTACCGGCGGCATTAACCGGCGTGGCAGTAAAGACAGCCAGCTGAGGTAAGTCAGCTGGCCAGTTCGATTAGTTAGAAGTGCCCCTGCGCTTTTCCATCTCATTGCGGTACTGGCCGCCCAGATCTTCTTTCTGCTGATCGGTCAGTACCTTGCCGCCCATCTGGAACACTTCCTGTTCTTCCTCCTCCAGGTGATGGCTGACAAGGTGTTGCAGCTCCTTGAATAGCTGGAGCCATTGAGGGCTGGAATAATCGGTTTGTTCAAGCTGCTCGATGCATTCATCAATGTCGTGATGCTCGGCAACGCTGTGGCGGGCTTTGTCCTGGGTTTGTTCGTGTTGCATCAGGTGGGCGTAGAAATGCTTTTCTTCAGCCGCCGCGTGTTCCGTCAGTTCGGTTTTGAGCTGTGCGAACCCCTGCCGGCGAACTTGCTCATCACCTGAGGTGTCGGCCAGTTGCTCCAATAATTCCCGTTGTACGTCGTGATCTTGTCTCAACGCTTCGAACACGTCCACTATGGTTCTCCTTATCAGCTTGAACACTGAGGAAAGTGTAGAACACAATCGGGTAGGCTGTATTTCTGCTTGTTAATCTAGGTTTTACGCCCCAGTTTTTCCAGCGCCATCAGCGTGTCGGTGTAATTCACCATGCGGTTGAGATATTCCGGTGACAGTCGCTGCATTTCGGCAATAGCCCGGCTGACTAGTCGATGGGCATTCATTGGACCGGCATCTTGAGGGATATCTTCGATGGCGTGTTGAATGCGTTCTTGAAGGGCTTGCACGCCGTGGTCAGCCGTTGCGCGGGCCATGGCTTTTAACGGTTGCGGGTTCTCTGGTGTGGCTTGTGAACCTTCAAACTCTTGCTCTTCCTCTGCTCCGAAAATCAGTTGTTCGATCGGGGAGCGGGGCGCTTGTGCCGGAGTGTTTCCTGCGGCTTGATTGAGTTTGTCGATCAACTCGAGCAGGGGAGAGCGAGAACGGGGCTCCGCCTCCGAAGATTGCTCGGCCTGTTCCCGCTCTGTGGTTTGTAACTCAGCGACGGCCTGCTCCAGTTTGTGCCAATGGGCGCTGCCCTGAAGGCCTTTCGCACGCAGGCGTTGTTCCAGTGTCGCTAAATAGTGAAAGCGCACCGGATCTATTTGGTCAGCGCCGGCGGCTTGCAGGGGAGCAAGCAGAGACGATTCAGCCAGGCCAGACATCAGATTTCGGTGTCCGGTTGAGAGTCGGCTGCGGGGCTGCTTGAAGCTCGGGGCACAGTGCTGATTTCCACCCGCCGGTTCTGGGCGCGGGATTCCGCATCTACATTCGGCACGGCAGGGTGATGCGGGCCAAACGCGGCCGCAAAAACACGATCGTTCGGCAGCCCCAATTCCATCAGCGTGCGGGTCACGGTGAGCGCACGCTGCGCTGACAGTCCCCAGTTGTCCTGATACCGGTTGCCCCGGTGCATCGGCAAGTCATCGGTAAAGCCGCTGACCATCAACAATTCATCGTGCTGGGTCAGATAGGTTTTCAGCGGGGTCACCAGCGATTCCAACACCTCAACACCATCGGCTTGCAGTTGATCCGAGTTCAACTGGAACAGCACGTTGCCGCTGATGCCAATGCGGCCATTACTGAAAGTCACCAAACCTTTGGTGAGCGGGTCTTCCAGCGCTTGTTCCAATGCAATACGGCGCTCTTCTTCGGCTTCCCGCTTGGCTTTTTCTTCCGCCAGAGACTGGCTGAGTTCCAGTTGCACCCCAATGACCCACACCAGTATCAGCACCAGAATGCCCACCAAAGCCGCCATCAGGTCCGAGAAAATGGCCCAGATCGGCGTGGACTGCTGTTCGCTGTCCTCCAGATGTTCCATCACTCGGCTCCGCTGGTTTCAAGCTCGCCGCGGCGAAGCGCTGCTGCGGCATCAATAACATCCTTTTGGGAGCTGACGGACAGGTCAATCACTTCGCGGGCTTGGGCCACGTAATAGGCCAGTTGCTCGTCGTGGCGGTTGCTGGCGGTATCCAAGGCTTTCTGGATGTTGCCGAGACTGTCTTGAAGCTGCTCGTTGGATGCACTGAACAGTTCGACCGCCTTGAGGAAGGCCTCGCTGAGCGCACCCACTTCCTGACTGCTGCCAGTGAGGTCTTCACCCAGTTTGCTGAGCTGCTGGCTTTGTTCCCCCATCAACAGGTTGAAACGTTCGCTGATGTCCGAGAGCGTATCGCCGGCACCGCTGATCAGCGAATCCACCGCCTGGCGTTGGCTGTCGGCATTGCTGCGCTGGGATTCCAGCAGAGTGTCCAGCTCTTGCACCAAGCGCTGGCGCTCTTCCAGTAACTGGTTTTCCCGCTCGCTGTTGCGGGCCATCTCGGATTGCAGCTGGGCAATCACCTGCGCCGCCGCTTTCGGTGTTTCCGAGGCCGTTTCGATCAGGCGGGTCATGGGCGCTTCCAGCCCCGAACCCAGCTCTGTCAGGTGTTTGGTCACGGTGGCTTCCAGCTGCGCCAACCGGTTGTGCGCGGCGTCGCCACGGGCGACTTCTTGTTCGTGCAGCGTCGTAAGCTGCTCGGTGATGCGGTTGATCAGTGTATCCAAACCTTGCTGCTGTTGGCTGGCAATCCCGGCGCTCTCGTTTCGGAACTGCGTTTGGTATTCCTGAAAGGTGTTCTGCAAACCGGCCAGTTGCTGCTGAGTGGTGGCCGCCCACTGCTCATGGAGCTTTCCAGCGCTGGACTGCAAGTTGGTCATGGCGTCGGCGACAATCGGTTCAATCCGTTCTGCGGTCACGCGCGTGCTGGACTCCAGTGCTTTTTCCAGCGATTCAGCCACGGAGTCTGCCAGCGACTGGTAGTGACTGCCCACCGTGCTGTGGAATTCCTGCTGGTTTTGGGTCAGGGATTGTTCCAGCTGTTGGCCCAGCTGCTCCATACGGGCGGTCATGCTTTCCATGGCTGAGGCCATTTGCGGCAGGGCGTCGGCTTGCGACTCCAGCGCATTGAACGCTTGCTGGCGCTGGTAGTCTGCGGACAGATGGTGCAAGCGCCGGCGCAGGGTGTTGTCCAGCTGGCGGGAAACCTGTAACCGTTCACGCCGGCTCAGGGTTGAGGCCAGCCCCAGCATGGCGGAAGCTGCCACACCGGCAATGGAGGTGCCAAAGGCCAGGCTGAGTCCGGCAATGGGCGCAGCCAAAGCGCTGCGAATAGCGCTGAGCTCGGTGCTGCCATCCAGGGCCGACGCGGCACCGCTCAACGTCACGATCATGCCGGCAAAGGTGCCCAGCAGGCCGAGCATAACCAGCAGGCCGACAAGATAAGGGGTAAATTGCGGGCTGGGCAGGGCCGCAAAATGACCGTCAATACGCCGCTGCACGGCAAACTGTACTTGCTCCGGCAGGCCGGCTAGCCACCCCGACAGTTGCTCGCGGTTCTCTGGAGTCGTAGTCAGTTTATCGGCCAGCTTTCGGGTGGTGCTGCGAAAGCCCATCAACTCCACAAAGCCCAGCGTATACACCACGGCAATGATCATAGTGACAGACAGCGCCAGCAGGTCGGAATGGATGAAACGCTGGCCAATCCAGCCGGTTACCGCCAAACCGGTAACGAATGCGAGAAAGAAGAAAAGTCTGCTCATGGAGAGTGATTTACCTCGTTGTGGCAGGCCTCTAGTAACCCCAATACCGGCTCCAGCCGAACATCCAGTTCAGCGAGTAAAAGATTCTGCGCGTCTTCGCAGTAACGGTGGAGCCAGTCATCCGGCGTGTGGCCGGTTTTAGGGGGTGAATCAGAGGAGGGTTGCAGGCTGTGGAATCGCTGTTCCAGAACCTTGGAAATATGAGAAAAACACTGGCTGGTGTAGCTGGCCATGGTGTGGTCGAAAACCGAATCCAGTTCCGCCAGGCGAGCAAGATCTTGGTTGTGCTCTTTCATCGCCTTGCGCACTTTGTCCCGGAGTTGGCGGCTGGAGGCCGCCACCTTGCGCTGCAGCACCAGCCAGGCATTCAGGTAGGTTTCGGCTGTGACACTATCGCTGGCTTCGACTTCCTCACCGTAGCGTCCGATTTTGCGCCGCAATGCCCGCCGGATGTTGCTCAACTCTTTAGTCAGTTGCTCGAAAACCGCCTCCTGATTCATGCCGGGCTGGCGGCTTCGAAACGCGGTCGCCGCATCCAATGACATGGTATCTCCAAGCCCGAATAAACGGCTCAGTCGCTCGGCGAAGCAGGGCAGGTTGTCAGGTTTTCGAGGTGCATCGCCGGTGGCCAGAAGCTGCAACAGCCGGGCATGAGTACTGCCGGATTGTACAGAGGCCATTGGATCCATAGGCGGCGCACCGGGTCAGGGTATCGGAAGAATAACGAACGAATATTTATTAAAGTTCGCTATTCTACTGCCTAACCGGGCCGAATCATAATGGTTACCTAAACCGCTGCATCGGTTTGTGGTTCGGCCCTGGATTCCGGCGCCGACCGCCGCCACGCTATCAGGAAAATACATAACCCGGCCAGCGCCGTGGCAGCGCCGACGTATCCGGTGGATTGCCAGCCAAATCCTGCGGTGATAGCCAGCCCTCCCAGCCAAGGGCCCAGAGCATTGGCCAGATTAAAGGCAGCGTGATGAGAGGCGGCCGCCAGTGTTTGAGCGCCAGCGGCCACATCCATCAGATGAGTCTGCAGTGCCGGCCCCAGCGCAACCATCAACGCAGTCAGGAAACAGGCGGTCAATAATGCGGGTAGGTAGCTGGTGGTTGATGGAAACACACTTAGGATAACGGCACTGAAAATCAGCACCACGCCTACGGCGCGAAATTGCAGGCGATCAAACAGCCAGCCCCCGAGAAGATTGCCAACAAAACCGCCCAGCCCGAACACCACCAGGGCAACGGGAATCCAGCTTTCATCAACCTGAGTGACTTGCAGCAAGGTGGGAGCCAGGTAGCTGAACACGGCGAACATGCCAGCGAATCCGATGGAGCCAATGGCCAGTGCAAGCCAGATGTCTGGCTTGTTGAAGGCTCGAAGTTCGCTCAGAGCGCTGTGTCGTTGCTCGCTCGGATCTTTCGGCAGCAATAAGGCCACCAGCACGACTGTTAACAGGGAAATGGCGCCAACGAAGCCGAACGCATAGCGCCAGTCCATGGATTGCCCGAGCACAGTTGCCAGGGGATTACCAATCAATAGCGCCAGAGATAGCCCCATCATCACCTGGCTAACAGCTTTTGCCCGATGGTCCGGTGATACCAGTGACGCGGCGACTAAGGCGGCAACCCCGAAATAGGCGCCATGAGGAAGGCCGGAAACAAAACGAAAGAACAAAAGCGTTTGGTAGTTGCTGGCCAAAGCACTGGCAACATTACCCAGGGCGTAGAAGATCATTAGAAGAATCAACAGTTGGCGCCGGAATAGCTGGGCGCCAAGAATGGCTAGCAAGGGAGCGCCTACCACAACCCCCAAGGCATAGGTCGAGATCAGGTGGCCTACTTGCGGTTCGGAGATACCAAGATCTGCCGCGACGTTCGGCATCAGACCCATGATGGCAAATTCGCCAGTACCGATACCAAATCCGCCCATGGCCAGCGCAAAAACGATTAAGAACGTAGAAAACCTGGAGGGTGGGGTGTGAGTTGGGGCGCGCATTCTGGCCTCTTGGACAGGTTGAATTGGAAAGGGGCGATGGCCGCACGCTCATCGCCCCGATGTCTTACCGGTGTTGCTCTACGTCCTCTGCGGAAACCGGCGGCGCATCGTTGCCCCAGCGCGTGCGCATAAACGTAAGCAGGTTGGCAATCTGGTCGTTGTTTAGCTGCCAACCGTATCCGGGCATGATTCGTTGAGTGTGTCCCGGGCCACTGACCGGCGTGGTTGTGCCGTTTAGAACAACGCGGATGGCGGAGCTCGGATTCCGGGAAACCACCGTGGGGTTGCTGGCAAGCGCAGGTGTTACGCCCTCAAACCCGTCACCGTTCTGGCCATGACAGGTCGAACAGTATTCGTTGTACAACTCGGCGCCATTGAGGGTTGGTTGCTCAACGTTGGTGACAAATGTTTCCGGTGATGGCGACAGAGATTTCAGGTACACGCCAATTGCCATCAGATCCTCATCGGTCAGATTCTGAGTACTGTGGCTGACCACTTCCCCCATCGAGCCTGATACCGTTATCTGGCCCGCCATCCCTGTTTTCAGAAGATCGGCAATTTGTTGTGCCGAGAGGGCGCCAATACCGTTCTGTCGGTCGCCTCTCAGACTGGTTGCCCACCAGCCATCCAGCTCGGCACCGGCAAGGAATGCGTCACCTTTTTCGGTGAGTGCTTTTTCCTGAAACCCAATGCCTCTTGGGGTGTGGCAGGAACCACAGTGTCCGGCACCCTGCACCAAATAGGCGCCACGGTTCCACTGCTCTGACTGGGCTGGATCTTTTTGAAAGACGCCCTCTTCAAGAAATGCGCTTTGCCAGATATTCAGGGGCCAACGCATGTTCAGCGGCCAGGGGATATCCGGCGCGGTGTTTTCCTGGTGTACCGGCTGCACGGCATTCAAGAAATAGGCGTACAGGGCGGCAACATCGTCGTCCGTCATCTTGCTGTAGCTTGGGTACGGCATTGCCGGATACAGAGGGCCGTCTGGCGATTCACCCTTGCGGAGGGCGGCATCGAACTGCTCGAGACTGTAGTGACCAATCCCGGTTTTCGGGTCCGGCGTGATGTTGGTTGTGTAGATCTCGCCGACCGGCGTGGGCATAGCCAGCCCCCCGGCGAAGGGCTTGCCTCCGGGCTTGGTATGGCAGGCCACGCAGTCACTGGCGCGGGCCAGATATTCACCTTTCTCGATCAGGTCCGCATCCGCCGCCAATAACGGGGTGCTGAACAGGCCAACGGTGATGGCCAATGCTCTTGATATAGACATGCTCAAATCTCCTGACCGGTCAGTTCGTTCACAGCACGCCAGGCTTCATCAATCGCTGCGTGCATGTAGGGGCTCCAGGCCGCATCTGAATTGGCAATAGAGATTTGACCATGGCGCTGGCGTGCCTGATGGATGGTGCGCTCGGTGGATTCTTCCGTATCAAACAGGCTGGTTTCTTCATAGCTGTAGCCGTGAGACCAGCGATTGATGGTAATGGCCTCAATCAATCCGTCCAGATCGCCCGGAGACAGGTTGAGGATTGCCGAAAGCTGAGCGCGGATTTCCTGCTCCATTTCCGCGAAAGAGCGACCCAGCAATTCGGCTCGGCCCATGCGTAATTGCTGGCGCACGTCCAGGCCGGTATTGGCCGCGGTGGGCACTTGAACCATGTGAACGACGATCGGCTCTTCCGGGCCTTTGGCGTGCTGGTAACCGCCCATGTTGACCGGGTAATCGAGTTTTACCAAGCTGTAGGGGGCTGTTGGGGAATACAGCGAATGCACCCCGACTTTCTTGAAAGCATGCCAGTTTTTCAACACGACCTTGCTGTAAACCAGTGGTGCTTTCACGTTTTGGTGCAGCGCCTCTTTCTGGGCTGCTGGCAGGGAAGGCACCATGGATGGAATCATCATGTTGTAACAGGCAAGAATGCACTGGCGCCCCTGCACGCGATGCAACACCCCGTCCTGCAGATAGCCAATGTCGACCGGGCCGTCGGGGTTGTCCAGCCGGACCACGGTGCTGTTCAGGCGCAGCCGGGTTTTACTGCTGGCGAGGTCCAGTTTGTGATAATCGAATTTAGCCATCACCACGTCTTCCATGGTGTTGCCGCTGGCAGTTTCGGGAATAAGATCCCGTACCAGTAGCCGAGCGACGGACGCGTTACCATCCGGGAAGTGGTAGATGTACGGCTCGTTCAGTTCTGCTTCCACTTCTTCGCCCGGTTCGGGCAGCCCCATGGCGGTGAAGCCCGGATAGCCGACTTCATGGGCGTCGATGGCCGCTATGGAATCGATACCATAGCCATAAAATTCGGTGCTGGTGGAGCGGAAATACAGCAAAGCGCTATCGCTAAGCCCGGCAATGTTCTTCAGAAAGTCCAGATAGCTGATCGTACTAAGGTATTCCACCTTGTCGTCAACAGACATCTCTTGCAGATAGTGTGGCGGGTTGATGTGCAGCGTCAGCAAAGCCTGAATGTCACTCTCCGGCAGAGGGAAATCCCGGATGTATTCCTCCAGAGAGCGCGCATTGAGCAGGTCTGGCCGAAGATCGTCTGCAACACCCATCTCAGGGCTACCGCCAACTACTTTGTCGACCCCGAAATGAGCCTTATCGAAGAACACACCCCGGCTCATGCCCTGTCGATAGTAGTAGTCCTGGTCGAAATATCGTTTGAACTTTTCAATATCCACATTCAGGGATTCGAGCAGCGAATTCACCTGTTCGCTGAACAGGGCTTCCGGAGACTGAAAGGATTCGCTTCCGCCGTAGGTGAGAAGCGTATTGTCACCCACGTGAAACTCGTTGCGTTTGGCATGGCCGCCAAAATCATCATGGTTATCCAGGATCAGAATGGAGGCATCTGGATGACGCTGGCGGTAATACCAGGCAGCCGCCAGGCCGCTGATGCCCGCACCCACCACAACGAGGTCGTAGGTTTCTTTAACCGCTAATCCGCCAAGGGCGAATCGGTGGCCTTCGCGAGCCAGCTTGTGAGCAGCTTCAAAGGAGCCCGGGTGATTCCCCCGCATGCCTGTGCGTAAGGGAGGGTACAAATACTCCGCCGCCGGATTTGCTCTGAGCATGCTGAGGGGTGTCATGCTGGCGGCGATTGTAAGCGCCACACCATTTAAAAAGTCCCGGCGGGAAATAGCCATCAAGTGTCTCCAAAAATACAACCAGGGTGGAAAAATACAACCAGGGTGGATGAGTGAGTAATGGTTGGGTTGCTAATGATAATTGCTTTTAGTCACGCGCGTTACCACGGTTTTTTCGGATACTTTTTCTCACTTTCGTCGCTTGGCTTAAAACATTTACAAAACGTAAGCAGAAGGAGCTTGCTAAATTGCCAGTTTGGGATTAAATTCCCATTATTGATTTTGGGAAAATAATCCCATATAAAGTTTTTTGTGACAAAGCTGAGCAAACAGGGGAATTGAGATGAAGCGTAATGGACTTTCCGTAGCAGTGAAGATGATCGTGATGGGTGCAGTGGCTGGTTCTCTGATCGCGTGTGGCGGTTCTGGCTCTGGCAGCAGTTCATCTGCAAGTGCCGGCCCTGAGGGGCGCAGCGTGGGTGCCGTTACCGGCTTTGGCAGTGTTTATGTCAATGGCACTCGGTTCAAAACTGATGGCACCGTATCCAGCAACGATGGCCTGGAACGGGAAGATCAGCTGCACAAAGGTATGGTGCTGAAAGTCAGCGGCAGCTGGAATGGTAAAGGAGAGGGCCAAGCCAGCGAGGTCGCCTACGACGACACGCTTCGCGGCCCACTTGCCGAAGCCAGTTGGGATAGCGCCGCTAAAACCGGTCACCTCACTCTACTGGGGCAGAATGTCGCCCTTGACGGCAAAACCGTATTCCGGGGCGCAGCCGTTGGTGATTTGGCCGCAAACCCGACGAACTACCGGGTACGTGTGAGCGGCTGGCGCACCGATGACGGTCAGTTCCGTGCCAGTTACGTAGGCGCCAAGAAAATCGGGATTCAATTTGACGACGACGGCAACCAAGCAGAACTCGAAGGCATTGTGGCGGGCCTTGATGCAATAGCGCAGACCTTCACCATCGGCGGTTACAGCGTGAACTACGAATTGGCCAGCGGCGACGACGACTTTGATCTGGCCGATCTCGAGAACGGCATGGCGGTTGAAGTTGAAGGTTACCTTCAGGGTGACGTATTGATGGCCAAAGAGATCGACAAAGAAGACGACCTGTTCGAAGACGACGACGAAGTTGAAATCTCGGGTGATGTCTTCGAATTCGATGAATCTGCCAGCACCTTTATGATCAACGGCGTGCAAGTGCAGTTCTCTGACGACACCGAATTCGACGACATGGACAGCGGCAACCTTCAGGACGGCACTTACGTGAAGGTAGAAGGCGAGTTCCGTAACGGTGTGCTCATCGCCGAGGAGATCGAAGGTCAGGAAGGCGATGCTGAACTGAGTGGTAAAATTGAGGAATTCGATCGCGAGAACGAAATTCTGACCGTCAGTGGTGTCAAAGTCTGGTTGACCGACAACACGCTCATCGAAACCGATTCAGACAAGCGCCAAAGCCGGGAAGACGATCTGAACGCACTTCAGGTAGGCGATTACGTGGAAGTGGAAGGCCGCCAACGCAATACTGATGGCGGCTACCTGGAAGCCTTTGCCATCGAGCGTGAAGACGATGACGAGGGTAATGTGGCTGAGATCGAAGGGCGTGTTGATGCGATTGGGGAAACTTCCCTCACCATCATGAACCTGGAGATTCTGTTCAACGAACACAGCGTGACGGGCATTAGCAAAGGTGACGAAGTAGAAGTTGAGTACACCCAGAACACAGGTGGTGACTTCGTACTGATCGGCGATCTGAGTGAATAATCGCTCAGATACGAAAGGGGCTGCCGAAAGGCAGCCCCTTCTGGCTTTCAGGCTAGCTATGGGAATACAATCCCAAACATGACGACACCCAATACCAATCCTCTCCACAAAGCGCTGTATCGCATCCTTCGACCTCTGGCCCGATTGCTGTTGCGCAATGGTATTCCGTTCAGCGAATTTGCTGATCTGGTGAAGCGTGCTTATGTGGAAGCGGCCCTTGAAGATTTTACCGATGGGCGACGCAAACCAACCGATTCCCGAGCCGCCGTGATGACGGGGCTCACCCGTAAAGAAGTGAAACGTCAGCGTGATTTGCTGGCCGGTGAACATTCCGGCTCTGAAGGCCGCTCCCACGCCAACCGCGCGTCCCGTGTGGTGTCTGGTTGGGTTCGGGATACTGCCTTTCAATCGGCTGATGGTCAGCCAGCCATGCTGCCCTTTGAAGGTGAAGGCAGCTTCACCGATCTGGTGCGCAAATACAGCGGCGATATGCCGCCTCGAGCCGTTCTGGACGAATTGTTTCGGGTAGGCGTTGTCTCCGCGGATGAACAAACCGGCAAACTGCACCTTCAGAAACGCGCCTACGTGCCCGCAGGCGACAGTGAAGAAATGCTGCAGATCTTCGGTGAAGACGTGTCGGATCTCGTCGCGACGATTGACCATAACCTTACCGACAGCCAGTCTGGCCGTGCGCCGCTGTTTCAAAGAACACTGACCTACGACAACATCCCCCCGGAAGTGATCGCACGCTGGCACCAGTTTGCGGCCGAGAGGTCGCAGCGATTGCTGGAAGAGCTGGACCAATGGCTGGCGCCGTATGACCAGGACCTTTCGCAACCTTCCTCCAGTCATTCAGGAGAGCGGGTGCGCACTGGTGTGGGGGTATTTTATTTTGAAGATCCGATTCAGGCGCGCAGCGCTGCGGATTCCACTTTATCTGATGACCATCACCAGCCTGAACCGCTGGCAGGAGACCCTAATGAATCCGGTATCCATTAAAAAACGCCTGACGCTAGTCTTTACGCCGATCGCGCTCGGCATTTTGGCCGCTTGCGGAGGCGGTGGTGGCACCAGCATTGCGGATGGCGGTATTCGAGGCACGGGCTCCAGTGTCGGTCCGGTATCGGGTTTTGGCAGCGTGTTTGTAAACGGCGTGAAGTTTGAAACCCGCGACATCGTCAATCAGCGTGTTGAGAGCAACGACGATATTTCGACCGAAGCCGACCTTGAAAAAGGCATGATTCTAAGGATCGAAGGGGAGTGGAACAAAGACGGTTCCGGCAAAGCCGAAGCGCTGAAATACGACGACACCTTCCGCGGGCCGGTGACGGATGTTGTTTTGCCAGACAAAAGTGCAGGCAAATCGGGCAGCTTCCGTGTTCTGGGGCAACGTATCAGCTACGACAGCCGCACGGTGATGCGTGTTACTAGTGGCCAGCTTACCGAGGGCATGAAGGTTCGAGTCAGTGCCTGGCGCACGGCTGATGGATACCGAGCCAGCTATATAGGTAGTGTAACCACGGGCTCTGACTACCCCTTGGAGTTGGAAGGGCGAATCGACGAGGTTCAGTTAGATAAGTTCCGGATTGGCGATCAATGGATTCGCGGTGGCCAGAACGTCAGCTACCCCGGTGAACTCACGATCAATGACATAGTGAAAGGAGCATTGGTTGAGGTGGAAGGCCGCTTCCTCTCCGAGGGCGGCGATGTCACCGCCGCCGAAATCCGTGCCTCGGACGACCGCCGCTTCCTCTCAGATGAAAGTGGCGAAATAGAAATGACCGGCCCGGTGCAGTCCCTGAACGTGTCCGGCTCAACCTTCGCATTGAACGGCATTCAGGTTGTCTATGACGACAACACCGAGTTCGACGATTTCGCCCGGTCACGCATCGCCGATAGCCTGCTGGTTCAGGTGGAGGGCGAG
This sequence comes from Marinobacter sp. S0848L, assembly GCF_023016065.1. GTDB lineage: Bacteria > Pseudomonadota > Gammaproteobacteria > Pseudomonadales > Oleiphilaceae > Marinobacter. The sequence continues at coordinate 240,814 of NZ_JALKAQ010000001.1, read as the reverse complement.
ATCAAGTCTGGCCGACTGTATGCCGAAGAAATTGAACTGTTCGAAGGCAATGCGGAAGTGGAAGCTGCAGTGTTGACCCCCTTTGAAGGTTCGGCAGAAAACGAGTTGAAGGTCGGAGGTGTTCGGGTTCGGATTACCAATAGTACGTTGATCGACAGAGACGATGACGACCAAACGCCGCTCTCTGAAGCGAAGTTTCTGGAAGTGGAAGGTGTCGAACAAAAAGATGCGAATGGCGTTTTCAGCTATCTCGAAGCGCTCAACATTGAAATCGAGTCTGATGACAGCGGTGAGTATGAGCTAACCGGGCAGTTAACCGCGGACGACCCAAGCTCCAGAAAACTTACTGTCCTGGGCGTCGAGATAACCTACGATCAAAACGTAGGAAGTGAAAACGAAGGCTGGCGCGACTGTGCCGTTGTAAGCGTCGAATACCAAAAAGTCACCGACGGGTTTCAGGCAACCGGAATCGAATGCGATGATTAAGGCTAAGTGATTTCGCACTAGCCCGAGGGAGCACTAACCCATGAACCATCTTGCCCATACGTTTCTCGCGCCGGATTCCGCCGAGGCGCGTGTGGGCAGCATTCTCGGCGACTTCACCAAAGGCATCGACTGGGCAGGGCTGCCGAAACCGGTTCTGGAAGGCGTCCGCCACCACCTGGCGGTGGATAACTTCACCGACCAACACCCACAGGTGCTGGCCAGCAAGCAGCTCTTCTCCAAACAGCGCCGGCGCTTTGCCGGTGTCGCGCTGGATATCCTCTACGACCACTTCCTGTTGCGGCACTGGCATCGTTATAGCGATTTCGAACAAACCGCGTTCATACACACTGTATATCGGGAACTCAGCGCCCAAGAGCCGGTCATGCCACCGGCCATGATCAGGGTTACCCGACGCATGGTGGAACACGACTGGTTCAGTGCCTATCAGGAACTGGACAACATCGGATTCGCCCTGGATCGGGTAGCCGAACGTATTCGTTTTCCCAATCAATTTACTGGAATAATTGATGAAATTCGGGAGAATGAGCGGGTGCTAGAGGCGAATTTCTTGGAGTTCTTCCCCGAACTCCAAACCTTCGCCCGCCAGTATCCGGACACCTGACAAGGAGCCCCAAATGGGTGAAGCAAAGCGACGCAAACAAACAGGCGCCCCTGCGCCGCGTAACCAAGGCAACAAAAAACCGGCTTATATCGCAATAGCTGCAGTGGTTGTTGTCGCTGTGATTGCTGCGGTCTACTTCATGACCACGCCGCCTGCGCCTACCTCCAGCAACCTGCCGGTGGCCGCCGAGAACGCCGACGAGTTTCCGGCTATTTTCGATCAATACGGCACCTCGGTCGGTGCAGAAGACGCCCCTGTGGTGGTGCGTGAATTCGCCGACTACCAGTGCCCGGCCTGCGCCCGCTTCTCCGAAGCCAGCCAGCGTTTGAAAAAAGAATACGTCGAATCCGGCAAAGTCCGCTTCGTCTACTTCGATCTGCCACTACGCCAGCACCCGAACGCCATGCCCGCAGCCCAAGCGGCACGTTGTGCCGGTGACCAGGGTGAATACTGGGCCATGCACGACAAACTCTACGGCTCGCAATCCGCCTGGAGCGGCTCAAACGATCCGGTTGCCACCTTCACCCGCTACGCCAACGACCTAGGCCTTGAAGAGCGCCGCTTCCGCCGCTGCATGACCACAGAACTGCACAAAGAAGCTGTCGAGCAAAGCCTGCAAGTGGCCATGCAACTGCGCGTAGCCAGCACACCAACGGTGCTAGTCGATAATATCCAACTGACCCGCCCCGGCTGGGGCCAGCTGTCGGCAGTGGTAGAGCGTGAACTAAATAAAGCCGAAGACTAAGGCTTCTGACGGGCTTGCGAACAGCGGCCCGGTTTAGCACAACGGTAGCCTTGTGCGGGGGAGTCCCTTCCAAAATCGTGCGCAGCCATGGATGGCGGAGCCGAGCGTACAAGGACGTATCCACAGCGTATTTTGGAAGGGACTCCCCCGTGCAAGGCGGCGCCAAGGCACCCGTCCACGGTAACCCCTACCTTGAACCCAACCAAAAGTGCGTTAAAATCGCCCCCGAAGCTGGTACCAAGCCCGCGAAAACCATCAATCATGCTCCGGATTTACGATCCGGCCCGCAGGAGAAAAACATGAGCAACAACGTAGTTGTCTGCGCACTCTATAAGTTCGCAGTTGTTAACGATTACAAAGACCTACGCGACCCACTGCTAAACCTGATGCTGGAAAAAGACGTGCACGGCACACTGTTGCTGGCCCGTGAAGGCATCAACGGCACCATCGCCGGCAGCCGCGAAGGCATCGACGCCGTCAAAGCCTGGATCGCTAGCGACGAGCGATTCGACGGCATCGACTACAAAGAATCCTTCGTAGAATTCCAGCCCTTCAAACGCACCAAAGTTAAACTTAAGAAAGAAATCGTCACCATGGGCGTTGAAGGCATCGACCCCAAACGGGTGGTGGGCACCTACGTAGATCCCAAAGAATGGAACGACCTGATTTCAGACCCTGAAGTGCTGGTGGTGGATACCCGCAACCAGTACGAAGTCGAAATCGGCACCTTCCAGAACGCGCTAAACCCCGCCACAGACACCTTCCGTGAATTTCCGGACTACGTGAAAGAAAACCTCGACCCGGCCAAACACAAAAAGGTCGCCATGTTCTGCACCGGCGGCATCCGTTGCGAAAAGTCCACCGCCTACCTGAAAGAGCAGGGCTTCGACGAGGTTTACCACCTGAAAGGCGGCATCCTGAAGTATCTGGAAGAGGTGCCTCAAGAGCAAAGCTTGTGGAAAGGTGAATGTTTTGTATTTGATGATCGGGTCACGGTTAATCACAATCTTGAGCGGGGAGACTATGACCAGTGCCACGCGTGCCGTCGCCCGATTACTGAAGACGACAAGCTACGCCCGGAGTATGAACAAGGGGTGAGCTGCCATCAGTGCATCGAGTCACTGACGGAAGAACAGAAGGCCCGCTTCAAAGAGCGCGAACGCCAAATGCGCCTGGCGGAACAACGTGGTGAAGCCCACGTAGGTGGCGAAGCAGCCCGAATTATTGCCGAACGGAAAGCACGCAAACAGGCAGAGCGTGAACGTCAGGCTCGGAAAAGTCTGGAAGGCGAGCGCGCCCGTAAATCGGCGTCATCGTAAGATTAAACCAAACTAAGGAGATAGTATGTTGATCAGGAAGCCGCTCGTTATCGCTTGTCTGGCCTTTGCACCATTGGTGCAAGCTCAAGAAAGTGAAAACTGGGAAGGCGAGGCCGAGCTGGGCGTGTTGATGACGTCAGGCAACACCGACGAAACCAAGATAAACGGCCGCCTGGGCCTGATCAATGAACAGGAATTCTGGCGCAACAGCGGTGAGTTCAGCACCAAGTACACCGAAGCTGACGACGAAACCACCGCTGAAGAGTACAGAGCCGCACTGGAAACCAACTATAAGTTCGATGAACAGCAATACTGGTTCTTGCGCGGTAACTGGGAAGACGACCGCTTCTCTGGTTACGAGTTCGAATCGTCGGTCACCACCGGTTATGGAAATCGGGTTTGGCGAGCCGGTGAGCGCTCGTTCCTCGACCTCTCTGCGGGTGCCGGTTATCGCTACAACAAGCGCATGGAAGTTGATCCGGATACCGGGCGCGACGTGGAAGAAGACGCCATTGCGCGGCTAGCTGCCCAGTTCGACTACGGATTGTCGGAAAACTCCCTGTTCCGGCAGAAACTGAGCACGGAAATCGGTCTGGATGACAACAACACGATCTCCAGATCGGAAACCTCGTTGCAAAGCTCCATTATGAACAACCTGTCCATGAAGGTTGCGTACCGGGTCAAGCACGTATCGGATGCGCCTGATGATTCGGAAAGCACCGACACCGAATTGGCGGTATCACTGCTCTACGGTTTCTAAGCGAAGCTAACCGTGTGCGGATAAAAAAGGGGCAGAGAGTTGTACAACTCTCTGCCCCTTTTGCGTTTAACCCCGGGCTTATACGTTGTTTCGCAAGCCCAGCTCGTCAGGGTAGGGTGTGAGGTATTTCTGGGTACTTAAATAGTCCACAGGCTCCCGGCGCTGAGCCAGACGCAACAGCGTCATCGGCACCACCAAAGGCACTTCCTCCCGGTGATAGGCCTCAATCTGTTCCAGCAGCACGGCTTTGTCGGCGGCGCTCATATCATCTTTCAGATAACCCAACAGGTGATTCATAGCGTTCACATGGGCGCCTCGGCTGACGCGCTGGGTCATGGCTTCCATAAACCCGTGGATGTAACGCTCGGCAATGTCTTCCAAAGGTTCGGATTTCAGATCAGCCAGCATGGGCCCCAGCTGGCGGTAAACTTTCTCGGAATGAGCCAACAGGGCAAACTTGTAGCGCCTGTGGAAATCCTGCAGGGACTGTTTGGTGAGCTTGTCGCCGGCCACGTTCAGCATCCAGTCGTCGTACGCAAACACCCGCTCAATGAAGTTTTCCCGCAGCACGTTGTCGTTCAGGCGGCCTTCTTCTTCAACCGGCATCAACGGGTAGGCTTTCATCAGCGCCTCGGCAAACAAGCCCCGGCCATCCCGGTTCATAACCTTGCCATCGGCGTCGTGAATTTTGATGCGCTCCATGCCGCAGCTGGGCGATTTGGCCATCAGAATATAACCGCGCAGATCTGCTAACGACGGCATCACCTGTTGAATGAAGTCATCCATTGCCTCGGTATGGTCGGCGGTGCCTTTGTTATCGATCAGGCGCAGTTCGCCGTCTTTTTCGCGCAGGTGAATCGCGGGGCGGGGTACCCCTAAACCGGCTTCCAGCTCGGGGCAGATAGAGCGAAAATCAAAGTGCTGCGCGAGCACTTGTGTGCAATAACGGGAATGTTTGTGGCCACCATCGTAGCGAACTTCCTTGCCTAGCAGGCAAGTGCTAATGCCAACGGGAATATTGCTCACTGAATGCTCCTTATGCTGCGCCGAAGTAACTGGCGTAGAAAGTACGTCATTACAGTGTAAACCGATCAATAATAACTGCCAGCAGTTAGTGGCCGTAAACCATCATCGTTGTGTTTTTAATGGCAAAGTCGGTGAACTGAACGGAACCGATGCTGGTGCCACCCACTTTGAAAACAGGCATATCAATGTCGGCTCGGAACTCGACATCGTGAATGGATAGGCCGCTTTTGCCCGAACCGGCACTGGTGCCCTGAGACAGCTTTGCGGTGGCGCTGGCCATACCGAAGTGGCCAAGGGTGTCGTTACCCCGGCGATTATGAATCTGCAAACCTTCAATGCCCACCGCAGCAAAATTGAAAATAAAGATCAGGTCAGCGGCATCCCAATCCAGGCTTCCGTTGGTGATTTCAAAATGCGTATCCAATTGCAGTTCCGAGCCCGACACCGTATTGCCGTTGCCAAGTGTGCGGGTAGAGGTGCCGCCGTTACGAATGATCAGATCCGTAGGGCCGACGTAGCCTTGCAACAGAATGTTCGAGAACAGGTTAGCGCTGCCTTCGGAGCCGGAAGTGGTCAGGCTGTCTATGCCCAATTCAAAATCGACCGCTCGCAGGTAATCGTTCAGGTTGGCGGGGTCACCGTAATCGGTAGCGCCCAGATGAATCACCATGTCTCCGCTGTTAAAGGCTTTGCCGAAACTGCCGCCCACCGAGTATTTGGCCAGCGCGTCAGCAACATCGGGGTTAGACGTATCCAGTTGGCCCGCGGCGGCGCGGCGGGCTATTTCTGAAAACCCGTACTCCAGTACTTCGCCGTCGCCAGCGATATCGACGGTCAGCTTCAAGTTGTCGAGGGTGGTGTCGTTGTGGCCCGATAAGCGAAACCCATTAACGCTGAGGGCGCCTTCGTCGGTCCAGGTGATGCGATCGATATTAAGCTTGGTTTCCAGCTCAATGGTCACACCGGCTTGTCCGGTAACCGATGACAAGGTGGAGTCCGTTAACGGCTTGAAATCAGCGAAGGCAGACAGCGGGAGTGCGGCTCCACTGGCAAAGCACAAGCCGGTAATAAATTGACAGAGAGGAATACGAGTAAACATGTTGGCCCCGGTTGAGACGGTTTGTTTTTGTTATAGCAGCGGCGAAAACGCCAACTGATTGCCCGCAGGGACAACAAAACCAAGGCTGCGGTGAACGTTATTTGAACAGATATACTGTAGGGCGAGAGGCGCCAGCAAACTGTGACGCTTGTCGCAATGTGACAGAAGGCGTTAAGCCAAAGCTTGCTGGATCAGCAGTTTCTGGTGCTCGGCGAATATTTCAATCAGCTCGCGCACCTTAACGGTGTCACGGGCCAACACGGCGGGCTGCAATTCGCTGAAGAAGCGGCGGGTTTGTGCGAGCCCCTGCCGATACCGTTGGGCACTCAGGTAATACGCTCGGCTGACTGCAGGTTTAAAGTTAGACAGAGATTCGGTGAGGTAGGGATTACCCACCACCTCGCAGCAGGCTTCCATTACGCCAAAGCTGGCTTCAACAACCGCGGTCAAGTCGCGCCCGTGATTCTGAATCTGATTAATCACCTGTTGCACAGCCGTCATCACCACAGGCTTGTCTTCTTCTTGCCAGCGTTCGCATAAACGGGTGGCCAGCATGATCAGCAAGTGCATGTACACATCGTACAGTTCAGCGGCATACTCGGCGTTAATCTGCGTTGCCGATGCACCCTTGCGCGGGGTGATCTCAACCAGATGCCAGCGTTCAAGGGTGTACAGTGCTTCCTTTACCGACGCCCGGCTTACCTTGAGTTCGGTTGCCAGATTGGCTTCCTGAATACGCTCGCCCGGCTGAATCTGCCCCGTCATGATGCGCTTGGCCAGGTAGCCGGCAATCTGTTCGGCCAAAGTATTTGGGGCTTGAAAATCCATGGTTGAAAACTCTTTAAATCGGGTTGCGAAGCTGGCTTGGACTAACAACACTACAGCTTAACATAGGCTAAGTAACTGCACGTGGGGGCTTGAAAAGGCCGCCGGATGCACGCATATACTTTGGTTCAAGTCTGAACCACATTGGGATGACCCATTATGCCAAAGCATTTCGAACAGGCCGTTGGCCTGCATGACGCGCCGGTTCCCGAAACCGAAGGTTACGTGTTTAACCAAACCATGCTGCGAATTAAAGATCCGGAGCGTTCTCTGGACTTTTATTCCCGAGTGATGGGCATGCGTTTGGTGCGTAAACTGGACTTCCCGGAAATGAAGTTCACGTTGTATTTTCTGGCGTATCTGGACGATGCCGAAGCCGAGCGGGTGCCCGCTGATGACGGTCACCGGACAACCTACACCTTCGGCCGCGAAGCCATGCTGGAGCTGACCCACAATTGGGGTACCGAAGACGATGCCGATTTCGAGTACCACAACGGTAACGATCAGCCGCAAGGCTTTGGCCATATCGGCGTTGCCGTGCCGGACGTCTACAGTGCCTGTGAACGCTTCGAGCAACTGGGTGTCGAGTTTGTGAAGCGCCCGGACGACGGCAAAATGAAAGGCTTGGCGTTTATCAAAGACCCGGATGGCTACTGGATCGAAATCCTGCAGCCAAACATGCTGGAAAAGCAGCGTAAGGGCGGCTAAGCCTCACCCCGCGCCGAGTGCCGGAATCAACCGTTCTGGTTGGTTCCGGCCGCGGTGTTGCTGCGCGATGCAACAATCACCGCCACCACCAACACAATGGCTCCTGCCACGCCCACCGTACCCAGCATTTCCCCCAGAATAAGCCACGCCAACAGCGCGACAAACAAAGGCTCCAGCGTAACCACAATGCTAGACAGGGTTGCCGGCGTGCTTTTTATGCCGGTAAAAAACATCAGGTAACCAATGCCTGTGGGCACCACGCCGATGTAACACACCATCAACCAGTGCTTCAGTGCCATGGTTTCCAGCGCCGCGAAGCCACCAGTGAGCAGCACCACTGGCAGCAACAACAGAGCCGCGGTGAAGAAACAGATAAACGCCGTTGTGAAGGCGGGTGTGCCCACCGAGTTGTAACGGCTGGTCAGCGTGAAGCCGGTGTACACCGCAGCCGCCAAGAGTGACATAAGAATGCCGGCAAGCCGAAGGGTGCCGGTGGTATCTATGTCGCCCAGCACCAGCATGCCGGTGCCGATAACCGCGCCCAGCGCGGCAATCCAGGTGGTGAGTGTTGGCCGCTCACCCAAGATTGGGGCGGCCAGAATGGCGACGAAGACGGGCGGCAGACAAAGTGAAATCAGAGTGGCGATACCCGCCCCGGACAAATCGACCGCAACCAGATAGCTGCCTTGGTATAGGGCTTGAAACAGCCCAAGTGCGGTTAACGGCAGGAGTGCTTTCCAGCTCAGCGAACGCAGCGAACTGCCCACCGCATTGCCGTCAGGATTATCCCGGCGAAGTTGACGCTGCTCCCGGCGCATTAAAACCCAGAAAAACGGCAGCGCCACAACCAAGCGTAAGAAGGCGAGGGTAATGGGTGCGAGATCAGAGCCGCCGAATAGGAATTTCGCGACAATGCTGGTGGTCGCCCAAAGCAGGGACGCCAGTGCAATTAACAGAACGCCTTGAATCATAAAGCTTGCCAAGCCACAGAGAATCAACCGAGCAGACTAACAGTGGCAGGCACACTTCGCTATAGGCGAATGGAAGGGGGCAGGGCGCCCCCCGGAATGGCTTATTTTACAGCAAGACGTTGAGCGTTCTTCTCAACAGTGCGGGCGCCAATACCTTTTACATTGGCCAGATCTTCAACGGAGGCAAACGGGCCGTTGGCTTCACGGTAAGCCACAATGGCTTCGGCTTTGCTTTGGCCGATCCCGCTCAAAGCAGACAGAGTAGTTACATCTGCCGCATTGATGTTGATTTCGGTTGGCTCATTGGCGTGGGCAAAGCCGGTTACCAAGCTGAACAGCAGAACAAGGGCAGCGAAAAAAGAGGTGTGTTTCATGGGTGATTCCTGATTGTAGAGGCTGTTTTTATCGATCAATCAGGTGAGACAACCCGCAGGTTGCTGGCGCTGCAAAGTGGCTGGTATTTCGTGGAAGCAGAAAGTGAGAAAAGCAGATGGACTGATGCACGGAAGAGGACACAATCCGTGTGCCCCCTGAAATTCCGTGGCTGACCCCTGCCTGATCCGTCAGGCTGTGCGTCATCCTGAGCACGTCATCCCTGGTTCTTCCCTGTACGCCCTAATCCTTCGGGCAACTCTCAAATCCTTGAGTTTCCATCCCTGAGCCAACGTCCGTGCTGGCTTGTCATCCCTGACAACAACCAGTCTACGCAGGGTCGGTATATTAAGAATCGGACAGAATCTCCCCGCCGTGTGCGATATATCTCACAAACGTGTGCGTTTCGCGGTGAATGGATATTCATTCTTTGGTGCCGATGAACCGTAAATGCACAGCTTTGGCAGGTATGCACCAGAGCAGAGCGAAACCCCGAAATCGGTGTGCACCAGCTTAGAGCGAGGTCGCCGGGGATGGCACCAAAAGTAGGCCATAAATCGTAAGCATCCGAGGTTAAAACATAGGTAATCTCAGGCTTATAAATCATAAGTGTCTGTTTTTTATTGGTTTGTTGGTGGGTTGGAACGGCCGGTGCAAAGGTCAGATTCGATTAACGACTCATTACCCAACGAAAAGGACGTGCACCATGAGCCTGAAAAAAAACGTAAAGCTTGGCCTGTCTGCTTTGGCACTGTCGGTTTCCTTCCACGCGATGGCGGCGGAAGATCCGATCAAAGTGGGTGTGCTGCATTCCCTGTCGGGCACCATGGCGATCAGTGAAACGGCACTGAAAGACACCATGCTGATGCTGATCGAAAAACAAAATGCGGCGGGTGGTGTGCTGGGGCGCAAGCTGGAGCCGGTGGTGGTTGACCCAGCGTCTAACTGGCCGCTGTTTGCCGAGAAAGCCCGGGAGTTGCTGGAAAAAGAAGAAGTCGACGTCATCTTCGGCAACTGGACCTCGGTGTCCCGAAAATCCGTGCTGCCGGTGGTCGAAGAATTGAACGGCCTGCTTTTCTACCCGGTTCAGTACGAGGGTGAAGAGTCTTCCGAAAACGTGTTCTACACCGGTGCAGCGCCCAACCAGCAGGCGATTCCGGCAGTGGACTACCTGATGAACGACATCGGCGTTGAACGGTGGGTGCTGGCGGGCACCGATTACGTTTACCCGCGCACCACCAACAAGGTTCTTGAAACCTACCTGAAAGACAAAGGTGTGGCGGCCAGCGACATCATGATCAACTACACGCCGTTTGGTCATTCCGATTGGCAGTCCATCGTCTCCGACATCAAGAAGTTCGGCAGCGCCGGTAAGAAAACCGCGGTGGTCTCAACCATCAACGGCGATGCCAACGTGCCGTTCTACCGTGAACTGGGCAACCAGGGCATTTCCGCCTCGGATATTCCGGTGGTGGCCTTCTCGGTGGGTGAGCAGGAGCTGGCGGGTATCGACACCGGCCCTCTGGTTGGTCACCTCGCCGCCTGGAACTACTTCATGAGCGTAGACACCGACGCCAACTACGACTTCATCGACGCCTGGGTGGAGTTCAAGGGTGACGAAGCGGCCGTGACCAACGACCCGATGGAAGCGCACTACATTGGTTTCAACATGTACGTTGAGGCAGTCAAGAAAGCAGGCACCGCCGAGGTAGATGCGGTCAAAGACGCCATCATCGGCGTGAGCGTACCCAACCTCACCGGCGGCTACGCCACCATGATGCCGAACCACCACATCACCAAGCCGGTGCTGATTGGCGAGATTCAGGACAACGGCCAGTTCTCGGTGGTTTGGGAAACCCCGTCTACCGTGGCTGGCGATGCCTGGTCTGATTTCCTGCCGGGTTCAAAAGACCTGATCAGTGATTGGCGCGCGCCGTTGCGCTGCGGCAACTTCAATGTGGTCACCGGCACCTGTGGCAGCTCGGCAGACGTAGCCTCCAAGTAAAGCCTATACCCGGGCAGGCTTTAACGCGTGCCCGGTTTTTTTAATTTCATTTCATCGCCAACAGGAATGAATCATGAGCATCTTTCGATTGCTCGCCGGGCTAGTCATTGCCTGGTGTATCGCTTTTGGGCCGTCACTGGCGACCGCCCAAGTACAGGACGACGCAGCGCAAACGCTGTTGCAAAGGCTCGTAGAAGCCAGCAACGCCGAGCGAACGGCGGTTCTGAAACACATTTCCGAAAGCGGTGACGAGCGCGCCCGAGGATGGCTGGAAGCCTTCTCCGCGGGGAAGCTCGCTACCGTTAAAGAGAGCGGCGCCACAGTGCTCGTTCTGAACAACGTAGGCCGAAACTGGAACATCGCCAGTGCTCTGAACGGCGAGGACATGGGCAAAGTATCGCGCCGTGATCTGGCCACCGTTCGAGTGAATAACTCACTGCGTAAAGAGGTGGAAGGGCTGCTTGCAGTGATTGACCTGGCCGCCCAGAACCCCGACGTTCGGTTAGCGGCAGCCCGGGACTTACTGGGTGAAGTCGATGGCGCATTGGTAGCCCAAATTGAACAGCGTGCGCAGGTGGAAGACAGCACCGCCGTGCGCGACATGCTCACCACCGCTCTGGCAATTCACCAGTTAGAGCAGGGCGACGTCAGCGCGGTTGAAACCCTGTCTGGCAGTTTGAATGCCAACGCCCGCGCTGCGCTCAACAACGCCAGCAATAGCGACGACCCAGTTCTAGCAGCAGCGGCGGTCAAAGCGCTCGAAAGCATTGAGCAAAAACTGAAAATGAACCGCGCTGCCGAAACCCTCTACTTCGGTTTGTCCCTCGGTTCGGTCCTGGTATTGGCGGCCATCGGCCTAGCCATCACCTTTGGCGTGATGGGTGTGATCAACATGGCCCACGGTGAGCTGATCATGCTGGGCGCTTACACCACCTGGGGCATGCAGCAACTGTTTCCCGGCCAGCCGGGCTTGGCGTTGATTCTGTCGATTCCGGCCGGCTTCCTGGTGGCGGCGCTGGCGGGCATCGCCATCGAACGCAGTGTTATCCAGTACCTCAAAGGCCGCCCGCTCGAAACCCTGTTGGCCACCTTCGGCATCAGCCTGATTCTGCAGCAACTGGTGCGCACCCTGGTGTCGCCGCTGAACCGTTCGGTGGTCACGCCAGAGTGGATGAGCGGCTCGATCATGATCAACGAAGCCCTGTCACTCACCTTGAACCGCCTGTACGTGATCGGCTTTGCCTTGGTGGTGTTCGCAGGCCTGATGCTGATCATGCGCAAAACCCGCCTCGGCCTTGAGGTACGCGCCGTTACCCAAAACCGCGCCATGGCCCGCTCCATGGGCATCAAAGCCACGAAAGTCGACATTCTCACCTTTGCCTTGGGCTCCGGCGTTGCCGGTCTGGCCGGTGTGGCGCTGTCACAAATCACCAACGTAGGGCCGAACCTGGGCCAGAACTACATCATCGATTCGTTCATGGTGGTGGTGTTCGGCGGTGTCGGCAACCTCTGGGGCACCTTGGTGGCCGGGCTCACGCTGGGCACCATCAATCAGGTTCTGGAACCTTGGGCTGGCGCGGTACTGGCCAAGATCATGGTGTTGGTCATGATCATCCTGTTCATTCAAAAACGGCCGAAGGGGCTCTTCCCCCAGAAAGGCCGGGCCGCGGAGGGCTGAGTTATGGCTTCATCACAAACCTGGCTGTTCCGGCCGTTTCAGGAACGTTCCACCCAGATCTTCCTTGGCGTGTTGTTCAGCGCCTTGGTGCTGGTCACCTTCCTGCACTTGTTCATGCCACAAGACAGCGCGCTGCACGTCAGCGCCTACACCGTAACCTTGCTGGGCAAGTATTTGTGTTACGCCCTGCTGGCGGTCGCTGTGGACCTGGTGTGGGGCTACCTCGGTATTCTCAGCCTAGGGCACGGTGCCTTTTTCGCCCTCGGCGGCTACGCCATGGGCATGTACCTGATGCGCCAGATCGGTGATCGCGGCACATACGGCGACCCGCTGTTGCCAGACTTCATGGTGTTCCTGAACTGGCAGGAGCTGCCTTGGTACTGGCTCGGCTTCGATATGGCCTGGTTCGCCTTCATCATGGTGCTGCTGGCTCCTGGCCTGTTGGCGTTGGTGTTCGGGTTCCTGGCTTTCCGCTCCCGCGTCACCGGCGTGTACCTGTCGATCATCACCCAAGCGCTGACTTTCGCCCTGATGCTGGCGTTCTTCCGCAACGAAATGGGTTTTGGCGGTAACAACGGCCTGACCGACTTCCGGGACATTCTCGGCTTTAACCTGCGCAGCGATGCCACAAGGCTGGGGCTGTTCATTGCTACCGGCGTGGCGCTGGCCATCGGCTACGTGATCTGCCGCGGCATTGTCACCAGCAAACTGGGCCGGGTGAGCATTGCCTGCCGGGATGCCGAAGCCCGTACCCGCTTTCTGGGTTACCGGGTAGAGCGGGTGCAACTGTTCGTGTTTGTGGTATCCGCCATGCTGGCCGGTGTGGCCGGGGCTTTGTACGTGCCGCAAGTGGGCATCATCAACCCCAGTGAATTCTCGCCGCTGTTCTCCATCGAAATCGTGGTGTGGGTGGCCTTGGGTGGCCGCGCAACCCTCTATGGGGCCGTCATTGGCGCCATTCTGGTGAACTACGCGAAAACCGTGTTCACCGGCGTGATGCCGGATGCCTGGTTGTTCGCCCTGGGGGCCTTGTTTGTGCTGACCACCGTGTTCCTGCCCAAAGGCATTGCCGGCCTGCTGCAAAAAGACCGGAAAGCCAGCGCCACAGACGACGCGCCAGCCGCACAGGAGGCCACTGCATGAGCATGTTCGAGCAACTGACCAACCGCGAGCGGGTGTTTGAATTTCTGGAGCCCGCGCAATCGCCGGTGGACGTGCGCCACGGCCCGATTCTGTACATGGAAGATGTGAACGTGAGCTTCGATGGCTTCCACGCCATCAACAACCTCAACCTCACCATCGACGACGGCGAACTGCGCTGCATCATCGGCCCGAACGGCGCCGGGAAAACCACCATGATGGACATCATCACCGGTAAAACCCGCCCGGATAACGGCTCGGTGTGGTTTGGCAGCCGCCACAACCTGCTGACCATGAACGAGCCGGAAATCGCCAGCTTGGGCATCGGCCGCAAGTTTCAGAAGCCGACCGTGTTCGAAGCCCTTACCGTGTTCGAAAACCTCGAGTTGGCGATGGCCACCAACAAAGGCATCTGGCCGACACTCACCGCCATCCTGAAGCCGGAACACCGGGACCGCATTGGCGAGGTGCTGGAAACCATCAAGCTGGAACCTCTGAGCAACAAACCCGCAGGCATTCTTTCCCACGGCCAGAAACAGTGGCTGGAGATCGGCATGCTGCTGATGCAAAAGCCCCGGCTGCTGCTGGTGGACGAGCCGGTAGCCGGCATGACCGAACAGGAAATGGAACGCACCGCCGAACTGCTCACCAGCCTGGCCGGCAAACAGTCGGTTGTAGTGGTGGAGCACGACATGGGCTTTGTGCGCTCCATCGCCCGCAAAGTCACCGTGCTGCACCAAGGCAGCGTGCTGGCGGAAGGCACCATGGACCAAGTGTCGAACGACCCGGAAGTCATCAAAGTGTACCTGGGGGAAGAGGCCTGATGCTCAAGATCGAGAAACTCAACCAATACTACGGCGAAAGCCACACCCTCTGGGACCTGGAACTCGACATCCCCCAAGGCCAGTGCACCTGCGTGATGGGGCGTAACGGCGTAGGTAAAACCACGCTGATGAAATGCATCATGGGCGAAGAAACCGTCAAGAACGGCCGCATGGCGCTGGCGGGTGACGTGGAACTCACCCAAAAGAAAATTGAAGACCGCTCCCGCCTTGGCATTGGCTACGTGCCTCAAGGCCGGCAGATCTTTCCGCTGCTGACCGTAGAAGAAAACCTGCGCACCGGCCTGGCGGTTCGAAAAGATGGCAGCAAGAAAATCCCCGAACGCATCTACCAGCTGTTCCCGGTGCTCAAAGAAATGAAACATCGCCGGGGCGGCGACCTCTCCGGTGGCCAGCAACAGCAACTGGCCATCGGCCGGGCGCTGGTGATTGAACCGAAACTGCTGATCCTCGACGAGCCGGGTGAGGGCATACAGCCCAACATCGTGGCGCAGATTGGCGAAGTCATTCGCAAGTTGATTGAAGAAGACGGCCTGACGGTACTGCTGGTGGAACAAAAACTCCCGTTCGCCCGCAAATACGCCGACCGCTTCGCCATCCTAGACCGGGGTCGGCGAGTTGCGGAAGGCGAAATTGCAGGCCTGAGCGACGAGCTGATCAAGAAACACCTGACCGTATGACCGCGTACCAACCCATCGCGACCCATAGCTCTGGCCACCGGTTTGATACCGAAAGGCGCTGGGCGGCTTCACTGTCCCTCGGCTTCGAAGCCCGAAGCGAGGGCGGGGCCGAGCCGGTCACCCGCATGGTGCGTCGCCGACACACCGGCCCCTTGCGTGTACAGCGCCCGTTCTATCCGGAAGGCAAACACGGCTGTTGCCACGTGTATCTGTTGCACCCACCGGGCGGTTTGGTCAGTGGTGACCAACTGCGCATCGAAGCCACCGTAGCCGAAGGCGGCCACACCCTGCTGACTACCCCGGCCGCCGCCAAACTCTACAAAGCCGACAGCCACGGCGTGGCTTGGGCGCAGCACACCCGATTGCAGGTGGCCAAAGACGCAACGCTGGAATACCTGCCCCAAGAAACCATCGCCTTTGACGGCTCCCGGGGCGAACAAACCACCACCATTGAACTGGAAAGCGGTGCCGAAACCCTCGGCTGGGAAGTGCTCGCCCTCGGCCGCCCGGCCAGCGAACTGCCCTTCGCCACCGGCGCGCTGGAACAACGCTTTCACCTAAGCCTCGATGGCAAACCCCTGTGGCTGGAACGCCAGTTGCTGGACCCCGCCCATCGCCGCTTCACCGGCCATTGGGGCCAGGGCGGTGCCACCGTGCAAGCCACACTCTGGGCCGTGGGCCTAAGCGACGAAGCCGCCGCCATCGAAGCCCTGAGAGAACAACTCCCGGATCACAACCGCTGGGCAGTCACCCGCCGCAGAGGCGTGCTGTTACTGCGCTACCTCGGAACCGAACGCAACGAAGCCTGGGCCCTGTGCGAACAAGCCTGGCACCTGCTGCGGCCCATGCTCACCGGCTTGCCGGCCCATACACCCAGAATCTGGCTCACCTGAAGCCCAGCTAATAACAACGGAACACGTTATGGAACTCACCCCCAGAGACAAAGACAAGCTGCTGCTGTTCACCGCCGCCTTGCTGGCCGAACGCCGCAAAGCACGCGGCCTGAAACTGAACTACCCCGAAGCGGTGGCCCTGATCAGCGCCGAAATCATGGAAGGCGCCCGCGACGGCCGCACCGTAGCCGAACTCATGAGCGCCGGCACCGAAATCCTCACCCGTGAAGACGTCATGGACGGCATCGCCGACATGATCCACGAAGTGCAAGTGGAAGCCACCTTCCCGGACGGCACCAAACTGGTCACCGTCCACAATCCCATTGTCTAAGGAGCAGACCATGACCCCCGGTGAATTCCAAATCCGCGACGGCGACATCGAACTCTGTGCCGGCCGCGAACGCGTCACACTAGACGTCGCCAACACCGGCGACCGCCCGATACAAATCGGTTCCCACTACCACTTCGCCGAAGCCAACCCCGCACTCAACTTCGACCGCGCAAAAGCCCGCGGCCTTCGACTGGATGTTGCCGCCGGCACCGCCATCCGCTTCGAACCCGGCCAAACTCGTTCCGTCACCCTAATTCCGTTCGTTGGCAAACGAAAAATCTATGGATTCCGTGGCGAAGTAATGGGCCCGCTGGACTCCACGAAATAGCTAAGAGGGACGAGCGGGTAAGGCTTTCCAGGAATGTGCGGAGGCATGGATGCCGGAGAACAAGCGCCACATGGATGTGCCGGTAGGAGCGGTTCCTGGAAAGCCTTACCCGATCGGCCCCGGCACCCAATTTCATAGAGGAATAACATGAAAATAAGCAGACAAGCCTACGCCGACATGTACGGCCCCACCGTAGGCGACCGCGTGCGCCTAGGCGACACCGAACTGTGGATCGAAGTCGAACAAGACCACACCCACTACGGCGACGAAGTAAAATTCGGCGGCGGCAAAGTCATCCGCGACGGCATGGGCCAAAGCCAACGGGTAGACGATGCCGTAATGGACACCGTCATCACCAACGCCCTGATCCTCGATTGGTGGGGCATCGTCAAAGCCGACGTAGGCATTCAAAAAGGCCGCATCGCCGCCATCGGCAAAGCCGGCAACCCCGACACCCAGCCAGACGTGACCATCGTCATCGGCCCCGGCACCGAAATTATTGCCGGCGAAGGCAAAATCCTCACCGCCGGCGGCATCGACCCCCACATCCACTTCATCTGCCCCCAACAGGTAGAAGAAGCCCTGATGAGCGGCATCACCACCATGCTCGGCGGCGGCACCGGCCCGGCCACCGGCACCAACGCCACCACCTGCACCCCGGGCCCCTGGCACATTGGCAAAATGCTCCAGGCCGTGGACAGTCTGCCCATGAACATCGGCTTTCTGGGCAAAGGCAACGCCAGCCTGCCGGAAGCGCTGGAGCTGCAGATCAAAGCCGGCGTGATCGGCCTTAAACTGCACGAAGACTGGGGCACCACCCCGGCCAGCATCGACAACTGCCTGACCGTGGCTGACCAGTACGACATTCAGGTGGCCATTCACACCGACACCCTGAACGAATCCGGCTTTGTGGAAGACACCCTGGCCGCCTTCAAAGGCCGCTGCATTCACACCTTCCACACCGAAGGCGCCGGCGGCGGCCACGCCCCGGACATCATCACCGCCTGCTCAAAGGACTATGTACTGCCGTCGTCCACCAACCCGACCCGGCCCTACACCGTGAACACCGTCGACGAACACCTGGACATGCTGATGGTATGCCACCACCTGGACCCGAACATCCCGGAAGACGTGGCCTTCGCCGATTCCCGCATCCGCCGGGAAACCATCGCCGCTGAAGATATCCTGCACGACATGGGCGTGATCTCCATGATCTCCTCAGACTCCCAGGCCATGGGCCGGGTAGGCGAAGTGGTGTGCCGCACCTGGCAAACCGCCCACAAAATGAAAGTGCAACGCGGCCTGCTGCCGGAAGACCAAGAACGAGGCGCTGACAACTTCCGCGCCAAGCGCTACATCGCCAAATACACCATCAACTCCGCCATCACCCACGGCATCGCCCACGAAGTTGGCTCGGTGGAAGTGGGCAAACTGGCGGACTTGGTGCTCTGGAGCCCGGCGTTCTTTGGCGTAAAACCCGCCTGCATCCTCAAAGGCGGCATGATCGCGGCCGCCCCCATGGGCGACCCGAATGCCTCCATCCCCACACCGCAGCCGGTGCATTACCGCCCCATGTTCGGCGCCTTCGGCAAAGCCGCCAGTGCCACCCGCCTGACCTTCGTCAGCCAGGCCGCGCTGGACGCCAACATAGGCGAAGAGCTGGGGTTGGACAGCCCGTTGTCCGCCTGCAAAGGCGTGCGGAGCGTGCGCAAGAAAGACATGAAACTGAACGACGCGTGCCCGCACATCACCGTGGACCCGCAAACCTACGAAGTACACGCAGACGGCGAACTGCTCACCTGTGAGCCCGCCACCGAACTGCCCCTGGCCCAGCGCTACCATCTTTTTTAAGCCGGGAATTGGAGAACCGATTATGTTGGAACTAACAAAACGCCTTGGCGATGTGAACCACGCCGGGATCGACCCCGGCGAGATTCTGGACAACCTGACTTTGCCCTACGAGCTGCGCATCCGCGGCCGTTTGCGGGCCACCACCGAAACCAACGTGGATGTAGGCCTGTTTCTGGACCGCGGCCCGGTGCTGCGCGACGGCGACCTGCTGCAAGCCAAAACCGGCGAGATCGTCCGCATCCGCGCGGCGGAAGAACAGGTAGTCACCGCCCGCATTGAAAACGGCCAACCTCTGGCGCGCCTGTGCTACCACCTGGGCAATCGCCACGTAACGCTGGCCATCGGAATGGACGAGCAGGGCGCCTACGTGCGCATCACCCCGGACCACGTGCTGGAAGAACTGGCGGAACGCTTGGGTGCAACCCTGACCCACCACACCGCCCCGTTCGACCCGGAACCCGGTGCCTACACCCAAGCCGGGTATTCCCACGGGCATGGCCATAGCCACAGCCATTCACACGATCACGACCACGGGCACAGTCATGGCCACAGCCACGAACATGCCCACTGAGGCCGCCACCCCGCAGGGTGGTGATCTGGCCTTGCTGGGCCTGATGCAACTGGTCAGCCCGGCCTTGCCCATCGGTGCCTTTGCGTGGTCACAAGGTTTGGAAAGCGCCTTCGAATTGGGCTGGGTGAACAACGAAGCCGAACTGGCCCAGTGGATTGAAGGCGTACTGGAAGACGGCCTCAGCCGCTGCGAATTGCCTTTGCTGGTGCGTTTGCAAAGCGCCTGGGCCAGCAGCGATGCCGAAGCACTGGCGCAGTGGAACGACTGGCTGCACGCCACCCGGGAAACCGCCGAACTGAGCGACGAAGACAGCCGCCTTGGCGCGGCCCTCGTGACTCTGCTGCGCAACCTGGAACTGCTGCCCAAGCCACACCTGATACCGGAAGACCCCGGCTACATCACCATGTTCGCCTGGGTGGCCCACCAGCGGTGTGTGCCCGTGCGCCAAACCCTGCTCGGCTCCGCCTGGGCCTGGCTGGAAAACCAGCTGGCGGTGGCCTGCAAAGCCTTGCCCCTGGGCCACACCGCCGCCCAACGGATTATCGAACAACTGCGCCCGGCACTGGTGATTGCCTCCGACCAGGCGCTGGCACGGCAAGACCACGAACTCGGGCCCATCCTGCCAGGCCTTGCGCTCGGCAGTGCCCTGCATGAAACCCAGTATTCACGGCTTTTCAGAAGCTGAATAAAAACATCAAGGAGATACAGCCATGACACATTGTCTGAGAGTAGGCGTCGGCGGCCCGGTCGGGTCTGGTAAAACCGCATTGCTGCGCCAGCTATGCACCGCCCTGCGGGACCACTACGACATCGCCGTGGTCACCAACGACATCTACACCCGGGAAGACGCCGACTTCCTGCTGCGCCACGAAGCCCTGGCCGCAGACCGCATCCTGGGTGTGGAAACCGGCGGCTGCCCGCACACCGCCATTCGCGAGGATGCCTCCATGAACCTGGCCGCTATCGACGACCTGCAAAGCCGTCACCCGGGCCTGGAACTGGTGCTGGTGGAATCCGGCGGTGACAACCTCTCCGCCACCTTCAGCCCGGAACTGAGCGACCTCACCCTGTACGTGATCGACGTGTCCGCCGGCGACAAAATCCCCCGCAAAGGCGGCCCCGGCATCACCAAGTCCGACCTGCTGATCATCAACAAGATCGACATTGCCGAACAGGTACACGCCTCCCTGGACGTAATGGAACGGGACAGCAAAAAAATGCGCGGCGAACGCCCCTTCGTGTTCACCAACCTGTACGACGGGGTAGGGCTGGACACCATCATCAGCTTCATTCTGGAGCGTGGCATGCTGCCCGAGCGGCGCCCACACAAGACTGCTGAGACCGCCTGAGGCTCTGGTGAGGCGAATGGCGTCGTTACTCCGGTGCTCAAAAGCGGTCCTACCAGTAGGTATGTCCCGCTTCCTGCGCTCCGGGGCGCCTAGCCCTTCACCACACCAGAACCTAAGGCTCGTGCAACATAGTGAATTTCGAGATACCGCATACACGAATTGGGAGAATTGATATGAAACTCGTAACGAAATTGCTCAGTGCCGCTGCGCTGCTGACCGCCTCCGCCACCGCCATGGCCCACCCCGGCCACACCGAAGGCGGCTTCACCAGCGGCCTGCTGCACCCCATGCTAGGCCTGGATCACTTGCTGGCTATGGCCGCCATCGGCTTCTGGAGCGTGCGCCAGAGCAAACTCATGAAAAACGCCACCCCCGCCTTCGTCATCGGCGGCATGGTGCTCGGCGCCGCCCTGGCCTGGGGCGGCCTGACCCTGCCGGGCGTGGAAACAGGGATTACCTTCTCGGTACTGGTGGCGGGCATCCTCATCGCCACCCTGGCCAAACTGCCCACCGCCGTGGGTGGCACCCTGGTTGGTGCGTTCATGCTGTTTCATGGCTTCGCCCATGGTGCGGAAATGCCGGAAGGCGCTACGTTGGCGGCCTACCTGGCCGGCTTCTCCATCGCCACCCTGGCCATCACGCTGGTTGGGCGTGGGCTGGGTGCCTTGATGCTGAAGGCGGATAGCCGGTTTAGTCGGGGGATTGGGGGAGTGCTGGCTGTGGCGGGAGCATACCTGGCCGCCGCTTGATTCCGTCGTCCCCTCAGAAACGAAAAAGCCGCTCGGGCAACCGCGCGGCTTTTTCAGTATATGGTTTACAAAATTTGACCTTGACGGTATGGGAAGTTTACTGAAGAGTAGGTTAGTGTGTAGTTATAAGAAACGGATTGACAGCTGTTAAGGAAAACCGATGGACTTCGGCCAGCTATTCAACACCCTCCTGAACTCTCTACCGAATCAAGTCTGGTATTTCGTACCGCTGTTCATCCTGTTGCCAATTCTGAGAACACCCTGGTTCAAAGGCAAAGCCGGCGAAGCCATGGTCAACCTCGCCGCAAAGCTGTTTCTCGACAAAACCCGCTACCACCTCATCAAAAACGTCACCTTGCCCACCGAAGACGGCACCACCCAGATCGATCACATCATTGTCTCCCGGCATGGCGTGTTTGTGGTGGAAACCAAGAACATGAAGGGCTGGATCTTCGGTAACGCAAAACAGCGCTATTGGACGCAGAAGATCTTCAAGCACTCGCAGAAATTCCAGAACCCGCTGCATCAAAACTACAAACACGTGAAGACACTGCAAAGCCTGTTGGGCCTGAGTGATGAGCAGGTGTTTTCGGTAGTGGTCTTTGTGGGGGATTCCACGTTCAAAACGCCCATGCCGGAGAACGTGACCCACGGTGGTGGGTATGTCCGCTTTATCAAAGCCCAAACCGAGCAGCGACTGTCGGATGCTGAGGTTCAGAAGGTGATTGAAGCCATTGAATCCGGGCGGCTGGCAGCTACGTTCAGAAATCACCGGCAGCACGTGGCGCATGTGAAGGAGATCGTGGCCAAGAAAGAAAGTGTGCCACGGTGCCCGAAGTGCCAGGGTGAGATGGTAAAGCGCACGGTTAAGCGTGGAGAAAATGTTGGGAAGGAGTTTTTTGGCTGTAAGGCGTTTCCCAAATGCCGGGGGATGGTTGGTGCTTCGTTATTGCAGTAATGAAGCTGTCAAATGATTGCGGCGCGAACAGAGTGTTAGTGCAGATTAGCATATTGATTTAAAAGGTTTAATTGGCGAAGTTTGAATTTTTTGGTTCTGAGTTTTTGTTAACGCTCAAATGATTGCAATAACGAAGCGCGCTATCGAATCACTGTTAATTGGTAAAGCTATGGAACCTGTCATTCAGGAAGAACCAACCGGTTGCGGTATTGCTGCAAGTGCTGCTCTCGCCGGTGTCAGTTACGCGGAGGCCAAACAAAAGGCAAACGCGCTGGGCATTTATGCGGCAGACACAACGCTTTGGTCAGAAACAGAGCATGTTCGGACACTACTTCGTGAATTTGGCATCACCGTTTCGCCCAAAGAAACACCATTCAAAGCATGGGAAAGTCTACCGGACACAGCGTTGTTGGCTATCAAATGGCACACCGAGCAAGGTAAGCCATTCTGGCATTGGGTTGTTTTTATCAGGGAGCATGGCGAAGTAAAGGTGTTGGATTCCAAGAAAGCACTGAAATCCAATACCCGTAGAGATTTCGGGCGTATCAAACCGAAGTGGTACATTGAAGTATCCAATTAACAAGTCGCAGCAGTACGCGGCCGATGGCCGCCGGACGCCCTTTACGTGGCTCCTTCGTCGCCACTCCAAGGTCGCCGCTGTGCTCAGCGTTATGTGCTCATGGGAGGTAAATATGGATCACAACAAAGAACGCTTGGCTGCCCATATTCTCCCTCTTTCAGTGGCAACTGATTTTGACACCGCGAGAACTGAATGGGCGCTCATTGGGGTCGAGGTCAGCGAAGAATTTGATAGCTGTCCTTGCGGCCAGGATATCAAAGAGCACTGCTACATTCGCAATCAGCTCAACGGTAACACCACGTACGTCGGCAACGTCTGTATTAACCGCTTCATAGGTATTGAGACCGGCAATCTTTTCGCGGGACTTCGCCGCATAGCGGCAGATGACACTGCCAACGCAAATGAAGACCTGATCTATCATGCTTTCAAACTTGGCTACATCTTTGATCAGGAATACAAGTTCTTGATGGACACCAGACGGAAGCGCAAATTATCGCCCAAGCAAATTGCTTGGAAGCAAAAAATTAATCGACGCATCATTAATAAAACCGTGGTGCTGCGCCGTAGCAGTACATAACCAGGTATGGCGACGCCCATAGCATTGCACCTTAGGCTCCATTCTGAAGGCCCGCATGCAGTAAGTGTCATGTGCCATAATGGCCTGAGAGATCATAGGAAGATTGAAAAGTGATACCAGAGTTAAATCAATCAGGAGTATTACCTCCATTTATACCAGGGCAAGGGCCAACCGATCCTGCTGGCATGGCACCCTATAAAACAACGATATCCGAGTTTGTCCTTCGTTACGCTCATTCTCCCGAGAGAAGACGTATACTTAGAGGGCTTCTCGACTATCGGAAGAAGCTCAGGGAAATCGGAATTTCTAGCGGCGTTCAGTGGCTTGATGGCAGCTTTGTGGAGAACGTGGAGCTCAATCGTGGCCGACCGCCAGCGGATGTGGACATAGTCACTTTCGCCTTTAGGCCGACTGACGATTTCGAGCAATGGAAGAAATTAGTGAGCGGAAACAAGGATCTTTTTCTTCCGAATGAAGCAAAGCAGAAATACTTTTGCGACGCGTATTTTGTTGATTTGCATACACATCCTCTACATGTGGTGAGTAATACCCGATACTGGTTCGGTTTGTTTTCACACCAACGAGAATCATATCTCTGGAAGGGAATGGTTGAAGTCCCCATTGTATGCGGAGACAACGAAGCATCAGAGATTTTGGATAGAGAGGCAGGTAATGCCTAAGAAACTTACTATTGATAGCCTATCTTCTGAAATTGCTACTCTGAATGAGCTACTGACGAGCGCTCGTCAATCAAACGACTTTGTAGGGGAAATGCAGATTGAGCATCGAATTGATGAGTTATCAAATAAATTGAAAGCTCTTAAAGAAAAAACGCTTGAGGATAACAGCGCTAGTGTTGCTTTATTTTTTGGTGGGCAGCCTGTCCTTGGGTCGAAAGGAATTGCTGCTGAGTTTGCTGGCACTGCACTAGAGCAGTTTCAAAACTTGATCGCCAAAGTATTTGCGAATAATGAAGTCGGTGACTTAGGCGAAAGAGGAAAGGTTCCTTTTAAGTCGCATTCTGAATTAATGGTTACAGGCTTGGCAAGAGGTTCGTTTGGATTCGTTCTCGATGAGATGAGCGAGCAAATGCAGTTAGAATCATCTCAACTGTCACATGTTATAGATAAGGCGGCGCTTTTACTTAGGGATTCTGCCGCTCAAGACGATGCTGTGTTTGAGTCTATTTTAGAGGAGCTGGAGCCAAGAACACTGATTGCTCTTCGTGATCTTTTTTTGAATCTGGATTCAAGTAAAGCAACTATACGTGTTGTAGAAAATAATCTCGATTTTACGCTTGATGGTCCATCAATACACCGGGCAAAAATAAGAACAGAAGCGACAAGCATTGAAGAAAAAACAACTGAAGTTGAAGGAACGCTGGTAGGATTTTTGCCAGAGCATCGAAAGTTTGAATTGGCTGATAATGCTGGGAAGCTTCTTTATGGCTCAGCTACAAAGGAAGCTGTCGAGCAATTTACAAAGGCTACAGATATTGTAATTGGCAATAAATGCCTTATCAGAGCGTCAGTTAAAACTGTGGCTCCATTAAATCGGCCGCCAAGAGAGGTAGTTAGGTTGCTCGAATTCCTCCGATTTGGTGACTAAACACATAAAAAATCGTGTCACGCGGACGCACTAAAGTGCGCTGGTGGGCTCTGGCGTTGAGCGTCACTGAATAAATCGAATTAGGGCCAACGAATGTGGTACTTCATATTGGCAATCGTGGTTTTGACTATCATTATCCAGATGGCAAAATGGGCCTTGATTGCTGGAGCTGCATTAGCTGCTGCAGGCGCAGCCCTTTTCGGAACTTATCTTTTTTATACTGGACTTCGGCGCATTTATCATGTGTTTAACCCCTCAGCACGAAAAGCTTTCCTTGAACGTAGAGCATTGGAGAATGCAAAGTGGGAGCGTAATAAGAAGTTAAAGGAGAAACAAAAAGCAGAAAAACAAAAACGAAAAGGAGAAAGGGAAAGGGAGAAGAGAGATGCAGAGGAATCGAAGGCTCGGGCGTTTCGGGAAGATGCAGAGCGCCAAGAGCGGGAACGACAACGCCATAGAGATGCAGACGCCCAAGAAACGCCCTATACATATAAAACTGGGCAGCACGCAAACGAGGCTTTAGCCATCCGCTACGGTATCGCGAACCTAAAACGCAAAGTTGAGGAGTATCATTACTTCGCTCGGGGCGCTATTCGTAAAAGGAATCCATCGCGAGACAAAACCTACTGGGTTCCTGCAAAGACGATTGAGATTCGAAAAATCAGGTATTTAGGGAAAGGCCAATTTATTGCCGCCCTGCCTGATCATGGGGATCGTAAGGTACGAGTTGTCATTGAGAAAGGAACGGAGTACGTAAATACATTCCTTCCAATTAGCGATGAATGGTTCGAAACTCATCGAAAACTAGAAGAAACTTTAAAGAACAACCGATCATTCACTCTTAAAGAGTTAGCATCCTTCCATGTGCAGAAAGCAATCTGAGCAGTGTGCGCGATGATGCCCAATAAATCGCTGCAGTCGACACTTGACCCACTGCTTGGTTTGGCTACGCCACCTAGCGCCTCGCCTCAAGTGCGGCTGAGTCCAGGCGTTATATTTCTGAGAGAGACGATGTTTAAAATCATAATCGTTTTAGGATTTCTCGCGATTAGCGTTGCCCTCAATGTGCATGCAGACGAGAGCGCTAGTATTGATCGACTGGAGAAACAAGTCCAAGAACTGACGGTTCGGCTATCGAACCTAGAATCTCAGCTAAATGATGAAGATCAAGTCCAGGAATTCGTTGCGAGAGGGGATGGTTGGAAATCGATCGCAAACTGGAGAAAGTTGACAACATCAATGGGCTACGATGATGTCGAAAGAATCCTCGGCACGCCTGAACGAGTGGATGGGGGGAACCTCGCACGTTGGCAATATCCGAACCGCGCAGAAGTGGTCTTTATGCGTGGGAAGGTTGAATCATGGTCGGAGCCAAGATGGTAATACATAACAAGGCGCATTAGTTCGCGGGTGGCCGCCGGGCGCTCTTTTCACCGCGGTTGCGCCTCCATTACAAGTGTGCCGTTGTGCGCCGGCCTTAGCCCTAAACAGGAGGAGATTGAGAAAATATGGGAAAACCGGGACAGGTTTATTTTCCTTAGCCTAATGATGTCCCCGGATTGGCATTATGTCTTTCGGCAAGAGTTTTAACGTTACGGTTTGCGCATGGTCGATGTGAGTTTGGGTTGTGCAGGCTGGCAGCAATTTGGGGAGCTCACTAAATTGAAGAAGTGCCAAGAGAGGAAACCGCATTAATTAATGGGAGAACTTTAAAAGCGCATCGGTGGTCCGTCACAACAGCAGCTTTGTTGACATAAATACCTTTGTGGCAGCTCCTTGTTGCTATTGAAAGCTATGTCCCGTTGAAGCAAGAGTGATTGATTAAACTGAGCTGTAGGAAGTAGTCGAGCTATTCATCTCATGTAGGGAGCTCAAAGTGCCAATGATTGTAGGGGCTCTGTATTACCCAAGGATTAGCATGGTCCCGCTAGATGAGGATTAGATTGTCAAAATTTTGAGCAGGTTTGCGGTTATCCGTCAATTTTAGTGAAGCGGGTGAGGAACAATGACAGGTCCGAGCAAGTTTGGCAGTTGAGTTGCAAACCGTATCGGTATCAAAGAGTATGCGCGTACATCGGGGAGGGCGACAGGCGAACTATTGACCTTTCCCCGTTTTCAAAGAATTGATAGGTGATTATATTGTCGGATTCGTTAAGAAAGTTTACTTCCATTTATGGCGACACTTTTGAGATTTCGCGCGCCAGCCTGGATCATATAATAAGGGGCGACTTTTCTATCCGCCCTACTCGAAGGGGTGATAAGTCAACACAAACGGTTTTGAAAGGCGGTCTCCATACATACGATGGATGGGTGAGCTTTAAAATATTGCATGCTGATGAACTGGCGCACGTGTTATTTTTTGATAGCCGGGTGCATTCAAATTGGTACTTTGCACGGACTTTAGGGAATGGGGTTATTACCCTAAGAATCCCCAAAGAACTTTTTAGTTCAAAGGCATCAAAGAATACAATGTATCCAGATGAGTATTACAAATCGGGATATCTATGGAAGACTCTTTTCCCCCAAGGATATGGTGAGAATGATATTTTAAATGCGATAGATGTTGCACTTAATAATCTCGATAGAAAAAGTAGTATCCAAGGTCAATTAGTCGGATATTGTAATTTGGGAGACCCTTTAAAAGAGATTCGGCTGGTAATACAGCACCGCGGAGAAAAAATACTCTCAGTATTCCCCTCTTGGTCTCAGCCGAATACTGGCAATGATGGAAAACCATATTCTCATTTTGATAGTATCGGTTTTGTCGTAGCAAACTCTACAGAATTTTTCGACGACAAAGTTTTATTGGAATCCGAGCCAATTTTCTGTTTCGGCGGTGAGGTATTCGGGATTGAGCGGTTTGTCGAAAAGACTCCTGCAATATTTAAAAATCGATCGATTCCGCGAGGAAATGTTTCGGCTTGGTCGAGTGACCGTGAGAGGGAGTTGAGGGCTTATGCTGAATCCGCCACAAAGTCTGAGCTAAATCAAATAAAGTCTTACCTTTCTGATGTGGCGTTAATTAAGAATTACCCTAGAATTCTTTCTGGGGCGTATGCGGAAGGTCTGGAGTTTCGGAATAGTAAAGATAGATATAATTCGGTTATCGCTTATCAGAATATAATTGATGGTTTGAGTATATTGTTTTTTTCGGGTGATTCTTTTTCAGATGATTTGGAAGAATTAATTATATTTCTTCTGGATAATATGGTGACTTTTGCGCTAGTTGATCTGGTGATTAAGCGAAGAATACTTTCGACGATGATTGAAATTGTTTCAGCCATGAATCGCGTATCCTTATCGGAGCGTTTTGTTTTGGCTTTGGCAAAATCTCCTGTACGTAGGGAGTTATATATTGAGTATCTGCCGGATACCATAGCAAGGAAGAGGTTAAGTACCCCTTGTTCTTTGAACCATGATGCGTTGATGCTCGTGTCTAATCCCAATCTGTCTATTGAGTTTAAAGTTCAAGATTATTTGGAAATTCTTAAGGAGCATGTCGGAGAAACTTATGCTTTCAATTTTGATGATGAATTTCTCAATAGGCATTTATATGAGGTTTTGGAGGCTCAAGAAGGATGTTATATAGAATTAGTGTCAGACTCTCTTAAGTATTTAAAGGTTGGTGATCTTACTTCCATGTCCTTCTATTTTGAAAAAATATTGCAAGGTCTTTTCGGTAATGGTTTGAAATCTGATTTGAGTGATGCATTGAGAGTCATACTGCGCGACTATTGCCGGATTCAATTTGCCAAAAGGCTTCGTGTGAATGGGTTGTATGGCAAGTTCAACGACTATGTTGGCGAAGTTTATGAGCCTGTGGATCATAATCTCCTGTACGCAAATATTCTTAAGCACGAGAGGTGGTTTAACTCATTTGTTGTTGGTCATTTTCTGGATTCAATTGAAAAGTATGCCAAATCAGTAGGTGATAAAGAGTTAGAAAATGATGCGGACGTTTTTCGTGCAAAAATCGGAAGGGAAATCCCGCCGTTGCCGGTTGTAAAATCATTGAATGACTCTTTTCAGCGTGGCGTTTAATGATTCTGCCGAAAAGCTCGGAAAACTGGGACAGATCTATTAATTCGGTTATTTGGTTAAGCTGCCCCGCTTTCCTGAGTCATTCCCTTTTCACACTCAGCTTCCTCTCCCGGCGCAGGCAAAAGCCGCCCAAACTCGATCATCCGGGTGGCCGGAATGTTCTGCAGATAGACCCAGACATCTTCAGCTGTGATGCCCACGATTTGGGCGATTTCTTCAAGCATCTGGCTCATCAGGGCTTGTTTGATCTTGATGCTTCTGCCCTCCCGTACCAGGCCGTGCACATACACCTGAGGCCCGGTGTTCACTTTGCCACCCACAAAATGGTCGCCTTTATTGGCCGCAGAAAACAGAACCTGCGCAAAGACCGGGGGCGCGCCGGTTTGGGCGCTGTTGGCGGCTGTGATGGCCTCGGCGATCTGTGATTTTTGCTGCGGCGACCGTGACGGTGTAAGTGGGTATGGGAAACTCCTGCCATGGGTTGTACGTTTGCACTGGATCTCGCCACTATGGGATTGAGGCGGGCTTGTTTCACTATAGCAACGCTTATTTGCCTGGCCACGTGCACGGGCCTGGCAGGTCGACTGAGAGACTGAACGAGGCGTAAACATGCAAATCGGGGTAATCGCAGACACCCACAGCAAAATGCGTCCCGAAGCCCTGGAAGCTCTGGAGGGGTCGGATCTGATCCTTCATGCCGGTGACGTGGGGCGGGACGAGGTTCTGGACGCACTGGAGGCCATCGCTCCTTTGCTTGCCATTCGCGGCAATATCGATACGGCAGGACGTGCAGCGACGCTCCCTGATGTTCAGGATCTGGAATTTCTCGGCCACGCCTTTTACATGCTTCACGACGTCAAAACCCTCGACCTCGATCCGCAAGGCCGATACCGCGTGGTGATCGCCGGCCATTCCCACAAACCCCGCAATGAATGGGTTGGCGATGTGCTTTATTTCAATCCCGGTGGTGCCGGGCCCCGGCGCTTTACGTTTCCGATCACGGTGGGGCGGCTGGAGGTGAGTGAAGACGGTGTGGTTGGTGAGATTATTGAACTGCCGGTCAGTGCAGGATCAACTCCGCGAACTGGGTTGCGAGGTCAATAAGAAAGAAGTAATGACGGCAGCGACTGCTGTCGCGCGTTTTGCGTTGGCTGCGCGGTAGGCTTCAAAGGCAACAGGAGGATGACATTGCCGATCATGGATCTGGACAGCTGGACGCTGTCACAGAGCATCGTGGTTTTCAGCGTCTGTGCGCTGGTCATTGCGATTGCGGGCACACGTATCACACGGGTGGTCGACCAGCTCGCCGACCGGACCGGTCTGGGTGAGGCAACCACTGGAGCCGTGCTTCTGGGGGCAGCGACCTCCCTCAGTGGTTCGGTGCTCTCGGTAACAGCGGCCTACCGCGGGCAACCGGAGTTGGCTGTGAGTAATGCTCTCGGGGGCATCGCGGTACAGACCTTTTCCTGGCTATTGCCGATATGGTCTACCGTCGTGCAAACCTGGAACATGCGGCGGCCTCGGCTCCGAACATGATGCAGAACGGCCTGCCGATCAGGCTCCTGGCAATCGAAAAGCATGCGAGCCAGACAATGATCGAAACGCGCCTGGATTTTGAGGGCGATGGTAGAGCCTCTCGCGGGTTATGCCTGAGATCCGAAGGGTTAACGGGAGCCACGCAGTGCTTTATCGTGTAATCAGATGAATGCGATGCAAACAGGAGGGGATAGTGATGACGGCACCAGGCGATCAGCTTCGTGTGTTCTACGATGGCGCCTGCCCAAGCTGTGTCAAGGATCGCAGGCTTTATGAACGACTCGCGGGCAGGACCGGCGAATCGGTGGAGTGGGTGGATATCACCGGCCGTGATGAGGAGTTGGAGGAACGTGGTATAGACCCGAAAGCCGCGCTTCAGGAGCTCCATGTGGAAGATGGCCAGGGCAACATCCACCGGGAACTGGATGCCTATATTCTGTTGATGTCGCGGGTCTGGCTGCTGAAACCGCTTGCCTGGCTGATTGGCTTGCCGGTAATTCGGCCAGCGCTGGCAAAGCTGTATCACAAATGGGTGAGCGAGCGGCTGGAGCGAACCGGGCGCATGCCGTTGTAACCGCCGGGCCCTTACTGCAACTGGTATTTGACCGGCTGCAGCGGTTCGGGTGCCGGGTCGCCCAGGGCTTCGGCAACACTAATTTCATGAATGCGGCAGATGGCATCCAGCGGCAGGTCGTTGGTGTGTCGGCCAAAGGGAAACTCAAGCTGTTCAGACAGGCGATCCAGCCCAAAAAACGTGTAGGCCACGATGGCGGTGAACACCGGCGTAAACCAGCCTGCGACGCCTACCAGACCGAACGGGAGCAGGTAGCAGAACACATACGCCGTGCGGTGAGCCAGCAGGGTGTAGGCAAAGGGCAACGGGGTGAGGGCAATGCGTTCCGAGGCCGCCTGAATGCCCGCGAGGCCATGAAGGTGCTGGTCTACGGCTGCGGTTGCTACAGAATCCAGATCGCCCGCCTTGTGGGCTTCGGCGAGTACGTCTCCGGCCCGGTGCAGCATGAAGGCGGCGGGGTTGCGTGTGCTCAGGGCCTGGTCAATGAGTTCGGGTGCCAGTGACCCGGGCAGGTCAGACCGTACATCTTCTCCCCGCAACTGGCCGCGCAGCAGGTGAGCGTGAGCAAGGCATCGGGTCAGAAGCTCCCGGCGTCGCTCCGGGCTCAGGTAAATGGTGCCAGTCCGCGCCAGGCTGCGAAATTCGTACACCATATGTCCCCAGTGTTTTCTGGCTTCCCACCAGCGGTCGTAGGTGGCGGTGTTGCGCACGCTTAGAAAGATGGACAGGGCGATGCCCATGATCGTGAACGGCAGAAGTGTGTAGTCGACCGTGCCGTCGAGGTAGTGGTGGCGCGAAAACCAGGTAACGGCGGCTGCAAACATTCCCGTAAGCAGGATGTGCGGCAGAATGTGGGGGACAACAGACCCTTTCCAGGCCAGCAACAGCCGGAGTGGGCCGGGGCGCTCGCGAACAATCACGGTTAACACTCCTGGGATGGATGATGGCCTTGCCTGAGGGTTGGCCGCGGTGATTCCTATGCCTTTTTACGGAGAACCCACTCGTTACACAACAAGGGGGTAAGCTTTTTTAAACGAGGAGGGCAGCACTCTGGCCGTTGCCTGGCATTACCCGGTGGTTTCAGGGGCAGCGAGATCAGGCGCCGGGGCTGTAAATTCCGACTGTTTTATCGACAGTCCCATGGCGCTTGAGCCTCTGACACCGACTTACTTTGATGGTAGCGGAAAGCGGTTGATACGTGTTCGTGAGATGCGCGATTTTTAGTGCCTCTTGATTTCTCTTCTCCTGCCCAGATTATTTCTACCATCAGCCAATCAGAGGCCCGTTCATCATGACTGACGTTCGACACCTGGTATGTCCCCATTGCCACAAAGTGAATCGCGTACCGGCCGACAAGTTGTCCTCCGGCGGCAATTGTGGCGCCTGCAAACAACCGCTTTGGCCGGATCAGGTTCTGGAGCTAATGGAGCAGACCTTTGCTACCCATACCGGGCGCAGCGATCTGCCTGTGTTAGTGGATTTCTGGGCCAGCTGGTGTGGCCCGTGCAAAATGATGGCGCCCCAGTTCGAGCAGGCCGCGAAGGCCTGGCGCGGGAAAGTGCGCTTTGCCAAGCTGAATACGGAACAAGCCCCCGGGCCGGCCGGTCAGTTTGCGATTCGCAGCATACCGACCCTGATTCTGTTCCAGAACGGCCGGGAGGTGGCGCGCCAGAGTGGCGCCATGAATCAGGCCCAGATCAGTCAGTGGCTGCAATCGCAGGGTATTCGCTAGGAAAAACCGGGACAAAGGTGCCTTAGTATGAAGTTTCTGATCATCGGTGTTTTCGCCGCCATCGTGGCTGTCCTGATCTGGCGTAGTAAACAGAACACTGCCCCTGAAGAGCAGGCCTGTGCCATCGACATCGGCAACCTGCTGAAAGCCAATCCGGATGTCCAACCACAGGCCATTGCCGATGTGTTTCAAAAGCACGGAATTGATAGCTCCCGTTGCCAGAAGGTGGGCGCGATGGTGATGCCGCAGTTGCGAAAGCAGGGTTTGAAGCCGGAGGATGCCAGGATTGTGATGAGGCAGGTGAGGGCGGCCTACCCTCTTGTGCCCTAGGTTGAATCAATTGAATTGATGATCGGAGAACGCTATAGCTGGTGGATGGTAACGAGATTGCCCGTTTTAGCATCAACATTCCCGAGCCCTTTTGCTGCGGGGCTTCCGGGCGCTTAACCCGAGGTTTCCAACACAGTTATCCACAGCTTTTGTGAGTAAAGTTCGTGATAAAGCTGGTCAGGAATCAGGCCGACGGTCGTCCCGGTCTTCCGGGGTTTGGTTCGGCCCGCCGGTTCAGCTTCACTTCAGTTTGGGCGTTTGAATAGTCAATCCATCCAGTTCCATGGGGGCGCGTCCAGAAGCCCCTGGCCAAGAATGCGGGTTTCACCCAGCTCTTTGTTCAGTGCGATGGAATGGCAATCGTCGTCTGCTTCCAGAGCGGCTACCAGTCGAGGGGCATGGGAAACAACCCACACCTGGGTTTCCCGCGAGGCGCGAATGATCAGCCGGCCGAGGGCTGGAAGCAAGTCGGGATGCAGGCTTGTTTCTGGTTCATTCAGCACCAGTAGTGTTGGTGGGCGGGGTGTAAGCAGCGCGGCAACCAACAGCAGGTAGCGAAGGGTGCCATCAGAAAACTCGGCCTGATTCAGGGGGCGGAGTAAGCCGGCCTGCTCAAATTCCAGGACGAAACGGTTGCCTGCGTCTGTGCTGAACCCAAGCCTCGCTCCGGGAAAGGCATCTTCAATAGCGCTGTGCAGGCCCTCCCGGTCGCCGATTTCGTGAATGGTACGCAGGGCTGCAACCAGGTTATGGCCATCGTGGTCCAGCACCGGGGTGCGGGTTCCGATTTGCGGGGTGCGGATGCTGGAGTGTTGATCGGTGCGGAACTGATCGTAAAAGCGCCACTGCCTGATGGCCTGCCGGACGGCATGGACTTCAGGTACAGCCACAGGATCACTGATCTCGCTCAGAATGCTCTCATAGGTGTTTAGCCGGGTGTCGTAGACCTCCCATTTCCGCCCTGAACGTACTTTGACAACCGGCCCGACGCGATCAATCAGACAACTGCTTGGGCGGCAGATATCACCCACCCAGATACATTCGCGTTTTATTTCAGGGTCGAGCTGAAACATGCTGGGTTCCTGATAACCTGCAAACCCCGTAGAGGCCGGAATCCCAAGAGAAATCGCGTAGCCGAATTCTTCGCCGGCAAACCCCAGCCGTAGGCGGGATGGGGTGTTCCCGGCGGTCCCCTGAACGGGCGCTGAGCCGTCCCGCATCTCCTTTGAGAACTGGCCGGGCCCTGCCCAGAAGGTGTAGTCCAGGCCGCCCTCTTCCGCCAGGGAGGAGATCAGGTTGCCTTTTGCCGTTTCCGCCAGCAGGCGCAACGATTTATAGAGGTTTGATTTGCCACAGCCGTTCGGACCGGTAACAACGTTCAGGCCCGCCAGCGGTGCGACCACGTCTCTGAGGCTGCGATAGTTGGAAACGGCAAAGGCTTTGATCATGATCCGGGCCGAACCTGTTTATTGAAGAAGGTTGGAGGAGCATATCATTATCCGACCCGACGTTTTGGGTTTGGTTGATCAACGAGATCCAGGAGGCTGCAAGGGAGTTTGTGGGTTGGTTTCGAGCTGCCAGTCGAGTGTTTTATTTCTGAAACGGCTGGGTCATCTTCGCGGCTTATTCTGCCTGCTCATTTCGAAGCCGATATGGAGAGTGCTTGATGAGCAGGGTAATCCTTCTAGCGTTAATGCTTGTGGCCATTACCGGGATGGCAGGGTGTAGCGACGATTCTGACAGCAGTGATGATAATAAAATACCGCCAGTAACGAATCCTGAACCAGATCCAGATCCAGATCCAGATCCAGATCCAGATCCTGAGCCCGAGCCCGAACCCAACATTCTTCTGGATGAAGACTTCGAAGCCATCGCTGAGGGTAAGCTCCCTGAAGGCTGGATGGTGATGGATGGCGCGGAAGAGCTTTTCTACACAAAAGAGGGAAGCTTGTTCGTTGATGGCCGCGGTAACAATTACACGCCGGTGGCCGTGCGTTTGCCCGAGTTCCTGCAGGACCAGGGAAACTATCGTATTGAAGTGTCTTTCACCATTGCAGAGGCCAACACTACTTCTCGTTGGGTCGGCATGCAATATCGGACCGGTCTGGGAGTAGAACCCTACTACCAAATGGCCATTCGCCAGAACGCGACGGCCGCCAACGGGACGGAGCATGCGTTCCGAAACACCGGCCAGTGGAGCATTGTTGACAAGGCCGGGTTCTCGGAAGTGATTGACCCTGCCAAGCTTTATACTGCAACCATCGTGGTTCACGGTGATCGCGTTCAACAGTACCTCAACGGCACCCTGCTTCAAGACTCTGTGCTAGACAGCGATTTCTCACAGGGCGGTGTTGGCTTTCAGGCGGCGGGCAGTCTGTTGCGGGTTGAGGGCGTTACCGTTACGGAACAGCTGAAGGCGTTGCCGCCATTACCTCCGATGGTGAGTGTGGCTGAGCCGGAGACCGGTGCGTCTATGGCTCCGAGCATCACCAACCTTTCACCGGTCGCCGGCGATCTGACGGCGTCGCCCGCAAATTCAGTTTTCCTTAAGCTGGATGACCAGTTGATGTTGTCTGGACAGAATGGTGGAAGCCTGGGGTACCTGGACCAAATGCTGGATGCCGGTGAGTTCACCGCTATGCCGATGTTGTATGTAACCAGCCAGGCTGCCGTTGACGCTCTGAAACCCGTGGTTGAACGTCATCAGTTCTTCGACCTGACACTGGTGTCAGACAACCAGGAGTTGCTGATAGACGCGCGGGAAAAAATGCCGTTTGTTCGGGCTGCCGTGGATTTTACTCATGCTAACCTGGTGGCTGGACCGGCTGATCTATTGCGCATTGTACAGACTACCAATCAGTCAAAAGCCAAGATTGCGATTCTGCCGGAAAGCTTGCTGGACAAAACGTCTGTCCAGTATATCCAGAACCGCCTGATCTCCGTCTGGGGGCAGCTGGAGCAACCGGAATATGTGCAAACGGTTGATGCTCTGACGGCGGGTGTTAATGGCCTTCTGACGACGGACCCGGACCAGGCGCTTGCGTTCTTCACCGCGTTGCCGGAGAACACTCTGTTGAGAAAACCGCTGGTTGTTGGCCACCGTGGCGTTCCTTCCCAGGTGAGCGAGAATACCGTTGCGGGCGCTCTGAAAGCGGTTGAGCTGGGTGCAGACGCCGTTGAGTCGGACATCTATCTGACCACCGATAACCAGGTTGTGGTGATGCACGACGGCACTGTCGATCGCACCACCGATGGCACCGGTGCAGTTGAAGAGAAATCGCTGGCAGAGCTCAAGGCCCTTACTGTTGATGGTGGCCACTCTGTGCCAACCATGGATGAGTTCTTTACGGCATTGAAAGGTAAGCGTGCGGTTCACTTTGTTGAGATCAAGAGCGGCAAGCCTGAAATCGTTGAGCACCTGAAAGCGGCCATTGAACGCCATGGTGTTCACGATCAGGTGATTGTTATTTCCTTCAACTCTGACCAACTGCTTAAGTTGCAGGAAGTCATGCCCGGTGTGTCTGGCGGTTTCCTGACAGGCTTCAGCTCAGACAGCAATATGGAAAAGAACCTGCGGACGATTCTCAACGCCACTCAGCAGTATTCCTCCACGTTCAACCCGTCCTACGGTAGCCTCGCTCCGGAAGTGATGGAAGCAGCAAAACATCGCGGCACCACTTTCTGGCCGTGGACGTTCCGTAATCTGGCTGACTCAGAAAAATACTATCTGGCCGGCACGCACGGGCTGACGACGGACTATGCCCAGTGGTTCAGTGACTATCCGGTTACGGTTGAGCCGGTTAAATCTGATCTGGTAGTTGCGGCAAATTCTGCCCTGTTGGCGGATCTCACAGTCACAACTCAGGTTGGTAACAACATGACAGCGGCTGCTTCTGACTTCCTGGTTCTGGAAAGCACGGTTTCTTATGCGAACACGAGCGGTTCGGTTGTGTTTGAAGCCCCGGGCAGTGCAGTTGTTGTTCCTCTGTATGAGTACACCCTCACCGAAGGTGGTAGTTACTACCTGGTAGGAGCTCGCCAGCAGGTAACCATCAACTGATGGAAAAGGCCGGGCCAGACATTTGGCCCGGCCTTAACGTGTCTGAGTTTTCAGCGTTTCTGGAGTCCGTGAGTTCGGAAATATATCAGATTACTCGGGCAGAACTCGGCGGTCGACAGTGACCATTATCTGGAGTGCCTATGGCCTATCAGCGCCTGAACACAACGGCGGAACAGTTCAGCCGAGAAAAACCGGTGTTCGCCAGGCTGCTCTGCCACCAGTAGCTGGCCACCGGACTCCTGAATTCCTCCCTCAATCATCAGGTTGTCGCTCATCTCGAAGTCTTCAATGCTGTGGCCCAGTTCATCCCGATCGGCTGCGCCCGCGCGTTCACGGTAGTGCCTGCGGTCCATTGTGAATCCGAAAGCTGCTTTGCCCTGGCCGATCATGTAGCCGACTTCGAACACCGTGCCCGGGTCCGCACTGATGCCGCGGAAGGGGGTGAGGTTGGCAATGATGGCGTCGCAACTGTCCATCAGTTCGCGGTTGGCCTGGTGGATTCGGTGGCCGCGCGTGGGTTTGGCGTCGCGTTCGGAAAACGTCAGGGCGGTGTCCAGCGGGTCTATGCCTTCACAGCCCGCTTCGCGAAGCAGGCGCTTTTTCTCGGCTACGATGGCGTTGTGTTCTTCGTGTGGGAAAAACACTTCCGGGCCGGCCAGGTAGATGCGTTTTTGTGATGTCATGTGGCCCTCGGCTCTTATTTCGGTTGAGGAGTCAGTTTACGTGCCTGGCGCTGCTTTGTGGATAGGTCTGCAATTCACCACTGAATGAATGCATTTCTTTCTATCTGGTGATGCATCGTCCATTTTTGCATCAAGTTTCCCGAAGCCGCCCTTTTTAGTATGAACCGGTCGGATCCCGGATGAGAGATGGGTGAAAGAGTGGTTCTGTGATGACTCTCCTGTGTTTCTGATTATACTGGTCGCATGAAGCATTCTAAGATCGGCTTGCATATACGAACCTACGAGGACGAGGGAAAAAACCACTCCCACGACCATCATCAACTGGTATTGCCCTTGGTGGGAACGCTGTCTCTGTCGGTAGATGCCATCGAAGGGGAAGTGGCTCAGCATCGAGCGGCAATTATTCCCGCGGGAATTGGCCATGGGTATGCTGCGACCGATGATAACCGGTTTTTGGTTGCAGACGTGCCCGAAGGCTTGGCCCCGGCGCTGGACAAGCTACCTTGTTTCGTAGACTTGGATCCAGCATTGCTCCACTACGTCCAGTTCCTTCATGCACAGCTCCATAATGGGACTGAGTCGGATTTTACCCAACATCAAATGCTACTCCTGCTGATTCAGTTGCTTCAGGAGCGCCATGGAAGTCAGCTGAAGCTGGACCGCAGAGTCCGCGCCGCGAAACAATTTCTGGACGAACACTTCAACCGACCGCTGTCCTTGGCCGAGGCGGCTGCCGTGGCACATCTGAGCATTCGGCAGTTGAACGATCTGTTTCGGCGCCAGGTCGGCATGACGCCGCATCACTACCTCACAGAGTTACGAATGAAAGAAGCTTGGCGGCTTTTGGAGCAGTCGGGGCTCAGCGTCCAGCGAGTTGCCGACGCTGTCGGCTATTCATCGTTATCGGCCTTTAGCGACCGGTTCAGAGCCCACTTTGGCAAAGCACCCAGCCACTTCCGCCGTATTTCGAAATAGTTCCGCCAAGATTTGAAAGTTCCTGTCCTTCGCACTGGATACCCTTCTGAAATCATTCACACGCGAGAATTTCGGGGAGGGTTTCATGGCATCCGTTAACGCCGCAACCTGGATCGGGTCGATTTCCGTTCTGTTATGGGGCACTTTGGCATTGCTGACCAAGCTTTCCGGTGGCGAGATTCCAGAGTTTCAGCTCATGGCCATGACCTTCGGCATCGCTTTCCTGTTGATGTGCGGCCGTTGGATTCTCTCGGGGCATTCCGGTGTGCGTTATTTACGGCAGTCGCCACTCGCATGGTGCATCGGCATCGTTGGCTTGTTCGGATATCACTTTGCCTACTTCAAGGCCATGACACTGGCGCCGGCCGTTGAAGTCAGCCTGCTGGCTTACCTCTGGCCGCTGCTGATCGTCCTATTGTCGGCCTTCCTGCCGGGCGAGAAACTACGAGCTCAGTACATCGTTGGGGCCCTGGTTGCCCTGGCAGGCTGTTGGTTGTTGATCAGCCGTAATGCCGACGGATTTGCCTGGGAGAACCTGCCGGGTTACCTGGTGGCTCTGTCCTGCGCTCTGATCTGGTCATCTTATTCTGTTCTCAGCAGACTGGTTCGCTCGGTACCGACCGATGCCGTGGGCTGGTTTTGCGGTGTTACGGCTATTCTGGCGTTAATTTGCCACCTTTTGTGGGAGGAAACGGTATGGCCAGAAGGCGCACTTCAATGGATTGGCGTGGTGGGGCTCGGCCTCGGACCGGTGGGCATAGCATTCTTCACCTGGGACCATGGTGTAAAGCACGGAAACATCCAGTTACTGGGAACCCTGGCATACAGTGCGCCACTCATTTCAGTGATCCTTTTGATCCTTGCCGGATTCGGCGAGGCTACGGTTGCGGTGTTGAGTGCCAGCATTCTGATTGTCATTGGTTCTTTGATCGCGGGTCGTGCGAAAAGCCGGACGGTCGCCGAGCCAGAATTGTTAACAGACTAACTACGTCGAAGGAGCAGTGAGATGATTACTTGGGACGATTTCGAGAAGGTTGAACTGCGGATCGGGACCATCATTGACGTGACGGATTTTCCCGAGGCGCGCAAACCTGCCTATAAATTGCGAGTGGATTTCGGGTCGGACATTGGTATTCGGAAATCGAGTGCACAGATTACGAACCTCTATGGCAAGGATGAGCTCATCGGCAAGCAGGTTCTGGCCGTCACCAATTTTCCGCCCAAACAAATCGGCCCTTTTTTGTCGGAGTGCCTGGTTACTGGCGTGCAAACGGAGAAGGGCGCAGTTACCTTGGTAAGACCGGACGCGCAGGTGGATAACGGGGAGCGCTTGTTCTGAGGTTCGGCGGCTTACACATCACAAGCCAGCCAAATTTCGAGTCCAAGCGAGGGTGATGAAGGGGACAGAGTCTCTTATGCTGGCAAGGGTGAGTGGAAAGCTCACCGTTACCAAACCGCCCGGCTAGGCTTGCTCGTCTATACTCAATAAGGGCGTGTGAATAAGGGGGAGCTATGATGCGTTATCTTGCGGTTCTGTTATCCACAGCTTTTGTGAGTAAAGTCAGTGTCAGCTTTGAGTTCAGCCGTGCTATGGGAACTATACGTTGGCCAGTTTGGCTATTTTATGGTCACACAGGCAAACGCTTGTCGCAGCACGAAAGGTTGTCTTTAAAAACAAAAGCGAACATTCAGAAACGATCGAATTGACCACAAAGCCGACCTTTTACAGTGCCTTGATATCGGTATTTGCGTCGGGCTTAGAGTTTTGTGATGTCAGATTTTTGTAATTTTGGCTGGGGCCGGCCGGGCAAGCGCTGTAACGACTGGAAGAACAAGCAGTCACCTTTTGTCAGAAGACCGCGAGGTATAATCTGCTAAGTGGAGCAAGCACCTGAGCCTCTGTTCAAGTTAAGTGCCCGTGAAAGGAATTGAGTGGCCAGCATCCAACCTTCTATATCGGTTGATCTAAATTACCTATAAAACTCGATCGTAACGCACAAGCCGCGTTGCGGTTCCGCCGTAAAGCTGATTTTGCCCTCATAGCGGGTCACTA
This sequence comes from Marinobacter sp. S0848L, assembly GCF_023016065.1. Taxonomy (GTDB): domain Bacteria; phylum Pseudomonadota; class Gammaproteobacteria; order Pseudomonadales; family Oleiphilaceae; genus Marinobacter. Next base: position 199,757 of record NZ_JALKAQ010000001.1, on the reverse strand, counting down.
TATCCCGGACGATAGCAAGGCCGAGACCGTGCCCGGGTGTTTGCTCGTCAAGTCGCAGTCCCCGCTGGCCCAAGCTGTCCAAATTGTCCTCATCAACCCCTGGACCATCGTCGGTAACAACGATTCGTTTTAAATCACTGCCTTGTTCTATCAACAGCTCTACGCATCGTGAAGACCACTTTCCGGCATTGTCGAGCAGATTACCCAGTACTTCATTCAAGTCATGCTCTTCTATCGGCCAGCGGCAATCATCAGGCAGGGAACTCGATAGCTCAAACGACTTTTCGGGGTACAAGCGCCCGAGCATCCACAGAAGATCCCGTGCCTGCTTTAGGGGATAAGCGCTTTTCCCAACCTGAGGCCCGGCAAAACGGCTTCGGCGCATTTCCGCCTCTAGTTGCTTGTCGATATCGTCTAGTCGCTCCGTCATCTGGCGCCTAAGATCCGTGTCGATGGGGCGGGTATCATCTTCCAGTATCTGCAGAACGGCTGCGATGGGGGTTTTGACACTGTGAGACAAATTTGCGAGAGCGTCTCGGGAGCGTTCCAGTCGCTGGTCCAGGGAGTCGAGCAACTGATTTAGCTGCAAAACGAGAGGATGAAACTCCTCTGGAGACTGAACGTTGATTCGCGAGATTTCGCCGTCCTGGAGTCTTTTTAATGCGGCTTTCAGTGTAACAACCGGCCGCATGGATAGCGTGATACCGAACCAGAGCACGGCGACCAAGAGCATGATCAACAGAATAGATACTACGGCGGTCCAGGCATGAAGGGCCGCCTGGCTGCTTTTCAGCGCCCCCAGATCTTCAGAGACGATTACGACGATGGGGGTTTCGCCGACCTGAAAAGACTTTCGATAGGCGAGGATGTTTGAAGGAGTGGCAGTAATTTGGGCGCCTTCTACGCGAAGGGTTCCGTCTTCTTCGTTCTCTATCAGAGGCGTCAATAGGGGAGCCCAGACATCCGGTGAAATGATGGTCTGTTCGGGTGACTGTATGGCGAAGGCATGATGAAAAACATCCTTGAAATAATCGCCCGTCTGGAGAGTGTCAACTTGGCCATGCGCGTCGCGAATCTGATGTTCCAGGAAAGCGACTTCGTCTTTCAGTCGGCTTTCAAGAAATTCCCGGGACATACGGTCGAGCAGCAAGCCATGAACCAACCACGCTATGCCCATTAGAGCAATCCCGGCGGGCAGTAACAGAGCAAGCAACGTTCCTTTGACGGATGCCGGCTTTCTAACGAGTCGCATTAAAAATATACCCCTGACCGCGGCGTGTTGAGATGGTTTCGCTGCCCACCAGCTTCCGCAGTCTACGAATATACGCCTCAATGACGTTTTCACTCGGGTTGTCATTCAAGTTGTAAAGCTGTTCCATGAGTTGTTCTTTTGAGAAAACGTGGCCAGGGCGGCTCATCAGACAGCGTAGCAACCGGAACTCGGTGCCGGTCAGTGTATGTTCGTCGCCGTCGTCCATTTTGAGGCTCTGGCGATTTTCATCCAGTTCAAAGCGGCCGGCCTTAACCTGAGCATCGAGCCTTCCTTCACTACGACGCACGAGAGCATTGAGACGGGCGATCAGTTCTTCTGCCTGAAAAGGTTTTGCCAGGTAATCGTCGGCCCCGGCTTTTAATCCGTTCACCTTGTCTTGCCAATTTCCCCTGGCGGTCAGAATCAAAACCGGGCAGCTGACGCGATTTGTTCGCCACTTTCTCAATACGTCCAGCCCGTTGCCGTCAGGCAGACCCAGGTCCAGAACAACGACACGGTAATCTTCCTGCTCACCGAGAACTGCTGCTTGCCGAGCACTGGGCGTTGTATCAACGCTGAAACCGGCTTTTCCCAATTGCCTGACCAGCCCCTCAGCCAGCAAGCGGTCATCTTCGACAAGCAGTAAACGCATGGTTCTGTCCTTATTGGTGTGGTCCACGATCGAAAGTGTGACTGATCAACCTGAATTCAGCCTGAAGAAAAAATAGTTCGAGTTTTTCAGAAAGAATTCAGGTTAGTGAGCGAAGGTTGCATGGGATTCTAGACGTTATTCAAGGTTTAGGCTGAATCCAGCACTGGCCTTGCGTGCATTATTTCACAGAGGATTGAAGATGAAGGCAACAAAACTGTTCGTGGCGAGTATTGTATTTTCAATGTCAGCAACAGCGTTTGCGGCTGGTGCTCATGATGGAGGCCACGGGCACAGCTCTGCAAGCGGCGAACCTGGTAAGGCCTCGGAGGCTAGTCGCACCATAACGGTCGAAATGTATGACAACTATTACGAGCCGGAGTCGATCAACGTAAAGCCCGGCGAAACGGTGCGTTTCGTCGTGGAAAACAAGGGGAACCTTGTGCATGAATTTAATATTGGTACCCCGGGCATGCATGAAGCCCACCAGGCAGAAATGATGATGATGGTCGAACATGGCGTAATCCAAGGCGGCAAGCTCCACCACGACATGATGAACATGGACATGGGGAACGGTCATTCCATGAAGCACGACGACCCGAATAGCGTTCTGCTGGAGCCGGGTCAGAGTCAGGAAGTGGTCTGGAAGTTTTCCGATAAGGGCAATATCGAGTTTGCCTGCAACGTTCCCGGGCATTATCAGGCCGGAATGTACGGCGACGTTAATTTCGAGTAACTCAAACTACTGGTAATACCTTGATCTGATCGGCTTTCGGGTGTCTCGCCCGGAGGCCTTTCCTGCAGTTGAATTTGGAGCGACGCACATGAACATTCGCTTAGGTGCAGTATTGTTCGGTTTGCTGATGCCCGCATTGGGCTTGGCCGCCGAATACGACCTTACGGTTGACCGGGTTCAGATAGACTCCGGTGACTTTGTAAAAGAAGGCATTGGCTACAACGGGGCATCGCCAGGACCGGTGATGCGTTTCAAAGAAGGAGAGGAAGTCAAAATTAACGTGACCAACAATCTGGATGAGACGACGTCCATCCATTGGCACGGTCTGATTCTTCCCTTCGACCAGGACGGTGTGCCCGGCATCAGTTTCCCGGGCATCAAGCCGGGGGAAACGTTTACTTATGAGTTTCCGATCCAGCAGGCCGGCACGTTCTGGTTCCACAGCCACTCTGGGTTTCAGGAACCCGACGGCGCCTATGGAGCTATCGTCATTGAGCCCGAGGGTCGTGAGCCATTTCGATATGACCGGGAATACGTAGTCCAGTTGACCGACAAGCACCCGCATTCCGGTGATCGGATCATGCGCAATCTGAAGATGATGCCGGATTACTACAATCGCGAGCAGCAGACCGTGGGTGAGTTTTTCTCAGATGCCTCCAAAGACGGGCTGATGAACACCATCCAGAGTCGTATGGCGTGGGGCGACATGCGCATGATGCAAGCGGATGTGGAGGACTTGCAGGGCTTTACAGGCCTGATTAACGGGAAAGGGCCGGAACAGAACTGGACCGGTCTCTTCGAGCCGGGTGAGCGCATTCGGCTGCGGTTCATCAACTCTTCTGCAATGACCTATTTCGATATCCGGATACCGGGCCTTGATATGACGGTTGTTCAGGCTGACGGTAACAATGTCCAGCCCGTCAGTGTGGACGAATTCCGAATCGGCGTGGCGGAATCCTATGATGTGATCGTTCGTCCCAAAGACGAGCAGGCCTATACGATCTTCGCCGAGTCCATGGGCCGTTCAGGCTATGCCAGAGCCACCTTGGCGCCAGAACAGGGCATGGAGGCGGCTGTTCCGCAGCTGCGTGAGCCTGCAAGACTCACCATGGCGGACATGGGCGGCATGCCGGGCATGGATCACGGCAGCATGGCCGGAATGGACCACGCTTCAATGGAGGGCATGGATCACTCCAACATGGAAGGTATGGACCATTCCAACATGAAGGGTATGGATCATTCAGGCATGAAAGGTATGGATCACGGATCCATGGCGATGAATCAGGGCGCTGCCTCTGATCCTTTCTACGCAAAGGGTAGCGGGCTGATGCCAAAGGCGGCCAACGGTGGCAAATTCCTTTCCTACTCGGATCTAAAAGCACAGGATCCATTGTACGAGGAGCGGGAACCGACCCGGGAAATTGAGCTTCGCCTGACCGGTAACATGGAACGCTATACCTGGAGTATCAACGGCGTTAAGTACGAAGACGCAGATCCCATTCGTCTGAAATACGGTGAACGCGTTCGCTTCAAGTTTGTCAACGAAACCATGATGACGCACCCCATGCACCTGCACGGCATGTGGTCTATTCTGGATGTTGGCGCGGGCCAATGGAACCCGATCAAGCACACCGTGAGCGTGAATCCGGGCACCACAGTTTACGTGGAAACCGAGGTTGATGCGCCGGGCCAATGGGCGTTCCATTGCCATTTGTCCTATCACGCAGCTGCAGGAATGTTCCGCAAAGTGATTATTGAAGGCGGCCCTGATTCAAATCAGGCAAAAGCCGAAGTCGTGACTGAAGAAGGAGGTGAAGCATGAGCTATCGCCTGCCTTTGACGCTGTCTTGTCTTCTGTCTGTGGCATTGCTGCCAGTGGCTGTGCACGCTCAGGACATGATTGTCGATACAACTGAACGCAAACAGCCGTTGACGACCTGGGGTATCCAATTTGAGGAGTTTGAATACCGTTACAGTGACGACGACGAAGAGTTGGCGGCCTGGAACGCTGACTTTTTCTACGGTACCGACGATTTCAAAGTCCGGTGGCTGACCAAGGGCGAGTACGCTATTGAGGAACAGGCCTACGAGGAGCTGGAAAATCAGCTCGTTGGACAGATTCCTATTTCCAAGTTCTTTGATGCGAAGGCAGGTGTTCGCTTTGACACACCCGAGGGGCTGGATCGCACATACGCCGTGCTGGGTGTCGCGGGGCTTGCACCGCAGTGGTTCGAGATTGATGCCAACCTGTATGTCAGTAATGAAGGTGACACATCCGCCGCGCTGGACGCAGAGTACGAGTTGCTGCTGACCAATTACTGGATTGTTGCAGCTACCCTGGACGCGACGGTGGCTTTCAGTGAAGACCGGGAAATAGGCGTTGGAAAGGGTCTGGTTTCAACCGAAACAGGTATCAGGCTGAGCTACGACCTGATCGACCGCGCCTTCTCGCCTTACGTTGGTGTGGTGCATGAGCGCAAATACGGTGACACCGCGGACCTCGCTGAAACCGGCGGCGGAAGCACTGAGGACTGGTTTGCCGTGATCGGCGCTAGAATCGCATTCTGATGGTGTTGTTGACGGGCCATGGGGAAACCCATGGCCCTTTTTCGTCTGCGATTTGATGTAACTCAAATCCACCAAAGACCTTTGTCCATTTTCAGTGGCAGTTCAGGTTGGAGTGTTTTGATGCAGGGAGAAGTCATCAGGAAGAGAGGTGTCACCCCATGACCAAAGCACACAAAGCAACCAATCAGGAGCAGTTTTTGTTACGTCGGAAGATCGCCGTTGAGGGACTTGGCGAAGATCGCTGGGAAGAGCTGATCCACGATCTTAATCATCATCCCTGCGTTGATTTTGCCGAGCGTCAGTCAAATGGCGCATTGCAGGTGACCTATGACGGTACCCACTGGTCGGTTGATGAACTACTGGACGTGATCAAGGCTTACGGTGGTCGATTGAAAGTGGGATGGTGGACCCAGCGCAAACTGGACTGGTACCGGTTTACCGACGACAACGTCCGGGCCAATGCGAAGCATGAGCCATTCTGCTGTTCCAAGATCCCACCTATGAAAAAATAACAGGAGGCCGAATGAACAGGGAAGAAGATCGAAGCACCCGCTATCAGGAAGGCAGTCTCACTCTATCAGGGACGGTCATGTTGGGCACCGGCGTCATGATTGGTGCCGGTATTTTTGCGTTGACCGGCCAGATGGCCCAGATGACCGGTGTGTTTTTCCCGCTGGCTTTTCTTGCTGCAGCGGTCATTGTCAGCTTCAGCGCCTATTCCTACATCAAGATCTCGAATGCCTACCCATCTGCTGGCGGTATCGGCATGTACCTGCACAAGGCGTATGGAAACCGGCTGCCAACGGCTTTCAACGCCTTGTTGATGTACTTTTCCATGGTGATCGCCCAGAGTTTCCTGGCTCGCACCTTTGGCTCTTACACCATGCAACTATTTGGCGGGGATGAAAGCGGCCGCATGGTGCCCGTTCTCGGGGTGGCGCTGATTCTGGCGGCCTTTCTGATCAATCTGCTGGGCAATCGGATGATTCAGGGGGTCGCTTCCTTTATCGGGATTCTGAAAATCGGCGGCATACTGATTTTTGGACTGGTGGGTATCTGGGTTGCCGACTCAATCTCGGTTGATTTTTCGGAGCCGGGTGAAGCCGGGGCGCTGGGCAACTTCTTGGGCGCAACCGCGTTGGGAATTCTGGCGTTCAAGGGCTTTACTACCATCACCAACAGCGGCTCGGAAGTTATTGATCCTAAGCGAAATGTCGGGCGCGCCATCGTTATTTCCATTGCGGCCTGCGTGGTGATCTACACGCTGGTGGGCTTTGCGGTCGCCAGCAACCTGTCACTGTCTGAAATCATCGAAACGCGGGATTACTCCCTCGCAGCTGCTGCGCGTCCCGCTCTCGGCGATTATGGTGTCTGGTTTACCGTCGCGATCGCCATGATGGCCACGGCAGGCGGAATTCTGGCCAGCGTCTTCGCGGTGTCTCGCATGCTGGCCATGCTGACGGAGATGAAATTGGTCCCTCACCGGCATTTCGGCATGCCCGGCAGCATCCAGAAACACACACTGGTCTACACGGTGGTCCTCGGGTTAATCCTGACCGCCTTCTTCGATCTTTCCCGCATCGCTGCGCTGGGTATCGTGTTTTATCTCATTATGGACATTGCCATTCACTGGGGTGTGCTGCGCTATCTACGCGCTGACATCAAGGCCAACACTTGGGTGCCAGCAACGGCGATCTTGTTGGATCTTTTGGCGTTGGGTGGCTTTGTCTGGGTAAAAATGAATACCGACCCGTTCGTCATTGGCGTGGCGCTGGTCACCATGGTTGTGATTGCCGTTTCCGAGCAGATTTTCCTGAAAAGATCGCCGGAATCCGCGCAAGCGAAACACGAAGAGAGTCACGCGCATCATCACCATTAACCAAAATCAGGAAGAGAGGCTATTGTCATGATGGGAGATAACATGTTCGGGCACAGCATGTGGGCAGGGCACTGGCTGTGGATGCTGGTGATTGCCATTGTGGTCGTTATTCCAGCCTGGCGTATTTGTCAGCGCACGGGGTATCCGGGATGGATGGGTGTGCTGATACTGATTCCTGTTGTCAATCTGGTTCTGTTGTATTTCATTGCGTTTGCCGATTGGCCCGCAGATAAAACAGGAGATCAAAATGGCTGAGCATCATCACGCCCATCACCACGATCATCACACCGATAAAGAGCCTGGTAAGCACACTGCCAAGGATCCGGTCTGTGGCATGACAGTGAATCCGCATACTGCAGAACATCGCAGCCAGCACGGTGGCAAAACCTGGTACTTCTGTTCGTCGCGCTGCCAGTCGAAATTTGATGAGGATCCGGAACAATACCTCGGTGAAGAAAAGACGCAGCAAGAGCCAGTGGCACCGGGCACCATGTATACCTGCCCGATGCATCCGGAAATTCGCCAGCAAGGCCCCGGAGATTGCCCCATTTGCGGCATGGCCCTGGAGCCCGAGCAGGTGAGCCTGGACGACGGACCTTCGGAAGAGCTCAAAGATATGACCCGCCGATTCTGGATCGGCTTGGTGCTGGCCCTGCCGGTACTGGTGCTGGAAATGGGTGGGCATCTTACCGGGCTTGATCACATCATTGCCCCGCAAATGTCCAACTGGATTCAACTGGTGTTGGCAACGCCCGTGGTGGCCTGGAGTGGCTGGCCGTTCTTTGTTCGAGGTTGGAAGTCTGTCGTCAGTCGTAACCTGAACATGTTCACGCTGATTGCCATTGGCACGGGCGTAGCGCTGATCTATAGCCTGGTAGCCACACTTGCGCCCCAGATATTTCCGGGCGCCTTCCGGCAGGAAGACGGGTCGGTCGCCGTCTACTTCGAGGCCGCAGCGGTCATTGTCGTGCTGGTGTTGCTAGGCCAGGTGCTGGAGTTGCGGGCTCGGGAGAAAACCTCCGGCGCCATCAAGGCTCTGTTGGATCTGGCGCCCGCCACAGCCAGGAAGCTGGATGACGATGGCAGCGAGTCCGATGTGTCACTGGATCAGGTCAAGGTGGGTGACCGTCTGCGGGTGCGCCCCGGAGACAAGGTACCGCTGGATGGCGAAGTGCTTGAAGGCAGTTCCAACGTGGATGAGTCCATGGTGACCGGCGAGCCCCTGGCGGTCAGCAAGAAATCCGGCGACCCGGTGATCGGCGGCAGCATTAACCAGCAGGGCAGTTTCATCATGCGCGCCGACAAGGTTGGCCGCGATACCATGCTGTCCCAGATCGTTCAGATGGTGGCCAGCGCCCAGCGCAGCCGAGCACCCATCCAGGGACTGGCCGACAAAGTCGCAGGCTGGTTTGTGCCGGCGGTTATTGTGATTGCCATTGTCGCCTTTATAGCCTGGTCATTCTTTGGACCCGCACCGCCTATGGCGTTCGGACTGATTGCGGCAGTCAGTGTTCTGATCATTGCCTGCCCTTGCGCACTTGGCCTGGCGACGCCCATGTCCATCATGGTGGGTGTCGGACGTGGTGCCCAGAGTGGCGTGCTGATCCGCGATGCAGAAGCACTGGAACGTATGGAGAAGGTGGACACCGTGGTGGTGGATAAAACCGGCACGCTGACGGAGGGCAAGCCGCAAGTCACCCGGCTGGTCGCGGCGAACCGGTTCAATGACAGTGATCTGATGCGTTATGCCGGCGGTCTGGAAAAGGGCAGCGAGCATCCACTGGCCCACGCCATTCTCGATAAAGCCAAGGGCATGGACCTGAAGTTGCCGGATGCGGAAGACTTTGATTCCCCAAATGGAAAAGGAGTGACGGGCCAGATCGAGGGCAAGCGGGTGCTGCTTGGCAACCGCCTTCTTATGGAGTCGGAGAATGTCGACACCGCGGACTTTGACGGCGAAGCCGACCAGCTCCGAAAAGATGGCGCTACCGTGATTTTTGCCGCTGTCGACGGAAAGGTCGCGGGTTTGCTGGCGATTGCCGATCCGGTCAAGGAAACCACCGAAGCCGCTATTTCCGCGCTGCAAAAGGACGGCATCCGGGTGGTCATGCTGACCGGCGACAACCGCACCTCAGCTGAAGCAGTTGCCCGCAAACTGCATATCGACGAAGTGGAAGCGGAAGTGCTGCCGGAAGACAAGGGCAAGATAGTTCAGCGCCTGAAGGACGAGGGTCGCGTGGTGGTGATGGCGGGTGACGGCGTTAACGACGCACCTGCACTGGCCACGGCGGATGTGGGTGTGGCCATGGGCACAGGAACCGATGTGGCCATCGAAAGCGCCGGCATTACCCTGCTACGCGGGGATCTGATGGGCATTGTCGAGGCCCGCCGGTTGTCGCTGGCGACCATGCGCAATATCCGGCAGAACCTGTTTTTCGCCTTCGTTTACAACTCCGCGGGTGTTCCGATAGCAGCCGGGGTTTTGTACCCGTTTTTCGGGATATTGCTCTCGCCAATTCTTGCAGCCGCCGCCATGTCGCTGTCGTCGGTTAGCGTGATCGTGAATGCGCTGCGCTTACGGGTGGTTAAGCTTGGGGCAAAGTCATGAGCTTTTGAATGATTGAATGTCAGGCCTATTGTGTAGAAGAGAAAAGGAAAGAAAATATGTACATAAAAACGTTCGGACAATTGATCGACTGGACGCGTGATCTGCACTCACATCTGGCGAGCTGTCTGTCCCATTGCGCAACAAAGCACGAGGAAGAGCGGGCCCGTGCGCTTTTGGATTATCTGGCAGCTCATGAATCGGAAATAGAGCGGATCGTGAACGAGTTTGAGCATCAAGGGGATAAAAAGACACTGGAAACTCGTGTGTATGACTATTTGTCCCATAATCCGATCAAAACCCATCGAACCTGCGACGAGCCGTATGCGAAGCTTGATTTCGATGGTATCTGCCGGGAGGTATTCGACTTTCATGATCAGATTATTGATCTCTACAAAACGCTGATTGGAAAAGCCGAAATCCCAGAAGCAAAAGAGCTGTTTGAATCTCTTTTGGAGATGGAGAAAAATGAGTCGATGCGGCTGGCTCGTCAGGTTGGCCGAATGCAGGATCTATAAGATCCCTATGAAGAGGCACTGGCGAAATGAAGTAAATATTGTCTGGGTGATCGATATTTAATAGGCAGTCGACTGCCTATTAAATGGACAGTCGACTAGTGTCTTTTCTCTTATATGACAGATTTATTTAAGTATGATCGTGGCCCGTTTTTCTGTGTGATCTGCTCAAATCTTTGTTAACGTGCATGTTTTTCATGCAGGTCATTGTTTCAGTTTTCGTGTCGACTGTTTTGTTCGGGTAGGACCGGACTTCATTAATCCGGTCGGCTAATCCTGAATTGGCAGTGGCCATGGTAGAAAATAAAGTGGCAGCTGCGGCAGCGATAATGATTTTTTTCATGATACTCTCCTTATTATCTAAAACCTTTTAAAAATTCAGTTCAGTTTCAGATTTCTGTGGTCTACTTAGACGTGATCTGAGCGACGATTTTCTTAAAACCCGAGCCAGTCGACGCTTGTGTCTTCACGAGTTAACTTTACCGCAAGAATTACCTTGCGGTATTTTTTTGTCTTTGTTTCAGTGCCTTATGATAAGCTCGTCCTTCATCCGTCATCATTTGAACGCGAGCATCAAAACCCACTTCAGACATCGCGTAACGTGTCATCTCCCTGTGTAAGCGTTGCAAATCTTCATTCTGAAGAATTTCTTCAACAGATGATTTATCCATTATTTGGCTGTGCATGGGTTTCATGTCTTTATTGTCTGGCATGTTGCCAGCAAGAACAGATGTAGAAAGAGTCACTGCTGCTGCAAATGTAAGTAACGTTTTCATTTTTACACCTCCTTATCGGTTGATGAGTTAATTAAAACACCGGTTTCTGAATTGATCCTGAAATTAACATCAATAATTAAAGATAAGTGAATTTATTCAGAAATAACAAAGGCTTGATATAAATCAAGTTATGCCATTTTGTTCTGTAATTCAGATTGGTTTCAGATAAGAGATATAAGGTTTTGTTTTAGAAATAATTCAATGGAGATATAACATTGTCCCTTCTTCCTCGCCTTATAAGGCCGGCCGTTCTCGGCGTTCTGGTTTTCGCCAGTCTGCCCGGTTGGGCGGCACCCAGACTTGAATTGACCGGCGCGATCGATGCGGCCATCGAGAACGATCCCTGGCTGCGTCAGAGTGTGCAGATGCAGGGTGCTCTTCTGGAAGAATCGATGGCCGTTGGTACACTCCCGGACCCGCGAATGACGCTTGGTGCCGCGAATTTGCCCACGGATACTTTTGATACCGGACAGGAGGCAATGACTCAGGCCACGATTGGATTTACCCAGCGAATTCCGCGAGGTAAAAGCCGTCAGTTGGCCAGAGTAAAACAAGAGGTAATGGCAGGCGTTCAGCCTTTTCAGCGCGAAAACCGTCGGGCGCGGGTCATGGAAACGGTGACGCACCTCTGGCTTGAGGTCTGGCGATCCCAGCAAAGCATCCGGCTGATTGAAGCAAACCGCGCTCTGTTTCAACAGTTAGAAGATGTCGTCGAGGCTGGGTATACCTCTGCAACCATGGGCTCCCGGCAGCAGGATGTTATTCGTGCCTCGCTGGAACTGACCCGACTTGAGGACCGGCTGACGGTGCTGCGTTTGCAGCAGGCAGTGAGCCGAGAGGCGTTGGCAGAATGGATCGGCCGGGATCAGGCTCAAGTTGCAGTCACGGACGATGTACCTCGTGAGCTGCTAAGAGTGTTTCCACAAGGCTTGGCCGAAGCCTCCGTAGAGGCGCTGGTTCGCCACCCTTCCATCCGGGCAATCGATCAGTTAATCGATGCTCAGAGTGTTGACGTTGACCTGGCTCGCCAGGCCTACAAGCCGGAATGGTCGGTATCTGCACAATATGGATACAGGGAGCGGGCCCCCAACGGTCAGGACAGAGCCGACCTGTTTTCTGTAGGTATTGGCTTTGATCTCCCGATTTTTACCGGCAACCGCCAGGATCGAAAGCTGAATGCCTCTGTGGCGCGACTGGAGGCGGCAAAAACAGAACGTATGCTGCTGATCCGGGAGCTTCGGGCCAAAGCCCGGACGACTGTGGCCCGGATTGAACGGCTGGATGACCGCATAGAGCTCTATGAACAGACCCTGCTGCCGCAAATGGAGGCGCAGGCAAGCGCAGCATTGACTGCTTACGACAACGATGACGGCGACTTCGCTGAGGCGGTACGAGCGCGAATTGCAGAGCTCAGCGCCCAGCTTGAGCTGATACAGATGATGTCCGAGCGGGCTGGAAATCTGGCGAAGTTCCGTTATCTGACAACCGTCACCTCCGACGCACCTTCCTTTTTACTGAATCGCTACCAGGACTGACCATCATGGCTAATTTTGCTCGCCCTTTGGGCTTTGTATTGCTCGGCGGACTCGCCGGTGCCGGGGCCACGTACTGGCTTGACACTGACGCGACTTCGACGCCTACAGCTGAAATGGCAGCTTCTGGCCCAAAGGAGCCGCTGTATTGGGTAGCTCCGATGGACCCCAATTTTAAAAGTGACAAACCCGGGAAATCCCCGATGGGGATGGATCTAATCCCGGTGTACGAGGAGGGTGGGTCAGCTGGGACGGTCCGAATTTCACCAACGGTCGTCAACAACCTTGGGGTTCGAACGGAGCCGGTGATTCAGGGGCGCCTGCCTAACAACATTACTACCGTAGGCTACGTGCAGTACAACGAAGACGAGATGGCCCACGTGCACCCTCGTGTTGAAGGCTGGATCGAAGCGCTTTATGTCAAAGCCGAGGGCGAGCCTGTTGAGCAAGGCAAGCCTTTGTACACGCTGTACTCGCCCACCCTTGTGAATGCGCAGGAAGAACTGCTTCTCGCGATGAACCGTGGCAATCAGAGACTGGTTGATGCTGCTACCGAGCGATTGTTGGCGCTGAACGTGCCGGCTAGTCTGATCAGCCAACTGCGCCAGAAGCGCGAAGTCCAGAGAACCATGACGGTTTACGCTCCGGGTTCCGGGGTGATCGAGAATCTGAATGTTCGTGAGGGTATGTTCATCAAGCCCGGAAACCGGGTTTTATCGATTGCCGCACTGGATGAGGTCTGGGTGATCGGCGAAGTGTTTGAAAGCCAGCTTTCCGCCGTAGAGGCTGGTAATCGGGTACAGATGACGCTGGATTACATGCCCGGTCGCGAGTGGCGCGGAAATGTGGATTACGTCTACCCCGAAGTGAACCCGAAAACCCGGACGGCGCAAGTGCGGATGCGCTTTGATAACGCTGATGGTGTCCTGATGCCAGGTATGTTCGCTCGCCTGGATGTTCAGGGCGAACGGGGACAGCGGCAGTTCCTGGTGCCGCGGGAGTCGGTCATCCGCACCGGGCAGAGCGACCGACTGGTTCTGGCAATGGACGAGGGCGCCTTCAAATCGGTTGACGTGACCGTTGGGCGCGTCGGCGACAAGTATGCGGAAATACTCGATGGCCTCACGCCGGGAGACACAGTGGTTACATCCGCCCAGTTCCTGATCGATTCGGAATCCAGCAAAACCTCGGACTTCCAGCGCATGACATCGCCCCAGGCTATGGAGGAGCAGGAGATGGATCATGAGGGTATGGATCACAGCACCATGAGCCATGGCGGAGGCGAGTCATGATTGCCGCTATTATTCACTGGTCTATTCGCAACCGCTTCCTGGTGTTGCTGGCGACGTTGCTTATTACGGGGCTCGGCCTCTATTCACTAAAACAGACGCCGGTGGATGCTCTGCCGGATCTGTCCGATGTGCAGGTCATCATCAAAACCAGTTTCCCCGGCCAGGCGCCGCAGGTGGTGGAAGACCAGGTGACCTACCCGATGACGACAGCCATGCTCTCGGTGCCGGGCGCGAAAACGGTGAGGGGCTACTCGTTCTTCGGTGACTCCTATGTTTACGTGATCTTCGATGAAGACACTGATATGTACTGGGCCCGCTCCCGGGTACTGGAATACCTGTCCCAGGTTGCGCCCAGTTTGCCAGATTCGGCAAAGCCTCAGCTCGGGCCAGACGCTACCGGCGTTGGCTGGGTTTACCTTTATGCGTTAGTGGACCGAACCGGAAACCAGGACCTAAGCCAGTTGCGCAGTCTGCAGGACTGGTTCCTGAAGTACGAACTGCAAACGGTGCCGGGTGTCTCTGAGGTAGCTGCCCTCGGCGGTATGGTGAAGCAATATCAGGTGAAGGTCAGCCCGGAAAAACTCCGGGCATTGGGCATCCCGCTGGCTCACATCCAGAACGCGATCAAACGGGGCAACCAGGAAGTGGGCGCGTCTGTGATCGAGATGGCGGAAGCGGAATACATGGTGCGCACGTCTGGCTATATCCAGTCCCGCGAGGATCTGTTGTCTATCCCACTGGGCCTGGATGACAACGGTACCCCCATACTTCTGAAAGATGTGGCGAGTGTTGAAGTCGGCCCTCAGATGCGCCGCGGAGTTGCCGAACTGAATGGGGAAGGGGAAACCGTAGGCGGTGTTGTGGTCATGCGCTTCGGTGAAAACGCCCAGGCCACCATCAATGGCGTGAAGGCGAAGCTGGAAGACCTGAAATCCAGCTTGCCCGAAGGTGTGGAGGTGGTGACGGTTTATGACCGCTCCGGGCTGATCGAGCGAGCAGTCAACAACCTGGGGTTCAAGCTGCTGGAAGAGTTCCTGGTGGTCGGCCTGGTGTGCATTGTCTTTCTGTTCCACGTGCGCTCGTCGCTGGTGGCGATTCTCAGCCTTCCGGTGGGTATTCTGGCGGCCTTTATCGTCATGCACTGGCAGGGCATCAATGCCAATATCATGTCACTCGGGGGGATTGCGATTGCCATTGGCGCCATGATTGATGGTGCGATTGTAATGATCGAGAACATGCACAAACACATGGAGCGAACTCCGTTAACGCCCGAGAACCGATGGGAAGTTGTGGCGCGGTCAGCCTCGGAGGTGGGGCCAGCGCTGTTTTTCTCGCTGCTGATCATCACCGTCAGTTTTGTGCCGGTGTTCGCCCTGGAGGCTCAGGAGGGGCGGATGTTTTCGCCCCTGGCGTTCACCAAAACTTACGCGATGGCGGCGAGTGCGGCCCTGGCGGTGACGCTGGTGCCGGTGTTGATGGGGTATTTCATCCGAGGCAAGGTGCTGCCGGAGCACAAGAACCCCGTGAACCGCCTGCTGGTGGGCATTTATATGCCGGTTCTGAAGCTGGTGTTACGCTTCCCGAAAACGACGGTTATTGCTGCGTTGCTGGTATTGGCTGTGGGCCTTTGGCCAGCCACCAAAATCGGCAGTGAGTTCATCCCGCCGCTGGATGAAGGCGACCTGATGTACATGCCCACCACCTACCCGGGCATTTCCATTGGAAAAGCACGGGAGCTGTTGCAGCAAACGGACAAGCTGATTGCCACCGTACCCGAAGTCGAAACCGTGTTCGGCAAGGTGGGGCGGGCGGATACCGCAACCGATCCGGCGCCATTGACGATGATTGAGACCTTCATCCAGCTCAAGCCCAGGGATCAATGGCGGGAAGGCATGACCACCGAAAAGCTGAAGCAGGAGTTCAATACTCTGATTCGGTTCCCGGGGGTAACCAATGCCTGGGTCATGCCGATCATCACGCGCATCGATATGCTGGCAACGGGTATTAAAACGCCGGTGGGCATCAAGATTGCCGGCCCGGACCTTACCGTCATCCAGGATATCGGTAAACGCCTTGAGAAAGTCATGGTCGACATCCCCGGCACAGCGTCTGTTTACTCTGAGCGGGTCGCTGGTGGCCGCTACATCAAGGTGGATATTGATCGTGAGCGTGCCGCTCGTTATGGGCTGAATATCGCGGATGTTCAACAGGTTGTGGCCTCGGCGATTGGTGGTATCAATGTGTCCCGAACCATCGAGGGGCTTGAGCGCTACCCCATCAATCTTCGTTATCCGGAAGATTACCGGGATTCGCCCGAGAAGCTTGAGCAACTGCCCATCGTGACCGCATCCGGCCAGCGCATTGCCCTGGCAGATGTGGCGGATATCGGTGTGGAGGATGGCCCGCCGGCCATCAAGAGTGAGAATGCACGCCTGAACGGCTGGACCTTTGTCGACATTGAGGGTGTCGACGTGGGCACCTATGTTGAAGAGGCCATGATTACCGTGAGCGAAGAGCTGGATCTGCCTCCCGGTTATTCAATTAACTGGTCTGGTCAGTATGAGTACATGCTACGTGCGAAGGAAAAACTGAGCTATGTGGTTCCATTAACGCTGGCCATCATCGTCATTCTGCTGTTCCTGAATTTTCGCCGCTTTGCCGAGGTGGGGATCATTATGGGCACGCTGCCGTTTGCGATGATCGGTGCTATCTGGCTGATGTATCTGCTTGGCTATAACTTTTCGGTAGCCGTCGGTGTTGGTTTCATCGCGCTGGCCGGCGTTGCGGTAGAGATTGGTGTGATCATGCTGGTGTATTTGAATCAGGCCTATGACGCAATGCTGGAAACGTGTGAAGACAAAGGGCTGACGCCAAGGCGAGAAACCCTCCGCCATGCCGTACTACACGGTGCCGGTATGCGGGTTCGGCCAATCATGATGACGGCGGCCGCCATTATCGGGGGGCTTGTGCCCATTATGATTGGCACCGGTACAGGGTCGGAGGTGATGGGCCGGATTGCGGCACCTATGGTGGGCGGTATGATTTCCGCTGTCATTCTGGCGCTGCTGGTGATTCCTGTGCTCTTTTATCTCTGGAAACAGCGAACTCTTGGTGAGTAACGCCGATAGCAAGGTGCCAGGATTCAGCCTGGCACCTTGCTATCACGTCTTTACCGGTTATCACGATCATTCGCAGGGTGCCTACCCGTCTACTGCGCATATTCCAAAATCTATTTGCCTGAACGTTTGCTTTGCGACCAGTGCTTTCTGGATTAGACGAAACATGCCAACCACTAAGAGCGATCTGAGTTTGTAGCGTACCTTCAGGATGACAATCTGGGATGCCTGTTATTGCTCCTCATGGGAACGATTTTTCGTCGAATGACACTCAATCGCCAGACAGGCCTGTAAGTCGTTGGTAGCCCAGTCTCTGGCAAGCGGCATTTGAATTAGCATATGGGCACTAATCGGCCTCTGTTCTGATAGGCTGGCTTCAAAGGGTAAGACATCCGTCTGTTCCGTGATTTCGGAGGATTCATCATGTTTTCGGGGCTCAGCGCATTTCCTTTAACCCCTATGAGTGAGCAAGGTATAGACGAGGCGGCATTTGTTCGATTGATCGAACAGCTCGTTACTGCCAACGTTGACTCAATAGGCGTGTTGGGCTCGACTGGAAACTATGCCTATCTGACCATGGCCGAGCGTGCACGTGTAGTAAGGCTCGCAGTCGAACACGCGGGGAATATTCCCGTGATGGCGGGTATTGGTGCACTGCGCACGCGCGATGTACTTACGCTGGCTGAAGATGCAGAGGCTGCTGGTGTTACCGGGGTACTGCTAGCGCCAATGTCGTATCAGAAGCTGTTTCCAGACGAAGTTTTCGGGCTCTATGAAACCGTAACGCACGCACTGTCGGTACCGCTCTGCGTATACGACAACCCGGGGACTACTCAGTTTATTTTCAGCGACGAGCTTCACGGACAAATCGCGCATCTTCCGAACGTGGCCTCCATTAAGATTCCCGGAGTGCCTGAGGACGCGACTGAAGCAAGGACGCGGGTTGAAGCGCTTCGAGTACGCATTCCATTAAATGTCACTTTGGGTGTAAGCGGAGATGCCTTCGCCGTGACAGGCCTGAATGCCGGGTGTGATGCCTGGTATTCTGTGATCGGGGGAGTGTTTCCCGCTGCAGCACTTGCGATTACCCGCGCAGCGCAGGCCGGGAACGCGCAGGAAGCGACACGTTTATCGGAACGATTACAGCCCTTATGGAAATTGTTCAACGAGTCGGGAGGAAGCCTGCGGGTTGTCGCAGCTGCTGCGGAATTGCAGGGACTTGCTGAGTCTCCGTGTTTACCGCTGCCGCTCAAAACCCTGGATAAAGAGGGGCGTCGACGACTGGCGAACTTGATTGATCAGCTGGATTTATCATGACGCAAATGTCGCTCCACGACGGTCAATACAACGGGGTAAAAGCGGAGGGTTTTGAGTCGATTGGGGACTTTTAATCACTTTCGCTACAACCTTCGCGACAATCCTGGCTCTGCCTGGGCCGAACGCTGCATTTGCCGTAGGACAGTCCCTTAGGTATGGCGCACGGAAGTCGCTGGCAGTCGCAGTGGGTTTTATGCTGGCAACCTGTGTCCATGGGATACTCGTGTTATCCGGACTGGGCGTACTGATACAACGCTATGCAGGTGCACTGGTATTGCTGAAGTGGTGTGGGGTTGCTTATCTGGTGTATCTCGCCAAAAAGGCGTTCAGGTCCGGGGTAAATACTGTAACTGTTTCCTCTCAGACAATGACCGTAAGCAAAATGATGTTAAGCGCAATGGCAGTCTCACTGACAAATCCTAAAGCACTGCTGGCGAGTCTGATGATCTACCCGTTATTCATCACGTCTTCCGGCGCTTATATTTCTCAAGCGGTAGCATTGGTGGCAGTCGCAATAGCGATTTCTTTTTCCATATACGCGACCTACATAGTGGGAGCATCCAAGCTGGGCAAGCATTTGCGGGGGAGCAAATGGGCCAATAAGATCGTCGCGTCGTTCTACTTGGGTGCAGCTGGTGTGTTGGCTTCCAAATCAACATAACTTAAGGCAATGGACTTACCCCGATTCACATGACCCTCAAAGCGAGCCCTTCGGCCTCTAATCTGAATGTTCGCTTTGCGACCTAACCGAACATCGAATTGTTAGCCAGACCTATTTCTCTGGGCTTCTGATGAAAACCACGTTTTTTTCTCTGGTATCGATGTCAAACAGCTCACTGGCCCGAATCAAATCACTCAGCTTTTTATATCCGTAGTTCACCGGGGAGAAGGAGCTGTTGTTTGAAATGTACTGGCCAACCTTGCCGAGATGCGCCCAGCCGTCGTCATCGGCGGTTTGTTCCACGGCCGTTCGCAGCGTCCGCACCAACTGGCGCTTTGGCCTGGCTGGGGTGGATGATGTCCGGGAGGAATCCCGCTACGTGGGGGCAGAAGCCATTGCCGATTACCGCCGTAGCCGGGAGTATTTCAGTGTTGATGGCGGATGGCGCCTGGCTGAGCGCAACGAGCGGCAGCTCCGCCTGCTGGCGGGGTATCGCTACGAGGCGTTCGGATTTCAGTCGTTACCTGATCAGCCTGCCCTGGATGTGTTGCCGGATGATCGAACCCTGAGCTATCCATGGATTGGTTTTGATTACCGCCAGAACCGTTTTCGTGAGATGACCAACCTGACTCGTTTACAGCGGGTTGAAGACGTCCGTGATGGCTTTGTGTGGCGTACGGAACTTGGCTATTCAGGCACCGGGTTGGGGGCCACTGAAGATCGGGTTGTTCTGAACATGAGTTTTCAGGACTCGTTGCTGGCGACGGAAACCAACTACGCCAGTTATGGTCTGGAGCAGAGTGGCACGTATCGGCTTGATCAAGACCGCGTCGAAAACCTCCTTGGCACCCTCAGCCTGGAGTACTTTCACGGTGGGTCCGTTCGTTGGACCGGCTGGTACACGAGTCTTGCCTTTACCGCTGCTCGTAACCTGACCGCCGACCAACAACTGTTGATAGGAGGTGAAAACGGGCTTCGTGGCTATCCCAGTGAATACCAGCAAGGGGACCGAAGGGTTTTGTGGACACTCGAACGCCGGTACTTCCCCGACTGGCATCCTTTCAAGTTGTTTCGGATGGGCGGGGTGGTGTTCGTTGATGCTGGCCGCGCCTGGTTTGCTGACGGTCAGAGTAACGGGCCGGACGGTGGTGTGTTGAGGGATGTTGGGGTTGGCTTGAGGTTGGCATCCAGCAGAGTTGAAGTACAGAGAATGTTGCACTTTGATCTGGCGTTTCCCCTGGATGGGGATGACAGCATTGATGCTTTACAGGTGTTGCTGCGGGGGAGGAGCCGGTTCTGAGCGGGTTATTGCCCTTGTCGCGGCTGCAGGCTGTACTGGGGATTCTTGAAGTAATGGTCATACCGGCCGCTGTCGCGGAACGCCTGCAGTCTATCGTTGAAACGTTCTGCCAGTTGCACGGTGTCTGGTCGTGTTTTTGGAAACAACACGAAACTTTCGTTCTCGAGAAGAGGGCGGGGGTGCTGGGTAATGCGGCTGGCTTCCTCCGGGTCAAGTTCACGACGCAAAATGTGATAGCCCACGTTGATCTCTTCGGGGAACGCATCGATGCGGTCGAACAGGAGCCTGCGGAAATTCAGCACGGTACTGGCGACCCATTCAATGCTAAGCAGATCATCCTCTATCGCTTGGTCGAAAGCCGAACCGTAACTGTAGCCAATGCTGCCACCGAGTCTGAGGTCAGACAGGTCTTCCACCGAAGACCAACTGACCGGCTGGTCTTTCAGGTGAAAAACCACGAAGCGTTCTTTGAGGACCGGGTCGCTGAAGGTGAATTCCTGCTCACGTTCCTCCGCATGCATCCATACCGCCGTGGCATCGTGTTTGCCCATTGCGGCTTCATAGTAAGCTCGCTTCCAGGGGAGGAAGTGGTAGGAGACCGTAAAGCCTTCCTCGGCAAACACATCTCGCAGCAATTGGGCGACAATCCCCTGATCGGGTGCCTCCTGATCAAAATACGGCGGCCAGTCACCAACCGCTATGCTCAGGTGTTGTGTATCATCTGCGGTGACTGTCTCAATCCATGTAAACAGCGATACCAGCAGCATGGTCAGGTATCGTTTCATTTCCAGGCTCCGGGAGTTGCCCACGAATAAGCCATTGGCCGGGAAGCAGGCGATTATCTATGAAAATAGCAGCCTTCTTCGGGGTTTCCCAGTTTTAATCCGTGCGTTCTGCGAAGGGTCTTCTGGCGTGCAAAGTAGTGGCCTCGAGTCTCTCTTGGGGGGCAGCTATAAGCAGAGGTAATAGACTCTTGCTTATAGCTGCTCCCAGCTTGCGTGATGTTCGCTATTTGCTGCGGTCTGCGGATGACCGCGAACGAATCCTGGCAAGAACCTGTTCGCCACTGCTCTTTCCGTTGCTGATGCCGGCGGCTTTCAGTTTCGAGTCCAGGGTTTCGTCCTCCTGTTCCCGGTCCAGCTCTGTCAACGCCGCCTCGATATCCTCCGCTTCGGCCTGTCTTGCCTGAATGCGGGAAACGGATTGATTGAGGTCTTCCATATGACTGCTCAGCCCCCGGGCGTGCCCGCGGAGTTGGCGGTTAATCTGCTCTGCGTGGCGGTTGGCCCTGGCCAGCCGGAGTTCACTGTGGAAATGCTTGAGCGCCCGGCCAGAGTCCCGCAGCTGTTTGCGCAACCGGTTTTCCTGCTGCTGCAGCTTGTCGTGCTGCTGTTGCTGGCGCTCAAGAAGTGGCTCATCTTCGGCGATCAGGTTGGCCAATTCCAGCGCCAGCTCTTCCTCATTCTTCTCCAGCGCTTCGGTTACCTGATGCTCCCGTTTGTCGATGGTGGCCCTCAGGTGTTCGTTGTCCCTGGCCAGCCGGGTTTTTTCCGCCATCAGGCAGGCGAGTTCCCGCTTGGAGCGGGCGATGGCCTGTTCTGCATCGCGCAGCTCCTGTTCGAATATCCGGATACCGTTGGCATCCACCAGTTTTGCTACCGGCTCCTGGGCCGATGCCCGGAACAGGGTGTCCAGTTTGCGCCAGATGCTCATGGTGTTACTCCCCGTATTCTTTCAGCAGTTGATGGGTGCGTGCCTCGGATATGCGGTTGACGATGCGCTGGTGCTCGTGTTCGTCGCGGATGGTTTTTGAAAGCGTGATGGTGGTGCTAACCAGAAACAGGGCGCTGATGGCCATGTAGCCTTTGAGCACCAGATCCACCGGTGCCAACACCACGCCGGCGGCGGCCGCAAAAAGCGCGATAGCAAAGGAAACCTTCACAAAGAATACCCACCCGGCGGAATTGCTTTTGAGTTCGCTGTCCATGATTGACTCCTGATGACGTTGTTGTTGGAACGGCTCCACTGTGCGTGAACCAGGGAGGGTGGGCGAGGTTTTCTATAAAGGTAGTGCTGTCCTATACATCGGGTATCGTATATTGATACGTTTGGCTGAATGGCTGGTAAGAAAGGGGGCGGTTATGGCGCAAACCAGCGCGATTGTCGGTGAATTGAAACGTCAGCTCAGGGCACACGGGCTGACCTACCAGGATGTGGCACAGGCGCTGGCGTTGTCAGAAGCCAGTGTGAAACGGTTATTTTCAGATCGTCAGTTCTCCTTGAAGCGCCTGGACCAGGTATGTGGGCTGATGGGGATGGAGATCACCGATCTGGTTCGCAAGCTGGCCCCCGAGCCCAGGGTTGAACAACTGAGCGAAGAACAGGAACGGGAGCTGGTGTCTGACCTGCGTCTGTTGCTGGTGGCGGTGTGCACCATGAACCGTTGGCAGTTTGGCGAGATACTCCAGAATTATCGGATAGAGGAGCCGGAGTTAATCCGCTATCTGGCACGGCTTGATCGCATGGGACTGGTGGAGTTGTTGCCCGGTAACCGAATCAAATTACTGGTCAGCCACGACTTCGCCTGGCAACCCCGGGGGCCAATCCAGCGTTTTTTTGAAACGGAAGTTCAGCAGGATTTCCTGAAATGTCGATTCCACCAGCCGGGTGAGATGCGGCTTTTTGTAAGCGGTATGCTGTCGCCCCAATCGAACGAATCCGTGCAACAGAAACTGAAACGCCTGGCCCTTGAGTTTCGTCATTGCCATGAGGAAGACCTGGCCCTGCCATTAGAACAGCGTTTCGGAGTCAGCTTGCTGATGGCCATGCGGTCGT
This sequence comes from Marinobacter sp. S0848L, assembly GCF_023016065.1. GTDB lineage: Bacteria > Pseudomonadota > Gammaproteobacteria > Pseudomonadales > Oleiphilaceae > Marinobacter. The sequence goes on along the minus strand of NZ_JALKAQ010000001.1, from coordinate 176,724 downwards.
GGGAGATTGACGCCTTCGCAAGCCTCCGGCGGCCAGAGGCGAGGAAGGCGTATCCCGGTGTTACACGGAATTAGACACTGACTCCTCCCTCATCGGCGGCTGCGTCGAGCAGTTGCTGCGTTGTCGGGTGGACAATCCGGATGAACGCAAATGGAGGGCAGTCTTCGATTACCTCGTTATTGCGATCGACGCATGCGTCTACCCGGCCATTTGCATTGAGGCGCCAACGTCGGCGGCCAACGGTGTGAGCTACGCCAGACAGATCACGGGTGTTGCCACCAAGGGTTTCGATGTAATCGGTCCCGTCATCAGAGAAACGCCGGACGACTACATCGGTGTGGGAATGCCCGGTTGGCGTTCCTTTGATGGCGTATTCGCCGCTGGCTTTCTTTTCGATGAACTGGCTCTCCAGCCCGGCCAATGTGAGATTGGCGCAAGGGGTCTCGTTCCAGGGCTTGCAGAGGATGTCGCCGACCTGAGGTGACAGGTCTTCTGCTTTGTAAAGCCAGAACGGCCTGTCCAGATCCCGGTTCTTTCGGTTCACCAGTGCCTCAACAATGTAGGTCATGTGCCGGATGCTGGGACTGAACCCATGGCTGGGCGTTACCCCGGCGTTCTTGACGACGTAGGAAATAAACGCGGCACTCCAGGCGGCTTCATTGTCTCGCGAGTCCTCCGCGAACTGATCCACGGCCCACTGGCCAATGGCTCCGAAGTAATCCTGGAGCTTCGCCAATTCAGTACCTTCTTGCTTCTTGGTTCCGTCGTCGTTGGTCCAGGCGGTTTCCTCCGCTTCCGCGTTGGCAACGATGTCCCGTTTCCAGGCGGTGCCGCGGTTATAGCGCTCAATAATCTTTTGGTTCGCCAGAGACCGTTCGAGGGCTTCAACGTCAGCATCTGGCCGGAACGATGCGAGCTGCAAACCCTTGCCCACACTCACCGTGCGAATGCCGCCAGCGTCTTGCTCGGTGACAGACACATCCCGATCTTTACCGAATTGCTCAACGATGGATTTGGCGCGGTCAGAGACGCCATCGGCGGCTTTCTGCCCCATTTGCTCTGCCTGTTTGCGCAAGGCCGCTTCGCCATCCTGTTTTGACATGGATCCCTTTTCAACGGCGCGGTCTATGGCGGCGCGTTTCTTGTCAAAGTTTGCGCCTGCATCCTTTTCTGCCTGTAGTTCCGCCAGTCGGGTCTGTAATGCAAAGCCGCCGAACTGACCGGCCAGGTTGGCCGCCGAATTCAGCGCACCCAAAGCGTTCTTCTGGGTGCCCTCAAGGCCAGCCATGTCGCGGAAGGCGTTGCTGTTTGCCACGGCTCCCAGAATGTCGCCAAAGCCCTGAGGGGCTGGTGCGGCAGGTGCATTCTGCAGGTTAATGATGGAATCTGGCATGTTGGTGGGGGTCATGTCTTGCGGTTGGCTACGGCGAGAATCAAAGAAGTTGCCGGGGAAGTCGGCCAGGGCCGGGTCTTCATCTTTCAGCACCCAGTCGGTTGAGCCTTCATGCTCTTCACAGGCGTTGCATTCGTCCATGATGGCCTGCGCGTAAAGGCCATCGGTGGGCAGGCTGATTCGCATGGGCATGGCCGGCGCGCCTTCACCCTTGTAATAGCGGAAGGCATCTTCATAGCTTTCATGGCCGTTGATGCCCAGGAACGCGCCAGCGGCTACCTTGAACACCAGTGTGTTGCCCATGATGGCAATGGGTTCACGTTCAACCACGGAGGCGATCGAGCGACCGTCGCTGGGGGATATGGCGAAGCCGTCCAGGAGCATGTACAGCTCGTCCCTGTCCATGGTCCACCAGATCACCTTATGGTAGTAGTGCAGGTTGTCGTTAATGTGTTCCAGTAACTTGCGGTTCGCTTTCTCGGCTTCCAGCCGCATATTTTGCTCTTCCCAGTTAGACGGCCGGAAAGACAGCGTGGCGCTCTCGCTCGGGGCCGGGCGATCGGTTTCGTTGTCATCCCAGGCGGGAGGGGAGATCAGGTCATCCGTACCCCGTGGTGAGCTGATACGCCGCTCGTAATGGCTGGTGTGAAAATGAATGTTCGCACTGGTCACATTTGCCACGGAACCTTTGGGTAGGTGCTCGGTGGCGGAAAGAATCAGCTTGGCGATATCCTCCCGTTTGTTCCCGGCCAGGGCCTCCGATGGCACGTTGAAATCAACTCGCACCGTGCGGTTGAACCGGTATTCGCCCACCAGGGTGAAATCGGTGCCTTCGAGTTCGCCGTTCTGGCTGTCCAGGCGCAGTCGGTCAACCCATCGCCGTGCCATCGCCGGTGCGATTTCCCGCTGAAAATAGGCATCCCGCTGGGAGGCAGAGAAGCCACGGATGCGGGCCACAATCTGGCCTACCGGTATGGGAAGGATGTTGGCGTAGGCCTGCCACACCCGCGTGGTGATTTTCTCGCCGACGGCACCTTCTGCGCTTAGCTGGTCGTCGATCTGATCCGATACCACCTCGTCTCGCGGGCGCTCAATGCCCAGTTTGATGTAAATGGTTCCTGTCAGGCTTTCCAGGGGTTGGGCCTTGCGGGGGCCGGCTGGAACATCGGATCCCTGCCAATGGTTCTGGATGTCCTCGGTGTATTTCAGTGCCCAGCGCAGGTCGCGTTTTTGCAGGTAACGCTCGAACACATCGCGCCAGCGAATCACACGGGAAAAGGTAAAGGGCCGAATCGCGAAGGGCACAAACAGGCATTCGCGCACGCCGGCGAGCACAGTGTCTACGCGGATATGTCGAAGAATCTCATGGTAGATGACGGTCAGGGAGTGGCAGTAGTTGGGGTTGCGAACCACCTCGGAAACGCCTTCAATCGATTCGTCCTGGCTGACTTCGTTCACCACTGTGGATTCGTATTGGCGCAACGAGTCACCGAACTGGCGGATGGCGTCTCTCAGGCTTTGTTCCTCTGCTGCCGACACGCTGCGGCCACCCTGTTGCCAGCTGCTGGAACTGGCCCGGCCATGGGCAGCACCACCACCAATCACCACCGGGCCGAGCGCAAATCCGATGCCACCTGCCACACCGGTGGTTTTGGAACTGCTGCCGCCCTTGCTCCATTCGTTCAGGTTGGAGCGAACGGCGTTGTGGTAATCCCGGTCGCTGAACGTGCTTTGGGCAACCTCTTCCGCAAACTGGCTGGTCTCGCGCCGGATGCTCGCTTCGCGGCGTCGCCAATCCAGTTTCACAATCCGGCGGGTTTGCCGTGGTGCCAGGGTAAGGGTATGCGCCACATCGCCCAGGGAATAGCCGTTGGATCGCCACTGCACTCGCCATTCCATGATGTGGCCACCCGCCACGGAAAGAGCCTGATATTTGGTGGTGTCGCCGTCCCAGTCGATGGGGTTTCGGGCGCTCACAGGTTGCCGCTTGTTCAGCCAGGGGAGTTTGGGCAGTGGCAGGAAATCAATGGCTTTAATGGGCGGCATGAATACGCCGGGGTTTTTGGGCAGGAAACGCTGCAGACTGGCAGTGTCAATGGCGAACCTGGTCCGGGTAACGCTGGCGGCCTCACTGTCCGGTTGTTCGCTGGCCACCATGGCGGTGGACATCATTCGGAACTCATTGGCATCCCTGGGGGCGATCAGTCCCCGGTAATCCGGTTTGGTGTTAGAGGTGGATTCGATCTCAGGCTGCTCCACCCGGAAGACGGTCTGGAAACGGCGTTCGCCCAGAATGCGGGCCGGGTTGCTGAAAGGCCGACAAAATGAGCCGGGGTCGTCGCTGAACAGGTCCGGATCGTTCAGCAGGCTGTCTTCGTCCATGTTCAGGGGCGGATGACCATTATTGCAGCACGAACCCTTACCGTGCTCCTGGCCATCGCTCACCGGATCTTGCCAGGGCAGCATAATGCGGAGGTCCCGCAAAGGGGTATAAACGGAGCCGTCGGACTGGTAACCGACAATCAACTTTGGCCCGTTCAACACCCAGATCCAGCCATTGGCTTCGGTGCCGACGTTGAAGGGACGCTTTATATGAAAACTGCCATCGAATTTGAGATCTGCGCCTGTCAGTGACAATGCCCCGAGATGGCCAGCCGTGTGGGTATCCAGAGCTACTTCGGCTGAACGGGCGTTGGTGCCGTTGTCAGCGTTTTGTGCCAGCAGACTGGAAATCGCCTGATATTTTGCCTCGGTATCGATCAGATCGACACTCAGTGAATAGTCATCGAACCTGCGGTCGACCTGGCCAAGCGTGACAAAACGGCCGGATCGTTCCAGCACCGGTTGCTGCTCCGGGTTGTTGCGCTCAAGGGCATGCTTCAGGGACTCTGCAGGAATGACGAGGGTGACGGGCTCCCCCTTCTTGCCGGGCCCGGTATCAATCTCGCCCAGGTCTGCCAGCTCCTGGCCCTGTCGGCTTTCCAGTCGCGCGTGGATGGGCTTGCTCAGGAGGACGGGTTCGAGTTTGCTTTCTGCACTGGCATGGCGATCGAGTCTGATAATGTCGCTGGCAGGATGACTATCATTCTGCTTGTCTTCGGTCTGGATCGAGATCTCGTAGCTGACACGGACCTGAAGCGATTCAGCGTCTGCGCTGTTGATGGCCTTTTCGGGTTCAATCCTTAACCACAGTTGATTGGGCATGATGTGTCCTTTCGGTTGATTGTGCATCCTGGTGGGCCCCCTGTCGGGCGGGCGATGCAGACAATACAACCGGTGCCGCTGGACGTTTCCCTGCGGCAAGACAACCTTGTCGTTCAGTTCCTCAGCATACGGCCAGATATCGAAGCAAGGCGACCGTGGATGCATGGCTTTCCGTACAAACAAACAACCAGATTACAGCTGCTGGTTGACGACTTCAGTGGCAAGTGTTGTGTTGGACTTGGAATTTGTAAACGTTAAACCGGGATTTTTTTGTAACGATTCCCTGTCGGAAAATACGTTGTGTCGTCATGGCTTACATGACTTTTTCGGTGGAGTGGTGGATTCAGGCTGCCACGATGCGGTTCCTGCCTTGGTGTTTCGCCTCGTACAGGCGCTGATCCACAAGCTCCAGAAAGTCAGTGAGTGAATCATTTCTCGCTGGAGTGATTGTGCCGACGCCGATGCTTAGCGTGACCAGCTGGCTTGCGCTATTGTTCCCATGGGCAATCTGTTCTCGCAGGAGATGTTGGTGGCACCGCTCGGCAACTTTCAGTGCTGCCGCAGGATTGGTTTCCGGCAGAACGATGACAAACTCCTCGCCACCAAAACGGGCAACAAAGTCCTTAGAACGCGTTGCAGCACCCATGAGCACTTTGGCTATACGTTTAAGGCACTCATCCCCTTGCAAGTGACCATGAAGATCGTTGTATTGCTTGAAGTTATCGATATCCAAAAGCAGCACCGAGAGAGGTTGATGATTTCTCAGGGCACTATGCCAGGCCTCGTCCATGAATGAATCAAACATTCGGCGATTCGCTACGCCGGTGAGGCCGTCCTGGAATGAATATTCCTCGAGCTTTTTTTGCAAGGCCACGACTTTTTCTTCGGTTTTCTTGCGCTCGCTGATGTCGAACATGAAACCGATCAACGCTTCGACCTCTCCATTCTCATCGCGGGAAACATGCACCACATCCCGAATCCAGACGTAGTGACCATCTTTGTGCAGTGCCCGATAGTCAGCTTCGTGATCGATGCCGGACTTGGATTGAGCGACACAGAAATCCACGACCCAGCCCTGGTCATCCGGGTGCATGCGGGTGGCCCAATCTTCCACGCTCTGCCAGCTTTCCGGTGTCCAGCCCAGTAGCGCCTCGATCTGGGGGCCGATATAGGCGAACTTCATGGTTTTCCAGTCGATCTTCCAGGGTATGGCCCTGGTAGACTCCAGCAGGGTTTTGTAGACCGAGCTGTCGGTGGCCAGTTCTTCAGGTTTGTTTTTCAAGACCGTACCTCCAGGCTAGGCTACTCTGGGTGGAGTCTTCGGTGGATGGATTCGAGAGCATGGGATATGTCGCAGTATAGGGCATTGGCGTCTGGAGGGAAGCTACTCTTCGGTGGATAAATTATACCCCGTTCATTTTGCGGCCATATTGCTTGAACCCCCGGTTCTACTGGGCTCAGGCCGGCTATCCTTGCGCTACGCACAAAGTTATCCACAGATTCTGTGCGTAACCTTGGGTGATGCATGACGAAGCCGCTTGGGGTAGGCTGCCTGCATGTCTATCACCCGGCGTTGTCGCCGCATAAACGGAAAGCGTTAATGAAGTTCCCCATTGTTACGGTTGCCATGGTGTCTGTTGCCCTCGTCTACGTTTTCTGGGGCCAGACCCAGGAATCCTCTGAGAGGATTCGAACCTCTGACCTCTGCCTCCGGAGGGCGCCGATTGGGGTCGGTTTGGAGTGAGGTCGGTGGGTCTAAATCGTTGTTCGTCAGTAACTTGCAGGCTGGACGGAAGTTCAAAAAAGTTCTGTTAACACCGCTAGTTACACGTTTTATCCCAAGTTTGGGCACGCATTTGTCAGGTTGGAGATGGCTCTACCTGGACAGAATGACCACTGCCCCAGCTGCTTAATTTCTGGCTTTACAGTTTACTATGCGAACTTCAAGCTCAAAAAAAGTGTCTGGTTTTGATTGTCCAGAATCGGACAGCAGTCCAGCGGGAAGTCCGAGAGCCCGCCTGTAGAAAGCTATATGTTGCGCGAGAGTATCACCCATCGGCACTCGTTAACAGTCAAGGCTTGGCCGCACCAGAGTTTATCGCGAATAACGGGGGATGATTCGGCTAATCACAGAGCTGACACTCGGGGAGATTGGAATAAAGTGTAGTAATTCAGACTACCGACAGCTAAAGAGCCGGTATCTGTCGGTCGATTGACTACGCTGGACTTTTCCAAGTAATCGGGTGTTCTTATCTCAGTCCGGCGGCACGTTAATCCGGAGGAGCTGACCGCGTCGATGGGAGGAACTCGAAAAACGGAGGAAAGCCACTTAGTCTGCACATCTGGATTGAGTGGCCGTTGTAACAGGTCTGACCCGACATTAGGCCTGCTCATTACTTTTAGTTTCAACCGGAGAGACTGGATTTGAGTCGTCGCTGCAAATGTGCTTTCCTGCTGTCTTTCGCTATGAGTGTTTTCCCAACCAGCCTGAAGGCAGAGGTTGTTAACCTGTCCTGGGATAACGACCTGCTTACCGGAACCGATCGTGGCTATACAAACGGGGTACGCTTGTCGTATCTGACGGACACCGCTGACGAGAACGATGGAAAGTCGGCAAGATTTGCCCGGATTCTGCGTGATGAGCTGCGCTTTCTGCCAGGTATTGGAACTGCTGATTCAAAGCAGGCGGTAAGCCTGAGTTTGCGGCAATTCATGGTTACGCCTGAAGATATTACGGTTGAAGGTCCGCAGTTCGACGACATTCCCTATGCCGGCCACCTGTCGCTCAGCGGCACTCTCTGGAGCTGGAACGCCGATACGATTACCGGCTTTGGTGCTCACATTGGCGTTATTGGGCCCGAAAGCGGTGCCGAGTCGGTTCAGAAATGGGTGCACAAAGCCACGGGAAGCGACAAGCCGCAAGGGTGGGGGAATCAGCTTGGAACCGATGTGGTGGGTGGCATACAGGCTGCGCATGGCCGAAAACTCCTGCAACTCGGGCAGGGCGGCAACATTGAACAGCGTGTGTCGGTGGTTGGATCCGGACTACTGTCGAGTTTTCGGACCTCCGTTAAAACCGGGTTGGTCTGGCAGCTTGGCAGACACCTTCCTATAAATTTTGTGCCGGACTACGCTGGTACATCCTCAACCATCGCTTTGCCGGGCTCGTTCAAGGATTCAGGCAGTAGCTGGTCAGTATATGTGGGGCTGGGGCTGGAGTATGTAGGCTATTCCTACATCGATGACAATGCCGGGGCTTACCGTTTCGACGAAGGGCCGCTGATTGGTCGGCTTGGTCTGGGCGCTACCTGGCAGTGGGATCACCTGCTGGCCGCGGTCACATTGCGTGCCTCGACCAGCGAAGACGAGCGCCATAAAGACAACTTCAGCTTTGGAACACTGTCAGTTTCTTGGGCAATATAGAAAGGTCGGTTTTGACCGTTGCTTACGGGATGTGGTGGCGCTTGTTCCCGCTGTTAAACAAAAGCGAACATTCGCCTCGCATTCAATCCGAGCCAGTTTCTCTGGCTCAAGCCTGAAACTTCATCCTTTTTGGAGCTAAGGAATGGGCTCAAAACAGAGTTCCTGTGAGGGCCTTGGGTCGGCAAAGATGCCTGTAGAATTTATGGGCGTAATGAGGGATACCTGAATTACGCAAAATGTTTGCACAGTGCTGCGCACTTTTCACAAGCCAAACTTGTTACTCCTTGTTTTAGAAAAGACCTTTTTAGCCTCCTGGATTTAACTTGCAGAAATGTGCACAGATAAGCTGCGCGCAAACTTTTGATAGCGCCCGGGTTCGCAGAATATTGGAAAGGCAGCTAGTATTCCTCTGAAATGGATTGAGAATTCGCCCTATGAGGCAGGTCTATATTGAAAGAGCCGACCGGCTTTAGTGCAAATTCGTCAAAAAATGTCCTATCTCAACTCTGTAAGTGCCTTATTTCGGTAACGTGTCTACGATTACTATGATGTCGTAGGCATGCCGACCTAGATAATTGACTCATTGCCAATGGGGATGTGTCCGTCTATTTGGGTCCCCGGGGAGCAAGTCTACACAATGCGAATAAGGACAGGAGACGCATCGTGACTGAAGACAAGAAGCTGTCAGAAAATCCCGAGCATGACCTTGCTTCGAGATTCCCCACTGCATACACCATTCTTTTTGGCCTGATCGTTCTTGTAGCTGCGCTAACCTGGATTATCCCGGCCGGGCAATATGAGCGTGTCATGAATGAAGAGGTTGGGCGTGAAGTTGCCGTGCCCGGGACCTATCAAACCATGGACCCGAATCCTCAAGGCTTCGTCGATGTCATGCTGGCGCCGACAGCGGGCTTCTATGATCCCGACAGCTATGTCGCCAACGCCATCGATGTTGCTCTCTTTGTTCTGTTCCTGGGCGGCTTTCTCGGCGTGATGAATGCGACGGGGGCCATAGATACTGGGATTCGCAGCGCGATGCGGCATTTGAAAGGCCACGAAATCTGGATGATACCCATCCTGATGACATTGTTCGCCATCGGGGGCACGACCTATGGCATGGCTGAGGAGACCCTCGCGTTTTACTCCATTCTTATCCCGGTGATGATCGCCGCCGGCTACGATGTTGTAACCGGCATAGCCATTATTCTTATTGGCGCCGGAATTGGCGTGTTGGGCTCGACCATAAACCCGTTTGCTACCGTAATTGCGGCTAACGCTGCGAACATTCCGTTTACCGACGGCATCGTGCTCCGGTTCGTGCTCTTGGTGGGAGGGTTGGTTATCTGCGCTGCGTATGTGATGCGCTATGCCCACCGGGTCAAGCAGGATCCATCGCGGTCGGTTGTCGCCAAGCAGTGGGGGGCGCATCGTAAGTTGTTCCTGAAAGGTCATGATGAAGGATTTGAGGATGCAACTCTCAATGCCACTCAGATCATCGTATTGGTCATCTTCGCCATGACGTTCGCCGTCATGATCTGGGGCGTATCCTCCCAGGGCTGGTGGATGGCGCGCATGGGTGCTCTGTTCTTTGGCGCTGCCATTGTCATCGGCATTGTTGCCCGTCTGGGCGAGAAAAAGCTCACAGCCAGTTTTGTTGATGGTGCCCGGGATCTGTTGGGTGTTGCACTGGTGGTCGGGCTGGCCCGTGGCATCGTGGTGATCATGGATCAGGGCATGATCGCCGACACGATTCTTCACAGCGCGGAGACGTCACTGGGCGGGCTGCCCGAGCTTGCGTTCATCAACTTGATGTTCTGGATTGAAGTGGGTATGAGCTTCTTTGTGCCGTCGTCGTCTGGCCTCGCGGTGTTGTCGATGCCGATACTTGCGCCACTGGGCGATTTTGCGAACGTTGGCCGTGATCTGGTGGTTACCGCCTATCAATCCGCCAATGGCTTGGTAAACCTGATTAACCCGACCTTTGCCGTGGTGGTTGGTGGTCTGGCGATCGGACGGGTGTCCTATGATCGGTGGATCGCTTTTATCTGGCCATTGTTGCTGATCCTGACTGTGTTCATAAGTCTGATTATCAGCATCGGTACTCTTATCTGATTCCCTGGTAAAAAGGAGATTGCCATGTCTGAACTGACACTGGGTGTTCACTCGGAAACCGGCACGCTACGGCAGGTTATTGTCTGCCGCCCGGGCCTTGCGCACCGGCGCCTGACGCCCTCCAACTGCGATGCGCTGTTGTTTGATGACGTGTTCTGGGTCAAGCAGGCCCAGAAAGACCACGACGTGTTTTCCGGCCTCATGCGCGCCAAGGGCGTTGAAGTGCTGGACGTCAACGAATTGCTGGCTGAGACGCTGGATATTGGGAAGGCGCGCAAATGGATATTGGATCATCGCATTACCTGGAACGAAATCGGTGTCGGGATGGTCTCGGATCTACGTGCCTGGATGGACGAACTGCCGGGGACCAGGCTGGCAGAGTTTCTTATTGGAGGCCTTGAAGTAGCCGATCTGCCTTTTGATCCGGTTGGCCTGTTTGGCAACCATCTCGGTCATTACGGCTTCGTGTTGCCGCCACTGCCAAACTTACTGTTCACCCGCGATAACAGCGCCTGGATCTATGGTGGCGTCACCCTGAACCCCATGTACTGGCCGGCGCGGAAGCCTGAAACCCTGCTTATGGCCGGCATCTACAAATTCCACCCCAAATTCGCCGGCAAAGTCAATGTGCACTGGGGCGACCCGCTGAAAGATCACGGTCTTGCTTCTCTGGAGGGTGGGGATGTCATGCCGGTGGGTAATGGTGCCGTGCTGGTGGGCATGGGCGAACGCTCGTCCCCTCAAGCCATCGGTCAGCTGGCCAAGTTGCTCTTTGCAAGTGGCACAGCCGAGCGGGTGGTTGCCTGCCAGATACCCAAATCCCGTTCAGCCATGCATCTGGATACCGTCTTTACATTCTGTGGCGGCAATGTGGTCACGACGTTCAAGGAAGTGGCCGATGAAATGGTCTGTTATGACCTGCGCCCCGGAGAGGGCAAGAAACATCTCGCTTTTCGTCAGGATCCACGTCCATTGTTCGAAGTAGTTGCGGACGTACTGGGTTACAAGCAACTGGAGATCGTTCCCACTGGCGGTAATGACCCGGCGGAGCGAGAGCGTGAGCAGTGGAATGATGGCAACAACGTCCTGGCGCTTAGCCCGGGAGTCGTTATTGGCTATGATCGCAACGACGATACCAACGCCGCACTGGAAGCGGCAGGCATCGAAGTGTTGGCAATACCGGGAGCAGAACTCGGGCGTGGCCGTGGTGGCGGCCGCTGTATGAGCTGTCCAACGATGCGTGATCCCGTTTAACCGGAAAGGACAACCGTTATGGCATTCAATCTCAAGAACCGACACTTCCTTACCCTGAGGGATTTTAGCCCCAGGGAAATCGCCTTTTTACTGAAGCTGTCTGCGGATCTGAAAACCGCCAAGTATGCTGGCACCGAAGTGCCCAAGCTCGAGGGCAAGGACATTGCACTGATCTTCGAGAAGAACTCCACGCGCACCCGGGTCGGGTTTGAAGTTGCTGCCTTCGACCAGGGGGCGCGGGTAACCTACCTGGGGCCGACCGGTACTCACATCGGCCACAAGGAATCGGTGAAGGATACGGCGCGGGTCCTTGGTCGGGTCTACGATGCCATCGAGTACCGGGGGTTCGGGCAGTCCGTCGTGGAAGAGCTGGCCCAGTATGCCGGCGTGCCGGTCTACAACGGACTCACCAACGAATTTCACCCTACCCAGATACTGGCGGACTTCCTGACCATGCAGGAGCATGTGGAAAAGCCGCTGCGGGATGTGGCCTACGTGTTTATCGGCGATGCCGCCAACAATATGGGCGACAGCCTGCTGATCGGTGGCGCCAAGATGGGTATGGACGTGCGCTTGTGCGCACCAAAAGCCTGCTGGCCTGGACAGGCCGTTCAGGAGGAGGCCCATGCGTTGGCGGCTGAAACCGGAGCCCGAATCACCATCACGGAGGATGTTGACGCCGCGGTTGCCGGCGTCGATTTCGTGTATACCGATGTCTGGGTCTCGATGGGTGAGTCGAAAGAAAAGTGGGCCGAGCGTATCAAACTGCTGATGCCTTACCAGGTCAATGCCTCGTTGATGGCGAAAACCGGCAATCCCAGGGTGCGGTTCATGCATTGTCTGCCGGCCTTCCACAACACCGAGACTGTGGTGGGGAAGGAGATTCAGGAGACCTATGGCATTAACGCCATGGAGGTGACTGAAGAGGTCTTCGAAAGCTCCGCTTCGATTGTTTTCGACCAGGCCGAGAACCGCATGCACACCATCAAGGCCGTCCTCGTGGCGACCCTGGGAGGCTGACATGCTGGTAGTGGCAGCGTTGGGTGGTAACGCCCTCCTTAAGCGCGGGGAGCCGCTCACTGCGGAGGTCCAGCGCAACAATGTGCAGATTGCGGCACGATCGCTGGCAGCGGTTGTCCGGGCCGGCCACGATCTTGTGGTCACCCATGGTAATGGGCCACAGGTGGGGTTGCTGGCTTTACAGGGCGCCTCCTATAAACCGGATGAGGCCTACCCGCTGGATGTCCTGGGTGCGGAAACCGAGGGCATGATCGGTTATATGATCGAGCAGGAACTGGAAAATGCCCTCGGGCATGACCGGCCGGTAGCGACGCTGCTGACGCAAGTCGTAGTCGACCCCAAGGACCCTGCGTTCGAGAAACCGACCAAGTTTGTGGGGCCGGTCTATGACCGAGAAGAGGCCGAGCGCCGGGCAGCCGGTGCGGGTTGGAGTATTGCGCCGGACGGTGACAAGTGGCGCCGGGTGGTGCCTTCTCCGAAGCCCCTGGAAATACCGGACATGCGCGTACTGAAATTACTGCTCGATCAGGGCGTGGTCGTGGTGTGTGCCGGGGGGGGTGGAATACCCGTTCTGCGCAGGGACGACGGCAGCATGGTCGGCATTGAGGCGGTCATCGACAAGGACGCCGCCAGTGCACTGCTGGCCAGGCAACTGAGCGCGGACGCGTTGCTCCTTTTAACGGATGTTGATGCGGTCTACCGGGATTTCGGTACCGACCAGTCGATGGTGCTTTCGGAACTCACAGTGTCGGAGGCGCGGGCACTGGATATGCCGGCCGGGTCCATGGGGCCGAAACTGCACGCCGCCTGCGATTTTGCCCAGGCGGGCGGGATCAGCGGCATTGGGCGGTTGCAGGATGCGGTGGCCATACTGGAAGGATCGGCGGGCACTCGCGTGTCGGACGGGTAACGGGCGTGTTGAAACGCATCCTTTTGGTCGTTTTCTTCTAGCTTTCGATAGAATGCTGTTCATGAAGGGGTTAGGCTGATTGGAGGAGGTGTCACGACTCTTTATGCAGTTTATTACCAGACCCCGTATCCTGAAATCTGTATACCTAGGGAAGACTCATGCCTGATTCAAAAGCCCACTTCGGCCTAAAAGGCCTTATAGCGTTGTGTGTTGTGGTAATCATTCTGGCCGCTATTGTCTGGCGGGTCATGACCGACGAGGCCCCTCTGTCCGAGCATATTGCCTCGGGTAATGGTCGTATCGAAGCCACGGAAATCGACATCGCCACCCGTCTCGCCGGTCGACTGGAAAGCTTCTCCGTTGCGGAAGGCGACTTGATCGAGGCTGGCCACCCAGTAGCGGAGATGGATACCGATGAACTGGAAGCCAAGTTGGCTGCCGCCGAGGCCAACCTGAACCAAGCGCGCGAAAATAAACGCCTAGCAGAGGCTGTTGTAAACCAACGGGAAAGCGAGCTGCGCCTGGCGCGGGCAGAGTTGGCTCGCTTCGAGAGCCTGATGGAAAAAGGCCATGTTTCCCGCGAACAGTTTGATCAGGCACAAACCAAGGCTGAAACAGCTGCGGCTGCTTTGCAGGCAGCCAGAGTTCAGGTTGCTTCGGCCGGTGCGGGTATTGACGCCGCGCAAGCCAGTATTCGTGGGATAAAAACAACAATTGATGACAGTCACCTGGAGAGCCCGGTGGGTGGGCGGGTGCTGTATCGGTTGGCTGAGCCTGGCGAGGTTCTCGCTGCCGGTGGAAAAGTTGCTACAGTGCTGGATGTGACTGATGTCTACATGACCATTTTTCTGCCAACATCGCAGGCAGGCAAAGTCAGGGTTGGAGCGGATGCACGGATTATACTTGATGCCCTGCCAGATTATGTGATCCCGGCGGAAGTTAGCTTTGTTGCCGCAGAAGCCCAGTTTACGCCGAAATCCGTAGAGACCCGGAGCGAACGTGAGAAGTTGATGTTTCGGGTCCGGATCCGCATCGATGCAGACCTGTTGAAAGCCTACCGCGATCGAGTTAAAGCTGGCGTGCCCGGTGTTGCCTACGTCCTGCTCGACGAAAGTCAGGGTTGGCCAGCTCATTTGCAGGTAACTTTGCCCAATGACTGACACCGTTGCTCGCCTGGAGGGCGTTAGCCACGTTTATGGTGGGCTTCAGGCACTGACTGATATTCATATTGAGATACCTTCCGGTCGCATGATCGGCCTAATAGGACCGGATGGCGCGGGAAAATCCACGCTTTTGGGGCTGATCGCCGGTGCCCGGAAACTGCAAGCCGGGTCATTGGAGGTGCTTGGCGGCGATATGGGGAGTCAGCAGTTTCGCAATCGGCTCGCGCCGCGCATTGCTTACATGCCTCAAGGGTTGGGAGGTAATCTTTACCACGCACTGACTGTTGATGAGAACATTGGCTTTTTTGCTGATCTCTTCGGGCTGACCGGTGATGGGCGAAAACAACAGATCCACCGGCTGCTGGAGGCCACTGGGTTACTCCCTTTCAGGAATCGACCGGCCGGCAAGTTGTCGGGGGGTATGAAACAGAAGCTCGGCCTCTGTTGCGCCCTGATCCATAACCCCGATCTATTGATACTCGACGAACCCACCACCGGTGTCGACCCTTTGTCCCGTGCCCGTTTCTGGGATCTGATTGATAAAATTCGAGCCCAGCAAGCAGGTATGAGCGTCCTGGTAGCCACCGCCTATATGGAAGAAGCGGAACGGTATGACTGGTTGGCTGCTCTGGATGGCGGAGCTATTCTGGCGACTGGCTCGCCCAGGGAGCTGCGTGCGCAGACTAACACTAGAACGCTGGATGAAGCTTTCATCGTTCTGTCGTCAGGAACTGCCGACGAAACCGCCAGAGACAATATAGAGGCCGAAGCTTCCCTGGCAGCGTCCCATACGATGGATACCGTCCCTGCCATCGAGGCAAACCATCTGACCCTGCGGTTTGGCGACTTTACTGCGGTTAAAGACGTCAGTTTCTCGATTTCCAGAGGGGAGATATTTGGCTTCCTTGGCTCCAATGGCTGTGGCAAGACCACGACCATGAAGATGTTGACTGGGCTATTGCCTCCTTCCGAGGGTGACGTTTTACTCTTTGGTAAGCCACTGGATGCCAGGGATCTGAGCACAAGGCAGCGCGTTGGCTATATGTCGCAGGGGTTCTCCCTGTATGGGGAACTGACGGTGAGGCAGAATCTCGAACTGCACGCCCGTTTGTTTCACCTTCCAGTAGACCAGGTCAGTATCCGGGTGGATGAGCTGGCACAGGAGTTCGGGCTGGCCGATGTAATGGATCAGCTGGCGAGTCATCTACCACTGGGGGTTCGCCAGCGGCTTTCATTGGCCGTGGCTGTTGTACATCGACCTGAATTGCTGATCCTCGACGAACCAACTTCAGGTGTTGATCCTGGCGCCCGGAACCAGTTCTGGGCATTGCTTTTCCGCCTGTCCCGTGAGGATGGGGTGACCATATTTATTTCTACCCATTTTATGAACGAGGGTGAGCGGTGTGACCGAATTTCCCTTATGCACGCCGGTGAGGTGCTGGCGTCCGACAAGCCGGATGTACTGATCCGGGAGGCCGGTGAGCAAAACCTTGAGGGGGCATTCATGCGAACCCTTGAGACTGCCACTGGAACCGAGGACATCGGCAGCGGAGCTGTACTCACCGGTGGTCATGGGGACGAGCCGGAACATCGATGGTTCAGTTTCCGGAGATTGTGGGCCTATGGACACCGAGAGGCACGGGAGTTGATCCGGGACCCAATCCGTATGGCGTTTGCCTTTATCGGCTCGGCCCTGCTGATGTTGATACTTGGTTATGGCATTACTCTTGATGTAGAAGATTTGTCTTTTGCGGTATTGGACCAGGATCAGACTCCGCAAAGTCGGGATTACGTCACCGCATTTTCCGGATCGCGGTATTTTATCGAGCGCCCCCCCATCAATGACATGTTGGAATTGGGAAAGAGAATGCAATCTGGAGAGCTGAGTCTCGCGCTCGTGATCCCTCCGGGTTATGGCAAAGATCTGAAGCGAGGACAGGACACCGAAATCGGAGTCTGGATTGACGGTGCCATGCCGTTCCGGGGTGAGACCATTGCCGGTTATGTTGAGGGAATCCACTACAGCTACCTGGCGGACCTGGTATTTCGTACCTATGGAACCGTTCCGACACTAAGCCTCGTCTCGATTGAAGACAGGTATCGGTATAATCAGGATTTCAGGAGCCTGGATGCGATGGTGCCCGCAGTTATCCCCATCCTGCTTATTTTTATTCCTTCCATCCTGATGGCTCTGGGTATCGTTCGGGAAAAAGAGCTGGGGTCGATCACTAACCTATACGTTACCCCGGTAACACGCCTTGAGTTCCTGTTGGGTAAGCAACTCCCGTACATCGCTTTCAGTATGATCAGTTATGTCAGTCTAGTGATGCTGGCGGTTTGGATATTTGAGGTACCACTCAAAGGGGGATTATGGACACTATCGCTCGGAGCCCTGTTGTACGTGGTTGTGACCACTGGGCTTGGGCAGGTTATTTCAGCCTTTGCCTCCACCCAGATTGCTGCATTGGCAGCAACTGCGATTATTACTCTCTTGCCCACCGTCCAGTTCTCCGGTCTGACTGAGCCGGTATCCTCTCAGGAAGGGGTGGGTGCGCTCATTGGTGAGTTCTGGCCCGCAACCTGGTTTCTTCAGGTCAGCCGGGGGGTTTTTACCAAGGGACTATCCTTCATTGACCTTCAGCAGACGTTACTAAGCCTGGCAGCCTTCATCCCGGTGTTAACGTTGATATCGGTCGTTCTGCTCAAGAAACAGGGGCGCTAACGGTGAAGTCACTGGCGAATATCTGGAATCTTGGCCTCAAGGAGTTGCGCAGCCTTTTGGGCGATAAAGTGCTGATGGTGTTTGTTCTGCTGGCATTCACTCTGATTATCTATACGGCGGGCTCGGCCGGATCCATGGAATTGAACAATGCCCCCGTGGCCGTGGTAGATGAGGATCAGACCATACTGTCAGGGCGGATTATTCAGTCTTTCCAGCAGCCATGGTTTCTCAAGCCAGATCTGATCCGATACGACCAGATTGATACCATGCTCGACCGGGGATCACATACCTTCGTTCTGGTTATACCTGAAGGCTTTGAGCGGGATGTGCGAAAAGGTCACGTTGTCAGTGTGCAGCTGAATATCGACGCAACCCGAATGACCCAGGCGTTTATCGGGGCCAATTACATTCAATCGTTTGTAATGACCGAAGTTGCGGAATTCATCGAGCCTGGCAGTGGCTCAACGGAGCTCCCGGTTAACCTGGTGAATCGGGTAAGCTTTAACCCCAACCTTGAGGGTTCCTGGTTCGGGGGAGTGATGGAGCTGATTACCGAAATTACCCTGATCAGCATTATTCTGACCGGTGCCGCCCTGATCAGGGAACGGGAGCACGGCACCATCGAGCACCTGATGGTGATGCCGTTGCGCTCCTACGAGATCATGGCGGCCAAAGTCTGGGCCAATGCGTTGGTGGTAATGATTGCGGCCACGCTATCGGTGACTGTGGTTATTCAGGGTTGGCTTCAGGTGCCCGTTGCTGGATCTGTTTTACTTTTCCTCTTCGGGGCCTTGATTCACCTGTTCTCCACGACCGCCATTGGCATTCTGGTTGGCACCGTGGCCCGAACCATGCCTCAGTTCGGTCTCTTGCTGATACTGATCATACTGCCGCTACAGCTGCTATCTGGCGGGATTACACCGCGGGAGAGCATGCCGGACCTCGTTCAGGAAATCATGCTACTGGCACCGACGACTCACTTTGTGAGCCTGGCTCAGGGGATTCTGTATCGCGGTGCCGGTCTTGATGTGGTGTGGCCTCAGTTTTTGGCTCTGACTGCCATCGGAGCGGTGTTTTTCGGGGCAGCTCTGGTGTTGTTCCGGCGTCATATGTCTGTGTGAACGCACTTTCCTGGCTGCCCCTTCTGTATCACATGTTAGGATGGTGGCGTCCTTCGTAAATTTTAACGCGATCAATTTCGACGCCGTCGAACTTTCTCACATACGTGTCCTGGTCGACCTGCTCGAAGACGCTACAGCCGCCCCGGTGGCCATAGCCGATGCTGGTACAGAACTCTCCGTCTTTCACCTCCCATGTTCCGATATAACGGGTATAGCCGGATGCCTGCTCGGCTCGCTTGTCGCGGCCGTAGATTTTTCCGTCTTCAGAAAAGTACTCGTAGAAGGTGTGTCGGCGCTTGCCGTCTTCTCGATAGTCGGCTTGCAGAGTATTACCTATCAGCGCATCACGAATCTGTTCCCCATCAAGAACATCTTGACCCATAACGACACCTGACGATGAAATAAGAACGGCTAGTGCACTGAACTTAATAAGTTTTCTCACTTTTATATCCCTTCCTAGATGTTTGGACTCAAGTATAGATCACCGGCCCAATTTTGCTACTTTGACCTGCTTGCCAGTGCACTAACCGCTGATAGTTCTTTTTTAAGTGTTTGAAAAGTCGTGAAGCCAGCCACTTTCAAACGTTGCGTCCGAAATGCCGAGCTCACGACAGTTCTCTCCGGGACCGGTGTACCAAATTAGACTTGTTTCAGGACGAAGGCAATCTGCTCTTCAGCGTAACGGGATCACTTCATGCCATGATCTCCTGCTCAGCGCCAGATCTTGCCGAGTTTTCCAGTTTTAAATGAACTGGAACTCAGGGGTCAAAGCTGGGGACGAGCGACGCGTTCTGCTCTGTTTACTCCGATTTGAACAATTTTAAGGCAGACAACGATGTCTATGGATACTCACACGGTGCCCAGATGATATTGGCGTTAGCCAACCTCCTTAGCGAGAGCTCACAGAGTTCGGGCTTTATAGGCCATATTGGAGGGGATGATTTCATCTCGCTTTTAAGCGGCGCCGACACCCGAGCAGAACATGTCTGCAAAGAAATCCTGGGTCGCTTCGCGAAGATAGCTCTCTCAATCTATAGCGAGGAACATCAAAGAGCTTGCGGACATCCTGGTGGAGCTAAAAGCGCAAGCTCAAAAAGAGCCAGGAAATAGTCTTTTTATTGATAGGCGGCACGAACCAAAGCTCCCCACCCCTTGGAAGGCGACCCGACTTCACGACTGTTCACCTCACGCTTCAATAGCGCCAGGTCAGAGACAGAGTGCCGAAGCTGAAGCTCTCTTTGTCCGATTGTTCTTCCCCTGTCGTGGCTCTGAGGATCAGGGCCGCCTGGAGACTTTGCCATTGCCGGGTTGCACCGATACCGATCTGAGCCAGCATGAGATTTTCCTCGAAGCGGTAGGGACCGGCGTTATCTTTCAGATTGGAATAGGGAACATATTCGAGTCCCAGGCCGATAAAAACGGACCAGCCCGTCCCTGCATTATTAAATGTTGCCGGAAGTCCGACTGTGCTGGAAGTTCCGGCGTAATCGGGTACAAAATTCGGTGGTAGATATTTGCCTGTTCGCCAAATACAGCCGATCCTGGTATGAGATCGAAGGCTGGAAATCATGGCCGAACCGACCCAAGCAAGCTCCTGTTCCAAATCCCCTTTGCGACCGCTACGCCACACCTTTTGAGCATGCGTGCTCTGTAGGCCGCCGACCACATTTGTGCCGAGTTGGAAATCCCAGCCCCTGGGTTCTTCACTTCCGGTTAGTTTGTGAACCCATTTTTGGGAGGCTTCCGCTCCGCTTTCCGGACCTACTAAGCCCACATGAGCCCCGTAGCCCGTAATACGGTCCGCGTCCCAACTCCAGACAGTAGTGCTCAGTATAAGGTAACCTGCATAGGGAAGGTCATCGGGACTGGGTTGCTCTTGCGAAATGTCATCAGGAGTAACCATCAGCTGCCGAAGACTGAATGAGACCGCCTGCTCCTGGGTTTCTAGATCAATGCCCGGAACCGCATCCAGCCATTGCCCCATCGCTCGGGATAACCGGGAAGTGGTGGCCTCTGGGTCTCTGGATGACGAAGTGAGATATGACAAGCGCACACCATTTGTGTAGCCCTGATCAAGGCCCAGAAGTAGGTCGTTGTCCCATGAGAGGTTGAAGGTATCTGCGTGGGCGCAGAAGGGTAGAAGCGCTATTAGCAATAGCGCTTCTACAGGCGCGCGCACCGAAAAAACAAGATGTGCCATTCGAGTAGCGAAGCCCCATGCAGTCAGTGAGTAAGCTATTTTCTTTCCTGCTGGGCTGAATGGAAGGCCATTATCTTCGTCGGAAACCCTCAGTGCCTTTGAAGGTCTGAGCAAGAATTCTTGGCTATTTCACCCAACAGGATTGAAGAACATTATTTTTGGTACTGGGCGACCTCCCTCGCCAAGATAGCTTGCATGGCTATCAGGTCTTCATCACTGAACGAGGCATCGGTCTGATAGGCAGGAGTATATATCTGCTGCAAGATTTTAGAACCAAAGATTTCTTTAGCTGTCGTGGTTCGCCAAAAAACAACAAATAAGATGAAGTTTCCACTTAAATCTGTATTTGGGAAAACCAACCACGGTCCGGTAGCGCCCGAGGAAGAAAGGGATGTAGAGCAAAAGGGGGTTATTAAGTATCTGCGATAAGAAAGAGTAAGCAGTTACAATCAATCTTATCGCCCAGTATCTATGGTCAAGCTACCGGAGGCCGCTCTTTACAGGGTCCAACACACGATGAAACGTGAGTTGTATGACTCTGATGGGGTTTTTCTCTCTCGTGACTGGATTGGAGTTATGATTAATTGATGAATACGATAATCGCAAGCTCACGGAGCAACAATCCGCTGTGCTACGAAGTGTCCAGTACGGGGGCCGTTGTTAGGCTACTCCGAATGTCCGCTTTGCGACCGGAGCGACCAATTAAGAGTGCCAAACTGCGGCCAACTTATGATGACGTTTCCAAACCGCCCGGCTAAGCTTGGTCGTCTATACTCAACAAGGGCGTGTGAATAAGGGGGAGCTATGATGCGTTATCTTGCGGTTCTATTATTCACGGTATTTTTTGCGAGCAGCGTTTTCGCCAGCCATTGTCCTACGCTGGTGCACAAAATTGATGAACAACTGAAGATGGTTCAATTGGACAGTACAACGGAAACTCGGATCAAGAAACTTCGGGATCAGGGAGAATCGCTGCATAAACAGGGTAAGCACGCCGAGTCTGTAAAGGTGCTGAATAAAGCAATCGATGAGCTGGACGCTGCGATGTAACTATTGCAGTACGCATGGCCAGTTCGCGTCCGCCTGCTGAATGAATCGTTTGGGGTCTGCTAGTCTTTTGTTTTGAAGTGTCTGGCTGTAGTTCAGGAGCAGGCGGTCGTCCCTGTTGCGTCCGCAGGGCGGTACCGCAGCGTATCGCGTTGCTTGATTTCTCTTCTTATGCCCTGATTATTCCTAAAACTCACCCATCAGAGGCAGATGCATTATGACTGACGTTCGACACCTGGTGTGTCCCCATTGTCACAAAGTGAACCGTGTACCGGCCGAGAAGCTGTCAGTCGGCGGCAATTGTGGCGCCTGTAAACAACCCCTGTGGCCGGATCAGGTTCTGGAGTTAACGGAACAGAGCTTTGCTGCACACACGAAACGAAGTGATGTGCCCGTGCTGGTGGACTTCTGGGCCAGTTGGTGTGGCCCGTGTAAAGCGATGGCTCCCCAGTTCGAGCAAGCTGCGAAAGACTGGCGTGGGAAAGTACGCTTTGCCAAGCTGAACACCGAACAGGCGCCTGGGCCGGCCGGTCAGTTTGCGATTCGCAGCATTCCCACCCTGATTCTGTTTCAGAACGGCCGGGAAGTCGCCCGCCAAAGCGGTGCCATGAATCAGGCGCAGATCAATCAGTGGATTAAATCGCAAGGCATCCGTTAAGTATCCGTAACCTCTTGAAATATAAATAAAAGGTAAGGGCGCGCTCTCGTGTGTTTCTGATAATCTCGAATGGTTCAAAACTGACAAGTGCCTGATTGGGCGCTGGAGAACTGCTCTCCTGCCTTTCATCTCGGGCAGGTCAGACCACCTGAACCAGGGGATTTAGATCATGAACATGAAATCACTGCTCGTATTTCTGTCTCTGAGTGCTGCCTCATTGGGAGCCGCTGCAGATGAAACCGCCGACGCTGCGTTGGGTGGCGGTATTGGAGGAGCAATTGGGGCTGCCATCGGCAATGAGGTAGGTGGCAGAGATGGCGCTATTCTCGGCGGAGCCGTGGGTGCGGCAACGGGAGCAACCATTACCACCAAAGACCACGGAGAACACGATCGTGATTATGATCGCCGTCGTTATGACTACGACGATCGCCGTTCTTACAAGACGTCTCGTGGCCATTTCTGCCCACCGGGCCAAGCCAAGAAGGGCAACTGCTGAAACGCGACAAGCCTGCTATTTGGTTTGTTTGCCCCGTCCTAAATTAACTTGACGGTTTTAGCATCAATTCCCCCGAGTCCCCATGGCGCGGGGCTTTTGAGTGGTTAACCCGAGGTTCCCAACACAGTTATCCACAGCTTTTGTGGGTAACGTTCGTGGTAATACCGGTTAGTCCATAAGCCAGTACTAACCAGAATCTGTTCGTCTTGTCAGGTTGGTACATCGAAGCGTTCGATGAGCTGGACGCTTCGAGGCCACTATTCCAGAACTTCTGGCCAATTGGCGTTGGCCTGCTGAATGAACCCATCGGGGTTCTTCAGCCATCGGTCCTGAATAGATTGGCTGTAGTTTAGGTACAGGCGGTCGTCCCGGATGGTCCAGTGTTGTGGATCACCTTTCGCAAGGTAGCCTTGGGCTACTGCCCAGGCGCAGTAGCCGCCATAGACGGGGGTAAAGCGCTCCCGGTTGTTCGGTTTGACCGGCAGAGGCTTGGCATGTTCCCGATCTTGGCCAGACTGCCTCTGCTGAGACGGATTCTCTATAACCATATAGCCTTCCCGTATAGCCTATTTTTGCATCAAATCCCTCGAGCCCTTGTGCCTCAAGGCTTATGGCGGTT
The DNA here is from genome assembly GCF_023016065.1 of Marinobacter sp. S0848L. Classification (GTDB taxonomy): domain Bacteria; phylum Pseudomonadota; class Gammaproteobacteria; order Pseudomonadales; family Oleiphilaceae; genus Marinobacter. Next base: position 153,382 of record NZ_JALKAQ010000001.1, on the reverse strand, counting down.
TAACCCTAGCTTCCCAACAATGTTATCCACAGCATCTGTGAGTAACGTACGTGGGAATACAGGTTTACCCATAGCCCGCTGCTGCCCAGAATCCCCCGCCTTACGTATTTAATCGCTTGCTCATTAACGGGCCAGGGTTTAACGGGAGCCCCTATGAAAGCTGTACTGGATGTTTATTTGAAGTCTTCGCTGGTGCTGCGCATTGGTATTGCGCTGGTTCTGGGTTTGGTGGTTGGCCTTGTTGGCGGGCCGGTGGTGGCCGAATGGCTGAACCCGCTCGGGGAACTGCTGCTGAAACTGTTGAAGTTTCTGATCGTGCCGATTGTGCTGTTTACCCTGATGGTGGGTATCAATCAGGCCAACCTTTCCAGTATGGGCCGCGTGGGCCGGAAGCTGCTGGGTTTTTATGTGCTGACGTCGGCGCTGGCCATCGCAGTGGGGCTGGCAGTAGCTTCCTTCTTCGAACCTGGTAGTGGTCTGGAATTATCGTCGTCGGCCACCGTTGAGGTGCCGGAGAACCCGGGCTTTGTTCAGGTACTGTTGAACATTGTGCCCGCCAATATTGTGGAGGCCTTCGCCAAGCCGAACCTGCTGGGGATTATTTTCACCGCGATTGTGTTTGGTGTGGCCCTGCTGAAATTGCGGGAATCAGACGCTCATCGCGAGTCTGCGGATAAGTTGTACGGTGTGGTGTCTGGCCTGAACGATGTCACCATGAAGGTGATGTCTGGGGTGCTTCAGTACGTGCCGATTGGCGTGTTTGCGATTGTTGCCAGTACCGCCGGTGAGCAGGGTATGGCCACGATACTGGCGTTGGGCGATATGGTTATGGTGTTGTACATCGCTCTGGCGGTGCAGCTGGTGGTCTACGGGGTTCTGATGCGCCTGAATGGCGTTAGCCTGGCGGGCTTCATTCGTGAGGCCCGGGCACCGGTGGCCACGGCCTTTGCCACCCAGAGCAGTTCCGGGACGCTGCCTCTCACGTTAAACGCGGCCCGGCGTATGGGAATTCCCCAGCGCATCTACGGTTTCAGCTTGCCGCTGGGGGCCACCATCAATATGGACGGCGCGGCGATCCGCATTGCCATTTCCGCGGTTTTCGCGGCCAATGTGGTGGGCGTACCGCTGGATTTTGTCACCATGCTGGAAATTGTGCTGATCGGTACTCTGGCCTCTATCGGCACGGCCGGTGTGCCGGGGGCGGGTATTGTCATGATTGCCACGGTGTTTGCCCAAGTGGGGCTGCCGATTGAAACCGTGGCCTTACTGGTATCGATTGACGCACTCGTGGGCATGGGGGCGACCGCCATGAATGTCACCGGGGACCTGGTGGTTACCTCAGTGATTGGCCGTTCTGAGGAGAAGCACGAGTCGGTGCCGGAAAGCTCGATGGAGCTGGAGCAGCAGTTGTCTTAGGGCGCTGATGCCACAGCTGGTTATAATGCCGTACTTTTAACCGTTGCAGAGAATCTTATGCAAATCGAAAAGAATAAAGTGGTGTTGTTCCACTACAGTGTGCGTGATGAGCAAGATAAGGTTGTGGAAACCTCCCGCGGCGGCCAGCCGAATGCCTATCTGCATGGCCACGGCGGTGTGATCCAAGGCTTGGAAGAAGCCCTTGAAGGCCGCGAAGCGGGCGAAGTGTTCAGCGTAACCATCGGCCCGGAAAAAGCCTATGGGCCCCGTAAGCCGGATGCCATTCAGCGCGTGCCGGTGAAGCATTTGATGGGTGCCAAGCGCTGGAAGAAAGGCATGGTTGCTCAGGTTCAAACCGAGCAAGGCCCGCGCCATGTGGTGGTTGCCAAGGTCGGCCTCAAGTTCGCGGATGTGGACACCAACCACCCGATGGCCGGTAGAACCCTCACCTTCGATATCGAAATCATTGAAGTGCGCGATGCCGATGCAGAAGAGATCGCACACGGCCACGCCCATGGGCCGGGTGGGCATCACTAATCCGAGGTAATGGCCGAGGCTCTATTCTTTCTCGGTCATATTATCCGCCGACGGATTTTTCATTTTATCTTTCTTTTTCATGTCGGAATGGTCGCCTTTTTTCGGGTCCATTTCGTCAGCTTTGCCTGTGGGGTCGCCGGTATTGTATTTCGACTTCGTGGACTCCTCGTGTCGCTCTGAGGACTGCTTACCTTTCTCGGCGTGGGAATCCATCTCTTGCTCACCCACATCCTTATCCTCACTACCGTGATGAGCGGCTAGCAAGGTGGCTGAGCCCAAGGCTATGGTGGGGGTGATCAGAGCATAGAATGCGAGTGCATGGAGCTTTTTCATAGAAATCTCCTTCGTATAGAATGCTCCTCGCGGTCGAAATGTCCGCTATGAGCGTTTCAACACATTGAGTGCAGGGTGATCTCTTGAGTTAAGCTCTGGGAGCGGTGCTTATCAACTCAGGATGTTGACCTCGAATGCCGGATATCACTTAAGGGTTAGGCTCTGTTGTGTATAAATTTAAAACTCTGGTAGTTATCTTCCTGTTGCTCATAGTCGGATGCACCAATATCACCAGCGATGTGGCCAGAACCATTCATCCAGCGCCGTCGTCTTCTTTGCAGGCAAGCAAGCTGTTCTCAGCCGCTAGCGGGTTTTTCACCGAGGCGGGTTACCAGTGCAATGCCTACCATGACCCTAGTGCCCTTCGTTGCGCGAAAGAGCTTCGTGATCTTTATATCCACCAGACCCAAGCGGTGGTGCAGATCTATCCCCGGGATGAAACTTACCCCCATACCCTGGTGACTAGCCGATGGGATGAAGGGCTGATTCCGGGCGAGTTTATTTCCAGTGAGTTCACTAATCCTGACGTGAAGGCATTTTGTGAGTATCTGCAAGCGCAGGCGTTGGGCAGTTGCCGGATGATCAAATAGTAAAAGGAATGACGAATGACTCTAGGATGGGTAGTTGCAGGTACCATTGGCCAGTTTCTTCTGGCATACATGATGTTTATGCTGGTGGTGTTCGGGTTCAGTGCCATTAGCAACACGCACCGGCTCTCGCCGTTTGATTCGTCGGTGTTGGATTCGGCCATGTACTCCGTGCCCGCAAGTTGCATTGTCAGTGCGATCGTTGTGATTGTGCTGTATCGCATGGGCGCGGGAAAGCTGGCGTACCTTTGGTACATGGCTCCGTTGTTTTTGTTTTCGGGGTATTTGGTTTACATCAAGCTGTTTATTAAGCCGGATTCCATTCTGTAATTCCTCACGGCGAACCGCCGCAAAGAGAGTTCTGGCCATTCAACGATTAAGCCCATGCCCATGAACGCCCCCTTCAAACTGCGCCCCTACCAGCAAGAAGCCGTCGAGGCTACGCTGAAGCATTTCCGTAAATCGGATGAATCTGCGGTGATCGTACTGCCGACCGGTGCGGGTAAAAGCCTGGTGATCGCGGAATTGGCGCGCCTGGCTAAGCGCAAGATTCTGGTGCTGACCCATGTGAAAGAGCTGGTGGAACAAAACCACGCCAAGTACGAGAGCTATGGGTTAACGGGCGGGATTTTCTCCGCCGGGCTGAAGCGCAAGGACAACCGGCATCAGGTGACCTTCGCCAGTGTGCAGTCGGTGTCGGCGAATCTCGATCAGTTCAAAGATGAGTACTCGCTGGTGATCATCGACGAATGCCATCGCGTCAGCGGCGAGGACACCAGCCAGTATCAGCGCATCATCGAGTTGCTGAAGCAGCAGAACGATTCCCTCAAAGTGCTAGGGCTAACCGCCACGCCATACCGGCTGGCCATGGGCTGGATTTACCGCTATCACTACCGGGGTTTTGTGCGTAGTGAGCAATACAAGCCCTTTGTGCATTGCATTTACGAACTGCCGCTCAGCTATATGATCAATCGCGGGTATCTCACCAAGCCTGAACTGGTGAATGCTGCGGTGGCGCAATACGATTTCTCTGCGCTGGTGCAGGACCGTTTTGGCGAATACGCCGAGAAGGATGTGAACGAGTTACTGAGCAAACATCAGCGCGTTACCCGAGCCATTATTGAGCAGGTAATGGAGCTGGCGGCTGAACGTAAAGCGGTAATGATCTTTGCGGCTACGGTGGCGCACGCGAAGGAAATCACCGGGTATTTGCCCGAGCACGAAACCGCGTTGATTACTGGCGCGACTGATCTGGCTGAGCGGGATTCGCTGATTCAGCGCTTCAAGCAGCGGCAGTTGAAGTATCTGGTGAATGTGTCGGTGCTCACTACGGGCTTCGATGCGCCTCATGTGGATTTCATCGCCATTCTTCGGCCTACCCAGTCGGTCAGCTTGTACCAGCAAATCGTTGGCCGTGGCCTCCGATTGGATGACGGTAAGCAGGATTGTCTGGTGATTGATTACGCGGGTAACAGCGTCAATTTGCATCACCCGGAAGTGGGCGAGAAAAAGCCGGATCCCGACAGCGAGCCGGTACAGGTGTTCTGCCCGGGTTGTGGGTTTGCCAACATCTTCTGGGGAAAAACCGACAGCGACGGTCGCGTTATTGAGCACTACGGTCGCCGCTGCCAGGGGCTGCTGGAGCCTGCTGAAGAAGCCAACTCTTCAGCGCCGAGGGAGCGCCCCGAGCAGTGTGATTACCGTTTTCGATTTAAAGAATGTCCACAATGCGGCGCCGAGAATGACATCGCGGCCCGCAATTGCCATCAGTGTAAGGGGGCCATTATCGATCCCGACGATCAGCTTCGGGATGCGCTGAGGCTCAAGAACGCCATGGTCATCCGCTGCGCGGGTGTGACCTCATCGGCCAAGGGCGATAAGCTCAAAATCACTTACCATGGCGAAGACGGGGAAGAACTGAACGAGTCGTTCGACTTCGGCAGACCGGCGCAGCGCAGCGTTTTCAATAAACTCTTCGGGCGGCGTTACGCGAACGGCCAGGCACCCAAAGAGTTCAGCAAGGTCGAACACGTGCTTGAATCGGAGGCTTTGATGCCAGCGCCTGATTTCGTTATTGCCCGTAAGCACAAGCATTATTGGCAGGTGCAAGAGCGTATTTTTGATTATCGGGGTCAATACCGGAAAGCCAACGAGGTGTAGGAGCGATCGGCGAATTTGCAGTGGCCGATCTGAAAACTCGTTCTAATATAAACAATGAAAGACCCGGAGTGATTCGAGCGACTTGAATTCACCATGCGCGAAACGCCTTCGAAAAGCTCCTTATGTCTAGCTATTAAAGGGAATGAAGGGCTGCTGTTGTGACCAGGGTGATAACGGATTCGCTGAACATCAAAGCAGGAGAGTTTGAGGGTTATAACCGGCTCGTCACCATCTTGTACCGCTGTTTGCATACCAACCAAGGCTTCCAGCCTTTCTTTGATGAATTCCGAAAACAGTTCCGGTGTCTTCAGGGGGGGATTCTAGGGTTGACCCACGAACCTATGCAGATGGCATACGGCTGGACCTTCGGATACCCGGAAGGGTTCGAGCAATGGTTTTTAAACAGTGGCTTGGCAGCAAAAGACGACGCGCTGTTGCATTTCAGCGCGCTACCCCCACGACAGTTTGATTCGTTAGCCGGCTGCAATCCCGACGTAGATATTCTAAGCGTGGTTAACGGGGAAACCCGTGAATGGGTAAAGGCCGTGGGGCTTGGTGATAGTGCCGGTATGCTGGTCAGTGAAGGGCCCGCTGCCAAGGTGGTGTTTCTGGCGAACCGTCATCGAGATGAAGGCCACTATACATCGACAGAGCTTATGCAGATGAACATGCTGGCCCCGCACATTGAAAATGCAGTTGGTTTGTTCCATAAGATTTATCAGTCACGAACTCAGCACGAAACCTTGGCGATGGCATTGGATCAGGTTGGCAAACCCATGATCGTGCTGGATGAAATGGCTCGTGTGGTGCGCTGCAACGCCGCAGCAGACGCGGTGCTGAGTTCCCATCCTCGCTTGTTCGTTACCGAACAAAGCGATGTGCGTCTGCAAAGTCGGCACCAAGGATTTAACCGACAACTGAATGATGCCATTCTGACGAGCATTTTCAATGCCCGGGACGGTATTCAGGACATGATCGCGCTGTTTGATCAGTCGGGTGATGAGCGATTGGCCGTCTGTGTTACCCCACTATCGATGGAAGCGGAACTTGATTCTGCGGAGGCGCTCGGCCAATACGGTGCTCTGGTAGAGCTGGTTCCTTTCTCTGCAACACGAACACCCGATATTGGCAAACTCAAACGGCTTTTTAGCTGCACGCATGCCGAAGCGATTACGGCAGGGCATCTGATGCACGGGCTGAGTATTAATGAGGCGGCTGAAGCGGAAGGGCTGTCTGTGCATACCGTCAGAGGGTATGTGAAAAATCTGCTGGCGAAGAACGGTTACCGCCGCCAGGCCGAACTGGTTGGTGCGTTGGTAAGAGCGATAGGCTAGCGGGAGCCCACATTCCGAGGTTGCTTTCTGCACGCCTCGGGATGTGGGTAGTTTCAGCAATGGGGGTTATTTGATGGGTTCGTCATCGATTCCCGTGGTGAACTGAAGTTCAAGCGGATCGACGCCATCAAGATGGACCAGGAACTGGGGATCGCCACCCTTTATATTCAGGAAACGCCAGTGGCCATAGTCGCCAGATGTGCCGTCCGTTTCTTTGAATACCAAAGCGCCTGATGTGCTGACCTCCCAATCAGGGATTTGGTTAATTTCGTCGCCACCGAAATTTATTGTGCCCGTGCGACTGTTATTTTCTGTAGAGAGATTTACGGTGATACGCGCATCTTTGGAAAATTCCAGGTCGTAAGTACCCTCTGCGCCGGGCGCTACAAAATCGCTGAAAGCAAAGAAATAGCTGTCCTTAGCCATATCGCCCGGGTACAGATCGGCTTCGACGTATACCGGTTTGGTGTCGCCTTCGAAGTCCCGGAAATCAACCGCATAACGGCCCAAACGCACCAGTGTGAAGCTGTCCTGACTGTTGGCATTGTCGGTTAACGTAAGCTCGCCCGTGGGATGCAAAATGGCGGGGCCGTTTACCGGGCCGTTGCCATCGTTGGCCGGGTTGTCGTAAAAACCGCCCGGGCCGTCCAGATCCACGGTAACGTTGCTGACCGCAAAGGTCTCGCCGTCATAGCTGTAGTTACCCCATTCCGAGGAAACGCCTACAGGGCTGCTGCTGCCGTAAGTCTCTTGATTCAAGTTGTGTGCAATCACGTAATGGTTGTCGTCCAGAATGGTCAACACGTTGTGAGCGTTCTGGCCGCCAATTTCTCCCTCGCCAAGGTACCAACTGCCCACCAGACTATTGCGCTCGTTTCGGATCGGTTCGAAGACAATTTGTTCGTTATCACCGGCCGAGGTGAGTTCCAGACCGCCGTTCACCAGTTGCATGGTCCAGGTGGCGGTTTCATTGACGTCTGCCAGGCCGCCGCTGCGGTCGGAATCGCCGAGGACGGTCAGGTTAAGGTCACCTGACGCGTTGTCCCAAGCGTAGGTGCCGTATTCGCCAGTGCCCGCTTGCTGGTCACCGTCGTCGGCATCGCGATGCACGATCAGATATTGGTCGCCGTTGAAGAAGGTCAGAACGTTTACGTTGCCGTTTGGCTCAACGAACTTCCAGCTTCCGGTGAGTTCGCCATTCTGCGACTCTTGGAAGTGGGCTATCGCAGCGGTTTTGTCGATCAGGGTTTTGCTGGTGTTCTGAAGGGCTGTATTGGCCTGGGTTTCGAAGTCTGATTCGCTCAGGCTCGGGTCCAGGGCAACATCTTTGAGGGCAGTGTGCACGGCGGGCGTGATGTTAATGCCGTTAGCCGGGTTGCCGTCGTCGTCCAATGTTTGCAGCAGGCGCAAAATATTGACGACCGTTTGGTCTTCATTCCAGTTGGTGGTGCCGCTTCCCATGTCGACGGGAGTGATACGCCCTGTCGCTGTTACCGGTGGCAGGTTGATGCCACCCACGCTGAAGGTGACCGTGTCACCGGATTGGTATTCGTATTCGCCTAGGTTGTTGGTTTGGCCTGTTTGTCCGCTGGGGGATGTTGCATAGTTAATACCTGCCACGGCACTGTCAACGAACACGCCGGTTTCGTTTGCGCCGGCGGGCGGGGGTGTTGATGATGAGCCGCCGGATGAGCTGCTGCCGCTGCATCCCGTTAAGGCGATGGAGGAAATGACTGCTGTGAGAGCCCAGTTCTTGAATTCTTTCATAAAAACTCCTTTTTAAGAAAACTGCCGCTGAAGGGACTCTGGCAAACTAACATGGATAAACTTTCATAAACTGCCCCCATTTGGGGGGAGGTAATTAGGAAAGCGAATGATAAAGAAGACCAAGAATTCCTATGTGCAAAGAATACTGCGGTTCTTTCTTTGGTGCGCCGCAGGTGCGGTCGCATTGGTTCTAGCAGTGATTTTATTGTTTCGGTTTGTAAACCCGCCCACGAGCGCTTTTATGCTGAGTTATCAGATGAGTGACGGTGGGCCGTCGCTGCAGCACGAATGGGTGCCCTTGTCGGAAATTTCAGACTGGATGCCCTTGGCCGTGATGGCCAGTGAAGACCAGCGATTTCTAGAGCACCACGGGGTCGATTTTCAGGCAGTGCATAAAGCGGTGTCGGAGTATCAGGCAGGTGAGGGGTTGCGCGGCGCCAGTACCATCACCCAGCAAACCGCCAAGAATCTGTTTTTATGGAATGGCAGAAGCTTTGTGCGAAAGGCCATTGAGGCCGGCTTGGCGCTGACCATTGATGCGCTTTGGCCAAAACGGCGTATTCTCGAGGTGTACCTGAACACCGCCGAATTCGGCAAGGGCATTTACGGTGTGCAGGCTGCCAGCCGTGCCTATTACCGCATTCCGGCGGGTGTGTTATCGGCTCGGCAGGCGGCGCACTTGGCAGCTGTGCTGCCCAACCCCAAGGTGTTGAGTGTGCGCGCCCCTTCGCCTTATGTGCAGGAACGCGCCGTCTGGATACAGACCCAGATGGGGCAGCTATCGCGGTGGGGTTATCTGGATGCGCTCTAGCAGCATCCCGATAACCGATTTGGTTGTTACCCGATAATCGCCGGCGTGACCACAGCACCTCCGACCAGCAGCGCCACAAAGAGCAACAGCGCCAGAATAAACGGCTTTACGCCCAAGTGCCGTAGCGCTTCGATCCGGGTTTGAAACCCTAGAGCGGCCATCGCCATGGTCATCGCGATTTGCCCTGCAAGCACCAGCGTGCTCTGGGCTGTTTGCGGGAGGTGCAGCAGGCTATTAAGCACGACCACGGCAACAAAACCAAACGCGAACCAGGGAACGGTGATTTTGCTGGTTGTTGCGCCCGCATCAGCGGTTTTGTTCCGGCTTCGGTTCCAGATCTGGCCGATGACCAGCAGGAACGGGACCAGCAACATAACCCGAACCAGTTTTACGATGACCGCATTCGCCATGGCTTCTTCGCCAACGGCATTCCCGGCAGCGACCACTTGTGCCACTTCGTGGACCGTGGAACCAATGTAAATGCCGTATAGCCCTTCATCCCAACCGAGCAGCGGGAACATGACCGGGTACACGAACATGGCCAATGTGCCGAACAGCACCACGGTAGCGACCGCCATAGATGTAGCGGCTGGTTTTGCGCGAATGGCGCCTTCGGTGGCCAGTACCGCGGCGGCACCACAGATAGCACTTCCGGCGCTGGTAAGAATGGCGGTATCGCGATCCAGTTTTAGCCACCGGGTGCCCAACCAATAACCTGCGGTGGTGATGGTTAGAACAACAAGGGTATCCAGCACCAGAATCATCGGCCCCAATCCCACCAACTGCTGCACCGTGAGAGAAAACCCGAAGAGTACGATGCCTGTCCTTAACAGCCAGCGCGACGCAAAGCCAAGCCCGGCTGCGGTGCCTTCCAGCTGTTTTCCAACGCGGAGGTTTCCGGCCACGAGGCCGAGTATTAACGTAAACACCAGTGGCCCGAGGCCGGTTTTCTGAACAGGAGGCAGCGCTGCAAGGCCGTAGCCTGCGGTGGTAAGCAATGCGCACACGCCTAATCCCCTAAACATTTCGCGATACTCCTAACTATTTGGAATATCGTTATTCTATTTGTTAGCTAAGTATTCGGGAAATGCTTGTTTTGCGTTTCTGAAATCGATTTTTTGGATGTTTTGTTTATATTTCAGACAATTTATTTCCAATTCCTATAGTATGGAAGCTTAGGTTGGTAAATAAACCGAAGTGGACGGGGTAAATATAATGAGTAAGAAGAACGAAAAATCGACTTTAACGTCAGCCACGATTGAAGAGCAGACCGCAGCGTTTCTGAAAGCGGGTGGCACCGTCGAGCAAGTAGGTAAGGGTAAGAGTGGGCAAACGTTCCCCACCGGTTCAAGGCAGATCAGTCTGAAGAAGTAATAACGTATTCTGATTGCAATAAAAAAGGCAGCCTAGGCTGCCTTTTTTTGATCACGTTTTGCCTGTTATTTACAGGGCAACAACGTTCTCTGCCTGAGGGCCTTTCTGGCCGTCAGTTACGGTGAATTCTACTTGCTGGCCTTCAGCCAGAGTCTTGAATCCGCCGCCTTGAATAGCGCTGTAGTGAACAAAAACGTCTGGGCCGCTTTCACGAGTGATAAAGCCAAAACCTTTTGCTTCGTTGAAGAACTTAACGGTGCCGGTAACTGTAGACATAATATATAACCTGATTTTAATCAATAATTTGCTGCCAAGAGATCGTTGTGATCTTTGATCAGCGGAATGCGGAAACATGAACACGTGCAGGGTCAAAAACAGGACTAGAAGTATGACTACTTGAAAGGTCTTATTCGTGAAATGCTTTGCTTAATCTTTCCAACGAGAGACAAGGTACGCGAATTCAGAGGCGTTGCAAAGTTTTTTTACAATTATTTTCTAAACTGCATTCGATGATGTTGAGTGAGCCCGGTAGGCCGACACGGTGCTTCTTGAGGATTTTATCGGTGTAGAAGCGGTCAACGTAGTTGAACGAGGCCACTTTGCAGTGGGAGTCGTGGCTCCATTTGCTATGATCGGCCGCGAGTAGGCGGGTTTGGGTGTTGGCAATGATGGCTCTGCTGACTTCCGCTTCGCGAATTTCGTGATCCATCAGACCATTGACCAGATCCATGCTGCCGGTACTGACAATGCCGAAGTCGGTGGTGAAAGAGCTGAAGAAGTTTGTCACTTCCGGTCCTACCACATCGTGATGGGCGTGGCGGTATATCCCCCCCGATACAATCACTTCAATGCCGGGGTTCCCCGAAAGCGCGGCCGCCACACGGAAGTTGTTGGTTAATATGCGCAGTGCCTTGTGCCCGATCAGCGCCTGGGCGATCAGTTCTATCGTGCTGCCCACGCCCAGGCTTACCGTGGCACCTTCCGGTATGTCGGTGGCAATACGGTGGGCGATGAGCTGTTTGGCCCGAACGTTGGCAACCGGTTCTTCAGGGGCAGGCGCCAGAGCGGGCGCAGGTTTGGCCGGCAGGCTGACGCCGCCGTAGCGACGCCGCAACAGGCCTTGCTCGCACATTTTGTTGATGTCGCGGCGGATGGTTTGAGTTGTAACGCCAAAACGTCGGGCGATGTCTTCAACTTCGACATGCTCCTGTTCATGCACCCATTCCAGGATGCAACGCTGGCGTTCTCTCGCGCTCATCAGACTCCGTGCTCAATCAGGTGCGATGTTGCAGCCAGACCTCTGCCATTTCAGCAAAACCCAGCCCCGATGGCTGGCTGGCAATCGCTGCCGGTTGGTGCGTCATCACAGGTAAATGCTTGCGAATGTTAGCGACCCCGACGCTCATTGGAAAGTTGCGGAACATGCTTTCGTCGTTCGGCGCATCGCCAATGAAGACCGCGCGCTTCTGCAGGGCTTCGATATCCAGGCCCAGCACTTCCTGGCCGACCCGAACGGACATGGTGGATTTGTCGAACTCGCCCAGCCAGATGTTGATGTGGATAGAGCTCTGCCGAACGCTGAAGCCCTGCGCCATCAGAGGGTCGTGAATGGCCTTCACCTGTTCCGGTGTGAGCGATTCCTGCTGGTTGTAGTCGACTGCCACATCCACAAAGCGGAACGCTTGGTCAGTGGCCAGCTTGGGTTCGAAGTCCAGTTCCAGGGCCGCAACGGCATCCAGGATGGCTTGTTGATCGCGGCGGTGCTTGGTTTCGTTCTCCCAGAAGTGCCAGGCAACCGTCTGCGGGGCAGTCCGTTCTGCATAGAAGGCGCCGCCTTCGCCAATCACCGCTTTAACGGGCCAGGTGCGGATGATCTGGTCGCACCATCCGGCACAGCCACCGGTTACCGGGATGATGCTAATGCCGACTTCGGCCAAGCGGCAGAGGGCAAGATAGGTTTCTGGCAACAGCCGGCCACCGGTGGTGAGTGTGTCGTCCACATCGGTGAACAAAATGTCGGCAGTGCCAAAATCGATTAGGTCTTTCATAGAAGGGAGATTCCAGTTCACAGCGTGAGTGCTTGCCGCCCAAAAGGGTTCAGACGACAAGCACTGCAAGGTCAGATCACTTTCTTGCGCAGGACGCTGGTCAGCGCCTCGCCTAAAATGACCAATACAACAATGGCAAGCAGGATGGTTGCAACGGTTTGCCAGGCGAACATGTCGATGGAGCCTTGCAGCAGTACCCCGATGCCACCGGCGCCCACCAAACCCAACACCGTGGATTCGCGGATGTTGATGTCCCAGCGCAGAATGATGATGGCAAAGAAGGCCGGCATGACCTGCGGCACAATCGCGTACAGCACCACTTTCATTTTGCTGGCGCCGGTTGCTTCCATGGCCTCAACCGGGCGACGGTCGATTTCTTCAATGGCTTCGCCCATCAGCTTGCCGATGAAGCCCACAGAGCGGAACATCACCGCCAGAATACCGGCCAGTACACCGGGGCCGAAAATGGCCACGAACAACAACGCCCAAATGATGGTGTTCACCGAGCGGCTGGATACCAGAATAAACCGGCCAACCCACAGGGTAACCTTGTTCGGCGTGGTGTTTTGCGCGGCAATGTAAGACACCGGCAAGGCGATGAAGATTGTCAGCATGGTAGACAAGGTGGCGATGTGGACGGTTTCCAGCATCGCGGAGAAAATCGCCTCCCATTTGCTGAACTCCGGTGGCCACATGCGCCCCGCGAGGCTTTGGATCTGGTTGGGTGCATCCCACACCCATGGCCAGAAGATGTTGATGTCGCTTACGGCCCAGACAACGGCGATCAGGGTGACCAGGTAGACCACATAGCGCGTAAGCTGTTCTTTACGGTTGTAACGCGACCACACTCGGTCTGTCAGTTTAGCTGCGTGATCTACCATACTTTTTTCCTCACCCATCCGCTCAAGCCTTCACTGACCAGAATGATTGCAATGATCATCAGGAGAATGGCAAAAGCGAAATCGTAATCGTAACGTCCGAACGCGTTCATCAAGGTGCCGCCGATACCACCGGCACCAACAATTCCAACCACGGCCGAAGCGCGAAGGTTACTGTCGAGCTGGTACATCGAAAGGCCGATCTGGCGTGGCATAATCTGCGGGAAAACCCCATACACCAGAATCTTCATGTAACCCGCACCCACTGAACGCATGGCTTCCACCTGGCCCCAGTCGATTTCTTCAATCTCTTCCGCCAGTAGCTTTGCCACAAACCCTATGGAATACAGGGTCAGGGTAAGAATGCCCGCCATGGGGCCAAAGCCCACAGCCGCAACAAACAGAATGGCGACAATCACCGGGTGAAAGCTGCGGGAAACGATTATTAACGTGCGGCCCAACAGGTAAACCGGCAGCGGTGAAACGTTGCGCGCGGCCATCACCGCAATGGGAACTGACAGCAGAACCCCGAGCATGGTAGCCAGAAAGGCGATCTGGAAGCTTTCTTTGAAGCCGGTCCAAAGCAATTCGGCCCGCTCAAAGCTGGGCGGGACGGCACCACCAAAAATTTTGCCGGCACGGGGCAAGCCTTCGGCAATGCGCTGCCAGTCAAACGGCAGAGTGGAGAACGCCCAGTACAGGTAGGCCAGGATGATCACTCCCAAGCCATAGCGAATCCAGGGATTGGCTATAAACGGGGGCTTTTTCCAGACTCTGCCCGATGTTGTATCGGATGCAGTTCTGCCGGATGTCATGCGGAAGCCTCCTCGGTTGGGGACGCGGGTTCACCGGCATCTTCTTCCGGAGATTCAATGCCCCCGTAAATGGCATCCAGAGCATCTTGATTGAAGTCTTTGGGTTCGCCGTCAAAAATCATTTGGCCGTGACGCATACCGACAATGCGGTCGGTGTACATGCGAGCCTGAGTGACGTTGTGAATGTTGATCAGAACAGGCAGCGACATTTCATTGGCCAGACTTTGCAGCAGGCTCATGATTTGTTGTGAGGTTTTCGGGTCGAGCGAGGCGGTGGGCTCGTCGGCCAGAAGAATTTCAGGTTCTTGCATCAGGGCACGCACCACGGCCACGCGCTGGCGCTCACCACCTGACAACTGGTCGGCACGTTTATCGGCGTAATGGGCGATCCCGACACGTTCCATCAGGCTGAAGGCGCGGTCGATATCCGATTGCGGGAAACGGCGAGTCAACGCCTGAAAGAAAGACACATAGCCCAAGCGCCCGGAGAGCACGTTTTCCATAACGGTCAATCGGTCGATCAGGTTAAAACCCTGAAACACCATGCCGATGCGTCGGCGGGAATGGCGCAACTCGCTGCCGCGTAGATTGACCAACTCGTGGCCGTTCAGCTTGATTGAACCCGAGGTTGGCTCGACCAACCGGTTGATACAACGTAGCAGGGTACTTTTACCGGCACCGGAAGCGCCGACGATGGAAACAACGCTGCTACCCTCGACTTTCAGGTCCAGGCCTTTAAGCACAGGCTCGTTTTGCCCGTAACGCTTTACGAGGTTGGTAATCTCTAACATGTGGTTAACTCCGGGTAGAGCCTCTGGCGGTTTGCCAGAGGCTCCTGGTCTGCTTATTTGAGGTTTTCGCGGGTGTACTGGACGCCGTTAGAGGCCTGAATGGTACGAATGACCTTCCAGTTGTCTTTGTAGTTGATGGGGATGAAGGTTTCTACGCCCTCAAACTCTTCGCCCAGCTCGGTGCCGGCGAACTTGAAGGTGTAAAAGGCTTCACGGATCTTCTCAACCAAATCGGGGTGCAGGTTGTGCGCGTGGTTGTAAGAGGTGGTCGGGAAGCGGTCGGATTCCCAAACCAAACGCACGTCTTCGGTGTCGTACAGGCCACGAGCGGCCATACGCTCTACCACTTCAGACGCGACCGGAGCTGCGTCGTAGTCTTTGGCAACAACGCCCAGCATGGATTGGTCATGGCTGCCGGAGAAGGTGATTTCATAGTCTTCACCAGGCACCACGCCCAATTCCGGGAACAGAGCGCGTGGCGCCTGATTGCCGGAGTTAGATGTCGGGGAAGTGTGGGCTACACGCTTGCCTTTCAGGTCGGTGATTTCATGAATGTCGGAATCGCTGTGGGTGTAAACCTGCAGTGAATAACCGAACTGGCCGGAATCAGAACCCATCAGCGCAAAAGGAACGGCGCCGGCCAGGTTAACCGCAAAAGGCGTTGGCCCTGTGGAGAAACCAGCAATATGCAGACGGCCACTGCGCATGGCTTCTACCTGAGCGGAGTTCGACTGAACGGCAAAGAAACGAACATCACGGCCGGTCACTTCCGACAGGTGATCGATGAACGGCTGCCAGATGTCGGAGTAAATAGCGGGGTCTTCAACCGGTGTGTAAGCAAAAATCAATGTGTCGGGATCGTTCCACTGCGACTTGTCGTTGGGCAGGTCGGCAACCATGTCGCCGTTTTCGTCGCAATACAGCGTATCCAGTGCGCCCCTTTCGCAGTCTGCCAATGCCTGACCGCTAAAGACTGTCATCAAAACGGATGCCGCCAAGGCAGCAGTGGGCAGTACCCCGGGAAGCTTTTTCTTCTGGAAATTCATTGTGATTCTCCGTGGGGGAGCGGTCCATGCGTTTTTACTGAACATCTGGGAGGGCCGGCTCCATTGGTTTTTATTTCTAGATGTTCAATTGAACATTTATGGTAACAGCAAACGTCTATTAGGCAAGATAGTTCATGTTTGAATTAGTGAAACGTGCGTTCCCGAACAACCAAGGAAAAGGTAGGCTGATAAAAAGGGTTTCCTCTCATTTTTCAGGGCGATTTTTATGTTAAGCGCATTCAGCTTGGTTACTCCCACCGAGATTGTGTTCGGGCGCGGGCTCGTTGCTCAACTGAACCAGCGGGCGGCGAGCCTGGGCAAGCGGGCACTGATTGTCCACGGTAGAAATCCCGGCAGACTCGCCGAGACATTTGAATCGCTTAAGGATGTGGACGTTGTCCAAACGCTGGAAATCGAAAAAGAGCCGGATCTTGAAACGCTTGTAGCCGCCATTGATAAAGGCAAATCGCAGAGCATTGATCTGGTGCTGGGAATTGGCGGCGGTTCTGTTATGGACTCGGCAAAGGTGATGGCTGCGATGTTGCCAAGCCAGACGAATTTGTTGAGTCATTTGGAAGTGGTCGGCAGCGGGCTGCCATTGTCTGCTCGGCGCCTGCCGCTGATTCTGGTGCCAACGACTTCGGGTACCGGCGCGGAGGTCACTCGAAACGCAGTTATTGATGTCGCCGATGCCCAGCGCAAGGTTAGCCTCAGGGATAATCAGTTGTTGCCTGATCTTGCCTTGGTTGATCCGGCGCTGACCGATAACTGCCCTAGGCAGGTGACCCTGCATTCAGGATTGGATGCAATCACTCAGGTGATCGAGCCTTATCTCTCGTCGCGTTCAAACCTGTTCACGGATATGTTGTGTAAAGAGGCGATTCCCAAAGGGCTTCTTGCGTTAAAGCAGCTGATGGAGGGCGAATCTCGGAAAGCGCGAGATGCTATGGCGCAGGTGAGTCTGTTTGGCGGAATGGCTCTTGCGAACTCGGGGCTTGGGGTTGTACACGGCATCGCCGGGCCGCTAGGCGGTTTGTGTGGCGCGCCCCACGGGGCTATATGTGGTGCATTGTTGCCCGCGGGCATTGCCGCGAACCGTGGTAGCGTGGTTGAGGTAGAGCACAAGGCTCGAATCGATCATGTAATTGGTTGGATTGCGGAGGTATTCGAAGTGCCAGCCGGCAAGGCTCTTGAGAGTTTTCGCGAATGGATTGTTCAGAATGGCTTGCCGGGGCTGGCTTCGATCGGTGTGACGGAAGACCACATTAAGTCAGCCGCTCAGGCAGCTGCTAGTGCTTCCTCTATGAAGGCTAATCCTGTTGTGCTGCCTGCAGACATTATAGAAAACGTCCTGCGCCAATCGCTGTGATCAAGCGTCGGTAGTAAGCGTTAACAGCTCCTGCAGCATGCTGTAACTCAGGCCCCAAATGCAGTATCCCTGATACCGGCAGCAGGGCATGTTTAAGGTGCCGAGCGGAGTTCGCCAGGGCAGGGTGCTCTGATTTTCCTTTTTAGCGAGGAAGGATAGGGGAACCCACACCACTTGTTGCACTTCGTGGTTGAGCATGACGGACGAAGGTCCCTGCCACTCGTACACATACGGTGTAATGACCATCGGCCGCCAACGGCTGTGATGTCGGGTGAGCAGATCTGATAACCGGGTGTGGAAACGACCGTATTGCTTGAGATCGACGCCGGTTTCCTCGAGGGTTTCCCGTTCGGCGGCGGCACGGGTGGAGGGGTCCTCCGGTTGCAGTCGGCCTCCGGGGAACGCCATGTCCCCAGACCAGGGATCACCTTCCCGGCGCGCCCGCTGGATGAACAGCAGTTCCGTTTCACCGTGCTCGGTCTTTCGATAGACCAACGCCACGGAAGCGCGGGTGACGCGCCGCCGGAACGGTAGTTTTTGAGGGCGCAGGTTTCTGGCCCAGCGTGAGAGTGCCGCATCAGGCAAAGTCGTACTCTCCGCCTTTTTCCAGCGCGGATTTGTAAGCAGGCCGGGCGTGGACGCGCTCTACCCAAGCGGTGATGTTGGGCCGGTTCTTGCCAACGATGCCGCGAGCAACCGAGGCTTCCAGCGGGAAACTCATCTGAATATCCGCCGCGCTGAGGTTATCCCCCAGAAACCAGGTGTTCTTCGCCAGATGGGCTTCGACAAAATCCAGGTGGGTTTTGATCATCGGGCCAATGAAAACCTCATTGGTTTTGTCCGAAATGCCTTTGGCCACGGGCTTGATGAAGAACGGCATCGGGCTGGTTTTGACTTTCTCGAAAACCAGGCGCATGACCAGAGGTGGCATTAAGGATCCCTCGGCGTAATGCAGCCAGTAGGTGTAATCCAGCCAGGTCTGGCCACCGGCTTCTGGCAGCATGGTGCCTTTGCCGTAAGTGTGGGCCAGGTATTCGATAATGGCGCCCGATTCCGCCACCACCAGATCACCGTCAGTAATGACTGGTGATTTGCCCAGCGGGTGCACCTTCTTGAGGCTTTCCGGCGCCAGCATGGTTTTGGCATCGCGCTCGTAACGTTTGATCTCGTACGGCACGCCCAATTCTTCCAGCATCCAGAGAATGCGCTGTGAGCGAGAGTTGTTCAGGTGATGGACGGTAATCATGCAGAACTCCATTTGCATTGAAATTGGAATAAGACTGATAGAGTAGTCCGCAACTGCTTTTTTGGATCACCTCACCTTGACGACGATTTGCTCAGCGGCCTGCATGATACTGTTTCTGTAGCAGCTGAATCGCGTCTGCCTGTTCCGGGAAAGGGCCTTCAACCGGTACGTTTGGCACTACGCTATTAATGGGCAGGGTTGCGACTGGGGGTTGTGGCAGATCCATCTCGTTCAGCCAGGCGCTTAGCTGCTCTGAAGAACTGGCGTAAACGATGCGGCCAAGGCCTACCCAGCCGTGAGCTGCGGCGCACATGGGGCAATGTTCGCCCGATGTGTACACAGTGGATTGGGCACGCTCTTCAGGCGTCATGTTGGTAGCCGCCCAGCGCGCAATGGCAAACTCGGGATGTTGGGTGCTATCGCCGCCGGCGGTGAGATTGTGGCCTTCGTACAATACATTGTCGTTTGCATCGACCAGCACCGACCCGAATGGCGGATTGCCGGACTCCAGCGCTTCTGCGGCCAGTTCGACGCATCGGTCCAGATAATTGATGTCAAATTGATTACTCATAACTTGCTCCTTTTTATCCTGAAAACCAGCAGTTGGTTATTTGCAGGCATCGAATGGTTTTCTGACAAGGTTAACCCCACATTTTCCGCCAGTTTACTAATATCTTCCAAATCTCGGATGCCCATGTGGGCCGCATTGGCCTTCAGGTGTTGGTCAAATTGTGCGTTGCTTTCACTGGTATAGCGGCCCTGACGGTTGAATGGGCCATACAGACAAAAGGCGCCTTGCTTGGGCAGACGTTCGCCAATGTTGCGGAACATGTGTTCGACCTCTTCCCAAGCCATAATGTGGGCTGTATTTGCCGAGAAGGCCCAGGTGAAGGCTTCAACGGGCCAAGGGGGAGTGGCTACGTCCAGTTCTAGCACCGGTAGGATATTGGGCAACGCAGCTTGTGCCAACCGAGGGCGACAAGTATCCGCTGCCTGTGGATGGTCGGTCGGCTGCCACTGCAGATGAGGCATAGCCGTGGCAAAATGCACGGCGTGCTGGCCGGTGCCTGTGCCCACTTCCAGCACCTTACCTGACGCAACAAAGATTTCTTGAAGCTTTTCGAGAATCGGTGCTTTGTTGTTCTCACAAGCTTGAGAAAAGGGAAGGTTGGTGGTCATTGAACTAGATCTCCTGTTGCTGAACACTGTTTTCAGGTTATGCGTGTTAAGTGCCCCTGAAAACGAATCCCGCTGGGGCTGCGCCTGCATATAATGCGATGATACCGATAAAGAAAACCCACATCGCTGCCATCATGAAGGAGCATACATTGAATCAGAAAGGATCACTCACGTCATGGAACGACGCCAAAGGCTTTGGCTTTATCACTCCGGAAAACGGTGGCGACCGCATCTTCGCACACATTAGCGCTTATCAGGGGCAGGGCCGGCCTTCCTCCGGGCGCCAAGTGAATTTCGCGCTCACTAAAGACAAGCAAGGGCGGTTGCGAGCGTCGCAGTTTCAGTATGCCGGCGCGGCTCGCTTGAGTGCCTCCGTCGCGCCGGGTGTTTGGTTGGGGTTATTGGTTGCTGCCGGGGTGTTAGGCGCACTTTCACTGCTGAGTTGGCTGGGCTATGTGCCGCTGCTGCTTCCCGCGGCTTACGGCGTGATGAGCCTGATAACGTTTCTGATGTACGCTGTTGATAAAGGTGCGGCGGAACGGGGTAATCGGCGGGTGCCGGAGGGGCGATTGCACTTGTTTGAGCTTCTCTGTGGCTGGCCGGGGGCTTTGGTAGGTCAGCAGTTCTTTCGGCACAAAACCCGAAAAGCTTCGTTTCAGGCAACCTTCTGGCTCCAGGTACTTCTGAACCTCGCCGTGCTTGGCTGGTTGCTGACTTGGCCGGAAGCGGAAGGCGCGCGGCAGGCACTGGGTATAAAGCCGGTTTGGCTGATCCAGATGTCGCTTTGAATACTATCCACTAAAAAAGTGAGCCCCGGAGGCGGCGATGAACGAAGACTGGCTGAAAGCGTTACCGAAAGCGGAGCTGCATCTGCACCTTGAAGGTGCCCTTGAGCCCGAACTGATGTTTACGCTGGCCCGGCGTAATGGCATTGAATTGCCGTGGAGCGATGTTGATGCGCTGCGCCAGGCATACTCCTTCAATAACCTGCAAGAGTTCCTGGATTTATACTATCAGGGGGCCAACGTGCTGCGCACGGAGCAGGATTTCTACGATCTCACGTGGGCTTATCTGCAGAAATGCGAGGCGCAGGGCGTGGTGCATGTTGAGCCTTTCTACGACCCTCAAATCCATACCGAGCGCGGCATCCCCTTTGAGGTGGCGATTAATGGAATCAGCGCTGCCCTGCGCGATGGGCGGGAGCAGTTGGGTATTTCTAGCGGGTTGATTCTCAGTTTTTTGCGTCACCTGTCAGAAGACGAGGCTTTCCGAACACTTGAGCAGGCGATGCCGTTTCGCGAGCAGTTCTTTGCGGTGGGGCTGGACAGCTCTGAGCAGGGGAATCCGCCTGGCAAGTTTGAGCGGGTGTTTGCCAAGGCGAGGGCCGAAGGCTTGCTGGCGGTCGCTCACGCGGGTGAAGAAGGACCACCCGAATACATCTGGCAAGCGCTGGATTTGCTGAAAGTGAGTCGAATAGACCACGGTGTGCGTGCCGCAGAAGATCCGAGATTGCTCGATAGGCTGGCGGATGAGCAAATTCCGCTAACCGTGTGCCCTTTGTCGAACACTAAGCTGAAAGTGTTCCCGGACATGAGCCAACACAACATTCTGGAGTTGTTGGAACGTGGCTTGAAGGTCACCGTGAACTCCGATGACCCATCCTATTTTGGTGGCTATGTGCTGGAGAATTTCGTGGCGCTGCGAGATGCCTTGGGGATGACCGAAGAGCAGGCCCGCAAGTTGGCGCAAAACAGTATGGATGCGCGGTTGGCCTTCTAAGCCCATTGCGGCGTTCTTGTCAGCCCATAGACAATGTCGGCCATTGAACCCAGCGGAGCAAGAGTAAAGATGGCACGAGTTACGGCACACGATGGCGCCAGGCTGAAAGTACGGGAAATTGGCCGTGGGCCGGTGGTTATCCTGCTTCATGGTTTTGGTATGGAAAGCCGCCATTGGTTGCCGATTGTGTTGCCGTTGGCGCATAAGTTCCGGTTTGTACTTCCCGACTTTCGAGGATTTGGCGGATCTTCGCGGCTGAGCTGCAGCGAACCCTGTGTGCTGACCAGCCACGCCAAGGATCTGGATGCCGTCATCCGTGCCTACAGTTACGGCAAACCGGTTGGTTTGGGCGGCATCTCCATGGGGGCCAGTACGTCATTGCGCTATATGGAAATGTTCGGCACCGAGGCTATCCGCCATTACGTCCATATTGATCAGGCTCCGCGTATATCTCATGCCCCGGACTGGCCGTGGGGCATTTTCGGAGAGCAGGGGCCGGAGCGAATTCGGGGATGGCAACCGTTACTGGATACGGTGTCGAAGATTGATCCTCAAACTCCCTATGAGGCGCTACCGTTATCGCTACGAAAGCAGTTGCATGAGGATTTGGCCGGTTTCATGGGCGCGGCGCTGAGTCGCGATTGGATGAAATGGAGCGCGGGGCAGCTCATGCGGGTGCCGCAAATTTCTCGTCAGCTTGTGCCGTTGGATAACTGGTACACCTTGTATCAGCACATGCGTGCCTACACAGAGCGGGAGTACGACTTTCGTGGGCTTTTGCCAATTCTGGACGTGCCGACCACGGTGATCGCGGGTCGTCGTTCGGAAATGTACCCTTGGGAGGGGCAGGCGCGCATGGCCGCTGCGCTGCCTAACGCGAGACTGGTCACCCTAGAAAACAGCGGGCATGTGCCGCTGATTGATCAGCCCATTGCCTGTATCCGAACGCTGGGGAGAGCGTTCGGATAAGACATTAAGGCTAAATGATCGGGTGCCGGATTATTCGGCTGGCGCCCATAGACCCTGCAGTTGCCCCAGCAGTGAGGAGCCAACGCCCTGGTTGCCCAGGAAACCCAGAATAACCGGAACAAACTGCTGCACCATGGCGGCATCCATTCCCAAAGCCGAGAAGGCTGATTGAACCCCATCCATTGATGAAATGTTGGAAAGCAGGCCTTCGGCTAGCCCGCCACCGCCCCCTAGAAGGCTGGACAGTCCAGAGGTTTCACCGCTCAAGTTGTTGATGGCTTCTTGGCCAAGTTGGTTTTGTGCCAACTGTAACAAGGCGCCGGTACCGCCAACAGCTTGAGCTTGGGTAACACCTAAATCGTTGGTCAGCTGGCCTACCAGTTGCTGGGCTTCGCCACTTACTTCAGTCGTTGGCGATAGCGCCATGGCGCCGGTGTTCAGAGCATCGTTCAGACCAAACGCGCCGGCGTTAGGGGCGAGCAAATAGATACTGGAGACTAGGAGGAACTGTTTGAGGATAGCATTCATGCGTGGGTCCTGATGTTGAATGTGCGAGCGAATGCTTTTTATATTGGGGCAATCTGAACCTTTTTACAGTGCAGGAAACCGAAACATTGTCGAGATGGTAATGTTTGGCCGTATTTTGGTTTTGTAATCAAGGCGCTTATGCTGATAGTTCAGGATGAACAACTAGGACGGTATTGGGAATGGTTGAGGCGATTCAAGCTAACGGCCTGTTGCAAGTTTTACTGCTCACGCTGATGGCAGGGGCCGCCATGCCGTTGGGGGCAGCCTTGGCATCGGTGGAGCGTATTCACCCGGATTGGCTGGAATCCGAACTGCACCATAGCGTGATTGCGTTCGGCGGTGGCGCGCTGTTGGCGGCCGTGGCGTTGGTTTTGGTGCCAGAGGGAACAGCCAATCTGGCGATACCGGCGGTTGTCGCGTGTTTTGCGGCGGGCGGAATCACCTTCATGTTGATTGATCGCTGGCTGGCGGCTAATGGCACGTCGGCGAGCCAGTTGGTGGCGATGCTGACCGACTTTGTGCCGGAGGCGTTGGCGCTAGGGGCTACGTTTTCGGTCTCCAGCGAGGGCGGCGTTCTGCTGGCTGGCATCATTGCGCTGCAGAATTTGCCAGAAGGATTTAACTCTTATCGCGAGCTCACCCGTTCCACCGACTACGGACGGGTGAAAATCGTGGGTGGTTTTGCCTTGATGGCACTGCTGGGGCCCGTGGCTGGCGCTACCGGCCATTATTTTTTATCGGATTCGCATCAGTTGGTGTCCGGAATTATGTTGTTCGCAGCGGGCGGCATTCTTTACATTATCTTTCAGGATATTGCACCGCAGTCGCGGTTGGAGAAGCACTGGGGCCCGCCTTTAGGGGCCGTGGCCGGTTTTATGCTGGGGTTGATTGGCGAGATGATGTTGTCCGGGTAAGACGCAGGCTCACGCTTTGGGTATGATCCGGGCGTTCGTATCTATCTTTCCAATTCAGGCCAAAGGCCGTATTCCCATAAGGAAGCCGTAATGAGCGATAACCCGTTAGCCCAGATTCTCGAGATGGATGGCGAGGAACGATACGACTATTTTCTGGATGCCGTGGTGGAAGAGCGCGAGCTGTGGATCCTGGTCAATTCCGATAACCAGTTTCTAAAGATTGTGTCAGAAGAAGACGGTGTTGGTTATCTCCCAGTATGGCCAAGTGAGGCGTTTGCGGCTGATTACGCCAGTGGTTCCGGCGATCTGTCTCCGAAAGCGTTGTCTTTGCCAGACTTCTTCAAGAAGTGGGTGCCCGGCCTAACCCGCGACAAGCTCGAGGTTGGCGTGTTCCCCGGTGCCGACAGCGAGCTTTGGATCACTGAGCCCGAAGCGCTGAAGAGCGATCTTCAGGAGGTGCTGTCCGGTTCGTTCTGAACCGGAGATTAACAAGTCCTCATTTCAGGTTGCGATCCTTGTGCTAGATTGAGGTTAGCCATCCGTATTCACGTTGGGGTGGCAAAGCCGAAATAGCAGTTATCGATACTGATAAGGAGGCACGATATGGAAGCAAAATCGGATAAGAGCGAATACGATCAGGTTCGTGAGGATCTGAGAAAACTTCAGGCAGATCTTTCCACGCTCGCTAAAAGTGTGGCTGATGGCCAAAAGGGCAACATCAGTAATCTACGGGATGAAATTCGAAGGGAAAGCCTTGCCGCGTTTGATCAGGTAAAGCAGCGCGGTGACGAAGCGCTCACCCGGGCTCGGGATGCCAGTGGCAAAGCGGTCGAGAGTGTAGAGCATAAGATTGAGGAGCGGCCCTTCCTCAGTATTGTTATTATGTTCCTTGCCGGTGTGTTGGTTGGTCGGTTTTTGGATCGCTGATGATGCCTGATTCGGATTGGCTGCAAGGCGCCCTGCGCAAAGCCATAGCCGCTTTTCTGGGCTTTATGCTGGGCTTTGTGTTGTTGGTTGCCTTGTTGCTCACCGGCTTTTACTTGCTCGTCAACGCCGCCACCTTGGCGCTGACCCCTCTGTTGGGCGGGGCCGGCGCTTTGGCGGTGACGGGCTTGTCCTGTCTATTGTTGTTGTCCCTTTTCTTTTATCGCATGACTCGCCCCCTGCCTTCGAAGCAGTCAGAAGGTTCGGGCAGCGGCCACTCGAGCGGTTCTCCCATCGCGTCGATTAAACGGCTCATTCAGAAAAACCCGCTGGAAGCGGCGTTGGCGGCTTTTGCCTTAGGCGTGGCTGAGCAGAAGGACCCCCGTATGAAGTCTCTATTGATGCAGGGTGGCATGGCGCTCGCGAAAGAGGCCGGGCGAAATCAGGAAAACGGCGATGCAGAGGGCGCAGCTTCGGAAGCGGCAAACGATGCAGCGGATAGTCAAAGCTCTTAAAGATTTACGCGGCTGCCTATATATCCCATTCCTTAAGCGTGTTAAAACGTCGCCTCGCGAGGGTCGGCAATCTTTGGCGAGCCTGGGCGCACGTTCATTCATCAGGATTTCAGCATGTCAGACAAATTTTTTTACAAAGGCCGGCAGGACGCTCGCCAGCATCACACGGCTTACGGTGGTTTTAAAACCAACGCCAGCCAGAAGAGTGGCAGCGAGAAGTTCCCTTTATCCTTGGTGGTGACCAGTGAGGCTCGTAAAGAAGAAGTAGAAGCCCAGGTGGCCGAAGCCAACCTCTACGCCAACATTACCGTTGATACTCGTGACGGCGCGGTGGACTCGATTGGTGAATTAACCGCGATTTTGAACAAGGGCGAGACGGTTACGGTAACTAAAACGCCTTCGCGCAACGATCCGTGCAGTTGTGGTAGCGGGCTGAAGTTCAAGAAGTGTTGTGGTTAAGGCTGTTTTGAGATTGGGAAAGTTTCTATGACGATTTGTGGTGTTGAACTGAGTGGCAGCGATGCCGTCATCTGTTTGCTGAGTCTGGACCGTGGCCAGTTCAGTTTGCCGGAGTGTAAGGTGCGCAAATTGTCGCTGCCGAAGAATCACACCCGCGAAGACTTGCAACAGTTTCAGAAGGCGTTTGCTGAGTTGATGGCGGAACATGGGGTCACCGGCGTTGCCATCAAAGAACGAATGCCGAAAGGCAAGTTTGCAGGTGGCGCGATTAGCTTTAAGCTGGAAGCAACTATTCAGTTGATTACCGATGTGGCGTTAGACGTAAAATTGCTGACGCCCGCATTGATTAAATCCACGTTGGCATC
This sequence comes from Marinobacter sp. S0848L, assembly GCF_023016065.1. Taxonomy (GTDB): domain Bacteria; phylum Pseudomonadota; class Gammaproteobacteria; order Pseudomonadales; family Oleiphilaceae; genus Marinobacter. The sequence goes on along the minus strand of NZ_JALKAQ010000001.1, from coordinate 127,238 downwards.
TAAGCCGCTGCCGATCCCGTTCTCTGACACTGGCCTGAAGGTGTTTCAGGAGACCGCGTTCACTGCAGCCTATGTTGGCCAGATGACCAAATAAACGTGTGAGTTCCCCTCAGGTTTGGAGCGCAAATGGCAAAAGCCCCCATCGAAGCGCGGCAACGAGCAACGCTTTCACGGCTGGATAAGTTCAGCCGCTTTACCGACAGCAGCATTGGCATCCCGTTTACCAAATTTAAAATCGGTGCAGAGGCCATTATCGGTGTGGTGCCGGTGGTGGGCGATGTTGCAGGTCTGGTGCTGGCGAGTTATGTGTTGGTGGAAGCCCAGCGAGCTGGGGCAAGCAAAGGCGTTAAGCTGAAGATGCTCCGTAACATGGGCATCGACTTCGTGGGGGGCTTGTTGCCGGTATTCGGGGATGCCTTTGATGCGATTTTCAAAGCGAATACCCGCAATACACGGTTGCTGAAAAACTATCTGGAGAAGCAACTCGAGGTAGAGCCGCCTGCGCCACCATTCCCCTGGAAAACGCTGATTTGGTTGTCCGTTCTGTTTGCGCTGGTGACCGGTGGGTTAAGTCTGCTGTTTTAGAACAGCCCAAGCTGGGGTTTTGAAACATCCACAGGAAGAGGTTCCAAGCTCGGAAGCTGCGCCCGTAATAACTCCGTCCAAAGCTCGGCCAACGCAACCGCGTGCGCGTTATCGGGCATGTGCATGAATACATAGGGTTGGACACCGGATTCTAGCCAGCCTTTTACCCGAGTGACCCAGGGCGCAAGGAAGTCCCGGTTTGTTTCTAAATCCGGGTGACCGATGTAGCGGATGACGGGTGGGGCGTCGCTGGGCAGCAAGTGAACGGGAACCCGAGGCTTTTTGCGCTGGGCATCCACGATCACATCGTTGTCGGGGACGGCGGAGAACACTGCCCGGCTGTCCATGCATACGCGGGCCAGCTTGCGCTGGCGCAGCCCCTGATTCAGCGCCTTCTCTTCTTCGCCTTTGGCAAAAAACGCCGGGTTTCTTACTTCTACAGTCCAGTCCAAGGTGTCTGGTGCCGTATCCAGAAAACGCCACAGTTGCGAGAGTCGGTTCGGACCAAAGCTTGCCGGTAGTTGCAGCAGCATCGGCCCAAGGACATCCAGCAAGGGCTCGATCACATCCAGAAACGCTTGTAACTCCGTCCCCACTCCTGTGAGCATGCGCTCGTGTGTCAGTGCTCGGGGCAACTTGAGCAGAAAGCGGAAATCATCCGGCACCTGTTTGCGCCATTGTTCGCATTGCGCTTGACTGGGAGTTGCGTAAAAAGTGGTGTTGCCCTCAACGGTATTGAACACGCGGGCATAGCGGGCAAGAGCGGATGCTCCGGGTGGCAGTTGTGTGGTCCAGTTTGGGTCTTGCCATTGCGGGCAACCGAGATAGTAGGGCAGAGGCATTTAAATTTTGACCTTTCCTCTAAGCGCCTTGGTTTTACCTTTCTGAGTTTTCTTGTCCACGCGCCGGCGTTGGGAACCTTTGGTAGGGCGGGTTGGTCGCCGTGCTTTTTGGATTTTCACCGCTTCCAAGATAAGTTCTTTCAGGCGCTCTAGCGCGTCTTCTTTGTTGAGTTCCAGGGTGCGGGAAGACTGTGCCTTGATGATCACAATCCCTTCTTTGCTGATGCGTTGGTCTGAAAACGCCATCAGTCGCTCCTTATAGAAAGGCGGCAAGGAAGAGCGCTGAATGTCGAAGCGAAGGTGTACCGCAGAGGCCACCTTGTTGACGTTCTGGCCGCCGGGGCCTTGGGCTCGAATTTGCGTGATTTCGATTTCCCAGTCGGCAATTTCTACGGCGTTTGAGATTTTGAGCATAGTACCTGCATTGATGATGTGAGGGTCAGCTTCCGCTTCCTGTTAGTATCATCCTACGCAATCAGTGCCGCGATCAGAAGTGGCGAAACAGCAACGGAGCGCTTTATGAAGGTTATGGTTCTGGGTTCGACGGGGTTAACGGGTGGTTTGTTGGTCAAGAAGTTGCTGAGCAATCCCGGCATTACGGCCGTCGTGGCGCCGGTGCGCCGGCCTTTGGGGTGGAGCCACCCGAATCTGGAAGCACCGGTTATCGATTTTGATGACATGGATGCTCATGCCGGGGAGTTCAACGTTGACGTGCTTGTGTGTTGCTTGGGCACCACCATCAAAAAAGCCGGCTCTAAAGAAGCGTTCCGTAAGGTGGATTACAGCTACGCTCTGAACGCGGCGAGCTTGGCGAAAGAAGCGGGCGCGAAAGCCTGTATTTTGATGTCGGCCATTGGCGCATCTTCGCGTTCTTCGGTGTTTTACAGTCGGGTGAAAGGTGAGCTGGAAGACGCCATTCGGGCTTTGGAATTCTCGTATCTATCCATCTATCAGCCCAGCCTGCTATTAGGGCAGCGTGACGAGCATCGTACGGCAGAAGCACTGGGTATGGCGGTGATGCCGGTAGCCAACCGTGCCCTGATCGGGCCGCTGCGTAAGTACCGTGCCATTGAGGCGGAGACGATTGCTGCGGCCATGACGAACGAAGTTTCTCGTATCGATGCTGGCCGCAGCGCGGGTGTGAACGTGTCTGTGCGACAGTATTCAGATATTGTTGCGCTAGCGGGCTTTTAGGCGAGCCAACACTTTTTCTCCACTGTTCGCTTCGTTGTCGATGCCCGCGGCTTTCAGGCGGGCATTCAAATTCCCGTTGTTTTGTTCTTCATCCAGCTCGGTCAAGGCGGCTTCTACGTCTTCCGCCTCCGTTTGGCGAGCGCGAATGCGATCAGCCGATACGTTCAAGTCTTCCATGTGACTGTGCAACCCTGTTGAGTGGCCCCGAAGTTGTCGAGTGACCTGTTCGGCGTGCCGGTTGGCTTTCGCCAGTCGCATTTCACTGTGAAAATGTTTCAGTGCCCGTCCGGAATCCCGCAGCTGTCGGCGTAGCTGGCTTTCCTGTTGCTGTAATTTTGCGTGCTGTTGTTGCTGGCGTTGCAGCACGGTTTCATCCTCGGCGATCAGGTTGGCCAGTTCCAGCGCCAAGGCCTCGTCGTTTTGCTCCAGCGCCTGGCTGGCTTGTTGCTCCCGTTTGTTAATAGCCGCTTGCAGACCGGTGTTGTCGCGCTCGAGCCGGGTTTTCTCAGCCATCAGGTGCGCCAGCTCTCGCTTGGAGCGCGCGATCGCTTGCTCGGCGTCCCGGAGTTCCTGTTCAAAGATACGAATGTCGTTGGCCTCTACCAGCTTTGCGACCGGTTCGTGAGCCGAGGCCCGAAACAGAGTGTTCAATTTGCGCCAGATGCTCATGGTGTTACTCCCCGTATTCTTTCAGCAGTTGATGGGTGCGAGCTTCGGATATGCGGTTCGAAATCCGGCTCTGCTCGTGTTCATCGCGCAGCGTTTTTGAAAGTGTGATGGTGGTGCTGACAAGAAACAGGGCGCTGATCGCCATATAGCCCTTTATCACGATATCCACAGGCGCAAGCACTACACCCGCGGCGGCGGCAAACAGCGCAATCGCGAATGAAACTTTCACAAAAAATACCCAGGAGTTTGAGTTGCTCTTCAGTTCGCTATCCATGATGTCTTCCTCATTGGTGTTGTTGTTGGGACAACCGAACTGTGCGTCATCGCCGAATGTGTCGCGAGCGTTTCCGGAAAGGTATTGAGGGTGTATCTCTCGCGTATCGAATGATGATACTTTCTGATCGGTGGAGCACAGCGGGAGGAAAGTTCATGGCGCAAACCAGTGCCATTGTCGGCGAGCTTAAACGACAACTAAGGTCCCACGGCTTGACTTATCAGGACGTGGCTGATGCTTTGGGTCTGTCAGAAGCGAGTGTTAAGCGCCTGTTTTCAGAGAAACAGTTTTCACTTAAACGCCTTGACCAGATTTGCACGCTGATGGGCATGGAAATCAGCGATCTGGTACGCAAGCTGGCACCAGAGCCTAAGGTCGAGCAACTGAGCGAGGAGCAGGAAAAGGAACTGGTGTCGGATGTGCGTCTGTTACTGGTCGCCGTTTGTGCCATGAACCGATGGCAGTTTCTGGAGATTCATCAGGTTTACGAGTTGTCGGAAATCGATTTAATTGGCTATCTCGCCAAGCTGGATCGCATGGGGGTGCTGGAGCTACTGCCCGGGAACCGATTCAAACTTTTGGTCAGCCATGATTTCGCCTGGCAGCCGGGTGGGCCCATACAGAAATTTTTCGAAGCCGAAGTACAGCAGGATTTTCTGAAGTGCCGGTTTAATCACCCCGGTGAACTGCGGCTGTTCGTAAGCGGTATGCTCTCAACCCAATCGAATGAAGCGGTCCAGCAGAAACTCAAGCGGCTGGCTCTGGAGTTCCGACACTGCCACGAAGAAGATCTGGCGTTGCCCTTGGAACATCGTTTCGGAGTGAGCCTATTGATGGCCATTCGGCCTTGGGAAATCGATGCTTTTGACAGTTTCCGGCGGCCGGAGGCGCTTAAGGATTACCCGCCGTATAGCCGTTGAGGTCAAAGTGGGTTATTGCCGCCGGCCGTTTGAGGAGACGGTGCGCTTTTCTGCTAGTATCCGTGCGCATAAATAATAACTATGTGTTGCCTGTTGGAGGCTTGTTTATGACGGCTCAAACCGTTTGGATCACCGGCGCGTCGTCGGGTATTGGTGAAGCGTTGGCGCTTCAGTTTGCGAAAGATGGCGCCGGGTTGGTGTTATCGGCTCGTCGTGAAGATGAATTGCAGCGCGTGGCCGCTCGTTGTGTTGAGGCGGGTTTGCCCGAAGATAATATTTTTGTGCTGCCTCTGGATGTCACAGACTGGGCTTCTCACGAAGCGTCCACGCAAACGGTAGTGGATCGCTTTGGAGCGATTGATCTGTTGGTGAATAACGCGGGCCTCTCGCAAGGCTCGTTGTGCGCCGAAACCGATATGTCGGTGTATCAGAAACTGATGGATGTGGATGTGATGGGCCAGATCGCCCTGACGAAAGCCGTACTGCCACATATGCTGAAGCGCGGCCAAGGTCATCTGGCTGTAACGGCCAGTGTTGCGGGCAAGGTGGGCGTGCCGAAAATGACCGGATACTGCGCCGCCAAGCACGCGATGGTTGGTTTCTTCGATGCCTTGCGGGCGGAAGTGGAAAGCAGCGGTGTGCATGTGTCTACCATTCTTCCCGGCTTTATCCGTACTAATATCGCTAAAAACTCTTTGTCTGCCGATGGCACCCCTCATGGCGAAACGGATAGCGACGTTGCCAGTGGGATGGATGTGGACGAATGTGCGGCCGTGGTTTTTAAAGGTCTAAAAGCCCGCAAGCGTGAAATTCCTGTGGGTAAGGGTAAAGAAATGGCGGCACTTTGGGTGAAACGACTTTCACCGGAGTTAATTTTCCGCCTGACACGCCGTGGCAAACACTCATGAAAAGCGAGCTTTACTGATGAAATTTCCCATCGTTACCGTGACTCTGGTGGTTGCGGCACTGGGGTACGTGTTTTGGAACCAGATACAGCCTGACCCAGCTCAGGTTGGGGCGGCCGATTTTGCCAATCTCGAGGCCAAACCGGTAGACCGCAGTGCCGTGGTGGACTTGGCCATTTCGCGGATAAATGATCTGTGTGAAGAGGCCACTGCAAACGCAAATAGCTCCGAAGCGGAAGACGAATGCGTTGCGCTTGCGGAATCCCGCACCTCATCCTGTCGTCGGGCGGTGTATGATCGCTTTCCGGAAAAGGTGCGGTCTGATGCAGTTTTCAGAGATGTCTCTATTACCACTATGAACTGTCTGGTTCGGCAATCCGGGGTTGTTCAACCCTGACGGCTATATAGTGAGGATGATTGCATTGCCGAAGCCCGGCCTAATGTATAGAGTTAACAAACGCTCACTTTATTTGATGAAATTGATGAGGACACAACGGTGACAGATCTCGTAACTTACGAACTGAACGACGGCATTGCCACGATTACTCTGAACAATGGCAAGGCTAACGCCCTGAGCCACGACGTGTTTGAAGCGCTGAACGCCGCACTCGACCGTGCCGAAGACGATAAAGCAATCGTTATCCTGACAGGTCAGCCGGGTATGTTTTCGGGTGGCTACGACCTGAAAGAAATGCAGAAAGGCATAGACGCCGCCATGGCGCTGGTGAAAGTGGGCTCTTCGCTGACTCGCCGTCTGGCCGCCTTCCCGACACCGGTGATTGCCGCTTGTGGTGGTCACGCGATTGCCAAAGGCGTCTTTGTGCTGCTGTCTGTGGATTACCGCATTGGTGTAGAAGGCAACTTTAAGCTGGGCCTGAACGAAGTGGCGATCGGTATGACCATGCACCACGCGGGTATTGAGATCGCTCGCCACCGCATGCCTGCGCCTTATTTCTATCGCTCTGTGGTGAATGCTGAAATCTTCAACCCGGAAAGCGCGATCTCGGCCGGTATTCTGGATGAATTGGTTGCACCCGAGCAGCTGATGGAGCGCGCCAAAGCCGTTGCTACTCAGTACAAACAACTGAATATGCGCGCGCACAAGCAAACCAAGCTTAAGGTGAAGGCCGAGTATCTGGCCACACTGGATCGTGCCATTGAGCAAGACGCAGATAAGTCTGATTTGATGGGGTGATGGGTTTGGGTGGCCGCTAAAATGCGGCCGCCCAACTTGGCCTTGATCAATTTACCGTCATATTCCGAAAACCCAGCAATACCAAGCCTCCCAGCCGTATGTCCTGACCTTGCTAACACAGTTTTCCACAGACTTTGTGGGTAACCGTACTTTGTTATCCCCAGCGACTCTCAAAAAAAGCCTGATTTTGCTTGCTTTTGGGCGTAAAAAACGGGTGATTCGGTATTTCTATGGTAGAGCTTCCGCTCTGGTTAAATTACCTACAAAATCCGTAAGACCGCTTGTAGAGCGGCTCTAGCCCATATGTCCTTACCTTGCTAACACAGTTGTCCACAGAATATGTGCGTAACTGGTCAGGGTTATCCCCATTCTGGGCGGGACGCAGTCATTAGCTGTGCATTACTTCAAGGAACGCCCTTTTTTGTTGGTTTTTATGTGTTAGTCTCTACCTTGGTTAAATTACCGACAAATCTCTTTAGCCCGCTCGTAGCGCGGCTGTAGCCTATATGTCCTTACCTTGCTAACACGGTTGTCCACAGTATTTGTGAGTAATTAACAGAAGGAAAATCTTACGATGTCTGAAAAACCGGCCAAGCCTGTTTCGGCTTCCGCCATTGAGAAGCATGTGTATAAAGTGTTTCCCAACGATATGAACTCACACGACACGGTGTTCGGAGGCATGATCATGGCCAAGTGCGACCGTTTGGCGCTGGTTGTAGCCGAACGGCACTCAGCGCATGTGTGCGTGACCGCAGCGGTCGATTCCATCCACTTTCGCGCACCGGCAAGGGGGAAGGATACTTTGTTGTTCAGTTTGACCTTGAACCGCAGCTGGGGCTCTTCGATGGAGATCGGTGCGCGGGTGGAGGCAGAAAATAGCTATACCGGTGATGTTCGGCACATCCTGTCTGCGTTTTTCACCTTTGTGGCCGTAGACGAAGAGGGTAAGCCGGTGGATGTCCCGGAGGTGATTCCCGAAACGAGTGAACAGCGCCGGCGTTATGCCAACGCTGAAATACGAAGGGCCGGGCGCCTGCAAACACGCGAGCAACTGACTAAGGCGAATAGCTGAGTAAAGTCGCATATTTAGCCCAGTCGTGGTATATCACGGCCACGGTGATCAACTTATATTGGAATAGGTGACATGCCAAAAGCGAGTGAGATTAAAAAGAACCAAGCGGTTGAGTTTGATGGACGTGCGTTTTTCGTAAAAGACATCGAGCGTTCGGTGCCCCAAGGCCGTGCCGGTGGCAGCCTGTACCGCATGCGTCTTTATGATGTGGTCACTGGCCAGAAGGTAGACGAAACCTTCAAAGATTCAGACATGCTGAACCTGGCCGACCTGGTTCGCCGTCCGGTTATGTTTTCCTACGCCGACGGCGACGAGTACGTTTTCATGGATAACGAAGACTTCACTCAGTACATGCTGAATAAGAGCGCTATTGAAGACGAGCTGCTGTTCATTACTGAGGAAACACAGGGTGTGATGGCTATTCTGGTGAGCGATACCCCGGTAGCCTTGGATTTGCCGCCTACGGTCGAGTTAGCCATTGAAGAAACCGATCCCTCTGTGAAGGGCGGTTCCGCAACGGCACGCACCAAGCCTGCGCACCTGACCACCGGTCTGGTTGTGCAAGTGCCTGAACACATTTCCACAGGCGACCGCATCAAGGTTAACGTGGAAGAGCGGAAGTTCCTAAGCCGGGCCTGATACGGGGTCTGAGCACGGTAGAGAGGGGCGCCTAGCCTCTCTCAGTTCCATCACTTCCAGCTTTTTCCTCAGCTTTGCCCAGCCTATGGGTAAGCGCTTTTCCAACTCTGCACACCGCGAAGAATCTATTTTAACGTTGCTGAAGCCTTGCTTGCTGCCGTAAATCACCCAGTTATTGGTTTTGCTTCTGAATACCAGGAGCAGTGGGAATTGCCGGCGTAGCTCACGAACCAGGTTGCCATTAGCCTCGGGCATTTTGTGGTAGTTCAGGGCAAGCCACCCCGTGCTGGTTAAGGCTCTGCTGCAGGCTTTAATGAACTGCCTCTGAGCCTGGGCCGGGCTCATTTTATCGGCGCTGTAGAGGTCTGTGAGGATCATGTCAGTGCTGGCTTCCGGTAGGTTATCCACAGCCAGTCGCGCATCTTGAATGGTCACCTGTAGCCGGTTGCTGTTCGGCAGGCCAAACCATTTTCGGGCAATCTCCGCCACTTTTTCTCGTAGCTCGAAGACCTGAATCTCACTCTTGGGTAGTAGCTTGTGTAAACCGTGGGCAAGTACACCGCCGCCCAGGCCCAGTACGGTGACATGTTGAGGTTCCCGAAAGGCGACGGGTAACAGCATCGCGCGGTTGTATTCATGCACCGGCAGGTTTGGCGCGGCACGCACGATTTTGCTTTGCTCAAACACCGAATCAAAACTGAGTATCCGATGCTTGCGGTCGTCGATCACCAGAATGTTGCCGTACTTATCCCGGTCCACGTGAACAATATCGCCGGGGATGGCGACTGAGACAATCGGGTTGCTCATTAGTTGGCGGCGTAGCGTTGATGCAGGATGCCTACTCGTTCCACGTAGGCTTTGGTTTCAGCGTAGGGAGGAATGCCTTTATAGCGCCTGACTGCGCCAGGGCCCGCGTTATAGGCTGCGGTGGCAAGGCGTGTGTCACCTTTGAAGCGTGCAAGCATCTGAGACAGGTAATTCACGCCGCCTCGAATGTTTTCGGACGCGGTCATCGGGTTTTTCACTCCGAGTTCTTTTGCGGTGCCCGGCATCAATTGCATCAAGCCTTGAGCGCCTACCGGGGAAAGCGCCTGTGGATTAAAGGCAGATTCGGCATGAATAACCGCGCGGACCAGAGCCGGGTCTACGCCGTATTCTTTGGCGGCGGTAGTAATCTCGTTCTTGAACGGGCTAAGAAACAACGGTGTTTTGCGCCAGTCTACGTTTGAGTTCGGGTCGCAGGCGTAGCAATGGAAGCTGATCACATCGAAGTCAGAGCTGGCCGGTCGTTGGCTGCTGTAGGCAACAACGCCGTGCTGATCCTTGTACCGGTAAACGGTTTCGCTCTTGGTGGAGGGGCGCGGCTGGCTTTTGCTTTTGACGTTGGTAAATTCCACGCGTCCGTCGGGGTGGACAACCCGTTTGATGGTGTCGGCGACTGCGCTGGAACCTGCCGCCCAAGCCAACAGGGAAGTAAGGGCAATAACGAAAACTCTGCGGGTGGTGATGCTCGACGTCATTTCATAACCGGAATGCTGGACCTAAGGCTTCAATGTACCGTTAATGCCAACGGACAGGTACTGCGAAGTGTAGGCTTTTTGTTTGTTTGTGAGAAATTTCGCTCGATGGAGATTATTTCCGCTATGCTGCAAAGAAGATACCTAACAAGGAGTTTCTTATGCCTTTCTCGCCGGTTCATCTTGCCGAACTGAATCTGCTGTTGCAGTTTCCCTCTACCTCCACTCAAGAGGGCATTAAAGTACACGCCAGTCAGGCGGCCCCGGAAACGGTTCGGGCAGCTGCTTCTCTGTTCTCGAAGGGGCTGATTTCGCAGGAAGATGGCGGCTATCTAACCCCTATGGGGTGTGAAGCGGTTGAATTGACGCAGAAGTTGCAGGCCATGTTGGCTGGCGACTAAGAGGCAAGCGATACCACGGCCCTGGCTAGCCAGGGCCATGAACATCTCTGAAGCCCTAGACCTTCGGGCCTTTTCCTTTGAGCACGTTCATCACTACCGTTACAACCAGTAGTATCAAAAAGATAAAAAACAGAATTTTAGCGAAGCCTGCAGCTGTACCGGCTATACCGCCGAAACCCAGCACGCCCGCAATGATCGCAACAACGAGACACACTAAAGCCCAATAGAGCATTGGTTATCCTCCTTTTTTGCAATGCACCATAAACTTGGCACAAGATTGGCGATCCTGCAATTTAGAGAACGGCACGTTAAAGGATGGTCATCGTGCGGTCAGGTTTTAGTCAGTTTTTTCAAGAGGATAAACTGAGGGTGCCAGGGTAGGCGAGCAGCCGATTACGCCACGAGCCTGTCTGTGCGCGTGCAGGTACCAGCGCCGGCCGCCGCGAGAGAAAGTGTCCGCCCGGACTGGAAACGTTGCGGTTTCCACCGTAGCGGGGATGGGGCGGCCGTCGGCCAAACGGTAGACGCATGCCGTTTCAATCGTGAAAGGCTGGCCGACGGGTAAGGCAATGAACCCGTCATCCCGAACCGCTGGTTTGTTACCGTTGATCTCCGTGATTTTGAGACAGGGTCCGTAATGAATGCGGTTGTTATCGCCCACAGGCTCTTCCAAACAGTGTTGAGCACTCAGGAGTACGGTGTTATCCCCAATGTCCGGATCGACGCCTGGCAGGCTCTGGCATGCCGTGAGCGACACGGCGATAAGCAAGGGGGCAAGCGTTCGAATCATGGGTGGCTCCTCGGCGTTAGCTGCAAGTTTCCTTTGACATCAGATCTTAACGCATCAACCAGCCGACGGTCCCGCCCGTATACGTCCTTCCGTATCTGCAGCGTGCCTGCTTTATCAACCCAAGTTGTCCAGTATTGCAGGTGGACAGGGACAGACTTATCCAAAATGGCCTTCACCGGTTCATTTTCTTGCCGGGCCTGTCTAATGTTTTCTTGGGTCCAGGAGCTGTTCAGGGTGAGTAATCTTTCTGCCAGTTCGAACGGGCGCTCAACTCGGATGCAGCCAGAGCTGATGGTGCGCTGTTCCCGACTGAAGTGATACTGGCCCGGCGTGTCGTGTAGATATATCGCATGTTTGTTCGGGAACATGAATTTAACCTGCCCGAGTGAATTGTTGGGCCCGGGCTGCTGAATAAGTTGATACGGAAAGTTGTCGGCCGTTAGGGCATTCCAGTCAATCTCGTCCGGAGCCATTTCGACGCGGCTGGCTCCCCAGCCTTTGTAAACCTTGAAGTTCATCCGGGACAGGTAGCCGGGATCGGCCTGTAATTTGGGCAGCTGGTCTTTGATCATCAGCGTTCGCGGAACCGTCCAGGTTGGGTTAAATACCAAGTAACGAATACGATCACTGAACACTGGGGTTTGCCTGAAAGGATCACCAACGATCACCCGTTGATGCATGACCTCCTTGCCGTTTTCCACCAGAACCATGTCGTAGCCAGCGATATTGACCAGCACATAGGTGTCGCCGAGGGAATCTGGCAGCCAGCGCCAACGCTCGAGATTAGCGTCGATCTGGCGAATGCGCTCAATGGGCATAATGTTCAGAGCTTCCAGTGTTTTTTTGCCGACAAGGCCGTCAGGTTCAAGACCGTGGCGGGCCTGGAACGCCGGTATGGCTGTAATCAGGTTGCCCGCATAAAGCTGGCTTTCGGGGGTGTCGAGGGCACTGTAATGGGTGTCGTGGTCAGCGGGCGGAAGATCACCCAGCAACCTGAGCTGCTGACGAATCGCGGGTATGCGTGGGTCGCTGTCGCCCGGATGAATGGTGGGGCCTGAATCGTGTAAAGGCCAAGGCCGGCCAAGCAGGCCGGAGAGCTGGCGCCGGTACTCGCGCAGTTTCTGATAGGCTGGAAAAGGCGGTTTGAAGGATTGTAGGGTCTGGTAGACGGTTTCGTCTTGCAAGGCTTGTTCAAGGGTCGATTGTAAGAGGGGTTGCCGCTTCTGAGAGAGCCATTGCGCCTGAATGGTTTGCGAGTCCACCTTACCGTCACGAAGATGGGCAGCGAGTAATAGAAAGGCATCGGTAAAAATCAGATCCAGCTCTTCGGGAAGCGTCTGCGAGGCATCAACCGCTGATCTGTGAATAATGTCGCGTAAGGCCTCTTGGTGGTAATCAGCCGGGTTCAATCCGTCATCGGCCAACTCGTTAATCGCCTGAAGTAATTCGTGGCGAGCAATGGGGGATGTCCAGACTGGCTGGTAATGATGGTTTTCGTGAAACGGGGTGGCCTCGCTCTGGGCATTTTGTGCAAATGCCAGTAGCATTATGACCATTAGGCAGCTTTTAATGTTTGCCAGCGATTCTGCATCCTGCACATCGTCCTCCTCGTAAATATCTTGCAAACTGAGCCGTCAGGCTTGCTGGAGTTTATAGTTCTTTATGTCTGACTTGTCAGTTGTTCAGTATATTTTGATTGCGCTGATTTTCGTGTGGAGCGGTTTTGTGCGTTCCGGTTTAGGATTTGGTGGCGCTGTTCTGTCATTACCTTTTCTATTACTCGTGCTGGACGAGCCGCTGGTTTTTCTGCCGATCATCTCTATCCATTTGTTGGTGTTCTCTTCGTTAACCATCTGGATGAACAACCGTAAAAGCCGGACCTCAATTGAGGGTGCGCAACATGCCGGCACCGTTGATTGGCACTATTTGGGGCGGATGCTCGCGATTCTAATCGTGCCAAAACTCATCGGCGTGTTCGGCCTGATCACCCTGCCGGGCCACATTCTCAGTGCGATCATATTCGTTATTGTAGGCCTGTATTCGGTTTCTTACATCGTCAACAAGCCCTTTCGAAGCGGGAGCAAAGCGGTTGATGCTGTGTTCTTGATGCTTGGAGGCTATATCAGCGGCACGTCGCTCATTGGCGCGCCTTTGATCATCGCGGTCGCTGCCCAACACCTGCCGAAAGAGAAACTGCGAGACACCTTATTTGCGCTGTGGTTTATTCTGGTGATGATCAAGCTCGGAGCGTTCGTGTGGGCCGGTGTTGATTTGCAGTTGATTCACCACGTCTGGTTGCTGCCGGCAGCGGCGATCGGTCATGTGATCGGCCTGTACGTACACGACCGAATGCTGCACGCAGAAACCTCACTGTTTTACCGGGTGCTGGGCACTATCCTGCTGGTGGTAAGCAGCATCGGGCTGGTTACCGTTTGGATGTAACCGTTTCTGACGCCTGTTTGCTCAGGAGCCAAGCAGGCCTGAGTAAGCGGTGTAAAAGAATGCACAGGAACCCAGAAGAATCAGGCTCCAAGCGGGAACAATCATCAAAGAGCGTGCCGGTCTGATCATCGTAACCTCCTTCGGTATAGCTAATCATTACGCGGTCATTTTCAATTTAGACCATTCTTGCGGAATGTCACGATCCATCTTTTAAATATTCGACTAGTATGGAGTAGGTTAAAGGCGAGCATTTTCGAGTAGTGAGAAAAACAATAACAAGGACTCCATATGACTGTAGACCCTCACAAGCTGACGTCTGCCCATTGTCTATTTTATTGGGCCGAGAAAACCCCGGATAACGTATACCTTACCCAGCCATTCCCCGATGGGCGGACGGAAGACATTACATGGGCGCAGGCTGCGGATCAGGTTTGCCGTATGGTGGCGTACTTGACCAGCCTTGAGCTTCCCGAGCGAAGCAAAATCGCAGTTTTGGGTAAAAACAGTGCCCATTGGATTCTGGCCGACCTTGCTATCTGGTCATCGGGCCACGTGAGTGTGCCTTTGTACCCCACGCTCAACGGCGATACTGCCGCTTATGTGTTAGATCACAGTGACGTAAAATTGTTGTTTTTGGGTAAGCTGGATGGCACGGCGGATGGTTGGAACGATATCAAACGCCATATACCGCAGGATCTGCCTATTATTTCTTTGCCGCTTTCCCCGCGCGACGATACCCCGATGTGGCTTGATATTGTGGCAAAGCACGGCCCGGCTAGCCCCCGGTTGCCAGCGCCGGATGACCTGGCAACCATCGTGTATACCTCTGGCAGCACCGGTCGCCCCAAGGGTGTGATGCACAGCTTTCGAACCATGATTTCTGTTGCGGACGGTCTACAGCAACTGTTTCAGGTGACACCAGCCGACCGGATGTTGTCATACCTACCCTTGGCCCATGTGGCCGAAAGGGCGGCCGTCGAAACGCAATCGCTGTATTACGGCTTCCATCTTTACTTCGCAAACTCGCTAGATACCTTTCAGGAAGATCTTCAGCGGGCGCGGCCAACCATGTTTTTCTCGGTCCCTCGCCTTTGGATGAAGTTTTACCTCGGGGTAAATGCCAAGCTCCCGCTCAAAAAACAGAAAGTGCTGTTTAACATTCCCGTTCTGGGCGGTCTGGTAAAGAAGAAAGTATTGAGGCAATTAGGGCTGGATCATTGTCGGGTCGCACTCACCGGCGCTGCGCCTTTGTCCGCCGAGATCATCAACTGGTATCGAAACCTTGGGCTTGAGTTACTTGAAGTGTATGGCATGTCCGAGAATTTCGGGTATTCCCATGCCAGTCGTCCGGGGCAGGCCAGAGTAGGTTATGTCGGGGTTGCGAATCCCGGTGTGGAACAACGGATTGGCGAGGCCGGAGAAATCGAGGTCCGAAGCCCGGGGCAGATGCTCGGCTATTACAAGAATGACGAGAAAACGAAAGAAGATGTCACCAGCGACGGTTTCCTGAAAACCGGCGATATGGGCGAAATAGACGATCAGGGCTATTTGCGAATTACCGGGCGGGTGAAAGACCTGTTCAAAACCTCCAAAGGTAAATACGTGGTCCCGGTGCCAATCGAAAACCGTTTTAATCACCCCATGGCTGAGGTGGTTTGTGTGGCAGGCGCTAATCAGCCTCAACCCTGCCTGATGCTGCTGTTGTCGGAGGAGGCACGAGCCGCGTTGGATTCCGGTATGGACCGGAATGCGTTGGAGCAGGAATTAGCCCAAGAACTGGAATCCGTGAATGCGGACTGTGAGTCGCATGAGAAAGTGGCGTTTCTGGTGGTCGTAAAAGAACTCTGGAGTATGGAAAACGGCATGTTAACGCCTACCATGAAGATCAAACGCAATGTGATTGAAGAGTTTTATCGGCAGAAGATGGATACCTGGTTCGCGGAGAACCGGCAGGTAGTTTGGGAATTCTGAGCCAACCGCAAGGCACAAAAAAACCGGCATGTTCAAACATGCCGGTTTTTTTGTGGAGTCAAAGCGGTTATTTATACGCCGCCTTGAGCCTGAGGCAAATCTTGCACCGCCGCTACGGCTTCGCGATTCGCTTTTCGCAGCTTGCGGCCTAAAAATTGAAGCCCCTGTTTGACTGCAGCACGGGTATACTCCCGTCGCATCTCCACTCCATTGTGGAGGATGCCGGATGGCTGTGGGCGAACGCTCACGTTACGCTGATGAATCATGATGCCTTCCTCCTTATTAGGGTGGCTGGGTTTGTTAGGTTATAAATCATTCTAGAGGTTCTTATTTGCAGTTTGAATACGTTAAACTTCGTACTCATGTTGCAAATGTGCAGTGACTATGGACTGGGATTATCTTCGATATATACGGGCTCTGGCAATAGCTGGAACCTTCGCAAAAGCGGGTGAAATGCTGGGTGTGCACCAAACTACTGTTTTAAGACGACTTGATCAGATGGAAGAGTCGTTGGGTGTGCAATTTTTTGATCGTAATCGCGATGGATTGCAGCTTACAGCGACGGGTGAAATGGCCTATCGGGAAGCTGAAAAACTCGCGGTAGACATGGAAAACCTGGAGCGCAAGCTGGTTGGGCAGGATGGCGCACCGGTTGGCAAAGTCAGAATCGCGGCGGAAGATGCGGTGATGTATGAATTGCTGAGCCCCGTGCTGGCGGCTCTGGTGCGGGAGTACCCCGAAATCGAGCTGGAGGTTCTGACCGACAACGATGTGGCAAACCTGAGCCACCGGGAAGCTGACTTAACCTTGCGTCCGGAGAACAAACCGCAGGCGACCCTTGAAGGAGAGCGTATTGCGGCTATTGATTCCGCAGTTTATGGCTCGACTAACTACTGCCGCCGAAACCGAAAAATGGACATAGAGAACCATCCGGAGGACTGCACCTGGCTGATCCCGGATGAGTCGTTTAGCCATTTGGCGACCGGCAAATGGTATCGAAAGCACCTTAAGAACGTACCCACGGTGATTCGCTGTAACAGTCTGCAGTCTATGCACGCTTTGGCGCGGGCCGGTGCTGGCTTGGCGGTATTGCCATGTTATCTGGGGGAGGCCGCGAAGGAGTTGCGGCGGCTTTCTGACCCGCTGGATGGGGAAAGCATCGATCTCTGGTTGCACGTTAACCAGGACACCCAGCAGATGGCCCGGGTTCGGATTGTGATGGAGTTTCTGGTGGAGCGGCTGAAGGCGCTCGGCCCGGCTATCGAATTCAGTAATACGCTCTGAGCCCTCAGGCATTAACGCGCTTGTGCCGGAAATCCCAAGGATTTTCCGGCAGGCACGGAAACATTCCTACCAAACCGTCATCTTCAGCGGCTTCAGGTGCTTGCTGAAGAGGCGGCCTGCGTGTCATAAACACCTTTGTTCCCGTAACAGGATAAGAGTGACATGACCTTGAACACCCTGATGAAACCGCTTTTAATAGCCGGGCTGCTTGTGAGCACTCTGGTACAAGCCGCACCCAGTGCTCAGCAGGTGCTGGAAGCTTCGCCCGTAGACGACATTGTTGTGCAATATCCGGCGATGATGGGGCAGGGCATACGGGATGGCCTCAAGCAAAGAGCACAGGTGCCGCCGATGGTGGCGGATACCATCGCCTATGTGGTGCAAAACAGCTTTCGCCCGGAAGAGATCAAGCGGAAGATCGCGTCAAACCTCGGTGCATCGTTAAGCGATGAGCAGTTGACGAAGGTGCATGATTGGTACCAGAAGCCGGTGGCCAAAAAGATTGCACGGGCTGAAGTGGCAGCTTCCGCCCCGGCGATCTGGCCACAAATACGCAAGAAGGCCGCGGAGCTGAACGAGCTGAATAAGGGAACCGATCGCGAAGCACGCTTCGATCGCTTTGACCGTGCAGCCCGCGCCACTGAAAGTGCCGTCGATACTGCCATTGCGCTGCAGTTGGGCTTATCCTCAGCGATGGCTGCGGTGCGAGGTGAACCCGCGAATCCTGACGAAACGCGTCAGCAATTAGAAGCGCAGCGCCCGGCGTTGCAAGGTGTGGTGGGCAAGCAAGTTTACGACAGCTATTTGTACACCTACCAAAAGATCACGCCAAAAGAGATGGAGATGTATCTGGAGTTTCTGGAAAGTGATGCCGGTCAGCAGTTCACCAAGGTGGTGGCAGAGAGTGTTCAACAGGCTGTGACGGAGCCGATTGAGAATATTGGCAACCAACTGGCAAGGTTCAGGAATCTCGGGAAAGAAAACGCTCAGTGAGGGCAGCCTGCCGGTGTGATGGTCACACGGGCAGGCCAACAGCTATCAGCTGCGGGAAGTCACTTCCAGCAGGTGATAGCCGAACTGAGTCTGGATTGGGCCAAGAACGGTGTTCACTTCGCCGCTGAACACAGCCTTGTCAAACTCGGGAACCATCTGGCCCGGGCCAAATGAACCCAGGTCGCCGCCATTGCGGCCGGATGGGCAGGAAGAGTGCTGCTTGGCAACTTCAGCAAAGTCCTGACCGCCTTCGATGGCTTTCTTCAGTTCTTCACATTTTGCTTCGCTGTCTACCAGAATGTGGCGTGCAGTTGCTTGTGCCATGATCAATATCCTGTTGTCGGATGGGTGGAATGTTCAGAAGGTGAATGCTGCCCGTACCGCCCGCCCGAGGCAAGTGCTTTTTATGCGTGTTTCTTCGGCCTCACAGTTGCGCTTGCAAACCTGTACAATGCGCCGTTTCTTTTGCCGCCACAGCGCTGGCCCTCACGTGTATAGGTTCTTTTCTTGATTTCCACTGCCAATATCACCATGCAATTCGGGGCTAAGCCCCTGTTTGAAAACGTTTCTGCCAAATTTGGCAGTGGTAACCGTTACGGCCTCATCGGCGCCAACGGCTGCGGCAAATCCACCCTGATGAAAATACTGGGTGGCGATCTGGAGCCTTCCGCCGGCCAGGTCATGCTGGAGCCGAACGTGCGCTTGGGTAAGCTGCGCCAGGATCAGTTTGCCTATGAAGACTGCACGGTGATCGACACCGTGATCATGGGGCATGAAGAGCTGTGGCACGTTAAACAAGAGCGTGACCGCATTTATTCATTGGCGGAAATGAGGGAAGAAGACGGCATGGCGGTGGCGGATCTGGAAGTGGAATTCGCCGAAATGGACGGCTACACCGCTGAATCTCGCGCCGGTGAACTGCTGCTGGGCCTCGATATTCCGCTGGATCAGCACAACGGGCCGATGAGTGCCTTGGCGCCCGGTTGGAAACTTCGGGTTCTGCTGGCTCAAGCACTATTTTCCGATCCGGACGTTCTGCTGCTGGACGAGCCCACTAACCACCTGGACATCAACACCATCCGTTGGTTGGAAAGCATTTTGGTGGCCCGTAGCAGCACCATGATCATCATTTCTCACGACCGTCACTTCCTGAACAGCGTGTGCACGCACATGGCGGATCTGGATTATGGCGAGCTGCGCCTGTTCCCGGGCAACTATGATGAATATATGACTGCCGCCACACAGGCCCGCGAGCGCATGATGGCAGATAATGCCAAGAAGAAGGCTCAAATTGCAGAATTGCAGCAGTTTGTAAGCCGCTTCTCCGCTAACGCTTCGAAAGCGAAACAGGCGACTTCGCGAGCCAGGCAGATTGATAAGATCCAGCTGGAAGAAGTGAAGCCTTCCAGCCGAGTGAGTCCGTTTATCCGCTTTGAGCAGGAAAAGAAACTGCACCGGCAAGCGGTTACGCTGCTAGGCCTGACCAAAGGCTTCGACGAAGGCCCGCTGTTTGAGAATCTGGATTTGCAGATTGAAGCCGGCGAGCGTGTGGCCATCATTGGCCCGAACGGTATTGGTAAAACCACGTTGCTGCAGTGTTTGGCGGGTGCTTACGAGCCTGACGCTGGCGAGGTGAAGTGGACCGACAGTGCGAAGGTGAGTTACTTCGCGCAGGACCACACCGCAGACTTTGCGCGTGATGACACGTTGACTGACTGGATGGCGCAATGGACCACCGGTGGCGAGCAGTTGGTTCGCGGTACGTTGGGGCGGATGTTGTTCTCGGGTGATGACATTGGTAAATCGGTGAAGGTGTTGTCCGGTGGTGAACAGGGGCGGATGCTGTTCGGTAAGCTGATTCTGCAGAAGCCGAATGTGATGCTGTTGGATGAGCCCACCAACCACTTGGATATGGAGTCTATCGAGGCGTTGAACCTGGCGCTGGAGAATTATCCGGGCACGCTGATTTTCGTGAGCCACGACCGGGAGTTTGTTTCTTCCTTGGCGACTCGCATCATCGAGTTGAAGCCGGATGGGATTACGGACTTCAGTGGTAGTTACGATGATTACTTGCGGAGTCAGGGTTACCTCTGAGTCCGAGATTAATCTTTAACTTTGGGTGTTTGCGGTCGGGTGGGTAAGCCTTTCCAAAAACCGCTCCTGCGGCACATCCATGTGGCGCTTCTGCTTCGCCATCCATGGCTCCGCACATTTTTGGAAAGGCTTACCCACCCAACCGCTTAAGCTTGTGAGTGGTCTTCAACTGAACTTAGGGATGATTAGATGAGTGAATCAGAGGTTGTAAACGCAACGCGAAAATGGGTTGAAGACGTTGTGGTTGGTTACAACCTATGCCCGTTTGCCAAGCGTGAGTTGGTGAAAGACAGGGTTCGGTTTGTAGTGACGGAGGCAGGGACAGAAGACGAGCTTGTGCAGGCGCTGCATGCTGAGCTGCAGTTGCTGGAAGACCAGCCGGACGTTGAAACCACGTTGTTGATTCACCCGAGCGTGTTACAGAATTTCTATGCCTACAACGAGTTCCTGGATACCGCAGACGCTCTGTTGGATTATCTGGAACTGGAAGGCATCTATCAGATCGCCAGCTTCCATCCGGATTACCAGTTTGCCCACACCGAGGCCGATGCGGCAGAGAATTACACGAACCGTTCTCCATACCCTATGCTGCATTTGTTGCGTGAAGCGAGCTTGGAGTCTGCGATTGATAGCTATCCCGATGTGGATGGCATTCCCGACCGAAATATCGAACTGATGAACCGGGAAGGCGCAGACAAGCTGAAAAGCCTGCTTAAGGCCTGTTTCTCCGAGATAGAAAACAAGCGAACCGGGGAGTAGAAGAACGAAGCCAGTGGGTAGGGCGCTTCCAAAAATGTGCGGAGCCATGGATGGCGGAGCAGAAGCGTCACATGGACGTGCCGAAGGAGCGGTTTTTGGAAGCGCCCTACCCACTGGCGATTGCACGAACTAGCAGGCTAGTGGCAGCAACTCCCAAACTTAACCGTTCTCCAAATCAGACAAACCACAAGAGCCAAAACATGGGACTGCTTTTCGAACAAATAGACAGCCAACCTTCGGTAATCGGGGAAATCACTCTGCGCCGCCGCAAAATACCGGCACTGGGTGATCGGGACATCTACGAAGTGAAGCTGGGCGAAGAGTTTCTCATGTCCAGCATGTTCGTTGATGCCGAAATTGCGCTCTCTGATATTGGTCTGAATGAAACCGAAGGCGACAACCTCAGTGTCGTCGTCGGGGGCCTTGGATTGGGCTACACCGCCGTTGCAGCCCTCAAACACCAACGCGTATCCGAACTGCTGGTCGTTGAATACCTCAAGCCCGTGATCGGCTGGCACCAGCAAGAGCTCGTACCCCTTGGCAAAGAACAGAACGACGACCCACGGCACCGATACGTACACGGCAGCTTCTTCGATATGGCCGTGGCAGACCCCGCTACCGGAGGCTTTGACCCTGAAGCGCCGGGGAAACAGTTTGATGCTATTCTGCTCGACATCGACCACTCGCCCAGAGCCCTGCTGCACGATTCCAGTGCCAGCTTCTACAGCACCGAAAATATCAGCCTGATGGCCCGGCAGCTGAAGCCGCGCGGCATTTTTGCCATGTGGTCAAACGAAGGCGAAGATGACGAGTTTATGGCGGTTCTGAACGAAGTATTCGAAGACGTAGCCTGCCACGTTGTCAGCTTCTTCAATCCCTTCCAAAATCGGGAATCTTTCAACACCGTCTACGTTGCCCGCAAGCCTGCGTGAAAAACTGAGGTTTGCCGGTACGCCTCTTGTCTTCTAGGCTCAAGTAAACGGAGCAAGTTGCAGGAGGTGTTTATGTCGAATCACCACGTTTACAAGAAAGTGGAAATTGTCGGTTCCTCGAAAAAAAGCATCGAGGATGCTATCGAAAATGCGCTTGAAGAGTGTGGAAAAAGTGTCCGCAACATGGAGTGGTTTGAGGTGATGGAAACCCGCGGCCATATTGTTGACGGCAAGGTAGGCCATTATCAGGTAGTGCTGAAAATAGGATTTCGTATTTCTGACAGTTGAGAACCCTGGAACTTAATTTAGTGAACCAGTGAAACGCCCGGGCAGCGCGCTGCCCGGGCGTTTTTTTACGTCAGGTTGTAGATAAACACGATAGCCACAGCGACCGGCGTGATAAAGCGGACGGTGACAAACCACAGGTTGAACACGCCCGGTGACAGCGACAGCTCGTTTTCCATGGCTTGACGAGACATCACCCAGCCGGCAAACAGTGCGACCAACAGGCCACCCAGCGGCAGCAGAATGTTGGCGGTCAAGAAGTCCAGCAGATCAAAAATGGTTTTGCCTTCCAGCATCGGGATGAAGCCCAGCGGCGCGACGTCTGCCCACACGTTCAGTGACAGCACCGAGGCAATACCGAGCGCCCAGCACACGCCACCGGCGGCCAGGGTGCTGATGGCACGGTTCATACCTTTCTGCTCTTCCAGCCATTCCACGATGGGTTCCAGTAGCGAGATGCCCGATGTCCAGGCCGCGAACACCAACAACACGAAGAACAAGGTGCCGAACAGCGAGCCCATCGGCATCTGGCCAAAGGCCAGCGGCAGGGTCTGGAAAATCAGCCCGGGACCGGCGCCCGGCTCCAAACCATTTGCAAAGACAATCGGGAAAATCGCCATGCCGGCCAGCAGTGCCACGCCGGTATCGATTACCGAGACAGTGATGGAGGTTTTGGCGATGGAAATGTTCTTCGGCAGGTAAGAGCCGTAAGCCATCATCACCGCCATACCGAGGCTCAGCGTAAAGAACGCATGACCAAGGGCTACCAACACGCCAGAGGTGGTCAGTTTAGAGAAGTCCGGCTGGAACAGGAACGCAGCGGCCTGTCCGAAATGACCGGTGGTCATGGCATACCCGACCACGAGCAGCAGCAATACAAACAGCGCGGGCATCAGTATGCTCACGGCTTTTTCAAGGCCAGAGCGAACACCCCGGGCGACGACGACCATCACCAGAGCCATAAACACCGTGTGCCAGAGCAGCAGGGTAGACGGGGTGCTGAGTAATCCCGAGAAGATCGCACCGATGGACTCGGATGATTGCCCGGCCAGTTGCCCGCTGGCGGTGGTGCCTACGTAGGAGATGGCCCAGCCGCCAATCACTGAGTAGAACGACAGAATCAAAAAACCTGCGAGAACGCCGATGGCCCCCACCAGTTTCCACGCCGGATTGAGCTTGTCGCGTTCGGTGATCAGACGAATGCTGTTGACCGGGCTGCGGCCACCCCGGCGGCCAATCATCACTTCGGCCATCATGATGGGGATACCCACCACGGCGATACAGGCAAGGTAAACCAGTACAAAAGCACCCCCACCGTTCTCGCCAGTGACGTAGGGGAATTTCCAGATATTGCCCAGGCCAACGGCGGAACCGGTGGCCGCCAGTATAAACGCGAGCCGTGAGGACCAGAGTCCTCGTTTCGCATTGGAGCCCTCAAGGGCTTCCGAATAGGTAGCGGAGCCGGATGAAGTGACAGACATAATGATCTCCCGAAGGTATTGTTTTTGTTTCAGGGGTTAAAAAGGGGAGCCGCAGAACTCTGCAGCTCCCAAGGGGAAACGCCGGGTCAGGTTACCCGGCGCGAGCCAGTCGGCTGGGCATAAGCCCGGCACCCGGGGCATGCTTTCTGAAACGCTCTTCAGCCAGTTCGTTGGCGATGTCGCCGGTTGCACGGCCTGTGCGGTCGGAGCGTTGGAATATCTCGGCGAGGGTATCGCCAATGGTGTCTACGTGAGCGCGGATTTGCTCCGGTGAGCCATTGTTGCGCTCGTAAAACACATCGATGATGCCGCCGGCGTTGATGGCAAAGTCCGGGGCATAGAGAATGCCGCGTTGCTTGAGCACGGCGTCGTGCTCGGGGCGGTCCAGCAGGTTGTTGGCAGCACCTGCCACGATGGCAGCCCGGATGGCCGGAATGCTTTGATCGTTCAGCACCGCACCCATAGCGCACGGGGCGACAACATCGACCGGTAGGGTGAGGATGTCATCGGCCGCAACGGGAGTAGCTCCCAGCTCATCTACAGCCCGTTTGAGGTTGTCGGCGTGAATGTCAGTCACCCACAGTTCGGCACCGGCCTCTTTCAGGTATCGGGCCAGACGGAAGCCGACATTGCCAATACCCTGAACCGCTACCTTCAAACCATTCAGGTCATCCGTGCCGAGTTTGTGTTTGACGGCCGCTTTCAGGCCGATAAACGTACCGTAGGCGGTTACCGGTGACGGATCGCCCGTGCTGGGCAGGCCATCGAAACCGGTGCGGGTGGTTATGCCGGCCACATGGGCGGTCTGGCGACCCATGACTTTCAGGTCAGGCACGCTGGTGCCGGAATCTTCAGCGGCAATGTACTGGCCGCCAAGGCTTTCCAGGTGTCGGCCCATGGCTTCGAGCAAGGCTTCGGTCTTGTGCTTGCGAGGGTCGCCGATGATCACCGACTTGCCGCCGCCGAGGTCCAGATTGGCCAGTGCCGATTTATAGGTCATGCCTCTCGATAAGCGAAGGACATCTCTGAGCGCTTCTTCGTCACTGGCGTAAGGGAACATTCGGCAACCGCCAAGCGCGGCTCCCCGAGATGTGTTGTGAATGGCAATAATACCTTTAAGGCCGGTTTCGGCATCGCAGACGAAAGACAGGTGTTCGTGGGTATCGAACTCCGGATGGCTGAATACGTTCATGGCGTTTCACCTCTTGTCGGTGGCCGACCGCTACCCTTGTGGGGCCTGCGGTGGCCATTTATTGTTTTAGACAGCTGCGTTGGCGATTTGTTGATGAGCCCTTTCATTCGGGCTTAATTCAGCCCGGTACTGCGCCCGTTCTTTTTGGGCAGCATGATAGGCGGCTTCTTTCACCGGCCCGTAGCCGCGGATCTTCGCGGGTAGGCTGGCGAGGTTGCGGGCCGCATCGGCATGGTCTTTGCTCAGATGCTTGAGCAGAAAAGCCGCGTCGGCTTCGTACTCCCGAATGATTTTACGTTCCAGGCGCCGGTCGGCGGTGTATCCGAACGGGTCCAGCGGAGTGCCGCGCAGGGTGCGGGCTTTCGCCAGCCAGGTGAACACGGTTTCCATCCAGGGCCCGAAGGTGTGCTTTTTCGGCCGTTCGCCGTTTTTACCGCGGCTAAGCAGAGGCGGCGCCAGATTAAATTCCAGCTCGAAATCCCCCTCGAATTGTTCCTCGAGTTGCTTGCGCAGGCTGCCATTGCTAAACAGACGGGCGACTTCATACTCGTCCTTGTAGGCCAGCACTTTGGCGTAGTTCTCGACGATAGATCGCAACAGGAGCGGGTCGCGGCCCAGCTTGTGTTCGATGGTCTGTTCTGCATTGCGCACCAGTTTCTCGTAGCGTTTGGCCAGCGATGCATTCTGGTAGTCGCTCAAATGGGCCATGTTGCGCTGGATCAGCTGGTCTGTGGTTTCCATGACCTGCACCGGCGTGCCTTTGGGTTTCGGGAAAGCCAGCGCCATGACCCGATCAAGATCGTGGGCAGCACGACGACCCCAGAGGAAGGCCTGCTTGTTTTTCTCAACCGCTACGTTGTTGAGCTCGATGGCGCGCTCTATGGCAGCGGCGCTCAGCGGCAGCAGCCCTTGTTGCCAGGCGAAGCCAACGGTAAACAGGTTCACGGCCATGCCATCGCCCATCAACGCTTTGGCCAGATCACCGGCATTCAGGAACCAGCTGCCATCAGGGCGACAGGCTTCTTTCACCGTCTGCTCCATCGACTCGCCGGGGAACTGGATGTCCGGGTCCCGGGTAAAGGCTGCGGGCATGGCTTTCTCGGTGTTGACCACCGCCCGTGAAAAACGGTTATCCAGTTTGGCCAAGGCATCGTCTGTGGCTGACACCATCAGATCGAAGGCAATCATCAGGTCTGCCTCGCCGGCGGGAATGCGTACGGCGTGGATGTCCTCTTGCTTGTCACTGATGCGAATGTGACTGACCACCGCACCGAATTTCTGGGCCAGGCCGGCTTGATCCAGTACGGATACGCCTTTGCCTTCAAGGTGAGCGGCCATGCCCAGCAGGGCACTGACCGTGACCACACCGGTACCACCCACGCCGGTCAGCAGAATGCCGTAAGGGTTGCTGCCAGATACAGGCGTAGGTTCCGGAAGCTCGGGGAAGTCCACCGCGGAGCTGACTCCCGCCGGTTTTTTCAGCCTGCCGCCTTTGACGGTGACAAAGCTGGGGCAGAAACCGCGCACACAGGAGAAGTCCTTGTTGCAGGAAGACTGGTCGATGGTGCGTTTGCGCCCGGCATCGGTTTCTTTCGGCAGAATCGACAAGCAGTTGGATTGAATGCCGCAATCACCGCAGCCTTCGCACACATCCGAGTGAATCATCACGCGCTGGTCTGGGTCTTCCATGGTGCCGCGCTTGCGACGACGGCGTTTTTCGGCGGCGCAGGTCTGGTCGTAGATGATCACCGAGCAGCCTTCAATCTCTCGCATCTCTCGTTGCAGAGCGTCCAGATCATCCCGATGATGGAAGGTAGTACGGTCGGCAAAATCGGCCCGGGACGGATATTTGTCGATATCGTCGCTGACCACAGCAATGCGTCGCACGCCTTCGCCGTAGAGCTGGTGGCTGATTTGTTGAACCGTCAAGGTTCCGTCCACCGGCTGGCCGCCGGTCATGGCGACGGCGTCGTTGTAGAGAATCTTGTAGGTGATGTTGGCACCGGAAGCGATAGCGGCTCGAATGGCCAAAACGCCAGAATGAAAGTAGGTGCCGTCGCCCAGATTCTGAAACACGTGCTTCTGGTTGGTAAACGGTGCCTGGCCAAGCCAGGTTACCCCTTCACCGCCCATCTGGGTGAAGGTGTCGGTGCCGCGATCCATCCAGGTGGCCATGTAGTGGCAACCAATGCCGCCAAGGGCGCGGCTGCCTTCGGGGACCTGAGTGGACGTATTGTGCGGGCAGCCAGAGCAGAAATGAGGTGTGCGTTCCAACCGCTCCTTGGGCTGCGCCAGACTGTTCTCTTTTTCAGTGAGGAAGTTCAGGCGCTGCTGCAGCGTGTCGTTGCAATAGCGGCCATCCAGTCGGGACGCGATGGCTCGTGCCACCATAGCGGGCGTCAGTTCGGCGATGGTTGGCAGCAGATCCTTGCCGTGATCGTCCTTTTTGCCGATCACGTTCGGGCGTTTGCCATCCTGCCAGGTATAAAGTTGGGTTTTGATCTGTTCTTCGATCAAACCCCGTTTCTCTTCAACCACCAGAATTTCTTCCAGCCCTGAAGCGAATTCATGAATGCCCTCGGGCTCCAAAGGCCAAGGCATAGCGACTTTGTAGACGGCCAGACCTATGGCTTCCCGTTCCTCATCGCCTAAGCCCAGGTCGGCTAATGCCTGAATAACGTCGAGATAAGCTTTGCCGGTGGTCACAATACCCAGTCGAGGCTGTTTCGCTTCAAGCACGGTATGGTCCAGCCGGTTGGCCCGACAAAAGGCTTTCGCCGCTTCTAATTTGTACCGGTGCAGGCGCTCTTCCTGCTCCATGGGTTTGTCGGGCCAGCGTGAGTTCAGGCCGCCTTCCGGTAACGGGAAATGTGTGGGCGTGCGGATGTTGATTCGGCTCAGATCCAGATTGGCGGAAATGGACGAATCCATATTCTCGGCCAGGGCTTTGAAGCCTACCCAGCAGCCACTGAACCGCGACATAGCCCAGCCGTACAGGCCCAGATCAAGAATGTCCTGAATACCAGCAGGGTTCAGAACCGGCATGCCGGCATCGAGAAAGGCGTAATCACTTTGATGGGGCAGGGTGGATGATTTGCACGCGTGATCGTCGCCCGCGACCGCCAGTACGCCACCAAACCGGGAAGTGCCCGCCGCATTACCGTGCTTGAACACATCGCCGGTGCGATCGACACCCGGACCTTTGCCGTACCAAAGCGCAAAGACGCCGTCGTAGCGGGCGCCTTCAAATATATTGACCTGCTGACTGCCCCAGACAGCGGTTGCGCCTAAATCTTCGTTTACACCGGGCAAGAAGTGAATATTGCGCTCTTTGAGGTGATCGCGGGCTTTCCATAAAACTTTATCGAAACCGCCAAGAGGAGACCCGCGATAACCGGAGATAAAGCCGGCGGTATTCAGATCGTTGTTACGGTCGAGTTGGGCTTGGAGCAGGGGGAGTCTCGCCAGAGCCTGGCTACCATTCATGTAAACCGAACCGGTATCTTTTTTCCAGACATCGTCAAGGCTGACGGGACGCAGCCCCGTGGGGGAGCGTGAAAGATCTGACATGTTGAAATCCTCTACTACCTGGCCGGATCGCGGCGGTAGGTAATGTCTTGTTTTTGTAATCCCGGCTTTTGGCCGGAGTTAGATTTCATCGGTCCTACCCGGTGGATTACCCGGGTTGTCCTTTTGGGACTGGACGAAAAACAAACTAGAGTAAGTTTACGTGTACGTCAACAGGTGGCGGGTGCCATCGGCTGATTAAAGTGTGAGGTTTGCATATAACTGGCTGAGGCGGCGGTAGAAAATAATTCGGCTTAGTGGTTTTTACCTATTCGTGTTTTGCCGCTTTCGGCTTAATTTCCTTCGATGTCTGCTCATACTTATTCGTACCAATTTCAGCCGCACAAGGTGCGCGCTGAATTTTTCCGCTTGCTGCCGATATCTCTGTTCGTTGTTGCCTTTGGTGCTGCGTTCGGATTAGCAGCGACTCAATCCGGCTTGTCTCCGTTTCAGTCCATTCTGATGAGCTTCACGGTGTTTGCCGGGGCTTCCCAGTTTGGTGCGCTAGATTTATGGGGCACCGAAGTCTCCGTCATTCCCATGATGGTTGTGGTGTTTGCCATCAACGCACGCCACTTGCTGATGGGGGCCTCGCTTTACCCCATGCTGAAAGATGTCTCGCCGGCGCGCCGGTATGGCCTGTTGTTGTTCCTGACCGACGCCAATTGGGCGGTTTCGGCGCAGGATTACCAGAACGGCCGACGCAATCTCGAAGTGATTCTCGGCGGTGGCGTGGTGCTTTGGCTGGCCTGGGTGTTGGGGACGGCTTTCGGAGCCTATTTCAGCGGTCTGCTGCAGAACCCGAAAGCTTTTGGTTTGGACATGGTGCTGGGTTGCTTCCTGTTATCGATGGTATTGGGCGGTAAAGCCACGCCGAGAGTTGTGGTGGTTTGGTTGGTGGCGGGCGTGACGTCTCTTGCGGCCTGGAAGTGGCTGCCCGCTAATATGCACGTGGTGGTTGGTGCATTGGCGGGCGGCGCGGTGGGGCTGTTCTGGCTGGAACCGCGCGTTGCCGGTAATTCAGAGCAAGAGGGAGCCGGTCATGACCATTGAAACCACACCCGTCGGCGTTCTGATTCTGATTGTGCTCATGACGTTGGTTACTTTGATCACCCGCTTTGGCGGTGTGTTCGCCATGTCGTTCGTGAAAATCAGCCCGCGGGTTGAAAGCTTTATCAACGCCATGGCCAGCTCCGTTTTGATTGCCATTATCGTGCCTATGGCCGTGGCGGGTGATGCCGGTGCATTGGCGGCTCTGGTGGCGACGGCCATCACCATGCTGGCGATTCGTAAGCCGCTGCCGGCGATATCGGTGGGCTTGGTCGCAGCGGCTTTGGTGCGTTACCTCGGTTAACGGCCATTGTGGCTGGTATTCAGATGTTTCTCAGGGTCCGATGGCGAATGGTAGAGGCGAGCTGGTTCAGCAGTTCTCTGGCCTCGCCATCGTGCAGGGTATGGCATTTGTCCTGAAGCACGCGCAGATCGTGCGCACTGGGAGCGTTGGCGACTTCTTTTTTCTGGTCCAAGTGCTGGCAGGCGGCCAGATGGGCTTTAATTTCTGTGTCTATCAACCGTGACGCCAGATTCTCAACCGTTTCGCTGCAAAACGGGCGGTTCTGGTTCAAGTTACTTCGGGCCTCAATGGCCGCCTGGCGTGCTTCAAGGCGCAGTTCGTTAGCCGCTTCTCCTGCTTCAACAGCGCGCAAGAAAACGCCCAGCCGGTCGTGAAGTTGCCATATTTTGGGCCAGATGGTGTCATAGGCGGTCTTTTCGGTACGGTAGCGTTCCTGGTCCAGAGCGAATCCCTGATCGGACGCTTTGGCGCCCAGTGGCTGATTGAAATCCATCACTCGCATCTCGTCCACTTCACGCCAGAGACAATCAATTCGCTCCTTCAGAGCACTGATTTGATGCTGGCTGCGTCTGCGGTTGTTAAACAGTATTAAAATGGCAACCAATGCTAGCAGCGAAGCGCCTGCTGCGATCAGAAGCGACAGGTTGTGCGGCGGCAGCATGGTCCAGAGTTGACCTGCGTCCATGGCGTTCGACCTCCGTCGAATTCCCGTTTCAAGCTTTCAGTATAGAGCCTAATCCTGATTCTGTTGCCGATAGGGCAACACGGTATGGGCATCGTTAAAGTAGCCCTTTACCTGCACTGCTTCTTCCCGAGTGAAATCGGCAACGGCATCCCTGAAGCCCGAGTGAAGAATGCCATGCCAGGAGTGGGTAATCACCGGCTCAAACCCGCGTACCAGTTTGTGCTCCCCTTGAGCACCGGCATCGAAATGCTGAAGGCCCAGTTCGAGCGCAAGCTCAATGCCTTGGTAGTAGCAGGTTTCAAAGTGCAGGTGGTTGTATTCATCCAGACACCCCCAGTAGCGGCCATAAAGCGTTGACTCGCTCGCCAGAAACAACGCGCCGGCAATCATTTCGCCGTCGCGTAGGGCCATGATCAGGTGCAGGTGTTCGGGCAGGTTTTCCCGAAGGTGTTCGAAAAAGACTTTGTTGAGATAGGGCCGCTGGCCGCGTTTCAGGTACGTGGCCTGATAGAACACGTAAAACGCCGACAGTACCCGGTCTGAAACATCCCGCCCGTGGAAATGCTGAAAGCCGATTCCTTGCTCGGCTACCTGTCGCCGTTCTTTGCGGATGGATTTGCGTTTACGGGAGGTGAGTTCAGCCAGAAAGTCGTCGAAACACTGATAGTCACGGTTGTGCCAATGAAACTGGCAGCCAATGCGGTGGAGTTCCTGATCGTGGCTAAGCAAACGTTGGTCGGCTGCGTTGGGGAAGAGCAGGTGCCAGGAGTGGGCGCCAAGCTGTGCCGTCAGGTTGGTGAGCAGATTATCCAGCGGTGTGGGTGTTAGCTGTGCCCTGGCCGAGTCATCCAACAACAAACGCGGGCCTTGTGAAGGCGTAAAAGGGATGGCAATCAGCAGCTTCGGGTAGTAGGGCAGGCCGTGGCGTTGGTAGGCGTCTGCCCAGCCCCAGTCGAACACGTACTCACCCATCGAATGGCTTTTTAGATAAGCCGGAGCCACACCACAAATCTGACCATTACGGCGAAAAACCAAATGGCTGGGCGTCCAGCCGGTTTCCGGGGATGTGCAGCCGGAAGCCTCCAGCGCCTGAAAGAATTCGTAGCGAAGAAACGGATTGTGACAACCGGCCAGCCGCCGCCACTCCGTTTGGGGAATGTCGGCGATGCTTGCGCAGGTGGTTACCGTGATCTCGGGTGCTGCCATGATGATAATGAGCTCTGTGAAACCAAGGCCATACCATACGACAGAACCCGAGGGTTGATCACTATTTCATGTCGTCGCAGCGTTTTTCCATTTTCTTCTGCCATTTTTCCATACGCTTATGGTGCTTTTCCTGACGCTCGTCGTGGATCTCGCTCCAGATCACGCGCTGCTCGTCGGTGAGCATCAGGCGGTCGGCCATTTCGGCGCGGTGTTCCTGCATTTCCTGGCGGCGCTCTTCACGATGTTCTTCGCTGAATTTACCTTTGCCTTCGCGGAAGTCTTCGCACATCTCTTTCTTGTTGTGCTTGCCTTCTCGGTGGTCCATGCCTTTGTGATCATGGGCAAAAGCGGCAGGGCTGGCTGCGAACAGGGCGGCCATCAAAACGCCGGCGGTCATTACAGAGGTATGTACTTTCATGATGTCTTCCTTCTATGAGTTTCGACTGTCTACGGAACCCATGTTACGCCCTTGGAACGTCAGCGAGTGTCAGGCTTGTGTAAAGGTTGGGTAAAGAGAAAAACCTACGCGGCAGACGGGCCGGAGCGCCGTGCTAGACTAGCGGCAGATAAAGGTTGAGGGGCAGACATGCAGAATCGGGTATTGCTAGTTGAAGACGACGACGAGTTGAGACAGTTGCTGTCGCGCTATCTGACAAACCAAGGTTTCAGCGTGCGAGAGGCGGCCAATGGCCATGATGGCTTGTCGCTGGCTTTAGGGCAGGATTGCGACATTGTGGTTCTGGATATCATGTTGCCCGACATCAATGGTCTGGATGTGCTGCGTGAGCTGCGAGGGAAAACCCACCTGCCGGTGATACTGCTGACAGCCCGGGGCGACGAAACCGACCGGATTGTGGGCCTGGAAGTGGGCGCGGACGATTACATACCCAAGCCCTGTAATCCTCGCGAGTTGGTTGCTCGGTTGCAGGCCATTCTGCGGCGGGTTGCCTGGGATCAGCAAGCCGATGTGGATGCCAGTCGGGTTTACGGTGACCTGAGGGTTGAGCCTGACCAGCGGCGAATTTATCAAAATGATAAGCCTCTTGAACTGACCGCGACCGAATACGAAGTGTTGCAGGTGTTGCTTGCCCATGCCGGCAGTGTCGTTCGCAAAACCGACCTCATGCAGTGGGCATTGGGGCGGAGGCTCGAAGCCTTCGACCGCACACTGGATATGCACGTGAGCAACTTGCGCAAAAAACTGGGAAATGACGACCCGCCCAGAGTGGAAACGGTGCGGGGCCTTGGATACAGCTATCGGGTGCCAACTGAATGACGCGTTTCAGGTTTACCTTGTTTTGGCGTATTTTTCTGTCGATCTGGCTGGCGATGGCGGTAACGATGGTGACTAGTCAGCTAGCCAACCGCTTCCTGCAGGACCGGGAGCGTCAAGCCATTGTTCGCCAGGTAGGCTTGCAGGACATTGCTGGCGAAGCGGTGAATCTACGGGAACAGTTAGGCCGGTCCGAGGCTCGGCGATTTTTGCGAATAGAAGGTGAGCGGCTGCATCTTCATTTAATTCTGATTGAAGCGGAACAGGGTCATCGTCGGCTGCCGCGAATGGTGCGCGAACGCATGCAGTCAAGTTGGCACCTGAGTAAACCGGCAGTGTTAGATCTGGATGACGGTTATAGGTTAGTTGCCTGGCCTCGCATGGGTGGTGAAGGCTGGTTACATCCTGGGCTATTCCGAATGTTCGAGCTGGTCCTTGCGTTTGTTGTTATCTCACTGGCTTGCTGGTGGATCGCCCGATTGGTTTCTCGGCCGCTCAAGCATATGGAGGGCACCGCTCGTTCGATTGCTAACGGTGATACGGAGTTGCGAGTGTCCGATACCATCGCTCAACGCCGCGACGAGATTGGCCAGCTGGCGGCTGCATTTAATGCCATGACCGATCGTTTGTGCCAACTGCTGGATCGCCATAACCGTTTGCTCAGAGATATATCCCACGACCTGAGAACCCCACTGGCACGGCAGCGAATTGCGATTGAACTGGCCAGTGATGAAGGTGCTGATCCGGCACTTATGGAGAGTATTCTGCGGCAGAATGAGCGGCTTGAAACCATGACCGGCCAGATCCTGACCCTATATCGGGTATCTGAAAATGGCCGTGCGTTCGAGCAGCAACCGGTCAAACCCTTGGCGCTGATCAATCGGGTATTGGGCGATGCCAGTGATTATGCCGAGCAGCAAGGGGTAGATTGCAAACTGGTTGCAAGCGATGACGTGGCCGCGGTTTCCATTTTGGGCGATTCGGGGTTGCTGCAGCGGGCATTCGACAATGTTCTGCAAAATGCGCTGGATCATACACCGCCGGGCCAATCGGTTGATGTTGAGCTGTCGATAACGAAGGATCAGGTCGAAGTGTCGGTTGCCGATGAGGGCCCCGGAGCGCCATCCGATATGCTCAACCAGTTGTTCGAACCGTTTTTCCGGGCCGACGAATCGCGCGGCGGGAAAGGCTGGGGTTTGGGACTTTCCATTGCCCGGGATATCGTTCGGGCCCACGATGGCACCGTTGAAGCCCGCAATCGTGAGACGGGCGGTCTTCAGGTGATCGTTCGGTTACCGGTTTTCTTCGGGGATTGAACGGGCGTTGGTTGATGGCGCGTGTTCGACTTCGTCGTCAGCAGGTTTCAGGTGAGTGGCATTCGAGAAATCGATGCCTTCCTGCAACTCGTCTTCTTCAAATCGAATGCCGCAGCCGGCTTTGCGGAATTTTGCCGGGCTGGCGGTGCCTGGTGTTTTGTTTTCACTGTCGCTGGATGTCATAGGTTGCCTCATGAGTAAAGATTACCCGGTTCCGTCAGGATACCTTGAGCGGGAAACGGAAGTGAAGAAAAGCCGTTTCATTGCCCGGGTGTACCCGGTCGGCAGCCGAGACGAGGTGCGCGAGCGGGTCGCCGAGGCGCACCGGGATTACCCGGATGCCCGTCATGTATGTTGGGGCTATCAGATTGGTCGTCCGGGCTCGGCCGCAGAAGCTGCCATGAACGACGATGGTGAACCGTCCGGCACGGCGGGCAAGCCGATTTTAAACGTGATTCAGCACAAAGATATGGGCGATGTGCTGGTGATTGTGGTGCGCTATTTCGGTGGCATTAAGCTGGGCGCGGGTGGCTTGGTGCGCGCCTATGCCGGCGCAGCCGAGAGCGTGTTGTCGGAAGTCGGCCGGGTGGTTCAGCAAACCCGGGTGCAGGCCCAAGTTGAGTTGGATTTTGCCGATGAACAGCCGCTGCGGCATTGGTGTGACGGGCACGAAGGTACGATCGAATCGATTGAATACAGTGCCAAAGTTCGGGCATTGGTTTCCGTGCCTGAAGTTCGGCAACATGAACTGGCGGCGTTTTGTGAATCCCAGAAACTGGATTACCGTTTTGAAACCTGATCAATCTGACGGGTGGAACGACAGGTGCAGCGGGTATAATGTGACAGATAACTCCAATGCAGGAGAACATCTATGCGAGTTCTAATGATGGCGGCTGTGGCGATCTTAATGGCCGGTTGTGCCAGCAATGTCGTGACGGACTACAACACCTCAACGGTGTTCGGAAATTACAGCAGTTGGGCCTACGCGCCGATGGATCAAGGATCCGGTTTTGCCTCTCTTGACGACGCCCGGGTTCGCAGTGCAGTCGAGCGTGAACTCAACCGCAAGGCCATGAAAAAAGCCGAAAAGGATAACGCCGACCTGCTCGTTAGCTGGCAGATCGTATCTGAGGAGCGGCTGGAACAGAGCGGTTTAGGTCTGGGCTTCGGGTTTGGTCGCGGTAACTTTGGCTGGGCCTTGTCGGCACCGCCACCGGTTCGTGAAGTCACTGAAGGCAAGTTGGTGGTAGAGCTGGTCGATCAGGAAAGTGAGGAAGTGGTCTGGCGAGCCGCCAGTCGCCGGTACTTGAATGAAAACCAGTCTCCGGAAACCCGGCGCAAGCTGATTGATGAGGTTGTCGCGGAAATGTTTTCGAAATACCCTCCCGGCTTAAACTGATTAACCGACAGGATTGTCTTGATGGGTATGAAAAAGCGGGAAGGCGGCCTGGTCTTTTCCACCGAGCAAGGCCGCATGTGTCCGGGCTGCCGTAACCCGGTTTCCGAATGTTCGTGCGGAGAGCCGCAGCAGCCCGAAGGCGATGGCATTGTGCGCGTGAGCCGGGAAACCAAAGGCCGGAAAGGCAAAGGTGTGACCCTGATTACCGGTATCCCCCTTGATAGCAAAGCGTTGAAAGACTATGCCAAAGTGCTAAAAGCAAAATGCGGCACAGGTGGTACAGTAAAAGATGGCGTGGTGGAGATTCAGGGCGATCATCGGGATCTGCTGGTGCCGCTGCTTGAGCAAAAAGGCTGGACTGTGAAGCGGTCCGGCGGCTGAGGTTTTATTTAATTCGATTGGTAAGGAACAAGAGGTATGCACCTTCTGGTACTGGGCGCTGGGGTCGTGGGAGTTACTACGGCCTGGTTTCTTCAGGCGCAGGGGCACCAGGTTACGGTGGTCGATCGTCAACCTCAATCCGGGCTGGAAACCAGCTACGCGAATGGCGGCCAGATTTCCGTGTCCCACGCGGAGCCTTGGGCTAACCCGGCCGCGCCACTGAAAATCCTGAAATGGCTGTCGCAACCCGAGGCCCCCTTGCTGTATCGGCCGGGGCTGGACCCCTACCAATGGCGTTGGGCGCTTTCCTTTCTGGGGCAGTGCACCTCGGCCAAAGCAGCTCATAATATTCGCCAGATGGTGAACCTCGGTACTTACAGCCGGGGTCAGCTTCAGGCCTTACGGAAAAAGATCGAGCTCGACTACGATCAGCTCGATAAAGGCATTCTCCATTTCTATACCAACCCCAAAGAATTCGAGGCAGCGCTCGAGCCAGCGCGCATTATGCGGGAGCTGGGCTGTGATCGGCAGGTGGTGGAAGCCGACCGGGCGGTGGAGCTGGAACCGGCGTTGAAACCCATCCACCACCGGATCGCAGGCGCCACTTACACTTCCGAAGATGAAAGCGGCGATGCCCGAAAGTTTACCCAAGCGCTGGCGGAGCGTTGTCGGGAAGCGGGTGTCGAGTTCCTTTATGGCACCGAGGTGTTGGGTTTCGAGAAAGTCGGTAAACGGATTCTTGGGGTGGAAGCTTTGAGCGAAGGCAAACATCACACGCTTCGGGCCGACAGCTATGTGCTGAGTCTGGGGAGTTTCAGTGCGGTACTTGCCCGGCCACTCGGCCTGTTTTTGAATATCTATCCGGCCAAAGGGTATTCCATCACGGTTCCGGTTAAGAATGAGGAAGCCGCGTTTCAGGTCAGTTTGACGGACGATGAATTTAAACTGGTGTATTCCAGACTGGGCGACCGTATTCGGGTGGCCGGTACCGCCGAGCTGGGTGGGTACAGCCGGAATCTGAACGCCACCCGCTGCCGGGCAATCGTACGCAGGGCGGCCGAGCTGATGCCTGAAGCCGCGCACTGGGAGCAGGCCGCGTTCTGGACCGGGCTTCGGCCCACAACGCCGTCCAACGTGCCTTACATCGGGAAAAGCCCGTTCAGTAACCTGTACCTGAATACCGGACATGGCACGTTGGGGTGGACCCACTCCTGTGGCTCCGCCGCGGCGCTTGCTGACATCGTCAGCGGGCGAAGACCTGAAGTGGACTTCGCCTTCAGCGGGCTGGCAGGTTAGTCTGCCAGCTGATCCCGAATCAGTTTCTTGTTGATCTTGCCCACGCTGGTTTTCGGAATGTCTTCCACGAAATCAATCTGGCTCGGAATTGCCCACTTGTTGATTTCGCCGCTCTCCACAAATTTCTGCAGATGTTGCTGAATGTCTTCCAAGCCAACGTTTTCGCCGGGCTTTAGGGTCACCAGAGCATAAGGCCGTTCACCCCATTTTTCGTCGGGTACGCCCACAACGGCGGCACCGGCAACGGCCGGGTGCTGGCTGATCAGGTTTTCCAGATCGAGAGAAGACAGCCACTCGCCGCCCGTTTTGATCACATCTTTAATGCGGTCTTTGATGGTAAGCGTGTTATTCGGCTCCATCGAGGCCACATCGCCGGTGTGCAGCCAGCCGCCTTGCCAGAGGTCTTCGCCTTTCTGGGGCTCTTTGAAGTAGTTCTGGGTCAGCCAAGGTGCCCGGGCTACCACTTCACCTTTGGCTTCTCCATCGTGAGTAACCGGTTTGCCACTCGGGTCCACAATTTCCAGTTCCACCATGGGCACCGCAATGCCGGTTTTCACACGGATGTGGGTTTGTTCTTCCAGCGGCAATTCCAGATCTTCCGGCTTGAGGTAGGTGGTACTCAACAGTGGGCAGGTTTCCGACATGCCGTAGCCGGTGTACATCTTGATGCCGAGTTTGGCAGCGGCATCACACAAGCCTTTGGTCAGGGCACTGCCACCGATCAGTACATGCCAGTTGCTGAGGTCGGCGGTTTTGATCGATTCCGTCGCCATCATCATTTGCATGACGGTGGGTACGCAATGCGACGTGGTTACCTTGTGAGTTTTGATCAAATCAACCAGCAACTCGGGCTCGTAGCGGCCCGGATAGACCTGTTTGATGCCCAGCAGTGTGGCGGCATAGGGCACCCCCCACGCGTGTACGTGGAACATGGGGGTTACCGGCATGTACACGGAGGACGAGCGCAGGAACGGCATCTCGTCATAGGCCGACAGAGTGCCGGTCATCGCAAGCGTGTGTAGAACCAGCTGCCTGTGACTGAAGAAAACCCCCTTGGGGTTGCCGGTTGTGCCGGTCGTGTAAAAGGTGGTGGCGACGCTGTTTTCGTCGAAATCCGGGAAATCGAATTGGTTGTCTGCTTTGCCCAGTAAGGCTTCGTATTCGCCCAGTGTGTTGATCGAGGTATCCGCGGCGGACTCATTGTCTGTCAGCTGAATCCAAGTTTTGACCGTTTGGATGTCGTCTTTGACGTTTTCAATGATTGGCATGAAATCATCGTGTACCAGCACCACGTCGTCTTCAGCGTGGTTCATGGTGTAGACGATCTGTTCCGGTGACAGCCGAACGTTCACGGTGTGCAGGATGGCGCCGATCATCGGAATGGCGAAGAAGCATTCCAGGTAACGGGGCGTGTCCCAGTCCATCACCGCAACGGTATCCCCGGCTTTCACACCGGCATTTGTGAGCGCGTTTGCCAGACGATTCACCCGTTCCACCAGATCGCTGTAGGTGTACTTGCTGCGATTGGCGTAGACGATTTCCTGATCGGGGTTGTATCGGGGCCCGGACATCAGGAGTCGTTTGATCAGTAGCGGGTACTGGTAGGCATTATCTGCTGGCTGAAGAATTTTTGTTTTGGCCATCTCTGAACACCTCGTGTCTTTTGCTTTCTTGTTATTGCTCCCAGGGATTGCCTTGGGTGCCTTTCATAGATTTTACGCCCATATGCATGGCGGCTTTCGCCAGCATGTTGGCGCTTACTGGTGCTGTCATGAATAGAAATACGGTGATCAGTATTTCTGAAATACCAAAGCCGTGGCTGCTGAAATAGATCACCGAGCTAAGCATGATTGCGCCGACACCTACTGTGGTTGCTTTCGTGGGGCCATGCAAGCGGGTGAAGAAATCGGGCAGTCGCGCCAACCCAATGGCACCGACCAAGGTGAATGCGCCGCCTACAATGAGCAGAGCCGAAACAATGTACTCAGTAATTGGACTCATGGAATGCCTCCTTCGGCCCCGTTATTCGATGACGCTGCCGCGTTTCAGGTATTTGGCCATCGCGACGGTGCTGACGAAGCCCATGACCGCGATCAACAGGCCAGACTCGAGGTACATGCGCGAGTTGAAGGTAATGCCGAGCAGAATGATCATGGCAATGGCATTGATATAAAGCGTATCTAGCGCCAGAACCCTGTCGGGAGCGTCGGGGCCTTTGATCAGGCGATACACGTTCAGTAAAGCCGCAATCATGACCATGGCGATGGTTATGTAGAGTGCAGTTGTCATCATCGGAACATCTCCATC
Organism: Marinobacter sp. S0848L; assembly: GCF_023016065.1. GTDB lineage: Bacteria > Pseudomonadota > Gammaproteobacteria > Pseudomonadales > Oleiphilaceae > Marinobacter. The sequence continues at coordinate 88,018 of NZ_JALKAQ010000001.1, read as the reverse complement.
AACGGCTTCTCGTATCGCTTGTGGATCGCATCGATGACCTCTTGTTCGCTTTCGGCATCCAGCGCATGAATCAGCAGCGTTTTGTTGTCATCGCTGACATCAGCACTCACCGTGCCCGGGGTCAGTGAAATGGTGCTGGCCAGTAATGAAATGGCCAGAGGGTGTTCCAGCTGGAGAGGATAGTTTACGAAAACCGGCTTGGGTTGCCTGGGGTTTAGAATCAGGATCGCCACTTCAAAGCTGGCAACCAGAATATCCCAGAGCACCACCAGAACGAACATCGGCATTCGCCATACCTTCACGAAAGCCGGTCTTTCCGGCCAGAAGCCGTGTGTGATTTGAGGGATGACCCAAGCCAGTACCAGACCCATTACCACGCTGGCTCCGGAAATGCCGTCGCTCAGAAATTGCCAAGTGCTGAACAGCACCAGGCTTAACCAGGGTTGCGGGAAATTCAAACGATCGAACATCAGTTTTTCCCCCCAAACATCGGTGTTTCGAGTATTTGAGTATAAGCGGACGTGTCGAACAGCTGAGCGGCAGTGGCCACCGTGTATTCGTTGATGGGGCCCGCAAAGGCCACGATCAGTACCGTCAGCCCGATCAAGGCACCGGTTGATACCGAGACAACGCCTTTCATCGGTTCCGGCGGCTTGATGTGCCCATCAATAGTGCGCCAGAACAAAATGCTCCCGGCGCGACTGTAGGCGATCAGCGTTAGGAAGCTACCGACCAGCAGCACCGACCAGAGCCAAGCCATTTGCGGGCCGGCCTCGACCGATTTGAGAATCAACACCTTACCGAAAAAGCCGCTCAACGGGGGTAACCCGGCCGCAGAAACCGCGCCAATCATGAAAAGTACGCTGATAAACGTCCTGTGTGGCATTTTGGGCGCTGTGACAATGCGGTCGCCCGCGCTGCCTCTTTGGATAGCCACCAGTTCGGCCACCAGGAACAGGCCTGCCACCGTCCAGGTGGTGCTGAGCAGATAGAACAAGGCCGCCGAAACACCTGCTTCGGAACCGAGCGCAACCGGCGCGAGCAGTGTGCCTACCGAAATGATAACTTGCCAGGCAATGAGCGTTTTCAGGTTGTTCGCGCCCAAAGCACCGATAACGCCCATCGACAGCGTAATCAACGCCAACGGGAACAGCCAGTTCATGCCAGCAGAGGCCAGCTCGCCCGCGCCTTCACCGAAGATCAAAACATACACCCGGATGATGGCGTAAACACCAACCTTGGTCATGATCGCAAACAACGCTGCCACTGGCGCGGTGGCTTTGGCGTAGGCTTTCGGTAGCCAGAAGCACAGCGGCAGAATGGCGGCTTTAAGACCGAACACCACCAGCAACAGCATGGCGCCGGCTTTCACCAATGCCAGATTTTCACCGGATACCTGCGGGATTTTGACCGCCAGATCCGCCATGTTCAGGGTGCCGGTGACGCTGTAGATCATGCCCACGGCAATCAGGAAGATGGCTGAACCGACAAGGTTCAAGGCCACATAGTGCAGCCCGGGCACAGTTCGAATGGTGCCACCGCCATGCATTAACAGGCTGTAGGACGCAATCAGCAGCACTTCAAAGGCCACAAACAGGTTGAACAAGTCGCCGGTCAGGAACGCAATGTTCAGACCCATAATCTGGAACAGGAACAGCGTGTGGAACTGCCGGTTACCTTCGTCTGCTCCGCCAATCGAGAATATGTGAGCAAAGACAGCCAGTACCGATGTCAGCACCAGCATGAGCGCAGCGAGGCGGTCGAGCACCAGTACAATGCCAAAGGGCGGTTGCCAGTTGCCGAACGCGTATACCCGGTAGCTGCCGTCGTCAGCCAGACCCACCAGAACGATCGAAGCGACCAAGACCAGCACGCTGGTGGTGATGGCCAGCGTTCGCCGCAGGCTGATGGGCGCATAGCCCATAAAGGTCTGCAGTATGCCGCCTAGTAAAGGGATGGCGATGGGAGCAATGAGCCAGTGATTCATTTGCCGGTTTCCTCCTGTTCCTGCTTGCTGTTGGCAGGATGTGCCGGCGGGCAGCCGTCTACATGATCGTCTTCGTTGTCGGCCAGATTACGTAAAGACAACACCACTACGAAGGCGGTCATGGCGAAGCCGATAACAATCGCGGTTAGCACCAGCGCCTGAGGCAAAGGGTCAGAATAATTTTCCGCCGTACCCAGAATGGGCTGTTGCGCAGTACTCAGCCGACCGGAGGCAAACAGGAACAGATTGACCCCGTAGGACAACAGCGTCAGCCCCATAACAACCGGGAAGGTACGAGCCCGCAATAACAGGTAAACGCCTGATGCGGTGAGCGTACCGATAACCAAAGCAAACAAAAGTTCCATTACGACTTCCTCCGCGGGCTCTTGATGGCTGAGTGCGGCGACATGCGGCCGATACTGACCAGTATCAGCAAGGTCGCGCCGATGACCGCCAGGTAAACGCCCAGATCGAATATCAGTGCCGAGGCGACTTCGAACTTACCGACCACCGGCCAGGTGATGTACCCGAAGGTGGAGGTCAGGAACGGATAGCTGAAGGCCAGACTGCCTGCGCCAGCAATGGTGGCGAACAACAAACCAAGGCCGATCACGTTGTGGTATTTGATACCCACCCGGTCCTGAGTCCAGATCATGCCATTGGCAACGTACTGGAGAACCAAAGCCACCGAGGTGATCAGGCCGGCGATGAAGCCACCGCCGGGCATGTTGTGGCCTCTCAGGAAGATGTAGGCCGACACCATCAGTGCCATCGGCAGCATCGGCCGAGCGACCTGTTTGAGCATCAACGGATAGGCATCACGGGTCCATGTATGGCCCTGACCATCACCGGGAGGGGGTGTCAGCGCGGTATTCTTGAGCAGCGCGTAAATGCCCATGGCTGCAATAGCGAGTACGGTGATTTCGCCCAGGGTATCGAAGCCCCGGAAATCGACCAGAATCACGTTCACTACGTTGGTGCCGCCACCGCCGGGCTTGCTGTTCTCAAGGAAGAACTCGGAGATGGAGGTAAACGGCTGAGTCAGCATGGCCAAGGTGACCAGTGTCATGCCGGTGCCCGCCAGCAACGCCAGTACGATATCCCGGACCCGACGTGCTTTCGATGTTTCAACGGGTGTCCACGACGGCATGTAATAGAGTGCCAGCATCAGCAGCACCATGGTGACCACTTCCACCGACAGTTGTGTCATGGCCAGGTCGGGCGCGGAGAAACGGGCAAACGCCAGCGCAACCATCAGGCCAACCACACTGAGCAGTACCAAAGCGGTGAATCGTTCACGATGAACGAACGCCGTGGCCAGAGCCGACACAATCAGGAACCCGGCGCCAAGTGCGGTAGGCCAGTCAATGGGTGATAAACCCTCGCTACCGACAAAGATGCCCAGATCCATGATAGGCACAATCGATACCGCGATGACACTCACCACCATGAGCATGGCGTAGCGTTGCAGTGAGCCGTTTTCGATACGTGCGGTCAGATCGTGGGTGAACTTTTCGACGCGCATCAACACCGCTTCGAAAACGGCTTTCTCGTCAATTTCCTTGAAGCGCGCATGGAAATCGAAGAAGCGTTGGCGCTGGCTGTACATCAGCAAACCACCCACAAAGGCCGCAACACTCATCATCAACGGCAGGTTAATGCCGTGCATCACGGCCAGCTGGTAATCCGGTACCGCGCCACCCAGGGTCGCCTGAGCCGCAGAAAACAGCAGCGGACCAACCGAAATAGCTGGGAACATGCCCACCATGATGCAGGCAAAGACCAGGATTTCGACCGGGAATTTCATGTAGCGCGGTGGCTCATGGGGAGGGTAAATTGGCAGGTTCACCGGCTTACCGTTGAAGAACACGTCATGAATAAAGCGGGCGGAATAGGCAACCGCAAAGATACCCGCCAGCGTTGCAACGATGGGCGGCAACCACGCCCAGAAACCGGGCAGGTTCAGTGCCAGCGATTCGGCAAAGAACATCTCTTTACTCAGGAAACCGTTCAGCAAAGGAACGCCTGCCATCGACGATGCAGCCACCATCGCAAGGGTGGCCGTGTGAGGCATGTAGCGCCACAGGCCGTTGATTCGGCGCATGTCCCGGGTGCCGGTTTCATGGTCGATAATTCCGGCCGCCATAAACAGCGAAGCCTTAAAGGTGGCGTGGTTGATCACGTGAAACAGCGCTGCAACCGCCGCCAGCTTGGTGCCCATGCCGAACAGCAACGTGATTAAGCCAAGATGGCTGACTGTAGAGTGCGCCAGCAGACCTTTCAGGTCGTGCTTGAACATCGCGGTATAGGCACCAATCAGCAGCGTTGCCATGCCGGTGAAGCTGACCAGATAGAACCACAGCTCGGTGCCGGCAAGCGCCGGGTACAACCGCGCCATCAGGAAAATGCCCGCCTTAACCATGGTGGCCGAGTGCAGGTACGCAGATACTGGCGTGGGCGCCTGCATGGCATGAGGTAGCCAGAAATGGAACGGGAACTGTGCAGACTTGGTGAAAGCACCCAGTAGCACCAGTACCAAAGCCACGGGATACATTGCGTGGGCTTTAATCAGGTCGCCCGCGGCCAGTACATCATCCAGTTCGAAACTGCCGACGATGTTACCGATGATCAGAATGCCTGCAAGCAACGCCAGACCGCCACCACCGGTCACGGCCAGCGCCATTCGGGCACCCCGGCGGGCATCTTGTTTATGGGTCCAGTAACTGATCAGCAGGAACGAGGTCAGGCTGGTGACTTCCCAGAAAATCAGCATCAACAGCAGGTTGCCAGACAACACTATGCCCAGCATAGAACCCTTGAAGCACAGCAGCAGCGAGTAGAATTTTCTGACGTTTTCGCTGGCTTTCAGATAGTAGTGGGCATAAATGATGATCAGCAGCCCGATGATCAGGATCAGCAGCGCAAACATCAGCGCCAGGCCGTCGAGGCGGAACGAGAACGAAATCCCGATCGCCGGCAGCCATTCGAAACTGTGCAGAACGACGCCGCCATCGGCCAGCGTCGCCCAATGAGGAAAAAGGGCCGCAAGTGCAATCAGCGCGGGCACGGAAGAAGCTATAGCAATCGCTGTACGCCCTCCCTGAGCAAACAGGGGAGCTGCAATCGCGCCTAAAAAGGGCAGTAGGACAACCAGCGGTAGCGACATCGCAACCTCGTTTTTGGTGTTTTCAGGCGTGAATGTAGGGCGAAACGCCCCTCAAAGTGTAGTGGGCGGGTGGCCTCACTGCACAGAAAAACCGAGTAAGCAACGGTTTATACAGGAGTTAGTCGAAACCTGGCGGATCCGGAAAATAGGGAAGACGCCCGCGCTGCAAGACAATGTCAGCGGGCTGGAGGAATCCTGGCGAAACGATGCGGCCGGTGGACCTTCCGGTCATGTTTGCTCCGTCAATGAAACTTGAAAGCCGATAATACGCGGCTCGGCGGGTAGGTCAAGTCAACTTGACGGCAATCAAGTGTATACTCCCCAAAAATAATCGTTGAGAGAGAACCATGAGCACACCGTATCCTAACCTTCTGAAACCACTTGACCTTGGTTTTACAGAATTGAAGAACCGCGTACTGATGGGCTCCATGCACACGGGCCTGGAAGACCGGTTCTGGAATATTCATAAACTGGCTCGCTATTTTGCCGAGCGTGCTGAAGGCGGTGTGGGCTTGATGGTCACCGGTGGTTTTTCACCTAACCTCGCCGGCCAGTTAGCCCCCCTTGCCTCCACCATGAACAATCGTGCAACGGCTTTGCTGCATCGTCACGTTACCGGTGCTGTGCATGAAGCGGGCGGTAAGATTTGCCTTCAGTTGCTGCACGCAGGCCGTTATGGCTACCAGCCGCTGATTGTTTCTGCTTCGGCCACCAAGGCTCCGATCAGCCCCTTTAAAGCGCGAGCGCTGTCTACCAAAGGCGTTGATCGACACATCAACGATTTCGTTAACGCAGCGAAGTTGGCCAAGTTCGCGGGCTACGACGGTGTTGAGGTGATGGGCTCCGAAGGTTACTTCATCAACCAGTTCCTGTGCGAACGCACCAACAAACGCACCGATAAGTGGGGCGGCCCATACGAAAACCGTATGCGCTTGCCGATTGAAATTGTTCGGCGCATTCGCGAAGCGGTCGGGCCTGAATTCATCATTATTTATCGCTTATCGATGCTGGATCTGGTGGAAGGTGGCCAAACCTGGGATCAGATCGTGACACTGGGTAAAGCCATTGAGAAAGCGGGCGCGACCATCATCAATACCGGCATTGGCTGGCACGAAGCCCGTGTACCCACCATCGTAACCTCCGTGCCGCGGGGTGGATTCGCCGATGTGACCGCCAAATTCTATGGCGAAGTCGATATCACGGTGTGCACCACCAACCGCATCAACACACCGGAAAAGGGCGAAGAGATTATTGCCGACGGCAAGGCGGATATGGTGTCTATGGCGCGCCCCTTGCTGGCCGACAGTGAGTTTGTGCGCAAGGCGGAACAGAATCGCAGTGATGAAATCAATACCTGCATCGCTTGTAACCAGGCTTGTCTGGACCACGTATTCAAAGCCAAGCGCGCGTCCTGTCTGGTGAACCCGCGCGCCTGCTTTGAAACAGAATTGGTGCTGACCGTAGCGCCGGTGGTGCGCCGTGTTGCGGTCGTCGGAGCGGGGCCTGCCGGGCTGGCGGCTGCCACGACTGCGGCCAAGCGCGGTCATAACGTCACGCTGTTTGAAGCCGACGACAAAATCGGTGGTCAGTTCAATTACGCCAAGCGTATTCCCGGCAAAGAAGAATTCTACGAAACCCTGCGCTATTTCCAGCGCCAGATCGAATTGCTGGAAATTGATCTGCAACTCAACACCCGGGTGGATGCCGAATCTTTGAAAGCCCAGGGCTTTGATGACGTGATCATTGCCACCGGTGTTAAACCCCGGACACCGAAAATCGAAGGTGTGGACCACCCGAAAGTGCTCGGATACCTCGATGTACTGCGCCATAACAAAACGGTTGGAAAAACCGTGGCTGTGATCGGTGCGGGCGGAATCGGTTTTGACGTCAGCGAGTTTCTGACCCACGACTTCGAGCGTCAGCCCGAGGGCGAACAAGTCAAAGTCAGCGACTGGCAAGCAGAGTGGGGTGTGCATCCTGAATTTGACGGCCCCGGTGGCCTAGCCGAACGTGAAGCTACACCGACGCCACGTAAGATCTACCTGATGCAGCGGAAAACCAGCAAAGTGGGAGGCGGCTTAGGCAAGACCTCTGGTTGGGTACACCGCAGCAGCTTGAAGAATCGCGACGTAGAAATGCTGAAAGGGTGCAGCTACGACCGCATCGACGACGAAGGCTTGCACATTACTGTGTCGGATAAAGACGGCAAAGAAATCGAAAAGAAAGTGCTGCCGGTTGATAACGTGATCTTGTGTGCCGGGCAGGAGTCTTACCGGGAGCTTTACGATCAGCTTGAAGGCGCCGGCGTAAAAGCGCACTTGATTGGTGGCGCGGACCTGGCTGAAGAGTTGGATGCGAAGCGCGCGATCAGGCAAGGCACCGAAGTGGCCGCCGCTCTCTGAAGCAGACGTTCTGAGCTCAAGAGTGACCGTGGAAGTCACTCTTGAGCATTCAATGCTCCAGGCTTAACGAACGGACTTCAAGGCGTTCGAAATGGCCTCTGCCTCGGCTTCCAATACCTGGCTGTGCAGATGCTCTCCTTTCTCGCGAGCGTGCTTGATTTGCTTGCACTTCATCTCATAGAGACGACTTAAAACCTCGGACTGGCTCTGTCTCAATATTGTGTTCACGGCATCTTCCCCTTGGTACATCTGTCGGGATTCCTTACATTCATGGCCCAAAACGAACCTTTTACAGAAATCGCTGCATAACGCGCGCCAGAACGGTTCGTTGAGGCATTACCGACCGAACCGTAAACGGTACGCACCGGGGGCCAGCCCCGTGTGCTTGCGGAATAACCGACTGAAAGAACTCACATCTTCATAGCCCACCAACCGTGTAACCTCCTCAATCGTAAAGCGCGAATTCTCCAGATGCTGCCGTGCCGATTCGATGCGAAGCACCTGTAAATAGCCGGTAGGGGTGTCACCTGTTGCCGCTTTGAACCGGCGAATCAACGAACGCTCGGTTAAACCACTCAAAGAAGCCAGGGCTGCCAATGTGACTGGTTCGCTGTAATGGGAATCCAGCCACTCCTGCAGTTTCAGAATGGCGGGGTCGGAATGATAACGCCGGGCCTGCAGCGCACTGTAAGGCGCCTGGCTCGATCGCCCCGCGTCAATCACAAACGCCTTAGCCAACTCCCGGGCAACCTGCGCCCCCGCATGCCGCTCCACGAGATACACCCCAAGATCCCACCAAGCCATCCCGCCCCCGGCACAAGCAACATGGCCATCCACCGTCACCAGCCTGTCCGGTTGCAAATCCACATCCGGAAATCGCTGCCGAAACTGACTGCTAAACCCCCAATGAGTGGTCGCTTGCCGCCTATCCAGCACCCCGGCTTCAGCGAGTAGAAAAGCCCCGGTGCAATTACTGGCAATCCGTACCTGATCATCGCTGGTGGATTGAAACTGTGAAAGCCACCCGACCAGCCCCGGATTTTCGGCCAACACCTGATCAATCGGCGCGCCAATGGTCGGAATGATCACCAAATCGTTTTCACCCAGCGCGGCAACATCTTGCCACGAGCCATCCGCGCCAATGGTCAGCCCATTGATGCACCGGCAGGCCTCGCCGGATTCGGTCAGCAAACGCGTGCGAAAATACGGCTGTGGCTGTTCCCCATGAACCCGCGCCCAAGTCACACCGGCCATACGAAACAGATCGATCACCCCCGTAATCGCGCTGGCAAGCGCCCCGCTAAAACCAATGATCGTGACCGTTTTCACAAAGATGACTCCTTTTAGAGAAAACCAGACCAGCTATTCGAAGAGTAGGGGGTTACTGCAGGGAGGCGTCTCTCGGAGAAGCCTCCCTGCAGTAAGCGCCGGGCGGCCCGCTCTAGTGATTGGCGGATTTCACCAAGAATAAGTCAGAAACGACAATTTCAACAAGTACAACGGTTGTGAGAGGCTATAGTCAATCAACAGGAGAACACGAATGACCGACACCCTGATCGACCGCCGCGACCTCGCATTCCAGCTATACGAAGTCATGGACACCGAAGCCCTGACCAAGCGCGAACGCTTTAGCGAACATAGCGTCGAAACCTTCGACGCCGTCATCGAAACCGCCGACAAAATGGCGAAAGAAAAATTCGCCAACCACAACAGCGCAGCCGACAAAGACGAACCGAAATTCGTCAACGGCCAGGTGGAAATGCTCCCGGAAGTAAAAGAAGCCTTCGGCGCCTACGCCGAAGCGGGCTTCCTCGCCGGACGTTACGATTACGAACTCGGCGGTATGCAATTACCAGAATCCGTCATGGCCGCCTGCAACGGCTTCTTCACCGCCGCCAACCCCGGCACTGCAGGCTACCCCTTCCTGACCACGGCTGCCGCCAACCTGATCCGCGTGTTTGGCAACGACCAACAAAAAGCCACCATTCTGCCGAACATGCTCAACGGCCGCTTCAGTGGCACCATGGCCCTGACCGAGCCGCACGCCGGTTCCAGCCTCGCTGATATACGAACCTCTGCCACGCCCACCGATGACGGGCACTACCTGATCAAAGGCGCGAAGATATACATCTCCGGCGGCGAACAAAGCATCACCGAAAACATCGTTCACATGGTGCTGGCCAAGATCAAAGGTGCACCGGCCGGGGTGAAAGGCATCTCCCTGTTTGTCGTCCCCAAGTTCCACGTAGACGAAAACGGCGATCCGGGCGAACGCAACGGCGTGAGCCTCGCCGGCCTGATTCACAAGCTCGGCTATCGGGGCACCACCTCCACCGCATTGAGCTTCGGCGATGACGCGCCGTGCCATGGCTATCTGGTGGGTGAACCTCATCAAGGCCTGAAGTACATGTTCCAGATGATGAACGAAGCCCGCATTGGTGTGGGCATGGGCGCGGCAGTGATCGGCTACCGAGGCTACATGCACAGCCTTGAATACGCTAAAGACCGTCTGCAGGGCCGAAAAGCCAGCGAGAAGAATCCGGAAAGCCCACAAGTGCCGATCATCGACCACGCCGACGTTCGGCGCATGCTACTGGCCCAGAAAGCCTACAGTGAAGGCGGTTTGGCGCTGTGCCTTTACGGCGCCCGCCTGATGGACGAACAACACACTCATCCGGACGAGCAAAAGCGTGCTGAAGCCGGCAAATTGTTGGACCTGCTGACTCCGGTGATCAAAGCCTGGCCTTCAGAATATGGCCCCAAAGCCAACGACCTGGCGATTCAAGTCTACGGCGGCGCGGGCTACACCCGTGAGTATCCGGTGGAGCAATGCTGGCGCGACAACCGTTTGAACCCGATTCACGAAGGCACCAACGGCATTCAGGCACTGGATCTTCTGGGTAGGAAGATCTGGCAAGAGCAAAGCCACGGATTGCAGTTGTTGATGCAGGAAATGCAAGTCGACCTGCAAGCTGCTACTACCGACCGTTGCCAGCAGTGGGCTTTGTCACTGAGCGAAACCTTGCAGCAAGCGGTGAAAGTGACCCAGAGCCTGGGTAAATCCCTGATGGGCGGAGAAGTGGACAAAACACTTGCCAACGCCAGCTGCTACTTGCACTTGTTCGGGCACATTGTGGTTGCCTGGATGTGGCTGCGTCAGGCGAATGCGGCGGCCAACGCCTTGGCCTCAGCCAACAGCGACAGCGAACGCAACTTCTACCAAGGCAAACTGCAAGCCGCCCAGTACTTCTTTCACTGGGAACTGCCAACGGTGGCGCAGGACTTGGTATTGCTCCGAAATCAGGATGATACCTGTTTGAACATGAAAGCTGATTGGTTCTGAGTTTACCGCTTTGTGGACTGGTATATCCCAGAAATATGACGCGCGGGCGACGGGGAGGGGTTTTCAGGACCGTTGAGGGCCATGGACGGCCCGAAACGAGCCTACAGGGACGTACTCGTGGGCGTGTCCTGAAAAGCCCTCCCCGTTGACCGCGCAGCCTCCCGAACACCCAGGCTAGGTTGCCAAATTAGAGGACAAGAACAATGTCATTGGTAAACGTAGAAAAGCAGGGCCACATCCTGCTGATCGGACTGAACCGCCCGGAAAAAATGAACGCCATGAACCGGGCCATGTATCACGAAATCGCAGCCGCCTATCACCAGCTGAAAAACGACCCGGAACTGCGCGTGGCGGTGATGTACGCCGAAGGTGACCACTTCACCAGCGGCCTGCAGCTGGACGACTGGGCGGGAGTGTTCGCCAATGGCAAGGGCATCGAACCCGCCGAAGGCGAACTGGATCCGTTTCATATTACAGGCGAAGGGCTCACCAAGCCGGTAGTCTTCGCGGCTCAAGGCATCTGCTTTACCTGCGGCGTAGAACTGATGCTCAACACCGACATCCGCGTAGCGGCTAAAGGCACACGCTTTGCGCAGCTTGAAGTGCAGCGCGGCATTTTCGCCTGCGGTGGGGCGACCATTCGGTTGCAGCGGGAAATCGGCTGGGGCAACGCCCAGCGGTATTTGCTAACGGGTGACGAGTGGACGGCTGAACAAGCTTATCAATGGGGCCTGATTCAAGAACTCGTCGAACCCGGTGAGCAGTTGAACAAGGCCATGGAAATTGCCGAAAAGATCGCGAAAGCCGCACCATTAGGCGTTCAGGGCAGTTTGAAATCGTCCAAAATCGCCGTTAGCGAAGGGCAGGAGGCCGCAAAACGGCGTTTGTTTCCAGACCTTGGGCCGGTGATGGCCAGTGAAGATGTAAAGGAAGGAATCCAGTCGTTTCTGGAAAGACGGGAAGCTGTTTTTAAAGGAAAGTAAGAGTAAAGCTGGTTCCGGTTGTCTGCCGGAACCAGCTTCAGGATTAGGCTGCGTCAGATTTAGGGGCTTTGGCGGCCGCCGCTACCTCTGCGGCGTAATCCGCATACTTGGCCATAAGCTCCGCTTTACGATCCGGGTCCCAGTTAATCTTCGACAAATCACCCTCGTAGTGATCGATCACCCGCTTATCCATCATCTCCGACCACCATTTCGGGAAATACGCTGGCAACAGCATTGACGCGTATCCGCTGGGTAACTGGGGCGCGTCTTCAAAGTGACGCAATGCCTGGAAGCTCCGGCTTGGATGCGCGTGATGGTCAGAATGCCGCTGCAACTGATACAGGAACAAATTGGTCACAATATTGTTGCTGTTCCAGCTATGCTCCGGCTGGGTTCGCTCGTACTTGCCGTTCTCTTTCTTCTGGCGCAGCAAGCCGTAGTGCTCAATGTAATTCACGCTTTCCAGCAAGCTGGCTCCATAAACAGCTTGGCCGGCGAGGAACGGAATCGCTCGCGGGCCGCAAACCAGCGTGGTCGCACCAAAGAACCCGGCACTCATCGCCCAGCCTTGTAGCAGCTCGTTATCCAGGCTCCAGAAACCCTTACCCTTGCGGGCCAGACGCGCCTTCTCGATCTTGACGGCGGATTTCAGCCCCCCCACCACCGTGCGCGGTAAAAACTTCCAGAAACTCTCGCCCATCTTGCTGCTGGCGGGATCTTCCGGAGTGGCTACCCGCTTGTGATGGCCAAAATTGTGCTCAACCACGAAATGGGTGTAACCGGTTGGTGCCAAGGCAGCCATCGCCATCAGCTTGTTTAATTTGTTCGATTTATGGCCCAGCTCATGAGCGGTATTGATCCCGATGCCATTGATGGCCCCCACCGAAAGGGTTAAGCCGATTTTGTCTTCGAGTGGCACGTTCTTTCGGCTTGCCAGCCAGGCGCCCATAAACGTCAGGACGTATTGGGTGGGGATAAACGCTTTAACAATCCGGTCGTAGTACTTGTCGTGTTCCAGAGTTTTTACGGCCTCTTCGGGCGGGTTGCTTTTATCCACGCCTACTGCTCGGTCCAGGGCGGGAATAACGCCGTGAATCAAAATTGGCCCGGTCCACGCCAACGCTTTCAGTTTTTTCGGAGCGATGGCATACGCGCCCAGTGCCGCCACACCAATGCCGGGCAGTGCCGGGCCGAGTAACCACAAGTAACGCTTTGGGTCTTTCCAGTCTTTACCGGCCGGGCGGGCGGAGGTGTTGTGTGATGTGTCAGAAGATATTTGGACTTTGGCATTCATAGCAGGCGCTCCCTCTTGTTCGTTGTTCTAATCAATCTATGTCGGACAATCGGTCAATACAACAATATATGCGACATCTGGCCTGGAATGATAAGTTCGGCAAATTGGCGTAAAGCGGAACGGTGGTCCATTCTTCGGGTAATAAAAACAACAAGGACATATCGAGATGAGTGCTACAAACCCCGCGCGGGCGGTTATTTCCTGGAGTGCTCAGGAGTGGGTTCGAGAGTACATACGAACAAAGCAGCAGGCGGAAATTGTTTATCAGGATCCGTCCGGGCAGATGATGATCGTGCACGAAGTGTTGCACGATATTCTAAGCCGGGCCGGTCATGATTTTTTGGTGTTAGGCACCGGAAAAGTGCTCGGCGTTGAACGGATACTGCTGATCGACGGTAAAGAGTTAACGAAACAGTAATTCTGCGGTAATTGCGATCGAACCGCGGGGCCTCTACGCTAGAAACACTACAGTCATGTACCAACAGAAGGAAATGTTATGAACAAGCTCACACTAAGTGCACTGGCGCTTCTGATGACGCTCGGCCTTGCAGCTTGCAGTTCCGAAAGCGATGAAGGTGCGGATTTCGAGCAAGCGGGCGAAAACGCTGCGGAAATGATGGACGATGCCGCCGATTCTGCGGAAGAGGGTATGGAAGAGGCAACAGGTACAGACGAAAGCGCCATGGGTGAAATTCAGGAAGGCTTCGAGGAAGCCGGTGACAAAATGGAAGAAGCCGCTGATGACACCAGCGACGCGATGGAAGAGGCAGCGGACGATGTAGCCAAATAAGGCGATCGTTCAATCTGTTATAAAAGCGCCTGCGGGCGCTTTTTTTGTGGGCAACGAAACCGTAACCGAACTGACACCCAATCGATGCGAAGCTGTCACACAGACCAACGACACTGATCTCTCGACAACGCCAGATGGCCCAATCCTTCAAGAGAGAGAAAGTATGGCTAAGCACGATCTAGATCCTAATTATCTGGACCCGGACTACGAGCCGGTGGTGAATCACTCGGGTAATCGTCCATTTGATCAGGTATTGACCACCCGCATGCAGCGCCGGTCTGTGTTGAAGGGCTCGGTTGGTGCAGCCTTGGCCAGCCTTGTGGGCGTAGGGCTTGCGGGCTGCGGTGGCGGCAGTGATGACGATGGTTCAGTGTCCACACCGGATGGCGCGGGTGGTGATGGAGCGACTGATCTGTCCATGGGCTTTCAGGCCGTGCCGGTTTCCAATGCTAACCGCGTTGTCGTACCCGAAGGCTACGCCACTGAGGCTTTCCTGCCATGGGGCACACCAATTACCGGAACTTACCCGGCCTACAAGCCGGATGGCACCAACACCGGTGCAGAACAAGAACAGCAAATGGGTATGCACCATGATGGCGTGCACTTTTTTCCCATTGACCTGAAAGCAGGTGGCAGCAGTTCCACCGAAGGCTTGCTGGTGATGAACCACGAGTACATCAATCAGGCCGCCTTGCATGCCTCGGGGGCTACTGAAGCAAACAGCAACGGCGGCGTGCGCCCTTCCGATGAAGTCCGTAAGGAAATAGCGGCCCATGGTGTGTCGGTGGTTCACATCAAGCAAGATACAAGCGGCACCTGGGACATTGTATTCGGCAGCCCGTTCAACCGTCGCGTTACCGGCGGCACGGAAATGGAACTACGAGGCCCACTCCGCGGCTATCCAAAGCTGGCGACGAAATTCAGCCCCGGGGCCGAGCGCACTCGCGGTACTCTGAACAATTGCTCGATGGGGCCAACGCCTTGGGGCACCTACCTGGCTGCGGAAGAAAACTGGCACGGCTACTTTGCGAACAAAACGCTGGGCGAACGTCCGCGTGAACAGGTCCGTCACGGGGTTGATGGCACCTCCCGTTACGACTGGGAACTGGCGGATAACGGCGCCGATGCCTATGTGCGCTTTGATGTAACGCCCAAGGCAGCCACGGCGACCGATGACTACCGCAACGAAGCCAACACCTTCGGTTACATGGTTGAAATTGATCCGTTCACACCGGAAAGCGCGCCTCAGAAACGTACAGCGCTGGGGCGGTTCGGTCATGAAGGCGTGATTTTTGCGCCGGTTAAGGAAGGGCAGCCCGTGGTGTGCTACTCCGGTGACGATTCCCGGTTCGAGTATATCTACAAGTTTGTCTCGTCCAAGCCATACTACGCGGCGACGGCAGGTGGATATTTGTTGGATGAAGGCACACTGTACGTGGCGCGTTTTAACGACGATGGCTCCGGTGAATGGCTGCCGCTTGATCTGAGTGATGCCGATTTTGCCGCCAAGGTCACCGCTGCCAAGGGCACCACTGTTGGCACCATTGCGTTTGATGGATTTGAGAATCAGGCGGATGTACTGCTGAACACCCGTTTGGCGGCGGATATTGCTGGTGCCACGCCGATGGACCGGCCAGAGTGGGGTGCCGTAGACCCGAATTCAGGCGAGGTGTATTTCACCCTGACCAATAACTCAAAGCGCACCGAAGAACAAACCGACGCTGCCAACCCGATTGCCAACAACCGAAATGGCCACATCATTCGCTGGAAGGAAGCGGAGAATGACCACGCCGCCACCCGCTTCGATTGGGACATTTTCGTGTTTGCCGGCGAGCAAGGCACCCAAACTGTGGTGGATGGTGAGGCTGTTGTCACCTTGAACGACGACAACATCTTCAACAGCCCCGACGGATTGTGGTTCGATTACAACGGCCGCCTGTGGATCCAGACCGATGGCCGGGATGAAGCGCCATATCAAAACAATATGATGCTGGCGGCGAACCCCGAAACCCGCGAGATCAAACGCTTTTTCGTGGGGCCTGTCGGCTGTGAGGTGACCGGTGTAACCGGCACGCCAGACATGGCCACCATGTTTGTGAACATTCAACACCCAGCCGCTAATTGGCCGGATGCCAAGGATCCAAGGCCAAGGGATGCCACCGTGATCGTAACCCGCAAAGACGGTGGGGTGATCGGAAGCTGATTCGGCTGAAGAAATATTAGGTTAGCGGTTCAGGAATAGCGGGCTTTGCGAGAGGGCAAGCCCGCTATGCTAGACTGGAGAAAACCCATTTCCAGGAGCCCTACCCTTGGCCGAACCGGAATTTATTCCCCGCAACGATGATCCCCAGCAACCGCCCACCGATTCGGCACGCAACCTCGCGATTGTCGTTTACATCCTGCAAGCACTTTCGTTCTTTCTGGGCGGTATTACCGGCCTGGTAGGGGTGATCGTGAATTACGTCAAAATGGACGACGTCCGTGGCACTTGGATCGAGAGCCATTTCCGTTGGCAAATTCGCACCTTTTGGATAGGTCTGCTTTGGACGGTGATTGGGGTTGTTACCACTCCGCTGATCATCGGGTGGTTCATTCTTTTGGGTACGTCTATCTGGGTGATCTACAAGATTGTCAAAGGCGCTTTGGCGCTGAATGATGGCCGAACGGTCTAAAATCTTTCGTAAATGTGACGTAGTTCCTTGTCATTTGAGCCGTATTACGAATTGTCAATTTGAGCCAAAATCCCTCCGTCAATTACCGATTTAGGTTGCATCTAATCAGGTGCGCATTAAAGGAGGGCGTTTTACATGGCAAGAAGGATATTTCGAGCGTTATCAGTGGCCGGTTTCTGTATAGCCGCATTGCCACTGGCGCAAGCCAAACCGGTTCAGCACGAACGTGAAGTCTCTGTTCTAGGCAGCTATATCAAGCCTGACAAGGATCGTGTTGATGACTACGGCACCGCAATGCGGGCTATGTACAGCCATCGATTGAGCCAGCATTGGTGGCTCGAGCCGCAATTCTTCGCGGGAATATTTGAAACAGGTGTGGATGGTGGCACCGACTTCTACCAGCAGGGATTGGGCGCTGATTTCAACTACCGCCTGTTTGGGCCCGAGACTTTCTCCCCTTATGTTTCTATCGGCGGCGGTGTTTCACGTAACGACGTGTTCAACAGCTCCGGTAGCGAGTTTAATGGCTACGCCAACGCCGCTCTGGGTTTTATTTCTTCCCCGTTCTCCAAGTCTGGACTCCGCCTCAGAGCTGATGCGAGATACCTGTGGGATGCTTTTGAAGAAGACTACTCGGATCTTCATTTCAGTCTTGGTTTAACCGTTCCTATCGGTGCGACTCGCACTCGAATCGTCGAAAAAACGGTTGTTATCGAGAAGCCGGTGGTGGTTGAAAAGAACCTGGCCGATTCAGACGGCGACGGCGTGGTTGATGGTGTCGATCAGTGCCCGAACACCTTGGAAGGCCTTGAAGTCAATGCCGTTGGTTGCGTTGAAACCAATCAGGTTCAGACCGTCATTTTACAGGGCGTAACTTTCGAATTTAACTCTGACCGCCTGACAGCCAATGCCAAAGACATTCTGATCAGCACGGCGGATGCCTTGAAGGGCCAAACCGACCTGAAAGTTGAGTTGGCGGGCTATACCGATAGCCAGGGTTCCGCAGGCTACAACCGTGAACTGTCGCAAAAGCGTGCGGACGCGGTCCGCAATTACCTCTTGGATCTGGGTGTTGCCCCTGAGCAGTTAACGGCCACGGGTTATGGCGAGGCCAACCCGGTGCGCAGCAACGACACCGAAGAGGGGCGTGAACGGAACCGTCGCGTTGAGTTCAATGTTGTATCCGATACAGTCGGAGAGGGAGCTTAATTATGAAGTTGCGTAACCTGAATTTGCCTTTGATTTTATTGTTTACGGCTTTGCTGGCATTAGCAGGCTGTGAAGCCGATAGCTCCAGTGACGGAACTGGCGTTAATGGTGGTGAACAGAACGTAGACGGTTCCGGCAACGGTGCGGACGATGATGGTTCGAAAGAGTTTGATGAAGATGGTGACGGCATTCCGGACAATGAGGATTCGTGCCCGGCTACCGTCAATGATGGCGTTGATGCCGATGCAGATGGCATTGACGATGCCTGTGACGGAGAAGTTTCGAACCAGGATGATCTCGACGGTGATGGCGTCCTTAATGATGTAGACAATTGTCCGTTGATTTCGAACCCGGACCAACAGAATGCTGACCGCGATTTGTATGGCGATGCCTGTGACATCGACGCGGACGGTGATGGCGTTGATGGTAAGGTCAAAGTGTCTGACGACACCTTTGAAACGGTATCTGTAGCTAATGGCGGAGATAACTGCCCGTTAATCGCTAATCCGTCGCAGGCGGACCGTGATGGTAATGATGTTGGAGATGCGTGTGATACCGATGCCGATGGTGATGGCGTATCCGATAAGGTTGAAGCTTCCGATGGTACCTTCAGCGTGATTTCGGTTGCCGAGGGAGGCGACAATTGCCCGCTACAACCCAATGCGAACCAGCTCGATAGTGATGGTGATGGTCTTGGTGATGCGTGTGAGACGGATGGTGTCCTTTGGGAAAAAATAGATCGTGACGGTGACGGCATCGCCAACAAAGATCTGGAGGGCAACGATATTAATGATGATAATTGCCCGACCGTCGCCAACCCCAATCAGCAAGACCTTGATGGCGACGGCTTAGGCGACGTCTGCGATGCAGACCTTGATGGCGACGGTGTTAATGATAAAACCGATGTGGCCCCTGGAGCCATGGTGCCACTCGAGGTCTGGGCTGGCGGTGATAACTGCCCAACAGTAGCTAACCCCGATCAGGCTGATGCCGATGGCGATAACATTGGTGATGCCTGCGATTTGGCGAGTGTTGAGTTCTCGTGCGGTGCAGGGCAACAGTTCTCTCCTATCGTGGCCAGCGACAATGATTTTGCAGCCGAGGCATCTAAGGGCGATTCCAACTGCCTTCTGCCTGCATTGGGCGAGTTGTGTGGTGTTGTGGATGAAGGCAATCTGGTTGACCAAGACCTGAACAACTTTGCAACCATCAGCAACACCAACTTGCTGGGCCTTTCGTCTGTGAGCCTGCGAATTGCAACAACCAGCGGTTTTGCCTTCCCGGGTAACAACGTTATTGGTGTCGAAGTGGAAAAAGCGCCGCAGTTGCTCAAGCTGGGCTTGTTCACCAACGGTGGCTTGAAAGTACGTACCTTGCTTAACGGTGAAATCCAGGAGGATTCTGGCGGGCAACTGGGAGCTGATCTTGATCTGCTCGGCTTTTCCGAGATTATCGGCACCAACGACCGTGTTTATGTAGTGTTCCAAACATCCAAGCGTTTTGATGCAATCGAGATTTACAGTGGTGGTTTCGAGTTCATCTCTGCCTTGGAAAAGTTCGAAGTGTTCGGAGCCTGTGCCTCCAAAGAAGAAGTGACGGTATCGCTGTAATTGAGTGAAGATCGTCTAATGAAAGTAAAAAGGGGCTGGTGACCAGCCCCTTTTTCGTTGTCTATTTGTTCTGGAGGGTTAGTCTTCCGTCACCTCATCCAACCGCAACGCACTGATCATCCCCGCAAACCCCATCAGGCCAAGCACGATAATCACCGCGACATTGGATATCAGTGAAATAGCCGCGGTAAGCCCACCGGTTGCTAACAACAAAATACCAATCACCGTGTTGCTGACTGCGGTGTAATCGGTGCGCTTGTTGCCGCCGGCCATATCCACCAAATAGGTTTTGCGGCCAAGGCGAACGCCGGCGTGGGCGATACTCAGAATGAAGAACGCGATCGGGTAGAACCAGGCACCACCGAAGCCCGGGCCAAACACGATGGCCAGACAACCCACACCAACACAAATGCTACTGGCCATGGCGGCACCACGGATCATCACCCGGCGGCTGGAGGTGTCGGCAGCCCAACCCCAGAAGCTGGCACTGAGAGAGCTGGCCAGGCTGCTGGCCAGCAGGAATACGCCGAGCATCCAGCCGATGTCCGATTCTTTTTGAGCCAGTACCACGAAGTAAGGCGAAGCGAGGGCAGAGCACAGCAGCAGTGCTCGGGTAATCACGAAGTTTCGGAACAGGGTGTCGGTACGCAACAACGACAAGCTTTTGAAGGCTTCTGCCAACGCGTTGCCGCCGCCATCGGTTTCGCCTGCGTACTCTTCAACACCCGCAAACAGAAAACCCGCGATGATCCACATGCTGGCGGCCAGTAACAACAGCAGGGCGTAAAAGCCAATGGTGGGGTCGCCCCGATCCCAGAACAGCAGCGCCGTCAGAATTACGGTTGCTGAGCCGCCCAGAGTACTGGCCAATCCCGACAAGCGGCCTCGGCGGGTTTTTGGAATGCATTTACCCTGCACATCCTTCATTGAAACGGAGCAAAAGCCTCGGGACAGGGAGAACACAACAAGTGCCGCGACAATGCCGCCGCCTGCGGCGTAGCCTTCGAAAAACCACACGCTCGCAGCCATTGCCATCACACTCACGGCTTGCCCGAAACTGCCCAATGTCCAGAACCATTTGCGCACCGCCTTGCGGCGAACCCAGGCGCCGATCACCATTTGCGGCACCATCGAGCCCGATTCACGAATGGGCACCAGCCAAGCCACCAAAGCGGGGGCACCAACGGCGCTCATCAGCCAGGCCAGAACGGTTTTCGGGCTGATCAGCAGGTCGCCGAGCTTGGTCAGTACGTTGCTGAACAAAATTAAGAAAAAGTTGCGAGGTACTTCCCGGCAGGCTTCGGCAGGAATGTCTTTGCAAACACGCGCGTCTTCTTCGTTGGCGATCAGGCTGTATAGCTGATCAATCGAATAGGAGGACTTTTCGGACAAGGCGGCTACTCCGATGAAGGATTTTGCCAAGCATAGCAGGAGCCGGGAAGTTGCTTAAGGGCCGGTTGGTGCGGTTGTGGCTGACTACACCAAATGATGATCCCAATACAGCGGCAGTTGGGCAATCTCCTGAGCCGGCTGGTGTGCGCCAAGGCGAACCAGTTTGCCCTTGCCCGAGGAAATCAGGAAGTCTCCGCCGGCTAATGCCTGCACGCCCGAACAATCGGGAATCGAGGTTTTCGCCAGTAGTTTGCCGGTGCTACCTTGGAAAACTACAGCTGTGCCGCCTACGGGAGAGGCTGCGGCCACCAGATCGTTTTCCGGGTGGGCAATAACGCTGGCAATGTAGTTGGCAAGGCCCGTTTGGGTTTCATCGTCAAAACGAATTTCGGTAAGCCGGTTGTGATCCATGCGGGCAAGCAATGCCGGCATTTCGTGCCTTGGGCCTTGGTGCTGGTAGGCTATATAGACTTTTCCGGAAGGGTGAATGTCCAGATGCCGAAGGCTCTGTTGATGGTGGCTCGGGTTCAGGCGGCCAACAATCTCTCCGGATCGACGGTTCATCAGAATCAGTGCCGGTGCCATGGTGTCGAGATTGAGCTTGAGCCGATCATAATCCGGGTGGGTGAGAATGCCACCCAAGGCAATGGCGAGGGTTTCACCGTCCGGGTGCAGAGTGATTTGGTGCGGGCCGATGCCCGCTAATTCGAAGGTATTCACCCGTTGGAAGTTTTGCTCCGCGTCATAAACTGCCACGATGCCCTCGCCAGGTTCGTACCGGCTGGCGGTAGCATAAAGCCAGCGCCCATCCGGGGAGAATACGCCGTGGCCGACGAAGTGCTCGCCCTGCGCGGCTTCAATATTGTGCAGTCGTTTTCCCGTAGAGGCGTCCAGGACATAGAAGTGCCACCCCGGACGGCGTTCGAAGAACACCAGTTGATTGCTCACGGGGCGTGTGCATCCGCTGTGGCAACGGGTAGCCACGGGTGACACCCAAAGCGGCTGGCCGTTCAGGCCGAAGGCGCTTACACCGAAGGTGCCATCGGGCTTTCCCACGGCTGCAGAGTATTGCTCGGGGTTGAACCCGGACTTTCGGGGCAACAAACTGCAGCCACTCAGGCTTAATGCCGCGCTGCCG
Source organism: Marinobacter sp. S0848L (assembly GCF_023016065.1). Classification (GTDB taxonomy): domain Bacteria; phylum Pseudomonadota; class Gammaproteobacteria; order Pseudomonadales; family Oleiphilaceae; genus Marinobacter. The sequence continues at coordinate 66,032 of NZ_JALKAQ010000001.1, read as the reverse complement.
GCAAGCGCCGCTTTCAGGAGTTGGCGTCGGCTTCTATCCATTACACGTGGTCCTTCAGTCACCGTCGCTGGAGTTGAAACCGCGCACAACACCCAGAGCTACGGCGGCTTGGTCGTTGACCAGTGTGGCGAGCTGGGAAACGTCAACGTAAAGCCCTTGTAGCGTGCGAAAGGCCTTGTCGTCAGACAGCAATACGGTCATCGGGCGATCAGCCTCGGGGTAGTTATCCAGTGCTGCATCAAACTGGCGCTGGATTCGCTTGGCCAGTTGTAATTCGCCCTTTTGTTCCAGCAGTTTCAGGAATTCCGGCAGAAAATGTTGCTGCAGCCCGCGTAGGGTAGCTTCCACCGATAACAGGCTGGTGCCGCTGCGCCAGGCATCGGTGATGTAGGGGTTACGTTTACCATTGCCGCGCAGCCCCATGGGTTTTGCTAACCGCCGCTCCTCAAGAATCTCCAGTGCGGCCATGGCCGACTTGAGGGTAGAAACCTGATAGGCCTCGGTGTTGAGGTAAGGCGTTTTGAAACTTTGCCAGTCGGCGCTGAGCTGTTTGCTGTTCGATGCGAGGTGTTTGGTGACCGTGGTCAGCACTGCGCAGCTGTGCGGAGCCGGCAGGGCATTTTCGCCGCTAGACAATGCGTCATCGAACAGCAGGTATTCCAGCATCGGAAAGCCCTGAACCGCCACGCCCGATTGCTCAATAAGGTCAGCGGTTATCGGCTGGTCTGATTTCGTCAGGTAGGCGGCTTTGCGGGCAACCAGATTTTTCGGGTCTGGCCAGAATTGAAACTGCCAGGCCAGATTGTTGTTTTCTACCGGCCCGAAATCGACAAAGCGCACCTGTTGCCAGGCCATAAAGGCGTCACGCCAGTGTTGTTCCAGTTGTGCCCTTAGCTGTTCGTCGGGCGCAGCGCAGTAACGGCTGGCGTGCTCGGCAAGCTGAGCGGTTTCCTCGGCGAGCAAGTCATACCCCGATTGAATTGCCGGGTGCCAGCCCGTGCGGGCACTCTGCGGACCATCCATCGGTGCGGCCGCGAAACTGACAGAAGCGGCAACGGCGAGGGTCGACGCGCATAAGGCTCGAATGATGGGCTGCATGGCAACTCCTTAAAGCGAATTGAGGAAATCGATCAGGGCTCGTCGGTCAGCGGCGGACAGTTGGCGATATTGATCGGCTGCTGCTTGTGCTTCGCCTCCGTGCCAAAGAATGGCTTCTTCCGGCGTGCGGGCACGGCCGTCATGCAAGAAGCCCGCTTGTGGATTCACCACCTTCGCCAGCCCCGTGCCCCATAAGGGCGGTGTGCGCCATTCGTTGCCGTCTGCGAGAAACTCGTCACGGCCATCTGCCAAGGCAGGCCCCATGTCGTGCAGTAACAGATCGGTGTAGGGCCAGATCGTCTGATTACTGAGGTCCGGGCGGTCAGCGATTTGGCCTGTGGTGTGTTTGGGCGTGTGGCACGCCGCACAGCCAATTTCGTTAAAACGCCTGGCGCCTTGCTGAACGGTGTCCTGGTCAAGGTTGCGCCGGGCTGGAACCGCCAGACTCTTGGCGTAGAAAGTCACAAAGCCGGCGACTTTATCGGTGACTTCGGGAGCACCGCCATCGGGGAATTGTTCACACTTCTGTTCGGGCGTGCAGTCAGTGTTGGGTTTGATGCTGGAGGTCAGCCCCATATCGCCGGCAAATGCGCCCATGCTCTGCTGATGCACGTTTGGCTCAGCAGACTTCCAGCCGAAGCGGCCCGGCACGGTCTGCTTGGCCGCCAAATCCCAAACCTGATTCAGTTTGCCGGAAATACCGTCTTTGTTACTGTCTTCTGGGTCGGCTAAGGCCTCTAGGTCGGTGACCGGAATGGCTTCCAGCAGCCCCATGCCAATCATTTGCGGTGCTACGCGAGGAGAGATCAACAGGTTGTCCGGTAGCGGACCGTAGTTGGGGGTATCAATGTGGTACGCCGGCTTGCGTAAAGAAATCTGATGGCCATCGGGTAAGGTTTCAGTGACGGATTGCCATTCGATACGCAGGTTGGCCTCGGGTTTGGCGCCGGGCAGAGCTGCGGTCTGCAGCTGAGCACCATAAACAGGCGCTGGTTTGAAGCCTTGCGTGCGGAGTATATCCGCGTCTTTCAGCGGATCTGCGGGTACCGCTAGCCGAAGGAACAAGGATACTGGCGGTTCGTCCACACCCGGAGGATGGCCGCGACCATCTTTGATGTGACAGCCCTGGCACGAATTGGTATTGAACAGGGGCCCAAGACCATCGCGGGCGTCGGTGCTGGCGGGCGCTTCAACCCAAGGGTTCCGGAAGAAGCTGTTACCCACACTGAAATCCAGCCGTTTGGTCATCGACAAGTTGGCTTGGGGGAGTGAATACGCATTGGTGTCGGTTTGCTGAACCGTGCCTTCACCACCGGTATTCGGTGTGGTTTGTATCGGGTAGCCAGCGTGGCTGGCGGCGAAAACGGGAACGCTGGCCATAGCCAGCGTTCCCCAGATCAGTGCTTTTTTCATCGTGCCTCAGAATGCGTGGCCGGCATCGTCAGGGGACAGTGCTTCAATGCCGAGCTGGCGTGCGGCTTGCTCAATGGAACCGGTTTGTTCAACAAGTGCCATAATCGCATTATTGACGATTTGTGCACCTTCGGTGTTGCCCGGCGCGATCATGGTATCAAAAGCCATTGGGTTTTCGCTGCTTTCAGCGTGTGCTTTCAGTTGCCCCAAGGCCTTCATGGACGCGTCCAGCTGAGCGTTCAGGCGAGCATCCAACTCAGGATTGTTGGCTTCGACCAGATCAGACAGGGATGGACCGCTGACCAGGCTGCCATCAACCCGGCGGTAGCTGCCCGTGTAAACGTTCTGGATACCCTGGCCATTGTAGTAATGGGAGTTGTGGGTGTTGTCGCTGAAGCAGTCGTGCTCATCCTCGTAGGAGTTGGCTTCCAGAGCCACTTTCATACGTTCGCCCGCCAGTTCACCCAGAGACAAAGAGCCCATACCAAACAGCATTTTCTGAACGGCTTCGTTTTCATCGCCGTTTGTCAGCTCACTGCGGTAGTTGTTCTCGTTACCCGGCGCCCATTGCGCCACCATCCATTCCAGGTCGGAAACCAGAAGGTCTGTTACCGCGTCCAGATATTCACCGCGGCGCTCACAGTTGCCGTTGGTGCAATCCGAACCTGTTGCATAATCGGTAACCGGACGTTCACCGGCACCTTGCTCAAAGCCGTGCTGATCCTGGCCCCACAGCAGGAATTCCACCGCGTGGTAGCCGGTGGCTACGTTGGCTTCGGAGCCGCCAATTTCGTTCAGGTCTGCGAGCAGTTCTGGCGTCAATACCGTTGTATCCAGAGATTTCCCGCCTACGTTCACGCGGGTGTTGGCGATGATATTGGCGGTGGCACCGGCATTGCCCAGCTCGTACTGGTAATCGTCGGTTTTGACGTAATCGATCAGGCCCTCATCCAGTGGCCAGGCATTCAGCTGGCCTTCCCAGTCGTCTACGATGGTGTTGCCGAAACGAAACACTTCCGTTTGCTGATAGGGCACACGGGCAGCCAGCCAGGCTTCTTTGGCGGCTTGCAGATTGGCTTCGGTCGGGTTCGCAATCAGCTGGTCGGTGGCTTTATCCAGAGCCTTGGCGGTAACCAGCGCATCCTGGTAGTTGGCGAGGGCCAGGTCGGCATAATGGGAGACGACAGACGCTTTGGTGACCGGCTCAGTCTCGGCGGCGGAATGGGTGAAGGCGCAGCCAGCGGAAAGGGTGGCTGCAATGGTAAGGGCCAGTGGAGCCGGGCGGAACAAAGCGGTCATTGAGAACTCCATGTATTTTAGATGCACGTGGTAATAGGAAGCGTTAGCGTTTGCATTATGAGGCGGTTAGCAAGGTTGACGCAAGATTTTTTGTTTTGTCGTGGCACTGGGCGGTGTTGGGTGTTGTTTGTAGGGGGTGTCTGCGGCTTAATGGATGGCTGGAATCAGGAGCCCGACATGTTGAGTTATCTTCACGCCTTTCACGCTGGAAATTTTGCAGATGTTCAGAAACACGCGGCATTGACCCTGGCGTTGGTCATGATGCAATCCAAAAAGACCGCCATGGCGTGTTTTGATACCCACGCCGGCAGCGCGATCTATGATCTGACCAGTGAGCGGGCCAGAAAAACCGCCGAAGCCGACGCCGGTATCCACCGTTTGTGGTCGTTGCGAGAGACGCTGAAATCACCTGACTGGCAGCCGATGGTGGCGTTGCTGGACAGTTTGAACGAAGGCGCGGAAGCCTTGTCGCTGTACCCCGGCTCGCCGGCTTGGCTGGCGAATTTTGGCCGGCCCGGGGATTCGATTACTGCGTTTGAATTGCACCCGGCCGAGGGGAAGTCTTTGCAAGCCTGGGCAGAGCAAAACAGCGTTCGTGTTCAGAACGAAGACGGACTGAAGGGTCTGCTAAAGAACCTGCCGCCTGCACAGCCCCGATTGCTGACCTTGATCGATCCGTCCTATGAAGTGAAAGACGAATACGGTCAGGTCGCGAACACCTTGGCGCAAGCGTGGAAAAAATGTCGCCACGGCGTGTATCTGATTTGGTACCCGATATTGACCAGCGGCCTGCAACAATCATTGATTGCAGGGGTGGAAAGTTGTGGCGTGCGCAAGGTATTACGCAGCGAAGTAATGCTCGATCAGCCACCGGAGCGTGGCATGGTCGGTTCTGGCATGTTGGTGGTCAATCCACCCTGGGGCTTTGATCAGCGGCTGAGCGATATGCTGGCGGAGCTTGAAGGCGAGGCTAGACTAGGGATGTCGGCCAGTCTTTCCTGGCTGGTTCCCGAATAACACTAAGGGAGAGGGTTTTTGACGACCGAAACAGATAATGAACACCCCTGCCTGCCGGGTGGTTTGATAGCGCTGGACCAGTGGAGTACGCCAGATGTATCGGTGCACAAAACACTGCGTGCGGGGTTGAAGGACATATTGGAACAGTTGCGCTCGGGGCTTACCCCTGAAAGTGAAGCTTTCGAAAGTCTGGACGACTTGCCTTCCTTATCCGCAAATAAGCTAAAACGGTACGCGCCGGAACCGGATGCCTCGGCTCTGGCGTCGGCCATTCTCGAGCAGCTCGAAGCGCTGCGTCAGCAAGGTGCCCACAATCGCGAGGTGAGCTTTGTTGTCGCGCCGCCTTTTTCGGGGGTCTCTGATGCGTTGTTGACTCTGCCAGTTCGAATTATTGAACCACCGGCAAACCTGTCGATGACAGAGCCAGATGCCGATCGTTGGTGGGACGAACAGTTGGGTGACGATGACTGGGTGGTGCCTGAACTCGCGAACTTCTGGTTGCGCCACCGCTCCGGATTGAATCTGTTGAAGTCTTTCTTTGCTCGCGTGGCTCTGGACAGCACTGGCCGTGGCATTGTGGCGTGTTCGAGTTGGTGCTGGCAATTCTGGGTGCGATATTGGCCAGAGATCCACGTTAATCCTTTAACGCCGGCGCCTTTGGATTCCGGGCGATTAACCGGTTGGCTGGACTTCTTGGCCCGTGGTGGCAATGGGCGGTCACTAACGGCCCGCATGACCAACGACGGCCTTTATGTGTTGCCACCTAAAGCGGACGACTCGAAAGAAAAATACAGTTGCTTTGCACAGGACCTTGCCAATGCCGCCAGAGGTAATCGGGGCGTTGCGCATGCGATTTGGCAGCGAGCATTGCGGGCCCAACCGGAACAGGACGCCGAACAGGGTGAAGGAGAGGCAAGCGCCGGCAACACCGCTGAGTGCTGGGTCGTTCCGTTTGACCAGTTAAGCCTGCCCGGCGTGCCACAGGGCTCCGGCCAGCAAGCCGGGCTTGTGCTGCACGCCATTCTGTTGCACAGCCAATTAACCATTGAATCGCTTGAGCGGGCCACCGGCATCGCGAATCGCGAACTAAAGTTATTGTTGTCCCGATTTCTCAGGGCAGATCTGATTGTTCAGGATGAAAAAACGCAAGCGTATCGGCCCACTCCGCTGGGTTACCCGGCGGTTCGCAAGTATCTGCAGGCGCGCGGATTCCCGGTAGATGGGTTCTAGGAGCACAGAATGGAAGAGTTGGGGCTGAAAGACGCACTGTCCACGATCTCGTCAGGCGCAATCATTGAAGCGGTTGCGGTGGTGGTGCTGGCATCTCTGCTGATTATGGCGATCCAGAAGCTGGTGCCCATGCTGGCTCGGAAGCTGTCCGGCAAACCTCGTTTGTATCTGTTAGCGTCGGTACCGTTGTTCCGGTTGGTGATCATCGTTCTGACCATTGTGATGGTAGTGCCGATTCTGGTGGAGCCATCCTTCGAAAACATGCTGGCGATATTTGGCGCCCTGGCGTTGGCGCTGGGCTTTGCGTTCAAGGATTACGCAAACAGCCTCATTGCCGGAATTGTCACCTTATACGAAATGCCTTACCGCCCGGGGGACTGGATCGAGATCAACGGCCAGTATGGCGAAGTGCGCGCAATCGGCACGCGGGCAGCGGAAATCGTCACGCTGGATGACACCGTTATCGTGATTCCTCATGGTTTGTTGTGGAACAACCTGCTGGCAAATGGCAACGACGGGACCGACAACCTTATGTGTGTGGCGGAGCTGTATCTTGAGCCCAATCATGATGTTGCCCGCATGCGCGAATTGTTTCGTGATGTGATTTATACCTGTCCCTTGACCAAAACTTATCAGCCGGTTGTGGTGGCTGTGCTGGGTACGGATATGGGAATGAAATATCGCTTGAAGGCTTATCCGTTAACGCCGGGCGATCAAACCCGGTTTATCGCTGAGCTGACCGCCCGCGCCGGAGAGGTTTGTGCTGCCGAAGAGGTCAAAATGATCTCCCGCCCATTGTTGTGGCAGTGACATAAAAAAGCCCCGCGTAGGCGGGGCAACGGATGAACGCTGGACAGTGGGGTTACATCAGCGCATCAACGCGATTGCGGATCTTCGGCTCGCTGCCGTATGCGGTCGCGATGGCATTGTAAGTGGAGATCTCGATGCCTGCGTCCTGAATGGCAGAAACCATTTTGTCGTTTGCCTTCATTTGAAGCTCCTGAGCTTTCTGCTGGGAATCCGCGGCTTCAATCTTCTCGATGTACTCTTCCCGAACTTCCATCACCTGGTCTTGCGCTTTGATGAACTCCTTCAACTGAGCATCGCTGAAATTGGTGCTTTGGGTGCCAGCGGCTGCGGGATCAGAATAGCCGGGGTTCTGAGTTTGTGGATTGGCCGGAGCTTGCTGCCCCTCTTGCTGTGCCATAGTTGGCGTAGCGGCCAGCAGTGCCAGAGATGCCGTTACGGAAACAAGTAGCTTATTCATAAATCAGGCTCCTTACGCTTGATGGTGCCGGGCGACATGTTGCAGCGCCCCGTTTCTGTGAATGTCATATTCGGTAACGCATTCGTCATGCCAATCTTTTATTTCTTTTAACTTCAATGAAATCAATAGGTTATGGTTTTTGGTCGTTAATCGTTGGTAATGAAGGTTGTGGCAAAATGCCTCATGTGTCAGAAATGCTGTGACACATAGGTACAGGAGCCCGTTATGTTTCCTATTAGCCGGCGCATTCGGGATATGTTCCGGTCGCTTCAGCTGACCCTGGTATTGAGCATTGTGGTGCCGTTGGTTTTGTTCAGTGGTATTGCTATCTACATCGGCATGGGGGCCGTTGAAAAAGCGCTGAATGACCGCTTGAGAGAAGATCTGGAGTTGGTTGCGCAAGCTGTGAGCGGGCCCGTCTCCAACGCTTTGGCGCAAGGCGATGAGTTGGTGCTGGGCGAATCGCTGAAGTCCATTTTTCAGATTGGCCGAATATCCGGTGCGTCTGTGTTCGATGAAAACAGCGACCGGGTCGCCAGTTTAGGCGTTGCCGATACCGATGTATCCAACAGTGCAAGTGCCGAGAAAGTCATCGCGAGCGGAGAACTGGGCGGGGCATTCCGGCGAGTGGATGGCGAATCGGTGTTTTCCCATTTTACGCCTTTGGTGGGCAACGATGGCCGCATCCAGGGGCTGCTTCAGGTCACCCGAAAACGCAGTGATTTCCACGATCTGGTGGCTTCCTCGCGCTGGTGGGCTGTCACGATATGGACCGCATTTTCCTTCATCATGATTGCGGTGGTGGTACTGGGGCATTACGGAACGGTGGGGCGGCATGTCAGCCGTTTACTGGAAAACATGGCGAACCTGGCCCCCGGGCGTTGGCTGTTGGCGGTTCCGCCCTCGGGCCCTCGGGAACTTCGGCAGATTCATCGCGGCATTCTCAATCTGGGCCGGCGTATGGCGGCGGCCGAATCGGAAATTGAAGGGCGTATTGCAAGAGAGCGCGCCCTGGCTGAGCAATTGGAGTATCAGGAAAAGGTGGCAATGATTGGTCGGGTAGCTGGCGGTGTGGCGCATGAACTCGGCGCCCCTTTGAACGTTATACAGGGGCGTGCCCGCATTCTTGCCCGCTCCGGGTTACCGGAAGCACAGCAGCGCCACCTCACCGACATAGAGCATCAGGTCACACGTATGACCACGATTATTCAGCAGCTACTGGATTGTTTTCGCCACGTACCCGATTCACGCCGTTCACTGGACCTGTCATCGGTGCTTGCGGACGTTATGACATGGGTTGCAGAAGACAGCCGTTGCCATACGCCCGAGCTGGTTACGGAAGGACTTGATCAGGCTATGGCTGTGCGAGCCGAGCCATTGCGGGCAGGGCTGGCATGCCTGAACGTGATCCGCAATGCTTGCCAGTCGGCCCGTAGCCAGCTGAAAGTTTCGGCCCACGACGCCGGTGATTGCTGGGAGGTGCGGGTAGACGATGATGGCCCGGGCATACCGGAAGAGCAACGCGCACGGGTGTTCGAACCCTTTTACAGTACACGCGCCGCAGGCGAGGGAACGGGCCTTGGTCTTGCGGTGGTCAGCAGTGTTCTGAAAGAACATGGCGGCCGGGTAACGGTGGCGGACGGTGATCTGGGAGGCTGCCGAATGAGTCTTTATTTTCCGAAGGAGGCGACATGATGTCGGCAAATGCACCGCTGGTTTTGCTGGTAGAAGATGACCCGAGTCTTGGGCAGCTGCTAACCGAGGAGCTGGAAGCGGATGGTTATGCCGTTGTCGGTGCGGCAACGGTTCAGGATGCACGCAAAGCTTTGAAAGAGCAGCGCCCGGCGTTGATTGTTTCAGACCTTCGGTTGCCCGATGGCGATGGTATGCAGGTGTTGGCGTTCCAGCAGGCGGAACACCCCGGAATTCCGTTTATTGTTATCACCGCCTTCGGCACGGTTGACCAAGCCGTAGAAGCGTTGCAGGCGGGAGCGGATGATTTTCTGACCAAGCCGTTGTCCACGGATCATCTGCGTCTGAAAATAAAAAGACTGCTGACTCAGGCCGATATTAACCGGCAACTGGCCGAGATTCAGTCCCGCCAATACGGCGAGTTGAATATGGGGTTGGTGGGCGACAGTTCAGCGATGGAGCGTTTGCGAAGTGAGATACGGCAGGTTGCGTTCAGTCAGGCGGCCGTTCTTATTCATGGCGAAAGTGGCACCGGGAAAGAGTTGGTTGCCCACGCTATCCATAACCAGAGTGAGCGCTCGGATAAGGCTTTCTTGGCGGTTAACTGTGCGGGCATTCCGCCGGACTTGATGGAAAGCGAGTTTTTCGGCCATGAAGCCGGTGCATTTACCGGTGCACGGCAGGCACGCAAAGGGTTGTTTGCCGAAGCCAGCGGCGGCACCTTATTGCTGGATGAGATTGGCGAAATGCCCATGGCACTTCAGGCCAAGCTGCTGCGGGTGTTGCAGGAAGGAGCCATCAAACCCGTTGGCGCAGACCACGAAGAGGCAGTCGATGTGCGCATACTGGCGTCCACTCACGTTAATCTGATGAAGGCAGTTGAGGAAGGTACTTTCCGGGAAGACCTCTACTACCGGCTTGAAACCCTGTCGCTTTCTGTACCGCCGTTGCGGGAACGGGACGAAGACGTAGAACTGCTGGCCATGCATTTCCTCAAAGAAGCGTGCCTGAGACATGGGCGCGGTTTTCTCAAGTTTAGTGAGGTAACGCTGCGGGTGCTCCGGGATTACCCGTTCCCCGGTAATGTGCGGGAGCTTTCCAGCGCTATCGAGCGGGCGGTGACGTTTTGTGACGGGGGCACCATCCAGCCCGAACATTTGCCGGAGCGCATTCGTAAGCGGCAAGGAAGCTTTCAAACCAGCACGATAGACCCGGAGGGCTCAAATATCCCAGAATGGCCCACCTTGGAGACTCTGCAGCAAAATTACGTACGCCAGGTCATGAACGCGGTAGAGGGCAACAAGCGCCGCGCCGCACAAATTCTGGGTATTAACAGGCGAACGCTTTACCGTTGGCTGGAATCCACTCTGGAGCAGAAGTGATGAAAAATCAGAAGCAGGCCATGTTGTACGGCCTGGCTACCGTGTTGCTGTGGTCAACGGTAGCGACCGCGTTCAAATTGGCGTTAGCGGATCTGGCGCCCGTACAGATGTTGTTGGTGGCGAGCTCGGCTTCCATCGTGGTGATGGCGGTGGCGTTGGTAATTATGGGGCGGTGGCAGCAGGTTTTTCAGCTCAGCAAAACCCAGTACCTGCAATCGATAGGGATGGGCCTGATCAACCCGTGCCTGTACTACTTTCTGTTATTTGGCGCGTTTGACCGACTGCCCGCGCAGGAAGCTCAGCCGCTGAATTACACCTGGGCATTAGTGCTGGCTTACTTGTCGGTTCCGTTTTTAGGGCAGAAGTTGCGTCGTATCGATATTTTGGCGGGGTTGGTGTGTTATGCCGGTGTTGTGGTGATAGCGACCCGGGGCGCGGTGACATCGTTGAATTTTTCAGACCCGCTAGGGGTCGCCCTCGCGCTGGGAAGCACCGTCGTTTGGGCGTCTTACTGGATCATCGCGACCCGAGACACGCGTGACCCTGTCGTCGGGCTTTTCCTGAACTTTTTGTTTGGTTTGCCAGTGATTGTCTTGGTGTGCGGGTACACCGTCGGGTTTGAGTTTTCAGGGCTGCAATCGCTCTCGGCCGCGGTTTACATCGGTGTCTTTGAAATGGGGATTGCGTTTATTTTGTGGTCCCAAGCCATGAAAAAGGCAGAAAATACGGCAAAAGTCAGTAATTTGATTTTCATTGCGCCGTTCTTGTCGCTGGTGTTTATTTACTTCATTTTGGGGGAAGTGATTCTGCCGTCCACCTACGTTGGGCTGGTGTTGATCATCGCTGGTTTGTGGTTGCAGCAAAAGAAAGTTCAGGCCCGGACCCAAGGCTTGGAGCATGGCTGAGCTGTGGCATCTGTACCTGGTGCGCACGGCAGCGGGCAGTTTGTACACGGGGATAACCACTGACGTACCCCGACGTTTTTCCGAGCACCAGGCGGGCGCCCCAAAGGGCGCCCGCAGCTTGCGGGGTAAAGGTCCGCTGACGTTGGAATTTCACGCGCTGGCGGGTGACCGGAGCCGGGCATCCCGGTTGGAGTGGCAAGTTAAACGTTGGCCGAGAGCGCGGAAAGAGGCCCTGCTGCGAGGCGAGGTTACTCTGCCAGGTGACGCCTGATGTGCTTGGCCGCGACGACAAGGGCGTCGGACGCACGCGTTAGCTGGGCGCTGTGGGTCTGAAACACGTGCCACAGGCCGTTGTAGATTTCGAGTGTTGCATCGACCTGTGCCGCTTTAGCGGCGTCCGCCAGACGAGTGGCGTCATTCAGTAAAATTTCCTGACCGCCCACTTGGATCAGCGTCGGGGGTAGCCCTTTCAGATCACCAAAGACGGGCGAAATCATAGGATTGGTGAGCGCGCCTTCACCCGCATACATTTTCGCGGCTTTGAAAACCCAGCTTGCATGAAGAACCGGTTCGCATTCGGGCGAGTAAAGCTGCTGACTCGTCAGATCGGTCCAAGGTGAAAAACATGTAATAGAAGATGGTAACGGGTGTCCGTGATCCCGAAGCCGCATCGCCAGCACCAACGACAGACCACCGCCAGCTGAATCTCCGGCAATGGCTATCTTTTCCGCTGGCTTCCCTTCTTTTATTAAGGCCCGAAATACCGCTTCGGCATCCTCGGGTGCAGCGGGGTAGGGGTGTTCCGGGGCCAGTCGGTAATCCGGAATGATGACTTCACACCCCGTCAGTTTTGCCAAATGGCCGGCAATACCTTTGTGGGTGGCTGCAGAACCTAGAATGTAACCGCCGCCGTGCAGGTAAACGACGGTGCCCGTGGAGTGGTTGTTCATCCGGGTGCGCAACACCGGTACCTGCCCCAGTGTGCCTTGGGTGAACTGTACGCTGCGGGGAGGCACTGACGTTCTGTAGGCTTGTCGAATCAGATTGCGCTGCAGCTTTAACGAAACACCGTTTGACAGCAAAGGGCGTACGAGTCGATACATAGTCTGGCGCAAGCCGGCTTCAAGAAGCGGTTGGAACATCTGTGTTCTCCCCGGTGAATGCGTTAGGATGATCGTCAATTATTGACACATGACAGGCGTTTAACTCTACGTGTACTGGAAAACAGATACCATAGAAATACCGAACTGGGACAGGCACTCGTTGCTTGAAAGGCTTGAGCCGTTTAATCCTCAGCAGCCCCGGGAACTGAGCTCCGAGATGGAAGCCTATTGTCGGTTTTACGGTCTGGACCTTTGGGTAGAACACCCGGAGGTGGCGTATCACCAAGGCTACATCAAAGCTCAGCATCATGAAGTCATGGTGCACTATTTCCGGTTGCCAGATTCCGTTGAGTCCAAAGGTACCGTATTTATTTTACACGGCTACTTCGATCACGTTGGGCTGTATACCCAGCTTATTGACCGGTGTCTGGGTGCCGGCTTTGATGTGCTTGCCTATGACCAACCGGGCCATGGTCTGTCCAGTGGGACACCAGCCGCTATTGGCAGCTTCCTGGAGTATCAGGCGGTTCTGTCGGAGGTGATGGCGCAGGTGGACGATAAAATTCGGGGGCCGTGGTTCGCGGTTGGTCAGAGCACAGGTGGAGCGATATTGATCGACTATCTGTTGTCTAACCACCATAACCAGGAAACCTCAGCGTTCCGGAAAGTGGTGTTGTTGGCCCCTTTGGTTCGGCCGATGGGTTGGTTAGGGGCCAAGATGCTGCACAGTGTCGCGCGCCCCTTCCTGAGCCGATGGCGCAGAGCGTTTGGCCAAAACAGCAGTAACACCCGGTTCCTGAAGTTTCTACGGGAACATGATCCTTTACAGGCTCGGGCTGTGCATGTGGACTGGGTAACGGCGCTACGGCAGTGGGTACCACACATCGAGTCGGCTCGGCCGGTGGATTTCCCGGTCACGGTTGTTCAGGGTGAAAAAGACCTGACCGTTGATTGGCAACACAATTTGCGGATTATTCGAAACAAGTTTTCGTCAGTGAATGAACGCACCATTCCGGATGGGCGCCATCACTTGGTTAATGAGGCCAAAGATTTGCAGGCGACGGTATTCAATACCATTATTGATACATTCTCGCAGTAATGTGGTCTGGAATGGCCGGATACAACATTAATAGCATCAGGAGTTTGTGATGAAGAAGACAATCCTTGCCTTTACCGTTGCGACGGTTGGTCTGAGTGGTTGTATGACCTACGACCCGTACACCGGGGAAGAGAAAACATCGAACGCAACGAAAGGTAGCATCATCGGCGCCTTGGGTGGCGCGGCTATTGGCGCTGCCACTTCCAGTAAGAGCGATCGTGGTAAGGGCGCTTTGATTGGCGCCGCAGGCGGTGCTGCAGTGGGCGGAGGCATTGGTTACTACATGGACCGTCAGGAAGCGCAACTCCGTCAAAGACTGGAAGGCACGGGCGTGCGTGTGGTTCGTAATGGCGACCAGATTGAATTGGTTATGCCGGGTAACATCACATTCAACACAGACCAATCCAGCATTCGCTCGGGATTCACCGGTACTCTGGAATCGGTGGCGCTTGTATTGAAAGAATTTGATAAAACCATCATTCAGATTGATGGTCATACCGACAGCACCGGTCGTGACAGCTACAATCAGCTGTTGAGTGAGCGTCGTGCGTCTTCGGTGCGTGACTTCTTGATGAACCAAGGCATCGAGCCCAGACGGACTCGCGCCACCGGTTACGGTGAGCGTTCGCCCATTGCCTCTAATGAAACGGCAGCGGGACGTGAACAGAACCGCCGTGTTGAGCTGACGCTGGTGCCCATGCAATAAGTGTTATGCGTTTAACATAGAGCGTTTGAATCCCGGTAATGCCGGGTTTCTGGAAGCTTCGCCGCCGTTGGGTCGCGAAGCTTTTTACGTTATGGCAGGCGGTTTCAGAGTTGGCCTGATTGGATACTGTGAAGCAGTTCACATTGTGTCAAGTTCACTTGTTCAACTAACGATAACAAGAGAGCAGTATCCTATGAAAAAGTACGCACTAATCACCGCTTACGGACTTACTGGGGCTGGGCGCGTTGCCGTTGATCGGGCCGCTTCTTAATCTGGGCGGATCAACAGATGCCACCGATACCACAGACTGTAACGGCCACGGTACCCACGTAGCCAGCACGTCTTATGGTGTTGCCAAACAAGCGTCCGTGGCGCCAGTGCGGGTGTTGGATTGCTCGGGGGCTGGCAGCAACGCCGATGTGATTGCCGGAATCGGAAATCACCGCTGCCTGGTACGAAGCCGATAGTCAAACCAATACCATCAGTGGTACCTCGATGGCATCGCCTCACGTGGCCGGGGTTTCGGCGTTGATTCTGGCCGAACAGCCGGGCCTGACGCCTGCTCAGGTGGCAGACGCGGTAGTTAATTTGGGCACAGGCAATGTGCTTAGCGGCATCAAAGCCGGTTCGCCGAATTTGTTGCTGCGCGCACCGCAGTAATTAATGGCAGACACAAAAAAACCGGACATCGTCCGGTTTTTTTGTGTTCTGAATGTGCCGAATTGGCTTATCTCAGAACAGTACGCGGGTACGAATAGTGCCCTTAACCTGACGCAGCTTTTCAAGTGCCAGCTCACCGTAGGCTTTGTCGACATCCACAACCACGTAACCAATATCTTCTTTGGTTTGCAGGTACTGCCCGCAGATGTTGATGTTGTTCTCCGAGAACACCTGGTTGATCTCGGACATAACACCCGGCACGTTCTCGTGAATGTGCAACAAACGGTGCTGATCCGGGTGCGACGGCAGTGCAACTTCCGGGAAGTTTACGGAAGAAACGGAGGTGCCATTGTCGCTGTACATGGCGAGCTTTTCAGCCACTTCGCGACCAATGTTTTCCTGGGCTTCGATGGTTGAGCCGCCCACGTGCGGGGTCAGGATCACGTTGTCGAATTCGCGCAGCGGAGACACAAATTCTTCATCGTTGGATTTCGGCTCAACCGGGAACACGTCGATCGCAGCGCCCAGCAGTTTGCCGGAACGAAGCGTCTCGGCCAGAGCGTCAATATCCACAACGGTTCCGCGGGAAGCATTCATCAAGATGGAGCCAGGCTTCATCTGTGCCAGCTGTTCCGCTTTGAACATGTACTTAGTGGACGGTGTTTCCGGCACGTGCAGAGAAACCACATCCGCAATGTTCAGCAGTTCGTTCAGTGAGCCAACCTGAGTGGCGTTACCAATCGGCAGTTTGGAAACCACATCGTAGAAGTACACGTCCATGCCCAGACTTTCCGCCAGAACACTGAATTGAGTACCGATGTTACCGTAACCGATGATGCCCAGCTTCTTGCCGCGAATTTCGTAGCTGTCTTTGGCAGACTTCTGCCACTCACCGCGGTGCGCTTTGGCACTCTTTTCGGGCACGCCACGCAACAGCAGAATAGCCTGTGCCAGAACCAGTTCTGCAACAGAGCGGGTGTTGGAGAAAGGCGCGTTGAATACGGCGATACCACGACGGGTTGCAGCTTTCAGGTCGACCTGATTGGTTCCGATGCAGAAGCAGCCCACAGCGACCAGCTTTTTAGCGGACTCAAATACTTTCTCAGTCAACTGAGTGCGAGAGCGAATGCCAACAAAATGCGCATCGGCGATTTTTTCAATCAGCTCTTCTTCAGCGAGTGAGTGGGTCAGGTACTCAATATTGGTGTAGCCCGCAGCGTTCAGGGTATCAATGGCAGATTGATGGACGCCTTCCAGCAGCAGGATCCGGATTTTGCTCTTTTCGAGAGACGTATTTGACATGGGCGTGCTTCCGAACCTTTCGTCACGTGAAATGACCTGCGGCCAGGATCGTCGGCCTAGCTCACAGAACAGGGGCGGTATGATACCATAAAGATCGATTTTCACAGTGCGCCGGTTTGCCTGGATCAATTCTTTTTGTGTTGATTTTGATCAAACCAGAGCCCAAACCTGACGAGACCGACACGCTCATGAGTTCCGAACAGATCATTGCCGCCCTTGAAGAACTGGTTACGACCGCTGAAAACCCGGGCAAAGTATTGACTGACCCTTCCGATCTGGACACCTACGGTAAGGACTGGACCAAAATCTATCCGCCCAAGCCGCTGGCTATTGTGCTGCCGAAAACCACCGAGCAGGTGCAGGCAGTGGTCAAGTTTGCCAACGAGAATAAGATCGGCTTGGTGCCGTCGGGCGGGCGTACGGGTTTGAGCGCGGGTGCAGTGGCTGCCAACGGCGAGATCGTGGTGGCGTTCGATAACATGAATCAGGTGTTGGATTTTAACGCCAGTGACCGCACTGTGCGCTGCCAGGCCGGGGTTGTTACCGAGCAACTGCAAAACTTCGCGGAAGAAAATGGCCTGTATTACCCCGTGGACTTCGCGTCTGCCGGTTCCAGCCAGTTGGGTGGCAACCTGTCCACCAACGCCGGTGGCATTAAGGTGATTCGCTACGGCATGAGCCGTGATTGGGTTGCTGGCCTGAAGGTCGTCACCGGTAAGGGTGACATTCTTGACCTGAACAAAGATCTGGCCAAGAACAACACCGGCTACGATTTGCGCCATCTGTTTATCGGCGCAGAAGGCACCTTGGGCTTTATCACCGAAGCCACCATGAAACTGACCCGCACGCCGGACAACCTGACCGTGCTGGTGCTGGGTTTGAACGACCTGGTCAACACCATGGATGTGCTGCAGTCGTTCCAGAGCAAGCTGGACCTGACCGCTTACGAATTTTTCTCCCACCAAGCAATGCAGCACGTATTGGCCCACGGGCAGGTACAAGCGCCGTTTGAAACCGAAGCACCGTACTATGCGCTTCTGGAATTCGAGGCTGTGTCCGATCAGGTGATGGACGATGCCATGGCGCTGTTCGAAGAGTGTGTGGAAAAAGGCTGGGTGCTGGATGGCGTCATCAGCCAGAGCGAAACCCAGGCCAACAGCTTGTGGCAGCTACGGGAGCGTATCTCCGAGTCCATCGCGCCGCGCATACCCTACAAGAACGATATTTCTGTAGTGGTGTCCAAGGTTCCGGGCTTCCTGCAGGAAATCGACAGCGTGGTGACCGAGCACTACCCGGACTTTGAAATCATCTGGTTCGGCCACATCGGCGACGGCAACCTGCACCTGAACATTCTGAAACCTGAAGACATGGCCAAAGAAGACTTCTTTGAGAAGTGCCAGCAGGTGAATAAGTGGGTGTTCGAAATTGTTGAGCGCTATCAGGGCAGTGTGTCTGCGGAGCACGGCGTAGGCATGACCAAAAAGCCCTACCTACAGTACACCCGCAGTGAAGCTGAAATAGCCTACCTTAAAGGTATAAAGCTGGCATTCGATCCAAGCGGCATTATGAACCCAGGTAAGATATTCGACTGATGAAAGAGCATATCGTTGTACTCACCGGCGCTGGTATAAGCGCCGAAAGCGGGCTTTCCACCTTTCGGGATAACGATGGGTTATGGGAAAAACACAGTGTGTACGACGTAGCCACGCCGGAAGCCTTCGAACGGAACCGGGACTTGGTGCTCCGGTTCTATAACGAACGGCGCCGGCAGCTTCAGGAAGTCGAGCCCAACCGGGCCCACCGCCTGTTGGCGGAACTGGAAAGCCAATACCGGGTTACGGTGGTTACCCAGAATGTTGATAACCTCCACGAGCGGGGTGGTTCAACCAATGTGGTCCACTTGCACGGTGAGTTGACCAAAGCGCGAAGCGCGGTTGATCCCCAGCTGGTCTACGACATCGGTTACCGCGACATCCAGCCCGGTGACACCTGTGACCGTGGCGCCCAGTTGCGCCCGCATATTGTCTGGTTCGGTGAGGAAGTGCCAATGCTGGACGCGGCTGCTGAGTTGGTGAGCACGGCGGATCGGTTGTTGATTGTCGGGACCTCTTTGCAGGTTTATCCGGCAGCTGGATTGGTTCATGAAGTGGATATTGATGTGCCGATTACAGTTATCGACCCCGGCGAGCCAGCAACAGTTTCCCGGGCCCGAGTAATCCGAAAAGGGGCGAGTGAAGGCTTGGCTGAGTGGGTGAATGCGTTAGGTTTTAGCGGATAGACTAAAGAGCTTGGGCCCTGTCGGGGGGCGCTGTCCAAAAATGTGCGCAGCCATGGATGGCGGAGCAGAAGCGTCACATGGACGTGCCGAAGGAGCGGTTTTTGGACAGCGCCCCCCGACAGGGTTTGCACCTGATGACATATGCCTCAAGCCTGCAGGTATTTCTCCAGTTCGCTCTTGAACGCAGCTTGCACACCTAGTCGCTTCAACATCCAGTAATGCCCTGCAATCATCCTGTCTATAAAAATGCTTTCGACCGGCGGCTTAAAGGAGTCCAAGTATTTAAAAACCGTGCTGGTTTTTGCTGCTACCTGCATGTGGATATCGGCTTCCGCAAAATCGTAAGGCTCGTCACCCACGAAAGGTACTATCAAAATATCGCGCCACATGGCGTAGTAGGCTTCATCGATGGCCGGTTGGCTGCCTACGCGAGCGCCTAAATCGATCAGGTGTTGATCGAGGCTGCTGTAGTCTTCTTCCAGTGCCGAGATGAGAGCGTTCCGGTAAGCCTCCACAATTTCCGGCTTCAGTTTCTTCACACAACCAAAATCGTACATCACGATGGTGCCGTCCGGCCGGTAGGCAAAGTTGCCTGCGTGTGGATCACCGTGAATGCATTGGAACCGGAACAACTGGTCGGCCATGATGGAGAAGATGCGGTGGCCGATGAGGTTCAAGGTTTCCTGAGAGTAGCGGTCAGGTGTGACCTTGCTGATGTGATCGCCTTCCACCAACTCTAGTGTTAGAACCCGCCGAGTCGAGTGGCTATCGATGACCCTTGGGATGATCACCCAAGGTTGATCTTTGTGGAATTCGCCGAAGATTTTGAGGTTTTGGGCCTCGTTCTCGTAGTCCAGTTCTTCCTTCAGGCGCTCCCGGATTTCTCCGAACAACAGATCGACGCTTTTTTTCGGCATCTTCAGCAGGCCGCCAAGTTTTAGCGCCATGCGCAGCTGTTTCAGATCCGAGTCGCAGGATTCATCAACGCCGGGGTACTGCACTTTGACGATCACATCTGTGCCATCGTGCATGCGGGCGCGGTGAACTTGGCCAATAGAGGCCGAGGCGTAAGGGCTTTCCTGCAGGTATTCGAAGAGTTCGCTGACGGGTTTGCCCAGTTCGCTTTCCACCTGCTTCAGAATGACCTCGAACGGCATAGGAGGCGCTTCTTTTTGCAGCTTTTCTAAGGCGTCTGAAAACTCTTTAGGCAGAAAGTCCTGGGTCTGGGAGGCGATCTGGCCGACTTTCATGACCGCGCCTTTCATCTCGCCGAGTGTGTCGGCAATCTGTCCGGCCATGCGGGTGTAGCTTTCGCTTTTGGCCCCTTCGTCGTCGACGGTACGAAACAGGCCGCGGGCTTTCTGGCCGGCGTATTCGCTGGCCACGGAAGCGGTCATGCCGGCCAGTTTAAGAAAACGGCCAGAACGTGAAGTGACAGGTTTCTTAGCCATAGTGATGTGCGAGTTCCCTAGCGCAGAAGTTGTACCAAAGCCCTCAGAGTTTTGGGTCAGAGCACTTTGGTTTCCACAAACAGTACATCCTCCAGCTCTAATGACAAGGTTTGTCCGGATTCCAGAGGACCAACGCCTTTGGGGGTGCCGGTCAAAACCACGTCCCCCGGGAGCAAAGAGAATTGGCTGCTCATATGGGCAATGAGCGGCACTATGGTGTTGAGCATATCACGGGTGTCGCCGGTCTGTTGCCTGTGACCATTAACATCCAGCGTGAAGTGAATGTTGTCTCTGGGCAGTTTGTCGGCTGGCACAAAAGGCGACAGCGGGCAGGCGCCGTCGAAGGCTTTGGCGCGTTCCCACGGATGGCCTTTCTCTTTGAGTTTTGTTTGCAGGTCGCGAAGGGTCAGATCTAGCGCCAGACCGTATCCGAGGATCGACAGTTCGGCTTCGCTGGCGGAGGCGTTGGTCAGCGGTCGGCCGATAAGAACGGCCAGTTCGGTTTCGAAATGCACCTGACCTTGATCGCGAGGCAGTTCAATTGGCCGGGTGATGTGAGTCGCTGCGGTGGACGGTTTGATGAACAGCAGCGGCTCGCTGGGTACCGGATTGTTCAGTTCCCGGGCGTGTTCGGCGTAGTTACGACCAACGCACACGATCTTACCTAAGGGTAGATGGACCGGTGTGCCGTCTTTCCAGAGGTGTTGATAATCGGGCATGGTCGCCTCCTGACTGTGAGTTATTCTCCGTCGAACGAACACACAGTATAAACCGGTAAGCCTTCTTTCTGCAGCTTAGCGGAACCGCCGAGATCCGGCAGGTCGATCATCGCAGCGACTTCCACAATCTCCGCGCCAATGCGGCGGATCAGCCGGCTAGCAGCCAGCATGGTGCCGCCGGTGGCGATCAGGTCGTCAACCAACACGACTTTGTCGCCGGCGTGAAAGGCATCTTTGTGCAGTTCTACAGACGCGGTGCCGTATTCCAGTTCGTAGTCTTCGACCAGGGTATCGAACGGCAGTTTGCCTTTCTTGCGCACCAGCACGAGCGACGCGTTCAGCTCATAAGCCAGCGCAGAACCGATGATGAAGCCGCGAGCGTCTACCGCAGCGACGGCATCAATGTGCTGGCCGTGGTAGCGATGTACGAAGGCATCGATCAGCTTACGGAAGGCGGTTTTGTCTTGCAGAACCGTGGTGATGTCACGGAACGACACGCCTTCTTTCGGCCAGTTTGGAACGGTGCGGATGGCCTGTTTAATGCTCTGGGAAAAATAATCCATAACTCACCTGTTCTGGATGCGGCTTACGCCACATCCAGGAAAATAAATTTCAGTACGAAAACGATCGCAATAACGGCCACGCTCCAGTTCAGATCCGACCACTTGCCAGCCAGAGCCTTAACCGTCACGTAGGTGATGAAACCCAGTGCAATGCCGTGAGCAATGGAGAAGGTCAGGGGCATCATCAACGCGGTCACGATGGCCGGCGCGGTATCTGTGATGTCATCCCAGTCGATCAGTTTCAGGCCGCTGGCCATCAGACAGGCAACGTAAACCAGGGCCGGAGCGGTTGCATAGGCAGGAATGATGCTCGCGATTGGCGCAAACAGCAGGCAAGCCAGGAACAGGCCCGCTACCACAACGGCGGTCAAACCGGTGCGGCCACCCGCAGCGATACCGGCGGTGGACTCCACGTAACTGGTGGTGGTTGAGGTACCCAAAGCTGCGCCAGACATGGTGGCAACAGAATCAGACATCAGGGCACGGCCAAGGCGAGGAAGCTTGCCGTCTTTGTCCAATAGGCCGCCGCGCTGAGCGGCACCGACTAGTGTGCCCGAGGTATCGAACAGGTCTACAAACAGGAAAGCAAAAATAACGCTGATCATGCCAATGTTCAGGGCACCCGCCAGATCCAGTTGCATAAAGGTAGGCGCGAGGCTGGGGGGAGCAGACATGAAACCGTTGTACTCAACCATGCCAAGCATCATGGCAACGGCCGTGACGGCGATGATGCCGATCATCACAGCACCTGTAACCTGACGGTAAGCCAGTGCGCAAATCAGAATAAAACCACCAAAGAACAGCAGGCTTTCTGCCGCAGTAACATCGCCGAGGCTGACCAGCGTGGCCGGGTGGTCCACCACGATGCCGGCATTCTTCAGGGCAATCAGCGCCAGGAAGAAGCCGATACCGGCGGAGATGCCAAAGCGCAAGGACAGTGGGATGCTGTTAATGATCCATTCCCGAACCTTGAAAATGCTCAACATGAAGAACAGGAAGCCGGAAATGAACACCGCGCCCAGCGCGACTTGCCAGCTGTAACCCATGCTGCCTACAACGGTGAAGGCAAAAAAAGCGTTCAAGCCCATGCCAGGGGCCAGGGCGATGGGATAATTGGCCCACAAGCCCATGATCAGAGTGCCAATGACGGCCGCCAGACACGTTGCAACGAACACGGCGCCGAAGTCCATGCCGGTTGCTGACAGCATGCTGGGGTTGACCACAATGATGTAAGCCATGGTCAGGAAGGTGGTGATTCCTGCGATGACTTCTTTACGAACATTGGTGCCGTGGGCTTTTAGTTGGAACAGTCGTTCAAGCATGACGTCGGTCTGCCTCTCGGGGTGCCTGGGGTTGAGGGTGTGAAAAATCTGATTAAATGCGGAAAAAAGCGATTAGTGTGAAAAAAAAGCAATGTTACCGGCTAGAAAGCCCGGCGCCAAGTGATGGTTTCGTGCTCAGTTATGAGCCTGATCACGTTGCAGGCGAATATCAAAGCGCACGGCGAGCATTCTCACCAAAACAATAAACAGCAAACCAATGGTCAACGCCGTGGTTTCGCTTTCGAGCAGCCATTGGCAAACGAAATACAGCCAGCAGCCTGCGAATGAGATGGAGGCGTAAATCTGGTCTTTTCGGAATATATAAGGCACTTCGTTACACAACGTATCGCGCAGAGCGCCCCCGAAAGTGCCGGTCATCACCCCGAGCATAGAGGCGATAAACCACGAATGCCCCAAATCCAATGCCAATTGAGCACCAAGAATAGAGAAAATGCCCAGCCCGATGGCGTCCGGGAAAACGATTCGAGATTCTTTCAGGCTGTGGGCGCGACTCCAGTAACTGAAAATAACGGCCATGCCCAAAATCAAAATGGGCTGTTCCTGATGCTTGATCCAATACAACGGATGGTTATCCATCATCAAATCCCGCAGCGTACCGCCGCCAAGCGCGGTGATGAAACCGATGGCAAACACCCCGACAGGGTCCATGTTTTTCGAGCGCGCAACGATCATCCCGGAAATGGCAAACGCCACGATGCCAATCATTTCAAGCGCGTAGATAATGTCGAACATGGTGAGCTCTGGGCTGAAACGGTCAGGGTTGGAAAAGTTCGGAACGAGCTGCGCGAAGAATAGCCGAAATAGCGTCAAAATTCATCCAGATTGACGACATTCGGCACCTAATACAGGGCCGAGCTATATTAGCTAGGTTTATTGGCTCGGATAAGCGAACTTGATTTGCTTCATGGGGCAACTCTGTTTAGCTTGAGTTTCATCAATAATAAGCCTCTTACGGCCTTGGAGAGATCATGAAAGCAATACTGTGCAAAGAATACGGCTCCGCTGAAAACCTGGTAATCGAAGACGTACCCAGCCCGGAGGTTAAGGGGCGAGGCGTGAAGGTTCGGGTTAAGGCTGCGGGATTGAACTTCCCGGATACGTTGATTATTGAAGGTAAGTATCAACTGCAACCGCCGATGCCGTTTTCACCCGGTGGCGAGCTTGCCGGTGAAGTTATCGAAGTTGGCGACAAAGTAACTCGTTTTAAAGCGGGTGATCGGGTAGCTGCGTTGACCGGCTGGGGCGCTTTTGCCGAAGAGGTCGTGGCACCGGAATCCAACTTGTTACCTTTGCCTGAAGGCATGCCGTACGAAAAGGCGGCAGGCTTCATGATGGTTTACGGCACCTCTTACTACGCTCTAAAGCAGCGCGCCAATATTCAGCCGGGTGAAACGTTGTTGGTGCTGGGTGCGAGCGGTGGTGTAGGGCTGGCAGCAATTGAGCTAGGCAAGGCAATGGGCGCGAAAGTGATTGCCGCTGCCAGCACGGCTGAGAAGCTGGCTGTAGCCAAAAACGCGGGCGCAGATGAGCTGATCAACTATTCCGAAGAGTCGGTAAAGGATGCGGTTAAAAAACTGACCAAGGGTAAAGGTGTCGATGTTGTTTACGACCCAGTTGGTGGTGATTTCACCGAGCAGGCCTTGCGTTCGATGGCCTGGAACGGTCGTCATTTGATCATCGGTTTCGCGGCGGGTGATATTCCGAAGGTTCCAGCGAATCTGGCGTTGCTGAAGGGCTGTTCGATCGTCGGCGTGTTCTGGGGCAGCTTTACCCAACGTGAGCCAGAGGTCAGCGCTCAGAACATGATGGAGCTTCTTAAGCTCTACGCCGAAGGCAAAATCGATCCTAAAGTCAGCGAAGTGTTCGAGTTTGAACAGTACGCTGAGGCATTGGGGGCGTTGTCGGGGCGGCGGGCTACCGGAAAGATTGTGCTTAACGTCGGTGCCTGATTTGGGTTTGGGCACCTAGCCGCTAAGTTCGGTGTTATGCACAAGTGGGTGGTCCCTCCCAAAAAACGCTACGAGCACATCCATGTGCGCTTCGCTCCGGCCATCCATGGCCTCCGAGATTTTTGGGAGGGACCACCCACTCGCGCAACCATATGCGGAGTGGTGTTCGCAAAGGTACAGCGAACGCCGGAGTTAGTTGTTTGGTTTAGACCTTGTGCGGAGTTAGAAGAGCTGGGTTGGCTTGGGCTTCCAAAAAATGTTGAGGGCCAAGGATGGCCCGAAAGAAGCGCACATGGATGTGCTCGTAGCGGTTTTTTGGAAGCCCAAGCCAACCCAGCCACCCCCAAAACCAACAGGCTGGGGCCGAAGAACGACCCCACCACCAATCAGAATCGAACGTCACCCGCCTCAATATCTGCAATCAGCTCTGGAGTGACCTTGGTATAGCCAGACGCTTTCGGAAGCCAAACGTAAACCTCGTCATCCGGGCGGTCCAGTGAATAACCCAGTTTCTGAATATCCACCTTGCGGTATTTGAAGGTACCGGTTTTCTCGATGGCTTGAGTGACCCGAATGAATACCGGAACCGCGTAAGCCGGCAGGTTTTCTTGCAGGTAAGCCAGCAGCTTGTCGGGATTAAAGTGATCACCGGCTTTTTGGGGAACCAACGTCACCATGCCTGCTTTGCCGTTGGTGTGGGGAATTTCCACGCCGTACACGATGGCCTCTTCGACCATGCCGGAGCCGTCGATGATGTTTTCAACTTCGTTGGTGGACACGTTTTCGCCTTTCCAGCGGAAGGTGTCGCCCATACGATCCACAAACTGCAGGTGTCGGAAGCCGATTTCCCGAAGAACATCGCCGGTGTTGAACCAGGAATCACCTTTCTTGAAACCATCCCGCAGGATCGACTTTTCGGTCGCTTCTTTTTGCGTGTAACCCTCAAATGCCCACTTCTTGGTGATCTCACCTAGCAGGAGGCCGGGCTCGCCTTTTTCGACTTCCTCGAACTTCCCTTTCTCATTGCGGATGGGGTCGCGGGTACCGTCGTGGAATTTGACCAACCGGTAAGGGGCGGTCGAAAACCCTACGGTGTTGTCCATGTTGAAGAAGTTCGAGAAGCCAATATTGCCTTCGGAAGAGGCATAAAGCTCGGCTACGGTTCCAATGCCGAAGCGCTCTTTGAATTCTTTCCAGATGGATGGGCGCAAACCATTGCCGATCATCTTGGTGAGCGGGTGATTTCGGTCTTGCGTGCTTGCGGGCTGATTCAGCAGGTAACGGCAAAGTTCGCCAACATAGCCGAAGGTGGTGGCATTGTACTTGCGCACGTCGTCCCAGAAGGCGCGGGCAGAGAATTTTCTGCGCAGTGCGATGGCGGAACCGCCGGCCAGCACGGAACCCCAGCAAACCAGCAACGCGGTGCCGTGGTAAAGCGGGAGTGTGCAGTAGAGTACGTCTTCCGGTTTCATGTTCAGCGACAACATGCCGAAGCCACCGTAGGCGCGCACGAACTTACGGTGTGAACCCGGCGCAGCTTTCGGTAGCCCGGTGGTGCCAGAGGTGTACAGGTATACCGCAGTGTCGCCCATCAATACGGGCTGGTTGAGTTCGGGCAGGGTGGATGGAAACTTGCTGACTTCAAGAGCTAGGTTGGTGTAACCCTCGGGCGCGTCGCCGAAGATGTTCTGGGTGTTGGTGTCTGCCAGATACAGCATCGGGTTGGCGTGATCGAGTTTGATGTCAGAGCGAACCCCTTCAGCTTGCTCGAGTAGCTCTTCACCGACCACGAACATTTTCGGTTCAATCAGGTTAATGCTGTGCGTCAGCACCTTGCCTTTCTGGGACGTGTTCAGCATGGCGCAGGCAACGCCGATTTTTGCTGCACCCGCCACGACCGCCAGCAGTTCCGGGCGGTTTTCCAGCAGCACGGCAATGGCATCGCCTTTTACCAGCCCCTGATTTTTAAGGTAGTGCGCAATGCGATTGCTCCAGGCATCAAACTCTTGCCAGGTCACCGTCAGATCGTCACAGAGGATTGCTGGCCGGTTCGGATATTTCCGAGCGTTCCGGGCAATCAGTTTGTTCAGGTTCAGGTCTTTTTCATTGTCTTTGGCGAGGTAATAGTAAAGCCCTCGTGCAATTGAAGGAAAACGGCCGAGCACCGGGGGGATGCTGCGCATCATGTCGCGGGTGGAGATTATGTCTTGACTCATTATTATTCCATTCCCTTCGTCACGAGAGCCTACGTTGTGCTCACGAATTATGTTGTGTGTTAAGCGTCTTCGGGCGCCAGTTCAACCAACAGTTGGCTGCGCTTTACCTGATCCCCGGTATTGGTGTGCAGGCCAGCCACGACACCGTCCCGGTCTGCTTTGACGGGGTGCTCCATTTTCATTGCTTCCAGCACCACCAGAGTCTGGCCTTGGGTAACGGTTTCACCTTCATTGACGAGTACGTCGATGATGGCACCGTCCATCGCGGCTTGTATGCGGCCACTGCCGGCTCCTTGGGCACCTGCTGCTGGTTGATGTGTGCGGTCAACAATAGCCCACGAGCGTCCGAAAGCTTGTAAATATAGGGAATCACCGGTCTGGTGATATTGGCACCGGTGACGAACGCCATTGTCGATAATGCACAGCAGCCCCGGCTGGTGGCTTTGGAGTTGCAGCTCATATTGCGCCTCTTCGTGGGAGACAATGAGCTTTTGACCGGATCGACGAACGAGCAGTTCGACGGTTTCGTCCTGTACTTCAAGGCTCATGGGCATCACGGTTGCAGGGGCGTTGCTCCAGCCATTTTGGCCGGAAGTGCCAAGGCTGAGTGCGCAGGCGCTGAGCGCCAGTTCGCGAATGCTGAGCGCTTGTGGCGCGAGTGACGGGTCGTCTTTGAACGACTGCTGGAGGAAGGCGGTTGTGGCTTCTCCGGCACCAAAGGTTTCATCGGCGATGATGCGGCTCAGGAAGTGGCGGTTAGTGGTGACACCGAATACGGTGGTGTCTTCCAGTGCACGAATCAACCTGCGACGCGCTTCGTCGCGGTTTTGGCCCCAGGCGATCACTTTTGCCAGCATGGGGTCGTAGTGAGGGCTGACCACATCACCGGAACGTACGCCGGTATCGAAACGCAGGCCTTCACCTTTGGCTGGCGAGAACTGGTGCAGGGTGCCGGTTTGCGGCGTGAAGTCGGTTGCGGGATCTTCCGCGTACAGCCGCACTTCGATGGCATGGCCGTTTAGCTGGATCTCTTCCTGTGCCAGCGGCAGAGTCTGGCCTTCGGCGACCATCAGCTGCCAGGCGACAAGGTCTTGGCCGGTGATCAGTTCGGTAACCGGGTGCTCTACCTGCAGACGGGTGTTCATTTCCAGGAAATAGAAGTTACGGTCTTTATCGACGAGGAATTCGACCGTGCCGGCGCCTTCGTAGCCGCAGGCCAAGGCTGCTTTCACCGCGGCTTCGCCCATGGCTTGGCGGAGTTCCGGGGTGACGAAAGGCGAGGGCGCTTCTTCGACGACTTTTTGGTGCCGGCGCTGCACGGAGCAGTCGCGTTCTCCGAGGTAGACGGCGTTACCGTGGTGGTCCGCGAAGACCTGGATTTCGACGTGGCGAGGTTCGATCACGGCTTTTTCGATGATCATTTCGTCGTCGCCGAAGGCTTGTTTGGCTTCGGAGCGCGCGCGTTTGATGCTGTCGGCCAGTTGGTTTTGGTCTTCGACCAGTCGCATACCGCGGCCACCGCCGCCGGCAGAGGCTTTGAGCATGAGGGGTACGCCGATGTCTTTGGCGGCTGCGATGAGTTCTTCATCGCTGGCGTTGTTACCTTCAAAGCCCGGGACGACGGGGACGCCGGCTTCTTGCATGGCGATTTTGGAGCGGCGCTTGCTGCCCATCAGTTCGATGGCGTTTTCCGGTGGGCCTACGAAGGTCAGGCCGGCTTGTTTGATGGCTTTGGCAAAGCCTGCGTTTTCGGACAGGAAGCCGTAGCCGGGGTGGATGCAGTCGGCGCCGGTTTTCTTGGCGGCATCGAGGATTGCTTCTGCGTTCAGGTAAGACGCGGAGACTTGTGCCGGGCCAATGCAGACGGCTTCGTCGGCTTGTTCTACGTGCAGGGCGTTGGCGTCGGCTTCGGAGTAGACGGCGACGGTCCGGTATCCGAGCGCTTTGGCGGTTTGAATAACTCTGCAGGCGATTTCGCCACGGTTTGCGATGAGTAGTTTTTTTAGCATGGCATTACCTACCTTGTTGCGATGTCAGCATCGTGCCTGTCCGCACCACTGGCGGGGAGTTCCTCCGGAAAACCGCTACGAGCACATCCATGTGCGCTTCTCTCCGGCCATCCATGGCCTCCGAAATTTTCCGGAGGAACTCCCCGCCAGCAGCGCTCCCGCTATCTATGTTGTTTATCCGCTCAATGGTGGTAGCGGAAATTAGTTTCTGTATTTACTGTGTGCTGGCCCACTTCGGCTCGCGCTTCTGCACGAACGCCATGGTTCCCTCTGCACCTTCCGGACCGCGCACGGCGGAGGAAAACATCTCTGCGGCATCGTCTAGCAAGTCGCTCATGTTTTCGTGGCCGACTCTGTGCAGGAGGGCTTTGGTTTGAGCGGTTGCGTTCGGGGCGCAGAGGCGGGCTCGCTCAAGTGCAGCGGCTAACAGCGTCTCGATTTGCTCTTCGTTTTCGGCAACCTCGTGCACGATGCCCAGGCGCTGTGCTTCTTGAGCACTCACGCGCAGGCCGAGCAGGGCCAATCGGCGGGCCTGTGTCAGGCCGGTTCGGGCAACCACAAAGGGTGCGATCTGGGCGGGGATGATGCCCAGTGTGGTTTCGGGCATGCCGAACTTTGCGGTTGGGCCCGCAATGGCGAGGTCAGAAACGCAGGCCAACCCGAAGCCGCCGCCCATGACAGCGCCTTCGGTGATGGCGATGACGATCTTGGAGGATTCGTTGACCTGTTGAATCATTTCGCCGAAGGCTCGGTTCAGTTTGAAGAACGGGTTGTCGCGGCCTTCGCCTTCCTGATTCTTAGCGCCGGCCATGTCTTTGATGTCGCCGCCGGCACAGAAGTGGCCACCGGCTCCACGGATGACAACGGCTCTGATGGTGTCGTTGTTTTCCACCTGGGTGAAAATGGCAGAGAGTTCTTCGACCATTTTCAAGCTCATGGCGTTCCGAACTTCAGGTCGGTTAATGGTGACCATTAACGCCGAGCCGCTTTGCTCTAGGGCAAGCGTTTCGCATGTTGGTAATAACTGTTCCATAAGGACTCCACGCATTTTGTCTGGGGGCAGCCGCGGGGTGGTGCTTTCCGGGAC
This sequence comes from Marinobacter sp. S0848L, assembly GCF_023016065.1. Taxonomy (GTDB): domain Bacteria; phylum Pseudomonadota; class Gammaproteobacteria; order Pseudomonadales; family Oleiphilaceae; genus Marinobacter. The sequence goes on along the minus strand of NZ_JALKAQ010000001.1, from coordinate 36,244 downwards.
CGTTGAGGGCCAAGGACGGCCCGAAACGAGCCTACAGGGACGTACTTGTAGCGTGTCCCGGAAAGCACCGCCCCGTGGCTGGCCTTCCACCGGTAAGATGCCTTAGCCTTTTTGTTTGCCCGGCAAGATGCCCATGGTCTTGCAGATAATGCCGAGCATGATTTCGTCGGCTCCGCCGCCAATGGAAACCAGGCGTACGTCCCGGTAAGCGCGGGCGAGCGGGTTTTCCCACATGTAACCGTTACCACCCCAGTATTGCAGGCAGGTGTCTGTGACTTCACGGCCTAAGCGGCCGGCTTTGAGCTTGGCCATAGACGCCAGTTGGGTGACGTCTTTGCCGGCAATGTGCAGCTCACAGGCTTTGTAGGTGAGGGCGCGCAACGCCTCCACTTCGGTTTGCAGCTCTGCCAAACGGAAATGGATGTACTGATTGTTGATCAAGGGCTGCCCGAAGGTTTTGCGTTCCTGACAGTACTCGATGGTTTGCTCGATGCAGCTTTCCAGCGCTTTGATGACGTTTGCCGCGCCCCACATGCGTTCTTCCTGGAACTGGATCATCTGGCACATGAAGCCAGTGCCTTCCGCACCAATGCGATTGCGCTGCGGTACGCGCACGTCGTCGAAGAATACCTGTGCGGTTTCCGAGGAGCGCATGCCCAGCTTGTTCAGGTGCGGGCTGAGCGTGATGCCGGGGGAGTTCATGGGCACCACAATCAGGGTTTTGTTCTTGTGCGGCTTGTCGTCGCTGGTGTTGGCCAGCAAGCAGATAAAGTCAGCTTTCGGGGAGTTGGTGATCCACATCTTGGAGCCATTGATGATGTAGTCATCGCCGTCTTTCTTGGCTGTGGTTTTAAGGCCGGCAACATCAGACCCGGCGCCCACTTCACTGACACCGATAGAGCCGATCAGCTCACCCGTAATAGCCGGAGTCAAAAAGTTGCGCTTCAGTTCGTCGGAGCCAAAGCGGGCAATCGCCGGTGTACACATGTCGGTTTGCACGCCGATGGACAGAGGAACACCGCCGCACTTGGCCATGCCCAGCTCTTCCGCTGCAACCAGGTTGTAGCTGTAGTCCAAACCCATGCCGCCGTATTCTTCGGGCTTTTGAATGCCCAGCAGGCCCAGGTTGCCGAGTTTTTTGAACACATCGCGAATCGGGTATTCGCCGGCTTCTTCCCATTCATCAACGTATGGGTTGATTTCTTTTTCGACGAAATCTCTTACGGTTTTTCTAAGGGCATCGTGCTCTGATGTGAAATTCATGGGTACTCTCCTGCTCTAATTCACGGTTGTTCTGTTTGTGTTGTTCGAATTAAAAACGTGCCACGCCATAGACATTCGGTCGCAACGGACGCTGCTCGGCTTCGCGGCATACCGACAAAGCGGTTGCCAGCACCCGGCGAGTGTCCCGGGGGTCTATCAAACCGTCGTCCCACAAACGCGCCGTACCAAACAAAGCGGTTGAGCCGTCTTCGAGCTTTTTAGCGGTTGCCTGCTCCAGAAAGTCGAGGGTCTTTTCATCGGGCTCTTTGCCGCTTTTGCGCTGTTTCTCTTCAGCCACAATGCGCAGTACCTTGCCAGCTTGGGCAGGGCCCATAACGGCGGTTCGGCTGTTGGGCCAGGCGAAAATGAATCGTGGGTCCAGGCCTCGGCCGCACATGGCGTAGTTGCCGGCCCCGTAGGAACCGCCCACCACCACGGCAATCTTGGGTACACGACAGTTGGCGACGGCCTGCAGCATTTTCGAACCGTGTTTGATAATGCCGTTCTGCTCGGAGTGGGTGCCCACCATGAAGCCAGTGGTGTTATGCAGAAATACGATCGGCGTGCCGGCCTGATCACACAACTGGATAAATTGGGCTGCTTTCGTCGCTCCGGCAGTGGTAATCGGGCCGTTGTTACCGATGATGCCGACACTGTGGCCTTTAATACGGATGGTGCCGCACACAGTTTGGTTGTCGTATTCGTTCTTGAAGTCGAGGAAGCGAGAGCCATCGCTGATTCGGGCGATGATTTCGCGCACGTCATAAGGCTTCTTGGCATCGGCCGGAATCACGCCAATCAGTTCATCCGCCGGGTACAGCGGCTCGTCCCAGCTAACCTCCCGCTGTACAGGGAGCTGATCGTTCCAGGGTAGGGCGCCCATAATCTCCCGGGCCTGGCGAATACCGTCAGCATCGTCTTCAGCAAGATACTCAGCCGTTCCGGCAACCGTCGCGTGCATTTCCGCACCGCCGAGCTCCTCGTCGTTGGCGATTTCACCGGTGGCCGCTTTCAGCAGCGGAGGACCAGCAAGGAACATTTTTGCTTTATCACGCACGGTGATGACGTAATCCGACAGGCCGGGCTGATAGGCACCCCCCGCTGTGGCGTTACCGTGGACAACCGTAACCTGCGGAATACCCGCTGCTGACAACCGCGCCTGATTGGCAAAGCCCCGGGCGCCGGGCACGAAAATATCCGTGGCGTAATTCAGGTTGGCACCGCCAGATTCGGACAGTGACACGATGGGCAGTTTGTTTTCCTTGGCAATCTCATGCAGCCGAAGAGTTTTATCCAGACCGGCAGGCGTAATGGTGCCGCCCTTGATGGCGCTGTTGCTGGCGACCACCAAGCACCGGATACCCGCCACCCGGCCAATACCGGCAATAATGCCACCGCCGGCCATGGAACCGTCTTTGTCGTCGTGCATCTGATAGCCAGCCAGAGAACAAAGCTCTAAAAACTCACTGCCACGGTCCAGCAACCGGTTAATGCGGTCCCGGGGGAGAAGTTTGCCCCGCTTGGTGAGCTTTTCCCGAGCAGCTTCTGCCAGATCCAAAACCTTTTGCTCGACATCACGAAAGGTTTTGATATGGGCTTCCATGGCTTCCGCGTTCGCCTGAAACTCGCTGGACTGGGGGGTAATGGTTGACTCTAGTACCTGCATGTAATGATCCTCAGTCTTCCGACAATACTTTGGGGGTCGTCGCTCGGTGGAAGCCGTTGTACGGCTCATTATTCTTGGCGTTCGGCATGGGCCAAATGCGGCTGCCCTGAGAGCCCCCTCCGTCGATGCGCCAGCAGTCACCACTGATAAATGCCGCGCCTTCGCTCAGTAAGAAACAAATCACCGAACTGACCTCCGACTCCGTACCCATCCGTTTAATGGGAACCGCATCGGCCAGGCTGCGAATCCATGACTTCATGTGCGCGGGATAGTTATCCATGCCGCTGGAAGCAATCCAGCCCGGCGCAACCGCATTCACCCGGACGCCCGACGGAGCCCATTCCACGGCAGCGGTCTGTGTGAAATTCACCATCCCGGCTCGTGCAGCCCCTGAATGCCCCATGCCGGGCATTCCGCCCCACATATCAGCAACAATATTGACGATCGAGCCGCCGGTTTTGCTGAGCGCCTGAGTGTAGGCTTCGCGTGCCATCAGAAATCCGCCAGTCAGATTGGTACGCACCACCGTTTCCCAGCCCTTCTGATTAATTCCGGTCAGTGGCGAAGCAAACTGACCACCGGCGTTATTCACCAACCCGTCCAACCGGCCGTGTTCGGCAATAATGGCTTTAACCGTGGCCTGCACAGACTCTTCCTCGCGAATGTCGCAGGAGTGAGCGCTGGCCGTGCCACCATCCTCTTCGATCTCTGTTTTGACGGCATCGACCTTTTCCTGTTTGCGGCCAACCAGTGCAACCTGTGCGCCCAGGGCAGCCAGTTCGTGAGCGGTGCACCGACCTATACCGGAGCCGCCACCGGTGACGATGTAAACCCGGCCTTCAAATAGCCCGGGTCGTAAAACGGATTGGTAGCTCATAAGCAATTTCCTGTTTAAACCTGATGAATCCATATACAGCGTTTGGGCGCCTCGCCGGAGGAGGACTGTGCAAAAATGTGCGGAGCCATGGATGGCGGAGCCCAAGCGCCACATGGATGTGCCGAAGGAGCGTTTTTTGAACAGTCCTCCTCCGGCGGGGTGCTTGCACCGAATTAAGACTCAGAAAGTTGCGATGGCACCGGCACTGGAAACTCCAGAAGCTGCTGCGCAAACGCCTTACCTTGTGGGTCAATCCGCAAGCTGGCGATACCGCCACCACCCAGACTGTGCTCCAGCAAGAAGTTAAACGCATTCAGCCCCGGCAAAGCCCAACGAGTCACCTTGCCGGACTCCGGATTCAGCGTATGCGCCATCCACTCGGCAACTGCCTTCTCTGTAAGCGCGGCCTGAATGTACGGCACGAACTCCGCTTCCCGCGCAATCACACCAATATTGCTGTGATCGCCCTTGTCCCCGGAGCGCGCCCACGCCAACCGAACCAGAGGAACCGTCGTATCCGTTGTAACCTCAATATTGCCCTGCGGTTCGGGCGCCAGCTGAGCGGGATCAAAGCTGCCATCACAGGCAACGTCGACAGGCACAGCTTCGCCGCCGATATCCACCGACACAGCCACCTCGGATTTCGGAACCAAACACGAATAAAGACGAATCTTCGGGAACACGGAAGGGCGACCGCCGACAATGCCGGTCAGACCTGGCGCCATACCGGTTGCGGCTTGTGCAATCTCCCTCGAAAACAGCACCAAGGCTTCCTTTTTGGGATGGGCTGCAGAAATTTTGACGATTACTTCCCGTGTGTCGCTGCGACGGCCATGAGGGCCGTAAGTCGCTTCGGTACCCAGCAGCTCAATGCTGGTTTCGGAATAGCCTGGCAAGCCTTTGTCCGCAAACATCGCCGATGTTTTGGCCAGAATAGCGTCCGCAACCTTCTGGGCTTTGGCTGGCGCGTCGATACCCCCTAGCAGGAAAGACGCAGTACATTTGAAGCCATCGGGCCAGGTGCCAGACACCTTGTAGCTGTCGGTGGGCTCCAATCCTGTCGCACCGGACACGTGAACCCGGTTCGGCGCAATTTCATCCAGCTTAACTTGCGTAAAATCGCAGGTCACATCGGGCAGCAGATACGCTCTTGGATCACCGATCTCGTACACCAATTGCTCGCCAACCGTGCCACGGCTAACCAAACCACCGGTATTGTCGGGTTTGGTCATAACAAAATCGCCATCGGCGCTGACTTCTGCAATCGGGAAACCCATATTGGTAAACCCGTCTGCAACGGCTTCCCAATCGGTAAAGTTGCCACCAGTAGACTGAGCACCGCATTCCAGCAAATGCCCGGCAAGACTGCCTTGGGCCAGTTTGTCGTAATCGTCCCACTGCCAGCCAAATTCATGCACCAGCGGCGCCAGAACCAAAGCGCTGTCGGCAACGCGCCCGGTGAGAACAATGTCCGCGCCTTGGTCCAGTGCGGCGGCCAGGCCAGGCGCGCCGAGGTAGGCGTTCAGGCTGACCATCATGGCCGGGAACGGCTGGCCCGTTGTCATTTCGGTGATGCCATCATCCGCCAGCTTCTGCTTCTTGGTGATCAAGTCATCACCCAATACCAGAGCGATCTTTAGATCCACTCCGGCCTTCTCACAAAGTGCCTGGAGCGCATCACGGCAAGCGATGGGGTTAACGCCACCGGCGTTGGCCAGAACCCGGATTCCTTTTGCTTTGATGTCGACAAGCAGCGGGCCCATGACGGTTTGCACGAAATCCCGTGCATACCCTTGCGATGGGTCTTTCATCTTTTGGCCCGCCATGATCGACATGGTGACTTCGGCCAGATAGTCGGCGACCAGATAATCGATGTTGCCCTGATGGACCAGTTGGGCGGCCGCGGTTTCGGTGTCACCCCAGAATGCCGAAGAACAGCCGATTCGGATGGTTTTGTTGGCTTCTGACATGTTGATAGCCCCGTTTTCATTGGCGATTTATTGATGGTTCTTGATCGATTAATCTCGACATTACCAAGCAAGCGCTTGGTTTGTAAATAGGCGAGAGTCAGGTAAAATGGGTCAACCTTCTCTGCAGTTGGATATTCATGTGAAGCACAGCGATATTTTTCAGGCACTTATTAAAGATCAATTGGTTTCCGACCCTGCCAGTGCGCGTGGCCGGCTGCTGGCTGAGGCCGCTACTTTATTCCGAGACAAAGGTTATGAGCGCACCACCGTGAGGGATCTGGCGGCCGCCGTGGGCATTCAGTCGGGAAGCTTGTTTCACCATTTCCGAACGAAAGAAGAAATTTTGAAGGCCGTAATGGTTGAAACCATTCGCCTGAATACCGCGGTCATGCAGGCAGCGGTGGAGGGCGAGACCGAGTCGGAAGCGAAGCTGCGAGCGTTGATTCGTGCCGAGCTGGAATCGATCAACGGTAAAACCGGTGAGGCAATGGCGGTTCTGGTTTACGAATGGCGCAGCTTATCGGAGGTTTCTCAAACGGAAGTGCTGGCATTGCGGGATGTGTACGAAGAGTTATGGCTGACCGTGTTGAAACGGCTTAAAAACGAGGGGCAGTTGAATGCCGATGTGTTTATAGCCCGCCGGATGTTAACGGGTGCCTTGAGTTGGACGGTAACCTGGTACAAGCCCGAACGTGGTGGTTTGACCCTGGACGGCCTTACGGATCAGGTCATGGCGTTGCTGGGTTTTGGCGGTGCAGCAGGTGCCCCGGAGTAGAAAAACTGGCTAGGGCGGGGTCAGTTTTTCTCGATGGTTTCCATAGTAGAAAGGTCCAATTTTTAAGTTTCTATACGTAATTGGCCTGATCGGCATTATATTTCGGCAAACAAGCCATTTCTGTTTGAGCGCTTTCCCCGCATCCTTCGTTCTGTGAATGAAAGTCTCCGTGTTTTCGGTGATCTGGTTCACGGAATGTTGTGAGTTTGCGTGCTAACCCGTGCAGCAATGATCACGTCTAAAAAAACAAACATACAAAGTAAAGACAGGTCGCATTATGATCTCCTCTAAGCTCTCTCAGGCATGCCGTTTCTCGGCTCGTATGCCCAAAATGATTGCCGCAGGCTTGGTTCTGGTCCTTGCCGGTTGTACGGTCAACCCGATTTATCATACGACGGGTGTCGTACTTTCCAGTTACTCGGAATCCGAGGCTACCCCTTACGTTATGCAGATGACCGACACGCAGATGGCGTGTGCATTAGGCGAAGGGATCGACCCGTTGCTGTACTCTTTCTCCCGAGTTGTGGACGCGCCTGATACCACTGGTTCTTTGCTGATGCTGCTGGCTGGTAACTGCATGGAGTACAGAGCTTGGGATGCAGAGTTGGATTACCTAAGACACGATTACAGCGGCAACGTGCCAGCTGCTAAAGATGCCCGTGAAGTTTCAAAGCGTTTATACGCGCAAACAGCGACCCGCCGATACGAATCTTTCCGCCGCGCTATGGCCGCTTATGACTTTGATCCCGCGGCAGAGCCGATGGAGTGCCCGTTCCTGTTTACTGAACAGGATGAGATTACCTTCCTGGCCGGGTTGCTTACCGGTATGCAGGCTATCGTGAATGATGCCAACTCAGGCGCTATGGCCGGTGTTCCTCGCAATATCGCACCACAAGCTGAGCGTGCGGCACAGTGTGTTGATAACGAAAAGTGGGGCGGCTTGCCGAATGCAGTGCGGGCTTTGGTGTGGCTGCTGCTTCCGGATACGCGCCCGGCCCTGTCTCCAGACCCATGGGTAGTGCTTGAGAATAGTGCTGACTTGGGTGTGAAAGCCGGCTTTAGAACATCCCACGCGCTGCAAATTGTCGCTGCAGAAACATTCGGTCGCCCAGATGTTCTTGCTGATGCAATTGCAGACTTTGCTGCCGCTGAGGAAGGGTTCGAAGTTCTCGAGGATTATGTACTTCTCGATGAGGTTGCTCGCACGGTTGTCACTTTCTCATCAGACAAGCATTGGACCAAGAATTACGGCCATCGCACGCCGACCCGCTTTTTCGGGAAAATGAGCCCGGAGCGTGATACCAGCAACATTGAAACAATGAGTCTGGATGGGCTGCTTTAACCGGCAGCGCTATCACCCAGCTTTCCTTGCGTTAACAACCATAACAATGATGACCCGGAGGTTATTGTGATCCGTAAAACACTTGCAGCCCTTTCCATTGCAGCCATTGCGCCTATATCGTCCGCCCAAGCGGCTACTATGTGTGTCTTCGACGTAATTGGTGCGAATGGCGATGTCTATAACATGGTGAAAGATTTCACGCTTGAGCTGAAAACCCACGGCATCGACTTCGACCTAAAGCCTTACACGGATGAAGGCGTTGCCATTGGCGATTTCAACTCTGGTCAGTGTGACGCGGTCGCAGCTACCGATCTGAGAACTCGTCCCTTCAACCGCTTTACCGGAAGTATCAGTGCGGTCGGTGCATTGCCGACGTACAAGGATTTGGAAACCCTGCTGGCGACCCTCGCTCAGCCCAAAGCCGCCCCTCTTATGAAAGAAAATGGTTACGAGGTGCTGGGCATTGTTCCTGCTGGTGCCGGCTATCTGTTTGTTAACGACAGAGAGATCGATACGGCGGCTGAGCTGGCTGGTAAGCGTGTCGCGACTTTGGACTACCAGAAAGACGCTATTCACATGGTTAACTATGTGAAAGCCACCGTTGTTCCCTCAGACATCACGAATTTCGCGGGCAAGTTCAACAACGGTTCGGTAGATACTGCCTACGCTCCGGCGTTCGCCTATGAAGCCTTGGAGCTGTACAAAGGTATTGGCGACAAAGGCGGTATCGTAGACTACCCGCTTGCGCAGCTGACGGTTCAGATTATTGCCCGTGATGAAGTGCTGGAAGACAGTGTGGCGCAAAAGGCTCGTGAAGTGGCTTGGGGTATGTTCCCGCAGGCAATGAACATGATTGGCGGTCTTGAAAAAGCGATTCCTGAGGACAAGTGGATTCGTATCCCTGAGAAGGACATCGTTGGCTACCAGGAAATGTTCCGGGAAAACCGTCTGGAAATGCGCGATGGTGTTAACGGCGCGCCGGTTGTGTACAGCCCGAAAATGCTCAGCTTGATGAGCAAGATTCGGTGCTCCAGCAATCCGGGCGCGTCAGAGTGCACCGCCGATAATCGCGAATAAACGGGGATTCCGATCATGAACTGGCGTGCAATGACTGCGACAGGTGTAAGGACTCTGTATCCCGTGCACAGACTGCACGGGGTGATTCTCCTGCTGTTGCTCCTGGCGACTTTGTTGCTCGGGATGGGTAATTCGCTTCACTCCCGGCTGCTTTGGGTAGGCGAGCAAGTATGGCCGAATTACTATCTGCTCAATCCGGATGCGGTTGAGCCCAGTTGTAACCTGACGATGGATGTGGAGGCAGAAGTGGCGCGTCGGATTCAGGCCTATAAGCCTGATCCGGACGACCTCTTCAGTTCGCCGCCGAATGCACAAGCGATTCGCCAATCTCTGGAAAGTAATCTGGCATTGTGTGAGGAGCGTCATCAACAGTTTGCTGAGAATCAAAAACATGCCACCTGGGGTTTGAGTGTCTTTAAAGACATTGAGCAAGGGTTGGCTAATTTCCTCCTGGGCAATATCGACCTGACGAAGTTCTTGTTCATCGGCATGTTTGCGATGGCGGCGGCTATCTCTGCACTCGATGCCGATCATATTGCCTTAAGACTGCCTCGAAATCGTTCTGAGTGGCGCTTGAGCCAAGGCTCACAATTCATCGTGAACGGCTTGATGATGCTGTCTCTTAATGCCTATCTCGGGAATTTGGAGCGCACGCCTGACTCAGCGAGTGCCATGACGCTTCAGTATGCGTGGGTGATGGTGTTCGGTTTGTTTATGGTCATCAACGCGGTGCGCTTCGTTGCGATTCCTGAACGGATCAAGTCGGGGAGCCTGGATATGACTTCAGGTTTGGTGGTGCCGTTGTACTGCACCATGGGCCTGATTGCCATGAGCTATTTCTTTTTCGTGGATGGCTACTCTTCAGGCCTCGCGATCTATTTTGGCATGATGTCTAACCTGTCCTCGATGTTTATCAACATCGGCCTGTACGTGTTAGTCGGTATGATGCTGAAGCAGACCCGGGTGCCCGAGCTGTTGCTGGGTCTGATAAAGCCATTCAACTTGCCCGCACCTTTGCTGGCCTCGGTGATCATATTTGCCACCGCTTTCCCGACAGCATTCACCGGAGCTTCGGGCATTTTTATCCTTGCCGTTGGAGGGGTGGTTTATGACGAACTTCGCCGGGCCGGAGCGGGTCGTCAGTTGTCTCTGGCTACAACCGCGATGTCGGGCAGTTTGGGTGTGGTTCTGAACCCCTGCCTGTTGATTGTGGTGGTTGCCGCACTGAACAAGGAAGTGACCACGTCAGAAATGTATGGCTGGGGCTTCTGGGTGTTCATTATGTCGGCCACCTTGTTCTCATTCATCGTGTGCAAAACGGAAGGCAACTGGAAGCCGCGGCCGGCACGGGGTGCGTTGCGCGAATCTTTGCAGGCTACCAAACCGCTGATTCCTTATGTCGGTGTGGCTGCGGCGGTGATCTTGTCGATCTGGGGGCTACTGGGGCTTCAGTTCAACGAATACAGCGCGCCTCTGATCTTGCCTTTGGTGATGTTGGCGATCGTGATGCTGGATTCGGGTAAGACGCAAGATGATTCTCCTGTGCCTTCACGAGTTCAGGAGTTCTTCACCCGCAGCAGTTCTGCGGCCAGTGATTCCGCGGTTCACATTGGTGCACTGCTGGCTTTGATCGGCTTCTCTATCTGTTTAGGCGGGATTCTGGAGCGGTCGGATATCGTGCACTTCCTGTTCCCGGAAAGCCTGACCAGCCCTTGGTTGGCGATGTTGGTGATCGTGGTCATGCTGACCTTTATCGGCATGGTTATGGATCCGTTCGGAGCGGTCATACTGGTGTCGGCCACCATTGCTCAGCCGGCAATCCAAATCGGTATTGATCCGCTGCACTTCTGGATTGTGTGTCTGGTGGCCTTCGAGCTTGGTTACCTGAGCCCGCCGGTAGCGCTCAACCACCTGCTTACCCGACAAGTGGTCGGTGAGTCGGAAGTGTTGGCGGCGGAACGTACTGGCTCTTTCTGGCACCGGTACGAGCGACTGTTGCTGCCTTTGGCGGTCATGTTACCGACCCTGTTATTAGTAGCCTTTGTTCCGATGCTGTTTTACGCTTTATAAAAGCACCGGATTCGAAAACCCGCGAGAGTCCTGCTCCGCGGGTTTTTTCTTTGTAAGTCCGGCAATCTCTTGACTGATGGAGCACTCGTGAGAGCTTTAATTGCGTTGATCGTATTATCACCATGGATGGTGGTGCTGGCCGGCTGCAGCGATTCCGGGGGCTCGGATGATGACGTGCCCGAAAGTCTTTTCAGCCCTTTGTCAGGGGCAATCGCTATCGAAGCGAACAGCCGTATTGATCAGGACACCATGGATCAACTGCGCCGAGAGGGTGCCTCTCCCGCCACCGCCGAACAACAGTTGCCCGCCAGCTTTGTGCTCGCGGGGTATGTGAGCCCGAATGCGGGCACTTACCCGGCTCCCGCGCGGGCCTGTCAGCCGCAGGATTATGAACAAGACCCCCTCGATACGTTTTCAGTGCCTTTGGCCGTTGGTGAAACAGTGGTACTCAAGAGTTTTGGTACCTGTGGGGCAGATGTGGCGCTCGAACTGCAGGTTGAAGGGTATCCGGCAGTACGGACATCCGGTCGGGACGAAACCGCACAGTTTCGCCTCAATGCCGGACAAGCTGGCGATTATCAGGTGGTGGTCAGGAACGTGGGTAATTTGCCGTCGCGTTACGTGCTGTTGAAAACTGCCGGGACGGCACAACAGAATGCCGCCTACGAATGGCCGGATCACGGATATGTGGAAGGCGAGGCGATAGTCACGTTGACGGAATCGGCTTCCGCAGCGGCACCGGCCTTCAACATGAGCGCGCAACGCTCCGCCGGGGTGCGCAAACTCGGCGAACGCACCTGGTTGCGCACCATGACTAACACTGCCCGCGCGATGGCTGGTGGCCAGATGCCGCCGGATACGCTGGCCTGGATACGCTCACTCAGAGAGCAACCCGAAGTTGAATCGGCCGTTCCGAATTATCAGATGCGGAGCCAATCGCCGGTTGGTGAGCCCCTGTACGGTAAGCAGTGGCATTACGGGATGATCAATGGGCCGGTTGCCTGGCAGATCGAGCCAAGTGGCGGTGCTGGTGTTAATGTGGCGGTATTGGATACGGGGTTGTTTCGGGCATCGGGCTCGTCCGGGTGGCACCCGGACCTGGACCGGAATGTGGTAACAGGCCGGGACTTCGTCGACAACGACAGCGACCCCAGAGATCCGGGTAGCAGTGTGGGCGGCAACGTGTACCACGGTACTCACGTGGCGGGAACCGTCGCATCTGTTATTGATAACAAGGGCAGTGGTGGCGTAGCTTTCGGGACTAACTTGCTGCCCGTGCGGGTGTTGGGCGAAGGCGGTACCGGCTCCTCTGCTGATTTGATTGATGCCATCGCCTGGCTGGTAAATGGCAGCAGCGGGCAACCGCCGAGGGCACAAGTGGTCAACATGAGCTTGGGAGGCCTGCCGGAGATACCTCAGTTAGAATCAGTCATGGCGGCAGGCGTGAACAAGGGCATGCTGTTTGTTGCCGCGGCAGGCAATGCCGCCGGTTCGGAAAAATCATACCCGGCAGCCTCCCGGAACGTGCTTGCGGTGAGTGCGGTAGACGGTGCCCGAAATCTGGCCTCTTACTCCAATTTCGGCAGTTGGATCGATTTGGCGGCGCCGGGTGGTGATGCGGGTCGTGATGCGAATACCGATGGTGAGGCAGATTTGATCTGGAGCACCAGCGCGGTGCTCAAATCCGGTCAGTACGAAGCCGATTATCGGGGCCTTCAAGGCACGTCCATGGCGGCGCCTCACGTCTCCGGCGTGCTGGCGATGATGAAAGCGGAGAAGCCTGAACTCGATTACGGCGACATCCGGGCGCTGCTCGAGAGTGGTGAATTAACGGAATATTCGGGTCGGCGCTCGGATCAGGTCGGGTTTGGGGTGCTGGATGCCGCCAAAGCGGTGTCGGCAGCCAGTCAGGGCTTTGCAGGCCCGGTCCTGTCTGCGTCACCGGCTGTGGTGTCGTTGAGTAACGAAGGGGTTGAGGCGCAGGTGGTTGAGCTTAACGTTTATGGCTCTGCGCCAGTAACCGGTGCTTCGGTAGACTCACACCCAGCCTGGCTACGCGTGACGGAAGACTTCTCGCAGAAGCCATTTACTCTTGAGGTTATTTTATTGCCTGATCGGTTGACCCCCGACGTCGCCGCCAGAGGTGATATTGTGGTGAGCTACAATGGCAGTAAACAGCTGCACATACCGGTTATTGGTCAGCTAATTACCGATGAAAAAGCCCGGAATGCCGGCAAACACTTTGTCTTGCTGGTGGGCACCGAGCCAAACGAGCAGGGTGTGTATCTGGCCGAGGCTCAGGTGACAGCCACGGTGCAGGATGGCGAGTATTCGTTTCAATTTGAAGCCGACGATGGCGAAGAGCCCCGGCAGCTGAGCGGGGTGGCTCCCGGCGACTACTATTTGGTTGCCGGAACCGATATCGATGGTGATGGCTTTATCTGCCAGTCCGGGGAGGCGTGCGCAGAGTATCCGGTCACGGGTTTGCGGGAAGTGGTAACCGTTAAGGTGCGGCAGTCCATAAGTGGGCTTCGCATGACCACCGGTTTTAGTCGTCCGACCATTTCGGCCGCCAGCCCGGATATTCTGCCCCGGCCGAAGTTTAAGGGCTACCAGCTGATCGATAGCAGGGGCCGAGCGGTTTCCACGAATCCAACCAGAAAGGCATTGCAATGACCCCTTTTTCGATGAAAGTATTTGCGGCAACGGCACTCTTATTGGTTCTAACCGGCTGTGCTGCGTCGGGGAACACTCCGCTTCCGCAGAGCGCGCAGGTTCGCCAGGTTACCCAGTCAGCTCACTGTGGTTTGACCGGTCCTGGTGTCGCGTATGTGAATTCCGCAGAAAAACTGGATTCGTTTCTGGGCGTGCGTGGCCAGAATATGTCCACCGATGTCATCCGGCAGGTCGATTTGGCCCAAGAACAACTTATCTTCGTGACTTTGGGCCAAAAGCCCACCGCGGGCTATAGCCTTGGACTGGCCGAGTTTAGCCAGGAAGACGGCACGCTTAATCTGCAGATGGATTTAAAGGCACCGGCGCCCGGCATGATGGTGGCGCAGGTGATTACCTCGCCGTGTGCCGTGCTGGCCGTCGCTGGGGGCGACTGGGCGCGGGTTGAAGTGACCGGTGTCACCGATCAGCCGCTGGTCGAGCGTGTGAAGCGTTGAGCAGTACCGATGTGCCAAAAAATCAAACGTTGATCTTTGAGCCTTAATCAATAAGCTATGGCGCAACGATCACTTTCGGAGTTATGCCCTTTCTATGAGCCAGCAACAATACAACGCCGATGCCATTGAAGTTCTAAGCGGCCTTGATCCGGTGCGAAAGCGCCCGGGAATGTATACGGATACGTCAAGGCCAAACCATCTGGCGCAAGAGGTCATCGACAACAGTGTTGATGAAGCCTTGGCTGGGCATGCCCGCAAGATAGAAGTCACCCTGCACAGCGACAATTCGTTAAGTGTGGAAGACGATGGCCGGGGCATGCCGGTAGATATCCATAAAGAAGAAGGGGTGCCGGGGGTTGAGCTGATCCTTTCGCGTTTGCACGCGGGGGGCAAATTTTCGGAAGGCAATTATAACTTTTCTGGTGGCTTGCACGGTGTCGGCGTGTCAGTGGTTAACGCCCTTTCAACTCTGCTGGAGGTCACGATACGCCGGGATAGCCAGGTCCACAGGATGACCTTCGAAAACGGTGAAAAAGCCACCGAGCTTGAAGTCATCGACACGGTTGGCAAGCGCAACACCGGTACCCGGCTAAGGTTTTCGCCAGATCCTAAATATTTTGACAGCCCGAATTTCTCGGTCAGTCGCTTGCGCCATAACCTGCGCGCTAAAGCGGTGTTGTGCCCGGGCCTGACGGTCATATTCATACAGGAAAAAACCGGCGAGAAAGACGAATGGCTGTACGAAGACGGTCTGCGGGATTATCTGCGCACCGCATTGGCAGATATCGAAGCGGTGCCCCTGAACCCGTTCACCGGCAGCTTTTCGGGTAATCAGGAGGCAGTGGACTGGGCCGTTCAATGGCTACCTGAAGGTGGAGACGCTGTTCAGGAAAGTTACGTGAACCTGATACCAACGGCGCAAGGCGGGACCCACGTGAACGGGCTGCGCACCGGTATGTTGGAAGCCATGCGCGAGTTTTGTGAGTTCCGAAGCCTGCTGCCACGTGGTGTTAAATTGTCACCGGAAGATATCTGGGAGCGGGTTGCCTACGTTTTGTCGTTCAAAATGCAGGAGCCTCAGTTCTCCGGCCAGACCAAAGAGCGCCTGTCTTCACGGGAAGCAGCGGCTTTCGTTTCGGGTGTTGTTAAAGATGCGTTCAGCCTTTGGTTGAACCAACATACCGATGTGGCCGAGGTGCTGGCGGAACTCTTCATCAGCAACGCTCAGCGCCGGCTGCGGGCCAGCAAGAAAGTGGCTCGGAAAAAGGTTACCTCTGGCCCGGCGTTGCCGGGCAAGCTGGCAGATTGTTCCGGCACCGATTCCAATCGCGCTGAATTGTTTCTGGTCGAGGGTGATTCGGCCGGCGGCTCGGCCAAACAAGCCCGGGATCGGGAGTTTCAGGCTGTGATGCCGCTGCGAGGCAAGATATTGAATACCTGGGAAGTCGACTCGGGTGAGATTCTGGCCTCTCAGGAAGTGCATGATATTGCGGTAGCGATTGGTGTAGACCCGGGTTCTGATGACTTAGCCGGCCTGCGGTACAATAAGGTGTGCATACTCGCCGACGCGGACTCCGACGGCCTGCACATTGCGACCTTGTTGTGTGCGTTGTTTGTGAAACACTTCCGGCCGTTGGTCAGTGCCGGGCACGTTTTCGTTGCCATGCCGCCGCTGTATCGGGTTGATCTGGGCAAGGAAACGTTCTACGCACTGGATGAACACGAGAAACAGGGCATTCTGGACCGGTTGGCAGCCGAAAACCGTCGGGGCAAGCTTCAGGTTACCCGGTTCAAAGGGCTGGGCGAAATGAACCCGCTGCAGCTGCGCGAAACCACCATGGCACCCGATACGCGGCGTTTGGTAATGCTTACGCTGGAAGAGGGCGACGATACCGACGAAGCGATGGATATGCTGTTGGGCAAGAAGCGTGCTTCTGACCGTAAGGCCTGGCTGGAAGCATACGGCAATATGGCGGACGTTGCAGGCTGATATTTCTTTAAGAGCTATTAAAATCTCTTCTTATTCTTTTTAAGTTAGCCTCCGGCTCGTTATCCTGTCTGTTTTCTGGGTGGAACAGACAGGCTTATGGACTGGGAAGGCTGGTTTTCTCTATTTTTGGCAGGCGCTGCGCTGGCTTTGATGGTATCTGGGCGATTTGCACCGCATCTGGTGATGCTGGCGGTGCTGGTGTTGCTCAGCGCTACGGGTATTGTCAGCCATGAGCAAGCGCTAATCGGGTTTAGTAACCCGGGTCTGATCACCGTTGTTGCCTTGTTTGTTGTTGCCTCGGGAGTCCACCACTCCGGAGGTGTCGATCTTTTAGTGCGTTATATCCTCGGTAAACCCAAAACCGTGCGGGCAGCTCAGGCTCGCATCGCGTTGCCGGTTACTCTGCTCAGTGGCTTTCTGAATAACACCCCTGTGGTGGCCACCATGATTCCTGCGGTTCATGGCTGGTCACGCAAGATCGGTGTCGCTCCTTCCAAACTGATGATTCCTTTAAGTTATGCGGCTATTTTTGGCGGCACGCTGACCATGATTGGCACCAGTACCAACCTGGTGGTGAACGGACAGTATCAACAGCTAACGGGCAGCGATGGTTTTTCTATTTTTGCCATTACCCAGGTCGGGTTGCCGGTGGCCGCTATAGGTGTGTTGGCGATGCTGGTGTTCCTGCCACGATTCCTGCCTGAAAAGAAGGATTATCAAAAATTCGGTTCGGTCAAAGAATTCACCCTTGAGGTAGCGGTTGCCGCCAACGGGCCTCTGGTGGGTAAATCAGTGGGAGAGGCTGGCCTGAGAGAGCTTGAGAGGCTCTATCTGGTCGAGATCGAACGTGACGGAAGCGTGGTTACCGCCGTGCCTTCAGAAGAACGGTTACGAGGGGGCGATCGGTTGGTGTTTGCCGGTGACACCCAGGCGATATCCGACTTGCTTCGCATCAATGGCATTGTGCCATCGGTTCACGATGATGAGCCGGCGCTGAGTCAAGATCGGGCTGAACGACGGCTTGTGGAAGCGGTGCTCTCACCGCAGTGTGATGTGCTCGGGCAGACTATTCGTGATGCCCGTGTGCGGGATCGTTATGGTGCCGTGGTGTTAGCGGTAGCCCGGGGTGGTGAAAGGGTGCCCGGCAACCTCGGAAATATACGGCTGCGCCCCGGGGATGTGTTGTTGCTGGAAGCCCGTCCGGCGTTTGTGAGCCGGCAGCGTTACAACAAAGACTTTTTGTTGATCAACGATTTGGAAACCGAAGCGCCTCGCCACGACCGGGCTTGGTTATCCTGGGCAATTCTGCTGGTGCTGGTTGGCCTCGCCGCATGCGGTGTGATGACCATGCTGAATGCCGCACTGGTGGGGGCGTTTTTGATGATCGTATCTGGCTGTTGCACAGTGGGGCAGGCGCAGAAGGCGGTCGATGTGCCGGTCGTATTAACCATTGCATCGTCTTTTGCATTGGGCGGGGCGCTGGAGCAAACCGGCGCAGCACGGTATTTGGCCGACTCGGTGTTTGGCTTGAGTCAGGGGAGTCCGTTGGTGGCGCTGATTTTGGTGTACCTGGTGGTGTCGGTGCTGACGGAAGTGATCACCAATAATGCCGCCGCGGTGCTGATTGTGCCGGTGGTGTTGTCGCTGACGCAGGCGATGGGGGTCGCCGAAGAGCCGTTTATCATTGCTGTGATGATGGCGGCGTCGGCCAGCTTCGCGACGCCTTTAGGCTACCAGACGAATATGATGGTGTTCGGGCCCGGCGGCTATCGGTTTGCCGACTTTCTACGGGTGGGTCTACCAATGAACATTTTCGTGGGGATAGTTGCGGTGAGTGTTATCGCTCTGATTTATAACATCTGATCTGAATCGCTCATGATGTCGCAGCACAGAACTTGCAGGCTGCTTTCGGAGTTGTAGGCCAGAGACAGGGTGACGCACATATTGGCGCCGGTGACGCAAAGATAAGGTGCTGTCACGTGCAAGCTACCGGGTTGTTCAAGCGCCTGGCTAAGATACTGCTGTCGGCACCAATCCGCGCTGGCGGTGTCTTCGAGAGGCTTGAAGCGAGGGTCTTGTCCGGCCGGGCTGTCATTGGGCAGGAGCGTTTCGGTTATCTGAACGCCGTCGGAATCCACCAGGTAACAACGGGAAACAACCGGGTGGGTGATGAGTTCTGAACAGGCCTGACGGATGTTAACGCCCTTCCGGAGCTGCTCGGTAGCACGCATAAAAGGGGCCATGAAATAGTTGACCAGTTGGCGCGTCGGGTCCTGTTTGACCTGTTTTCTTAGTTTGTATTCCGTCAGTAAAGCGTCCAGGTCTGTGGGCGTCTGAGACATTGCTTCCAGGTCGATGCTGGGGCGCTGGAAGTAAAAGCCCTGAACAAAATCGACCCCGGCATCAATGGCGATCATGACCTGGTCACGAGTCTCAACACCTTCCAGCAGGACGAGGCAACCCGATTGGCGCAGCAGCGATACAATGCCGTTCAGGATTTGCCGGGCGCGATGGTCGTCAACCGCCCGCATCAATAGTGACCGGTCGAGCTTCACGATATCCGGTGACAGATTCCAGATACGTTCAAAGTTAGAATGGCCCGCACCAAAATCGTCTATTGCTGTGAGGCAACCGAGTTTCCGGTAATAGGCGACGGTTTCTCTAAGCTTATCGGCATCGTCGGTAGGCTGTTCGACGATCTCCATAACGATTCGATGGGCGGGTAGCCCTGTCTTCTCAAGAATTTGCCCGAAAAACGAATCCGATTGGTTGCCATGAGTAACGACCCGCGGCGACACGTTCAGAAACAGCCAGTTCAGCTGGTCTTTGATGCTGCTGTAGTTGCGGACATGCAGGTAGCGGCAGAGCCGATCGAGAAGCAGGTTTTCCGCATCGGTAGAAGGTAGATCAAACAGGTGCGGCGGCAGAACCGCAGCATTGTCGTTATCGAAGGCGCGAATCAGAGCTTCATAGCCTACCGTGCGTTTATGCGCGATGCTGTAGATAGGCTGAAGGGCAGTGTGCAGCGTTAGCCCTCGGAATGTAGCGGTCCACAGATCGTCCTGCTGGCTAAGCATAGGCGACAGTAGATCGGCTTCAGGAGCCGCTAGCATTTCGTTAAGGCTGTAGGACATAGGTGCGTCTGGGCCGTGTAATAGATCTAAACAGCTGTTAAGCATATAACGAGCTACAGCTGAACTAATCGCCAGAGTGCCTATATCCTTGGCACGGTTCATTTTATTTCAATATCTTACAAGCTGAAGAGTGCCAAAAAATGAGGCTGATTACCACTGGTTAATGAGTATCGCGGGAAACAGTTTGTATTGGAGTAATAAAAAGGCGGGAGCAGAATGAAGAATCCCGGCGTGGAGCCGGGATTCAAGCGTCATTAGTTATTGCTGGGGATGACTACGGTTTCGTCGAAATCGAGTTCCATATCGCTTTCCTCTGTCATTAACACCCCTGGACGGGGCAGTTCATAAGTTTGGTTAAAGTCTATCGCACCGATAAATTCCGACAATCCGTAAAATCCCTATACGACCAAAGTGGCCGAGGCGTTACCCTCCTAGTGGTATAGATTATTCAAAGAAACTGATCAATGAAGACAGAATATTTCGATTTGATTGGTTATCTAAGGGCTTTAGACTAGGTCCTCATATATAAGGTGAATACTGTTGGCCCTGCACGATAGATGATTAAGCTGGAGTAAACATGGCAGTTCGAAATTCTGATGACCGGTACGGTTGGCTTTCCATTTTATTGCACTGGTTGGTTGCGGCCGCTGTGATCGGGCTGTTTGGGCTGGGATTTTGGATGGTTGATTTGTCGTATTACGACGAGTGGTATCGTCGGGGCCCTGATATTCACCGTTCAGTGGGCATATTGCTGTTTGGTGCCATGTTGTTCCGCGTGTTGTGGCGACTTGCGACACCGACACCCAAACCGTTGCCTGAGCATAAGCGTTGGGAGGTGGCATCGGCTCACATCGCACACGCCTTGCTCTACGTGTTGATTTTTGTGGCCATGATCAGCGGTTACCTGATCTCTACGGCCGATGGCTCCGCTATTGATGTGTTTGGGTGGTTCCAGGTTCCTTCTGTGACCGGTCGCATCAAAGGTATGGAAGACACCGCCGGCCTTGTGCATTACTGGAGTACCTGGGCGCTGATTGCGTTGGCAGCCGTTCATGCTCTGGGAGCACTAAAACACCACTTTATCGACAAAGACGCGACCTTGCGCCGAATGGTCGGGAAATCGTAAGTGGTTCAATTCAGGAACTGAGTAATACCAAAGTAAATTAAGGAGAACTTTATGAAAAAACTGATACTGGCTTCAGCCGTTTCCATGGCGGTAATGACCTCGGCCTATGCCGATGAGCGCAGCGGAACTTACGCTTTTGACACGCAAGGCGCTCATCAGTTTATTACCTTCAAGATCTCCCATCTCGGTTACAGCTGGTTGTACGGCCGCTTTAACGATTTTGATGGCCAATTTGTTTATGACGCTGAAAATCCGGAAAACAGCTCCGTGTCTGTGACCATCGATACCGCAAGTATCGACAGCAACCATGCCGAGCGCGACAAGCACTTGCGCAGTGATGATTTCCTGTCCGTGAGCGAGTTTGGTGAAGCCACCTTCCAGAGCAAGCGAGTTGTTATGGACGGCGAAGGCGAAGCCGATATCATCGGTGATCTGACGCTACGGGGCGTCACCCGTGAAGTGACGCTAGAGGCTGAAATGCTGGGGCACGGCGCGGACCCTTGGGGTGGTTACCGGATGGGCTTTGAAGCTGAAACGGAAATCAAACTGAAGGATTTCGGTATCCCGATGGATCTGGGCAAGGCCTCTGAAACCGTTGAGATCGAAATTTCTGTAGAAGGTATTCGTCAGTAAAGTCTGCAATACGTAGCCTGGGGCCGGAATGCTGGGCCCCCAGGCTAAGTTCCCTTCGGCGATTGCATCGCCAATACTCCATGAAGACAGGGTGTTAGTGATTCTCTGGTTGCTCGTTTGCTCTGCAAAGATGGCGTTGACGTAGAAACTGGGCCACAAAAATAACAACCCAAATCACCAGTCCAGCCCAGAGATACGGGGCTGGTAGTTGAAACGTGCCACTGATGGCAAACTCCACCAACAGCATCAGAACAACTGCAAGAGTGGCATTTACCAGAGCCGTTATCATAGCGTGCCCGCAGGCTTTCAGATTGGGAATCATAGGTTTCCGCTTGCTCAGAGATAAGACGGCAATCTAACTAGATCAGCGAGAATACGGCGCACCTTACAGACTCTCCATGCGGGAATTCCGCTATTGGAAATTGGTGTATCGTGGCTGGCGTCCATATAATGTGGGCCACATTTCCCGGTGTCTCTTTCGGGTAACGAATCGACATTCCAAATCAGGCAGTTAAGGCAAAGGGGCGTTCATGCCAGAGTTTCAGACGACCGATGAAGGGTTCGAGCGGGTAGCGCTACGCGATTATACCGAGAAGGCCTACCTCGACTATTCCATGTACGTGATCCTGGATAGGGCCTTGCCCAATGTGGGCGACGGGCTTAAGCCGGTGCAGCGGCGGATTGTGTACGCGATGTCCGAGTTGGGCCTGAAGTCCACCTCCAAGTACAAGAAGTCGGCTCGAACCGTGGGTGACGTTCTGGGTAAGTTCCACCCTCATGGCGACAGTGCCTGCTACGAAGCCATGGTGCTGATGGCCCAACCCTTCTCATACCGTTACCCTCTGGTCGACGGGCAGGGCAACTGGGGGTCACCGGACGATCCCAAATCCTTCGCCGCCATGCGTTATACCGAATCCCGGCTGGCGCGATTCTCCGATGTGTTGTTGAGTGAACTGGGCCAAGGCACGGTAGATTGGGTGCCCAACTTTGATGGCACCATGGAGGAACCCTCGGTTCTTCCGGCACGTTTGCCGCATGTGTTGCTGAATGGCACAACCGGCATCGCGGTGGGCATGGCCACAGACATCCCGCCCCACAACGTACGGGAGGTCACCGCAGCCTGTATCCGTCTGCTGGATGAGCCAGAAGCCACCGTTGACCAGGTCTGCGAACATGTCAAAGGCCCGGATTTCCCAACCCGTGCCGAGGTCATTACCCCGCGCAACGATCTTCGCAAGATGTACGAAACGGGCCGCGGCTCGTTGAGAATGAGGGCGCGTTGGGTCAAAGAAAGTGGCGAGATCGTGGTTACTGATTTGCCGCACCAGGTATCAGGTAATCGAGTTCTTGAGCAAATAGCCCAGCAGATGCAAACCAAGAAGCTGCCGATGGTGGCGGATTTGCGGGATGAGTCAGACCACGAAAACCCGACTCGGCTGGTGATTGTGCCGCGCTCGAATCGCGTGGATCTGGAAGGTCTGATGGCGCATTTGTTTGCCAGTACCGACCTTGAGAAAACCTACCGGGTGAACATTAACGTGATCGGCAACGACGGTCGTCCCGGAGTTAAAGGTCTGCATCAGATGTTGACGGAATGGCTCGCCTTCCGGAAAACCACGGTAACGCGCCGATTGCAGCACCGTTTGGACAAAGTGCTGGCCCGCCTGCATTTGCTGGAAGGTTTGTTGATTGCCTACCTCAATATTGATGAGGTAATCGAAATTATCCGCACAGAGGATAAGCCGAAGGTGGAGCTGATGGCCCGTTTTGGCTTGTCGCCGGAACAGGCGGAGGCAATTCTTGAACTGAAATTGCGTCATTTGGCCAAACTGGAAGAGATGAAAATCCGTGGCGAGCAGGATGAACTTGCCCTGGAACGTGATGAGCTTCAGGCCATTCTGGGCTCTGAAGAACGTATGCGGGAGTTGATAAAAACCGAGCTTCAACAGGATGCGGAAACCTACGGTGACGACCGTCGCTCACCTATTGTCGAGCGTGAAGAAGCCAAAGCCTTCAGTGAAACCGATCTGGTGTCCAACGACCCGGTAACGGTGGTGTTGTCGGAAAAAGGCTGGGTGCGGGCCGCGAAAGGGCACGATATTGATCCGTCTGGCCTGAGTTATAAATCCGGCGACCGGTTTTCTCTGGCCGCCAAAGGCCGCAACAATCAGCAAGCGATCTTCCTCGATTCTACCGGTCGGGCATACGCGTTGATGGCCCATTCGCTGCCGTCTGCACGAGGCCAGGGTGACCCGCTGACTGGCCGGATAAACCCGCCGTCTGGTGCCACCTTCTCGGGCTTGCTCATGGGTAAACCAGAGCGTAAGGCGTTGTTAGTGACGGATGCCGGCTATGGCTTTGTCACGTCGCTGGGTGACATGATCAGTAAAAACCGGGCCGGGAAGGCCGTGGTGACTGTTCCGAAAGGGGCCAAAATCATGCCGCCGGTGACGGTGCCGGAAACCGCGTCAACCCTGTATCTTGCGGCGATTTCCAATGAAGGACGAATGCTGGTTTTCCCGCTTAACGAATTGCCGGAACTGGCGAAAGGCAAGGGCAATAAGATCATCAGCATTCCCTCCGCGCGAGTGCAGAACCGCGAGGAGTTTGTGGTAGCTGTCGCCGTGTTTGGCGAAGAAGATCAGCTGGAAGTGCGAGCCGGAAAGCGCAAGCTTGGTTTGAGGTTCAGTGATCTTGAGCACTATCTCGGAGAGCGTGGCCGCCGTGGCCACAAATTGCCCCGCGGGCTGCAGCGCGTGGACGGTATCGATGTCATTCCCTCTGCCGCCAGAGCAGAGGAAGAGGAGAGTGTAGACAGTGAGTGAGCTGGTGCTGGTAAACGTATCCGGGCGCGATAAGCCCGGGCTGACCTCGGAAATAACGGGGATTATGGGTCGATACGATGTGCGCATTCTCGATATCGGTCAGGCGGTGATTCACGATTACTTGACCTGGGGTATTTTGATTGAGATTCCGGACGAGTCCCAGTCTTCGCCGGTCATCCGCGATATTCTGTTTCGTCTGCACGCGCTGGATCTGCAGGTTCGGTTTGCACCGATCACGGTTGAGGAATACCAGTCCTGGGCCGAGGGGCGTAACCGAGCCTGTTACATTGTGACCTTATTGTCTCGGGATATTAAAGCGGAACAGATTGCCCGTGTGTCTGAAATAACCGCACGTCACGGCCTGAACATCGACAACATCACCCGCTTGTCTGCCCGGCCATCCCTGAATGCCTCCGAGAACCGGATTGCTTGTGTCGAATTTTCGGTTCGCGGAACACCGCTGGATCTGGAACAGCTGCGCTCGGACTTCCTGCACATTGCGGGCGAGATGAACGTAGACATCGCTTTCCAGGCCGATTCGATTTTCCGTCGTAACCGCCGCTTGGTGGTGTTCGATATGGACTCGACACTGATTGAAGCGGAAGTGATTGATGAGTTGGCGCTGGAAGCCGGTGTGGGTGATCGGGTTGCAGAGATTACCGAGCGTGCCATGCAGGGCGAGCTGGATTTCAGTCAGAGTTTTGCGGAACGGCTGTCGCTGCTGAAAGGGTTAGACGAATCGGTGCTTGAGGGTATCGCCAACCGCCTTCGCATGACGGAAGGGGCCGAACACCTGATTCGAAGTTTAAAGGCGCTGGGCTATCGTACAGCCATTCTCTCGGGCGGTTTTACGTACTTCGCACGTCATTTGCAGAGTAAGTTGGGCATTGACTACGTTTACGCCAATGAACTGGAAATCGTAAATGGGAAAGTGACCGGCGAAGTGAAGGGGCAGATTGTCGATGGTCAGCGCAAAGCGGAATTGTTGCTGGAGATCGCCGAGAAAGAGCATATCGCCAGAGAGCAAGTAATCGCGGTGGGCGACGGCGCGAACGACCTGCCTATGCTGAGCCAGGCGGGGCTGGGGGTAGCGTTCCGGGCCAAGCCTTTGGTTAAGGAGTCGGCTAAGCACTCCATCTCCACGCTAGGCTTGGACGCCATTCTGTATCTGATCGGGTTTCGTGAGAGTGAAACCAATCAGACGCTGTAAAACAACGGCTGCAGTTGTAAAAAAGAGGTGAAGACACATGGTCTTCACCTCTTTTTTTATGCCGTAATTCGCGACAATCAGTGATCGCCAAAATCGTAGTTCATTTCCGGTCCCGGAGCTTGCAGGTAATAACCCTGAATGTAGTTAACGCCTGCTTGCCAGAGGGTCGCCAGAACGCTGGCGCTTTCCACTTGCGGCACGATAGTCAGCTTGCCGGATTGTTGCAGCGAACTGGCCATTTCTTTCACTTGATCTTTGATTTTTTCGTCTTTCTGGATGCTCTCAGTGAACGAGCCGTCAAATTTCACGTAATCCGTATCAATGTGTTTCAGTACATTGAAAGGGTTAATGGCACCGCCAAAATGCTTGATCGACACTTTGCAGTTGAGCTCGTGTACTGCCTTCGTGAATTCTTTTGCTTGTTTGGTGAAGTTGTTGGCGTTGTGTTCGCTAATTTGGAGGATCAGTGCGTCGCCAGACAGTCGCGCAGCCTTGAGGGCTACGCTTAACCAAGGGGTAAAGGTGACATCCTGAAGGGTTTCAGCGCTCAGGTTCACAAACAGCTTGGTGTCATGACCGCGGGAGCGATGGCTGGAGAGCTGTTTGATCGCTTGCAGAATCACCCAGCGGTCGATCTTTATGGCGGTTTCCGGAGGGCAAATGGCCGGCAACAGGTCGTAGGGGGTCACCTCTTGGTTGTCGCTGTTGGTCATTCGGGCCAGCGTTTCATAGTGCTCTTCGCCCTCACCGCGCAAGTTGATGATGGGCTGGAACAGCAGGTAAAGCCGGTCTTCATCCATGGCTTTGGTGACCATTTCGAGGGCGTTTGACTCATCGGGCGCCTCAAAATCAACCGGGTTGTATATAACAACGCCATTGCCGTTTTCATGCCCCGGCTGTTTCTTGACTTCGGCTGATGCCAAATGAACCCGGCTGAGGAGCTCTTCGGCCTTGGGGGAGTTCTCGGTAATGGCTGAAACGCCAATGGAAACGGTCAGGGAGACCGTGCGACCGTTGATTTCGAACAAGTGGTCATCCACAGCTTTCCGAATGGTTTCGCCCAGCTCAGCCAGACCTTTGTCGTTGCACGGAAGGCACATGATGCAGAACGCATCATCGCTGAGACGCGCGAGCGTCATGTCTTCAGGCGCTTGTTCTTTCAGGAGTGACGCCAGATCACCCAGCAATAAATCGGCACCGGCAATGCCCACGTCGCTCTTCATGCTCAAAAAGTTGTCGATCCCAATGTAGGCCAGGGCACCGGTTTCATTGGTCTTGGCAGAAGTGGCCAGAGTCTCGGCCAGCCGCTCCATCAGATATTGACGGTTATACAGGCCAGTCAACAAATCCTGGCTGCTTATTTTCCGGAGTTTTTCTTCGAGTTCCGCATCACTGTGCTCCGGTTGCAGCACCACCTGAGTACAGGCTTCGCCGTCATATGTCGCGGCGGAGACAGACATGGTGACGTTGAGTTCGTTGTCGTCGCTGCGACGTGCGGTGCAGTTGAAGGTCATGCCGTTGGTACCGGCTTCCTCAAATGCTTTCATGAATTCTTTGTACTGCTCCTGGCATTCTGGTGTTAGCGTGTCCAGAACCGGGACGCAGATCAGATCGTCAATGCCGTCGTAGCCGAGGAACTCCATGTACGATTGGTTGGCGTAGATGTGCATGCCATCGTTGATGTAGGCAATCGCATCTTTGGAGCTCTCGAGCAGAAGCTGGCAGCGTTGTTCGGCCTCGCGCAGGTGAGATTCCAGAACCCGGCGTTTGCGGCGCTCGTTCAGAGCCGCGAGTTCGCGTTTGATCGCCAGTACCAGCATTTCGGTATGCTCAAAGGGCACTGCGTCTTGAGCACCAAGGCGCATGATCGCGAGGTCCCGTTCCCGGTTTGGCTCATTGGTTAACAGGATGAACGGGATATCTTTGTCCATCCGTTTAACCATAGCGAGCGCCGCCTCTGGCCCGAATTCCAGTTCCTCTAGGTCCCTGGCCAGCAGAAAATCCCAGTGTGAAGCTTTCAATGCTTCTTCGAGATCTTCTTCCGAGGTGATGCGATGGGCTCGGGTTGCTTTGCCGGCGTTGCGGAGCAAACTGACCAATGACTCGGCATCATTTTGGGATGGGTCTAGGATCAGCAGCTGAACCGTGGAGTTTTTTTTCTGCATTCGTACGATATCTCATCATGCCGTTTGATGGTGCCGAAGCGATTTGCCGTCAGTAATGCGGAAGGTAAAATTCTTCCGGATTTTCGGCAAATAACCGGCGTATCATTGCAATAGAATGATGAAGGGGTTGTTGATTAATAACAACCCTGACGTCAATGGACTGTTAACAGGTCGTTTAAAGCGACGGCCACAAAGAGTCGAATTCGTCTTCTGTTGTGCCTGAGCCAGAACCCCGGGGCCCCTTGGTGTGCGAGGAGGTTGCGGCTGTATGCAATTTAAGCTCGAACTGACTGACACTGCCTGTTGCGGAAACCTTTTTCAGCAATTGGCCCTGGTCTTCGCAGCCATCGTGCAGCAGCGAGATACGGCTGCCACTCTGGAACGGCAAGCGAGGAGTAATAAGGGTTGCAGGCTGGTTAACCACGCTGATCTCCGGCAGCATGAGCCCGCGAAGGTATTCGCTGCTGTTGCCCACTTTCTGAATGAGGCGTACTGCGCAGGGTGCGGCACTGGGGGCGAGCAGTTCGATGCCCACTTGAGTGCCTTGGTTGCGAACCTGTCGAAGCCAACGGACCACCGCCAGACTCCAGGGATGCGAGCTTTGTTCCCTGACACCGAGCACTTCTCCGGCCTGCAAAGATGCCGGGATGTTGCTTTCCCAGCCCACGCAATAACCGCCCGGACTGGTGTTGATCAGCGAGGCTTTGTGGGCAACCGGCCTGGTTTTGCTTGGTTTGGTGCCCGAACTGTTCCGGAAATTAATGGGAGCGTCTGATGGTGGCAAACTGCGTTCCTGAGCAGCCGCATCGTGCGCTCCAGACCAGGCGTCAGGTTTTGGTGTGGAGTTGCGAATAAAGAAATTTTCTTCTTCATGCTGTTCATCGTTGCCGTCAACGAACTCCGGAAAGGTTTTCTCTCCGGCAATAAAATAATGGGCGGCGGTTAGGCCGACGCAAATCTCCAGAGTTCCCTGGCTGGCAATTCGATTGAAATTGCGCTTGGCTAAAATGCCCAATGCCTGGCTGAGGTGTGTCAGCAAGTTATCGCTGATGGTTGCCGGGATATCCAGCTTCGTCGCGCTCGCGGATTTTTCGTGACGCGCCTGAACGGCTTCGGCCAAGTGCGTTGACAGTTCACGGGTATCGAAACCGACATTGTTTTCGCCTGGAACCTGCTCAAGCAAGCTGCGGTAGATGGGTGACGAGTCTTTTTCCAGATTAACCACGAACAGGCTGTCGTCGCCAAGCTCTGGGCCGCATTCGCAATACACGGTCCAGGTTTCGAACAGATCGTAGATCAGTGTCAGCTCGGTTTGGCGCAGTTGATTCGGCCGAGCACAACCTAACAGCAAGACACGCTTGTAGCTGTCCGCCACGGTGCTGGAACGGCGATGTTTGAGCAGTTGGTCGTCAACATCGTGTGCATCCAGCTTATGGCGCTTGGCGAACCGGAACAGGCGGTGGCACTCCAGCCAGCTGTTGGCCGGGCTGGGGCAATACAACTGGTGAGCGCGGAGAATGGTGGCGCCCAGTTCGGAGATAGCGCGATGCATGGCTATGCTGATCTGACGCTTGTTTTTGTCTAGGCCGCCGTTGTCAATAAATTCAAGTACACACAGCTTGTAGCCGCTGGCTAAATGAAGCTGGAGTGCTTGTGTGAGGTTGGCGATTTTGCGCTGCTTCTCCGGCAGGGCAATGGCCAGACCGAGGAAGTGCCGGGACAGTTCGTTGCAGACAAAGTGAATTTTGTCCCTGGCTAACTCCAGAAACTGCATGCGTTGTTGGGGCGGAAGGAACAACTGATTCACTTCTATGATCGCGTGATAGAGCTGGCGCGAGGTTTCACCGATATTCGCCATAGGCAGCTGGCGGGTCCAGGCACGGAACGCTTTGGGCGAAGTGTCGCAAAACGACAAGCTCGCTGTTTTTTGCTCAGGGACCTTAAGTTCGGGTTTCAGAGTCATGCCTACTATGATCTCGCGCCAGTGGCTAAATTACGGTGAGTGTTTAAGTGAAATTACCGAAAATACAGCTCTTTATTGTTTCCCGGTACTAGACTTTAAAGTAGCAAAGCGATGACAAAAAGCGAGAAAGTCATTAGTTAACAATCTTTGACAAGTCAGAAACCGCTTAATTTTGCGACATGCCTCACTAATTTACTGGTATTGGGGTTTTGCTGGTTTCGCCCGGAACTTCACGTACGAGTTTCGGAACCAGAAATCCCGGGAGCCTTTCCAGCATTTGCCGAACGAGCAGGGCTGCAGCGGCATCACTGACATCGAAATGATGCGCTCCGGCCACCGGATCAAAGGCGTGTAGATAGTACGGCATTACACCCGCATCAAACAGTGCCTCGCTCAACGCTGACAGCGTGTCGGCGTTATCGTTCACTCCTTTGAGAATAACACTCTGATTTAGAAGCGTAACACCGGCTTGTTTTAAGCGTGCGAATGCCTCACGAGTGGCCTGATCAATTTCAGCGGGGTGGTTTACGTGAACCACCAGCACTTTCTGCAAGCGGGTACGGTCCAGCCACGATAACATGTCGTCACACACCCGCTGAGGGATAACGACCGGCAGTCGTGAATGAATGCGCAATCGCTTCAGGTGGGGTACCGCATCGAGCAAATCCACCCACTGCGAGAGCAGACGGTCATTGACGGCCAATGGGTCGCCACCGCTGAGAATGACTTCGTTGATCTCGGGGCTGGCGTTCAGTGCCGTAACAATCTGGTGGCGGTCATCGCGGCTGAGTTTATGCTCTCCATAAGGGAAGTGCCGCCGGAAGCAGTAGCGACAGTTGATTGCACATTGGCCGGTGACCATTAACAGAGCACGGCTGTGGTATTTTCTGATCAGGCCGGTGGTCTGAATCGCGGTATTTTCCTCCAGGGGGTCCCGGACAAAACCGGGCTGCTCTACGGTTTCGTCGGCTATTGGCAGTACCTGGCGCAGCAGCGGATCGTTCGGGTTGCCGGGCTCCATGCGCCTGATGAACGGTTCGGGCACGCGGATCTGAAACAGTTTGTGGCCGCTCTTTGCGCCCTCCAGCCATCGTTCTGCAGGCAGGTTGAGGCGTTCCAGTAACTGCTCAGGGTTGCTCAGTGATTGGCTCAGAATCGTTTGCCAGCTTTGGTTTTCGGCAGTGCAGGTTCCGTGCTCTGGAAGATGACTGGTGTTACGGGCTTCTATACGGACCGGAGTTCGCTGTATCATAGCGGCCTTTGAATTTTTAACGACAGTATGTCAGGTGGACATTTCATGGCTTCATATTCTACCAACGAATTTCGTGGCGGGCTCAAGGTTTTGCTGGATGGCGACCCTTGTATCATGCTGGAAAACGAATTCGTTAAGCCCGGTAAAGGGCAGGCTTTTAACCGTGTAAAGCTTCGCAACCTGATGACCAACCGGGTTTGGGAGCGTACTTTCAAATCGGGCGAGAGTCTCGAGGCGGCGGACGTAATGGAACAAGACATGGAATACCTGTACTCCGATGGGGAGTTCTGGCATTTCATGCTGACGGACGGTTCTTTCGAGCAGTATGCCGCAGACGCTAAAGCAGTCGGCGACACTGTTAAGTGGCTGAAAGAGCAAGACGTTTACACCGTAACGCTGTACAACGGTGCGCCTTTGTCGGTTACGCCGCCGAACTTTGTTGAACTCGAGGTTGTAGACACGGACCCGGGCATGAAGGGCGATACCGCACAAGGCGGCTCCAAGCCTGCGACCTTGTCCACGGGGGCGGTTGTCAACGTGCCGTTGTTCATCGTCATCGGTGAAGTGCTGAAAGTGGATACTCGCACTGGCGAATACGTAAACCGCGTCAAAAGCAGTTAATGACCGATGATTGAATCTCCTGTCTGGCAGCCGACTGCCTCGCGGGACGCTCTAAAAAGCCGTGCACAGCAGCTTGCTTACGTGCGCGGCTTTTTTTGTGAGCGGAATGTGCTGGAAGTGGAAACGCCAGTACTTGGCCGCCACGGCGTTACCGATTTGAATCTCGACGGTATCCCGGCAGATATAAGGGCCGGGAGAGTCCAGGGGGGGTGGCTTCAAACCTCGCCTGAATACCCCATGAAACGGCTTTTGGCTGCAGGTTCTGGTTGTATCTACCAGATCGCCCGTGTGTTTCGGAATGGCGAGCGAGGGCGACGTCACAACCCGGAATTTTCGATGCTGGAATGGTATCGGGTCGGAATGGATGATCAGGCGCTCATGACGGAAGTGGCCGATCTGGTGTGCGGTTGGCTCGGGTGTGAGCGGCCGGCTCAACTGAACTATCGGCAGGCAGTGTTCGAAAGCGCCGGCTTCGACCCCATGGAAATCTCCGATGACGACCTGAAACGTTATTGCGCCCAATGGCTGGGGCCGGAACAACTTGCGGAGCTGAGCCGCAACGATTGCCTGGATTTGGTCATGAGTTTTGCGGTGGAGCCAGGTTTGGGCTTCGAGCGGCCAGTGTTTATTACCGGCTATCCGGCGGCGCAGGCTGCCCTGGCAAGGGTGTCACAACAGCAGGGGCACCCGGTCGCGCATCGGTTCGAGCTTTACATCAACGGCTTGGAGCTCTGCAACGGGTATTGGGAACTGACGGACCCGGAGGAGCAGCGACAGCGTTTCGAGGCCGACAACCAGCAGCGCCGGCTGGCTGGCAAGCCTGAAATGGCTTTGGATAGTGCCTTTATGGCGGCGTTGGAGGCCGGCCTGCCCGAATGCTCGGGTGTTGCCTTGGGGCTAGATCGGCTGTTGATGCTGAAAATGGCTGCGAAAACGATCGAGGAAGTTCTGGCCTTTCCGATCGAGAGAGCCTGACCGCGTCAGGCTTTCGCTGGCTTCAACTGGCCAAAGGCCTCGCCCATTTTTACCGTTTTGCTTGCGACTTGGTCTGCGTTCCAGTTCACCGCGCCTTTGGGCATGACCAGCACAACGGTCGAGCCCAGGCGGAAGCGTCCCATCTCGTCGCCTTTCTCGAAGCGAACCGCTTGGTCACCTGAGTACTGCCACTCGGTTACCTTGCTCGGCTTGGGCGCAACCACACCGGCCCAGGTGGTTTCGACACTGCCGACGATCATCGCGCCCACCAAAACCAGCGCCATGGGGCCGGCTTCGGTCTCGAAAATGCAGGCTACGCGCTCATTTCGCGCGAACAGATTCGGAACGTTTTCGGCCGTGACCGGATTAACAGAAAACAGCTTGCCGGGAACGTACACCATTTCTTTCAGTGTGCCGGCCACCGGCATGTGAATTCGGTGGTAGTCTTTAGGGGACAGATAAATGGTGGCGAATTCACCTTCACGAAAGGCGTCTGCGCGCTTTTCGTCACCACCGAGCAGTTCGGTCAGGCTGAAAGACTGCCCTTTGGCCTGAAATACCCGGTCGTCTGCCGTGACTTGACCTAATTGGCTGATAGCACCATCAACCGGGCTGACAAATACGCCCGCGCTCTGATCAACGGTACGGGCACCGGGCTTGAGAGCGCGGGTAAAAAATGCGTTGAAACTGTCGTAAGCGGTGGGGTCAGATTCGGCGGCCTCACTCATGTTTACCCCGTAACGGCCGATAAACCAGCGGATGACGCGGTTTTTAAGAGCTGGACTCCGGTCATAGTCAGCAAGACGGCCAGCCAATCGTGATAGCGTTAGCTGCGGCGTGACGTATTGACTCAAGACGAACAGTTTATCAAGCATTTGAGACATCTCTCGGTTCTATAAAGCGGGGCAGTTTAGCAAACTGGGCGCAGTGTATAGAAATTGTTTCTCCCCTTCGCTGTTCTGCCGTGAGCTTGCTATCATCAAACGCTGATTTTCAACAGAATCCAAACGGACGACTACTTCTTTATGCTGCTGATTATTGGTGCAGTGATTGTTATTGCGAGTGTTCTCGGTGGCTACACTCTGCACGGCGGGAATTTGGCGGTGCTTTGGCAGCCAACGGAAGTGCTGATCATTGGCGGGGCGGCGGTGGGCTCGTTTGTGATCGCCAATCCGATGC
Source organism: Marinobacter sp. S0848L (assembly GCF_023016065.1). Classification (GTDB taxonomy): domain Bacteria; phylum Pseudomonadota; class Gammaproteobacteria; order Pseudomonadales; family Oleiphilaceae; genus Marinobacter. Next base: position 2,961 of record NZ_JALKAQ010000001.1, on the reverse strand, counting down.
ACACCGTGAAAGAGGTGTTTAGCGGACTGCTGCGATTGCTCACCGGCTCTCCGTTCAACAAAGCGTATTATATGGACCTTCTGAGTCTGCTTTACGAGATCTTCGATAAATCACGCAAGCAGGGCGTGATGGCCATTGAAGAGGACGTCGACAACCCGGAAGAAAGTCCGATTTTTACCCGTTACCCGGCCATTATGAAATCAAAGCATCTACTGGATTTCATCACCGACTACCTGCGCATCATCAGCTCCGGAAACATGGCACCCCACGAGCTGGAAAGCATGATGGAAAACGAAATCGAGAATCGTCAGCATGAGCTGGAAGAGCCTGCTCACGCGGTTAACAAGATCGCCGATGCCTTACCGGGGTTGGGGATCGTAGCGGCAGTTCTGGGCATTGTTATCACCATGAACTTCCTGAGCGAAGGGCCGGAGAAGATCGGCTTGAGCGTGGCGGCGGCGCTGGTAGGTACGTTTCTGGGCATTTGGATGGGCTACGGTTTTGTCGGCCCGGCCTCAATCGCCCTTGAGCACACTGCGAAATACGAGCTGAAAGCCTACGAGTGTGTAAAGTCAGCCATCGTGGCGACGGTTGCCGGCCAGGCTCCGCAAATGGCCATTGAATTTGGCCGCAAAGCCTTGCCAACCGAGAAACGGCCGGGCTTTCAGGAATTGAACGATCACGTACGCTCCAAGTGATGCCGCTCAACCATAGCCGGAGTTAAGGGTGGAACAACAGCCGATCATCATCAAACGCAAGAAGAAAGTCGTCGCTGGTCATCACGGCGGCTCTTGGAAAGTAGCGTTTGCCGATTTTGCCACTGCGATGATGGCGTTCTTTCTGGTGCTCTGGTTAACCGCGACAGCTACGCCTGAGCAAAAGCGAGCGGTCGAAGGTTACTTCAAAGATCCGGTTGGTTTTACCGAGGGCGGCTCGCCGAATCCGATCGATCTGGGCGGCAGTGCCTCGGTTATTGATGAAAGTTCCTTGGATATCGAATCCAGCACCATTCAAATTGAAGATGAAATCGTGGATGAGCTGGCGGACACGCTCGAGCAGCGCCGAATGGAGCAGTTGTTTCAGGAGTTGAAAGAACGAATTGAGCAGAACGAAACCCTGCAAGAATTCAAAGATCAGTTGCTGATTGATATCACCGATGAAGGCTTGAGGATCCAGATTGTTGACCGGTCGGGGCGCCCGATGTTCGATTCGGGGCGGGCAGAGCTTAAGTATTACACCCAGGAATTGTTGTTCGAACTCGCGAAAACACTCGGCTCGGTGAACAACAAACTCAGTCTTACGGGCCACACCGATGCCACACCGTTCAACGGTCGTCCGGGCTACACCAATTGGGAATTGTCGGCAGATCGCGCCAACACGGCCCGGCGGGCATTGGTGGCAGGTGGTGTCCGGTCTGAACAAATTGCCCGGGTAGTCGGGCTAAGTGATTCGGTGTTGTTCGATACGGATAATCCGACGGCACCGATCAATCGTCGAATCTCGATCATCGTACTGAAGAACAAGTCGGTGGCGGATGCACGCGCCAGAGCAGCATCTTCGCCCAAACCGCTGATCGATTTGACACGCCCCACCGAAGCGCAAGAGCAAGATGCATTGGATAAGCTGGAGGATGGCAGCTGGCGAGAAGAGCGCCCCGAACCCGCGCCGGGGGAGCTCAACTGGTAAAGCTTTCGCGCACCGGAACGGATCGCTCAGTTTAGCTTTAACCCGCGAGCTTGCTGCTCGGCCATGTCCTGAAGGATCCGGTGAAAGCTTTTAAGCCTTTCCCGGGAAATTTCGCCGTTCTCCGCCGCGGCATCCAGTGCACACCCCGGATCGCCCATGTGCCGACAGTTCCGGAACTTGCACAGCCCCATCAATGGCCGAATTTCCCGAAAGCCGTACTCCACTTCTTGCGGCGTCATGTGCCACAAACCAAACTCCCGGATGCCCGGCGAATCAATCAAATCGCCGCCGCTGGCGAGATGGAACAGCTTGGCAGTGGTGGTGGTGTGTACGCCTTTGCCGGTACTCTCTGACACTGCGCCTACCCGAAGCTGCTCATCTGGCAGCAGGGTTTGAATAATCGACGATTTGCCGACACCTGACTGGCCCACGAACACACTGGTCTGGTTGCGAACCAGTGCTTCAACCTCGGGGGCGGGCTCGCCTTCGCAGGCGGCTGCCGACGTTTGTTCAACCTGATAGCCCAAAGCTTCATAACGGGCGAGCAGAGCTTCGATCTGCGGTCGGTTCTGGTCGTTAATCAAATCCGTTTTGTTGAGCAGTAGTACGGCGGGAATGTCGGAGCTTTCAGACGCCACAAGATACCGGTCAATCAGGCTATCGTGAGGCTCCGGTTCTGGTGCGATTACCAGAATGATATGGTCGATGTTGGCAGCGACAGGCTTCAGGGCACCAAAGTTGTCGGGCCGCTGCAGCAGGTTCTCCCTGTCGCAACGAGCAACAATCACTCCGGTTTCACTCTTACCGGGTCGCCAAACGACTTTGTCGCCGGTCACGAGGCTGCTGATGTTAGCTCGAACAAAGCATCGAAATACTTGCCCCGCGTCATCACCTTGCAAGGCTTCAACGTCCAGTTGCTGGCCGTAATGTGCGATGATCAGGCCTTCTTGTTCGGGCCCCAGTTCACCGGCTTCAGCCTGAGCTTCTACGGCCTTTTCCTTGCGGGCCATTCGGGTGGTGCGCTCTTTCTGGATCTTCTCGATGCGCCATTGCTGGCGTTTGTTCAGTTTGCGTTTTGCCATCTGCTCTCTAGTATTCTGGGGAAGTGGTGTACCACATGATACGTGAATCATGGACAATAGGCAGAGTTTTGAAAAACAAGCTACATCTGATTTTTCGGGGCTTCCGGGTTTGGTGCAAGCGCCGGGTCGGGAATGCCTTTTCGGGAGACGCTACGAGCACATCCCTGTGCGCTTAGCTGAAGCCATCCATGGC
>NZ_JALKAQ010000019.1 GCF_023016065.1 Marinobacter sp. S0848L | reverse complement strand
CAAACTCTTCAGTTTAAATCATACAAGAATCCGTAGATTCTTAATTCTTGCTCAAGACAAAACTCAATTTCGACGAGTCACTGTCCTGATATTTCGTATCTGAAATACCTCGGCCAGCGCCCACACGAATTACTTGGTCAACTTTTTAAAGAGCGTTTGAGCGTCTCGTTGCTCAACAGTGGGGCGAATTCTACAGCGTTCTCGCACCCTGTCAACATGTATTCTCAAAAGATTTCGCTTTATTTCGGTTTCCCGCAACTCGCTGATACACAATCGTTTATTAAGCAATCAATGCGGACAAAAAACAACCAGAACACTTACAAAAAGCGATTTACGATATGGCGCTAGTCTAAGCCAAATGATACGTTGCTGCTATAAATATAATCAAAGAACAAACCTTCATGTCAGACCAACCAAAAGACTCCGCGTTCATTACGCGCCCGAGCGCCCCGACTTCTCATATAGATGAACAACGTTACCGGTCGCTTTTAGCGCTCTACCCCGACGCATTCTTTGAGCTAGACCAAAACGACTGCTTCACGGCGGTCAATGGTAAATTCGAAAAGCTTTTTGCGACAACCAACTCCGCTCTTGTGGGGCAGCTGTTTGAAAAACTGACTCGTCCAGAATGCGCCAGCGAGTTGCACCAAGCCCTGCGAATTGCACGCGAAGGATCGGAGGCTAGATTCGAGTGCAGAACCTATCGAAGCGACTACGGTGACTCTCTAATAGAAGTCAGGCTTTCCCCAATCTTTAACGATCGCACTGTAATTGGCCTGCACGGCATAGCAAAGGATCGATCCAGCCAACGAACAGCCACGAGCGAACAGACTCGCGCGGACATACTTACCGGATTACCAGATCGTTCAACGTTTGAAAGCCATATTCGCAAAGCTCAGCAGCGAGACGAGCAACTCTCTGCAATTTTAATTATCAATTTAGACGATTTTGGCTCCGTCAACCGGCACCTTGGTCACGATATAGGCGACCAGCTGCTGCAGGAAGCCGCAAGAAGAATGAGCGAGGGACTACAACCCGGAGACTTCCTGGCGCGATTTGCCGGCGACGAGTTTGGCTTGCTCCTTTCTAATATTCCTAATGAGGAGATTGCGCTTCAAATTGCAGAAGGCTACCTGTATCTACTCTCTTGCCCTTTCATCATTGATCAACAAACACTCCAGATAACCGCAAGTATTGGCATTGCGTTTCGTAACAGCGCCAACAAAGATAGCGCGACCTGGATTCAACGCGCCTGCATTGCGGTGACAGATGCAAAAATCAAGGCCGCAACACATGGGGCTGGTATTCGGAAGACTCTAACTCAGTTGTCCTCGAACACGTATCGCTCCGCCACGAGCTCGCTGCGGCAATCGACGACAATTCCCTCGTGCTGCACTACCAACCTTTAGTAGATTCGAGAACGGGGGCCATACAATCATTAGAAGCTCTCGTCAGATGGCAACACCCCAGCCGCGGCTTGATGTCGCCACGAGAATTTATTGCATTGGCTGAGAAGACCGGACAAATCATTGATATCGAGCGCTGGGTGCTTCGGCGGGCCTGCCAAGACATCTATGAACTAAATTCCTCTCGGGAGCGCGCTCTAACCGTTGCCGTTAACATCTCCCCTGCCCACTTCGGACGCAACGGCTTTATTGAGGAAGTGGAACACGTCCTACAGATCAGCGGGCTCAACCCTCGGCAACTAGAGCTCGAAGTAACAGAAAGCTCTTTAATGACCAACACAGATAAATCCGTCAGGCGCTTGCAGGATTTGCGGGCACTGGGCGTCAGGGTCGTCATCGACGATTTTGGTACCGGGTATTCGAACCTTGCGAACCTTGATTGAGACTCCTTACAAGGCTACCTATTCTCCAAAGCGCTGCCGATTACCGATATCAGGAAACTTCCTGCGCTTATCTATAGCGAAACCGGATCCCGGTGTACCAGCCGATAGGTAGCTGTTAAAGTTCACTTCAATCTCTATTAATAATCAATTGCGGGTAGAAACCATCAGAATCTGGCCGGAAGGAGGTCTTATGAAAGCGCTATTGTCCAAAATTTTGTTGACTATTTCATTGGTCGCAAGCATGCCGCTGCTGGCACAAGATAACCCGCTGAGAGTTGGGATGTCCGGCTCTTATTTCCCTTTTACCTTTGTTGAGCAAGACGAACTAAAAGGCTTCGAAGTGGATGTGATGAACGCGATCGGCGAGGAAATGGGGCGTGAAGTTCAGTACGAAACGGCCAATTTCTCTGGCCTGTTTGGCATGCTGCAGTCCGGTCGTATCGACACGGTGGCAAACCAGATCACCATTACAGAGGAACGTCAAAAAGCCTATGTCTTCAGTGATCCGTATGTTTACGACGGTGCGCAGGTAGTCACCAAAAAAGGAAATACCCAGGTTCAGTCGGTGGAAGACCTGAAAGGCAAAACCGTCGCGGTTAACCTGGGATCTAACTTTGAAGACCTTCTTCAGGAACTCCCCTACGCCGATCAAATCAACATCAAAACTTACGAAAGCAATCTTGAGCGCGATACCGCGCTAGGCCGTGTAGACGCCTTCGTGATGGACCGAGTCAGCGCCAGCCAGATCATTAAAGAGAAACCTCTTCCCCTTGAACTGGCCGGACCAACCTTCTCGCAGATTAAAAATGCTTACCCGTTCCACGACAATGAAGCCGGCCGCGAACTTCGGGACGAAGTGAACCAGGCAATGGCGACCCTGCGTGAAAATGGAACACTGGCGTCCATCTCTGAAAAATGGTTCGGCACCGACATAACTCAGCCTTGAGCGGCTCACCGAGGACTGACTCATTATGGACGTGTTGAACGTCGAGTACATGCTTGGCTTGGTACCTGTATTACTCAGGTACCTGCCACTCACTCTGCAACTGGCAGGCATCGGTATGGTGTTCGCGCTGATCCTCGCCTGTCTTTTTGCAGTCGTACGGGTACTGCGCATTCCGGTACTGAATCAGCTAACGATCGTATTTATCTCGTTTTTCCGAGGCACACCTTTGCTGGTTCAGTTATTCCTCTTCTATTACGGTCTGCCGCAACTCTTTAGTGCTCTCACCGTCATCGATGGCATCACCGCTACCATCATGGGACTGACCATGCACTTCGCTGCCTACATGGCCGAGTCTATTCGGGCGGCGATCGTCGGAGTGGACCGCAGCCAAACGGAAGCCGCCTTGTCCATCGGCATGACCAACGGTCAGCTGATGCGTAGAATTGTACTCCCGCAGGCAACCCGCGTAGCCCTCCCCACATTGATGAACTACTTCATCGATATGATCAAAGCGACCTCCCTCGCGTTCACTTTAGGGGTGACCGAATTGATGGGCGCGACACAAAAAGAAGCTGCGGGAAGCTTTCTCTATTTTGAAGCATTTATTGTCGCCGCCATCATGTACTGGATCGTAGTGGAAATTCTCTCCAAACTGCAGAACTATCTCGAAATCCGCCTGAACAAGGCCTACAGCCGATGATAAAGCTAACGTCACTGAGCAAACATTTTGGCGATACGGTCGTTCTTGACGAGATCGACCTGACGATCGAGCAAGGCGAAATCGTCGTGATTATTGGCCCCTCGGGCACCGGCAAGTCGACTTTGCTCCGCTGCATCAACTTCCTTGAGGATCCGACCTCCGGGACTATCTCGGTTGGCAACCTCTCCGTGGACGCGAAACGTGCCAGCCGCAAAGATATTCTCGCGATGCGCCGACAAACCGCCTTCGTTTTTCAGAACTACGCTCTGTTCGCCAACAAGACGGCTATCGAAAATATCGCAGAGCGTTTGTTGGTGGTCGACAAATGGCCGAAAGAAAAAGCGCTGAAAAAAGCACGCGAAATACTGGCTAAAATCGGCCTAGACGAGAAGGCAGATGCCTACCCCGCCTCCATGTCAGGCGGCCAGCAGCAACGAGTCGCGATCGGCCGTGCGATGGCTGCCGGTGCGGAAGTCATCCTGTTTGATGAACCGACATCATCCTTGGACCCCGAGTGGGTAGAGGAAGTGCTGGGATTGATGAAACAGCTGGCAGCGGAACGCCAGACCATGTTAGTGGTCACCCACGAGATGTCCTTTGCACGCGATGTAGCGGACCGCGTTATCTTTGTAGAAGGCGGCCGCATAGTTGAGCAAGGACCGCCCAGCGAAATCTTCCAGAATCCAAAAGATCCACGTACAAAAGATTTCCTGAAAAAGATCCTGGCCACAAATCCGGCAATCCCGAACCACTCCTGAGCCAAACGGCATGGGTGCAGCAGGAATTTGCAGCACGGACAAGCTGTGGTGCTTTAAAGTGATTGTATGTCCGAACCCATCGTTTTTTTGACCGTTTCTTGCTGATCGGTACTCTCACAGTGAACAACCACCGTCCACCGACCTGTGTTGTGGGCCTTTCGCGTTTTCTCTATGACCGGATCGTGATCCGGGCGGATGGAGACGACCCCAGCCAGCAATAGTGCTAACACCGGGCACAGGAAACCAAACGCGATATACGTCATTAGCGGGCTCGACTGCGTGAGAGCAGGCCCGACCAGGACCAATACAGTGGCGATTACTAGCCCAACAACAAGCCCCACAATGCCAAAGCTAACGTGAGTTTTGACGAGAGAACGTGCAACCCCCTGAACCTCAGGTTCTACTTTTCTTGCCATATCAGGGTCATCGGGCCGCACAACGTTGATTTGAGATGCTGGTATTCCCGCGGAAGCAAGACAATCTACCGCTTTGGTCGCGGCGACTTCGTCGTCAAACTCTGCGGCAATCTTATGAGAGAATTTTTCTCCTAGCTGCATTGGGTCAGACATCCTGTGCCTCCTGTATGCGAACGGGCTCGCCATACACGGCGCGCTCTTCTGGTGCACGCGACTAACTCTCGAAGCGCGTTGCTTCGAATGCGCTTGTCATACATCCAACGTAGCAAAGGAATTAGCTGTGTCCAAATGACGCTAAGGTAATTGGTTGTTCATTATTGAAGTCGACGAGAGACACAGGAAGAAAATGAAATCAATGTAGCCATTCTGTCGCCATCGACACGCCGGCTAAGACCGCAAAATACTAAGCGATTGAAATAAAATGGTAAAAAATGGAGGCGCGGGTCGGAATCGAACCAGCGTACACGGAGTTGCAGGTCGAACAAAAATGAAACGATAAAAATAAAAGCATCAATAAGTTATGGTAATTTATTCAACTTAAACATGAGCTAAATTTGCCGCTTTTGGGTAGTTCACAATCAATGGGTTACGTTTATTTTGTCGCCATATATTTTGGGCTTTTTGCAGCTCCTGAAGTAATTTCAAGAAACCCCAACATGCGCCCTTTGAGCCCCCTTAACAGCCTTCAACTTTCAGACTAATCATCTCTGGGCCAGAACACCTATTCCGAAAGCTAACATTGAGCCTTGTGGCGCTTGCAGCGATCATTGGCCTCCTCACTTAGGCCAAGAATCCGTTGGGTTAAAGATTAGGGGCAGGTCATGAGGTTTAGTTAAGACGGTGCCTCTCGGAGAGGAGCAGCCCAATCGTCTCTTTGTAGACATTTCTTCAGGATCCGTCCATAGTGGGACATATTAAAATAATTGCCTCTACGGAGATCGAGCATGAATACATCTGATTTCAGCACACACAAGCACGCCGACCTGAAGCGCATGGGTTCTGCGGGTCTGAAAGCGGTTTTGAATATCCTTGAAAAATGGGGATGCTCCGCAGAGCAGTCCATGGCTATTCTTCGCTTGCCCAAGGCGACGTTCTACAAGTATCGGAATGATCCTTCCCAGGCTCGCCTTGATCGTGACCAGCTGACCCGTTTGAGCTATCTACTGAACATGCACCAGGCGCTGCGGATCGTGTTTGAGAACCGAGATAATGTTTATGGTTTCATGAGCAAAAAAAACCATAACCCCTATTTCCACGGCCGCACTCCACTGGAAGTGATAGAGAGTGGAGATTTTGGAGCGCTGTACGAGACGTATAAGCGGATTGATACCCTTCGAGGAGGGCTCTGGTAATGGGGGGCAGCCTGCCAGTGACATCGCTGACGCATCAAAAGGCGTACCGGTTGATCAATTCCAAACTGCCAACCATCGATCTTTTTGAGGACGTTGCCAGCGCCGAGGATTTCGAGGATTTGTACGAACTGCAGGCCCTTACCAACCCTCGCCTGTCATCCGAAGTCGGCAATCTGGATTATCTGGATATTGCCGAAGTGCCGTGGGGCATTCCGGGCTGTTCCTATGCCGTGGCTGCGTTTACACATATTGCGCCGGACGGAAGTCGTTTCAGCAATGGTGAATACGGCGTGCTGTATATGGCCGACGAAATGGAAACGGCCATTCAAGAAGTTGCTTACCACCAAGGGAAGTATATCGCCAATATTGAAGATCTGGCCTTTGACCGACTCGTGTTCCGTGGGCTGGCCTGCACATTTTCGAGCTCAACCATTCACGATGCGACCACCCTGCCCCTGTCCGATGGCATATACGACTCGGATAACTATGCAGAATCACACATGCTGGGTAGAGAGCTTCGAAAAGACGGCTCCGATGGACTGGCCTATTGGTCAGTAAGAGCCCCGGGCAAAACCTGCTGGGGACTATTCACGCCAAGAGGTGTCGAATCCATTGTGCAGGCGGCTCACTACGAGTTCGTGATCGATGGTCGCAAGATTATCGACATCTGTAAAATCACTTCTCGGGAAACCCATTGCTGATTCAGTTTGTGAGGGAGGTTAGGTAATCCCCCCCGAAAAACAGCGGTGTTTAAAAGTAGAATTTTCCGTAAGCTACACGCAAGGAGATTCTGCATGAAGAAGTCACGTTTTTCCGACAGCCAGATCCTGTCGATCCTGAAGCAAGCCGAGAACGGTGTTCCGGTTCCGGAGCTGTGTCGTGAGCACGGCATGAGTAGCGCCAGCTTTTACAAATGGCGCGCCAAGTTCGGTGGTATGGATGCGTCCATGATGTCTAGGCTAAAGGAGCTAGAGGACGAAAATCGCCGACTCAAGAAGATGTATGCCGAGGAACGACTGAAGGCTGATATCCTCAAGGAAGCCATCGAAAAAAAGTGGTAAAGCCGTCTCGTCGCCGTGAGATGGCGCAGAAAGCCGTCAGCCAGAAA
>NZ_JALKAQ010000018.1 GCF_023016065.1 Marinobacter sp. S0848L | reverse complement strand
AACGTTCAGATGGTTGTTACTCTGATCGCTCCGATCGCCATGGAAGATGGTCTGCGCTTCGCGATTCGTGAAGGCGGCCGTACCGTTGGCGCCGGCGTGGTAGCTAAGATTATCGAGTAACCTTCGGGTTGCTCGCGTACAGTGTAGTGTTGCACTGAGTTGTTTCGGTGCAGGCCAGTAGCTCAATTGGCAGAGCAGCGGTCTCCAAAACCGCAGGTTGGGGGTTCGATTCCCTCCTGGCCTGCCATTTTTTAACATCCGGATACATAAGCTGATTCCTATGGAGTCAAGAGCCGTTCAATCATCCAGTCGTTTCGATCTCGTGAAATGGCTGGTTGTTTTCGTTTTGGTTGCTGCCGGTGTGGTAGGCAATCAGTATTTCAGTTCCGAGTCCGTGCTGTACCGGGTTTTGGCTCTCGTTGCGTTGGGAGTTGTGGCGGCTTATGTTGCGCTGCAGACCGATAGAGGTCGCCGTTTTGCAACCTTGCTTAAAGAGGCGCGCGTAGAGATCCGGAAAGTGGTGTGGCCCACAAGGCCCGAGTTGGTTCAGACTACCGTTATTGTTGTGGTGTTTGTTCTGGTCGTGTCGTTGATTTTGTGGGGTATGGACTCACTGATCAGTTGGCTTGTCGCCGGCTTTATCGGTTAACAGGAGTGTCAATGGCTAAGCGCTGGTACGTCGTTCATGCGTATTCTGGCTTTGAGAAGCAGGTAATGCGCGCTCTAAAAGAGCGAGTTGCTCTGGAAAGCATGGAAGACAAGTTTGGCGACATCCTGGTTCCGACCGAGGAAGTCGTTGAGATGCGCGACGGGAAAAAGCGCAAGAGCGAACGCAAGTTTTATCCCGGCTACGTTCTGGTTCAAATGGAGCTGGATGACGAGTCGTGGCACTTGGTAAAAGATACTCCGCGAGTACTTGGCTTCATTGGTGGTACCAAAGAAAAGCCTGCGCCGATTACTGAGCGTGAGGCCGAGGCTATTTTGCGCCGTGTAGAGAGTGGTGCTGATAAGCCGAAGCCCAAGACGTTGTTTGAGCCGGGTGAGGTGGTTCGGGTTATTGAAGGACCGTTTGCCGACTTTAATGGCGTAGTTGAAGAAGTTGATTACGACAAGAGTCGTGTCAAGGTTGCTGTTCTGATCTTTGGTCGCTCGACTCCGGTAGAGCTGGAGTTTGGTCAGGTCGAGAAAGACTGACGGCAAGCTTAGAAAATTAGAGCTCGCTCGCCACGGCGTAGCGGGCTTTTTGTGTCTGCAGAGCGCAGATGTCATCACCGGGGAGCCGAAAGGCGTTTGAACCCATAGGAGAGCTATCATGGCAAAGAAGATTGAAGCGTACATCAAGCTTCAGGTTGCTGCCGGTCAGGCCAACCCAAGTCCCCCCGTTGGTCCTGCACTGGGTCAGCGCGGCGTAAACATCATGGAATTTTGTAAGGCGTTTAATGCCCAGACTCAAGGTGTAGAGCCTGGTCTGCCGATTCCTACTGTTATCACCGTATACAGTGATCGCAGTTTTACCTTTGTGACCAAAACTCCACCAGCTCCCGTTCTGTTGAAGAAGGCTGCTGGCGTTAAGAGTGGTTCCGGTCGTCCCAACACTGAGAAAGTTGGTACCGTGACACGCGCTCAGCTCGAAGAAATTGCCAAGACCAAAGAGCCGGATCTGACTGCGGCAGACATGGATGCAGCGGTTCGTACCATTGCCGGAACAGCCCGTAGTATGGGCCTGACTGTGGAGGGTCTGTAAGATGGCTAAGTTGAGCAAGCGTAAGCAGCTGATCGCTGAGAAAGTAGACTCTACCCGCTCATACTCTGTTGACGAGGCTGTTGCCCTGTTGGCTGAAGTGGGTCAGGCCGTTAAGTTCAAAGAATCCGTTGACGTTGCTGTTAACCTGGGTGTAGATGCACGTAAATCTGACCAGGTGGTTCGTAGCAGCACTGTTCTGCCGCACGGCACAGGTAAAACTGTACGCGTTGCTGTCTTCACTCAGGGTGCAAACGCTGAGAAAGCAACAGCTGCCGGTGCAGACATTGTCGGCATGGACGATTTGGCTGAAGAAGTTAAGAAAGGCAACATGGATTTCGACGTGGTCATCGCGACCCCGGATGCAATGCGTGTTGTTGGTCAGCTGGGTCAGATTCTTGGTCCCCGTGGCCTGATGCCTAACCCGAAGGTTGGTACTGTAACTGCAGATGTTGAAACTGCCGTTAAAAATGCCAAAGCTGGTCAGGTACGTTACCGTACCGACAAAAACGGCATTATCCACGCTCCGCTGGGTAACGTTGAATTCTCTGCTCAGAACATCAAGGAAAACCTTGAAGCTCTGGTTGCTGACCTTAAAAAGGCCAAGCCTGCGTCGTCTAAAGGTGTGTATCTGAAGAAGATCACCATCTCTTCGACCATGGGTCCTGGTCTGACTATTGATCAAGGTTCATTGAGCCTCTGATCAGTAGTTACTTTGTAGTCTAGGCGGAAGCCGAGGCTGTCAAAGACCGTAGGCCCCTGAGGCTCTTGCTAGCAAGAGCCATACGGGTTAAAGCAACGCCTACGCAGACGGTGTGAAGACGTTCTCTCTGAACCCAAACACCGTAAGGCGCCCTTTGTATAGAGGGCAATGATGGGTTTGCCGGGGTTGTCCCGGCGAAATCGAGGAGAAATCCAGTGGCAATTAGACTCGAAGACAAGAAGGCGATCGTCGCTGAAGTCAACGAGACTGCTGGTGCTGCTCTGTCTGTGGTTTTGGCTGACTATCGTGGTGTTACCTCTGGTGACATGACGGCGCTTCGTGCCAAGGCTCGTGCCGAAAACGTACATCTGCAGGTTGTTCGTAATAACCTTGCAAAGATTGCGATTAAAGGTACTGAGTTCGAGTGCATCGATCCTGCGTTGGTTGGTCCGACCATTCTGGCTTTTTCAATGGAAGATCCGGGTGCCGCTGCGCGCCTGTTGAAGGATTTCGCCAAAGAAAAAGAGGCTTTCGAGATTAAAGGTCTGGCTGTCGGCGGTGAGCTGATGGGTGCAGAGCAAATCGATCGCCTGGCCACATTGCCGACGCTGCACGAAGCGTTGACGAAGCTGGCTATTGTTACACAGGCACCAGTAACCAAGCTTGCACGTACTCTGAACGATATTCCGGGCAGAATCACACGTGTAGTAGCTGCAGTTCGCGACCAGAAGCAAGACGCTGCTTGATTCTGTTGAACACCATATTTTATTTTTTGGGAGAAAGTCATGGCTCTGTCTAAAGACGATATTTTGAATGCAATTGCTGAAATGAGCGTAATGGAAGTTGTTGAGCTCGTTGAAGCTATGGAAGAGAAATTCAACGTTTCTGCCGCTGCAGCTGTTGCTGCTGCGCCTGCAGCTGCTGCCGGTGGCGAAGCCGCTGAAGAGCAGACTGAATTTGACGTTGTTCTGACCGCTGCTGGCGACAAGAAAGTTAACGCTATCAAGGCCGTTCGTGAACTGACAGGTCTTGGCCTGAAAGAAGCGAAAGAAATGGTTGATGGCGCTCCTTCTACTGTTAAGGAAGGCGCTAGCAAGGAAGAGGCTGAAGAAGCCAAGAAGAAGCTTGAGGAAGCAGGCGCTTCTGTTGAGCTTAAGTAATAGTCGGTTGTTGATCGACACCGCGCCATAGGCGCGGCGAGGCTGGTGGCTATATGCCACCGGCCTTTTTGTGTTGTATATGCTATAGAGTCTGGTGGGTTATATTGGGTTAGTTTCAGATGTATAACCTGCAGCCAGAGTCTTGTTCAAGGCGGCGCAATATGCCGAGCAACTCGGCCCCGAAGCAGAACACATGATTGCTTCTTGATACCAGGTATCAGGTCTAAAGCTGGGGAATGCAGATGACTTACTCCTACACCGAAAAAAAGCGGATTCGCAAAGACTTTAGTAAATTGCCTTCCGTGATGGACGTCCCCTATTTGCTGTCTATTCAGCTGGATTCGTTCCGGGACTTCCTACAAATGGAAGCCGCTCCTGAGGACCGCCGGGAAACCGGTCTTCACGCAGCGTTCAAATCCGTATTCCCGATTGTCAGCTACTCTGGCAACGCCGCGCTCGAGTATGTGAGCTACCGGATCGGCGATCCAGTATTTGACGTCAAGGAATGTCAGCTCCGGGGCGTTACGTACGCGGCGCCGCTGCGGGTGAAAGTCCGCTTGATCATTTATGATAGAGAATCGTCTAACAAGGCGATCAAGGACATTAAAGAACAAGAAGTTTACATGGGTGAAATGCCCCTGATGACCGAGAACGGTACCTTTGTTATTAATGGTACCGAGCGCGTTATTGTTTCCCAGTTGCACCGGTCGCCGGGTGTGTTCTTTGACCATGACAAGGGCAAAACTCACTCCTCTGGTAAGCTGTTGTATTCAGCGCGAGTGATTCCTTACCGTGGCTCATGGTTGGACTTCGAATTCGATCCGAAAGACTCCGTATTCGTTCGTATCGACCGTCGTCGTAAATTGCCTGCCTCTATTTTGTTGCGGTCTCTGGGTTACACCTCAGAGCAAATGCTGGCTATGTTCTTTGAGACCAGTAAGTTCACCGTGGGCAAAGAGGTTTGCAATCTGGAATTGGTTCCAAGCCGTCTGCGTGGTGACATCGCCACCTTCGATATCAAAGATAACGAAGGTAATGTCATTGCCGAGGAAGGACGCCGGATTACCGCTCGTCATATCAAGCAGCTTGAGAAAGCGGGCATTACCGAGCTGGAAGTTCCTACGGAATACCTTTACGGCCGGGTTCTCGCCAAGGACATGATCGACGCGTCCACCGGTGAGGTTCTGGTTGAGTGCAACACCGAGCTGACCGAAGAGGTCATGGAAACAATCCTCGACGCCGGTGTGACAGAGCTAGAAACCCTTTACACCAACGACCTTGACTGCGGACCGTTCATGTCTGACACCCTGCGTGTCGACCCGACCCGGACCCCGCTGGAAGCGTTAGTTGAAATCTACCGCATGATGCGTCCTGGCGAGCCGCCAACGAAAGAATCTGCGGAGAACCTGTTTAACAACCTGTTCTTCTCTGAAGAACGTTACGACCTGTCTGCGGTTGGCCGGATGAAGCTGAACCGTCGTCTGGGCCGTGAAGAAAGCACCGGCGAAGGCATCCTGACCCACGAAGACATCATCGACGTTCTTAAGACGTTGATCGCGATTCGTAACGGTCAAGGCCAGGTCGATGACATCGATAACCTGGGTAACCGTCGTGTTCGCTGTGTCGGTGAGATGGCGGAAAACCAGTTCCGTGTAGGCCTGGTGCGTGTTGAGCGTGCGGTACGTGAGCGTTTGAGTCTGGCTGAGAGCGAAGGCCTGATGCCTCAGGATCTCATTAACGCCAAGCCGGTTGCGGCGGCCGTTAAAGAGTTCTTTGGTTCAAGTCAGCTGTCTCAGTTCATGGACCAAAACAACCCGCTGTCCGAGGTGACTCACAAGCGTCGTATCTCTGCGTTGGGCCCAGGTGGTCTGACTCGTGAGCGTGCAGGCTTTGAGGTTCGAGACGTTCACCCGACTCACTACGGTCGTGTGTGCCCAATCGAAACGCCGGAAGGTCCGAACATCGGTTTGATTAACTCGTTGGCGACTTATGCCCGTTCCAACTCCTACGGCTTCCTTGAAAGTCCGTATCGGAAGGTTGTAGAAGGCGTTGTTACTGACGAGCTGGTGTACCTGTCCGCGATTGAAGAAAGTAATTACGTGATCGCTCAGGCCAGTGCTGCCACCGATGAAGGTAAGCGCTTGACTGACGAACTGGTCACCGTACGTCACCAAAACGAATTTACCGTTGCTCCACCGGAAGCGGTTAACTTCATGGACGTATCTCCGCGCCAGGTTGTATCGGTTGCAGCGTCTTTGATCCCGTTCCTTGAGCACGACGATGCTAACCGCGCCTTGATGGGTGCGAACATGCAGCGTCAGGCGGTTCCGACTCTGATTTCACAGGTGCCTCTGGTAGGTACGGGTGTTGAGCGGACTGTTGCTCAAGACTCCGGTGTGTGTGTGACTGCACGTCGTGGTGGTGTGATTGAAAGCGTTGATGCTGCACGTATTGTTGTTCGTGTAAACCAGACTGAGACTGAAGCTGGTGACGCAGGTGTAGATATCTACAACCTGACGAAGTACACCCGCTCCAACCAGAACACCTGTATTAACCAGCGTTCGATCGTGCGTGAAGGCGACGAAATCGCGCGAGGCGACGTGCTGGCCGACGGTCCGTCCGTTGATTTGGGTGAGCTGGCTCTGGGCCAGAACATGCGCATCGCGTTTATGCCGTGGAATGGTTACAACTTTGAGGATTCCATCCTTATCTCCGAGAAAGTGGTTCAGGAAGATCGTCTGACCACCATCCACATTCAGGAACTGACCTGTGTGGCTCGCGATACCAAGCTGGGTAGTGAAGAAATCACCGCGGATATTCCAAACGTGGGTGAAAGCGCGCTGGCCAAGCTGGATGAATCCGGCATCGTCTACATCGGCGCGGAAGTAGGTCCCGGGGATATTCTGGTCGGTAAGGTGACACCTAAGGGTGAAACCCAGCTGACGCCTGAGGAGAAGCTGCTGCGTGCGATCTTTGGCGAGAAAGCGTCAGACGTGAAAGATACGTCACAGCGGGTTCCAACAGGTACCCGTGGTACGGTGATCGACGTTCAGGTCTTCACCCGCGACGGCATCGAAAAAGATGCCCGTGCTCAAGCGATCGAAAAAGAGCAGCTTGATAAGTACCGCAAGGATTTGAAAGACGAGTACCGCATCGTTGAAGGTGCGACCTTCGAGCGTTTGCTGGTTGCCTTGAAGGACCAGGAAGTCATCAGCGGCCCCGGATTGAAAAAGGGTGCTAAGCTGGATGAGGCCTACTTGGCAGAACTGCCGCGTGCCGACTGGTTCAAGCTGCGGATGAAAGATGAAGCTCTGAATGAGCTTCTGGAAAAATCTGAGCAGGGTCTGGAAGAGCGCAAGAAAGAGCATGAAGCGCGCTTCGACGACAAGAAAGGCAAGCTGCAGCAAGGCGATGACCTGGCTCCGGGCGTGCTGAAGATTGTTAAGGTTTACCTGGCAATCAAGCGTCGTATCCAGCCGGGTGACAAAATGGCGGGACGCCACGGTAACAAAGGTGTTATCTCCGCGGTTATGCCGATTGAAGATATGCCTTACGACGAGTTCGGTAACACTGTCGACATCGTTCTGAACCCGTTGGGTGTTCCCTCGCGGATGAACGTTGGTCAGGTTCTGGAAACCCATTTGGGTGCCGCAGCCAAAGGTTTGGGTGAGCGGATCAGTCTGATGCTTGACGAGCAGCGCAAAATCGCTGAGCTACGTGAGCTTCTGGACCAGATCTACAATCACTCCGACGAGGTGTTCAAAGTTGACCTGGATAGCCTTAGCGATAAGGAAATCCTCGAGCTTTGTAACAATCTGCGTGGCGGGGTTCCCATGGCGACTCCGGTATTTGACGGTGCCGAGGAAGCCGAGGTTAAGCGGATGCTTGAGTTGGCCGGCCTGAGTACTACAGGTCAGACTAACTTGTTCGACGGCCGTACCGGTGATGCATTTGATCGTCCGGTGACCGTTGGTTATATGTACATCCTTAAGCTGAACCACCTGATTGACGACAAAATGCACGCGCGTTCGACTGGTTCGTACAGCTTGGTTACCCAGCAGCCGCTGGGTGGTAAGGCTCAGTTCGGTGGTCAGCGTTTCGGTGAGATGGAAGTTTGGGCGTTGGAGGCATACGGTGCCGCCTACACCCTGCAGGAAATGCTTACCGTTAAGTCCGATGACGTCAACGGCCGGACCAAAATGTATAAGAACATTGTCGATGGTGATCATCGTATGGAGCCGGGCATGCCCGAGTCCTTCAACGTTCTTGTCAAGGAAATCCGCTCGTTGGGTATCGACATCGAGCTGGAATCCGAGTGAGCCGAATAGTTTTTTGGCAGCGTGAGCGGGCACTCAGTGTGCCCGCCCGAGATTAACGCCATCCGGAGCTTTTACTGATGAAAGATTTACTGAATCTTCTCAAGAGCCAGAATCAGAGCAAGGAATTTGACGCCATCCGTATTGGGTTGGCATCGCCTGACATGATTCGCTCCTGGTCTTTTGGCGAAGTGAAAAAGCCTGAGACCATTAACTACCGTACCTTCAAGCCGGAGCGTGACGGTCTTTTCTGTGCCAAGATCTTCGGCCCGATCAAAGATTACGAGTGCCTGTGCGGTAAGTACAAGCGTCTCAAGCACCGCGGTGTTATCTGTGAGAAGTGTGGCGTAGAAGTTGCACTGGCCAGCGTTCGTCGTGAGCGTATGGGTCACATTGAGCTGGCGAGTCCAGTTGCTCACATTTGGTTCCTGAAGTCACTGCCGTCCCGTATCGGTTTGATGCTGGACATGACCCTGCGCGATATCGAACGGGTTCTGTACTTCGAGAGCTTTATTGTTATCGATCCAGGCATGACGACTCTAGAAAAGGGTCAGCTGCTTAACGATGAGCAGTATTACGAAGCTCTGGAAGAGTTCGGTGACGAATTCGACGCCCGTATGGGTGCCGAAGCTGTTAAGGAATTGCTGCAGGATATCGACCTGCAGGAAGAGGTTGATCGTCTTCGCGAAGAGATCCCTCAGACCAACTCCGAAACCAAGATCAAAAAGTTCAGCAAGCGCCTGAAGATTCTTGAGGCCTTCCTGTACTCCGGCAACAAGCCGGGTGACATGGTTATGACTGTGCTGCCAGTTCTGCCGCCGGATTTGCGTCCGTTGGTACCGCTGGACGGTGGTCGTTTTGCCACGTCTGATCTGAACGACCTCTATCGTCGTGTGATCAACCGTAACAACCGTCTCAAGCGCCTGCTGGAGTTGAATGCTCCAGACATCATCGTGCGTAACGAGAAGCGAATGCTTCAGGAAGCGGTTGATGCGCTGCTGGACAACGGTCGTCGTGGTCGCGCTATCACTGGCACCAACAAGCGCCCGCTGAAGTCTCTGGCAGACATGATCAAGGGTAAGCAGGGTCGTTTCCGTCAGAACCTGCTGGGTAAGCGTGTTGACTACTCTGGCCGTTCGGTCATCGTGGTTGGTCCTTACCTGCGTTTGCACCAGTGTGGTCTTCCGAAGAAGATGGCTCTGGAGCTGTTCAAGCCGTTTATTTTCTCCAAGCTTGAGCATCGTGGGCTGGCCACTACCATCAAAGCCGCCAAGAAAATGGTTGAGCGCGAAGAAGGTGTGGTCTGGGATATTCTGGATGAAGTCATTCGTGAACACCCTATCCTGTTGAACCGTGCGCCTACACTGCACCGTTTGGGTATCCAGGCATTCGAGCCGGTACTGATCGAAGGTAAAGCGATTCAGCTGCACCCACTGGTCTGCGCGGCCTATAACGCCGACTTCGACGGTGACCAAATGGCGGTACACGTACCGCTGACCCTGGAAGCTCAGCTTGAAGCCCGTGCGTTGATGATGTCCACCAACAACGTGCTGTCGCCAGCCAACGGCGAGCCAATCATCGTTCCTTCTCAGGACGTTGTATTGGGCTTGTATTACATGACGCGTGAGCGCCATGCGGCTGTCGGTGAGGGTATCGTATTTTCTGACGTTAAAGAGGCCCACCGTGCCTACGGCGCCGGTAAGGTTGATCTTCAGGCCAAAGTGAAGATCCGCGTTAAGGAAGTTGCGATTGCGGAAGACGGATCCCGCAGCGAAGCCTACCGTATCGTTGATACCACGGTTGGTCGTGCGCTGTTGTTTGACATTGTTCCTGATGGCCTGCCGTTCGACATCGTTAACAAGCCGATGGTGAAAAAGGCGATCTCGAACCTGATTAACACCTGTTACCGTGATGCCGGCCTCAAAGATACCGTTATCTTTGCTGACCAGCTGATGTACATGGGTTATCACTATGCAACTCGCTCAGGTATTTCGATCTGCTTTAACGACTTCGAGATTCCGCCCGAAAAGTACGAGTTGGTAGACGCGGCTTCTGATGAAGTAAAAGACATCGAAAACCAGTACGCCTCCGGTCTGCTGACGCAGGGTGAGAAGTACAACAAGGTTATCGATATCTGGTCACGCGCTAACGATAAAGTCTCGAAAGCGATGATGGAGCGACTGTCTCAGGAGCAGGTTATTGGTCCTGATGGTCAGCCGGTCAAAGGCGAAGACGGCAAAGAGCTGATGCAGGAGTCGTTCAACTCCGTTTACATGATGGCCGATTCCGGTGCTCGGGGTTCCGCAGCCCAGATTCGTCAGCTGTCTGGTATGCGTGGTTTGATGGCCAAGCCGGATGGCTCGATCATCGAAACGCCGATCACAGCGAACTTCCGTGAAGGTCTGAACGTACTCCAGTACTTTATCTCGACTCACGGTGCTCGTAAGGGTCTTGCGGATACCGCACTGAAAACAGCGAACTCCGGTTACCTGACCCGTCGTTTGGTTGACGTGTCTCAGGACTTGGTCGTGACGGTAGAAGACTGTGGCACCGACGAAGGCCTGCTGATGACGCCGCACATCGAAGGTGGTGACGTTGTTGTGCCGCTGGGCGATCGTGTGCTGGGTCGTGTTACGGCTCGGGATGTCTTCACTCCGACCGATAAAGAAAATGCCGTTGTTGAAGCCGGCACACTGCTTGACGAGAAGACCGTCGAGCTGGTCGAGCGCGCGGGTGTGGACGAAATCTGGGTACGCTCTGCGATTACCTGTGAAACTCGCCACGGCATCTGTTCTATGTGTTACGGCCGTGATCTGGCACGTGGTCACCAGGTTAACGTTGGTGAGGCTGTTGGTGTTATCGCTGCCCAGTCCATCGGTGAGCCGGGTACCCAGCTGACCATGCGTACGTTCCACATCGGTGGTGCTGCGAGCCGGGCGTCTGCTGTTGATAACATTCAGGTCAAGCACGGCGGTACGGTCCGTCTGCACAACCTGAAGTCTATCGAGAAGACTGATGGCTCACTGGTTGTTATCTCTCGTTCGTCAGCTTTGGCGATCGCCGATGAGCAGGGCCGTGAGCGTGAGTGGTATAAGCTGCCTTACGGTGCCGTGCTGTCTGTTAAGAACGGAGATGTGGTTGAAGCTGGTGTTGCGGTAGCCAAGTGGGACCCGCACACGCACCCAATCATCGCGGAAGCGAAAGGTACGGCCAAGTTCGTCAACATGGAAGAGGGCATTACTGTCCGCACCCAGGCTGATGAACTGACCGGCTTGTCTACGATGGAAGTTATCGACGCAAAAGAGCGTCCTGCTGCGGGTAAAGACATCCGTCCTGCGATTCAGTTGCTGGATGAAAACGGTGAAGAGGCAGAGCTTCCAGGTGGCGGTGCTGCGATCTTCTTCCTGCCAGCGAACGCTCTGGTGAGCATGTCGAATGGCGCGAAAGTAGAGTTGGGTGAC
The DNA here is from genome assembly GCF_023016065.1 of Marinobacter sp. S0848L. Classification (GTDB taxonomy): domain Bacteria; phylum Pseudomonadota; class Gammaproteobacteria; order Pseudomonadales; family Oleiphilaceae; genus Marinobacter. The sequence goes on along the minus strand of NZ_JALKAQ010000018.1, from coordinate 4,211 downwards.
GTTGTAGCCCGTATTCCGCAGGAAAGCTCGAAGACTCGAGACATCACCGGTGGTCTGCCACGGGTTGCCGACTTGTTCGAGGCACGTCGCCCGAAAGAGTCTGCGATTCTGGCTGAAATCAGTGGTGTTGTGTCGTTCGGTAAAGAAACCAAGGGCAAGAAGCGTCTGGTTCTGACACCGAAAGATGGCGATCCTTATGAGGTTCTGATTCCGAAGCACCGTCAGATGAACGTATTTGAAGGTGAAACGGTTGAAAAGGGTGAGGTGATTTCCGACGGCCCATCCAACCCGCACGACATTCTGCGTCTGCTGGGTGTGGTTGAGTTGGCGAAGTACATCACCAACGAAATTCAGGACGTTTACCGCCTGCAGGGTGTTGTGATAAACGATAAGCACATTGAGGTTATCGTTCGTCAGATGCTGCGCAAAGTGGAAATCACCGATCCGGGCGATACCACCTTGCTGTCGGGTGATCAGGTTGAGATCACTCATGTTCTGGAAGAAAACGAGAAAGCGGATGCGGCTGACAAAGAGCCGGCACGTTTCGATCGCCTGTTGCTGGGTATCACCAAAGCATCGCTTGCGACCGAATCGTTCATCTCCGCAGCTTCGTTCCAGGAAACGACACGGGTTCTTACCGAAGGTGCGGTCACCGGTAAGCGTGACTACCTGCGCGGCCTGAAAGAAAACGTTGTGGTGGGTCGACTGATTCCGGCTGGTACCGGTTTGGCTTATCACAGTGCAAGGCGCCGTCGCCGCGACCTGGAAGAGCAGGGGGTAACGGCTGCGGATGTCGAAGAGGCTCTGAGCGCAGAACTCAATCGCGAACTCTGATTGAAAAAGCGTGCCACCCCCGGGTAGATACCTACTCGGGGAGTGGTTAAAAAGAGAACAGTCGTCTTGACTGTGCCCGGGCGCAGGCTTAAACTTGCGACCCTAAATTTTACCCTCTGTATGGAGGGTAAGTTTCATTGGTATGGTTTTTTGGAGTTTGCTTACATGGCAACGATTAATCAGTTGGTGCGTAAGCCTCGTAAGCGCAAGGTAGCCAAGAGCGATGTTCCTGCTCTTCAGGCCTGTCCTCAGCGCCGTGGTGTATGTACTCGTGTATACACCACAACGCCGAAGAAGCCGAACTCAGCACTGCGTAAAGTGTGCCGTGTTCGTCTGACTAACGGCTTCGAGGTTTCGTCATACATTGGTGGTGAAGGTCACAACCTTCAGGAGCACAGTGTTGTGTTGATCCGTGGCGGTCGAGTAAAAGACCTTCCGGGTGTGCGCTATCACACTGTTCGCGGTACTTTGGATACCCAAGGTGTTCAAAACCGTAAGCAGGGCCGCTCCAAGTACGGTGCAAAACGACCCAAGTCCTAATGTCCCAGACGGGTGTCTTTTATCGTTGCTTGTTAGAACGGTAAGAGTAAGGCTGAGTAGCTATTGCTATCTCAGGGGTTCCTGAAGACCTTTAAATATAAGGGCTTATCGATGCCTAGAAGAAGAGTTGCAGCAAAGCGGGAAATCATTCCCGATCCTAAATTCGGCAGTGCACGTCTTGCAAAATTCATCAACCACGTGATGGAAAGCGGCAAGAAGTCAACTGCAGAGCGCATTGTTTACGGTGCTCTGACAATTGTTGCCGAGAAGTCTAATGAAGAGCCGATCGACATGTTCGAGAAGGCCCTGGAAAACATCCAGCCGATGGTCGAGGTTAAGTCCCGTCGTGTGGGTGGTGCTACTTACCAGGTGCCTGTAGAAGTACGGCCTTCCCGTCAGAATGCGCTGGCCATGCGTTGGTTGGTGGAGTTCTCTCGGAAGCGTGGTGAAAAGTCCATGGCTCAGCGTCTTGCTGGCGAAATTCTTGATGCGGCCGAGAGCAAAGGTTCTGCAGTTAAGAAGCGTGAAGACGTACACCGCATGGCAGAAGCCAACAAGGCCTTCTCTCACTTCCGTTTCTAAACAGCCGAGGTTTATACAGTGGCACGCAAAACACCGATTAAACGTTACAGAAACATTGGTATCTGTGCGCACGTTGATGCGGGCAAGACCACCACGACCGAGCGTATTCTTTACTATACGGGTCGTAGTCATAAGATGGGTGAAACCCATGATGGCGCGTCTACCACTGACTGGATGGAGCAAGAGCAGGAGCGTGGTATTACCATCACCTCTGCCGCTGTTACCACATTCTGGCAGGGTATGGACAAGCAGTTCGATGAGCACCGCGTAAACATCATCGACACACCGGGACACGTTGACTTCACGATCGAAGTTGAGCGTTCCTTGCGTGTTCTTGATGGTGCGGTAGTTGTGTTCTGTGGTTCCTCTGGTGTTGAGCCTCAGTCTGAGACTGTTTGGCGCCAGGCGAACAAGTACGAAGTGCCTCGCATGGTTTTCGTGAACAAAATGGACCGTGCTGGCGCAGACTTCCTGCGCGTAGTTGAGCAGATCAAAGCTCGCCTCGGTGCTACTCCTGTGCCTCTTCAGTTGCCGATTGGTGCGGAAGATCAGTTCGCGGGTGTTGTGGATCTGCTGCGCAATAAGGCGATCTACTGGAGTGACGACGATCTGGGTATGACCTACCGCGAGGACGAAGTTCCTGCGGATATGGTTGACCAGGTTCAGGAATACCGTGAAGCGCTGATTGAAGCAGCCGCTGAAGCGAACGAAGAGTACATGGACAAGTATCTCGAGGGTGGCGAACTTACCCTGGAAGAGATCAAAGCGGGTCTTCGCGCTCGTACCTTGGCCAACGAAATCGTTCTGGCTTGCTGTGGTTCTGCGTTCAAGAACAAGGGTGTTCCTGCGGTTCTGGATGCGGTTATTGAATACCTGCCAGCTCCTGACGAAGTTCGCGCCATCCGTGGTGAAGTTGACGACGAAGGTACCGAAGAAACTCGTCCTGTTGACGACAACGCGCCGTTCGCTGCTCTGGCGTTCAAAATTGCTACCGATCCGTTCGTGGGTGCTTTGACCTTCTTCCGTGTCTACTCCGGCAAGTTGGAATCCGGTAACTCCGTATTCAACTCCGTGAAAGGCAAGAAAGAGCGTGTGGGTCGTATGGTTCAGATGCACGCGAACGATCGTGAAGAGATCAAGGAAGTTCTGGCGGGCGACATTGCGGCGGCGATTGGACTGAAGAACGTTACGACTGGGGACACCCTGTGTGACGAGAACAATAAGATTATTCTCGAGCGCATGGAATTCCCTGAGCCGGTTATCTCTGTAGCCGTTGAGCCGAAGTCTAAGGCTGACCAAGAGAAGATGGGTGTGGCCTTGGGTAAGTTGGCCCAGGAAGATCCGTCTTTCCGTGTGCGCACCGATGAAGAATCCGGTCAGACCATTATCTCCGGTATGGGTGAGCTTCACCTGGATATCATCGTTGATCGTATGCGTCGTGAGTTCAAGGTAGAGGCGAACATTGGTAAGCCTCAGGTTGCCTACCGCGAGTGCATCCGTAAGCCGGTTGATGTTGAAGGTAAGTTCGTTCGTCAGTCTGGTGGTCGTGGTCAGTACGGTCACGTCAAGGTTAAGCTTGAACCGCTGCCGCTGGATGAGGAAGATGGCGAAAACTTTATCTTCGTGAACGAAATCGTTGGTGGTGTTGTTCCTAAGGAATACATCCCCGCTGTACAGCAGGGTATTGCTGAGCAGATGCAGAATGGTTGCCTTGCCGGCTACCCGCTCCTGCGCATCAAGGCGACTCTGTACGACGGTTCGTACCACGATGTTGACTCCAACGAAATGGCCTTTAAAGTCGCTGGTTCCATGGCGATGAAGAAGGGTGCACTGGAAGCCAATCCTGCGCTTCTGGAGCCGGTTATGAAAGTTGAAGTTGTCAGCCCTGAGGAGTACATGGGTGACGTCGTCGGTGACTTGAACCGTCGTCGTGGTCTGATTCAGGGTATGGATGACGGCCCTGCGGGCAAGGTCATCCGCGCAGAAGTTCCGTTGTCGGAAATGTTTGGTTACGCCACTGATCTGCGTTCAGCGACACAGGGTCGGGCGTCTTATGCGATGGAGTTCTCCCGTTATATGGAAGCTCCTTCGAACATTGCCGAAGCGATCATTAAAAAGGGTTGATCCCCAGGACTTAAGAAACAGGAAGAGGTGTAACCGTGTCTAAAGAAAAATTTGAACGTAGTAAACCGCACGTTAACGTCGGCACCATCGGTCACGTTGACCATGGTAAGACCACTCTGACCGCTGCTCTG
>NZ_JALKAQ010000017.1 GCF_023016065.1 Marinobacter sp. S0848L | reverse complement strand
CGCCTACATTCTTGATTATGAGGATTATCACTAATGACTATGCATAATCCGCCGCATCCTGGTGAATTCATTCGCGAGGTGTACCTGGAGCCTTTCGGTATCAGCTCTCGTCAGCTTGCTTCCAGTCTGGGCGTTTCACCTTCTACTTTGTCTCGGCTGCTCAAAGGGGATAGTGGTATTAGCCCGGAAATGTCTTTGCGGCTGTCCAAGGTTCTCGGGCGTACTCCTGAGAGCTGGTTGGCGATGCAAGATATGTATGACCTATGGGTGGCTCGCGGTACAGTCAATCTGGATGGTATTCATCGCCTGGACTTCGAAGCAGCTTAACCAGTGGCTGTTGTCAGACGCGCCTGCGCTGGCGCTCCGGCACGCCGCAAAGCCAAGCTACATGGACTCCCCCTGCGGTCAAGCAACGCCATTTGATTCCGAAGCGGTTTGAGACTGCAGCTCTACATTCGGCCTCTGTGTGGGCATTGTTGCCCGGGCCAGGATGATGATGCGTGTGAGTGATGACCTCATTCGTTAGTCGGCTTGTATTAGCCGCAAGGCTTAACAGGTTCAATCACTCTCGGTCTGACCGTTCCGTCATCGCTTGCCGTTGCAAGACTCGGCTGGCAGGCGTGTTCTGCCTGTCGTTGTTGCCCTTTATCAGCCTGCCACAGGCTGTGTTTTAAACTCGGTTTGGTTCATCAGTAAAGCCCAGATAATCCGGGCATTCTTTGCGGCTAATGCCACGGCGGCTCGTTTGTAGCCGCGGCGTTCCACCAATCCTTTGGCCCACTCGCTGAGTTGATCGTGTTTGTCGGCGAGTTTGGCAATCACCGCTCGGGTGCCATGAATTAATAATGTTCGCAGGTACTTGTCCCCGCGTTTGGTGAGTCTACCCAGCCGGGGCTTGCCTCCGGTCGAGTACTGCCCGGGTACGAGCCCAAGCCAGGCGGCGAAGTGTCGTCCGCTTTTGAACTGTCTGGGATCGGGCGCACTGGCCAATATCGCAGTGGCTGTTTGTGGGCCAATGCCAGGAATGGCCATCAGCCGCCCTTCAAGACGTTCCGGTGCTCACTGCAATGCTCAGTGATCCAGAAGTCATGAAGTTCTCCGTCTTGGAGTTTGTGACGAAGAAGCTACCCGAAAATTCGTTGATTGGTGCCTTGAGTGTTACGCCTCTCATTGGATAGGGCCATGGGCATTGTGTGAGAAAAAATAATGACGTTGGGAGCTTTAAGCTTTTTTCCGGCGAGGGGTGCGCTTTTTCTTTGGGCGCCGCAAAATACAAGTGTTACGTGTTTTATACCCACAAGTCAGGTAGGAGTTTCTGATGACTAATCATTCCGGTTCTTGTCTGTGCGGCACCGTAAGCTTTGAGGTAAACGGTGATTTTGATAACTTTTACCTGTGTCATTGCCAGCATTGCCAAAAAGATACCGGTTCGGCTTATGCGGCGAACCTCTTCTCACAGTCAGCTAAATTAGTGTGGCGGTCGGGTGCAGGTGCTGTGATGTCATTTACACTTCCAGGTACTCGCCATAACAAAAGCTTTTGTAAGTTGTGTGGCTCGGCATTGCCAAGCACTCAGGACGCAGGTTTGCTCGTGGTTCCCGCGGGGTGCTTAGACACTGATATTTCTATGGCGCCAACAGCGCATATCTTTTTATCCCGCAAAGCTCCTTGGGATGGTAATTTTGGGGAATTGCCAGAGTTTGAGGGACTGCCGGATTGAGCTATGGGAATAACCTACGTCCTTGAAGGGTGCTCGATGAGATTAGGCTTGCTGATCATTTTAGCTTTGTGGACCCTTCCAGCTGCGTCCCAAACGCTACGTATTATGGGCGCAGACGATGGTTTTCTGCCGTTCTACTACGGTAAAAATCTAGACAACGGCATTTTCGTTCAGGTGATGAACGAGTTCGCCTTGGAGGCCGGTATCACCGCCCATTTCCGCCCGATGGCGCGCAAACGCCAAGCTTGGGCTCTGGAAAAAGGGATTGCCAACGCCGTTTTTGCAAACCCGTTGTGGATGCCGTCGCCGGAGCGAATGCAATCCGTTGGGCCAGTGTTTACCTGGCGTGACCGCGTGTTTGCGCAGCCAGGCCAACAACCGACTTCATTTGATGACCTCAAGGGCCGTATCTGTCTGCGTAAATGGTTTGTCTACAGTGATGGGCTCGAGCGACGAATCGGTAACAACCTGGAACGCCTGGACGCCTACAACGCTCAGCACATGCTTCGCATGTTTCTGCTGAAACGTTGTGATTACATTGTCATGAACGAAACGGAGTTTCGGTTTTTGGCGTTGCACGGAAATTTCGATGCGGCTGCTTACAATACAGACTTGGTAGACACCGAATGGCCGGTCTATCTTGGCATTCTGAAAACCGAAGCGGCTCTGATTGAAGCAGCGGAAGCGTTTTTCGCGACCTATAAGATCGATGTGGAGGCCATGCTGCCGATCCTGCCGTTGCCGGACCGGCGCATTTCGATTATGTCGGACAAGTAGGGCTATTTGTATGCGAAAGGCCTGTCAGAGCCAAGTCAGGCCGATGCTGATAATGACCCCGGTAATGATCAACAGCATCAGGCAGTAGCCCATGATGTCTTTGGCTTTTAGCCCTGCAATGGCCAACACTGGCAGCGCCCAGAAGGGTTGCAGCAGGTTGGTCCAGGCATCGCCCCAGGCTACGGCCATGGCAACTCGCGGAATATCCACGCCCAGCTCCTGAGCAACGGGTAGCATTACAGGAGCCTGCACGGCCCACTGGCCGCCGCCGGATGGCACGAAGATGTTCACCAGCCCTGCACTGATAAAGCTCCAGAACGGCAGGCTCTCGGCCGATGCGAAGGATACAAATCCTGCAGAAATGCTGGCCGCCAGGCCGGATGCTGTCATTACACCCATGATGCCGGCATAGAAGGGGAACTGGATAACAATACCGGCTCCGCCTTTAACACCTTCATTCAGGCTTGCCAGCAAGCGCTTTGGTGTCTGGTGCAGGATGATCGCAATGAACAGGAACATGAAGTTCACAATGTTCAGGTTCAGGCCGCCATTATCCAGAAAATACTGAAAGATGAAGGCCAAACCGCTGAAGCCGATCAACCACGCCAGTATCCGGCTGTTCTCCAGATGGTCGGCGGGGCGGTTGATGACCACCGCAGTATCGGGCTCGTCATCCAGCAGTTTGGGGTCCACATAAATGCTGTCGCTCTCTGCCGGCAGCATCAGGCGATTCACCAGTGGTACCACGATAAACAGCGCAACAACGATGGCCAGATTGAAGAAGGCGAAGATGGTTTCGCTGGTATCAATAATGCCGATGGCGCTCGCGCTGAAATGGCCGTCTGTGGCAATGGTCAGCGGGATTGAACCGGCCAGCCCACCGTGCCACACGATGAAGCCGGAATATGCACTGGCCACCAGCAGAGGGTAGTGAACCCGGATCTGGCGAGCCAGCGCTTTCGCAAACAGTGCACCCACCACAAGGCCAAAGCCCCAGTTGATCCAGCTTGCCACCAAGGCAATGAAGGTCACCAGAACGATGGCTTGCCCGGGGGTTTTCGCCAGGCTGGCAATGCGGTTCAGTATCCCGCGAACCAGCGGTGTGCTGGCCATCATGAAGCCGGTCACCAGCACCAGCAGCATCTGCATGGAAAACGTCAGCAGGTTCCAGAAGCTGTTGCCCCACATTTCGACAACCGCCATGGGACCATGACCCTCGAAGGCGATGGCGGAAATAAACGTAAGCAGGGTGAGGATAATCACGAATAGGTAAGGGTCGGGCAGATACTTCTCTACCAGACTCACCATGGGTTTGGATGCGCGCTCTAACATACTGTTCTCCATTGTTATTTTTTTAACTTGGCTATGTTAGCAAGCAACAAGGAGAGCGTATTGTCGACCAAAGGCCAATATCGGAATCGCTGATCTGAAAAGCGGGGCTAAACGCCCCAGTCGCGCGTCGCGAGAGCCTCTGCAATGAACTGATAACCCCGTTGGCTGGGATGGTAACCATCGCTGGCAAGCAGGGAAGGATCTTCGACGGTCGGGTAGTTCAGGTAGCGGAAATCGGCGGGCGTTTGTAGGGCAAGTTCTTGGTAAATCCGGTCCAGCTGTCTTGCTCGCCAGCCCATAACGTGTCGAAGCGGTGACGGCAGCGCGCTGAATTTCTCCATGGGTGGCACGCTGAGCAACGTGATCGGTGCCTGAGAGAGTGGCGCGATTGCGCTGCGTAATGTTTTCAGATGCTGCCGGAATTGGGCTCGGGTGGTAAAGCCGGTGGTATCGTTAACGCCCATGCTCAGCACGATCGAATCCGCGGGTGGCAGGTTTTCTGAGGCCAGGGTTTGCAGGAGATTGCCGAGGCGAATGCCGTTCACGCCGAAGGTTTGCCAACCAATCGTTTTGCCTGTGCGCTGGTTAAGCCGGAGGGCCAACTGGCTGGCAAGGCCATCGCTGTGGGTGGCAACCCCAACTCCGGCAGCCGTCGATTCACCAATCACCAGTAAGCGAAACTCGGGCGTCCCTTCGCCATACTGGCCGCTCTTTGCTCCGCTGGCTTCTGGCAATCTGGGGGTGACTCGCCGGGCTCGTTTGCCTTGATACAGCAATATCGGAGACAGCAAGGCGGTGGTCAGCCAGAACGGTGCGTGCATGTGGAGTCCTTCGAATCAATGGGATAAATCATCATAGCGCGAAGCCTGTCGAGAGGGGATAGTCGTTGCCCATACTTGTGAAAGGCTTTGCTGCTGCCGTCGGCGATGTGGTGTAATTCTGCCCTTATCGATAGGGTCTCGGCCCGTATTGGAGACTTGCTGAATCGTTTGGAGTTGCCTTTGTCATTGTCTAAGGAATTAGTGGACGCGGCATTGCGGACGCAGAATCCCGCGGCATTCATGCTCCAGAAGGCGGGAGAGGTTGTGGCGTATACGTTCTTTGGCTTGGACCGGTTGTCAGAGCAGTTGGAGTTTCCGTTTGGCCGCCACGCGAACGACTTGCCATTGGATGCCATTTGCCGGATACATGAAATCAGCATTGCCGAAGCGCTAGGTGAACCGGCGCCTGATCCGCTGCAGCCGGTCGGGTTTCAGCTGCAATAAGAAAAAAGGCCCCCGGATATTCCGGAGGCCTTTGGTTTCATCAGGGTTGTGGGCCCATTATTTCGTCAGCCCCAACTCTTCGATCGACACTTCCCGCATTTTGAATTTCTGGATTTTCCCGGTGACCGTCATCGGGAATTCATCCACAAACTTGTAGTTGCGTGGAATCTTGAAGTGCGCAATTTTGCCCTTGCAGAACTCCTGCAGGTCGTCGGCACTGACCGGCTCGGCATCGGGCCGGAACTTCACCCAGGCAATCAGCTCTTCACCGTACTTGTCATCGGGGATGCCGGTAACCTGTACTTCCTCGATGGCAGGGTGGGTGTAGAAGAACTCTTCGATTTCTTTCGGGTAGATGTTTTCGCCGCCCCGGATCACCATGTCTTTAATGCGGCCAACAATCTGAACGTAGCCTTCATCGTCCATGGTGGCTAAATCGCCGGTGTGCATCCAGCCGTTTTCGTCGATGGCTTCGCGGGTTTTCTCTTCGTTGTTCCAGTACTTCAGCATCACGCTGTAGCCGCGGGTGCACAGTTCACCGATTTCGCCCCTAGGTACAACGTTGCCGTTGCCCGGATCGACAATCTTGGTTTCCAGGTGTGGCTGAGTGCGGCCTACTGTGGTGACCTGCTTCTCGAACGGGTCGAGAGAGCTGGTTTGGGTGGACACCGGGCTGGTTTCTGTCATGCCGTAGGCAATCTGAACTTCTTTCATGTTCATCTTGCCGTTGACCTTTTTCATCACCTCGGCCGGGCAGATGGAGCCTGCCATGATGCCGGTGCGAAGCGTGGACAGGTCGTAGCTATCGAAGTCCGGTTCCGCCAACTCGGCGATGAACATGGTGGGCACACCGTAGAGCGCCGTGGCCTTTTCTTGATGTACCGCCTGGAGGACGGCTTTAGGTTCAAAACCTTCGCCGGGGTAAATCATGGCACTGCCGTGGGTGATGCAGCCAAGGTTGCCCATCACCATGCCGAAGCAGTGATACAAAGGCACCGGGATCACCAGGCGGTCTTTTTCGGTCAGGCGCTGGCTTTCGCCCACAAAATACCCGTTATTCAGGATGTTGTGGTGGGTGAGGGTGGCGCCTTTGGGGTTGCCCGTGGTGCCGGAGGTGAACTGAATGTTGATGGGGTCATCGAACTGCAACTGGCTCTGGCGCTTTTTCAGATCGGCTGCCGATGCCTGATCGGCAAAACCTAGAAATTCCTGCCAGGTCCACATGCCGTCGTGTTTGTCTTCGTGAACGTTAATCACGGCGCGCAGGTCTGGCGCATCTTTGGCATTCAGTTTGCCGGGTTCGCTTTGTTTCAGCTCTGGTGCCAGTTGGTAGAGCATCTCGCGATAGTTGGACGCTTTGAAGCTGTCCGCAGTCACCAGCACGCTAATGCCTGCCAGATTCAAGGCGTACTTTAATTCATGCACACCGTACGAAGGGTTGATGTTGACGAGAATCGCGCCCACTTTGGCGGTGGCAAATTGGGTGACAGTCCATTCGTAACGGTTGGGTGACCAGATACCCACCCGGTCGCCTTTTTTCACGCCAATGGCCAGAAAAGCACGGGCGGCTTCGTTCGCTTTCTCGACAAATTCGCGATAGCTCCAGCGAATGTCTTGATGCAGGCACACCAAGGCTTCGTTGTCTGGGTATTGTTGCGCGGTTCGGTCCAGCATGTCGCCGATGGTCATGCCCAGCAGGGGCTTGTCGGCGACGCCGCTGGTGTAACTGGGGAGAGTCATACTCATCTCACTGCCTCCATTGTTTTTGTAGTCGAGCGCTGGCAAGTTGCGTGTTTGCTAGCGGCTCTGGCTGTGATATTCCGGGTTGGGTTGCATGTCGCTGGCGATCGCAACCCGGTTAGACATGTTGTAGAAACCGACCAGATTACTCAGGTCCCAAATGGCCCTGTCGCTGAACCCGGCATCTCGCAGCGCCTGAATTTCCTGCTCGGCAACCGTGGCCGGTGAGCGGGTGAGATGGGATGCGAAATCGAGCATCGCACGCTGCCGTGGGTCCAGTTTGGCGCTGCGGTAATTCATTACCAGATGTTCGCCAAGGGCTGGGTCGCCGCTGAGTACCCGGACTGCTGCGCCGTGGGCGACCAGGCAGTAAAAGCACTTGTTTTCGGATGAAACGACCACGGCGACCATTTCCCGTTCCAGCTTGGAGAGTTCGCCTTCACCCAGCATCAGCTCGTTGTACAGGCGGGTAAAGCCATCAAGTTGGGGCAGGTTCTGGCTGTAGGCAGTCAGCACGTTGGGGATCATGCCCAGCTTTTCCTGGCAGATTTCAAAGTATTTTTTAGTATCTTCGGGCAGATCGCTGATCTCGGGGATCGGCAAGTCCAGTGCAACCACATTGTTATTTTTGTTCATTGGCAGTGTCCTCCTAGTGCCTGACCGACTTTCGAGCCGTTATGGCGGTTTAGTTGCTGGCTGATCCAGTCGCCGGTGGCAACCAGTTTGTTCAGGTCAACGCCGGTGTCTATGCCCAAACCGTTCAGAAGATATAGCACGTCTTCGGTGGCCACGTTGCCGGATGCGCCTTTGGCGTAGGGGCAGCCGCCCAGCCCGGCAACGGAACCGTCGATCACGCCGACGCCTTCTTCGAGAACGGCGTAAAGATTGGCCAGAGCCTGACCGTAGGTGTCGTGGAAGTGAGCGGCCAGTTTGTCCATCGGAACGACCGCCGCAACGGCTTCCAGCATGCGCTTGGCTTTCAGCGGTGTGCCCACACCGATGGTGTCACCCAATGAGATCTCGTGGCAGCCCATGTCGTACAGTGCTTTGGCCACGGTGGCGACCTTTTCCGGCGCAATGTCGCCTTCGTATGGGCAGCCCATAACCGTTGATACATAGCCACGTACAGGGATGCCGTGTTTGCGGGCTTCTTCAATAACTGGGGCGAACCGTTCCAGACTTTCGGCAATGCTGCAGTTGATGTTCTTTTGCGTGAACGCCTCCGAAGCCGCACCAAAGACCGCAATTTCATCGGCCTTTGCTGCCAGTGCACCTTCGAATCCTTTTAGGTTCGGGGTGAGGGCCGAGTATCGAACGCCGTTTTTGCGGTTGATGAGGGCCATAACGTCGGCTGCATCCGCCATTTGCGGCACCCATTTTGGCGACACAAAGCTGGCGGCTTCAATGTGGCTCAGGCCGCAATCCGCCAGTCGGTCAATCAACCCGGTTTTGATGGCGGTGGCAATCACTTCGCCGGGTTCGTTCTGCAGACCGTCCCGGGGGCTCATTTCCACCAGCCGAACCTGTTTCGGAAAGGCCATTACTCTGCCTCCTCGGTGTCGATGGCGATTAATTCCGCGCCTTCGGCTACCTGATCCCCTTCGGCGTAGAAAATTTCGCTGACCACACCGTCGGCCGGTGCCTTAATGGCGTGCTCCATTTTCATGGCTTCCATGATCACCAGACTTTGTCCGGCGGTTACCTTGTCGCCTACTTTGGCTTGTACGGCCACAATGGCACCGTTCATGGGGGCGGCCAGGCTGCCTTCGCCAGCCACATCTTCAAGGCCGTAAGACTCTTGGTAAACGGTGCATTTGAAGGTGTCACCTTCGTAGAACAGCACCAGCTCGTTATTGTGCAGGTTGCCGTGTACGCTCAAGCGGTGGCCATTGAGAACCGCTTGCAGGTAGTCTTCGTCCAGGCGGGCATTCAAGTGGTAAACGCTGCCGTCAACGAGAACCTGATATCGGTCGTCCCGCTCCAGAATTTTCAACTCGTGGATATCGTCACCCACCTGTAAGGACAGTGGCTGTGCGAATTCCGAATTCATGCGCCAGCTGTTCTTGCGGCCAAACGGCGACCACGGATCAGCGGTAACCGGTTCCACAGATTTCCGGTGTTCCAGAATAAAGCCGGCGGCCAGCACCAAGGCCTTGTCCAGATCCAGTTTTGGCTTTGGAAACAGCAAGGTTTCATGAGTGGCAATAAAGTTGGTGGTCAGGTCCGCTTCGCGGAAAGGTTGGCTGTCCACGGTTGCATGCAGGAACCGGATGTTGGTTTTCAGGCCGGCAATGCGATAATGCTCCAGCGCCTGGACCATGCGGTTGACCGCTTGACCCCGGGTTTCGTCCCAGACGATTAGCTTGGCGATCATCGGGTCGTAATGGATGCTGATATCGTCGCCTTCGGTTACGCCTGTATCCACGCGCACGTGAGCGGATTCGGCCGGGGTGCTCAGGTAGCGAAGGGTGCCGGTAGCCGGCAGGAAGTCTTGGTCCGGATCTTCCGCATAGATACGCGCCTCGATGGCGTGGCCGCGGGTTTTAACCTGTTCCTGCACCAAGGGCAGGGGATCGCCCCAAGCCACTTTCAGCTGCCATTCCACCAGATCCTGGCCAGTGACCATCTCGGTGACTGGGTGCTCTACCTGCAGACGGGTGTTCATTTCCATGAAGAAGAAGGAGCCGTCTACGTCGTACAGAAACTCGACAGTGCCTGCACCCACGTAGTTGATGGCTTGCGCGGCCCGAACGGCAGCGTCACCCATGGCTTTTCGGGTTTCTTCGCTCAGGCCCGGAGCCGGAGCTTCTTCCAGTACTTTCTGGTGTCGGCGCTGTACCGAGCAGTCGCGCTCTGCCAGGTAGATGCCGTTACCGTGCTGGTCGCAGAACACCTGAATCTCGACATGCCGAGGCTGGGTCAGGTAGCGTTCAATCAGCATGTCGGGGTTGCCGAAGGCGTTCTTGGCCTCACGCTTGGCAGCCGCCAGAGCGTCGTCAAACTCGCCCATGTTTTCGACCACTCGCATGCCTTTACCGCCACCACCGGCGACCGCTTTCAGCAGCAATGGAAAGCCGCATTTTTCCGCTTCTTTTCTCAGCAGCTCGGGGTTTTGATCGCTGCCGTGATAACCCGGCACCAAAGGCACACCGGCTTCTTCCATAATCGCTTTGGCGGCTGACTTGGAGCCCATGGCGGCAATGGCTGAAGAGGGCGGGCCAATGAAGGCAATACCGTTGGCTTCGCAGGCTTCCGCGAAGTCGGTGTTTTCAGACAGGAATCCGTAGCCCGGATGCACGGCCTGAGCGCCACTTTCTTTGGCGACTTCAATGATCTTGTCGGCTTTCAGGTAGCTTTCGGAACTGGCAGCGGGGCCAATCAGAAAGGCTTCGTCTGCCATGGCGACGTGCCGGGCATCGGCATCCGCTTCGGAATATACGGCCACACATCGGATGCCCATACGGTGGGCGGTTTGGATAATCCGGCAGGCGATTTCGCCCCGGTTGGCAATCAGGATCTTGTTAAACATTATTGTGTCTCCGGAATCCAACTGGCCTTTCGTTTGTTCAGGAAGGCGCTGAGCCCTTCCTGACCTTCTTCACCCACGCGGATATCGGCGATGCGCTGTGCGGTGTCGTCGATCAATTCTGCGGTAATGGGCTTGTGGCTAACGGCAAAGACCAGGTCCTTGGCGGCTTTCATGGCCTCGGGGCCGTTGTTGGCCATGTGTTTCAGTAGTTCGGTGCATCGGGCCTGCAGGGCTTGTTCGTCGTCGCACACAATGTGTACCAGCCCGAACTGTTGTGCCTCGCTCGCGCTGAACACTTCGGCTGACAAGAAATACCGCCGCGCCTGTCGCTCGCCAATCGCCCTCACTACGTATGGGCTGATGGCGGCAGGGATGAGGCCAAGTTTGACTTCGCTCAGGCAGAAGCTGGCGGATTCGGTTGCCAGTACGATATCGCAACAGGCTGCGAGGCCTACCGCTCCTCCGAAGGCGGCACCCTGAACCAGGCCGATCACCGGCTTGGAGAGGTGGTTGAGGATGTTCATCAACCGGGCCAGCTCGCGGGAGTCATCCAGATTTTCCTGGCGGGTGTTGTCGGCCATACGCCGCATCCAGCCGAGGTCTGCACCCGCAGAGAAGTGCTTGCCTTCAGAGCGCAGGATGACAATCTGAGTTTCCGGATCGCGGTCAACGTATTCAAGAGCCT
Source organism: Marinobacter sp. S0848L (assembly GCF_023016065.1). GTDB lineage: Bacteria > Pseudomonadota > Gammaproteobacteria > Pseudomonadales > Oleiphilaceae > Marinobacter. The sequence goes on along the minus strand of NZ_JALKAQ010000017.1, from coordinate 14,506 downwards.
GAATGAGCTGCTGAATGACAACGTCGTCGAACGCGTTGCGTTTGTCCGGCCGGTTGAGCACGACTTCCGAGATACCGTTATCCCGCTGGTGCATCAGAACCGCTGAGTGTTGGTGTGACATGTCGGCGCTCCTTTACATGCGGAACACGCCAAAGCGCGTGGGCTTGGCGGGTCGGTTGAGGGTGGCAGACAGGCTTAATGCGACCACTTCGCGAGTCTGGGCTGGGTCAATGACGCCGTCGTCCCAGAGCCGTGCGCTGGCGTAGTAAGGGTGGCCTTGGTGCTCGTAGGTTTCGGTGATCGGCTTTTTGAATTCAGCCTCTTCTTCGGCGCTCCAGCTTTGGCCTTTGCGCTCCAGGCCTTCACGGCGTACCTGAGCCAGCACGCCGGCAGCCTGTTCACCACCCATTACGGAGATACGGGCGTTGGGCCACATCCACAGGAAATCCGGGCTGTAGGCTCGGCCACACATGCCGTAGTTGCCGGCACCGTAGCTGCCGCCAATCAGGACGGTAATTTTAGGTACGTTGGCACAGGCCACTGCCATCACCATTTTGGCCCCGTGTTTGGCGATGCCTTCGGCTTCGTGCTTCTGGCCGACCATGAAGCCGGTAATGTTTTGGAGGAACAGCAAAGGGATGTTGCGCTGACAGCAGAGTTCGACGAAGTGCGCGCCTTTCTGGGCGGATTCGCTGAACAGGATGCCGTTGTTGGCGATGATGCCGACCGGGTAGCCGTGTATGTGGGCAAAACCGGTGACCAGGGTGGAGCCGTAGTAGCGTTTGAATTCGTCAAATTCGGAGCCGTCGACGATGCGCGAGATAACGTCTCGCACGTCAAACTGTTTGCGTAAATCGGTGCCGACGATGCCGTAGATTTCGTTCTGGTCGTAGAGCGGCGCTTTGGGTTTTTGCACTTCAACCGGTACGGGTTTGCGGCGGTTCAGGTTGGCAACGCAGCGGCGTGCAATTTCCAGAGCGTGGGCGTCGTTCTCCGCGTAGTGGTCGGCAACGCCTGAGATTTTGCAGTGGACGTCGGCACCGCCGAGGTCTTCGGCGCTGACGACTTCACCGGTGGCGGCTTTCACCAATGGTGGGCCGGCCAGAAAGATGGTGCCTTGATTGCGTACGATGATGGATTCGTCGGCCATGGCGGGCACGTAGGCGCCGCCTGCGGTGCAGAGGCCCATAACGACGGCAATCTGGGGAATGTCGTCGGCGGACATTCTGGCCTGGTTGTAGAAGATGCGGCCGAAGTGATCGCGGTCAGGGAAGACTTCGTCTTGCCTGGGTAGGTTGGCGCCGCCGGAGTCCACCAGGTAGATGCAGGGCAGGCGGTTTTCCATGGCGATTTCCTGCGCCCGCAGGTGTTTTTTGACGGTTAGCGGGTAGTAGGTGCCGCCTTTTACGGTGGCGTCGTTGGCGATGATCATGCATTCGGTGCCGGAGACGCGGCCGACGCCTGCGACAACGCCCGCTGCGGGAACTTCCTCGTCGTAGACGTTGTAGGCGGCGAACTGGCCGATTTCGAGGAAGGGCGAGCCGTCGTCCAGTAGGCGGTTAATGCGCTCGCGGGGCAGGAGTTTGCCTCGGTCTGTGTGGCGTTTTTGGTAATCTGGCCCGCCGCCCTGGTGGATTTTATCGACTTTGTTCCGGAGGTCGGCGACAGCTTGTTGCATAGCCTCTTGATTGGCCAGGAATTCGTCCGATCTTGGATTTATTTTGTTTTGGAGAATTGTCATTTGTCGTGGTCCCTCGCGTTGGGGGCGCGGGGCTGGAGGGGCGGCGTTCCGAAAACCGCTACAAGCACGTCCGTGTGCGCTTCTCTTCGGCCATCCATGGCCTACGACATTTTCGGAACGCCGCCCCTCCAGCCCCTTGTCGTACATTGGGAGCTGGAGTCTTTGGGTTTTACTTGTTCAGGAACAGCTCTCTGCCGATTAGCATGCGGCGGATTTCAGACGTACCCGCTCCGATTTCGTACAGCTTGGCATCCCGCAGCAGTCGGCCAGTGGGGTATTCGTTGATGTAGCCGTTGCCGCCGAGCAGCTGGATCGCATCCAGTGCCAGTTTCGTGGCCATCTCGGCGGAATAGAGGATGGCGCCGGCGGCGTCTTTGCGGGTGGTCTCACCGCGGTCGGCGGACATGGCGACCATGTAGACGTAAGATTTTGCGCTGTTCATCCAGGTGTACATGTCGGCAACTTTGCCCTGTACCAGTTCGAACTCGCCGATGGCCTGGCCGAACTGTTTGCGCTCGCGGATGTAAGGCACGGTTACGTCCATGGCCGCTTGCATGATGCCCAGCGGGCCGCCCGATAGCACGAGGCGTTCGTAGTCGAGGCCGCTCATCAGGACTTTAGTGCCGTTGCCGACACCACCGAGGACGTTTTCTTTCGGAACTTTGCAGTCTTCGAATACCAGCTCGCAGGTGTTGGAGCCGCGCATGCCGAGTTTGTCGAGTTTTTGATGGCGGCTGAAACCGGGGTAGTCGCGTTCTACGATGAAGGCGGTGACGCCTTTGGAGCCGCCTTTCGGATCGGTTTTGGCGTAGATGACGTAGGTGTTTGCGTCCGGGCCGTTGGTGATCCACATTTTGTTGCCGTTGAGGACGTAGTGGTCGCCTTCGTCCCGGGCGTGGAGTTTCATGGAGATGACGTCGGAGCCGGCGTTGGGCTCAGACATGGCCAGTGCACCGACGTGTTCGCCGCTGACGAGTTTTGGCAGGTATTTCTGTTTTTGCTCTTCGGTGCCGTTGCGGTGAATCTGGTTCACGCACAGGTTCGAGTGGGCGCCGTAAGACAAGCCAACAGAGGCGGACGCACGGCTGATTTCTTCCATCGCGATTACGTGCGCGAGGTAGCCCATGTCGGAGCCGCCGTATTCTTCCTTGACGGTGATCCCCAGCAAGCCCATGTCGCCCATTTTCCGCCACAGATCCATGGGGAATTCGTTGTTGCGGTCGATTTCTTCGGCGCGGGGTGCGATTTCAGCGGTGGCGAAGCCGTTAATTTGCTCGCGCAGCATGTCGAGAGTTTCGCCAAGGCCGAAATTCAGCTCTGAGTATTGTGACTTCATGGTCGGCTACCTGTTATTTGTTGTTGAGTTTCGATTATCTGCCACTCGTTAGGTGGCAGTATCCTCATGTTGTTTAGTGCCCTGACTGTGGGTTTCTTTCTTTTTCTGTACTTCGGCAAGCGCCTCTCGGCATCTTGCTTCGGCGTTGTCCATTTCCATTTCGGCCATGGCGAGGTCGGCTTTTTGTTGTTCCAGATGCGCTCGCCGGTCGGCCAGAATTTCCAGCATTTTCAGCAGTTGTTTCTCGTTACCGGTCAGGGTTTCGTCCCAGAGGTCAAACAGCTCTTTGGTTTGGCCCAGAGAAAACCCCATGCGCTTGCCCCGCAGTATCAGTTTCAAACGGACACGGTCTTTGGTGCTGAAGATTCGGGTCTGGCCGCGCCGGGAAGGCTTCAGCAGGCCTTGGTCTTCATAGAAGCGAATGCTCCGGGTTGTGATGTCGAACTCTTGAGAGAGCTCGCTGATGCTGAAGGTTCGTTTGTCGCTCATGGCTATTCTCGTAAGATTTTTTCTTAGGTTAGTTGAAGTTTACGTTAACGTAAAGTGTGTTCTTGGGTTAAAACCTGATTTGAGGCGTATGCTATTGATCGGCGGAGAATTGTACGTGTTTTGCGGGCGAGAAGGAGGGGAGGGGCACCCGATACCGGGTGCCGGGGATGTTCAGGCTTCGTTAGTTGAATTCACAAACTGCTCTCTTAATGTGCGTTTGAGCAGTTTGCCGGCACTGTTTTTTGGTAATTCGTCTACAAAGTGTATGTGTTTTGGGACTTTGAACCCTGCCAGTTGAGCTTTGGCGTGGGCCAGTAGGGCATCGGCATCGTGAGGGTGGCCGTCTCGTATCACGGTGATGGCGCAGATGGCTTCGATCCATTTTTCGTCGGGAACACCAATGACGGCGACTTCGGCAACAGAAGGGTGTTGGTACAGCGCTTCCTCAACATCTCGACTGGCCACCAATACACCGCCGGTGTTAACGACATCTTTGATGCGATCGATGATGTAGATATAGCCAGCGTCGTCTTGGTAACCGAGATCTCCGGAGTGGAACCACCCGTTTTTAAACGCTTCTTCGGTGGCTTCGGGTTTGTCCCAGTAACCCACCATCAATTGTGGCGACCGGTGGACGATCTCACCTTGCTCGCCAATTTGGCAGTCTTGCCCGGTGACCGGGTCAACGATTCGGGTCAGCACGGTTTGCAGGGGGCGGCCAGCAGAAGTGGGGCGCTCAGCGTGTTCATGGGGTAGCAGAACGGTCGCGAGTGGCGCGATTTCACTTTGGCCGTAGCAATTATAGAGCCCTGCTTCGGGTAGTTGTTCAGCAAGATCGCGGACGACTTGTTCCGGCATGATCGACGCGCCGTAGTAAATCTTGTTCAGGTGTTGGAGCCTGCTGGCATCAAAAGTCGGGCTCTGTAGCAGAGCAATCCATACCGTCGGTGGTGCAAAGGATGCGTTCAGTTGCTCGTCGGTTAGCATGCTCAGAATGGCGTCAGGCGTTGGTGTGCTAATGAGTCGTGTGTAACCTCCAGTCAGCAGCATGGGCATCATGAAAACGTGCATTTGTGCCGAATGGTATAGCGGCAGAGCGGCCAGGCAGCGGTCGTCGGAGCGAATGTCCAGATGGTACTGAGTTGCGCCGTATTCGGTCAGCAAAGAGCGGTGGGTGTGCATGGCGCCTTTGGGGTCTGACGTGGTGCCGGAGGTATATAAAATCTGTACGACGTCGGTATCGGCCAGTTCGATTTCCGGTGGCTGAGCACTGGCGTCGGAGCGAGCCATGGCGAGGATGTCATGCTGGCCGTCTGCGTTGTGAAGGGTGCCTTGATAGTCTATGCGAACGTCAGAGCTCACGGCTGTCACCTGAGCACGCAAGTCGGTGTCATAAAAAAGTGCGCGAGCGCTGGATTGGTTCAGCACGTAAACCAGTTCGTGTTCGACCAATGCGTAGTTTACCGGCACGTGAATCAGCCCCGCCTTGCTGCACGCCAGCCACAGCAGTACGTATGCGTCGGAATTTTTTCCGTAAGCGGCTACTCGGTCGCCTTGGTTTAGGCCCATCGCCAACAGCTGATGGGCGATGCGGTTGCTGGCGGCTTCAACGTCGCTGTAGCTCCACTGTCGATCTGAGAAGGCCAGGGCAATTTTGTTCCGATGGCATGCTGCGGAGCGGGCTATGGCATCGCCAATGGTGTTGCGTAAGGCGCGATGGACGTCGCTCTGGCTGTCCGCAGCCAAGGTGTTCACGGAATTAACCATACTCTGTCTCTTATGCTTGTTGTTTGTCAGTTTGCCTGTCATTAAGTCAAAGACCTAGGTCTTGAGGGAATGACCCTGTTGGTCGAAAAAGTTGACCTGATAGGACAAGGAGCTAGTGGTTGTGGTTGCTTTGCCATCGGGTGGGTGAGCAACCAGTCCAGCGTTTGAACGCTCGGGAAAAGGCTGCGGTTTCTGAAAACCCCAGTTGTTCGCTGACTTCGGCAATGCTCAGGTTTTCGGTGGTCATCAGGCGTACGGCGTGTTCCCTGCGCTGAGCCTCCTTGATTTTTCGAAGCGAGGTGCCTTCATCCTGCAGTTTGCGACCAATGTTTCGGGGGGTCATGTGCAGGAGCTCCCCAAGAGTTGTTAGACCTGGCATGTCCGCGTAGTCGTGTCGCGCAAGCAGTGCCTGGATTCGCGAACGAAGGCTTTCGTCCTGGCTGGGGCGGTGCAAGATATAGGCGGGAGCAGCCTGAAGGAATTCCCGGAGTTCTTGTTCGTTGCGCACAACCGGCAGGTGAAGGTATTTCTCATGCAACTGGAATCCGCATACGCCTTGATTGAATTTTAACTCTCCCGGATACATGGCTTGATATTCAGCTTCATGGCAGGGAGCCGGGTAGTTGAATTGTGTGTGGGCAAAGGGGATTTGTTGGTCAACGAGCCAGCACGACATTCGCTCCCACATCAGAATGAGAAATTCCTGAAGCAGGTGGTCGGTATCGTTCCGGGCATCTTTGAGATGCAGGCGAAAAAATACCTGTTTGTCGTGGGCCTCCATGGCAATGTCCAGGTTGTTGCAGACAATCCGGTAAAAATGGGCGCTTTTTCGAAGAACTGCACCCAGTGTGGCAGAGCTGATGCAGTACTCGCACATGAGCGCAAAGGTGCCGTTATTACAGCGTTCCGATGACATTCCCAGAAACTCATCCCGAGTAGCGCGCCAGACCGATTTGATCAGATGCGTCAGTTGCTGCTCGGTGATCAGTTGCTCCGGGTGGCCCAGCCAGTCATTGGGAATGTCAGCCTGAGTCAGCAGCGAGCAGGCATCATGGCCCTGGCGCTGAGCCCCTCGTATCGTGGCTTGCAGGTAGTGATTTGCAATATGGGGTTTGGCCATTGGGTTCCGTGTTAGTGCCTAACAGGTCAATTTTTTCGGCAAGTAGGATCATTCTAGCCCTTCGCGATACGGAGTTAAATGATGGCCTCTTTTAACTCATTGAATCAATGGCGAGAACGCACATGCCAAAAGAACAGGCTGAGACCGAACTTTTCCAGACGATGATTGTTCGGGCTCTGGAGCAGGAAGTGGCACCTTTTTACGAGCAGTGGGAAGAAGCCGGTGAGCTCCCTCGAACCCTTTGGAATACGTTGGGCGAGGCTGGCATGCTGGGTATTGATTTGCCCGAAGAGTATGGCGGCGCGGGGGCGAGTTTTGAAATCAGCCAGCTAGCCATCGAAGAAACGGCTCGTATGGGGTTCGGTGGATTGGCTTCGGGTTACAACATTCACGCCAATATCGTGATGCCTTATATCCTGCATTTAGGTTCTGAAATGCAGAAACAGGCTTGGTTACCGCGGATGAGTTCGGGTGAGGTACTGGGTGCGATTGCTATGACCGAGCCGGGTGCAGGCAGCGACCTGGCTGCAATGCGAACCACCGCTGAGCGCACCGTAGAGGGCTGGAAGATTAATGGGGCCAAGGTGTTTATCACTAACGGTTTGCAGGCTGATCTGGTAATAGTGTGCGCGAAAACAAATCCTCAAGCTGGCGCGAAAGGTGTCTCGCTATTTCTGGTGGATACTCGTTTACCAGGCTTTTCCCGTGGCAAGGGCATCAAAAAAATTGGCCAGCATGCCAGCGATACTGCTGAGTTGTTTTTCTCTGATCTGATCGTGCCCGAAGACTCTTTGTTGGGTGAAGAAGGTAAAGGCTTTGCTTATCTGATGCAGGAGTTGCCCCGGGAACGCTTGGGTGTTGGAGCTCAGGCCATCGGTGCCTCGGAGGGTGCGCTGGCGTTGACACTCGATTACGTGCAACAGCGACAAGCCTTCGGCCAGCGCATTGCTGATTTTCAGAATACCCGCTTCAAACTGGCAGAGGCTCGTGCTCGTATTGATATGGCTCGAGCTTACCTGAACCAGTGTGTTGCCAAATACCATCAGGGCTGCATGAATGCGACCGATGCCGCGGTTCTGAAATTGATGCTGACTGAAATGCAGTGTGATATTGCCCACGAATGCCTGCAATTGTTCGGGGGGTATGGTTACACGCTGGAATATCCGATTTCTCGCTTCTTTGTAGATGCCCGTGTTCAGACGATTTATGCCGGTACCTCGGAAATTATGAAAGAGGTCATTGCCCGTTCCATGCTGGGCAAATAACGATTCCGAAAAATACGACTAGGAGTAACACATGATGAAACTGACAGACGTAGTCATCCTTGACGGTGCCCGCACCGCGATCGGTAGCTTCGGGGGTAGCCTCAGCGGATTGACTCCGGCTGAATTGGGTTCAGTTGCGGCGCGCGAAGCCGTTAGCCGAGCCGGTGTGGCGGCTGAAGATATCGACCATTCGGTATTTGGCCACATCATCACGACTGGCCCGCAAGATGCGTACCTAGCCCGTCATATTGCTTTAAACGTGGGTATGCCGAAGAGCTCGGCTGCGCTTAACGTTAACCGATTGTGCGGCTCTGCGGTTCAGTCGGTGATCAGTGCTGCACAATTGATCGTGATGGGAGACAGTCGTCTGGCTTTGGCCGGAGGCGCTGAGTCCATGAGCCAGGGGGCTTACCTTCTGCCGAATGCGCGTAAGGGTTTTCGTATGGGCGATGGTCGGGCTGTCGACCTGACTCTTGGTATTCTCAGCGACCCGTTTGGCAGTGGCCATATGGGGATGACCGCTGAACGCATAGCGGCTAATCAGGGCCTGACTCGGGAGGATCTGGATGCTTTCTCGGCAGAAAGTCACCGGCGTGCCGCCAATGCCATTGAACAGGGCTATTTTGAAGATCAAATCGTGCCGGTAACGGTCAGGCAAGGCCGCAGGGAAATGGTGTTCAAGCAAGATGAGCACGTTCGCCCAGGTACGACGGCGGAGAGCTTGTCGGCACTTAAGCCGGCGTTTAGCAAAGACGGCATAGTGACAGCCGGTAATGCCTCTGGCATTAACGATGGGGCTGCGGCAATGGTGCTGACTAGTGCGGCTGAAGCTGAAAAAAGAGGATTGAAAGCACGGGCTCGTTTGGTGGGTTATGCCTTTGCCGGTGTTGATCCAGAGGTTATGGGAATAGGCCCGATACCGGCCGTTCGTCAGGTGCTTAAGCAAACTGGTCTGTCTGTAAAGGATCTGGATGTGATCGAATCCAATGAGGCGTTCGCTGCACAAGCAATGGCGGTTAGTCGGGAACTGGGGCTACCTGAAGACAAAGTGAACCCGAACGGCGGTGCGGTTGCCTTGGGGCATCCAGTGGGAGCAACGGGTTCTATTCTGATTATCAAAGCGTTGTCTGAGTTGGAGCGTACCGGAGGCCGCTTTGGTCTGATCACCATGTGCATTGGTGGCGGGCAGGGTATTGCGCTGATCGTCGAGCGGTTGGACTAAAGCCGGAGTTGTTTCCGATATCGAATTCGGGTTAAAGTTTACGTTAACGTAAGCTTCAGGTGCGAGCATGTGCAGAGTGCGATAGCGCACTGAACGCAACAAGACTAATAAACGGGAAAGTGGATTATGGAATTTCAAAACGTTCCGGCTATCGTGACCGGCGGCGCCTCAGGTTTGGGAGAGGGCGCGGCTCGAGCACTGGCAGCGGCGGGTTGCAAAGTGGCCATTCTGGATGTGAACAAAGAGCAGGGTGAAAAGGTGGCTGCGGATATTGGCGGCATCTTTCTGCACTGCGATGTTTCTTCTGCGGATAGTGCAGAGGCTGCCGTCTCGGCTGCCGGAGAAGCTCACGGTCACTGTGGTATAGCGATTAATTGCGCCGGCATAGGGCCCGCAGAGAAGATCTTGGGTCGCGAAGGCGTTATGCCGTTGGAAAAGTTTAACCGGGTCATCCAGATAAACCTTATTGGCACCTTCAACATTCTTCGTTTGGCCGCGGCTGATATGGCGAAGCGCGAGCCGAATGCAGACGGCGAGCGTGGAGTGATCATCAATACGGCATCCGTTGCTGCTTATGAAGGTCAGATTGGCCAAGCGGCCTACAGCGCATCCAAGGGTGGCGTGGTGGCGTTGACGCTGCAATCCGCTCGTGAATTGGCGCGGGAAGGCGTGCGGGTGAATACCATTGCACCGGGCTTGTTCATGACTCCAATGCTGGCTGGCATGCCGCAAGAAGTTCAGGACAGCTTGGCGGCAACACTGCCGTTCCCGAAACGCCTTGGTAAGCCGGAAGAGTTCGGCATGATGGTCGATCAAATGGTACGAAACCCATTGCTGAACGGCGAAGTCGTGCGTCTGGACTGCGCTTTGCGCATGGCACCACGCTAAAACAACAACCACAGGTGACAAGTATGACGAACCCTGTTGATCAAGAAGAGTTGAACCTGTTCCGGGACTCGGTCATCAAAGCGCTGGAAACCGAAGTCGCGCCCCATTACGAAGCCTGGGAAAAGGAAGGCATCGTGCCGCGGGAGCTTTGGAACACCTTGGGCGAAGCCGGCATGCTGTGTGTTGATGTGCCCGAAGACTGTGGCGGTTGCGGCGCACCCTTCCAGTATTCGGTGGTCGTCGGCGAAGAGCTGGCTCGTATGGGTTTTGGCGCGCTTTCCACCAACGTGATGGTGCATTCCGACATCGTAGCGCCGTACCTGGATCATATCGGCAACGACGAGCAAAAACAGCAGTGGCTACCCAAGATGGTGTCCGGCGAAGCCGTCGGTGCTATCGCCATGACCGAGCCGGGTGCAGGTAGCGACTTGCAAGCGATGCGCACCAGTGCGGTTAAAGATGGCGATGATTACATTCTCAACGGCTCCAAGACCTTCATTACAAACGGTCAGCATGCCGACATGGTGATCGTCGCGGCGAAAACCGACCCCACTGCCGGTGCCAAGGGGATCAGTCTGTTTCTAGTCGATACGTCTCTACCCGGGTTCAGCCTTGGCCAAAATATCGACAAAATTGGCCAGCATTCGGGCGACACCTCCGAGCTGTTCTTCTCCGACATGCGCATTCCCGCCTCGGCGTTGCTGGGCGAAGAAGGGCAGGGCTTTATCTATTTGATGCGTGAGTTGCCTCGTGAGCGCTTGGTGATTGGTGCTCTTGGCGTTGCTGCAGCCCGCGGTTCATTGGATATGACGATCCAATACACTCAGGAGCGGGAGTTGTTTGGCCAGAAGCTCAGCCAGCTTCAGAACACCCGTTTCGAAATTGCCCGCATGGAAACCGATTACCGCATCAACAAGGCGTTCGTAGACCAGTGCATTCGCCAATACGAGGCCGGCGAGCTCGATGCGCCTACTGCTTCGATGGCTAAGTACAGTGCTACGGAAATGCAGTGCCGTGTGGCAGACGGTTGTCTGCAGCTGTTCGGCGGTTACGGTTACACCACCGAATACCCGATTTCACGAAACTTCATTGATGCGCGGGTGCAGCGTATTTATGGCGGCACATCCGAGGTAATGAAAGAGATCATTGCCCGTTCGGTGCTTGGTCGCTGACTATTTTCCCAGCGTCTGAGTTGGGCTCCTAGCCTTTGGGGTGTGCGGGCGGGCTTGCGGGGTGGCCTTTTCATTTTTTTTGAAAAAGAACTCGCTTCGCTCAGACATCATTTTCTGGCAAAAAATGAAAAGACCACCCCGCGCCGACGGGCACTAGCGGGTATTGTTGGGTTAATAAAACTCAATGACTAACTGCTTTTTCGTTTAAGTGTTTAGGGCATTCCCGTGCTGCCCGTCGGTAGGGGGGTGTGGGGTGCTTTTCTGGCAGGGAAAAAGATGTCTGAGCGAAGCGAGTTATTTTTCCCAGAAGAAAAACACCCCATACCCCGCGTACCCGCCCGCACACCTTAAAGGCTAGGTGCCCGAGCAAGAACCGCTATATCGGCAAGTCAGAACAATAACCAGATTTTGTTAGCCGAATTTTATTCATTACTAAGGAGAACAACACTCATGAACAACGATGTCGTAATAGCAGGCTCTGCCCGAACACCGATGGGCGGGATGATGGGCTCTTTGAGCTCAGTACGTTCCCCTGAACTGGGCGCTATCTCCATCAAGGCGGCCATTGAAAGGTCCGGATTGCAGCCGGCCGACGTGCAGGAAGTGATCATGGGGTGCGTACTGCCGGGTGGGTTGGGGCAGGCCCCTGCGCGCCAGGCTTCTCGTGCTTCTGGTATCCCCGACAGCTCTGGTTGCACCACAATCAACAAAATGTGCGGCTCAGGCATGCAAGCCGTCATCATGGCCCACGACCAAATTAAAGCGGGCACCAACAACATCATGATTGCTGGCGGCATGGAAAACATGAGCCAGGCTCCGTACTTGCTGCCTAAGGCGCGTGCCGGTATGCGCATGGGGCATGGCCAGGTGATGGACAGCATGTTTCTGGATGGTCTGGAAGACGCCTATGAAGGTGGCCTGATGGGTGTGTTCGCCCAGCGCACGGCGGATAAGTTCAACATCACTCGCCAAGACATGGACGAGTTTGCCATTGGATCTCTGCAAAAGGCGCTGGCCGCAATTGAGAACGGCTGGTTCCGCGATGAGATTACGCCGGTAACTGTCTCCGGCCGTGGCGGTGACACCGAGGTGGATACCGATGAACAGCCCGGTAACGCCAAGCCCGAGAAGATTCCCCACCTGAAACCGGCGTTCGCCAAAGACGGTTCGGTAACGGCAGCGAACTCCAGTTCTATCAGTGATGGCGCGTCTGCACTGGTGCTGGCATCATCGGCTGAAGCCGAGGCTCGTGGCCTGACACCTCAGGCTCGGATTGTTGCCCATGCAACTCACGCTCGGTTGCCCGCGGAGTTTACCTTGGCGCCGATTGGTTCCATCGAAAAGGTGCTAGCGAAAGCGGGTTGGAGCGTGGACGACGTTGATCTGTTTGAAATCAATGAAGCCTTTGCCGTGGTAACGCTGGCGGCGATTAACGAGCTGAAGTTGCCGGCCGAAAAGGTGAACGTGCACGGCGGCGCTTGTGCGCTGGGGCATCCGATTGGTTCATCCGGTTCCCGGATTCTGATCACTTTGATTAACGCTCTGAAACAGCGTGGCCTCAAGCGTGGTGTGGCGTCACTGTGTATTGGTGGTGGTGAGGGAACTGCGGTTGCGGTTGAGCTGATCTAAAGCAGAGGGGCCGGACGCAGAAACGTCCGGCCAGTTTCCAAAGAAAGGTTAGGGAAGATCCGTAACCGCGCCGGTGGACGCGGAACTTACTGTGCGGGCGTATTTCGCCAGTACACCGCGAGTCACTCTGGGCTCTGGTGACTTCCAGGCCTGGCGCCGTTTTTCCATCTCTTCTTCAGAGATTTCCAGAACGATGGAGTTGTTCACCGCATCAATGGTGATGGTATCGCCTTCCTCTACCAGCGCAATCGGGCCACCCACAGCCGCTTCCGGCGTGATATGTCCAACCACGAAACCGTGACTGCCGCCTGAAAAACGGCCATCGGTAATCAAGGCCACATCACTGCCCAATCCGCGGCCCATAATGGCCGAAGTGGGGCTCAGCATTTCACGCATACCCGGCCCGCCTTTGGGCCCTTCGTACCGGATCACCAGTACATCCCCGGCGACAACGCTGCCATCCAGAATGCGCTCCTGGGCTTCCTCTTCGGAATGAAACACCCGCGCGCGGCCTGAGAAGTGTGTGCCTTCCTTGCCGGTAATCTTGGCGACCGAACCTTCCGGAGCGAGGTTGCCGTATAGAATACGCAAATGACTGTCGGCCTTAACCGGATTCTCGAAGGCCCGGATAATCTGCTGGTCTTCAGGGTAGGGCGTTACGTCGGCCAGGTTCTCTGCCAGTGTTTTACCCGTTACCGTCATGCAGTCACCGTGCAGCATGCCGCGATCCAGCAGCATCTTCATAAGCGGCTGAATACCGCCAATCGCTACCAGCTCAGACATCATGTAATGCCCGGACGGGCGAAGATCTGCAAGCACAGGAACGGTTTTACCAATCCGGACAAAGTCGTCTAAAGACAACTCAACACCGACGGTACTCGCCATACCCAGCAAGTGCAGCACTGCATTGGTGGAACCGCCCAGCGTAATAACAACCGTGATGGCATTTTCGAAGGCTTCGCGCGTCATGATGTCAGACGGTTTAATGTCAGCATCCAGCAGTTTCAGCACCGCCTCACCGGCCGCTTCGCAGTCGGCCAGTTTGTTATTAGACACCGCGTTCTGGGCTGAACTGCCCGGCAAACTCATCCCCATCGCCTCAATTGCAGAAGCCATGGTATTCGCCGTATACATACCACCACAGGAACCGGCCCCGGGAATCGCCGTTTCCTCGATCTGCTTCACTTCAATCAGATCCATCTTGCCCTGAGCGTGCGCACCCACAGCTTCAAACACCGAAATAATGTCGGTGTGATTCTCACCCGGCTGAATCGTCCCGCCATAGACAAACACCGACGGCCGGTTCAACCGCGCCAGTCCCATCAAACAGCCGGGCATGTTCTTATCACACCCGCCAATCGCGACCAGCCCATCAAACCCTTCACAACCGGCCACCGTCTCGATGGAATCCGCAATCACTTCCCGGGAAACCAGAGAATACTTCATACCCTCCGTCCCGTTGGCGATCCCGTCTGACACCGTGATGGTATTAAAAATCAGACTCTTACCACCGGCCTGATCCGCACCCTTGGCAGCCTCACGGGCCAGCCCGTCAATGTGCATATTACAAGGCGTAAGATTGCTCCAGGTAGAAGCAATGCCAACCTGAGGCTTCCGGAAATCCGCATCCTCAAACCCCACTGCCCGCAACATAGCCCGGCTGGCAGACTTATTAATGCCATCTACCACCGGTGCAGAATAGCGACGACGTTTATCCGTAGCCATGAACCCCATCCTTATAAGTTAGAAATCGAAAACGGTAACTACCAGAGAACAACACATAGCAACCAAGTGCAACCGCATGAAATAGCCTATGCCCAAAAAGTCTGCCGGTAGCGGGGTGCGGAGTCATTTTCTGACAGGGAAAAAGATGTCTG
>NZ_JALKAQ010000016.1 GCF_023016065.1 Marinobacter sp. S0848L | reverse complement strand
CCCCACCACCCCGGCTCACAACTCCCAACCAACAGGCTGGGAGATCAAGAGCACCAAAGTCAGACCTTGTCGTAAAGCTTAGAGCCAGACTCGACAAACTCGCGGGATTTTTCCTGCATGCCTGCGTCGATGGCACTCACCTCATCCATGCCCTGCTCCGCCGCGTAATCCCGTACTTCCTGTGAGATTTTCATGGAACAGAACTTCGGCCCGCACATGGAGCAGAAGTGCGCCACTTTCGCGGAATCTTTCGGCAGGGTTTCATCGTGGAACTCCCGAGCAGTGTCCGGATCCAGCGCCAGGTTGAACTGGTCTTCCCAGCGGAACTCGAACCGAGCTTTGGACAACGCGTTGTCGCGAATCTGTGCGCCTGGGTGGCCTTTGGCCAAATCGGCCGCGTGGGCCGCGATTTTGTAGGTAATGATGCCGGTTTTCACGTCGTCTTTGTTGGGCAAGCCCAGGTGTTCTTTCGGCGTAACGTAGCAAAGCATGGCACAACCGAACCAGCCGATCATTGCCGCACCGATACCTGACGTGATGTGGTCGTAACCCGGCGCGATATCCGTGGTCAGTGGACCGAGGGTGTAGAACGGCGCTTCATCGCAGCATTCCAGCTGTTTGTCCATGTTCTCTTTGATCAGGTGCATGGGTACGTGGCCGGGGCCTTCGATCATGCACTGCACGTCGTGTTTCCAGGCAATTTTGGTGAGCTCACCCAAGGTTTCCAGTTCACCAAACTGGGCTTCGTCGTTGGCATCGGCGATGGAGCCGGGGCGTAAGCCGTCACCGAGGCTGAAGGATACGTCGTAGGCCTTCATGATTTCGCAGATGTCTTCGAAATGCTCGTACAGGAAGCTCTCTTTATGATGCGCCAGGCACCATTTGGCCATGATCGAACCACCGCGGGAGACGATGCCCGTGGTGCGTTTGGCCGTTAGCGGAACGTGATGCAGGCGCACGCCGGCGTGAATGGTGAAGTAATCCACGCCCTGCTCGGCCTGTTCAATCAACGTATCCCGGAAGATTTCCCAGGTCAGGTCTTCGGCAACGCCGCCGACTTTTTCCAGCGCCTGGTAGATGGGAACAGTGCCAATGGGAACCGGAGAATTCCGGATGATCCATTCACGGGTTTCGTGGATGTTTTTGCCGGTGGACAAGTCCATCACCGTGTCGGAGCCCCAGCGAATACCCCAAGTGAGCTTCTCGACTTCTTCCTCAATGGACGATGTAACCGCGGAGTTGCCGATGTTGCCGTTGATCTTTACCAGAAAGTTCCGACCGATGATCATCGGTTCGGTTTCCGGGTGGTTGATGTTCGCGGGGATGATCGCACGGCCTCTTGCGACTTCTTCACGCACGAATTCGGGGGTAATTTCCGCCGGCAGACTGGCACCGAACGACTGGCCCGGATGCTGGTCATCCACCAATCCCTGCTCACGGGCCTCTTGCAGTTTCATGTTCTCCCGAATAGCAATGTATTCCATTTCCGGGGTGATGATGCCTTGGCGAGCATAATGCATCTGGGTAACGTTCTTGCCGGGCTTCGCTTTGAACGGCTTGCGCTCGTCCATGAACCGAAGCGGGTCTAACAGTGGGTCTTTCATGCGGCGGAGGGTGAATTCGGAAGTGTAGCCGTCCAGCTGTTCAACATCGCCACGCTCGGCAATCCATTTGGCGCGAACCGGCGCTAAACCTTTACGCAAATCGATTTTGGCATCGGGGTCGGTATAGGGACCAGACGTGTCATACACCAGCACCGGCGGGTTTTTCTCGCCGCCCATTTCCGTCGGGGTGTCGGCCACCGTAATTTCCCGCATTGGCACCCGAATGTCGGCTCGGCTACCCTGCACGTAGATTTTTCGTGAGCTTGGTAATGGTTTGATTGCTGCCGAATCCACTTTTGCGGAGTCGCTGAGGTATGCTGGTATGTCCGTCATGTCTGCTCCCAGTGATATCTGAGGTGTCAGGTCGCGCATGACGGAGCACTGCCAAAACGCCCTACGGGGCTGTTTGGCACTGATCGTGCGGTCTTAATCCCTACGCCGGTATTATCCGGATCAGGTCGCGGGTTCTGCGTTGCAATCTCAGCCAATCGCCGGTTTCTGACGATTCAGCACCCCGTCAAGACGCGAATATAGAATTCGTTGCCCACACAATGTGTGAGCATTTCAAGTGTAGAGACGGGGCACATTATTGTCCATAATGTGCCACCGATACTTTTGGCCCATACTGTCGTATTAGCTTTCGACACGATGGCCTTCCGATCCTTGTATCCAGATCACGGATGCCCGGAGACAGTTTGTCAGGAGATACAATGAAAAAACGCTTACTTCCAGGATTGATCGCCCTGCTTGCAGCTCAGCCTGCGTTCTCTCTGGATTTGATGGAGACTTACGAGAAGGCGCTGTCTTACGACTCGGGCATTGCTTCGGCCATGGCGAGATTTCAATCTCAGCAAGCCGCCAGTGACGTAAGCAAGAGCACACTGCTGCCCCAGATCGGCGCCTATGCCGAAGCCAATCACATCGACTTCGACGCGGATAACGGCCCTGGAGATAGCTACAAGTCTCTGAATTACGGCGTTCAGCTTACTCAGCCTATTTTCCGGGCCGATAACTGGTTCCGCTACGACGCCAGCCAGTTCCAGACTGAAGCCGCGCAAGCCCAATACAATTTGGCCCAGCAGCAGCTGATTCTTGATGTAGCCACAGCTTACTTCAACGTATTGCGCGCTCAAGACACAGTAACCACGGCTCAAGCCACCGAAGCGGCGATTCAGCGCCAGTTCGAACAAGCACAGGAACGCTACGATGTGGGCCTGATTGCCATTACCGAGGTGTATGAAGCACGCGCCAGCTACGATGACAGCAAGAGCCTGCGTATCGCCGCTGAAAACCAGTTGAACGTAGCCCGCGAACAGTTGGCCCGCCTGACCGGCGAGTATGCCGCCGATTTGGAAAACCTGCGGGAGAACTTCCCGTTAGGCCGTCCGAACCCGATGGACCCTGCCTCCTGGGAAGCTACGGCACTCGATCAGAACTGGTCTATTCAGGCAGCCATATTTCAGCTGAACGCCAGCGAAGCCAATCTGAAAGTGGCCAAAGCCGGCCACATGCCAACGCTTGATCTGGTGGCGTCCTACGGTGAAACTGAGCTTGAAAACGCCAAAACGCCTCAGCAGGAAGGTACACAAGGCGTTATCGGGCTCAAATTAAACGTGCCCCTGTATATGGGCGGTGGTACTCAAGCCGGTGTTCGCCAGCAACGCTCTCTGGTAACGGTTGCTGAGCAGGACTTGAACACGGTTCGCCGGGATGTGCAGGTGAATACCCGCAGCCTGTTCCTGACCGTCAACAACAACGTGGAAACCGCTTCTGCGCTTGAACAGACGATCATCTCACGCCGCAGTGCTCTGGATGCAACACGCGCTGGATACGATGTAGGAACACGGAACATTGTGGAAGTGCTGGATGCCGAGCGGGCGTTCTACGTGGCACTTCGCGATTACGCCAACGCCCGTTACGACTACGTGGTCAACTCTCTGCAGCTGAAACAGGCTGCCGGTACGCTTAGCCCGAAGGACCTGATCGACCTGAACAATTGGCTCAGCGAAGGCGCCCGCGGTATTGAAGCGATGGCAAATGACGACGAAACTCTGGAAGATCCGACCGAGTAACACCCGTCAGCTCTGCCAGTATACCCGGGCCGCCAGCAGGCCCGGGCATTACACCCTTTCGATGATCCCTTCGACCACCTTATCCAACGCTCCCCGGTTATTGTTCACAACCGCCAGCGCTCGTTCGCCGTACGCTTTGCAATCCTGCGCATCAGACATTAATCGACTGACCGCTTGAGCCAGATCTTGGCAACCCTCAACCATTTGCACGCCCTGATCAGCAATCAGACGATCATAAATGGTTTCGAAGTTGAAGACGTGGGGTCCGGAAAATACCGGGATGCCCCAGGCGGCAGGTTCCAGCGGATTGTGGCCTCCGCGCTCAATCAAAGAGCCCCCGACAAAAGCAATATCACTGGCGCCATACAGGGTCATCAGCTCGCCCATGGTGTCCCCAAGATAAACCTGAGCCTGCCGGGGATTCTCGCTAAGCGAGCGACGGGCTACCCGATAACCCTTTGCTTCGGCCATAGCTGCAACCGTATCAAAACGCTCTGGGTGCCGAGGCACGATGATCAACAGCGCATCATCGTGCTGCTCAAGAATACTCTGGTGGGCGCTCAGTAATTGCTCGTCTTCGCCGCTGTGAGTACTGCCGGCAATCCAGACCTTACGACCCTCAAGCGTTTTTCGGATACCCTCGGAGGCCTTGCGGACATCATCCGGGATATCGACATCAAACTTCACGCTGCCGGTCACTTCTACACGGTCCGTGGCCACGCCAATGCGACGAAAACGTTCGGCATCGGGTTCCGCCTGAGCCGCCACCCAACTGATGCTTTTCATGACGGGGGCCGCCAGCCCTTTCACTTTCTCGTAACCTTGCGCGGATCGTTCAGATAACCGGGCATTAATCAGAAACACCGGCACCCTCCGCCGCCTGCACTGACGGATCATATTAGGCCAAATTTCGGTTTCGAGAATAACGAGGATGCCGGGGTTCACGCGCCGCAGGAAACGCCGAATTGCACCGGGGGTGTCGTAAGGGGCGTACGCATAAGCGACTTTATCCCCGAACATCTTGCGCGCCTGAGCCAACCCCGTATCGGTCATGGCGGTCATCAGTATCGTTGCACCCAATTCCTTGGCCAAGAGCCTTCGAACCAAGGGGCCTGCGGCAATAGTTTCACCCACTGATACTGCATGAACCCAGATTACCGGCCCGGACATTTCCGGAACCACACCAAGGCGGTGTTGCCAATCCCGGCGCAGAGCAGGTGCCTTCCGGCCCTGCCACCAAAGCCGAATCAGGATAAAGGGCAGAGCCAGCCGGATCAGCTGGGAATAGATAAAATGAAACACGCAGGACTCCCGGCAAAACAGTGCGTTATCATAGGGCGAAATTTGTCGAGTGGCTGCATCTTGCCCTCGGGCTTAACGTTTGTCGATTCAGGATTCACGATTTTGAACAAGAAGTACCGCAAACAACCCAGAAACACCGATTACTCAGCTTACCGCCATCCCCGCTGGTGGCCAACTTGGCTGGGCCTATCGATTATGTGGCTGTTTGCCCAACTACCCATTCGTTTTCAGTGGTGGCTGGGCAAGATCGCCGGCTTACTTGCATGGAAACTGGCCAAAAGCCGCCGACACATTACCGAGGTCAACATTCGTCTGTGTTTTCCCGAACTCTCGGAAGCAGAACAAGCGGAACTGGTTCGTAAAGCCTTCATTGCCAATGGCATCGGCTTGATGGAATTGGGTATTGCCTGGTTCCGTGACCCCAAGAAACTCACCGACATTACACAAGTGCATGGCCTAGAATATTTTGAACAAGCGCTGGCCGATGGCTACGGTGTTTTGCTATTGGGCGGTCACTACAGCACGTTAGACCTTGGCGGCAGTCTGGTCACAGAGTTTATCGACGCCGACGTGATGCAAAGAGACCACAACAACCCGTTAACCAACGCAGTGATGACCCGGGCAAGAGGCCGCCGATACGGAACGGTTTTATCTTCCAAAGACCTGCGCGGCCTCTTCCGCAGCCTGAAGAAAAACCATGCGGTTTGGTACGCTACCGATCAGGATTACGGCCGAAAAGACATTGTCTTCGCGCCTTTCTTTGGCATTCCCACCGGCACCATCACCGCGACATCACGAATTGCGGATCGCAGCAAGTGTCGCGTGGTGCCGTTCAGTCACTTTCGCCGCGAAGACAAACCGGGCTACGACATTTACTTCCACCCACCACTGGAAAACTTCCCCAGCGGTGATGATCTGGACGACGCTACCCGCATCAACGCGATTATCGAACAGGAAATCCGGAAAGCTCCGGATCAGTATCTCTGGATGCACCGTCGGTTTAAAACGCGCCCGTCCAAGGATGATCCGAGCTTTTACAAGAAAAACAGGAAAAAGAGGTAACGCGTGAACCCAGAAACGCGGGCACCGGCGATCTGGCTACTTACCGATGACAAGCCAGGGCACAAAAACCAATTGAAAGGGCTGGGAAATCGCTTGCGGGTACTCACCGGTGCCAGCATTCATTGGGTTAATGCCACTGATTACTCTGTGCCGCTCTGGCGCGCATTTCTGGGAGCCGCTCCGACGATGGACGCCTCACTCCCAGCACCCGCTCTGATTATTGCCGCAGGCTCAGGTACGCACCGGTTACTGCTGGCGTTGCGCCGCGTTCGAAACGCCCGCTTAGTCGTGCTGATGAAGCCCTCTTTCCCTCTTGTTTGGGTGGATGCCGCGATCATTCCGGCCCACGACAACACGAAGCCATCGCGCAAAACGCTGATAACCGAGGGCGTCATCAACGCGATCACCCCGATGGCCCAACTGACCACAAAGCCGGAAGCGCTTATCTTGGCAGGCGGGCCTTCACCACACTTTGACTGGGACGACAATGCCGTTTTCTCCCAAATTACAGACCTGATCGCACGATACCCCGAGTGGCGATGGACTATCAGTGATTCTCGCCGAACGCCGGCCCCTCTCACGACCAAATTGGATGAACTGCAAGGCCCCAAAGTCACCTTCGTTCACCACAAACACACTCATGATAGCTGGCTGAACCACCAGCTGGCCGGGTCAAGAGCTGTGTGGGTGACGCCGGACAGCGCTTCCATGGTTTGCGAGGCTGCCACCTCCGGTGTGCCCACCGGCTTGCTGAGTCTGCCAGCCCGAGGTCACAGTCGGGTCGCGAAAGGCGTGGGCAGACTTGCCGAGCAAGGCTGGGTTTCATTCTGGCAAAATCGTGACCAAGTCATGAACGAACACCCAGAACGACACGCGCGACTTTGGGAAGCCGATCGCGCCGCGCGCTGGCTTATCAACCGATTTGCGAACTTGCCCCAGAGCACTAACAAGGAGTCGTTAAATTGAGAATACTTCAGGCACTTCCGGCCCTCTACAGCGGCGGCGTAGAACGGGGTACCGTGGAGTTCGCAGCCGAGCTCGTCAAACGGGGCCACGAGTCCTTCGTGGTATCGAACGGAGGCCCGATGGCTGAACAGGTGCGCGGCCAAGGGTCCACGCACCTTTACATGCCGATTCACCGCAAAACCCCCGCGTCATTCGGCCAGATCCTGCCCATGCGGCAGCTGCTGCAGAGCCTCAAGCCCGATATCGTGCACGTTCGGTCCCGCATGCCTGCGTGGATCGTGAATCTGGCACTGAAGTCTTTGTCGGCAGACGAACGCCCTGCGATTGTTTCGACCTTTCACGGCATGTACTCCGTGAATCCGTACAGCGCGGTCATGGCGAAAGCGGATCACGTGATTGCAGTTTCCAACTGCGTGCACGACTACGTTCAGAAACACTTTCAGGTGCCGGATAGCAAGTTAACCGTGATCCAGCGCGGCGTGGATATTGATGCCTTCCGCCAGCGCGCGGTCAACGAACAGTGGCGCGAAATTTTGCTGTCACGATTCCCCCAGCTCAGGGACAAAAAAATCATCATGATGCCGGGCCGAATTTCCCGCTGGAAAGGCCAGCTGGATTTCCTGAAAGCCATGGCCAGCATCGTGCGAGCGCACCCGGATTGCCACGGCATCATCGTGGGCGGCGCAGAGCCCGGGAAGGAACGTTTTTTACAGGAGCTTGAAACCGAACGAAGCCGGCTAAACCTGACCAATAAGGTTTCCTTTCTTGGTCAACGCAACGACATGACTAATCTTTATTTGTTCGCGGATGTGGTCTGCCATATGTCGACCAAGCCGGAACCCTTCGGCCGTACCGTCACCGAAGCCTTAGCCTCGGGCACCCCGGTTGTTGCCTACAATCGCGGCGGTGCCGCGGAAACCTTACAGGCTTGTTTTCGGGAGGGGTTGGTCACACCGGATGATACCGAGGCTTTCGCACGCGCCACTTTGGAAATGCTGGATCGGCCGAAACAAGAGGTTGAACTGCCAGAGCGATTTTTGTTGCGGGCGCAGACCCAGGGGACGCTGGAAGTTTATGAGAAAGTTCTCGCTGCAAAAAGCACTCACTCGCGATGAACGTGTTGATGTTAATGCTTTCCGACAACCCCGGCATCGGCGGTCTTGAAAAGCACACCCGGGAATTAGCCTGCGCTCTCTCCAACATGGGCCACCAAATATCCGTCGCGGCCGCACCTCAACACCTTGAAGCGTTGGAAGGCCCTTGCGCAATTCCTGTGGAGGCGCAGCGTTCACGAAATTCCCCTGCGTTATTATTCAGACTGGTAAACATTATTCGGGAAGGCCACTACCAGGTTATTCACGCCCAAGGCACCAAAGCCGCGTTTGTGTTGCAACGGCTGGCACCGTTTATTAAAAAGTACGCACGGGTAGCCAGCATTCATGGCTTCAAGTCACGTTACCCAAAAGCCGAAGCCTTCCACAACCTGATCGCAGTCAGCAAAGCGCTCGCAAACGACATCAATTACCCCAAGGTGACTGTGGTCTACAACGGGACCTCCGTTTCCAATCGGGCGCCTGCTGCCCTTTCCCCAAATATCAAAGCTCCGATATGGCTGGCGGTTGGTCGCCTCGCACCGGTTAAAGCCTTTGACCGGTTGATCGAAGCCTTTCAGTTTTGTCCCGGCACGCTGCTGATCGCAGGTGACGGACCGGAACATCTATCGTTGAAAGAGCGCATCGACGCTACCGGCCAAACTGGCAAGGTTCGGCTGCTGGGTTTTCGAACCGACATCCCCGCACTCATGACAGCCGCCGATGGTGTCATCATCAGCTCAGACCGGGAGGGATTTTCTTATGTCTGTGCGGAAGCGCTCTTGCTCGGCAAACCGGTAATGTCCACCGATGTGCCCATTGCCAATGAAGTCTTACCCAAGGAACACATTTTCAACGGCCATGAACCCATCGAATTTGCCCGTTTTCTACAACAAGACTTAAGAGCCGTAGCCGCTAGCCAAGCCAAAGCACGTGCCTTCGCGAGAGATACGCTGTCGCTGTCTGCCATGGCAGCCAACACAGTCTCCGTTTATCAACAAGCGTTGGACAAATGTGCTCCAGAGCGAAGCCATCCTTGACGGACTATACTGGAACAAACCGCATTTCCACCTCACAACCTGGCCCTATGCTCGACTTATCTGATCAACAACCCTTCGCTCAAGGCTCCAACCGCAAGTGCTTCAGGCACCCGCTGGACTCTACCCGGTGCTTGAAAGTAATCCGGCCGGAAAACATCACCGCGCGATTTGAACGACAATCACCTGTAAAGCGACTCCTAGGTAAAGAGCGGCTCAACGATAACGCTCAGGAATTACGGGCCCACCAACAACGTGCTATTCAGCGGCTTCTTAAACAAGGCAATGTTGCTTTGGTTTGGGCCCATCTGCCAAAGTTCTATGGTAGCACCCAGACCTCTTTAGGCATGGCCAATGAAAGCGAACTGATACGCTGTGTTGACGGCAGCGTTGCGCCAACGCTTGAGCACCTGATTAAAACACAAGGTTTGACACCGGATCTGCACCGGGGCATCGACGAATTTCTGGCGTGGCTATCACAAACCAGAATCCTGACCCGGAATCTGCTTCCTCATAATCTGGTGGTTTCAGACCAATTCGACCACCCGCGGCTTTTTCTGATCGACGGTCTGGGCGCACCGACTATCCCGCAAGCATTAGACTCGGTACCGGGCTGGAGCTCCCGCTACATCAAGCGAAAAATCGAACGCTTCCAGAAAAGGTTGGCCTGGGAACAAAGCCATGAAGGTCTATCTTGGGAAGATTTCCAACACTTAAGATAAACCCCACAAGGTCAGCATGTTAGTATGTTGCCCACTTTGAATGTTAATGGAACAGTCCAACAGTAAATCGCGCGGAGTGCACTCATGATTCATCCCGTCATCATGGCCGGCGGCACCGGCTCTCGCCTTTGGCCCTTGTCCAGGCAACTGAATCCGAAGCAGTTCCTCAAGCTGACGGATGATCATTTGTCGATGTTGCAGCTCACTGTGGCCCGTTTGGACGGT
Source organism: Marinobacter sp. S0848L (assembly GCF_023016065.1). Taxonomy (GTDB): domain Bacteria; phylum Pseudomonadota; class Gammaproteobacteria; order Pseudomonadales; family Oleiphilaceae; genus Marinobacter. Next base: position 48,526 of record NZ_JALKAQ010000016.1, on the reverse strand, counting down.
ATGGAGTCGGCAGACCCACTTCTGATCTGCAACGAAGACCACCGGTTTCTGGCGGCCGAGCAGATGCGCCAGGCGGGTTATAACGATGCACGCATTATCCTGGAGCCATGCGGTCGCAATACCGCACCCGCGATTGCGCTTGCTGCCCTGCAACTGGTGAAAGCGACTGATGACAGCGCCGACGACCCTCTGATGCTGGTGCTGGCGGCGGACCATTTGATCCAGGATGTCGCGGCGTTCCAGCAAGGTATACAGAAATCGATCCCTTTGGCGCGACAGGGAAAACTCGTGACCTTCGGCATTGTTCCCAGCCACCCAGAAACCGGCTACGGATATATCGAACAAGGCAAAGAGCTTGAAGACAGCTGTTACAGTGTCGACCGGTTTGTCGAAAAGCCGGACCTAGCAACAGCACAAGACTACTTGGCTTCCGGTGACTATCTCTGGAACAGCGGCATGTTCATGTTTGGCGCACGCCAGTATCTCAACGAGCTTGAGAAGCACCGCCCGGAGATTCTCTCAATCTGCCAGGCAGCCGTTGAGGATGCCAACGAAGATCTTCATTTCACGCGCATTAACGAAGCGGTATTCGCAGAATGCCCTGAGGACTCCATCGATTATGCGGTGATGGAGAAGACCCAAAACGCGGCGGTTGTTGCATTGGATGCCGGCTGGAGTGACATCGGTTCCTGGTCAGCCCTGTGGGATGTGTCCGAGAAAGACGCAAACGACAACAGTTTCATGGGTGATGTGATTGCCCACGACACCACCAGCACCCTAGCACGCTCAGAAAACCGACTGATCGCCACCGTCGGCGTGAGTGACTTGGTGATTATCGAAACCAAAGATGCCCTGCTGGTTGCCCACAAAGACAAGGTACAAGACGTTAAAAAGATCGTCGAGCAACTCAAGAGCGACGGTCGGAACGAGCACATTAATCACCGGGAAGTTTACCGCCCTTGGGGCGTTTATGACTCCATCGACAGCGGTGAGCGTTACCAAGTCAAACGCATCACCGTAAAGCCCGGCGCAAAGCTTTCCGTTCAGATGCATCATCACCGTGCGGAACACTGGATCGTGGTGAGCGGTACTGCCAAGGTGACCAATGGTGAGAAGACCTACCTGGTGACGGAAAACCAGTCCACCTTCATTCCGGTTGGTCAGGTTCACTCACTGGAAAACCCGGGGGTCATCGACCTTGAGCTGATCGAGGTTCAGTCCGGCTCGTATCTGGGCGAAGACGACATTGTGCGCTATGAGGACCGATACGGCAGATCATGAGCAAACTGAAGTACTTCTTGATCGCGGGTCTTCTACGGCTTTTAAGTTTTTTACCTTTGCGGGCCGCACAGTTTTTCGGTAAATGGCTTGGCCTGCTTGGTTGGGTGCTAAATGGCAGGTCACGCAAGACGACCGACACCAACATTCGCATCTGCTTGCCCGAACTGTCTTCTGCTGAACAGCGCCAGTTATCCAAGGAGTCCATGGCACACACTGGCATGACTGCCGCAGAGATTCCGCTGATGTGGGAATGGCCAGTCGAGAAATGCCTAGGCCTGATCAAGGAAACCCGAGGGCTTGAGCTGATAGATGAAGCGCTTGCCTCGGGCAAAGGCTTGATTCTGCTCGCTCCCCACATCGGTAACTGGGAATTAGTCGGACTGTTATTTTCATCCCGTTACAAGATGGCATCACTCTACAGTCCTCCGCATATTAAAGAGTTCGAGGATTATATGATCCGGGTTCGAAGCCGCATTGGTTCTGAACTGGTTCGCGGCGATCGTCGTGGTCTGCTCCGGCTAATGAGCATTCTTAAAGAAGGTGGCATCGCCGGCATCCTGCCCGACCAATCCCCTCGCGGCAAAACTAACGCTTTCGCGCCTTTCTTTGGAATCGAAGTTCGCACCATGACTCTGGTTAATAAACTGATGCTGAAAACCGGCGCTAATGTGTTGATGACGTTTGCAGAACGTCTGCCTAACAGCAAGGGGTTTCGCCTAGTCGTCGAAGAAGCCGAACCCGGCAACGATGATACTGATCCGGTCGTTGCAGCAACAGCGCTGAACAAATCCGTCGAAAAAGTGGTGCGGATGGCACCTGAGCAGTATCAATGGGAGTACAAAAGGCTCCGGCATCGGCCGCCTGGAAATCCGAACCCGTATTATCCTGACAAGATCTGTCGCTGACTTGGCGCTGCCCAGTATTTGAACAAGTACAGACAGGCATCTCGCCAGAACCCGCGCTATACTAGCCGCTTTCTATTACACGCTAACTTTTGGACACTGGAATTCTATGGCCCCAACGTCGATTGGTGTTGTTATCACCACCTACAACTCTCCCCTCTGGCTGAGCAAAGTACTGACGGGCTACGAATGCCAGACGTTCACCAAGTTCCGGGTCATCATTGCCGACGACGGCTCTACCGATGAAACCCGCTCCCTAATCAATAAATTTAAAGAGCGTGGCATTTTGGCGATTGACCACGTATGGCACGAGGACGATGGCTTTCGAAAATGCCAAATTCTGAACAAAGCCATTGAAGAAACAAGCTGCGACTACCTGATATTCACCGATGGCGACTGCATACCCGAACCGAACTTCGTGAAAACCCACCACGATCTTGCCAAGCCCGGGCTCTTTTTGTCCGGCGGTTATATCAAGCTCACTATGCCGGTATCCGAAGCCATTGCCGATGAGGACATCCGCTCCGGCGTCATTTTCAAGCGTGACTGGCTGGTGGCTCACGGGCAGCCGAAGAATCACAAATTGTGGAAGCTTTCCCCTTCAACGGGATTCCGCAACTTCATGAACCGTATCACGCCCGCGGCGGCAAGCTGGAATGGCATGAACAGCTCTACCTGGACTCAAGATTTAATTGCCGTGAACGGATTCAACGAAGACATGCAGTACGGCGGTTTGGATCGCGAACTCGGCGAACGCCTTTGGAACTACGGCCACAAATCTCAGCAGATACGCTACAGCACGGTTTGCCTGCATCTCGATCATGCCCGCGGTTATTCCAAGCCCGAAATCTGGGCGAAGAACCGGGCTATCCGTAAAGCGGTGAAGGACAACAAAACCTTTTGGGCGGAAAACGGGATCAAGAAGAAAAAGTCAGCATGAGAACTCTGGTCGTCATACACAGCCTCAAAATGGGCGGCATGGAGCGGGTCGCCGTCAACCTAGCCGATGCGTTCGCTGAAGAAGGCCACGAGAGCCATTTGCTGGCCTGCAGAAATAGCCCCAATGACTTGGCACCATCAAACGGGGCGGTCAAGCTTCACCACTTTGATCAACAGCAGGCACTGCTAAAATCCGTGATCGGGATTCCCGTCTTCCTGCTGTCACGCCTTCTCTTGGGCGTTATTCTTCCGAAATCCCACTTCATGTGGGTAGGCTGGCTGTGCGGCTGGCTTCTCAAGCGTCACATCCAAAAACTGGAACAGCAACACGGGCGTTTCGACCGGATTGTTTTTCGGGGATTGGGTACCTTCAAATATTTCTGGTCGTTCCGGGATGAGCGCAATATTTACGTGCTCGAGAACGTGATCCATTACGACCGCCCACTCTGGCAAAAGAAGCTGGAATGGAAACTGGTTTTTCACGACCGGCACTTGGCGTGTGTCTCGACCGGGGTTCTGGAGTCAGCGCAAGAAGCCTTCGATAAAGGGAACATTAAACCTAAAAGCCTGAGAGTCATCACCAACCCCTGCCCGGTTGAACAAATCCGCACTCTGGCAAACGAGCCGGACGACGGCATTCCCAGCGAACCGTACATTCTCAATGTAGCCCGCTTAGTGCCACAAAAAGGTCACGCGCTCTTGCTGGAGGCCTACAAAGGCTCAGGCATTGATCACAAGCTGGTTATTGTTGGCGAAGGCGAGCTACGCAGTGAACTGGAGACAAAGGCTCGAGATTTAGGCATATCCGATCGAGTCATCTTTGCTGGAAAGCGCAGTAACCCGTACCCATGGATGAAACAGGCAGATCTGTTTGTATTGGCCTCAGAGTACGAAGGACTGGGCATCGTGCTGACTGAGGCTCTGGCTTGCGGGATACCTATCATGGCCGTTGAGAGCCGTGGCGGCGTAAAGGATGTCTTCCGTGGCGAGCTTGCACGCTTTCTAACGCACCGCTCAGTAGAAGGGCTGGCTAGCGGCCTTACATCTGTTGTCAACGAACTGCCAATACCTGTCAAATCGGAGTGGCTAGCGCCTTTCCAAAGCGATGTGGTGGTGTCAGCTTTCCTTGATCAACCGGAAAAAGATACATCTTTGTAATTGCCGCCCCGTCTCCGATACTCCGGCAGGCTACTGATGGCGGAGGAGTGAACAACCCCAAGCTGAGCCGGGAACGGTGCCTCCAGCATTAACGCCATTGCAAAGCGATGACAGCCGGCGCCAGAAAAAACCGGCTCTCCTCCTGGCCCAAGATGCATCAAAACTCCTCCAATCTCCCGAAAATTGTTAGCATCAAGATCCCTTCGCGACGGCAATGATCCACGCACTTTCACCTCAGCCCAGATGTCATCAAGTTGGGTAAAGCGCATGGTTACATCCTCATTCGTCCGGCATTGATCAGTTACGCCAGTTTTTGACACTGCAATCCGGCTTAGCATGAAATCGATAGCACCCGCGCTTTCCCAACTATTACCCTCTCTCCAGTGAGACCAGCAATACGTCAACTTAGGGTGCTGATCGAGTGTCTGCTCTAAAAACGTAGGCCATTGTTTTACCACCCGGCCCGACATCTGGCGCGTACTCGCCCCAAAGTGGTGTGCCAGATCGGCGGCTTCAATGTATTTACTACACTGCCTCGGATCAACCCAAATACGTTCTGCATAGCGCGGCGCCTGTGCTCCGAATCGAAATCGGTTCCACGTATCAATCCAAAACGCTCTGTTCCGATATTTTGCGGCCAATGGTAATTCCTAGTAACCAATTCTCTAATAAAAAAACAGGCGGCAAAACGGAATTAATCCGCTTTACCGGGGCCCAAAGAAAAGCGTTTTGGTTTCGCTCTCCATGCGTTCCGTACTGAATTCACTTTCGATCCACTGCCGCTGTTCTTTAGGACAAAAAACTCGCTCGCCTTTAATTATGGATAGTACCGCAAGCGACAGTTCACGCGTGTCGCCTACGTCCGTTAAAACGCCATATTTACCATGAGCCAGAAGTTCTTCACTACCAGGTACCCGCGTAGAAACCACAGGTTTTCCATAGCTCATGGCTTCGTTTAGCACATTGGCCATGCCTTCATTTCTAGAACAGAGCAAGAACATATCAATGCCCTTGAAGAATGGCGCCATTGAACTCTGGTAACCTAAAAAGTGGATTCGATCGGACTCCACGCGCTCGCTGATTGAGGCCTTGATCTCTTTCTCAAACTCTCCTTCTCCAGCATGCACAATATGGACGCTATCCGGTAGACCCGAGAGAATATCTGGCAACAGATCAAATCCTTTCTGCGGGCTAAAACGGCCCGCACACCCAACTATATAAGCGTCAGCTGGTAAGTTCAGTAGGGTACGGAAATCCAGCGCTTCAACACTTTCGGGCGGCAGATCAAACCCGTTATAAACCCGCACGACATTGTCTTCATCAAAAAACTTGGGATAACTCAGCATCTCGTTTTTAAGCGAGTTACTATTTACCATCAATATCGATTTCATAAGCCTGAAGACAATAAAGTACTTGATCGGGCTTTTAACTCTGCGCGCAATTCCAAGGTACAGAACTACCCTGGAAACCCCGGCAATTCTGGAGGCCAGTGAAACCAACCACCAATCTTTTTTCAAGGCAGCAAACACCACATCCGGATCTATCGCCCTGAGAATCTTTACGTAGTTTGCGACCACAAACACGTTGAAATCACCGCCTCTCGATGTCACCTCAATAACGGTAACATTCTCAAGATCGTCGAAACGTTCCGGGAAATATCCTTTTAGAAGTACGACCGTCACCGCTACACCAGACGCGCCCAGAAACTTGGCCCGCAGATACACGTTTTTTTCGATTCCGCCCCAAACTCGGGATGGGCAGAACAATACTGCTTTTTTCATACTCACTCCCTTTGATTTTAGGCATACGCTGCAGCCCCTCCGTCTACCTCAAGGCTAGCCGCCCGGGATCAGCGATCTGATTTCCAGCGCTTTCTCATGTTTCTCTTAACTGTTCGCAGGCCAAAGCTGAAGCGCTCTAGCATTGATGCTAGCTTCAACCATCTGGAGGCAGCCTGGCCAGGAGTGAGTAATTTTCGGGCTTCGGGGCAACTTCGCAGAAATCGATCAATCTCCCGAGCTTTCTGCAACTTGGGCAGCCATCGTGGTCGCTTCAACCGAAAGTCGATGAAGGTAACATTACCCTCAACTATTAGAAAATTCGCCAACTGCGCATCCCCCCGAAGGTAACCACGCTGGTGCAAAGCTTCGATCGCCGCCAGAATTTCGGATGCATCTCTAGGTTCAGCGCGCCGACCTTCGACAAAACGATAGCAAACGAAAGAATCTACAACTACACCGCTAGCTCGGCGTTCGCCGGCCAGAACAGGTTCGGGCGCAGAAAACCCCATCGATCTCATCAATTCAAGGTGATGGAGTGTTCGAAATGCATCACTCACTCTAAACAGTGTGAGGAAGCGCTCCCATTTACGGCCATTCCGCGCTCTAGGCACTTTCAGCAGCAACGACTGATCCGCGCACATCACTTGTGCACTCAAGGTTCTGCGATTGTCCCGAAAAACAGTCCCTAGTTCGAATTCACCGTCAATCACCGCGCCCAGGATCTGCCGGCTCATGTTAGAGCTGACGCAGGTGACGGAACGATATTCTCGATAACGAAACGATTGCAGCATTACGCGTCCTGCCTCTCGAAATGCCGGACAAGGCCGATCAGAAACATGAGTAGCAACCAGGAGAACATCCAGTCGGTACTTGGCGGGGCAACAACCCTATGGCCGTCTGTCATATTCAACATCAATGGAAGTACAAACAGCCCAAATGCAAAGAGTCGAAACTGGCGTCCAGCGCCTTGGGTCAAACGACATATCCGAACTAGAATCCACGTCAACAACACCATAAACAGGGTGAGGCCGATAATGCCGGCGTAATGAAACACACTCAAAAACAGGTTATGGGGGTGTTTGATCGATAGCCCCGAATCCACCATCAACATTTTTCCAGCACTGGAATTTCTGAAGTCCGTCCCCATCCCTTCACCGATCCAGATTATCTCGGGCGGGTTGTTAAAAACAGCGAGCCAAATCTCAGGCCTATAAGAAAACCCCCGACCCAGCATTCTTGCGATCAAATCATCAAATAAGAATAAGGATCCTGCCCCGAAGAGCATCGCCCCAAAAAGCACCCAAAAACCGACGTGCCAACTCTTGCCCCTACTTTCCAGCCAAAACACCGCAAACAAGCAGATTAGAATAAACGCCAAGAGTGCAACCAGTGGCCCACGACTTTGCGAAAATATCGTCACAGCAAACAAAATCAGAAAAGAGACGATCATTATCACTTGATCTAAACGCTCTCTATTCTCGCCCAGTCGGAATAGTGTCATTCCGATAGCCCAAACACTAATCAAGGCAGAAGGGCCAAGAATAGGGTGCCCCATGAACCCGGCACCCTCAAGCCTCGCTGGATACATGTCGTGCCACAGGTAATACGCAAACGCCTCAGCTCCACTGGCGATTACTACCGCCATAAAAATTCGCGCGAACAATAACGGCTGATTAAGCCATCGCTCAGATGCAGCTAAAACAGCAAGCATGAACACTGCCGTACTGAACGCCCAGCGAACAACTTGGAACTGTCGATCCGCAATCACTCCCTCAGGGATAAATGTCGCCACAGCGACGAATCCAATGAACCCGATCGCAAACCAACCCGAGCGATCGCTGATACCGGCCCGTGCATCCCGCTTTACACATACCCAAAAAATTAACGGCAGCACTCCTGCGAAAAAAAACGCTCGGGACAATGCTATCCAAGGAACTAGAAATGAAAAGGCAATGAAAAGAAGAAGGAAAGTACTGATCCATCGCTGGATACGAATAGGGCCAACAGAGTTTAGGTTGTCATTCTCGAACGAAGCAGATTGGAGCATCAAGCTATCTCCAACAATCGGCCAACGTTTTCATCCATCCAAGATACCCACAAAGCCACAAACTCCTCGGTGGCCTGATCTAAGCTCTGGGCACATAAAAATTTACAATCAGGGCATTTTTCCGCATCTAACAGCGATTCCATATCGCCCCGTTTGGCCGATGAACTAAGGTATAGCGAAAGAGGCAATTTCGAAAAATCAGCACTGCCCTGCTTTATTTCTAAATGGTTAGCCAGTGCGATCGGCCAAAACTGCCCTACATTCCTTAATCGATAAGTCACGTTCCTTTGTAGTTGCCGCGGATGGCTCGCAAAATAGTCTCGCAACGTGCTGACTCGCATCGGATGGGGAATATGATTCACATCGAGATATCTACCAGCCACACCTACTTGAGCAGCCGCATCAGATTGTAGTGTTCGAACAGTCGGACGACCTTTCCCGAGCATCCGGGCTAGTCGGCTGGAAAAACGTCGCTTTTTCCGAGGCCTGAATGTGCCGCGAAGCACGACGCCATTACTACTAAAAAAATCTGCCGGAGCCACAGGCTTTATAAGGAAAACATCGTCATTAAAATAAATGAAATTGTTTGCAAGTCCGGGTATCCGCCAAAGCATGGTTTCAATGGATAGGCTATTGAATGTCGGCAGATGCTCAGTATAACCGTCGAAGATTGTTCGGTGATCGACGATGGTAATCCGATTGGCAACAGACGGAGGTATCGAGCTCATAAAACCAGGCACCTGATTATCCGTCACAATATAAATATGGCCTAACCAAGGCGCGAAACGAAGCAATGACGCAATACAGTATTCCAGCTCCCCCCTGTCTGCGTAACGGGTTTTTTCTGCAGCTTTCGGGCGCCGCTTAAACCTCCGCCCCAAGTAGGCTTCCAGTTTCTCACTGTGCGCAGGATCATCACCATCAACCCAAGTAACAACAGCGTCAATTGGGAAATCTTGTTTTTGAAAAGACATACAGGAAGGACAAGCCTCATGAAAGATTATTGCTCAGAACCATTGCCTCTGAACCGGGGGAGGATTTCAAAGCGAATGATAGCCCGCTATCAGCTCATTCCATACTCTCGTGCGCTTTTCCTCTGAAAAAAACGGTAACCGCTTACAAATAGAGCGATAAAGGCGTTTTAGATTATTGTGTTTCCAACCTGCCCCCACATCCGAGTTCACGCGCAACTTGCAGCGGTCAAAGTCGATAAGATAAATGCGGTCATCCGTGATTAGAATGTTATCGCAGTTAAGATCAACGTGATCCAACCCCTCTTGGTGAAAGGCGCCAATTCTTTTGCCAATGTGGTGCCAGAGAACCTCATCGTCGACTCTACTGCAGGTTGGCAGTGAACGCGCTCCGGGGATTCTCTCCACCAAAATGGCCGCTTCATAAGTCAAACTGCCAAAACGACAAGCCAAAGCCGACACCGGTTTTGGCACCGGCAGCCCTCGCTGATAAAGCTCATCCGTCAACCGAAACTCTGCAAATGATCGCGTATTATTGAACCCGGTGAACAGGTATCGGCGATCTGAAAGCCGTGCGGCGAGGCCTCCGCGTCGATAATATCGTAACACAAAACTACCGCACTCAGATTCGATAAACCACGCACTACCGCGGCCACCTTCAGTAACTGCATGAGCCTGCCTACCCCAAGCCTGCGGCAGGAACCAATGTTCATCGACAGATTCGTACCCTGGCGCACTGATAATAGCAGAGCGCATACAGTCGTTTTGATTACTCTCGCTATGTGCCAACTTTCAGCCACCACTGTTACAAACACCGTCGATTCACTGCTGCGCTCTAAAGCAATTATCAGCAGACTCAGCTAAACTGACGCCGAGTTTACCAACGAGCCCTTTGAGACTCTATAACGCGGATTAAAAAACCGCTATGGACTGCAATGCATACTCTTAACCCCACAACCGCATCATGAACTCCATCTGCATACTCCGCCTATCCGCCATCGGCGACGTCACTCACGTCATTCCGGTTGTTCTAAGTCTCCAGGAACAAATCCCTGGCGTTAAAATCACCTGGGTCATTGGCAAAATCGAAGCCAAGCTCATTGGCGACCTGCCGGGCGTCGAGTTCATTATCTTTGACAAGAAAGCCGGCCGCCAGGGCTATGCGGACCTGCGCAAGAAAATGAAAGGCCGCAAGTTCGATGCCTTGTTGCACATGCAGGTCGCCTTAAGAGCAAACCTCGCCGCAGCGTTGATTCCGGCCAAGATCAAAGTCGGCTACGACAAAGCTCGCAGCAAAGACCTGCACAGTCTGTTTATCAACAAGCGCATTGCTCCGACTCCACAGCAACACGTCAGGGATTGCCTGGCGAGCTTCCTGGAACCACTAGGACTCAACGCCGCACCTCCACAGTGGCACATCCCTCTATCAGAGGCCGATCACGAATTTGCTCGCAGCCATCTAGCGGCTGACCGAAAGAACCTGATCATCAGCCCCTGCGCCAGCCACACACTGAGGAATTGGCCGGCGGAGCGCTACGCCCAACTGGCAGACTACGCCATCGAAGCTTACGGCATGAAGGTCATTCTCGTGGGCAGTCCGGCGCCTTTTGAAGCCGAGTATTGCGCGGCTATCGAAGGCGCCATGAAGCAGAAGGCTCACAACATTTGCGGCAAAGACACTCTGAAACAACTTACCGCCATGATGAGCGAGGCGGACCTTGTGGTTGCGCCGGATACCGGCCCCGCTCATATCGCTAGCTCAGTGAATACCGATGTCTTGGGCATTTTCGCCGCCAGCAACCCCAATCGCTCGGGGCCCTACAACTCTCTGAAATGGTGTGTAAATCGCTACCCGGAAGCGCTGCAAGAATTCACAGGCAAAACCGTGGAGGAAGCGCGCTGGGGCGCCAAGGCAGAATTCGTGGGGGCGATGGAACTGGTGTCGGTCAAAGACGCCACTGAAATGCTGGATCGCTGGGTGACCGAAAAGAGCTGAACGAAAATACGCTGAAGCTTCCGAATACGGTCAAACCGGTCGACGCTCAGAAGCTTCAGCGAAGCTCACTATCATCCGCCTTACTTGCGTGCGGTGTAATCCTGATAAGACTTTTCTTCAACAAAGCGGGAGCCCAGCGCCAGGTTCACTTCCTTCTTGATAGCTGCACGCTTGTCGTTGGTGATATAGACCGCACGAGCGAGCTCAATAAAACGTGGGCCGAAGTTCTGGTCCGCCTCTTCGTCACGGATATCGTCTTCAATCACCCAAAGCTCTTCGTTCACCGCTTTAAGCTGCTTGCGCAAATCCGCAATCTCGGCAGCCTTGTCTTTTACGGCCTCGTCCCAAGTTGCGCTCAGCTCATCCAGCTCCAAACGCACGTTTTTGACCTTTGCTTCGTCTTTAATGCGCTCGGATTTGATTTCAAGGATCGTGATCTTATCCAGCACTTCACCGAAAGAAACCGGTACCTTGATTACGTCTGCCATTGTCTTGCCCTGTTTTTCCGTGAGTTCAATACAGCGAAGCCGCCGGCACTGGAAGCACCGGCGGCCACTTTGGAATAGCTAACTGCTTTAGCCTTTAACGTGAGTCAGCCACTCAGAATGCTGAACCAGCTTACCCTTAACGGCATCAAAATACATGCTCTGAAGCTTTTCAGTGATCGGGCCGCGCTTGCCTGCGCCAATGGCACGTCCATCCAGCTCGCGAATCGGCAGAACTTCGGCTGCGGTTCCGGTAAAGAAGGCTTCTTCCGCAACGTACACTTCGTCACGGGTGATCCGTCGTTCTTTCACCTGCAAGCCCAGCTCTTTGGCGAAATCGATGATGGTGGCGCGGGTAATACCTTCCAGACAAGAGGTCAGCTCAGGCGTATGCAGCACGCCGTCACGCACGATAAAGATGTTCTCACCGGAACCTTCTGCGACGTAGCCTTCGTTATCCAGCAGCAACGCTTCTTCCGCACCGCCAGAGATGGCTTCATTCAACGCCAACATCGAGTTGATGTAGTTACCGTTCGCCTTCGCTTTACACATGGTGATGTTCACGTGATGACGAGTGTAAGAAGAGGTGCGTACCTTGATACCCACTTCTTTGGCTTCAGGCGACATGTAGGAAGGCCAACTCCAGGCCGCAACCATCACGTGCACTTTGAGGTTGTCGGCACGAAGGCCCATGCCTTCGGAACCCAGAAATACCATGGGCCTCAGATAGGCTTCGTCCAGATTGTTTTCACGAACAGCCGCGCGCTGGGCTTCGTTGATTTCATCTTTACTGAACGGCATCTGCATGTTCAGGATGTGGGCCGAGCGGAACAGACGATCGGTGTGCTCTTTCAGGCGGAAAATCGCCGGGCCATTGGCGGTATTGTAGGCTCGCACCCCTTCAAAACAGCCGAGGCCGTAGTGCAAGGTATGGGTAAGGACGTGGGTTTTGGCTTCACGCCATTCAACCATTTCACCATCCAGCCAGATAACGCCATCGCGATCAGCCATCGACATTTCTTTTCTGCTCCTAAAAAAGCGATTTTCGGGGAACTCGCATTCTAGCAGGAATACCGGCCAGAAATAAATTTAGCTTGCTAATCAAGCATGACTTTTTTCCACATCTGCCCAATATAATCACGTTCTTCCACAAACCGCTTCCCTTCAACCCGGCTGCTCAGGTTCTGCAGTGCCCGCCGGTGGATCGTTGATCGCAAGACAATATAGGCCTCTCGCAACTTCTCGGTATCCGCCACGTCCAGCACACCGGCACGTCCCAGCTCTTCCAGCTGACGAATGTTATCGCTCCATTGGGTCAGTTCCGGATGCTCGCCACTCCACGCCAGCATCAGGTATTGCACCAGGAACTCGATGTCCACAATGCCACCAAAGTCATGCTTAACGTGGAACTCTTCAGCCCTTTTCGCGACGGGTGTGCCAAGATTAACCCGCATCTTCTCCCGCATATCGACAACTTCTTTGCGGAGCGCCTGCTTGTCCCGCTTGGCGCACAAAATATCATGCCGCACGCGCTCAAAGGCCGCCAAGGTGTCCCGGCAACCTGCGACCCCGCGCGCCCGTGCCAGAGCTTGGTGTTCCCAGGTCCACGCATCGTTCTGCTGGTACTTCTCAAACGACTGCAGCGTGCTGACCAACAGCCCCGAATTGCCAGACGGCCGCAAGCGCATATCCACTTCGTACAGCTGGCCGGACGGGGTTTGCGTGCTGAGGATGTGCACAATGCGCTGGCCTAGACGGGTGTAGAAGATGGCATTATCGATCGGCTTGTCGCCGTCGGTCGTCAACAGCGGGTCTGATTGGTGTATAAACACCAAATCCAGATCCGAGGTATAGCCCATTTCGATACCGCCCAATTTGCCGTAGCCCAAAATAGCGAAATCGGTATCACAGGCCGTGCCATAAACCCGTTGCGGGCGGCCATGCCGGCTCACCAGATTAGCGAAAGCCACATCCACCACATGATCCAGCACCACCTCGGCGATCCAGGTCAGGTAATCACTCACCTTCATGAGGGGTAACGTGCCTTTGATCTCTGAAGCCGCTACCCGCAACGTATGCGCTTTCTTGAAATGTCGGAGAGATTCCATCTGCTCTTCGAGATCTTCGTATGGAATCCTCAACATCTGCTGACGCAAGTCATCCTGCAGAGCCTCTTTGGCCGGCGGACTGTAAAGACTCTCGGCGTTCAACAACTCATCCAGCAGCAGTGGCGTGTCCGCCAGCAATTTTGCAATCCAGGGGCTCTCACTGCATAGCCCAACCAGCTGGGTCAGCGCGTTGGGATTTTCCACCAACAAAACCATGTAGGCCGTCCGGCGCAGAATAGCCTCCACCAACAGCAACACCCGCTCCAAGGTTTCCGAAGCATTCTCCACCTCGGTCAACGCGCTTAATAACAGGGGCATAAACTGATTCAGGCGCTTACGACCCTGAGTTTGCATGGTCTGCACGGTTCGGCCGTTATGCAGGGCCGCCAGTAATTTATAACTGTCTTCGGGATTCTCGTACCCTTGCTCCGCCAGCCACTCGATGGCCGCTGGCTCGTCCATTTCCGACAACCACAATTCAAACCAGCCATCGTCCACCGCAGCATCGCCGTCGCCCTCTTCATCTTCGGTAGCGATGATGTTGGCGAAATGCAGCGCGACTCTTTCTCTGTGGCTGGCTAACGCTGACTCGCACGCGGACCAGCCGTCAAACCCCATAATGCGTGCAATCCGGGCCTGGCACAGGGGGTTGTCCGGCAGGGTTTGGGTCTGCTTGTCTTCCACCCCTTGCAAGGCGTGCTCGATGTTTCTCAAGAACACATAAGCTTCGCGAAGCTCCTTCACCACCGACGAGGGCAATAGTTCCAGCTCTTCCAGCTCTTTAAGAATATTCAGCAACTCCCGTTGCTGCAGTTCGCGGTCACGCCCGCCGCGAATCAACTGGAACGCTTGCACCACAAACTCGATTTCACGGATACCGCCGCTACCCAGTTTGATGTTGTCTTCCAGCCCCTTGCGACGCACTTCCCGGCCGATCATTGCCTTCATATTTCGAAGCGACTCGAAGGCGCTGAAATCGATGTATTTGCGGTACACGAACGGCCGCAGACTCTCGATCAGAACTGTACCCGCACGCTGATCACCCGCGACTACACGGGCCTTCACCATGGCGTAGCGCTCCCAATCGCGGCCCTGATCCTGATAATAGGTTTCCAGCGCAGCGAAGCTCAGCGCCAGGGCGCCACTTTGACCATAGGGCCGTAAGCGCATATCAACGCGAAACACGAAACCATCGGCGGTGATCTGGTCCAGCGCCTGAATCAAGCGCTGGCCCAAACGAATGAAGAACTGCTGGTTATCGAGGGCGCGGCGCCCCCCTTGGGTTTCGCCGTTAGACGGAAAAGCAAAAATCAAATCAATATCGGAGGACACGTTCAGCTCCCGACCACCGAGCTTGCCCATCCCCAGCACCACCATGCGCTGGGGCACGTCCGCTCCGGTGACCGGGTCTTTACCCCAAGGCGTTCCAAATTCTTCACAGGCCTTGCTGTAGAGCCAATCCAATGCGCCATCAATACACACATCGGCAAAGGCACTGGTGGCCAACATGGTTTCGTTAAGATCTGCCCATCCCATCAAGTCCCGCCAGATGATGCGAAACTGCACCTCTCGGCGGAAACGGCGCAAGGCGCTGTGAAGGTCCGGCTCTGATTTAACCACGCTCAGATAGCTGGCCCATCGCTCTTCCAGCCATGCCTCGGTGGTAGGTTCGGTCATAGGGCGGTTAGCGAACACCTCCTGCATGCAGTCTGGGTGGCGCTGCAGGGTTTGGCGCAAAAACACACTGCGCGCCACCGCTTCTGCAATGTCCGCCTCGGATATCACGGCCAGCCATTCGGGCACGCCGTCTGGAAATATCGACGACCAGCAGGCCGATACGTCATCAGCAAGCGCTGCCGGTAGCGATTTCCAAGGCTCGGACATAACGCAACTCCCTTATCTCTCTGATATATTCCAAGTACTGTATAACGAACTCGCCAAGGACTGAACAGGCCCCAACCTTCATGATGAGAAATAAGCGACCGCTAAATCCGGAGCACACTCAGTCGCACCTGCCGATGGGCGGGTTAATTCGCCAACGGGTCAAGCGTCTGTTCTTGGCTCTCGCAGCGCTTACGTGCACTCACATTTTGATTCTCTGGGCATTCGAGCCCCTAACGCTGTTCGAATCCGCGTGGCTAACCATGACGACCCTGGTCACGGTTGGCTACGGCGACTTTGCTCCGGTAACCGTTGTCGGACGCATCAGCACGGTGTTGCTGATGTTTATTTCGTCAATCACTCTGCTGACATTGATCGTTAGTGACTATATTGAATACCGTTTTTACCGCCGCGAACGAATCCTGACTGGACGCTGGATCTACAACATGAAAGACCACATCGTAATCATTAACACCCCCCGCAGCGGAGGCGAGCAATATTTCATGCGCTTCGCTTCTCAAATTCGCTCCATCCCGGAATACCACACCGTTCCGATCATACTATTGACGCGCCAGTTCCCCAGTGGCTTGCCCGCGGAGTTGAGGGACTGCGGCATGGTGCACTTTCATGGTGCCGGAAATGATCCAGAGGCACTCAAGGCCGTTCACGCGGGCGATGCCAAGCACATCATCGTACTCGCTGCGGATGAGACCGACGCTTTCTCTGACAGCCTGACATTCGACATTTCTCATCGGTTGACCGAGTCCAACCTGGGCAATCGAACCACCGCCGAATGCGTCAGCGACATCAACCGAGAGCGTTTCAAAACACTGGGCGTGCGCACCGTGATCCGCCCTGTTCGCACCTACCCGGAGATCATGGTACGGGCCGTTGTCGCCCCGGGCTCCGAAAAAGTGCTGGAGGACATGTTCAATTACGAACGCGACCACCCCCACCGCTATGAACTCGAATTGGACGACCTGACCTGGGCCGATATTGTCAGCGCTCTTGTCCGCCACGGTATCGGAACCGCCTTGGCGTATATCGATCACGACAACGAAGTGACCTGCCACCCTGCCTCAAACAAAGAAGTGGAAGGCAAAGGGTTGATCGTGCTGGTAAGCTCCAGCGACACACCAACCGTGACCGTGGTGGAGGAAGCTTTGGATCGCTATCGAGAATTCCTAAAAAAATGGCGGGAACTGCAAGACAACGGCATCGAAAATAACGAGCAGAAATAACGGGATCATCCATGTCAGTTCAGGACACTGAGTTCTTCCGGCCCTTGGTTACGGCACTCGCAGCGAACGACGACAGCCATATTCCGATCGCTGCCTCCACGTTCAACGCCGCCGATTTGGCAGACTTTATCGAAGCGCATCCGGAAGCCGATGTGGGTATACGCCTGCTTGACGCTCTGCCGAAAGAACAAGGCGGCAAGGTGCTTGGGTACATTGGACCAAACACTCAGACTCTCATCGCCCAACAGCTTCCGACCCGAAGCCTGACTGAACTGGTCACGGCGATGCCCTCGGATGAACGGGCGGACTTCTTCCAACTGCTGGACGAACAACGACAGCACAGCCTGTTCCAATCTCTGGCCAGCAAAGAACGGGAAGACCTGCGGCGCTTGGCCAGTTTCGAAGAAGGCACGGCCGGAGCATTGATGAGCTCCGATTACGCCATGATTAACACGGGCGTAACCGCCAGTGCCGCTATTGATTTGCTTCGTAAAACGGCTCCCGATAAAGAAACCATTTACCACGCTTATGTGGTGGACGGGAATCACACGCTGCTAGGAGCCGTATCACTCAGAAACCTGATCACGGCCACACCCAGCGCTTCGGTGAACGATCTGATCGCTACAGGTCTTGTGACCGCCAAGACAGACACGCCTCAAGAAGAGGTGGCTCGTCTAATATCCAGGTACGATTTATTGGCCTTACCCATTGTCGATCACGACAATCGCTTGGTCGGCATTGTCACCTACGATGACGCCATGGACGCGGCTGAAGCAGAAGCGACCGAAGACATGCACAAAGGTGCAACGGTGGGAAAACTCACCGGCACCTTGCGAGACGCTTCGCCGTTTTCACTCTACCGTTCCCGAGTGCAGTGGCTGGTCATTCTCGTGTTTGCCAACATCTTCACCGGTGCGGGCATCGCCTACTTTGAAGGAATCATCTCTGAGCACATCGCTCTGTTGTTCTTTATGCCGTTGCTGGTTGCCAGTGCGGGTAACGCTGGCGCCCAGTCGGCCACTTTGATGGTGCGTGGCATGGCCACAGGCGATGTGACCGTCAAAGATTGGGGGCGTTTGCTGGGCAAAGAAACCTTGGTCGCCACCGGCCTTGGCTTGACCATGGCCGTGGCGGTGATGGTGGTAGGGCTGCTGCGAGCAGGGCCTGAGATTGCGACCGTGGTTGCGGTCACCATGATTGTCGTAGTGATGGTCGGCAGCCTGATCGGCATGCTGTTGCCCTTCCTGCTCGACAAACTGAAATTTGACCCGGCAACCGCAAGCACCCCGCTGATTACGACCATCGCAGACGTGAGCGGTGTGCTGATCTACTTCAGCATAGCCACCGCGCTACTCGACATCAGCTAGCGGAGGCGATCGCTAGCTGCAGCTCACCCATGCGGGGAATGTTCTGAACCATGTCGGCAACGTGGCAACCGCGGACCAATTCAGGCATGAGCTGATCCCATACTTGCTGAAAGCCTGCTTCATTCGCCAACTTTCGCACCTTTATCAACGATTCCTCGGACAAGACCACAGGCTCGCTTAACAGCCAGGCAAGGCTTAATTGGTGCAGAAACTCCGTCACCGGCAGCGCACCAGCGTTTGGACCAAGAGTTGGCTGATGAATACCGGCTAAGTGATAGCCTTGCTCCGCTTTACTGACCAGATTAAGGAAGACCGGAACCTCTCGGGCCAGCGACGACGCCCAGACCATCAAAGATTCCGGGTTACCGGACTTCAATTCAAATTCCACTTCGCGCAACGGCCGAGCTTCATGTCCACTGGCAACTTCACCAGAATCGACGGCCACCTCAATCACTGCATCAGCGGTATTCAACATAACAATCTGGCGAGTGAAGTTGGTTTCAAACGCCAGCTTCAACTCGGACAGATCCAGCTGATCATTCAGCGGGGTTTGTTCGAGTAATGACACGTCCAAATCAGCGCTCTGAATCTCCCACTCCCATTCTTCCCGCCGATGAGCGCCGTCAACGAACTCGCCTTGGGTTTTCAAGGTTTGAATGTATCGCC
Organism: Marinobacter sp. S0848L; assembly: GCF_023016065.1. Taxonomy (GTDB): domain Bacteria; phylum Pseudomonadota; class Gammaproteobacteria; order Pseudomonadales; family Oleiphilaceae; genus Marinobacter. Next base: position 29,703 of record NZ_JALKAQ010000016.1, on the reverse strand, counting down.
CGCCAGCCTCGCGCACACGCAAAGCTGCTCTGGCACGATTGAGTGCCGCGCTGGGGGTGTCGTAATAGCGGTTCACCAGCACCTTTCTCGGGCCTTCGGAGGCTTCCGGTTGGGCCAGTAGCCATGCCAACGCTTCAGCCTGGGCTTCCTCAGACAGGGTAAGTTTGATTTCGAGCTCGGTGGCCATAGGGGATTCCTGAAAACTTGGGGGGCTAAAAATACAAAAACCGGTGACCTAAGTCACCGGTTTTTGATACTACTGGATTAGCTGGTTAGCTGATCAGAAGTAGTAAACCGCACCGATAGAGGCAATGGAGCGCTCGTCAGAAACGCCAGCAGTGGCATCAAAGTCGCTGCTGTCAGCACGCTCGAAGTTGTAGTCGTACACGTCGTCACCGCCACCGAGGTAGCCTTCAAAGTATACGTACATGTTATCCGACACATTGTGCAGCGCCTGCAGGGTAATAGTATCCCACTTGGTACTGGCAGAGTCATCTGCTTCGGCCAGCTCGTAGGACAGCGCGAACTGGTTTTGGCCAAGAGTGTATATACCCATCAGACCGAACTTGTCGTATGCGTCTTTGCGGGTATGGAATTCACCGGTGACACGCAGGTTATCCAAGTTATAGCTAGCACGTAGGCCGTAGGTGTTTTCGTTATCTCCACCGTTGTCGTTGGAGTCAACAGCAAAGGCCAGCTCAAGAGCGTCCACTTCGTAGATCGCAGCCAGCTGGTACGGGAATGACTTATCACCGCCCTCTCCGTCGCCATTAACTTGTACTGCACCGCCCAACGTCAGTCCGCTGAATGACGGAGAGCGATACTGGAGCAGGTCGCCTTCGCCAGTTGTATACTCAGCTGCACCGATGCTCAGAGTAGCTAATTCGTAGAACTGAGAAATCTCGTCAACAGCAGTTTCGTAAGTAGAGTCGTCGGAACCAATCCAGACCTGACCGAAGTTGTCACCTTTAACACCGATGTACGCTTCGTCGATGTTAGCACCAGATGAATCTTTCTCATCAGCGCCAAAGCCGTCCAGTTCCAACTTGAAGAAACCGGTAACGCCCGGAGCAATCTCATGAGAGTGCTTCACACCCAAAGTAGAGCCGTTATCCGCGTGCTCAACTTGTGAAGAACCGCCATCTACATTGTCATGGTAAAGTACATATTGAATGTTACCGTACACAGTCGGCATGGAATTCATCTTCGCAGCCATCTCGGAAGCAGATAAAGTCGACTGTGCCAGAGCAGCGCCAGAGAAGGTTGCAGCTGCGATCGCAGAAGCAAGAATAGTTTTTTTCATGTTGCATCTTCCTTATGTGAGTTAACTCAGGTTCTTCGACGGGTCTTAAGGCCCGATCTTTTCTTTTTATCTAACAAGGCAAATCGCCGGCCTTGATTCTCAGTCACTTACAGAACTCTGTTAAAGTCCCCTGTGATGATCCTGTTTTAATACAACAATTACATTTTTGCAAATTTTTAAAGGCTAATTTTTGACCGATTCAACCTTTCGCCTCAAAACTTCTTTACCTGCCAGCAGTTAGCCAAATCAATGACAAAAGGAGCAAAATCGAGGCCCAAACTCACAATTTCCTTTCTGCCCAACAAGTTACAAAAAATACTTAGCTGCCAGTACTGCAAACGCCGGAACACCTGCGCTCACGACTACGAATAGCGCACTAATTCCGGGCATTTCGATCGCTTTTCATTCCGTTAATGAGTTGCAGCCACCTCTAACAAAAAGGTCACCGGCCCGTTATTCAAAAGTGCCACCTTCATGTCTGCACCAAACTCTCCGGTTTGCACTCGCTCTGTTCCCAGCACCGTCTCGGCCTCAGCCACAAACTGCTCATAAAGGTGATTAGCAGTATCAGGAGCAGCCGCCAGCGAAAAGCCCGGCCGTGTTCCGGAAGACGTATCCGCCGCCAAGGTGAACTGGGGGACAACAAGAAGCGAGCCACCGGAATCCTGAACATTCACGTTCATCCGGCCTTGATCATCGGGAAACACTCGGTACGAGAGAATCTTTCGGCACAGCTCCTTTGCCTCCGTTGAGGTGTCATTCCTTTCCACACCCAATAGCAATAGCAGCCCATTGCCAATACTGGCAATTTGGCGATCCCCTACGGCAACACTTGCCTCCGATACTCGCTGGATCAATCCTTTCATTTCGTGCCTTGGCAACTGTGCTCACAGGGTTAAAACACGGTAACTAGCCAAAGTGTATAGAGGCTAACCACAGGTCGCAACCCCGCCAAGTCAACAAAAAGTCTAATAATCAACCAGCTGAAGGCGCACCTTTGGCAACAACTTGTTCAACACCACGAATCAGCGCATCAACAATAGCGGGCTCGGCTGCTGAGTGCCCCGCATCGCGAATGATTTGAAATTCGGCTTCAGGCCACGCTGCACTCAGGGCGAAGGCATTATCCAGCGGGCAAACCATATCGTAGCGCCCGTGCACAATAATGCCCGGAATATCCGCCAGCCTGTCGGTATTATTAATAATTTGGCCTGGCTGCAAAAAACCTTGATTCATGAAGTAATGGCACTCAATTCGGGCCAGTGCGATCGCAACATGGGGGTGTTCGAAATGCTCCACCACTTTCGGGTTCGGCTGAAGCGTTGCGCAACGGCCCTCCCAAACAGACCAGGCCTTCGCCGCCTGAATCTGTTCCAGCTCGTTATTGCTGATCAGTCGCCGGTAATAAGCAGCAACCATATCATCGCGCTCAACCTCCGGAATCAGTTTTTGAAAGTCTTGCCAGTAGTCCGGGAACACCCGGCTCGCACCCTCTTGGTAAAGCCATTGAATGTCGCCGGGACGACATAGAAAAATGCCTCTCAATACCAATCCTAACACCCGCTCGGGATGCGCCTGCGCATAGACAAGGCTGAGCGTGGATCCCCAACTGCCACCAAACAACAGCCAACGCGCCACACCCAGGAATTGGCGCACCGTTTCCATGTCCGCCACCAGATTCTCGGTGTTATTGCCTTCCAGCTCCGCCAGCGGCGTTGATCGCCCTGCGCCGCGCTGGTCCAGCAAAATTATCCGGAATCGTTCCGCATCAAAAAATCGACGATGGTAGTCTTCACAACCGCCCCCAGGGCCACCGTGCACCACAAGCACGGGTATACCTTCGGGATTACCGGATTCTTCCAGATACAGCTCATGAACATCGTCCACCGCAAGATGATGGCGAGCGTAGGGCTGAATTTCGGGATAAAGAGTAAGCATGACTGACTCCGATGAATGATTAACGGAAGTCTAGCCGAGAATAGCGAGAGGGATTACAGATTTAACGCAGAAGATACGGAGGCACTTCGAAAAGCAATTAGCCCGGAGCAGCGAAGCAATCACAGATAGAAAGACTGTGCTTTCACCGTTGTGATTGCCTGCAACTCCGGGCTAACAGTGCTTACTTCTTGCCGGCGCGCTTACGCTCGTTTTCGGTCAGAAGCTTTTTACGCAGACGGATCGACTTGGGCGTTACTTCTACCAGTTCGTCGTCGTCAATAAACTCAAGTGCCTGCTCAAGCGTGTGCTTGATGGGCGGTACCAGACCAATCACTTCGTCTTTACCAGACGCACGCATGTTATCCAGCTTCTTGCCCTTGGTCGGGTTGACCACCAGATCGCTATCGCGACTGTGAATACCACACAGCTGACCTTCATAAATTTCCTGTCCCGGCTCGAGGAACAGCTTGCCTCGGCTCTGCAGGGTTTCCAGTGAGTACGTCAACGCCGTGCCGGTTGCCATGGAAACGATAACACCGTTCTGGCGGCTAGTGACTTCACCCAGCTTCACAGGACCGTAATGGCTAAAAGTCGAGGTCAGGATACCGGTACCCGAGGTCATGGTCAGGAAGGCGTTACGGAAACCGATCAAACCACGGGCAGGAATGGTGTACTCCAGACGCATGCGTCCTTTGCCGTCCGGAATCATGTTGGTCATGTCACCGCGGCGCAGACCCATTTGCTCCATGATGGGGCCCTGGTGCTGCTCTTCGATGTCAATGATCACGTTTTCGTACGGCTCTTGTTTTTCGCCGTCTACTTCCTTGATCACAACTTCAGGGCGGCCAACCGCCAGCTCGAAATTCTCGCGGCGCATGTTTTCGATCAGTACCGACAGGTGCAGCTCACCACGGCCAGATACTTTGAACTTGTCCGCAGAGTCGCCTTCTTCAACGCGCAACGCCACGTTGTGCAGCAACTCTTTTTCCAGACGCTCTTTAATATTACGGCTGGTTACGTATTTGCCTTCTTTACCAGCAAACGGAGAATCATTGACCTGGAAAGTCATCGAAACTGTTGGTTCGTCAACAGTAAGTGCCGGCAGTGCCTCAACATTGGATTGATCGCACAGAGTGTCAGAAATATAAAGCTGATCCAGACCGCTCACACAGATGATGTCGCCTGCCTGCGCCTCATCTACCTCAACGCGCTGCAGACCGGAGTGGCCCATGATCTTTAGAATTCGACCGTTACGCTTTTTACCGTCAGCACCAATCGCAACGACCGGAGTGTTCGTTGACACTTTGCCGCGCGCGATGCGGCCGATACCAATAACACCCAGAAAGCTGTTGTAGTCCAGCTGGGAAATTTGCATCTGGAACGGTTTGTCCAGATCGACATCAGGTGCTGGCACGTAATCAACAATGGCCTGAAAAACAGCATCCATGTTGTCTTGCATATCCTCGTGATCCATACCCGCAATGCCGTTCAAAGCACTAGCGTATACGATCGGGAAATCGAGCTGCTCGTCGGTTGCACCCAAGTTATCGAACAGATCAAACACCTGATCCACAACCCAGTCAGGGCGCGCGCCCGGACGGTCAATTTTGTTCACAACAACAATCGGGCGTAAACCTGCCGCGAACGCTTTTTGCGTCACGAAGCGTGTTTGGGGCATGGGGCCGTCAATAGAATCGACCACGAGCAGAACACTGTCTACCATGCTCATGACTCGCTCAACTTCGCCACCGAAATCAGCGTGTCCCGGGGTGTCCACGATATTGATGTCGTAGTCTTTCCACTTCAGCGCGGTGTTCTTCGCCAGAATGGTAATGCCACGCTCTTTCTCCTGGTCGTTGGAATCCATAACACGCTCGTTTTCGAGCTCTTTACGGTCCAAAGTACCGGACTTGCGCAACAATTGGTCAACCAGGGTCGTTTTACCGTGGTCTACGTGGGCAATAATGGCAACGTTTCTAAGCTTATCAATCACAACTGGTATCCTGCAGAAATTAGCGGGACGCAGTATATCGAAAAGTCCATGTCGATAATATGAAGATTAGTGCTTAATATGTAATCAATCACGAAGCGCACCGATTTCAGGCAATTATCCGCACCATGCACCATTTTAGAGCACGATTAACATCCAAAAACCCGGAAAACCTGTACCTCGAACGCCTCGATATCGTCCGGAACCCCCACCGCTGCGCTTTTGTGAGGCGATGTCGGCAAACTGGCAAGCCCCTTGCTTAGGTAGAATCAGCCGCAATTGAAAGGTAAGGGTCACCAGCTTCTGATAAGCTCCCCTCACCTGCAAGCAGATCGGGCCTCAGTTCGCTGAACGATCCGGCACAACGAATATGTATAACTTACGGAGCATGCACAATGTCCAAGACTGTTGATTTGATCAAAGAGCACGAAGTCAAATGGGTCGACCTGCGTTTCACCGACACACGCGGCAAAGAACAACACGTAACCATGCCCGCCTCCGAGGTTGACGAAGACTTCTTCGCCGACGGCAAAATGTTCGACGGCTCTTCTATCGCTGGCTGGAAAGGCATCAACGAATCCGACATGATCCTGATGCCGGATGACAGCAGCTCCGTTCTGGACCCGTTCACTGAAGAAGCCACCATTAATATTACCTGCGACATCGTGGAACCGACCACCATGCAAGGTTATGAGCGTGACCCTCGCTCTGTTGCCCAGCGCGCTGAAGAATACCTGAAGTCCACCGGCATCGCCGATGGCGCTTTGTTCGGCCCGGAGCCTGAGTTCTTCATCTTCGATTCCGCTAAATGGAAAACGGACATGCAGGGCTCTATGTACGAGCTCTATTCAGAAGAAGCCGCCTGGGTTTCCGGCGAAGACTTCGACCGCAACAACATCGGTCACCGTCCGGGCGTTAAGGGTGGTTACTTCCCGGTACCACCGGTAGACAGCTTGCACGATCTTCGTGGCGCTATGTGTGCCGCTATGGAATCAATGGGCCTGACTATTGAGGTTCACCACCACGAAGTCGGCACCGCCGGACAGTGTGAAATTGGCGTAGGCCCTAACAGCCTGACCAAGAAAGCAGACGAAGTACAAATCCTGAAGTACTGCGTGCACAATGTTGCCCATGCATACGGCAAAACCGCAACCTTCATGCCTAAGCCGGTTGTCGGCGACAACGGTTCCGGCATGCACGTTCACATGTCCCTGAGCAAAGACGGCAAGAACCTGTTCGCAGGCGACAGCTATGCAGGCCTGAGTGACGAAGCGCTGTACTACGTTGGCGGAATCATCAAGCACGCCAAGGCAATCAACGCCTTCACCAACCCGGCCACCAACAGCTACAAGCGTTTGGTGCCAGGCTACGAAGCACCGGTTATGCTGGCCTACTCTGCTCGTAACCGTTCAGCCTCTATCCGTATTCCGTACGTGAACAGCGCCAAAGCCCGTCGTGTTGAAGTTCGCTTCCCTGACCCGGCCGCTAACCCGTACCTGGCCTTCGCCGCACTGATGATGGCTGGCTTGGACGGCATTCAGAATAAAATCCACCCTGGCGATGCCATGGACAAAGACCTTTACGACCTGCCGAAAGAAGAAGCCCTGAACATTCCGAAGGTTGCCGAAACACTGCAAGAAGCTCTGGATGCCCTACGGGACGATCACGAGTTCCTGACCCGTGGCAGCGTGTTCACTGAAGACATGATTGCTGGCTACATCGACCTGAAGCGTGCCGAAGTTGAGCGCATCAACATGACCACCCACCCGGTCGAATTCGAGCTGTACTACTCCTGCTAATTCAATGCACCGCTGAGGTGTTTTGAAGCAGCGAAAAACCCGCCTCGGCGGGTTTTTTTGTGGCCGGTGCCACAAAACCCAATCAACACCTGTCGCCCTTAACGAGATGTAACCAAGCGAGCCACCCGCAACGTTGATATCCCTTCCGCTGCGCCGGATAATCAAATGAGTTATCCAGAGCACAGGTCATCATCATGAAAATTCTCGTCACGCTCGCATCCGGAATGCTGCTGCTTGCCGCCTCTACCAGTTGGGCGGAGGTGTACCGCCACGTCGATGCACAAGGCAACGTTACTTTCTCCGACGAACCCATCAAGGGCGGCGAAACGGTCAAAGTGAAACCCGTCACCACCATCACTTTGCCGAAACCGGAGGCCGTGCGCGAAACCCGCAAACTGCGCGAAGAGGTTGAACGCCAAGGCGCCTCGTATGACAGTCTCGCTTTCACTTACCCCCAAGATAACCAAGCCTTTCACAGTGGCAACGGCACGGTCACCTTTGAAGTTCAAAGCAGCCCTGGCCTGAAGCCAGGCCACAAATACGAAATCGCACTCGACGGTCAGCCGGTCGGCCAAAGCACTTCAGGCTCCGTCACCGTCCCGAACATCGATCGGGGCACCCACAATGCCGTCGCCCACATCATCGATCGAAACGGCGTACAGGTTAAAACTGGCCAGCCCATTCGCTTTACAGTGCACCGCCCCTCTGTTGCACAGTAAAACAAATTGCACCAAATTAGTGCGAGCGCACTGATTTGGTGCCATGCTGCAGGCAACCAAAGGGCCAAACCCGGCCCGCTTGCAGCTTTATTAGCTTACGTGCCTCAATTGATAGCACAACAAGCCCTCTCCGGGTGCCCAATCTCGCAAGATCACGGTTAGTTAGACGAGACAGAAAAACTGGTTCGTTTATTGCTAAATCATAGCCATGACCATAAGCGCCCAACGGGATCATTGCATGTCGTTTCGACCGTCTACCACCCTGAACGCCGGGTATAAAAACATCCTCGATAGCCTGACGACCGCCGTCCTGGTTCTGGGCGATGATCTTACGATTCGCTACCTGAACCCGGCCGCCGAAAACCTGTTCGAAACGAGCCTCATGCGAACGCAGGGCACACCGCTGCATGACGTTTTGATCGATTCAGGAAATGCTTTAAGAACTCTGCACGCCGCTGCAAAAAATGGTCAGTCCTACACACGTCGTGAAGCCGAGTTCGCCTTGTTGACCGGATCACGTCTGATGGTGGACTATTCCGTGAGCCCTCTAAGCATTGACCCAATTGAACTATTAATTGAACTGCAACCGATAGACCGCCAGCTGCGCATTAGCCGGGAAGAAGACATCATTTCCCAGCAAGAAGCGTCGCGCATTCTCGTACGTGGCATGGCTCATGAAATCAAAAACCCTCTGGGCGGCATTCGAGGCGCAGCGCAACTGCTCGCCCGAGAACTCGCCAGTGACGACCAACGAGAATACACCCACGTTATTATCAATGAAGCCGATCGATTACGGAGCCTGGTGGATCGAATGCTTGGGCCCAATAAAGCCCTGAAAATCGCGCCCACCAACATTCACGAAATTCTGGAGCGAGTACGCACCCTGATTGAAGCCGAAAGCCGGGGCAAGGTTCAGCTTCTAAGAGATTACGACCCCAGTATCCCGGAATTCCCGGGCGATAAAGAACAACTCATTCAAGCGGTCTTGAACATAGCCCGAAACGCTATGGAAGCTGCTTTTGAAAACGAGCACGCATCAGACCCAGCAAAAGCTCCCACTATCACCTTCCGCACTCGCACTCTGAGGCAGTTCACCATCGGTCATCAACGCCACCGACTGGTTTGCCGCATCGACATTATCGACAACGGCCCCGGCATTCCGGCTGACCTGCTGCAAAACGTTTTTTACCCCATGATCAGTGGCCGGGCATCGGGCACAGGCTTAGGGCTTTCGATCACCCAAAGCATCATCGGCCAGCATCGAGGCTTGGTGGAATGTGAAAGCGAGCCAGGAAAAACCGACTTTATTATCTTCCTGCCTCTGGAGGACACGCTATGAATCAGCCAGAAAACGTCTGGATCATCGATGACGACAAAAGTATTCGCTGGGTCCTTGAGCGGGCGCTAAGCCAAGCCGGCTTACACGTGCAGGCATTTGACAGCGGCGAAGGCATTATTGCCCGCCTGGAGCACGAGCGGCCCGACGCCATTGTCAGCGACATACGTATGCCCGGAGTAGACGGCATCACCTTACTCTCAAGGATTGTAGCGCTGCACCCGGATATTCCGGTCATCATCATGACCGCCCACTCGGACTTGGACAGCGCTGTTACCAGTTACCAGACCGGCGCGTTTGAATACCTGCCCAAACCGTTTGACGTGGATGAAGCGGTGGCCCTGGTCAAACGCGCCATCGCTCACAGCCATGAACAACGAGCTTCCGCCGAGCCACACGTCGAAGAAGTACGAAAGAGCACCGAAATCATTGGCGAAGCACCGGCCATGCAAGAAGTGTTTCGGGCCATAGGGCGACTTTCAAATTCGAACATCACCGTGTTGATCAACGGCGAAAGCGGCACTGGCAAAGAGCTGGTTGCTCAGGCACTACACAACCACAGTCCCCGCGCCCGAAGCCCGTTTATTGCATTAAATATGGCGGCCATCCCTAAAGATCTTATTGAGTCGGAACTGTTTGGCCATGAAAAAGGCGCCTTCACCGGTGCCGGCGGCACCCGACAGGGGCGTTTCGAACAAGCCAATAGCGGCACCTTGTTTCTGGACGAAATCGGCGACATGCCGGCCGACACCCAAACCCGACTGCTGCGGGTTCTGGCAGACGGAGAGTTTTACCGGGTGGGCGGCACCACCCCCATCAAAGTGGATGTCCGCATCATTGCCGCTACCCACCAGGATCTTGAGAAACTGGTGAATGCAGGCAGCTTCCGGGAGGACTTGTTCCACCGTCTGAACGTGATTCGGATTCATCTGCCGAAACTGGCTGAGCGGCGCGCAGACATCCCCCGTCTTGTTCAGCATTTTCTTGAACAAGCCGCCAAAGAACTAGCCGTTGAACCCAAAATCCTGCGAAAAGATGCCGAAGAGTATCTCTCTACACTGCCTTGGCCGGGCAACGTTCGTCAGCTGGAGAACACCTGCCGATGGCTCACGGTGATGGCAAGTGGTCGCGAAATTCATGTCGCGGACTTACCTCCGGAACTCCTGGATCAAGCCGAGTCCGAGAACGATGCCATTGGCCAAACCTGGCAGGAAGGCCTGAAAAACTGGGCAGAACAGGAATTAAAGCGGGGCAAAAAAGGGGTACTGGATCGAGCCGTACCGGAGTTTGAGAAGATTATGATCGAAACCGCTCTGAAGCACACCGGTGGACGGCGCCGAGACGCCTCGATTTTGCTCGGCTGGGGCCGCAATACCTTAACTCGCAAGATCAATGAGCTGGGTTTGGACCATCCGGAAACACTGGAAGAGTAACGGTGAATCCGATAAAGCGATGGCTATAAAAAACCCGAGCAGCTGCTCGGGTTTTTTATACGCGATTCCGTCTTAGAAGGGGATGTCGTCGTCAAAGTCATCAATAGGCTCAGGCATGCTACCCGACTGCTGCTGTGGCGCAGGGTTATTGTAACCACCCTGTTGTTGCGGCTGCTGCGGTGCATTGTACTGCTGCTGAGACGCTTGGGGTTGCTGCTGCGGGCGACCTTGCGGAGCGCCTTGATTCATGCCACCTTCACTTCCGCGGCTATCCAGCATCTGCATCTGGCCGTTAATATCCACAACAATCTCTGTGGTGTAACGATCCTGCCCATCCTGACCCTGCCACTTACGGGTTTGCAGGCGGCCTTCGATATAGACCTTTGACCCTTTACGCAGGTATTGCCCGGCCACTTCGGCCACCTTTCCGAAGATGACAACCCGGTGCCACTCGGTTCTTGGGACCATCTGCCCCGTCTGGCGATCCTTGTAACTTTCGTCGGTCGCCAGGTTCAGGTTAACCACCGCGTTGCCGTTCGGGGTGTATCGGGTATCCGGGTCCTGGCCCAGGTTGCCGATCAGAATTACCTTGTTTATGCCTCGTGCCATGTTCTGCTCCTGGTGTATTTTGACCGAACACCTGCGTTCCCTGCAGGCATCCAATGTTTAAGTATTGTCACCCTGCCGCACAAATTCCAGGTGCGCAAGTTGATCTTCGTTAAAGTGCTGACGATCCACCTTCAAATAAGCCGTCGAGGCTTCTTCAACAATAACCACATCCGCCACGCCAGACAGGCCTCGCAAACGTCGATCGATATCGTCAAAAGGTATTGAGAGCGTATTGCTCAACTGAACCACCAAACTAGAGGTGTAGCTTGGCGCCGGCATGGTCAGAGCGACCAGCCACCAAATGGTTAATGCGCCCGCCATCAACCACAACACTCCATTCAAGCCGGTTTGCTGCAACAAATAGCCGCCTAACGCTCCTCCCAGAAACGCCCCCAAAAACTGAGACGTGGAATACACACCCATCGCCGTGCCCTTGCTCGCCGCAGGTGCTTCCTTGCTGATCAATGACGGCAAACTGGCTTCCAGCAAATTGAACGCCATGAAAAAGAAGAACAAAACCACCCACGCGAAGACCAGGCTATCCGTCACGCCAGTCATTGCAGCCGTTGCTACAGCCAACAACGCAATTGCGCCACAGAGCACGGGTTTCATTTTACGCTTTTTCTCACCAATGATGATAAACGGCACCATGGCAAAAAAAGAAGTCACCATCACCGTCAGATAAAACCACCAATGTGAACTGGCGGCCAAACCGAGCTGTTCCTTAAGAATGGTCGGGAACACCAGAAACAGCGCGGTCAACGCAAAATGCAGGGCAAAAATACCGAAATCCAGCCGCAACAACCGGCCATCCGCCAGGACCTTCCCTACCATCTCGCGGGCGGGATGGGTTTCGGCACTCACGGTATGCTGATGCGGCGTAGGAACAACCTTTGCCACCACAATTAACGCCAGTAAGGCCAGCACAGCGGTCGTGTAGAAAATGCCGGACAAGCCCCAAGCCGCGCCAAGCAAAGGCCCCACAACCAGTGAAACGGAAAAAGACAAGCCAATGGAGATACCAACCGTCGCCATCGCCTTGGTGCGCTGCTCTTCTCGAGTCAAGTCACTGAGCATCGCCATCAACACGCTGGCGATGGCCCCCGCACCTTGCAGTATTCGCCCTGCGATCACCCCGTAAATTGAGTCTGCAGCGCCGGCAAGGACACTGCCCGCTGCAAACAAAATCAGGCCGACATAAATCATTCGTTTTCGGCCGACCCGATCCGACATCAAGCCGAATGGAATTTGCAAAAGCGCCTGGCTTAAACCGTATGCTCCGATCGCAAAGCCTATCAGTGCCGGTGTCGCTCCTTGCAAATCACTGCCCAGCAGCACAAACACCGGCATAACCATAAACAGCCCCAGCATACGCATGGCGTAGACTGAAGCCAAAGCTGCGACTGAGCGTTTTTCTAGCGCGTCCATATAACCCGTGCCGGAGTGAATGAATAGGGTAGCGACCCTGGGCCGCGAGGCGCGCATTGTACCAGAACCCAGGCTTCGACGGGACTACTCACATTGGGGTGGATCCTACGTAGAGTCGGCAACTTAGCCGCGCCCTTCTGAAAACGATATACTGTTCGTTTTTTATCGGAAGCGAGGTGTTATGGACCATATCCAGATCAAGGGCGCGCGCACCCACAATCTGAAAAACATCGACCTGGATATGCCACGGGACAAACTCATCGTGATTACCGGGTTATCAGGCTCCGGTAAGTCGTCCCTGGCTTTCGACACGCTCTACGCTGAAGGTCAGCGTCGCTACGTAGAATCCTTGTCGACCTATGCGCGGCAGTTTCTGTCTATGATGGAAAAACCCGACGTGGACCATATCGAAGGCCTGTCACCAGCGATTTCCATTGAACAGAAATCCACTTCGCACAACCCGCGCTCAACCGTGGGGACCATTACCGAAATCTACGATTATTTGCGATTGTTGTTTGCCCGTGCAGGTGAGCCACGCTGCCCGGATCATCACCAGCCATTGGAAGCGCAAACTGTCAGCCAAATGGTCGATCAGGTGTTAGCACTCCCCGAAGACAGCAAACTGATGATTCTCGCGCCCGTGATCCGGGATCGTAAAGGCGAGCACCTGCAAGTGATCGACACCATGCGCAGCCAAGGATTTATTCGGCTTCGCGTAGACGGCACCGTCTATGATATCGATGACGTACCCGCGCTCGACAAAAAGCGCAAACACCAGATCGACGTGGTGGTTGATCGCTTCAAAGTAAAACCAGGATTGGAGCAGCGGCTCGCGGAGAGCTTCGAAACCGCCCTCGATCTATCCGATGGCATCGCACTCGTCGCCCCTATGTCTGGCGGAGGCGAAGAACATACGTTTTCCGCCCGCTACGCCTGTAACCAGTGCGGTTACTCCCTCAGCGAGCTTGAACCGCGGCTTTTTTCCTTCAACAACCCCGCGGGGGCATGCCCCACCTGCGACGGACTTGGCGTCCGCCAGTTTTTCGACCCCGAGAAAATCATTCAGCACCCTGAAGCAACTCTGGCGTCAGGCGCCATAAAAGGATGGGATCGCCGCGCCGTCTATTATTTTCAGATGCTCACCAGCGTTGCCGAGCACTACGGCATGGACCTGGAAACCCCATGGGACGAACTGCCCGAAGACTTCCAGAAAGCCCTGTTGCACGGCACCGGAGCGGAAGACGTGACGTTCCGGTACGTCAACTCGCGCGGACAGATCATCGAAAAGGCGCACCCGTTCGAAGGCATTCTGCCCAATCTCGAGCGCCGATACCGGGAAACGGAATCGCAAAGCATGCGCGAAGAGTTGGCCCGAAACCTCAGCACCCAGCCGTGTAAAGACTGCCACGGCTCGCGATTGAGACAGAGCGCCCGGCACGTCTTTATCAAAGAGCAAAACCTACCTGACGTGACTCGCATGCCGGTAGGCGAAGCGCACCATTATTTTGGGGAGTTGACCCTACCCGGGCGGAAAGGTGAAATCGCTGACAAGATCCTGAAAGAAGTTCGGGAACGGCTCCAGTTTTTAGTTAACGTCGGCCTCGAATACCTGACGCTGGAACGAAGCGCCGACACGCTGTCCGGCGGTGAAGCACAACGAATTCGTTTGGCCAGCCAGATCGGTGCAGGTTTGGTCGGTGTCATGTACATCCTCGACGAGCCTTCCATAGGCCTGCACCAGCGGGATAACGATCGGCTACTAGCCACCCTTACCCACCTGCGGGATTTGGGCAACACCGTCATTGTCGTTGAACACGACGAAGATGCGATCCGCGCCGCCGATTACGTTATCGACATCGGCCCCGGTGCAGGTGTACATGGCGGTCAAGTGGTCGCCAGAGGCACCCCGGGCGACATCATAAGCAACAAAGATTCCTTAACCGGCCAATACCTGAGTGGCGAAAAAAGCATCGCAATACCGCCCGAAAGGAACAAAGGCAACGGAAAAAATCTCGTACTGACGGGCGCGACAGGAAACAACCTGCAGGACGTCACACTGACACTTCCGCTAGGCATCATGACCTGCATAACCGGCGTTTCGGGTTCTGGCAAGTCCACCCTGATCAACAGCACGCTGTACCCTGTCGCAGCCGCGAAGCTCAACAAAGCCACCAGTTTGAGCCATGCCCCCTACAAGCATCTGAAAGGGCTGGAGCACCTGGACAAAGTCATCGACATCGACCAGAGCCCCATCGGCAGAACACCCCGCTCGAACCCGGCCACCTACACCGGGCTGTTTACACCGATCAGAGAATTGTTCGCGGGAACCCAGGAAGCCCGGTCGAGGGGCTACAAAGTCGGCCGCTTCTCGTTTAACGTCAAAGGCGGACGCTGCGAAGCCTGCCAAGGCGATGGCGTCATAAAAGTAGAAATGCACTTCCTGCCCGACGTGTACGTTCCCTGCGACATCTGTAAAGGCAAACGCTACAACCGGGAAACCCTGGAAGTCCGCTACAAAGGCAAAAACATCCACGAAGTGCTCGACATGACGGTGGAGGAAGGCCGCGAATTCTTCGACGCTGTACCCTTCTTGGCCCGGAAACTACAGACACTCATCGACGTAGGCCTGTCCTACATCCGCCTGGGACAAAGTGCGGTCACATTGTCTGGTGGTGAGGCACAGCGTGTGAAGCTCGCTAAAGAGCTCTCCAAACGAGACACCGGCAAGACTCTATACATCCTGGACGAGCCAACAACTGGCCTACACTTCTACGACATCCAACAGTTACTGAACGTCCTCCAGCGGCTACGTGACCATGGCAACACCATCGTGGTGATCGAACACAACCTGGACGTGATCAAAACCGCGGACTGGATTGTCGATCTGGGCCCGGAAGGTGGCTCTGGAGGTGGACAAATTATTGCAGAAGGTACACCGAAAGACGTAGCGGATAACGCAAAATCCCACACCGGAAAATACCTAAAGCCGATGCTGGAAAAATAAGGAAACCAGCACGGAGCCGAGTCGGCCTGGGGTGCTAGATCTATTTTCTGCCGGAAAAAGATGTCTGAGCGAAGCGAGTTATTTTTCCAAAGAAAATAGATCTAGCGCCCCGGGCCAGCCCGATATGCTTGAACGCTGCCTGAACTCCATATTCCAGACACAAAAAAACCGGGAACCTTTCGGATCCCGGCCTTTTCAAGAAATAGCCTAAACGATTTTACTCGTCGTCGCCCATCTCTTCAGCTTCGATGTCCAGAGGACGGCCGACCAGTTCGACAAATGCCATAGGGGCATTGTCGCCAGCACGGAAGCCGCACTTCAAAACTCGAAGATATCCACCCGGTCGCTCGTTGTAACGGGGGCCCAGCTCGTTGAAAAGCTTAGCTACCGCTGCATCGCTACGCAGGCGTGAAAACGCCAGACGACGGTTTGCAACCGAATCATTCTTTGCGAGCGTGATCAATGGCTCTGCTACCCGACGCAATTCTTTCGCTTTCGGGAGCGTCGTTTTGATCAGCTCGTGCTCAACCAGTGACGCAGTCATGTTACGGAACATGGCCTTGCGATGCGCACTGGTCCTGTTGAACTTACGACCACTCTTACGATGACGCATTGCTCTGATTCCTTACCTTAAACTAATCGGCGATTAACCGCCCAGAACCCGGTCATCACCACGAAGGCTTGCCGGCGGCCAGTTATCAAGACGCATTCCCAGTGACAGACCACGGGACGCTAGAACGTCCTTGATCTCGGTCAGCGACTTTTTGCCAAGGTTAGGCGTCTTCAGCAGCTCCACTTCTGTGCGCTGAATTAGATCGCCGATATAGTAAATGTTTTCTGCCTTCAAGCAGTTAGCCGAACGTACAGTCAACTCAAGATCATCAACCGGACGCAACAGAATCGGATCAATTTCTTCCTCTTCTTCTACACGCTCTGGCTCTTTCTCATGATCGAAATCGACGAATACAGCCAATTGCTGCTGGAGGATAGTCGCGGCCCGGCGAATCGCTTCTTCCGGATCGATCGTACCGTTAGTCTCCAGATCAATAACAAGCTTGTCGAGATCTGTACGCTGCTCAACCCGTGCACTTTCAACCGCATAAGACACTCGGCGAACCGGGCTGAACGTAGCATCAAGCTGCAAACGCCCAATGGCACGAGTTTCGTCCTCGTCCAGTCCACGCTGATCAGCCGGCTCGTAACCGCGACCACGAGACACGCGCAAGCGCATGTTCAGTTCGCCGTTCTCGCTCAGGTGACAGATAACGTGTTCCGGGTTAGCAATTTCAACGTCGTGATCCAACGTGATATCGCCAGCAGTTACAACGCCCGGACCTTTTTTGCTGAGTGTCAGCTCAGTGTCATCACGTCCGTTCATCTTTACGGCAACGCCCTTGAGGTTCAAAAGAATCTCAATGACGTCCTCCTGGACACCCTCGATGGCACTGTACTCGTGCAGGACACCGTCGATCTGTGCTTCAGTCACGGCGCAGCCTGGCATCGAAGACAGAAGAATACGACGAAGCGCACTGCCCAGGGTATGACCGAAGCCGCGCTCGAGCGGCTCCAGTGTAACCTTGGCACGCAAAGCGCCGGACTCTTTCACGTCGATCGTACGAGGTGTCAATAACTCATGTACTGAACGCTGCATAGACGCCCCTATCTGCTATCGTTGCTAACTGGGCTTTACTTAGAGTAAAGCTCGACGATGAGGTTCTCGTTGATGTCGGCAGGCAGTTCAGTACGCTCAGGTACTGACTTGTAAACGCCGGACATCTTGTTGGCGTCAACCTCTACCCAGCTCACCGGCGCGCGGCTGCTAGCCAGTTCCAGAGCGCCTTTAACGCGCAACTGGTTCTTGGCCTTCTCGCGCAGACTCACAACATCACCTGCTTTAACTTGATAAGACGGAATGTTTACCGGCTTATCGTTAACCAGGATCGCTTTGTGAGAAACGAGCTGACGGGACTCAGCACGGGTAGAACCAAAGCCCATGCGATATACAACGTTATCCAGACGGCCTTCCAGAAGTTGCAGCAGGTTTTCACCGGTTGCACCCTTCCGACGGGCTGCCTCTTTGTAGTACCCACGGAACTGCTTCTCAAGCACACCGTAGATACGACGAACCTTTTGCTTCTCGCGAAGCTGCAAGCCGTACTCGGACAGACGACCGCGACGCGCGCCGTGCATACCCGGCGGAGTCTCGATGTTGCACTTGGAATCGAGCGCGCGAACACCGCTCTTCAGAAAAAGATCTGTCCCTTCACGACGAGACAGCTTGCACTTCGGGCCTATATAACGAGCCATATTTCACTGTCTCCTGTGTTAGACGCGGCGCTTTTTGGGCGGACGACAACCGTTATGGGGAATCGGCGTCACATCAGTGATGTTAGTGATCTTGTAGCCGCACCCATTCAGAGCACGAACTGCAGATTCACGTCCGGGCCCAGGACCCTTAACCTCTACGTCCAGGTTTTTAAGGCCGTATTCAGCAGCCGCATTACCGGCTCTTTCAGCTGCTACCTGCGCAGCAAAAGGTGTGCTCTTACGTGAGCCGCGGAAACCGGAACCACCTGAGGTGGCCCAAGACAATACATTGCCCTGGCGGTCCGAAATGGTCACGATGGTGTTGTTGAAGGACGCGTGAATGTGCGCGACGCCATCAACAACCGTCTTTTTCACCTTTTTACGGGTACGTGTACCTGGCTTTGCCATGTTTGCCTACCTGTTACTTACGAATAGGTTTGCGTGGACCTTTACGGGTGCGGGCGTTGGTCTTGGTGCGCTGGCCGCGAACTGGAAGTCCGTGACGATGGCGCAGACCACGGAAGCAACCGAGATCCTTCAAACGCTTAATGTTCATCTGTACTTCACGACGCAAATCGCCTTCGACGGTAAACTTGCCCACTTCGGTACGAAGTGCTTCAAGCTGCTCGTCGCTAAGGTCTTTGACCTTGACGTCCGGCTTAACGCCGGTTGCATCGCAAAGCTTCTGGGCTGTTGTCTTGCCGACACCAAAGATGTATGTCAGTGAGATAACAGCATGTTTGTGATCGGGTATATTGACACCGGCTATACGTGCCATCCAAATTACTCCGCGTTCAAAGCTTTGCTGTGTGAATTTTCCGCCACAAAAAGGGCGCGAAATAATAACGCTTGACTCAGGCTTGAGTCAAGCGCCTTATTCCGAACCCCTTTTACAATGTCAGTTCTGATCCCGAAGGATTAGCCCTGGCGCTGCTTGTGGCGAGGCTCCGAGCAGATGACTCGCACTGAGCCATTGCGTCGAATTACTTTGCAGTTACGGCAAATTTTCTTTACCGAAGCGCGTACTTTCATTGTCGACTCCAGTTTTCAAGGGGAACGGCTATCAGCCGTTCCGTCCATAGCCCTTGAGATTGGATTTCTTCATCAGCGATTCATACTGATGAGACATCAGGTGCGACTGAACCTGCGCCATGAAATCCATCACCACGACTACAACAATCAGCAGTGAGGTACCACCAAGATAGAAGGGTACGTTACCTGCCACCATCAGGAACTGAGGGAACAGGGACACCGCCGCAATATACATAGCCCCGAACAACGTAAGACGAGTAAGAACACCGTCGATGTACTTAGCTGTCTGCTCTCCCGGACGAATCCCCGGAATGAACGCGCCGGAACGCTTGAGGTTATCCGCAACTTCTTTAGGGTTGTACATCAGCGCTGTGTAGAAGAAGCAGAAGAAAACGACTGCTGCTGCGAACAGAATAATATACAAAGGTTGGCTCGGAGCCAATGCCTGTGAGATATCGCTCAACCATTCCATGCCTTCACCTTGCCCGAACCACTGACCCAGTGATGCCGGGAACAGCAGAATCGATGAAGCAAAGATCGGCGGGATAACACCAGCCATGTTCACCTTTAGAGGCAAATGACTGGATTGCTGAGCAAATACCTGACGCCCCTGTTGTCGCTTTGCATAGTTAATGGTAAGGCGGCGTTGACCGCGCTCCATAAACACCACAAATCCGACTACAGCAACGGCGAGCACGCCAATACCGAGCACAACCAGCAGACTCATCTCTCCGTTACGCGCCTGCTCCAGGGTCTGACCAATAGCCCCCGGCAAGCCCGCGACGATACCTGCAAAAATGAGCAGGGAGATACCGTTTCCGATACCACGCTCGGTGATCTGCTCACCCAGCCACATCATGAAGACGGCACCACAAACGAAAGAGACAACCGCCACAAAATGGAAGCTGAAGCTATCGTTGAACGTAACACCTTGAGAGGCAAGCCCCACCGAAATACCGAAGCCCTGAACCAGGGCCAGGATAACCGTACCATACCGCGTGTACTGGCTAATCTTGCGACGACCAGCTTCACCCTCTTTCTTGAGCTGCTCAAGCTGCGGACTGACCGCCGTCATGAGCTGCATAATAATCGAGGCAGAAATATACGGCATGATACCGAGTGCGAAAATACTCATGCGCTCAAGCGCACCACCGGAGAACATGTTAAACAGACTCAGGATTGTGCCCTGGTTCTGATCAAACAATGCCGCCAAACGGTCTGGGTTGATGCCCGGCACCGGAATATGAGCACCGATGCGGTACACCAACAACGCCAGAAAGACAAACCAGAGCCGCGAACGCAGCTCTGCAAATCCTTTTCCAGCGCCCGCAGGCAATGATGCTGTCTTGGCCATTTAGTCCTCGACTCGTCTTAGTCTTCGACTTTCCCACCCGCGGCAACAATTGCCTCGCGTGCGCCCTTAGTGACACGTAGCCCTTTAACGGTTACCGCACGGTCCAGCTCACCAGACAGCATGACTTTAGCAACACGAATTTCTTCGCGAATAATGTCAGCTTTCTTCAGAGCAGCCAGATCGACCACGTCACCCTCAACCTTCGCCAACTCGTTCAGGCGAATTTCAGCAACGTAACGCTGCTGACGAGAGGTGAAACCGAATTTTGGCAGACGACGGGCCAAAGGCTGCTGACCACCCTCGAAACCAGGGGCAACAGAGCCACCGGAACGGGATTTCAGACCTTTGTGACCACGACCGCCCGTTTTACCGAGTCCGCTACCGATACCACGACCTACACGCTTAGCGGTAGGACGTGAACCAGGTTCCGGAGCAAGTTCGTTCAGACGCATCTTAGTTCTCCTCAACCTGCACCAGGTAATTAACCCGGTTGATCATACCGCGAATCGAAGGAGTATCTTCAACTTCAACAGTGTGACCGATTTTACGAAGACCCAAGCCTTTTACACAAAGCTTGTGCTTAGGCTGGCAGCCGATCGGGCTGCGGGTCAGAGTTACTTTGATCGTTTTTGCGTTCGCCATGACTTCAACCCAGGATTTCTTCGACGGATTTACCGCGCTTGGCTGCAACATCTTCAGGCGCGTTCATTGCCTGCAGACCCTTAATGGTTGAACGTACAACGTTCACCGGGTTGGTAGAGCCGTAGCACTTGGAGAGAACGTTCTGAACGCCCGCAACTTCAAGCACTGCACGCATCGCACCACCAGCAATAACACCGGTACCTTCAGAGGCCGGCATCATGAACACTTTAGACCCACCGTGCTGGGCACGAACCGGGTACTGCAGAGTGTTGCCGTCTAGGGCGACGTCTACCATGTTCTTACGCGCAGCTTCCATAGCCTTCTGGATCGCAACCGGAACTTCCCGGGCTTTACCACGACCAAAACCAACGCGTCCTTTACCATCACCCACTACGGTCAGTGCGGTGAAGGCGAAGATACGGCCGCCTTTTACAACCTTAGCGACTCGATTGACCTGAACCAGCCTTTCCTGGAGCTCAGGCGCCTTCTGTTCGTTAACGCTCATCTTCTCCACCTCTTAGAATTGCAAGCCAGCTTCACGAGCACCGTCGGCCAAAGCCTGAATGCGACCGTGATAACGGTAACCTGAGCGGTCAAATGCGACCTTCTCAATGCCTGCCGCTTTAGCACGTTCAGCGATCAGCTGACCCACTTTTTTAGCGGCGTCCACGTTACCGGTTGCACCCTGGCGCAATTCCTTATCCAACGTGGAGGCAGTTGCCAGCACTTTGCTGCCATCTGCTGTAGTAACCTGGGCGTACATGTGACGCGGCGTGCGGTGAACGCACAGACGGTCAGTACCCAGCTCACGAATCTTCATGCGCACTTTACGTGCGCGACGCAGTCTTTCGTTATTCGCGCTCATAGTCCCGCCTTATTTCTTCTTGGCTTCTTTGCGTCTGACCTGCTCATCCGCATAACGAACACCCTTACCCTTATAAGGCTCGGGCGGACGGAACGCACGAATGTCTGCAGCGACCTGGCCAACCTGTTGCTTGTCGATACCGCGAATTACAATTTCCGTGTTAGACGGAGTTTCAGCGGTAACACCCTCGGGCAGCTCATACTCTACCGGGTGAGAAAAACCCAGCGTCAGATTGAGCTTCTTGCCTTGCGCCTGAGCACGGTAACCTACGCCTGTCAGCTGAAGCTTGCGCTCCCAGCCTGTAGACACGCCGTTAACCATATTGTTAACCAGCGCCCGAGTAGTACCAGCAAGAGCGCGGGACTTTTTAGCACCATCGCGGGCCGCGAAACGAAGACGACCGTCTTCCTGCGTTACTTCAACCGCTTGGTGAATGTTAAATTCAAGCGCTCCTTTGGAGCCCTTTACGTTGATTTCCTGTCCGTTCAGCTTAACCTCAACACCGGAAGGCAGCACGACAGGATTATTGGCAACCCTGGACATGTGATTCTCCTAGAATACGGTGCAGATGACTTCGCCACCCACGCCAGCAGCTCGTGCGGCGCGGTCTGTCATAACGCCTTTGGACGTTGAGACAATCGCGACTCCCAGACCGCCGGATACCTTCGGCAGCTCCCCAGCGCCCTTATACTGGCGCAGACTCGGACGGCTAACCCGCTTGATCTCTTCAATAACCGGCTTGCCACCGAAATATTTCAGATTGATCGTTAGCTGGGGCTTCGCATCAGCTGAAACGGAAAATTCTCCTACGTAACCTTCATCCTTAAGGACCTGGGCCACGGAGATTTTCATCTTGGAAGATGGCATGACCACATCGGCCTTCTGCGCCATCTGAGCGTTACGAATACGCGTGAACATATCCGCAAGCGTATCTTGCATACTCATTACAATGAGTCTCCTGATCTTTTTAGTTGTGCAGCGGCGCGCCGCACCGCTTACCAACGGGCTCCTGACCGAAGTCAGGATGCCTGTCTTACCAGCTTGCCTTAGTCAGCCCTGGAACGTCACCGCGCATGCCGTATTCACGGAGCTTAATCCGTGAAAGTTCGAACTTGCGCAGAACGCCGTGAGGACGACCAGTCACCTGGCAACGATTCCGAAGACGTGAAGGGCTCGCATTGCGAGGCTGCTGCTGCAGCTTCATCTGCGCGTCCCAACGATCTTCGTCGCTGGTATTAGGGTTTTTGATAATCGCCTTGAGTTCAGCGCGCTTGGCTGCGTACTTAGCCACAGTCTGCTCACGCTTCAGCTCACGGTTTTTCATTGAAACCTTAGCCATAGTCTCGTTCCTTATTTCTTGAACGGAAAGCCGAAGGCTTTCAACAGTTCGCGACCTTCGTCGTCGGTACCGGCAGAGGTAGTGATGGTGATATCCAACCCGCGGACCTTGTCGACTTTGTCGTACTCGATCTCAGGAAAGATGATCTGCTCACGCACACCCATGCTGTAGTTACCGCGACCGTCGAAGGATTTCGGGTTGAGGCCACGGAAATCACGAATGCGGGGTACCGCAATGTGAACCAGGCGATCAAAGAAATCCCACATGCGCTCACCGCGCAGGGTCACTTTACAACCAATCGGCCAACCTTCACGGATTTTAAAGCCCGCTACGGATTTTCTCGCCTTGGTCACAACAACTTTCTGACCCGCCAGACGCTCAAGATCTGCGACGGCATTTTCGATCAGCTTCTTGTCACCAACAGCTTCACCGACACCCATGTTCAGGGTGATTTTTTCGATACGCGGAACCTGCATAACGTTCTTGTAGCCGAACTCTTTCTGCAGGGCGGGTACCACTTCCTTTGAATACTGCTCTTTCATGTTAAGCATCGTAACCACCACCGCTTACTGGTTATCGACAGGTTCTTTCGTGGACTTGAAGATCCGCACTTTAGTGCCGTCTTCCTTGATCTGGAAGCCAACACGATCGGCTTTGCCGGTCTGCGGATTAAAAATAGCCACGTTGGAAGCCTGGATAGGCGCTTCTTTTTCGACGATACCACCTGGGGTGCCGAGCATCGGGTTAGGCTTTGTGTGCTTCTTGATCATGTTGATACCAGAAACAATCACGCGACCATCGTCCTGAACCTTCAGAACTTTACCACGTTTCTCTTTGTCTTTCCCCGCGGTGACGATTACTTCGTCATCTCGTTTAATCTTTTTCATAACCGGCCTCTGGTCCTTTAAAGTACTTCGGGTGCCAGTGAGATAATCTTCATGAACTTTTCGTTCCGCAGCTCACGAGTAACCGGTCCGAAGATACGGGTACCAATGGGCGCATCCTGAGTGTTCAGAAGTACCGCCGCGTTACCGTCAAAACGGATCAAAGAACCGTCTGGACGACGCACACCCTTACGGGTACGTACTACAACAGCCTTAAGGACCTGGCCTTTCTTCACCTTGCCGCGTGGGATGGCTTCCTTAACGGTTACCTTGATGATATCCCCAACGCTGGCATAACGCCGGTGAGATCCGCCCAGGACCTTGATACACATAACTTGACGTGCACCGCTGTTATCCGCGACTTCAAGCATTGTTTGAGTCTGAATCATGGTTGTTCTCCGGGCGAATTACACCTTGGAAGCGCGTTCGGTGACCTCAACCAGAGCCCAGCTCTTAGTCTTGGAGACCGGACGGGTTTCCTCGATGGTTACGGTGTCGCCGATGTTGCACTGATTGCTTTCATCGTGCGCATGGATCTTGGTTGAACGCTTCATGTACTTACCGTACAGAGGGTGCTTCACCTGACGCTCAACCAGGACCACGATGGACTTGTCCATCTTGTTGCTCACGACCTTCCCGCTCAGAGTTCTGGCAGTTTGGGTAGCTTCGGTCATGTCACTGTCCTGCCTTTTCATTCATTACCGTTTTAACGCGCGCAATGTCGCGTTTCACGTTGCCGAGGAGATGAGACTGATTCAGCTGACCTGTTGCTTTACGCATACGCAGGTTGAACTGCTCCTTCAGGAGGTTGATCAGCTCGCTGTTCAGCTCCTCAACGGACTTTTCACGCAGCTCTGTTGCTTTCATCACATCACCGTCCTCGTTACAAAGGTGGTCTGTACAGGCAGTTTGGCCGCTGCCAATGTGAAGGCTTCCCGAGCCAAATCCTCGGATACACCTTCCATTTCGTAGAGCATGCGGCCTGGCTGAATTTCAGCCACCCAATACTCGACAGAACCCTTACCTTTACCCATTCGAACTTCAAGTGGTTTACCGGTGATCGGCTTATCCGGGAATACCCGAATCCAGATCTTACCGCCCCTCTTGATCTTACGAGTCATGGTACGACGCGCTGCCTCAATCTGACGCGCAGTTATACGTCCACGGGTTGTCGCTTTCAATCCGTATTCACCGAAGCTCACCTTAGTAGCTCGCTGAGCAAGACCGGTGTTACGGCCTTTCATTACCTTGCGAAATTTGGTGCGTTTTGGTTGCAGCATATGAGTGCCCCTTTACTTAGAACCTTTCTTCCCAGAGGCTTTCTTGTCAGCACGGACCTGTTCCATACCACCAAGAATCTCACCTTTGAAGATCCATACCTTCACGCCGATAACGCCGTAAGTGGTGTGCGCTTCATAGGTTGCGTAATCAATATCTGCACGCAGTGTGTGCAGAGGAACACGACCTTCGCGATACCACTCGGAACGTGCGATTTCAGCACCCCCAAGACGACCACCAACCTGAATCTTGATACCCTTGGCACCCTGACGCATTGCGTTCTGTACCGCACGCTTCATAGCGCGACGGAACATCACACGACGCTCAAGCTGACCGGCAACGTTTTGCGCTACCAGGCGGGCATCCAGGTCCGGCTTGCGGACTTCTTCGATGTTGATGTGCACGGGCACACCCATCATGTCGCTAACTTCACGACGCAGACGGTCAACATCTTCACCCTTCTTACCGATAACAATACCGGGACGGGCGGTATGGATCGTGATCCGGGCGTTCTGAGCAGGGCGCTCGATCACGATCTTGCTGACAGACGCCTTAACCAGACGCTTGTCGAGGAACTCGCGAACCTGAATGTCATTCAACAGGTTTTTCGCGTAGTCCTTTTTGTCGGCGTACCAAACTGAGTTGTGTTCTTTAATCACACCCAGGCGTATGCCGGTCGGATTTACTTTATGACCCATCTGAGCATCTCCTACTTGTCGGCGACCTTGACGGTGATATGACAGGTGCGCTTCATAATACGGTCAGCGCGCCCCTTGGCTCGAGCTTTGATTCGCTTGAGCGTTGGGCCTTCATCCACCATAACAGTGGAGACCCGCAGATCATCAACGTCTAGACCTTCGTTGTGCTCAGCGTTAGCGATGGCAGACTCAAGAGCTTTCTTGATCACGCCAGCCGCCTTCTTCGGGCTGAAAGTCAAAATGTTCAGGGCGTCCTCAACAGCCTTGCCGCGTACTTGGTCAGCGACAAGACGCGCTTTCTGAGCTGAGAGGCGAGCGCCCTTATACTTGGCTGCTACTTCCATTTCTATTACCTCAGGATCAGCGTTTAGCTTTCTTGTCGGCCGCATGACCACGATAAGTACGCGTTGCCGCGAACTCACCCAGCTTATGTCCTACCATATCTTCAGTGACATAAACCGGCACGTGCTGCTTGCCGTTGTGGACTGCAATGGTCAGGCCTACCATCTCTGGGAAAATTGTCGACCGGCGGGACCAGGTTTTAATTGGACGCTTGTCGCTTTTTTCCAGAGCTGCCTCGACCTTCTTCAACAGATGCAGGTCTATAAAAGGACCTTTCTTTAAAGAACGTGGCACAGCAATTACCTCTATGTAGTCGTTTACTTGGCCGAACGACGACGTACTATCATCTTATCAGTACGTTTGTTCTTACGAGTCTTATGCCCTTTGGTCGGAACACCCCACGGAGTAACCGGGTGACGTCCACCAGAGGTACGCCCTTCACCACCACCATGCGGGTGGTCAACTGGGTTCATAGCAACACCACGTACTGTTGGACGTTTACCGCGCCAACGTGATGCACCCGCTTTACCAAGCTGCTTCAGACTGTGCTCACTGTTGGATACTTCACCCAACGTAGCGCGACAATCTACAAGCACCTTACGCATTTCACCTGAACGCAGGCGGATAGTGGCGTAAGCCCCTTCCCTTGCAACCAGCTGTACGGATGCGCCCGCAGAGCGAGCCAGCTGAGCACCTTTGCCAGGCTTGAGTTCGACGCAGTGAATCACTGAACCAACCGGGATATTCCGGAGCGGCAAAGTGGAACCCACCTTAATCGGCGCGTCGACGCCGGAGCGCACAGGATCGCCAGCCTTCATGCCTTTGGGCGCAACAATGTAACGACGCTCGCCATCGGCATACTTGACCAACGCAATGTGCGCTGAACGGTTAGGATCGTATTCCAGGCGCTCAATGACCGCCGGGATACCATCTTTAGTCCGCTTAAAATCGATTACACGGTAGTGCTGCTTGTGACCACCACCAATGTGACGACTGGTAATACGGCCATTGTTATTACGGCCACCAGTCCTACTCTGTGCTTCTACCAACGACTGGTATGGGCGCCCTTTGTGCAAATCCGGGTTGTAAAGCTTTACAACGTGACGGCGTCCGGCAGATGTTGGTTTGGTCTTGACGATCGGCATATTACGACCCCTTTACCTTATTCCACATCCAGAAAATCGATGTCCTGACCTTCTGCCAGCTTAACGTAAGCCTTACGAATGTCATTACGCTTGCCGAACCCGCGGATAGTGCGCTTAAGCTTACCCTTACGGTTCAGAACCTGAACACCTTCTACGGTGACGTTGAACAGTTGCTCAACGGCTTTTTTGATCTCGGGCTTGGTCGCATCAGGGGCAACACGAAAAACTACCTGACCGTGTTCCGCTACGCGAGAAGCTTTCTCCGACACGAGTGGTCCAAGCAGGACCTTGTAAATACGTTCCTGATTCATCCCAGCATCTCCTCGATCTTCTTCAGAGCGGGAACAGTGACCACGACTTTCTCGTAGGCAACCAGGCTAACAGGGTCCAGACCTGCAACGTCGCGAACGTCCACGTGAGGGATATTGCGAGAAGCAAGGTGCAGGTTCTGCTCAACGGTCTCGGACAGAATCAGGGCATTGGAAACACCCAGCTCTGCGAGCTTCGCTGTGAACACCTTGGTTTTAGGAGTATCGACGCTGATCTCGTCAACCACTACCAGACGTTCCTGACGAACCAGCTCGGAAAGGATCGAGCACATGGCCGCACGGTACATCTTACGGTTAACTTTCTGTTCAAAGTCGCGAGGCTTGGCAGCAAATGTTACGCCACCTGAACGCCAGATCGGGCTTCGAATGGTGCCGGCACGCGCACGGCCAGTACCCTTTTGACGCCAAGGCTTCTTACCACCACCTCTGACTTCAGAACGTGTCTTCTGAGCTTTGGTGCCCTGACGGCCAGCTGCCATGTACGCAGTAACCACCTGGTGAACCAGAGCCTCGTTAAAATCTTTGGCAAACGCAGCATCGGAAACAGAGATTCCCTTGCCGCTACCAGTAATTGTCAATTCCATCGAACCGCTCCTCAGGCTTTGACTGCAGGCTTGATGACAACATCGCCGCCAGTTGCGCCGGGTACGGCACCACTTACTAGCAGCAGGTTGCGCTCGGCATCGACACGGACAATCTTGAGGTTTTGCACGGTAACCTGCGCATTACCCATCTGACCGGCCATCTTTTTACCCTTGAATACCTTACCCGGAGTCTGGTTCTGACCAATGGAACCCGGAGCCCGGTGAGAAAGGGAGTTACCGTGGGTAGCATCCTGCATGGAGAAGTTCCAGCGCTTAACACCGCCCTGGAAGCCCTTACCCTTGGAGCGACCAGTGGCATCAACCACTTGACCGTCTTCGAATACAGAGACTGTCAGCTCGCCGCCAGCGGCCAGCTCTTCACCTTCACCATCTGCCAAACGGAATTCCCAGGAACCACGACCAGCTTCAACACCGGCTTTAGCGTAGTGACCTGCTTCCGCTTTAGTAACACGGGAGGAACGACGAGAACCTACGGTTACCTGAACTGCGCGGTAGCCGTCGTTTTCGAGAGTTTTAAGTTGAGTAATCCGGTTGGGCTCAACCTCGATTACTGTAACAGGCAGCGCCTGCCCATCTTCCGTAAAAATACGGGTCATACCGGCCTTACGACCGACAACACCAATTGCCATGTTTCACCTCTTAAGTGTACGGGGCTCGCACCCTCTATGGCCTATGACAGTTACACACACTAATACCGGAAGGTATTAGCCGAGGCTGATCTGAACGTCTACACCTGCTGCCAGGTCCAACTTCATCAGAGCATCCACTGTCTTTTCCGTAGGCTCAACAATGTCGAGCAAACGCTTGTGCGTACGAATTTCATACTGATCACGCGCGTCTTTGTTGACGTGCGGGGATACCAGTATCGTGTACTTTTCCTTCCGCGTCGGCAGAGGAATAGGACCACGTACTTGAGCGCCGGTCCGCTTAGCGGTATCGACGATCTCCTGCGTGGACTGGTCGATAAGGCGATAATCAAACGCCTTCAACCGGATTCGAATTTTTTGGCTTTGCATGATGCACCAAACTCCACTCGTAGCAGCTACTAGTTAGCCGACCTTCAAAAAAAGGAGCCGCATTGTATGCATAATACCCAACCGTGTCAACTGCCGAAGCAATTGACACGGTTGGGAGTAGCTTTGCGACCTAAACAGAAAAAGGGGCTGATAATTTTCAGCCCCTTTTTCCTGATCAACCGAGCGTATTACTCGATGATCTTGGCAACAACACCGGCGCCAACGGTACGGCCGCCTTCACGAATCGCGAAGCGCAGACCATCTTCCATGGCGATCGGAGCGATCAGAGTAACAACCATCTGAACGTT
>NZ_JALKAQ010000015.1 GCF_023016065.1 Marinobacter sp. S0848L | reverse complement strand
CTTTTTGAAGAATCTTTAAAACGTTTTCTTCAGAACTTTCAAGCAGTTACCGCTTCGTTGCTGACCGTGTTTAGCGGCCAGCCCCTCAAGCGAGATGCGCATTCTACAGACATCCCTGAGGGTGTCAACGGGTGATTTGAAACTTTCTCAATATTCTTCAATTCACCCCTCTCTACCTTCGAATAACACTCCTCAAACTTCTACTTTAACTTTGCCCGCCACAGCGACTGCCCGCGCCCTGGCCTCTTCAATGGTTGCACCGTGCGCCAACGCCACACCCATACGCCTTCTTCCTCTCAATTCTGGCTTACCAAACAGCCGAAGCTGGGTGTCCGGTTCAGAAAGCGCGTCACCCAAGCCACTATAAGAGACGGATGACGAATCACCTTGCGGAAGAATGACGGCGGAAGCAGTCGGGCCTTTTTGCCTAATGGCCGGAACAGACATACCCAGTATCGCCCGCGCATGCAGCGCAAATTCTGACAAATCCTGAGACATCAAAGTGACCAAGCCGGTGTCATGTGGCCGAGGTGATACTTCGGAAAACCACACGTCATCACCTTTAACGAACAGTTCCACGCCGTAGATCCCGTACCCACCCAGATCGTTTACCACAGATCGCGCAATTTCAGTGGAACGCTCAAACGCTTTCGGCGACATTGGATGAGGTTGCCACGACTCTCTGTAATCCCCGTCTTCCTGTACGTGACCTATTGGATCACAGAAGGAAATACCGTCACGATGCTTCACCGTCAGCAAGGTAATCTCGTAATCAAAGTCAACAAACCCTTCGACAATTACCCGACCACGGCCAGCCCGACCACCACTCTGCGCATACTCCCAGGCCTGCTCGATATCATCCTCTGCCTTTACGGTGCTTTGCCCCTTACCCGAGGAGCTCATCACCGGCTTAACCACAAGCGGCATGCCCACTTCTTCTACCGCGGCCAGATATTCCTCGCGACTACCGGCAAATCGGTATGGAGATGTCGGTAGCTTCAACTCCTCGGCAGCCAATCGGCGAATACCTTCCCGGTTCATCGTCAGATGCACCGCTCGCGCTGTTGGCACCACCCGATACCCTTGTTGCTCCAGCTTCACCAACTCTGCTGTCGCTATCGCTTCGATCTCCGGCACGATCAGGTCGGGTTTTTCGAGTTCAACAATTTCTCTTAACGCTGCCCCGTCTAACATATCAATGACATGACTGCGATGCGCCACCTGCATAGCAGGCGCATTTGCATACCGATCGATGGCAATCACTTCTACGCCGAAACGTTGGAGCTCAATAACGACCTCTTTACCCAGCTCTCCTGAACCACAAAACAAAACCCGGGTGGCGTTCGGTGTCAGAGGGGTGCCGATACGAACGGCCTCATCAGTTACAGTCATCCCGTGTACTTCCTATGATTTAGATTTGAAACTTTTCTTCGCGCTCTGCAACGTTTTTGAGCACTTGGCGCCGCTCATCTTCTGTCATCGAGGTCCAACGCAGAATCTCGTCACCGGTTCGTTGACAGCCAATGCAAATATCTTCGTCGTTCAATGCACAGACTGACACACAGGGCGAACGCACCTTATCGCGAACCTTCATGACTGCAGGTCAACCTCTTTCAACTTGGTTAGATAACGCTGCGCGTTATGGACATAATGAAGAGCACTCATCTCCAACATCTTTTTCTGGTTGTCGGTCAGCTCCCGCCGAATCTTACCGGGCGAGCCTACTACCATGGAACCATCCGGAATTTCCATTCCTTCCGGTATCAAGGTGTTTGCGCCAATCAAACAGTGCTTGCCGATTTTGGCGCCATTCAGAACAACCGCATTAATACCAATAAGCGAGTAATCACCGATTTCACAACCGTGAAGCATCGCTTTGTGCCCCACTGTCACGCCACGCCCCAGCGTGAGCGGTATTCCCGGATCGGTATGCAGAACCGAACCATCCTGAACATTGGTTTCGGGGCCAATGGTGATCAACTCATTGTCTCCCCGCACCACCACGTTGAACCATACACTGGATTTTTCCATCAGCTTAACGCTGCCGATCACTGTGGCATTGCTAGCTACAAACTGCTCACCCCCGCAATACTCCGGCGTGCGTTCATCAAGACTGTAAAACATCACTTCCTCCATTGGGTTCAACGTGGCGGTTCAAGAATATCGATCCCCGCATCGTAAACAGTATTCAAGAAATCGACCAACACGATTGCCGAGAGCCCCCAGATCTGAAACCGCTCCCACTTGTAGCAAGGCACATACAACGTACTGTTCTGAAACCCGAGAGCATCGGTGCGCTCGCGCTTGTCTTCCAGAAAAAACTCAATAGGCACCCGAAAAATACTCTCTATTTCATCGGGGTTAGCCTCATAAGCATGCTCTTCTGGCACAACTCCCACGTACGGCGTGACAAGAATCCGGTGCAGGGATACCACCTGGCTCAGCGGTGCAATCACGTTAACCTGATCTGGCGGCAAACCGATTTCTTCATGAGCTTCTCTAAGGGCGGTGGCAGCCAGTGACGCATCTTCCGGATCGCGCTTGCCTCCCGGATAGGCTACCTGCCCTCGATGAGTTTTGAGATTTGCAGATCGCAGAGTAAAGATCATTTCGGGATTACTGACATTGTCAGTAATCGGAACCAGTATTCCTGCCTCGGGATAATCCAGGGTCAATTGCCTGGGCGCGTAATTCAGCAGCTTTTTCTGCAACAGGTCCTGCACTCTGCACTCCAACCAGATAACATCATTGAATGAGACACGAGCAGTCGCGATGGTTAAACTGACTACTATTGAACTCTCAGTATACGGGGAAAATGATGAAGTATTGCAGCACATGCGGCCAACAGGTTGAACAAAAGATTCCGGAAGGGGACAACCGCTACCGGTATGTGTGCGTTAGCTGCGAAACCATCCATTACCAGAACCCCAGAATCATAGCGGGCACCGTGCCCGTCTGGGACGGAAAGATTTTATTATGCCGGCGAGCGATAGAACCCCGATATGGTTACTGGACGTTACCCGCAGGATTTATGGAGAATGCGGAGACAACGATCGAAGCCGCCGCTCGGGAAACCCTGGAAGAAGCCCTGGCCAAGGTAACCATCGACGGCTTGTTCTCCATCATTGATGTTCCTCACATAAACCAGGTACATATGTTCTATCGCGCAACCTTGGTGGATGGGAGTTTCGGAGCGGGTGAAGAGTCGCTGGAAACCCGCCTGTTCGCCGCTGACGAAATCCCTTGGGAAGAAATTTCGTTCCCGACGGTAAAGCGGACGTTGGAGTTTTTCCTGTCAGAGATGCCATCAGGCAACTACGGCCTGCACGTGAGCGATATCCGCCCACCCAGCACCAGACGTGTCGGTCAGAACTGTTCCAGCCGCAGCACCTCGTAAGCCGGCTCCTCATACGGGTGGGCCCGCTTTAATGCGTCGATGGCCCCCTGTATCTTCGCCTCCGTACAAATCAGCTCTACCTTATACTCGTTAACCACTTCCAATTCGCCCGTCTGCCCCAGAAATGGGTCACTGCCTTCCAGCGGTCGAAACTGCCCCTGCCCCTTGCACTGCCACGCGCAATGTTCGTAATCGCCAATTTTACCCGCCCCGGCTTCGAAGAGTGCCTGCTTGGTAACGCTCAAGTGACTCTCTGGAACAAAGTAACAAAGTTTAAACATTGGTCACCTCAAATCGTACAAGTTTTGTTCAGATCGAGCATTTTCAGAGTTACCCACAATTTCTGTGGATAACTCTGTGCAAAGTATTAGGGAATCTACTCTAAACCCTTATGACTACTGGCCCCACCTTAAATTGACGAGAAATTCGCCCCTCAAACAAAATACAATAAATTCAAACAGTTACAAATAAAGCTCAAAAAGTGAACGCATATCCCGTTGTTTGTTCATAGTTCCACCAATCTAACCCCAAAATTGTGCATAAAAAACTTGGGTCAAGTCCTTGACTGCCGGTTTTTGCACAATTTCGCACAAAAATTAGTACATTTATCGCACGAACAAATACTTACCCCACAAAAAAACCGGCCGGGCAGCAACTTCCACTAAGAGGGAAGCTCTACCCGGCCGGCTTTGCGTTAACCGTAGCTGTTTATATCACCCCAGCCAACGCCTCGCATTTCGGAACATGCGAATCCACGGACCATCTTCCTGCCAATCATCTGGCCGCCACGAATGCTGGACCGCACGGAAGACACGCTCAGGATGTGGCATCATAATCGTCACGCGTCCATCGCGGTTTGTAACGCCGGTAATCCCACCTTCAGACCCGTTCGGGTTGTATGGGTAGCGGCTTGTTACTTCACCACGGTTGTCTACGTAACGCAGTGCTGCCAGCTTGTCCTCAACCAGTGCATCGGCACTATTGCCCGCCGCAAACTCGACACGGCCTTCACCGTGCGCGACGGCGATCGGCATACGGGATCCTGCCATGCCGTCCAGGAAGGCAGATGGAGACGGTGCAACTTCTACCATCACCAAACGTGCCTCGAACTGTTCGGACTGGTTCCGCACGAAGCGAGGCCAACCTTCACTACCGGGAATGAGCTCGTGCAGGTTAGACAACATCTGACAGCCGTTGCACACACCCAACGCCAAGGTGTCTTCACGGTTGAAGAAGCCGGCAAACTGGTCACGAACACGGTCGTTAAACAGAATCGACTTAGCCCAGCCTTCGCCGGCGCCGAGCACGTCGCCGTAGGAGAATCCACCACACGCCACCAGGCTCTGGAAGCTTTCCAGCGAGATTCGGCCCGACAGCAGATCACTCATGTGCACATCAACCGCCTCAAAGCCTGCGCGGTCAAATGCAGCGGCCATTTCAATCTGGCCGTTAACGCCCTGCTCCCGCAGAACCGCTACCTTTGGACGAGCACCCGAATTGATAAACGGCGCAGCAATGTCTTCGTTGATATCAAACGTCAGATCAACATTCAGGCCGGGATCTTCAGCATCCAGCAAGTTATCGAACTCTTCTTTGGCGCAATCCGCGTTGTCGCGCAAGGATTGAATCTGATAACTGGTTTCGGCCCACAAGCGCTGCAGATCGGCACGAGCTTCATCAACAATGCTTTCACCGGCAAAGGTCAGCTCAACGCGGTCAGAGTCGTTCAATGTCCCGATCACACCCGTGTGATCGCCAAGCCCTGCGGCGGAGAACTGCTGAAGCACAAATTCGGTGTCTTCACGACGAACCTGAACCACAGCACCCAACTCTTCGTTAAACAGCTCGCGAGCGAACTGAGAGCTGTCTTCTGCCAAACCGTCCAGCTTGACGCTGACACCGGTGCGCCCGGCAAAGCTCATCTCCGCCAAGGTCACGAACAAACCGCCATCAGACCGGTCGTGATAGGCCAGCAGCTTGCCGTCAGCGTTCAGCCCCTGAATCACAGCAAAGAACGCTTTGATGTCTTCCGGGTCATCCAGATCGGGGGCTACCGCGCCCACCTGGCTGTATACTTGCGCCAGCGCCGAGCCACCCAGGCGATTCTGGCCAGCGGCCAAATCAATCAGGATCAGATCTGTTTCACCTGCATCGGTGCGCAACTGTGGCGTCAGTGTACGAGCAACATCCGTGACCGGGGCGAAACCACTCACAATGAGTGACAACGGCGAGGTAACGCTCTTCTGTTCGCCGTTCTCTTCTTCCCATGTGGTCTTCATTGACATGGAGTCTTTACCGACCGGGATGGTGATACCCAATGCCGGACACAGCTCCATGCCTACCGCTTTAACGGTTTCATACAGATTTTCATCTTCACCGGGATGCCCCGCCGCGGCCATCCAGTTAGCGGAAAGCCGGATATTGGAAAGCTTCTCAATCGGCGCAGCAGCCAGGTTGGTAATGGCTTCGCCCACCGCCATGCGGCCAGATGCAGGTGCATCGATCACCGCCAACGGCGTACGCTCGCCCATGGCCATTGCTTCACCGGCACGAACGTCGAAAGACGCGGCGGTCACGGCCACATCCGCCACAGGCACCTGCCAAGGCCCCACCATTTGATCACGCGCAACCAGCCCTGTGATCGTACGGTCACCGATGGTGATCAGGAAGCTCTTGGAACCGACTGACGGCAACCGCAATACACGGCGAATGGCATCCTGAATATCAATTTTCGAAGAATCGAAGATTGGCTTGGTGAAGGACGCGCGGGTCACACTACGGTGCATTCTCGGTGGCTTGCCGAACAACACGTCCATCGGCAGATCAACCGGCTTGTCGTTAAAGTACGAATCTGCCAGCTCAAGATGATGCTCTTCGGTTGCTTCGCCAATCACAGCGTATGGGCAACGTTCACGACGACACAGCGCATCAAAACGCTCGAGATCTTCCGGCGCTACCGCAAGTACGTAACGCTCCTGGGATTCGTTACTCCAGATTTCCAGAGGCGACATACCGGGTTCGTCGCTGGGAATGTCCCGCAACTCGAATTTACCGCCACGGCCGCCATCTTTAACCAACTCAGGCATGGCGTTCGACAAACCGCCAGCACCCACGTCGTGAATAAAGCAAATCGGGTTCTGCTCACCCAACTGCCAGCAACGGTCGATTACTTCCTGACAACGACGCTCCATTTCGGGGTTGTCCCGCTGGACAGAAGCGAAATCGAGGTTTTCGTTACTGGAACCGGAATCCATAGACGATGCAGCACCACCGCCAAGACCGATCAGCATGGACGGGCCACCCAAAACGATCAGTTTAGCACCGACCGGGATATTGCCCTTCTCCACATCCTCTTCACGGATGTTACCCATACCGCCTGCGATCATGATCGGCTTGTGATAACCGCGCACCTCTTCGCCGGCTGCGCCCGCGACTTTTTCCTCAAAGGTACGGAAATACCCGGTCAGGTTCGGACGGCCGAATTCGTTGTTGAATGCCGCGCCACCAATTGGACCTTCAATCATGATGTCCAATGGCGAAGCAATACGGCTGGGCTTTCCATAACCAAGCTCCCACGGCTGCTCGTCGCCCGGGATGTTCAGGTTGGATACGGTAAAGCCAGAAAGGCCTGCTTTTGGCTTAGAGCCTCGGCCAGTAGCGCCTTCGTCACGAATTTCACCACCGGAACCGGTCGCAGCACCGGCAAACGGAGCAATCGCCGTCGGGTGGTTATGCGTTTCAACCTTCATCAGGATGTGCACCGGCTCACGGTTATAACTGTACACACCGGTACCCGGAGCCGGGTAAAAACGACCTGCTTCGCTGCCTACAATCACAGACGCGTTGTCTTTATAAGCAGACAAAACGCCTTCACTGTTCATCTCGTAGGTATTCTTAATCATCGCGAACAGGGATTTTTCCTGGGCTTCACCATCGATATCCCAAGAAGCATTAAAAATCTTGTGGCGGCAATGTTCGGAGTTCGCCTGAGCGAACATCATCAGTTCAACGTCGGTCGGATCACGCTCGAGTCTGATGAAGGACTCGACCAGATAATCGATTTCATCATCAGCCAGAGCCAGCCCCAAACGTGCATTGGCTTCAACCAACGCCGCGCGACCACCGGACACAATCGGAACACGGCCCAAGCGGCGTGGCTCTTCATTGCTGAACAGAAGCTCGGCCCCACCCATTTCGTGGAATACCTTCTGCGTCATACGGTCGTGCAGAAGTGCTGCGATCTTCTCGCGCTGCTCCAAACCGAGTTTTTTACTGGAGCGTATATAGTAAGCAATACCGCGTTCAATTCTGCGGATCTGCCGCAAACCGCAATTACGGGCGATATCGGTCGCTTTACTGGACCAGGGAGACAGAGTGCCCGGGCGTGGAACCACGAGGAATAAAACTCCATCCTGTGCTTCTACTTCAACACTGGGCCCATAGGTAAGCAGCCGGTCCAGAATCGCCTGTTCGTTACCGGACAGGTCGTCATCTAGATCCACAAAGTGCATAAACTCAGCATAAACATGCTCTACATCAGGAACCATGTCCTGAATACGAGAATGCAATTTGCGGGAACGAAAGGGCGAGAGCGCTGGCGCGCCGCGAAGTTCAAGCATGATATCAACCTGTATCGCGCGAAGAATCGGGGGACGTCTTTCTGAAAGGCGGCAATGATACTTGAAACTGGCCCAAGGATACAGGGTAAGCTGATGCCTTTCGCAGGTGTATAATTGAACCGATTTTTCTGATTGGGTATCTGCTCTGATTGACCGCGAAGGCGCAAGACGAGATCATCACTTATATGCATGGATTGCATGAGGCATCAAACAACAGGCAAGTGGCTTAAGTCACGCAGTTACCTGAACATTGGGCTTTGCGGAGCGCATGGATTTGTCAGACATCATCAAAAAGTTTTACGGTAGTCGTGCTGCAATCGCGCTGGCTTTGGCCACTGTATTGGCCACCAGCGGATGCTCTCAACCCAGCACCCTGCAAGAAGTTAAGAACGAAGGTGTCTTACACGTAATTACCCGTACAGCACCGTCTGTTTATTACGAAGACGAGGGTGGCGCTACCGGTTACGACTATGAACTCGCGCGCCGGTTCGCCGATGAACTGGGTGTCGAACTGAGAGTTCGTGTCGCAAAAGACAACTCCGAAATTCTCTCTGTCCTGAGGCGCAACTACGCTCATATTGGATTGGCCGGGCTGGTCAATCGGCCCGATTTTGCTGCTGAATTCCACCCCGTTCCAACGGGCATCAACGCGCAATCCATTGTGGTCTACCACCGCGATCACCCGGCACCCGATTCCATTGTCGAG
Source organism: Marinobacter sp. S0848L (assembly GCF_023016065.1). GTDB lineage: Bacteria > Pseudomonadota > Gammaproteobacteria > Pseudomonadales > Oleiphilaceae > Marinobacter. Next base: position 70,857 of record NZ_JALKAQ010000015.1, on the reverse strand, counting down.
TTATCTGGCCAGACGCTCCATTTACTTGCCGACAGCAACCACGAGTATGTCATCGAGGTTGCCGCAGGCGATCTGGGCCCGCAAACCCGCATTCACCCGGGGCTTGATGCAGAAGGGTTACTGGAAAAGGTAAATAAGGGTGAGCTTCCCTATGCGGTCATATCCTCGAACGAACTCGACCTCAACCACGTGTTCTTCCCGATGGTCAAAGAAGCCTTTGCCCTGAACGATCCGCAAGAACTCGTCTGGCTGTTCCCGCCCCAACAAGACGAGACGCTGGCCAATGCCGCCCGGTTGTTTATGGAACGCGCCAATGAAGACGGCTCCAAGGCCCAGTTGGCAGAACGGTTCTACGGACATTTGGACCGACTGAACTATGTCGGTGCCCGCACCTTCATGCACCACTTGGAAAACCGGCTGCCACGATACCAAGGACTTTTTGAAAGCCACGCCAAAGATATCGGCATGGACTGGCGGCTTCTTGCTGCCATCGGTTATCAGGAATCCCACTGGAGGCCCAATGCGGTTTCGCCTACCGGCGTTCGCGGCCTGATGATGCTCACCAGAACCACCGCGAAATACATCGGCATCAACAATCGTCTCGATGCCGAAGAGAGCATCAAAGGCGGCGCTCGTTACTTCCGCATGGTGCACGACCGCATCCCCGAGCGTATCCCGGAACCAGACCGCACATGGTTCGCTCTGGCTTCCTACAACGTTGGTTATGGTCATCTGGAAGATGCCCGAAGGCTAACCGAATCAGCTGGCCGAAACCCGGATCGCTGGATGGACGTAAAAGAATTTCTGCCACTACTGGCCAAGAAAGAGTGGTATTCAAAAACCCGTTTTGGCTATGCCCGGGGGCACGAACCCGTCACCTATGTGCAGAACATTCGGCGCTATTACGACGTACTGGCACGTGTTCCAGCGCTCGACAATGCAACCCCCGCTCCGGCGGAGCCGCCACCCACTCTGGGCAACGGCAGCCAACTGGCGAATGCTGAAGGCTCCAAGCCAACCTCATCTGACAAGCGGGAAGACCTAAGAGCAGCGCTGCCTCCCGAGCTCAGCGTGATACCGCCCACGCTTTAAACATCATCGCCTCCCCAAAGCTGCTCGGCGTCTTCGAGCTTAAGCGCCCTTTCCACCTGTGCGGACGAAAAACCACGGCGCGCCAGAAACCTGGCCTGTCGGAGTTTCTCAGCCAGATCGTCACTCAAACGACCAAGCCCGAAACGCTTTTCACGCAGTTCCGCAGCCACCCTGACCCAATCGGCATCGCGCTTTTCCTCCAGACACTCCGGGCGAAAATGAACCCCCCTTTGCTGCAGCTCCGACATAATGCGCACCGGGCCGTAGCCGGCATCGATGCGCTGGCGACTGTAAACATCCGCAAAACGGCAATCATCCAACCAGCCTTCTTCTTCGTATTCATCAAGCACCGAGTCGATCACCGGTTGCTCGATTTTCCTTTGGCGCAACTTTAGCGAAAGCTCCTGGCGGCTGTGCTCCCGGCGGGCCAGCAAGCGCAACGCTACCGAACGGGCTTTATACTCCGGATCATCGTGTTTTGAATCTTTTCCCATGTAGCCCCTTCCCGCATGCGCCAGCGAAACGCTAGACTAGCGCCCGATGTTACAACTATCCGGCACGCAACTCATGCCGATGGCCGGTGGTACGCACTCTGCCACCACCGCAGACTGGTCTCAATCCCGAAGGATACCTTGTTATGGCTGCATTTATTCAGAAACTGTTCAAGTCCCGCAAAACCAAAGCGACCTCCAGTTCCAATCCTCAGGTTAAACCTGACGCCAAACAGCCGGCCGAGGTAGATCAACGCAACGAGCTTCGGGAAGCTCAGCAACAACAACTTGCAAACAACCCCGAGCAATCTGCGCTGGCAACGCTTGCGACCGAGGGAGTTACCGCCTCCATCAGGCTTGAAGCAGCTCAAAAACTGGAAGACGAAGAGTTGCTTCAACAGGTACAGAAGAACTCTAAAGGTCGGGACAAAAGCGTTTACCAGACCGTTCGGCAATCACTTCAGCGTTTGCGGGAAGAACAAGCCCGGGAAGCGGCCATCCGCCAGCGAGTCAGTGAACTGGTCGCGCAAGCCAAAGATCAGGCCAGCAGCGAAAACACCAAGCTGTTCAAGGCCCGGCTCGACGCGCTGCAAGACCAGTGGCAGGCGGTAAAAAACGAAGCCAGCTCAGAGCAGTCTCAACAGTTTCTGGAAGCGGTGCACGAATGCCAGAAGCGCTTGCAACTGATTGACCAAGCACAGCAGGAAGAAGCTCGCCAGCAAGAACAAGCGCGCCAGCGTAACGAAACCCTCGATCTGCTGAAAAATACCCTCGTAGATATGAAGCAGCAAAGTGCGAGCGATCTGCCGTCCCCGTCATCGCTTGACGCACTCCAGAAAACACAAGAAAACCGTTGGCTGGAAGCAACCCGAGACACCGCTGTAGATAAACACGAACAAAAAGCCTACGAACAGCAGATGCAGGCGCTTCGCAGCTACCTGAACGCCGTTCGCTGGCTGGCACAGGAAAAGGAAACACTTGATACGCTGGCACAAGCTGCCGAAACGGGCGGCGCTACAGACGAGCAACGAGCGCAAGCAACCGAACTGTTGCAACAACTGGAATGGCCGACTGACCTGCCACAACCCTCGACTTTGGCACAAGTTCGTAAGCTCACCGGCAAACGTCAGGCACCAAAGCAAAACGATGGCCAGCGTGAAAAACAACAAGAGTTTGCGAACAAGCTAAAAGCCACACTGCCTGAGCTGGAAGCGGCTCTCGAGGCTCGTCAGTTCAAAGAATCCAAGCAGTTATTCAAAACCGCTCAAAACCTGTTTCAGCAGCTGGATCACGCTCATCGGAAAGGCCTGCAAGCGCGCATGCAGTTGTTAACCGGCCAGTTCCGCGAACTGAGCGACTGGCAAGGCTTTGCAACCGAGCCCAAGCAAATCGCCCTGTGCGAGCAGATGGAATACCTTGCCGAGCAGCCCATGGACCCGGAAGCCAAAGCAGAGCGGATCAAAGAACTGCAAGGCGAATGGCGGAACCTGGGTGGCTCATCCGACCGAACCCTTTGGACCCGGTTCAAAGCCGCGTCCGATCAAGCATTCGAGCCCTGCAAGGCTTACTTTGAAGCCAAATCCGATCTGAAACAGGCGAACCTGGATAAACGTAAAGCGATCTGCGATGAATTGTCCAACTTTCTCGATAACGCCGATTGGGCATCCATTGACTGGAAAGCCATCGAACGTATCTACCAAACCGCAAGACAGGAATGGAAAGAAGCCTGGCCGGTAGACTTCCGGAACAACCGGTCGGTGCAAAAACAGTTCGATGAACTGCTGAAACGATTGGAACAACCGCTGGATGAAGAGCGCAAAAAGAACGAGGCCCTGAAGCAGTCGATTGTCGAGCGCGCCCAAGCACTGATTGACCATGAGCCTTTGCAAGACGCTATGGAACAAGCCAAATCCCTGCAAGCCGAGTGGACCGGCATTGGCATCACACGGCACCGCGAAGACCGCAAAATGTGGCAGGCATTCCGTAAAGCCTGCGATCAGATTTTCGCCCGTCGTGATGCTCAACGCACGGAACAGCAACAAGCCAGCCAGTTGGCCGACCAAGCCGCTCAGGCAGTCTTGAGCAAATTCGAGAGCATTGATGTCGATACGGATGAAACGCTCCTGAACGAAGCGCGCCAAGCGATCCAGCCACTGTCAGGCGAACCCTTGTCTCCCGCTGTGAAAGAGCAAGTGCAGCAGCTCAAACAAAAGCTCAACCGGGCTGAGGAGCTGAAAAAATTCCAGCAAACAGTAGCGGATTGGCAAGCGCTCATCAGCGACAAGGTTGAGCAGAAACTGTCAGACGAAGCCGCACCAAAACACTGGCTCAATCTGGCCAAAACCGCCGGCCCGATAAACGGCCGTGACTTGGCGATCCGAGCAGAGATACTGACCGGGACGCCAACTCCTGACCAGGACCAGCCGCGCCGCATGGAAATTCAGGTACAGCGCCTGAGCGATGGTATGGGAAGCACCGACAACGCGTCTCCCACCCAAGAACTGGAGAAGCTGGTCGCACTTTGGTGCCTGCACCCGGAAGTCAAGGATACATCCCAGGAAAATGCTGAACGCTTGAATCAGGCCCTGACCAGCCTGACACAAACCAGCTGACCTCCCTCACCCACCTCTCTTCAAGATCCCTGAACGGCAACCCCGGTCAGGGATTTTTTGTTTCTGTGGCAAGCCTCCTCCTGAGCAAATAGGCCAACGGGATTGGCAGGCGCTGTCATTACTCCTGCCGCACCAGAACCGCTATGGTTAGATAACTGATGTATTCCACAAAACAACGAACAGAGGAACGAGCATGTCCACCGAGGCGTATATCTTTGATGCAGTCCGAACCCCACGCGGACGCGGCAAGAAAGACGGTTCACTGCACAGCGTCAAACCCATCACCCTGCTAGGTTCGATACTTGAAGCCCTCCGGGAGCGCAACCAACTGGATACCGCGCACGTTGATGACATTGTCATGGGCTGTGTGACCGCCGTCGGTGATCAAGGTGCCGATATCGCCAAAACCGCCGCGCTTGCCATTGGCTGGGATGAGCAAGTCGCCGGTGTCACCCTCAACCGTTTCTGCGCGTCTGGCCTGGAGGCGGTGAACCTCGCCGCCATGAAAGTGCGTTCGGGATGGGAAGATCTTGTGGTTGCCGGCGGTGTTGAGGCCATGTCTCGCGTACCGATGGGCTCTGACGGCGGCGCATGGGCAACTGACCCCGCCACCAACCTCGAAACCGGCTTCATGCCACAAGGCATCGGCGCTGATTTGATTGCCACCCTTGAAGGTTTCAGCCGAACCGATGTCGATAATTTTGCGGTTCGGTCACAACAGAAAGCCGCGAACGCTTGGGCAAACGGTTATTTTGCAAAATCCATCGTGCCGGTGACCGACCAGAATGGCGTGCCTATTCTGGATCACGACGAATTCATTCGCAGCAACACAACCGTCGAGTCTTTGTCCGGCCTCAAACCGTCTTTCCAGATGATGGGCGAGATGGGCTTCGACAGCGTTGCCCGCGAAAAATACCACTACGTTGAGAAGATCAACCACGTTCACCACGCCGGTAACTCGTCAGGTATTGTCGATGGTGCAACGGCGATGCTGATCGGTAGTGAAACCAAAGGCAAAGAGCTCGGTCTTAAGCCGCGAGCCCGCATTGTCGCCACAGCAGTTACCAGCACCGACCCAACCATCATGCTGACCGGCCCGGCACCGGCTGCGCGCAAAGCACTGGAAAAAGCCGGCCTGTCCATCGACGACATTGACCTGTTTGAAGTAAACGAAGCCTTTGCCTCCGTCGTCATGCGCTTCCAGAAGGAACTGTCCGTTCCGGACGAGAAAGTGAACGTAAATGGCGGCGCCATCGCCATGGGCCACCCACTGGGCGCCACCGGCGCCATGATACTCGGCACCCTGCTCGATGAGCTTGAACGCCGCGAACTCCGCTACGGTCTGGCCACACTGTGTGTCGGCGGCGGCATGGGTATTGCCACCATCATCGAACGCGTTTGAACCCACTTTCAAAATAAGGAACAGACCATGACAGCTATTAAGTACGACCTGGGTTCAGACCAGATTCTCACCCTGACCATTGACATGCCGGGCCAGTCGGCCAACACCATGAACCGCGAATTCCGGACGGCTCTGACCGAAACGGCCACCAAGGTGCAGGCAGATCTGGACAATATCAAAGGCATCATCATCGCGTCCGCCAAAAAAACCTTCTTTGCCGGCGGCGACCTGAATGAGATTCACCAAGTCACCCGTGAACAAGCCAAAGAATTCGAAGACATGGTGGATGGATTGAAAGCCAACATGCGAATTCTGGAAACCTGCGGCAAACCTGTGGTTGCGGCCATTAATGGCTCGGCTTTAGGTGGCGGTTTGGAAATCGCACTGGCCTGCCATCACCGAGTTGTTCTGGACAACGACAGCATCCAGCTGGGCTTGCCGGAAGTCAGCCTCGGCTTGCTTCCCGGCGGTGGCGGCACTCAACGCCTGCCGCGAATGATCGGTTTGGAAGCCTCTTTCCCGCTACTCATGGAAGGCAAAAAATTGTCCCCGAAAGCGGCCCTGAAAGCCGGCATTATTGATGAGTTGGCCAGCTCACCCGAGGAGCTGTTCAGCAAAGCACAAGCCTTTATTGAAGCCAACCCCAAGTGCGAACAGCCGTGGGACAAAAAAGGCTTCAAAATGCCCGGCGGTGCGCCGAGTCACCCGGCAATGGCTCAGAAACTTTCTATCGCCCCTGCCATGCTGCGAGAGAAAACCAAAGGCTGCTACCCCGCACCAGAGCGGATTTTGGCCGCCGCGGTGGAAGGTGCTCAGGTGGACTTCGACAGCGGTAGCCTGATCGAAACCCGTTACTTCGCCGAACTGGTCACCGGCCAAGTCGCCAAAAACATGACAAACACCTTCTGGTTCCAGCTGAACGCCATCAAAGCAGGCGGCAGCCGTCCGGCGGGTATCGACAAGGCCTCCTTAAAAAAAGTCGGGGTGCTGGGTGCGGGCATGATGGGTGCAGGCATTGCTTATTCCACAGCAATCCGCGGCATCGATGTGGTGCTGAAAGACGTGTCATCGGAAAACGCCGAGAAAGGCAAAAGCTATTCCGAAAAACTACTGGCCAAGAAAGTCAGCCGTGGCCGGATGACCGAAGCCGAAAAAGAAGCCATCTTGAGTCGCATCACTGCGACCGCATCAGCAGATGATCTGGAGAACTGTGATCTCATCATCGAAGCCGTCTTTGAAGACAGCGACTTGAAAGCCAAAGTCACCCAAGAAGCCGAGCCTAAAATGGCCGTTAATGGCATCTTCGCGTCCAACACCTCGACCATTCCCATCACCCAGTTGGCGGAAGCTTCCGCCAAGCCTGATCATTTCATCGGCCTGCACTTCTTCTCACCGGTGGACAAGATGCAATTGGTGGAAATCATTGTGGGCGAGAAAACTTCCGATGAAACCCTGGCCCGTGCGTTTGACTACGTCCAGCAAATTGGCAAAACGCCCATCGTCGTTAACGACAGTCGCGGATTCTTTACTTCACGGGTGTTCGGCACTTTTGTAAATGAAGGCATCGGCATGCTCTCGGAAGGCATTCATCCCGCCAGCATCGAAAACGCAGGACTGTTGGCCGGCATGCCGGTTGGCCCTCTGACGATTTCTGACGAGGTGAGCCTGACGCTGTTACAACACGTACGCGCCGAAGCACAGAAAGATGCAGCAGCTGCCGGCCGAACCTGGCAGCCACATCCGGCTGAAGCCATCGTCGATGCCATGGTGGATACCCACGGCCGCAAAGGCAAAGCCGCCGGTGCCGGCTTCTATGAATACCCTGAGAAAGGCAAGAAACACCTTTGGCCAGAACTTGAAAACCTGTATGTCGACCAAGACGAGGCACGCAAGGTGAAGCTGCAGGATCTGAAAGACCGCATTCTGTTCATCCAAGCGATTGAAACCATCCGCTGTCTGGAAGAAGGCGTTCTCCGCACGGTAGCAGACGCCAACATAGGCAGTATCTTCGGGATCGGATACGCCCCCTGGACCGGTGGCGCTATTCAGTTCGTGAACCAGTACGGCGTGCGCAGGTTCGCAGAACGCGCGCAAGAACTGACCGACCAATACGGCGAACGGTTCACGCCCCCCGCACTCCTGCTCGAAAAAGCGGAGAAAAACGAAACCTTCGCTTAACAGCCCTTGCCGACCGGAGCCCTCTGCTCCGGTCGGTTTCTTCTGTACGGGTATTCCCCCAGCCGCATTTATCCCGCAATACTGCAATCTATATGGACATATTGTCACTAAGCGCCGTACCTAACCTATGGCAACGGGTGTGGCAGTTGCCTACAATAAATTAACTAGTCACGGGTAGATAACACTGTCAGTAGACTCGGCAGAAATAAAACAACCCAGTATCGCCAGGTATGCTTATATGACCATTGCGGAAAAAGCCATTACGCGTAACTCCCGGTCCTCTTTTCTGAAAAGTGCGGGACTGAGCGCCGCGTTAGGCCTTGCTTTGCTTGTACCCGGTTTGTCCGGACTACACGCAAAGATTGAAGAACCAGCTAACTATCAACCGGTTTCCCCGACCATCGATCAGGCCCGGGCTAACATTTTGATTGCCCGTCAGCTGCAGTTCACCCATTTCCGCGACCTCGGCATCAGCGATGAACTCTCCGGCGATGTCTTTGATGCCTACCTCAACTACCTCGACAGCCAGCGCGTTTACCTGACCCGGCAAGACATCGATGCGTTAAGCAAAGTAAAAGGTCGTTTGGGTTCCGCGTTAAAAACCGGCCAACTGCAACCCGGTTTCGACATCTACAACCTGGTTCAGCAGCGCATTATTGAGCGCCTGAAATTTGCCAAAGAGATTATCAGCGCCGGCGTCTCCGAACTGGATTTCAGTGCCAGCGAAAAGATTCGTGTTGATCGCTCAGAAGCGCCATGGGAAGCCGACAAAGCAGCCTTGGACAAACTCTGGATTAAACGCATCAAAAACGCCGTTTTGGCGCAGCGTTTAAACGGTGCCGACGACGAAGCGATTGAAGAAACTCTCATGCGCCGGTACGAAGGCCAACTCAAGCGCGCTTATCAGGCGCGCAGCGAAGATGCGTTTCAGGCCTACATGAATGCCTTTACCGGCATGTGGGACCCGCACACCTCGTACTTTTCACCCCGTACGTCAGAAAACTTCAATATCAATATGAGCCTGTCGCTGGAGGGAATTGGCGCGGTTCTTCAATCCGATAACGAATACACCAAAGTGGTTCGACTGGTTCCCGGTGGCCCTGCGTCCAAGCAAGGCCAATTGCAGCCCGCAGACCGCATTGTTTCCGTCGCACAGGAAAACAAAAAGCCTGTCAACGTCATCGGCTGGCGCCTCGATGAGGTTGTTGACCTTATCCGTGGCCCACGAAACTCTATCGTTACGCTGGAGGTCATTCCGGCAAATGCCTCGGATGAAACCATCACTCGCAGCATTGCCATCAGTCGGGATGAAGTAAAGCTGGAAGAGCAAAGTGCCAGTAAAGACATCATCCAACTCGATCGCAGCGGCACCACTTATAACATCGGGGTAATCACCATCCCGACCTTCTACGCCGACTTCCAGGCCATGCAAGCAGGCGATCCAAACTACAAAAGCACCACCCGAGACGTTCGCAAGCTGATTGACGAACTCAAGAAAGACGGTGTTGATGGCATCGTGATGGACCTGCGAAATAATGGCGGCGGTGCGTTGCACGAAGCCAACGACCTTGTAGGTCTGTTTATTGATAAAGGCCCCACGGTACAAATCCGCAACGCCAACAACGATGTGCAAGTGCTGGACGACAGAGATCCCACGGTCGCCTACGACGGCCCATTGGTGGTGCTGGTCAACCGCATGAGTGCGTCGGCATCTGAAATTTTTGCAGGTGCCATCCAGGATTATGGCCGCGGTCTGGTGGTGGGTTCTCAAACCTTCGGCAAGGGTACCGTTCAGGCGGTTCGACCTCTAAACCACGGCCAGCTCAAAATCACACAATCCAAATTCTATCGGGTGTCTGGCGGCTCAACCCAGCACAAGGGCGTGATTCCGGACATCGAAATACCTTCTCGCATCGATAAAACGAGAATCGGTGAAGACGCCCTCGACCACGCACTACCCTGGGACCAGATTGAAGCTGTTCCGCACACTCGCTACTTCGACTTCAGCGGCGTGATTGATGAACTCCGCACCCGGCACGACGATCGGTTTAACACCAATCCGGAGTTCAGCCTGCTGCAGAAGGAAATCGATTTCCTGACCCAGCAGCGCCAGATTGACTACGTCAGCCTCAACATTGACGAACGAACAGCGCACCACAACCAAATCGAAAGCACGCGCCTCACCATCGCCAACGCACGTCGCGAACTTCGCGGGGAAGCGCCCTTCGAAACACTGGACGAGCTGGAAGAATGGCAAGATGCGCAAGTTGCTGACCCCGACAAAACCGATGACGAACTGGACTTCGTGATTCGCGAAGGTGGGCACATCATGGCTGACTTGCTTGAGCTGGACCAGCGCATGGCTTCCATCCTTACGCCCACCCAGTTTGCCGCCAAAACCGAGGTGCCCTGACCCTATGGCTGACAAGGCGCCTTCCGAAGGCCAGAAAGAGAATAATAAGAAGGCTCAGGTATTCCAGAGCATGTTATTGGATGCTCTGCACGCGATGCGCTCTATGGAAGAAGCCGAGAGCATGGCACCAGCTCCCGATGCGCGCACCAAATCCTCTGACCGGATTTTGGATCGCATCGTCGGTTTTACCGGCTCGGCCCTTAAACTCGGCGCTCGGGCAACCGATACATCCCTGAAAGTGGGCCGGGTACTGGTCAATTCTCAGGACCAGCTCAGGGCCATGCTGGCCACTGGCCAATCCCTCAAAGACATTCGGGAAGTGGCCGGGCTGACGCTTTCCGAAATGAGTGACGCACTGAATCTTAAAGACAAGTCTCTGCTGGAAGCCATCGAGAACGGCACTGCCACCCTGTCCTTCGAGCTGATCTTGCGGTTTGCGGCCTTGGTTGCCCGCAACGATCCCATCCCGTTCATCATGCGTACCACCCGGAACTACAACCCCGAGGTCTGGCAGATATTGAACGATTGGGGAATTGGCCGCATTCCCCTACAGTTCGAACGGGAACGGGAATTCATCAATATTTTCCGTCGTCACGACAACGCCCGAAACCTGTCGGATGAAGGTTTCAGAAAGGTTCTGGAATTCACCCGCAACAGTTTTGAAATGTCGATGCATTTCGTCGAGCAGCAAGAAATGGAAGTAGCGGAGCTAAAAGCTGGTCTTCAGCCCCGAAATCCTGATAACTCCGAGCCGTCGTCAGGTAAATAACGCTTTCATACCGGCAACATCCGGCTTAAGAACCGCCCCCTTTTCCGTCACAATCGCGTCAATCAGGCTGGCCGGTGTCACATCAAACACCGGGTTGAACACATCCACTCCGGCTGGCGCTAGCGGAATCCCGCGAATTTCCCGCACTTCTGTACCTTCGCGTTCTTCAATCGGGATCTGCCCGCCCTCGGCCAGGGCCATGTCCACCGTGCTGGATGGCGCAACAACCATAAACCCAACGCCGTGATAACGAGCCAAAACCGCCAAACTGTAGGTGCCGATTTTGTTCGCCACATCCCCGTTCGCGGTAATCCGGTCTGCGCCCACAACCACCCAACTGACCTTACCACTGGCAAGAATGGCTGCCGCTGCACCGTCGGCGTTCAACGTCACTGGAATCTCCTCGCGGCTAAGCTCCCAAGCGGTCAGACGACTACCCTGAAGCCAGGGCCGGGTTTCATCTGCATACACTTGCTCCAGCATGTTGCGCGCGTGCAGGCGGCGAATAACACCAAGCGCCGTGCCATACCCTCCGGTTGCCAAAGCCCCGGTATTGCAGTGGGTTAGCACGCCTATCGGCTGTGCGGGGTTCATGACCTTCAGCGCATGATCCGCCATCGCCAGATTCGCCGCGATATCCTCCTGGTGAATCAACATCGCTTCGTCGGCCAATCGTTTAACCGCCTCCTCCAGCGCCGAGCATGCCCGAAACACCTTTTCCATTCGCTGCAATGCCCAGAACAGGTTCACCGCTGTCGGCCGAGATTTTGCTAACTGATCAATCGACTGCTCCACTTCAAGCTGCCATTGATCACCGCGGGCATGACGCGCTGCTAATGCAACGCCGTAAGCCGCACTGATTCCGATGGCCGGAGCGCCACGAACCACCATATCCGTAATGCTTTGGGCAACCGAAGCTGCGCTATCCGCTGTGATCCAGCGCTCATCGGTGGGCAGCAGCCGCTGATCCAATAGCTCTAAACGGTCGCCGTGCCAACGGACAGGTTGAGTCCCCAACGATCGTTGGTCTGTGGTGTTTGCCATGATTTGCTCCGGATGCGTGCCTGAAAAACCGCAGTATAACGCGTTAGATCGGGCTTTATACCTCCATTGGCACCACAAGCGGGGTAGTTCTGCCGGTGGCGGCTCGCTATACTTCCTAGTTGAATTTCCCGGCATACAGAGACTGTGCCCCCGACCCTCCAAGGCAGGTTAATGACGGCAAATACCATCATCACAGCCGATACCCGAATCAACGCCCGCTGGCTGATTCCAATCGAACCTTTTGGCGTTGTACTGGACCATCAGGCCGTCATACTACAAGGCAGTCGAATTGCGGCTGTGCTCCCGCAATCCGAGGCAGACCAAACGTTCCGCACACGGGAAACCATTGATCTTCCGAATCATGTTGTGCTGCCCGGCTTAATCAATCTCCATGGCCACACCGCTATGTCCCTATTCCGTGGCATGGCCGACGATCTGCCGCTTATGACCTGGCTGAATGAACACATCTGGCCCGCCGAGGGGCAATTTGTTTGTGAGCAGTTTGTTCAGGATGGCAGCCGACTGGCGATGGCTGAAATGCTGCGCACCGGTACCACCACCTTCTCCGATATGTATTTCTTCCCGGAAGCCACAGCTCAGGCCGCCCACGACATCGGCATGCGCGCCCAGGTGTGCTTCCCGCTGATCGACATGCCCACCATGTGGGGCTCGGGCCCGGACGACTATCTGGCCAAAGGCGCGGAATTGATCGCGCAGTGGCGCAGCGATGAATTTATCATGCCTGCCATTGGCCCCCACGCGCCCTATACCATTTCGGACCAGCCTTTGGCGGCTGCCGTTGAGCTGTCTCAACAAACCGGCGCAGCCATTCAGATGCATTTGCACGAAACTGCGTTTGAGGTGGACGAAGCTTTAAAACTAACCGGTAAACGGCCAACTGACCGCATGGCGGATCTGGGTGTGCTGGGTAGCAACAGCCAATACGTGCACATGACCCAGCTGAACGAAGCCGATCTGGATCTGTTAGCGAAAACCGGTGGTCACATTGTTCACTGCCCGGAGTCGAATTTGAAACTCGCCAGCGGCATGTGTCCGGTTCAGACGCTGATCGATCGCGGCCTGAACGTCACTATTGGTACCGATGGCGCAGCCAGTAACAACGACCTGGATCTGTTTAGTGAACTGAAAACGGCTGCCATGTTGGCCAAGGCCGTTGCGGACGATGCCACCGCCCTGTCGGCTCACACGGCTGTGGAAATGGCGACCCTGAACGGCGCCCGCGCCCTTGGCCGGGAACAGGAACTTGGTTCCCTGGTCGCCGGCAAGTTAGCGGACTTGATTGCGGTAGACCTCAGTGACCCGTTCATTCAGCCGGTCTACGACCCCGCCTCGCATTTGGTTTACAGCAACCATGGCCGGGCCGTGAGCCATAGCTGGATCCACGGCGTGCCGCAATTGCAGGACGGCCGGTTAACCCGAATTGATGTCCCGGACCTGATGCTTCGGGTTCGCGATTGGCAACAACATATTCTCAGTTAATTTTTCTCAGGGGCAAGCATGAGCAACCAAAACGTAGATCAGAACGAGATTGCCAAGTTTGAAGCGCTCGCCAGTCGCTGGTGGGATCCGACCAGTGAATTCAAGCCACTGCATGATATTAACCCTCTGCGTCTGAACTTCATTGACGAACGGGTTTCCCTAGCCGGAAAACGCGTGCTGGACGTAGGCTGCGGTGGTGGTTTGTTGTCCGAAGGCATGGCACTTCGCGGTGCCCACGTGACCGGAATCGACATGGGCGAAGCGCCCTTGCAGGTCGCTAAACTGCACGGTTTGGAATCCGGCGTGAAAGTCGACTACCGCCAGACCACCATCGAAGCACTGGCCAAAGACCCGGAGCATGCCGGTCAGTACGATGCGGTTACCTGTCTGGAAATGCTTGAGCACGTCCCCAACCCCGCCTCAGTGATTCAGTCCTGTGCTGCCATGTTACGACCGGGTGGCCACTTGTTTGTGTCTACCATTAACCGGAACCCCAAATCGTTCCTGTTTGCCATAGTCGGCGCCGAGTACATCATGAACATGCTTCCCAAGGGCACCCATGAATGGAACAAATTCATCCGTCCTTCGGAGATGTCGGATTATCTGCGTCAGGCTGGTCTGGACATCCGCGAACTCACCGGTATGACCTACAATCCCATCACCAAAAGTTACAAGCTTGGCCGTGATGTAGACGTCAATTACCTGATGCATGCCAAGGATATCCGTGAAGATTAAACAGCCTCCCTCGGCAGTGCTGTTTGATCTGGACGGCACTTTGATTGATACCGCACCGGATTTCATTCGCTGCCTTAACCAATTGCGCCAACAGCACGAACTGGAGCCCCTCGCGGCGGAGTATATTCGCAGGTCGGTCTCCAACGGTGCTCGCGCCATGGTCCGCCTCGGCTTTAATCTGGAGCCCGAGCATGAAGGCTATCTGGACAAGCACACAGCCTTTCTGGACCTGTACGAAGCGGGTGTAGCCGTCGAAACCACCCTATTTGAAGGCATGAATGAGCTGTTGCTGAACCTCGAAGCCAGAGACATTCCCTGGGGTATCGTTACCAATAAGCCGGTACGATTTGCAGCGCCGCTGATTGAGGCGCTTGGCCTGCAGGAACGGTGCGCAACCCTGATTTGCCCGGATCACGTAACCGAGCGCAAGCCTCATCCGGAACCCATGTTTTTGGCCTGCAAAGAAATCAATGCGGCTCCGGAACAGGCTATCTACGTAGGTGACCACGTACGGGATATAGAAGCCGGCCGTAACGCGGGCATGTACACCATTGCCGTTAGGTACGGTTACATTGAAGAACCGGAAACCGTTGATCTGTGGCAAGCCGACGCCATCGCCGATACCGTCAGCGACTTGGCAAAGCTGTTACAATAGCGCTCACATTATTTCATTGACTGGCCACAATGTGGCTGGAATTGGCCAGATATCGGAGACAGGTTATGCATGATTACCAGGCACCCGCCGATCTTCTAAAAAACCGCATTATCATGGTTACCGGCGCTGGCAGCGGCATCGGCCGGGCGGCCGCAAAAGCTTATGCGGCCCATGGTGCCACCGTCATTCTGGTGGGGCGCACCTTGTCCCGGCTGGAAGAAGTGTACGACGAAATCGAGGCCGCCGGGCACCCTCAGTCTGCACTGGTTCCAATGAACTTCGAAGGTGCCGCCATGAAAGATTACGAAGAACTGGCGATGACCATCGAAGAAAACTTCGGGCGCCTCGACGGCCTGCTCCACAACGCAGGCGTTCTGGGCGCACGGAGCCCGGTAGAGCTGTATGACCCGGAAACCTGGAACAAAGTTATGCAGGTTAACGCCACGGCACCGTTCATGCTTAGCCGGGCGATGATTCCTCTGCTCAGGCAGTCAGACGCAGCCTCCATGATCTTCACTTCTTCCGGTGTCGGCCGCCAGGCACGCGCCTACTGGGGTGCCTATGCGGTATCGAAGTTCGCCGTAGAAGGGCTTTCCCAATTATTGGCCGACGAGCTGGACGACGAGCGCAACAACATTCGCGTGAACAGCCTGAACCCGGGCGCGACCCGCACAGGAATGCGCGTGCTCGCGTACCCTGCGGAAGACCCGAAGAAAAACCCAGAGCCGGAACAGCTTATGCCTGTTTATCTCTACTTGATGGGGAAAGACAGCGAAGGTGTCACCGGCCAGCAAATTGACGCACAGCCGAAAAACTAATGGAACTGATCTTCTACACCACATCCAACTGCCACCTGTGTGAATTGGCCGAGGCGCTCCTGGTGAACACCCCGATGCCGGAGCCGATTCCCGTGGATGTGGTGGATATCGCCCAATCCGAAGCGTTAGTTGAACGGTACGGTACTCGTATCCCGGTTCTGCGCCGGCAAGACACCGGCACCGAACTTGGCTGGCCCTTTACCCAAGCCCAGCTACTCACGTTTTTGCAATAAAGGATCCGCTAACATGTTGATGATCATCTCTCCCGCTAAAACTCTGGATTACGAGAGCCCTCTGGCTACAGAAACCTACTCCGAACCGGACTACCTGGACGATGCGTGTGAACTGATTGATCAACTGAAGGAACTGGAACCGCATCAGATCAGCAACCTGATGAGCATCAGCGATAAACTGGGCCAACTCAACGCCGATCGCTTCCGCAATTGGCATACCCCTTTTTCGCCCGAGAACGCGCGCCAAGCCGTACTGGCGTTTAAAGGTGACGTGTACACCGGGCTGGATGCCGAAAGCTTTAGCGAAGACGACTTCATCTTTGCCCAGAAACATTTACGAATACTGTCTGGCCTCTATGGTTTGCTCAAACCGCTGGACCTGATGCAGCCATACCGTCTTGAAATGGGCACCAAATTCGAGAACCAGCGTGGCAAAGATCTTTATGCGTTCTGGGGCGACAAACTAACATCAGCCGTTAACATTCTGCTGGAGAAAGACGATCAGGTGCTCGTAAATCTCGCATCTAACGAATACTTCAAAAGTATTCAGAAGAAGAATTTGCAGGGCCAGCTGATCACGCCTCAGTTTAAAGACTTCAAGAACGGCAAGTACAAGATCATCAGTTTCTATGCCAAAAAAGCGCGCGGTTTGATGTGCCGCTACGCCATCCAAAACCGCATCACGCAATCCGAAAGCCTCAAAGGCTTTGACCTGGATGGTTATTACTTCAGTGAAGAACAATCCGATAAAAACAACTGGGTTTTCTTGCGCGATGAACAGAGCTGATCATTCTCGCACTCGTACATTTCTGTTGATATCGGAGTAAGCATGAACGAAGCAGTATTCTCCCAGATCGCAATGGCGGTTCTGGTGACGGGCCTTATTGGCTGGATGGGATTCATTGTTTGGGATCTTGCCAAAAAATCACAAGCGGGAAGATTCGGCACCATTGCATTATTTGCAGTCCTCGGCACCGGCGTTATCGGTTTTGTAATTAAAACGGTCGTGGTCGAGATACTGCAAATCTAAACATGCCTTACCGGTAACTTTACGGCTGCCTGCCGGTAGCCGTATTATCCTCCCCTTTTTCCTAAACGCCCCAAACAATTAGCAAGGACATAAACCCCATGTGGTTTCGCAACGCCCGAGTTTTTCGCTTTACCAAACCCTTCGACATTACGGCTGAAGATCTCGAAGAGAAACTGCAAGCCGATGCGTTCAAGCCCTGCGGCCCGCAAGAAACCATGCGTCAGGGTTGGGTTCCGCCACTCGGTAAGCATGGCGAATTGCTGGTGCACAGCGCCAACGGCTACCACCTGATTGCCCTGCGTAAAGAAGAGAAGATTTTACCCGGCCCGGTGGTCAAAGAAGCCGTGGAAGAGCGCGCGGAAGCCATTGAACTCGAGCAGAGCCGGAAAGTTCGCCGCAAAGAAAAAGACGAAATCAAAGAGCAGGTCATGCTGGAGATGCTGCCACAGGCCTTTTCCCGCAATCGCCGCTGCTACGCGTATCTGGCCCCGAAAGACGGCGTACTGGTTGTCGATGCCGGTTCTGCCAAGCAAGCCGAAGATCTGGCCTCGACGCTCAGAAAAACGCTCGGTTCACTGCCCGTCCGACCACCTGCGGTTGAACAGGCACCCGCCTTTACCTTTACCGGCTGGCTGACCGAAACCATCGACCTGCCCGCCACCATTGAGCTGGGCAACGAGTGTGAACTGAAAGACCCATCCGAAGACGGCGGTGTTGTTCGCTGCAAGGGCCTGGACCTGAAGGCCGACGAAATCCGCAATCATCTGGAAACCGGCATGCAGGTAACCAAGCTGGCGGTAACCTGGGACAACAACGTGCACTTAGTGCTGGATGAAGAACTGGGCATTCGCCGGTTGAAGTTTGGTGAGACACTGCAGGAGCAACTGGACGATGTCGATGTAGACGATGCCGTGGCCAAGTTCGACGCGGCCTTTACCATCATGACCCTGGAGCTATCGCGGATGATCCCGGGCCTGCTGGAAGCCCTTGGTGGCGAAGACCGATCCGCCATTGTCGAAGAATAAGCAGAACCCACGTTAAAGCGGGAGGGGTTAGCCCCCCCGCTTTTTCAGCCGTTCTTTCTGCCAGTCTTTTTCTGGCTCGTTCAACACCAGCCTCAAGTCCATCACTTCTTCCACCGGGTTGAACTTGATGTCAAACCCAAGCTGTTCCGCCAGCTGCAGCATAGGGCGGTTTTCGGGCAGCACATCTCCGACCATCTCCATGGTGCCCCGGCTTCGGCAGTATTCGATCATTTTCTGCATCAAAGCAACGCCCAAACCTTCGCCCTTCATTCGATCATCAACCATGACCGCAAATTCACTGCGAAGATTGTCGGCATCGGTCCATACCCGCACCGTGCCGAGCGTTTCCTCCCCCTCACCGTTTTCTTTTTTGGCATTGGCAATGAACACCATCTCCCGGTCGTAATCGATTTGCACCATCTGGGCAACGTCTTCACGGGAGAAGTGCTTGCGGTACTGGAAAAACCGGTAGCGAATCGATTCCGGCGATTGGTATTCATGAAAAGCGCGATGCGCCGGCTCATCTTGCGCCAAAACCGGGCGAATAATGACTCGCCGCCCGGATTTAGGCAGCACAATCCACTCTTCAAGCTCTCTCGGGTAGGCCTGAATAATGGGCCGGCTAGGCTTGTCATCCAGATCGACAGCGATACTGACGGCAATCGCTCCCTGATCGTTGAACAGCAACGGAGAGATTTCCAAGCCACGTATTTCCGGAATATCGATAACGATTTGCGAAAGCTTTACCAGTGTTTCGGACACCGCCCGTATGTCTTCCTGGGGCCGCAAACTGTGCTCTTTCAGTAGTTTGTACATATAGGTCCGGCGCAGCAATTCCCGCGCCAGCACCATATTCAGCGGCGGCAGGGCAATCTGGCGGTCAGTGGTGATGTTAATCTGGGCGCCCGCAGCACCACAAACCACCAAAGGACCGAACACCTCGTCCCGCGTGATACCTACGCTGAACTCTATGCCACCAATATGCTGATAGGAGTGCTGCATGCCAAAGCCCAAGAAGCCACTATCGGGAAAATGTTCCTTGTACTCTTCGATCAGGAACCGACAACCATCGATAATCGCCTGTTCGCTATTCAGATTCTTGATCGTGCCTTTATAACGGCGCTGCGTAGGGGTCAGTTCCAGGAAGGGATAACAGACCTCTTCATGCACGACGGTCAGATCAATGGGCCGGCGTTCTACCGCAAACATCTCAAGCACTTCCTCAACATCGTCGCAATACACGGTTTCGATGGCGTTTATGCCGTAATCCCGAATCACCTGCCGGGCTTCACGGCTGGATAAATGCTTACGGCCATCGCGAAGTGCTTTGGCAACGAGAGAACGCGTGTTCGCCCGGTCTGCAAAGTGATCGGTGAACGATTCCGGCGTTTCACTCAAAAGCCTCTGTACCCGTTGATGCTTCACGTGCTGCATGAATGCGGTAACGGCTTTTTCCGGGTTAAAGAATGATGGTAAGCCAGCCCGGTAAAACTCCTCTCGGGAATCCATCACCGTACTATGCCCCAGCCAACAGGTGAAAATATTGAGCCGGGTCCCTTTCGATGCCTGCACGACGGCATCGGCAATCTGGAGACTGTCCTGAACCAGCGTTGGTGCGTACATCACCAGAACATTCGCAATGTTCGGGTCTTTGGCCAGGATTTTAACCGCTTTCCCATAAAGCTCGGGGGACGCATCGTAGTTCAAATCGATGGGGTTTTTGCGCGTCCAGTAAGGTGGTAATAGTTTCCCCAGCTCTTCAAGGGTTGTATCAGACAGCTCCGCCAGCCCTCCTCCCAGGTGAGACAACCGGTCAACCGCCAACACACCCGGGCCCACGCCGTTCGCGAGAATAGCCAGAGATTCCCGGCGTAAAGGCCGCATGCGGGTAAGGGTTTCGAGTGCATCAAACATCTGCCCCAACCCGTCAACGCGCAGCACACCGCCCCGTTGCAGCATGGCATCGTATATCGGGTCACTGTGAGAGACCCCGGCAGGAAGGTCGTGGGGAATCCATTCAGACTCGGGCACCCGCCCGGACTTAACCGCAATAACCGGCTTGGTGCGGGAAGCAACCCGAACCGCAGACATAAACCGACGAGGATTGGGAATGCTTTCAATATGTAACAGAATGGCCCGGGTCTGGCTGTCCTGCGCAAGATAATCGATCAAATCGTCATGATCGATATCCATGCCATCGCCCAGAGTCAGGAAATACGAGAAGCCCACGCCCCGAGCGAATGCCCAGTCCAGCACGGAACTGGCAATAGTGCCCGACTGGCCAATAAACGCCACACGCCCGGGAATGGCCCCCATGTGCGCATAGGTCGCGTTCAGATGACGAGCCGGCACCATCAGACCAATGGTGTTTGGCCCCAAGACCCGAATGCCGGTTTCTCTTGCGGCGTCGCGTACGGAATACATCAGAGGCTGACCGGTTTTACTGTGGGTACGAGACATACCGCCAGTCATCACAATTGCCGTTCTTACACCGCTCTCGCCCAGTTTTCGGATCATTTTGGGAACCGTATCAGGCGGAGTACACACAATCGCAAGGTCGGGCGTGAAATCCAGCTGCGATACCTTTGCGACACAAGGAACGCCATGAACGTTGTCGTAGTCGCTCTGGTTCACCACCACCATGCGCCCCGGGAAGCCGCCACCGAGCATGTTCCGCAAAACCATACCGCCCAGATTGTCTGCGCGCTCGGAGGCACCGATGACAGCAATGGAGTCAGGATTGAACAAACTTTCCAGATAACGGGTACTCAAGAGAACTCTCCCTGATCCAAGCGGTGGCTACGTAGATAAGAATCTCAGCAAAACAGGTGACTTATCAATGTATACCTTATCTTAGATCGGTATTTGCTGATGTAAATCGTCGATCCGGCCTGACATCCCGCCTTTATTAGACGAAAGTAGCACCCATCCCCCCAATATCCTTGTTAACATGACGATACTAGCAACCGGACTCAGGCTTAGACTCTCAGCATGACCACCGCATTCTTTTCTCACGATGATTGCCTGAAACACAACATGGGCCCGGAACATCCGGAAAGCCCGGAACGTATTTCAAGCATTCTGGCGCACATTGCTGACACCGACCTGCAGCAAAACCTCGATTGGGTGCGGCCCGAGGAAATTACCCGTGATCAATTGCTGATGGTCCACCCCGAGCCTTACTTGCAGCAACTCGACCTGATGGCACCCACACGGGGCCGGGTGTTTACCGATCCGGACACCTCACTGATGCCCGACACCTTGCGCGCCGCCCGTTTGGCCGCCGGTGGGAACATTCAGGCCGTTGATATGGTTATGAGCAGTCAGGTTACCAATGCGTTTGTTTGCGCACGCCCTCCCGGACACCATGCCGAACGCACCAAATCCATGGGCTTTTGCTTCTACAACAATATTGCGTTAGCCGCGTTAAGAGCGCTCAATTTCCATCAACTGGAACGAGTCGCCATCATCGACTTTGATGTGCACCAAGGGAACGGAACCGTGGATATCGTCAGCGGCGACGAGCGTATTATGATGTGCTCAAGTTTCCAGCACCCACTGTACCCGCACAGCCACGTGCACCGACAACCCGACAACATCATCAATGCTCCGATCGAAGCAAACTGCTCTTCCGCCGAGTACCGCAAACGGGTGGAATCGGCTTGGCTGAAAAAGCTTCAGAATTTCCGCCCGCAGTTGGTGCTGGTATCCGCAGGCTTTGACGGCCACAGGCTCGACCCGATGGCAGAAACAAATCTGGAAACAGAAGATTATCGTTGGCTGACTGAAATGATCGTCAGTGTTGCCCGTGATCATGCCAATGATCGGGTCATCTCAACACTGGAAGGGGGTTATCATCTGAGAGCCCTCGGGGAAAGCGTGGTCGCTCACCTCGAGGTATTGGACGCGGTCTACTAAGTAAATAGCGATTCAGCCCGAGAAATCTCTTCCGTTTCCGCTAGCCTGCTGAAATTCAGGGCGCTCGCCCTGCCTCTGCAACCGAATCGTGACCCTGCGGTTTTCCCGATGACGGCGCGACACCGGAAATTGATCGCCGTGGCTGCGGACAATCAGCAGTTCCTCATTAAGACCCTGGGCTTTCAAATATTCCGCAACCCTATTCGCACGTTCTTCTGAAAGGGCGCGGTTGTCTATTCTGCTACCCACACTGTCCGAGTGACCATCAACCAAAATACGCTCGACAGTGGAATCTGCCATCACGTAGCTCACGATGTTATCCAGCAGCGTTTTGTCTGCTACGGAGAGTTCTGAACCACCACTGGCGAAAGGCACTCGGGAGCGGCGAATCTGGTCATAATTCACCGGCAACAAACCCGAAACACATTGCTGGTATCCCGAATAGGGCTCGGAAAAGTTCACATTTGACAGGGATACTCGCACCGAGCCTTGGTCAAAACGGGAGGTCCGCGTCAGTGTTGGCTGCATACCCTGCAGCAACCCCTGAGCCATGATGCTCGCCTCTCTGGCCCCTACGCTGACGGCGCGTTTGTCACCCGAAACCTTAACAGCGCCTACCGGCTTTGGTGCTACGCCAGGCCGCCAAACAGGCGCTTCCACCACAAGCTGCCCCCGCCCCGGCTTCATCAATGCGACCGTGGACTCAAGGTAGAACGCAAGATCTTCTCCGGCCCGGTGACTGAAGACCGCGCGCCCGAATCCCGGCACTTCCTGCACCAACGAGCATTCAAAGACCGATTCCGAAAGATACCAACGGCTATTCTCAATACCCGCGCCATAACTGGATGCCACTGTTGGGGAAGTAAACGTCCACACCAGAAGCGCGCCCGCAATCGCTACGACGCCCTCTTTTGCAGAACCGCGCTTAAATTTCATCATAAAGGCGCCCCAACCCCCAGCACACGTTAACTCAATTGCTTATTGAGTAACGGCCGTTTTGAACAATACTTGAGCCCAAGAAACACATTCAGATCGAAAACATTCGAAGCGGCCTTCTGATATAATTCGCAAAATTTTTAAGAGCTGCCTGGCGAATATCTCATGAGCAAACAACTGACCATCACCCGCCCCGACGACTGGCACTTGCACGTTCGAGATGGCGAGGTATTAAACAGTGTTGTACCGGCAACCGCCGCTTGTTTCGGCCGAGCCATTATCATGCCCAACCTGGTGCCACCGGTAACCGATGCAGCAGCGGCTACCGCCTATCGGGAGCGGATTCTAAAGGCTGCAACCGGCACAAATTTTGAGCCTTTGATGGTGCTCTACCTGACCGAAAGCACAACGCCAGAAACCATCCGCGAAGCCAAAGCTGCGGGCGTAGTTGCAGCGAAGCTCTACCCCGCCGGCGCCACCACCAATTCCGCTTCCGGAGTAACGGATATTCGAAACATCTATCCCGTACTCGAAGCCATGGCCGAATGCGGCATGTTGCTGCTGGTACACGGCGAGGTTACCGATGCGGATATCGACATTTTCGATCGGGAAAAGGTGTTTCTGGACCGGGTACTGGCCCCCACACTGGAAGCCTTCCCGTCCCTGAAAGTGGTGCTGGAACACATCACCACCGCTGATTCTGCAGAGTTTGTGCGCCGCCATACCGGTGACAACCTGGCCGCAACACTCACACCGCAGCACCTGATGTATAACCGCAACCACATGCTGGTTGGCGGCATTCGCCCGCACTTGTACTGTTTGCCCATCCTCAAGCGCAACAAGCACCAGGAAGCCCTGCGGGAAGCGGTGGCCAGTGGCGATCCGAGATTCTTCCTGGGTACCGATTCAGCGCCCCATGCCCGCGATAAGAAGGAAGCGGCGTGCGGTTGCGCCGGCTGCTACTCCGCATACGGCGCCATCGGTTTGTATGCAGAAATCTTTGAAGAACTGGGCATTCTGGACAAACTGGAAGCCTTTGCCAGCTTCAACGGTGCCGACTTCTATGGCTTGCCGAGAAATACGGACACCATAACCTTAGTGCGCGAGCTTTGGACTATGCCCGAGCACCTGCCGCTGGCAGACGGAACCATCGTGCCGCTCAAAGCCGGTGAAACCGTTCACTGGCGTATGGCTTGATCATCTTTTAATTTACAACACGAACATTGGAGTTCGCGTGTCTGACGAAAACAAACCGCTTCACCCTATGTCCCAGCGTTTCCGAGGCTTTCTGCCCGTCGTGGTGGATGTCGAAACTGCCGGCTTCAACCCGGAAAGAGACGCTTTGCTGGAAATCGCAGCGGTCATGCTGACCATGGATGAAGACGGCAAACTACACCGTGGCGAAACCCACCTTCAGCAAATTGACCCATTCGAAGGCGCAAACCTCGAGCAATCGGCCCTGGACTTCACTGGCATTGACCCGTGGGACCCGGAGCGCGAGGCGGTTCCGGAGCGTGAAGGCATGAGTGAGATCTTCTCGCCTATCCGCAAAGCGGTTAAAGCATTCGACTGCAAACGCGCCGTGCTGGTGGGCCATAACGCCACCTTCGATCACAATTTTGTGTTTGCCGCCGCCATGCGCGCGGACATCAAACGCAACCCGTTCCACCCGTTTTCAACGTTTGATACCGCCACACTCGCCGGGCTGGCCTATGGCCATACCGTGCTGGCGCAAGCGTGTAAACTGGCCGGAATTCCCTTTGATAACAAAGAGGCACACTCCGCCGCTTACGATGCCGAGAAAACCGCAGACCTGTTTTGCGGCATTGTGAACCGCTGGCAAGAGCTGGGAGGTTTTCCGCCACCGCCGGTGCCGAGTAACGACGAATAATCTTGAATGACATTTTTTAAAGCCAACAAAAAACCCGCAACAAGGCGGGTTTTTTGTTGCACTGCAACTCACCTTACCAGTGAATACCGCGCATAATCGCCGCGAACGCCACCTGCTCGGTAGACACTTTCGGCTTTTCGGTTGTCTTGGTGCCCGCCGCCGAAGCTGAATCCGGGAACATCCGATAACCGGTATTCATCACGATTTCACCCACCTTCGGTGCCAGCGAGTGCAGTACCGATGCAAACACACCCAAACGCGTCGCAATTCGCTTCGGACGGTGCACAATGGCATCGGCCACCATGTCTGCGGCTTCTTCCGGCGTCAGTGTTGGTACCGAATCGTAGATTTTAGTCGGTGCAATCATGGGTGTTTTCACCAACGGCATGTTGATGGTGGTAAAGGTCACGTTGCGATCCGACCATTCTGCAGCGGCACATCGACTGAAAGCATCCAAAGCCGATTTGGAGGCCACGTACGCCGAGAAGCGAGGCGCGTTCGTCAGCACACCGATGGATGAAATGTTCACCACGTGACCTCCACGACGTTCCAACATGGCGGGTGCAAAGCCCATGATCAAACGCACAGAACCGAAGTAGTTCAGCTGCATGGTACGCTCGAAATCGTGGAAACGGTCGAACGCCAGAGACAAGGAACGGCGAATGGAGCGGCCGGCGTTGTTGACCAGTACGTCCACATGCCCGTGGTTGTCGAGAACCGTCTTCACGAAACGGTCACAATCTTCCATATCGGAGAAGTCACACTGGTACGCGTGAACGTTGCCGCCATTCGCTTCGAGCTGCGCCGCTACTTCATCCAATGTTTCTTTGGTGCGGGCGCCAATCACCAGAATTGCGCCGGCTTCTGCCAGCTTCTCGGCGGTCGCCAGACCGATACCGGAAGTTGCACCGGTCACCACACAAACCTTGCCCTCAACCGTGCCCTTCAGGGTGCGATCTTTGAACAGGTCCGGATCGAGGTTACGCTCCCAGAAATCCCAAATCACAGCGGCGTAGCTGGGCAGGCGCGGAACTTCGATATCGGTGCCTTTCAGCACGCGCTCCAGCTCGCGGGTGTCGAAACGGGTCGGGTAATTCACAAAGGACATCACAGAAGCCGGAATGCCCAAATCATCCAGGAGTGCACCTGTGATGCGTTTGACCGGCGGCAGATTTTTCACGCTCTGGCGAATAAACGGCGGGATAAATCCAAACATACGGGAGTCGATGCGCATCCCCATACGAGGCGCATGGCCCGCCTCGGAGAAGATGTTAAGAACCTCACCCACTTTATAAGGGTCCGAATCCACCAGGTGGAAACAGTTGCCATCTTCACCGTCCAGATGCGCGATGTGATCCATGGCATTGACCACGAAGTCGACCGGGACAATGTTAAGTCGGCCACCTTCCAAGCCAATGGTCGGCACCCACTGTGGCAAGGCATGACGGATCTTCTGGATCATCTTGAAAAAGTAGTAGGGGCCGTCAATCTTATCCATCTCACCGGTTTGGGAATGGCCGATCACCATACCCGGGCGGTAGATGCGGAACGGCACCTTGCACTCTTCACGCACCACCTTCTCGGATTCGTGTTTGGTGCGCAGGTAGGGGTGGTCGAGCTTTTCCGCTTCTTCGAACATATCTTCACGGAAAGTGCCTTTGAAAAGACCCGCAGCGGCGATAGAAGATACATGGTGGAAGCGCTTGGCCCCCATCGCTTCGGCGGCTTGAACAGCGGCACGGGTGCCTTCAATGTTGGTGGCAGCCTGAGCTTCTTCGTCTGCGCCCATGTCATACACGGCGGCCAGGTGGAAGAAGTGGTCAATCTTTCCTTCCAAAGCGTCCATAGCAGCGCCATCAATACCTAACCGGGTGCTGGTCAAATCGCCAATAACCGCTTTAATTCGGCTGTCGTCTACACCCAGACGCTCGCGCAGATCATCCAACTTGCCCTGGGATTGTTCCCTCACCAGAACGTGCACCGTTCCGCCACGGGCCAACAGCTTTTCTACCAAAAAACGACCGATGAAACCGGTGCCACCTGTAAGGAAATAATTCATAGAAGATCCGTCCTACGTGTTACTTATTTATTGTCATATGTCACACCACACCACTACGACAAAAGTCGTAGTCCGGTTATGGAACGCACGCATTCTACTTAATTGCAGCTTACATGTATCGAACTTTATTAGAGCTTTTGCTCTTTAACCCATTGTTTTTGATAGAGCTTTTACTCTAGTTGCACCAAAAAACCGAGAGAAATCATGACTAATTATCCGACATACTCGTTTTGAGACTAGCACAGGAATTCAACGCTGATGGCCCAAATTCCGTAAATTACGAGGGAGCAATGCAACCAACCGCCGGCAATGCGATAATCGGGAACTTCCGGCGCCTTTCGGCGTCTCTAACAGTCACCCATTCATTCCAAGGTTTATCAAAGCAGCCATGCCGAAAGACAACCCTAATACCGAACGTTACATCGCCATTGCCCGTGCCTGCTTGAAGGCAATCAACGATACCGCTGCCGACAAAGGTTCAAGAGAAGAAAAAATAGAAGCGGTTTATAAGGCGATCGATAAAGCGTTCCAGAAAGAATTCGCGGACTACCGCCAGTCTGTTGCCATCATGGCGACCGTGCTCGAGCGCATTGCTTCCGGAGAACTGGATGCAGACCAAGCGGCGGACCTGGCCAAGAAAACCCTGTCCCAAAAGCCCGACAGTAGTAGCGCCGGCCAAGTTCACTAAGTCCTAACAACCGAACACCGATTCGATGAGGCCTCATGACCGTTAAACGCCCCCTGTTCCGACGTTTGTATCGCTTGCCCCCATTGTTGCTTTTACTGGCCAGTTTACTGCCCGGTGCGCCCGCCTATGCGGAAACCGAGCCCCGCAAAAGCCCCAATGATCCCAATAGCTATCGATATCTGGAATTGAAGAACGGCCTGCGCGTCATCTTGGTGTCGGATGCCGAGGCGGACAAAGCCGCCGCCTCTCTTAACGTAGCGGTCGGAAGCGGAAACGACCCCAGCGACCGTGAAGGCATGGCCCATTTCCTCGAGCACATGCTTTTCCTGGGCACAGAAAAGTATCCTGATGCGGGCGAATATCAGCAATTTATTCGCAGCCACGGCGGTAGCCACAATGCGTTCACCGCGTTCGAAAACACCAACTACTTTTTCGATGTTGAAAGCGAGTTTCTGGAAGCCGCACTGGATCGTTTTGCCCAGCAGTTTTCTCACCCTCTGTTCACGCCCGAACTGGTAGACCGTGAACGGAACGCTGTTCATTCCGAATTCAGCGCCAAACTAAAAGAAGACGGGCGACGCCTGCTGTCGGTCAGAAAAGCTGCCGGCAATCCGCATCACGCCTTCAGCAAATTTTCTGTGGGCAACCTGACCACACTCGAGAATACCGACGCCAATCCGCTGCGCCCTGACCTAATCCGGTTTTGGGAAGAAAACTATTCGGCCAACGTAATGTCTCTGGCCGTATACGGGCCACAGTCTCTGGACGAACTTGAACGCATGGTGACGCAGCGCTTCAACGCCATCGCCAACCGCAAGCTGGAAGTGATCGAACACCCTGAGCCTCTTCACAGCCCCGAACAGTTGCCGAAACGCATTCTGGCTGAAACCCTCAAAGACAGCCGGAGCTTGTCCCTCGCCTTCCCGATCCCGTCACAACGGGCCAACTACGCCACAAAACCTGCCTCGTACGTGGCCAACCTGTTAGGCCACGAAGGCCCTGGCAGCCTGTTCGATGCCCTCAAACGCGCCGGCCTGGTCGAAACCCTTTCCGCCGGGTTGGGCATGGACACCGGTACTCACGCAACGTTTAACATCAGCATGTCGCTTACCCGTGAAGGTCTTAAACAGCAAGATGACATTCTGGCTCTGGTGTTCCGCTACATCGACTTGATCAAAGCAAATGGCATCAGCCAAGAGCGTTTTGAAGAGATGAAGCAACTGGCGCTTATCGATTTCCGCTTTCACGAACGAAGCGAACCGGTACGCGAGGCCATGCGTTTATCCAGCCTGCTCCGCGACTATCCCGCCAAAGATATTCTGAGCGCCCCCTACCTAATGGAGCGCTATGCACCTGAGCAATACCAGACGATTCTGGAGCGACTGACACCCGACAATCTCGCCGTCATGGTATCTGCGCCGGATCTAAACCTGAACAACCCTGAACTGACCCAATGGTATGAAACCCCTTGGAAGCAGGAGGCTTTGCAAATACCGGCAGCAGCGAACCCAACGTTGGCAGACCAGTTGGCGTTGCCACCCGCCAACCCACTGGTACCCGAAAACCTGGACATGGTGACCGGCAACAGCATGCCCCACCCTACTCAGCTTCGTGGCTCTGACGGCCTGCAGGTGTGGTACGCCCGGGACACCCGTTTCAACAGCCCGAAAGCCAACGTGTTCATCAGCCTGCGTAGCCCCATTGCCCGCGCTTCTGCCCGCAACACGGTGCTGACGCAATTGCTGGTTGATGCCATCAAAACCAACCTCAATGCCTGGGCTTATTCCGCGCAGCTCGCTGGCCTTAATTACAGCGTATACCCTCACCTGCGCGGCGTGACCATTCGGGTAGGCGGATACAACGACAAACTCCACGAATTACTCAATCGGATTATGTTGGAATTTGCCGACCCGATGATCACCGAGCAGCGTTATCGCATTGCCCGCCAGCGGTTGATTGATGGACTTGAGAACAAATCGAAAAACCGCCCGGTTCAGCAAACCTCCGAGTTTGTACAAACGGCCTTGCTGAACGGGACTTATCCCGTAAGCGAAAAACTCGAGGCCGCTAAAGCTGTCACCTTTAATGAGCTGATGCAGTTTGGTTCAGAGTTCACCAAATCCATGGACCCGGTGATGCTGGCACACGGCAACCTGACCGAAGCAACAGCCCTGAACCTGGCCAAACAGGTACACGCGGTTGTGCTTCGAAACAGTGAACACGTAGATGTAGCACGCTCCCGGGTCAGACAGTTGCCGTCGGGCGAAACCGAAGCGGTTCTCAACGTAGAGCACCCCGACACAGGCTATACCTTGTACTTGCAAGGCAAAGACCGATCGTACGAAGAACGCGCTCGCTACCGGCTGTTGGCCCAGATCATCAGCAGCCCGTTCTATGAAGAAATAAGAACCACCAAACAGCTCGGCTACATTGTGTACGCCACTGCGTTCGAGATTCTGGAAACCCCGGCTCTGGGGCTGGTTGTCCAATCCCCCGAAGCCAGTGGCGCTGAGATCGACGGCGCGGTAAACGAGTTTGCTAAACGCTTTAAAGCCAGGCTCGCCAAGCTGTCGCCCGAGCAACTGAGCCGTGAAAAACAAGCCGTGGTCAGCAAAATGATGGCCCGCGACCGGCAGCTTGGCGATGTATCTGGCCGCTACTGGCGAGAGATTGATCGGGAAAACAACGAATTCAATAGCCGCGAAAAACTGGCGGCCGCGATTCGGGAGGTTTCTCTGGATGAGCTGGTCAACACCTTTGAAAAAGCGATGATTGAACGGCAGCGAGCGTTTAAGGTGCTGACGGCAAAAGGAGAATCCAATGAGCAGGCAATTCTGAGCCAACTGCGTGAGCGTCAGCCTGTGGCCCCTTGAGCCACGGGCTGATGCCCGTTATGATACCGCCTCTTCTGAAATGCCTCCGTAGCTCATCTGGATAGAGCGTCCCCCTCCTAAGGGGAAGGTAGCAGGTTCGAGTCCTGCCGGGGGTACCATCCTACTTATCATCACCATCATCTGATTGCTTTGCCTTGGCGCCTGCTGACACCGCAATTAAAATTAGGATGCCGCATGAAAAATACCGTTGTACTCATTTCACTGGGCGGCACTATTGCCAGTCTTCCTGATAGTTCCGGGCGTGCCATTGCTGGTGCTCTTTCGGGTAAAGAGCTAATGGACACCTTGAAGATCGAGAGCGATGGCCCGGTTGAAGTCATCACGCTCTTCCAGAAACCCAGCAATGCCATTACCACCGCCGATCTGTTGCAGCTAAGAACTCTGTGTTTGGAGTTGTCAGAGCGTCCGGAGGTTGCCGGATTAGTTGTGTCACAAGGGACTGACACTCTGGAAGATACGGCTTATTTTTTGGATACCACTCTGGATCTGAACGACACCGCATTGGTGGTTACCGGTGCCCAACGGGTGCCTTATGCGCCCGGTTCCGATGCAGGTCCTAACCTACGCGACTCTATAAAGGTTGCCAGCGCGACCGAAGCCCGAGGCGCAGGCACAGTTGTTGTCTTCAATGAAGAAATCCATTCAGCAGCCTCTGTACGTAAAGTCAGCAGCTATCAGCTTAACGGCTTTGCGTCCCCCGGAGTTGGTCCTCTGGGTTTCGTCGACGGCGATGAGGTTCGTCTGAACCATCGGCTGCAGCGTCCTTCCACCATCACACCTGGCCAGAAGCTGCCGCGAGTAGACATTCTGCCCGTCGCGATCGACGCGTCGCCGGCACTGCTTGAAGCCTCGGTAGCCAGTGGCACCAAAGGTCTGGTCATTGACGCTATTGGCCGTGGTCATATCCCGCCAAATTGGGTTGAACCGCTGCAAGCTGCGATCAACGCCGGAGTACCGGTTGTGGTTACATCCTCAACCCTTTGGGGCCGCGTGGCAGAGGTTTATGAATATCGAGGTTCGCTGGCGGAGCAAGTCTCTATGGGCGCACTCAAGGCGCCTCACCTGAATGCCCGTAAAGCCCGACTGCGGCTAATGTGCGCTCTGTCCGGCAAGACTCCTATCGAGCAATCTCTTTTTGCTTGATCAGGCCCTAATGTCACACCGGCCCGCGATCAATCTTTGTGAGCGCTTCATTGACCTGAAATACTTTGGCATTCACCACAGGAACACCGAAACTCTTGAGCCTAGCAGTGTGCATTTCCAGGTATTTATGGGCGCTGTCTGAATCTTCAAACAGATAAATACCCCCGGCTTCCTTCGTGGCCGGGTTTTCTGTCCAAACTTTCCAAATGAGCCCGGGTTCGTTGGCTATGGATTCAGCCAAATCTTTCATTGCCTCCGTCATTTCTTGCCCGAAGGGTCCATCGAAGGGGAAATCAACCTGCAATAGTGTTTTCATGAAAACAGCACTCCTTTTGATTAGTCGTTTTGCCTGCGTGAAAGGTATTTTAGCAGTCATGAAACTGTGCGCTTTAGTTAGGATTGGCGAGCAGGAACTACTAAACGAGCCGCACGAAACAGCCACCGCAGCACAATCAGAAGTGGCAGGATTATGATAAACCAGCCGGGTACTTGCACTGCCCAAGCAGGAACTCCCAGTACCGACGCAGCACCGGCAAACAGGTCATTGAGAAAGGCGGGGTGTTTCACCGTCACATAGCCGAATGCTATCAACGCCGGCCATTTTGCGTTGCTGACCATCGCCGATGTTACTTGGCCAGCACGAGCCAGTCTGGCGGAATAGCTGGCTGTTCGTGTGGTTACAGAAGCCGATCGGGCTGTGTTCGCGGCTACCCTGCCTGCTTTTAGAAATTTCACTGCGCTACCAATGATCACCGCGTCTACAGCCGCCCAGCCCAAATCGCTGGCGCGAATCTCCTGATCGGTGCGGTATCGGGTTTCCAGCGTGCGAATGCCACTGGTGAAGAACTGGGTAATCCCTTCGGTGATTCGCTCAGTCCAGATCCATTCAATAGCGCCGTCCGGTGCCACGCGAAACTGACCGGTGAAATCATCACCCTCTTGATTTGCGAAATTCACTGCGTGCCAAGCGCGCTGCTCGGGACTTAATGCTGCATCGCCACCGGAAATGCGGTTCAAGACTTCAATGCTGGTTACGGGATTTCGATAGAAGTGAATAACCGCCGGAATAAGACTCTCGCCCTGTGCCCTCAATGCCCGCCTGAATTCAGGCTCATCACCAAAAAGCTCAAGCAACATGGGCGTGTGTTCGGGGTACACATGCAAGGCGGAGAGTGTTTTTAGCCACAGCAAGGAATCTGTTTGGTAATCCAGCAGCAGTGCCTGAATGGGCAACGGCTGTTCGAGTAATTCGGGATGCTGCCTGAACTGATCGTGAGCAGATATAGAAATTAACCGCTCCTCTACCATCATGGGTTTGGAGAAGGCGGCTATCAAGCCTGCTACCAGCAAAGCCAGTGTTACAGGCCAAACAAGCCTATGCTTGCTCATATTCCCGGACCAGCTCTTCGAGAAAATGCATTCCGGCGGAACTTAAAAAGTGCCGGTTCGCACCACTACTAAATATCAGGTTACGCTTAACCAAGTAGTCCAGTGCTTCCGATAGCCCTTTTTCAAAGCGGGCCGCACGCAGGATTTCCAGATATTCGTCATCGGCGCCCATCGCGATCAAATCCTGCTCCCCGAGCCCCGCATCAGGGCGCGCCAGATACTCAAGATCACGGCCACTGCGGGCGAAATATCGACCGATTAACAGAAGAACCACTTGTACTCGGAAGGCATTCTCATCGTGCTCTTCGGCTTCATCGTCACTGCTTTCTTTCAGGAAGAAAAAGGCGCCGTCATCGTTAAACACCAGCTCGCATCCGAGATGTTCGTAAAACGTCCGGAAATGAGACAGGTGGTTGTAAAGCAGGTTATACAAAGGGTTCGCCACCAGTTCGGAGCGATTGTTGTCCCAAAGCTCCCGAACAATGACACGTCCAGCCTGAAATTCCCGGTATAGAGCGGCACTGTGGGCCGGCAGGACTTCATCGAAGCTACTATGGTGCTGGTCCGTTTGCAGGCTGTTCAGGTCAGTCATGATGTTTCTCTGCTTGTAATTCCAATCGACGCTTACGATAAACAAACTGTTCAGAGGCCGGTTCTGTCTTATCCACTGCTTCTTGCGATGTTTCCAGTGCACGGAACCGGTTGGTGGTGACCACCTGAAAACCATCAGGCGGGGTATTCACCATGCGATTCAGAGCGGCCAATAAATCCGGGAACCGGTACCCCGGGATAAACCCTTCCAACCGGCCATGTAGCTCTCGCACCAAATCGTTGGTTGGCCGAAGCTCCAGCGTTTCCAGCCATTGATAGAGCTGATTGATGCGCTGCACATCCACTCGCGCCATGCGGCCACTGCCCTCCACGTGCTGTAACTCCGGTATTTCTGCCTTACGGCGCAAATCCGCTATGCGTAGATCCAGCTCACTGAACAGCAACTGGTAATAACTGGGCGAATTGCCAAAGGCATAATGTTTCGGGCGCTGCTGCGCTCTTAACCCCACCAGAAAGCCAGTGCTTCGGGCGAACTCGCCGCCTTCAAGCCATTTCCGGCGCAGGCTCAAGGTTTCAGTTTCACCTTTGAGCTCCCTTAGCTTGCCATAGAAATGCTCCATGGCGTTGTATTGCACCATGCCCCGGCGGGTTTTGCGCAGGAAGTGCTCCACTTCGTGGGCCACCGCTTGAATCGGCTTGTAGAGTGCATTCAGGCTGAGGGATGAACGAAACAGCTGGTCGGCCAGATTGTGGTCGCCGTGGGTTTCCAGCAAGCGAACCATGGCTTCCAGAGTTTCGAACAGATTGCTGCCATCGGGAAGCCGCGTATCGGGATTCAAAAACACCAAGGTAGGTTTGATGTGACGTTCATACAAAGTCACTATCTGTTCCAACAGGTTCTGCCGGAACTCAAGAAATCTCTCCGGCGCCCGGCTGGCATCACCCGACAGCTCTGCAAACTGGGCACTAATGCTCTGCATGCGCAGAACGTTCTGACGTAACAAGCCGATCAGCTGGCTGACCCGCTCATTGAGGTCATCCCTTAACTCGGTAAAATCCGGATCAACCTCGCTGAAACTGCTCATTTCCAATCGAGCTCTGACATCCCGCAGGGTCACTAGATGGCCCCGCAACCGCGCATCAGTCAGCTCCTGATACAGCGACGCATCGCAAGCCCGCATCAGGTTGATCAGCGCATCCTGAAACACCAGCCGGCGCTCGCCTTCGGCCTTGATGATGTCGATCACCAGGCCCGAGCGAAACAGGTTTTCTGTGTTTATGGCCAGCCTTACACGATCGCGGTCGGCGCCTGACAAACTGCTTGAATAGGCCAAGACTTCAGCCACCAAGTCACTTTCCCGAACGTAACGGGTTTCGTGTCGGTCCATTCGTTCAATCAACCGAAACAGAATCTTCGGGTGATCAAACAACAGCCGGGTGGTATCCAGCGTGCTGAAACGCTTACTCATCCGCCAGCTCCAACAGGCTGTTCTGGGTATGATCCGCCCAATGGCTGACTGGCTCACCGCTGGTAAAGCCTTCAGCTCCGCCCCAGAACACCAATGTCCGTTGCGGGCTATAAGGACGCGACGTACGCATCTGCCCCACTTCCAAATGGCGGCCAATCAGATAAATCACTTCGGCGCTGGCGCTGTGAGTGGCAGCAGAGAATAGGTTAAAGCCCTGCTGACTGAGCCGGTCAAGCAGTCCCGGCATCTGACTGACATCCACACTGGCCAGCTCATCCAGCACCATCGGGAACGACAATTTCACGCCCGGGTACAACACTCGCTTGAGCAACCGATAAACCAGTTCCAGATTGATAAGCGCGGTCGTGGACGTTGACTGCCCCTTCTTATCCAGACTGGTGGCATTTTCTTTGCGGGTGCGGTAGGAAATGCCAGTAATCACCTTATCCATGGTCAGGCGCTTGCTGCCCTGCTCACCGAAGAAATCCGCCACGAACACCCGCAGCCGGTCGTAAAAAGCCTCGGACTGAAGCTGGTTGCCATAAGGGTCGATGTTGTTGGCTTCTTCCACCAGATTGCGGAACTTCGGGTCGGTGTGAATATCCACCCGAATTTCCACCAAGTCGTTAATCTGTACCCCTTCCAGCTCCCGATTGAGCTGAGCTTCGAAACGGCTGATAAATTCGTGGTTGGAGGTCAGCGCCTGCACGTAGCTGGCCACGGTTTCGTTATGAACCGAGATCTGCTCGTCCAGCACGCGCCAGCGCTCGGTCAGAGCGGCAAACAAGTCTGACAGACCTTTAAAGGTGTCGCGAATAACCGCCGAGGATGGGCTGTCTTTTTGCAGTTCACCGGCGGTATCTTCATACACACTCAAGTACACGAACTGGCGCAAATGATCGAGAATGTTCCGGCGCAGCGCTTCCAGCTCATCCAGCTGGTTTTGCAGGTCATCAAAGGCGGCCACGGACACCTTTTCCACCGCTAATGGCTGCTCAGCCTGAACCGCTTTCAGGTGCTGGAACCGGTGCTCTGCCGTACCCACGCTTCGGCTCAGTTGCGCCAGTTCCCGCTCCCGTTCCTCGATGCGTTCTTTCTCGGCCCGGGCTTTCGCAGCCTTTTGCTGCACCGCATCCATTTTCTCCTGCTCAAGCCGGGCTTGCTCATCCAGCTTGGCCAGCGTCTCTTCCGCGGCTTTACGCTCTTCGGTCGCATCTCGCAGGGTGGTTTGTGCGGCTGGGTAGCGGGCTAGCGTCTCCAGATCTTTATCGATGGCCCGAAGTTCTTTTTCCGTGCGCTCAATCAACCGGGGTCGGTCCTGCTCGTTGTCCGCGGTGTCGACCAGCTCCGAACGCTCTTTCTCCAACCCGTTCAGTTCTCCTTCCAGGCGACGGCGTTGTTCCGCATAGTCTTCCTGCCGCGCTGGTTGCCCCGGGTACTCGATATCAAACCAGTCGTACCCGTTGCCGTTGGGGGCAAACAAATTGGCAAAGGCTTCGATAACGGATTTACTCGAAGAATCCAGCGTTTGCCCGGGACTGGCCAGCATCAGCTTCGGGTCTACGGCACGCAAGGGAGCTGCGACAGCCTCATCCAGTTGGTTCTGCAATTGCCACTGCTGCTTGCTTTCCCGTTCCGCCAATGCGGCCAGTTTGCTTTCCAGATTGTGTTTCTGGGTGTCAATCTTAGCCAGGCGAATCTCCGCCTGCGCGGCGCTTTTCAAAGCGTTCAGATGGCTCTGTTTGTTTTCCCTGTCTTCTTTTAAGACATCATCGATTTCCTGCAGCGTCATGGAGCCGTATTGGGCAATGAGCAACTCGCCATTTTGTTTGTCCTGCTCGGCACGTTTCAGGTTTCGTTCAGCCGCACGCACCTCCCCTTTCAGGCTATTGGTTTCCTGTTCCAGCTTTTTCAGGGTTTGCACGACATGCTTCAGGGTTTCATTCTGCTCGTTATAGGCTTCCACCGCGGTTCGTCGCTGTGCGCCTACTTGTTCCAATGCAGCAGTGAGCCCCTCACGAAAAGCTGCAAAATCATGTTGGCTTCGCAACAGCGCTTGATACTTCTGATACGCACCGTTCAGTTTTTCGAAGCGCGGGCGTTCTTTTTCAATCCGATTGAGCTGGTTTTGCTGCTGTTTTAGGTGATCATGATGATTCAGGAATTCATCGATATTGAAATCAAAGGCATCGTCTGAAAACTTCTTATCAGCCTCGACAATACTGGCCACCGCGTTGGCCATGGCGCGATCATCCGCCTTCATTTCAAACAGCAGCAAAATCAAGGTGCGCAGCGATTGCACCTTCCGTTCATCCGACTCGCCCAAGGGCAGAACAGAGTAGCGAACAGCATCTGCGTTCATCAGCTCGCTGCTATACAGCATCGATTTCAACCGAGCTGGGTCATTCACGAAACGAGTGTCTTTCGACAGCTTTTTCAGAGATTCGGATAGCCGGCTGAAGGATAATTCTGGGACTGCCTGACCAATGCCGTCTGGGTCATCACCATTCCAGAAAAGCGGCCGTAACTGCTCATAAGGCACTGGCACAAAGGCCCGACCATAACTCAGCTGGCTGCTGTTATCCCGGTACAAAATCTGGCAATGGGTACCGGCGGGGTTTTCAGCTTCCATAATCAGAAAACTGAATTTACCGGGAAAATAATGCTGGTAGCTTTCTTCATTGCTATAGAAGCTACCGGCGCTGGCATTACGGAACGCAAACTTCTTCCGGCTGTTCTTAAAGTTGTTTTCAGGCAACAGGAACAAGCGTAAAGAATTCAATAGACTGGACTTACCCAAGTTCCCCGGCCCCAAAATCAGGCCGTGATGAGTCACGGGAATCTCCACGTAACAGAAGCCGGCCGAATCCACCAACACCAAGCGGCGAACGCCAAAGGTGAACGCGCTAAGGCTCGCCTGTGAATCAGTCATCCAGAATCATCTCCTGTTCCATAAATTTACCCGTGCTGCGAAACGCTCGCGCCAAATCAACAAACCCCAGATCTTCCGCCAGCGAAACGGCTTTTGTAAACCGTTCGGTGGTTTTAGGCAGCATTCGGAAACGGCTCAGCCAAGGCTTCCACTCTGACGGTTGCACAAAGCACGCTTTGTCGCGCAGTACACGATCCATGGTAGTGAACATCTGCAAGCCACCCATATCGTAGTCAAAGGCGCAATATACCTTTCGATACCCAGCCAACCATTGCAGGCTAGAAGGCTGAGTAATCCGATTACCTCCACCCAACACGACATCACAGTTGGCCAGCGTTAATGGAATACCCAGTACCTCGCTGGAAAATTCGAGCATGCGCCGGTAACGATAGAAGTTTTCCTCATTTTCGATCACCAATACATTGGTGGCTGGCACGAAACCCATATCCACGTCGCCGCCGACAACGACGACTGTATCTGGCCGAGGGCCGGGTTGCCTCTGATGATACGCAAGCACAAAGCTCACTGCCGTTACATGGCGGTGAGAGTCGCCCTGTTTGGCCGCTTCCAAGCGATTGACAGGCGCCTCTGCAGTCTCAACTAGTTTAGAAAAAGTTGCATCATCGATCACCGTCACTAACCACCGGTTCACCGAAACCTTCCGAGTCTCGAAGAGGTCCCGGTGCACCCGACGCGCTCGTTCAGGTAGCTTTTTCAGAAACGCGGGGTAGTTAACCGGCTCGCCTCTCCGTATCTTGTCCAGATAAGTCTTCAAGTTTGTACCTACTATCGAAGTTAGCGCAGCCACGGCTTCAACTTGAAAACTCGAGCCTGCGGCCAAATACCATTACCATAGCGTCAAAATACAAGTTGAGGCCGATTATGTCCCTTAAGTACCGCATTGTGCCGGTAACGCCGTTCGAACAAAACTGCACGTTGATCTGGTGCGAAGACACCATGAAAGCCGCCGTGGTTGATCCCGGCGGGGATCTGGACCGTATTCAGGCAGCAATTGAAGAAGAAGGCGTGGCCGTTGAAAAGATCCTGCTAACCCATGCTCATATTGATCATGCCGGCGGCACGGCCGAGTTGGCCAAGATCGCCGACATTCCCATTGTGGGGCCTCAGAAAGAAGATAATTTCTGGATTCAAGGGCTGCCCATGCAAGCCCAGATGTTCGGGTTCGCAACGCCGGAAGTGTTCACGCCAGACCGTTGGCTGGAGGATGGCGACACGGCCACCGTTGGCAACCAGACATTAGAAGTGCTGCACTGCCCCGGCCATACCCCGGGCCACGTTGTATTCTACCACCGGAATTCTGAACTGGCGCTGGTAGGAGACGTGTTGTTTAACGGATCCATTGGCCGAACCGACTTCCCGAAAGGCGATCACGGCACGTTAATCCGCTCTATCCGCGAAAAGCTTTTCCCGCTGGGCGACCGTGTGAGCTTCATCTCGGGCCACGGCCCCATGTCCACATTTGGCCACGAAAAAGCCACGAATCCGTTCGTCTCTGATCACCGGGGTTAATACCCCGGCCAGATTATTACCGCGACAAACGGAATTGTTCTACGGTTTTGCGCAGGGTTTCCGCCATGTTCAGAAGATCTCCGGCTATGCGGGCGGTGTCTTGCGCATCGCTGGAGGTTTGCTCGGCTGAACGGCTGATTTCGATGACGTTCTGATTGATCGACTCAGAAACAGAGCTTTGCTCGTACGAAGCGTTTTCCATCTGCTCGTTCAAGCCGGTGATTTCTCGCACCGCAGCGGCAATGCTTTGCAACTCACTTTCGACTGTAAGAATGGCGTCTACCTGGTTCTGCGCCAGTTCTGAGGCATGGCGCATCGTGCCCACGCAATCCACGACTTCGTGTTTTAGGCCATCAATGGTTTTGCGAATGTCATCGGTCGCATCTTGTGTGCGAGAAGCCAGCGCCCGAACTTCATCTGCCACCACTGAAAAGCCTCGCCCTTGCTCACCCGCTCGAGCCGCCTCAATCGCAGCGTTCAAGGCAAGCAGGTTAGTCTGGTCGGCAATTTCGGAAATCAGCTCCAAACGAGACGCCATTTCGGTTGTGCGCTGATCAAGCTCTTCAATGCGCCCGGCGCCTTTTTGAACTTCAGCATTAAGCAATTCAATACCCTGAACCGCATTACGGGCTAATTGCTCGCCGGCCTCTGCAGATCCAGCCGTGTCTGCAGACTTCCGCGCAGTATCGGCAGCGTTCTCCCGAACCTGTACCGCAGAAGCTGCCATCTCGGTCGTGGCACTGGCTACCTGATCGGTATTGTCTTTCTGCGCCAGCACCTCATGCTCCGTTGTTTCGGCTTTTGCAGAGATCGAACGTGCCGCGGCTTCCACTTCGGCGGCATTTTCCATGACGGTATGCATGCTCTCGCGAATTTTGGCCATCATTCGGTTAAAGGCGCGCGAAACAGAACCAATTTCGTCGTTGCGGGACACGTCGAGTTCAACCGAGAGATCGGAGTTGCGGGAGATTTCATCCATACTGTCGTGCAATCGACGCAAGCGCGAGAAAACCAATCGGCCCAACACCAAAGCGGTCAGCATGAAGATCGTCAGCAATATGGCGGTTTGCACCCCTCCACCAAAGAGGAGCTGCTTCTGAAGCCGGGCATCGCTTTTCGCCAGCGAGTAATCCACTCGGATAGCGCCCAGAACATCTCCTTCCTCGCTCTGATGGCAGCTATGGCAATTCACACCTTGGTAGTCTGACCGGGCAATGACCGGTTCAACCAATGTATACACTCGCCCATCCTCATTGCTGGAGAACTGCTCCACGCGTTCGCCCGCCAACGCACGCTTGTCCAAAGGTTCGCGTTTGCGCTCCGATGCACTGCCAGCACCAAACATGGCATTCAGCTGATCACTGCGAATCACCCGAACATCCAGAACCTCTTCAGACGCTATCGCCTTGTCACGCAACATATCCCGATTACTAATAGTGCCTGTCAGCATCATGGTATTCAGGCCATCAAAGTACGATTTCGCTAAGCCTTCAACGTATTTCTGACTGTAGTCTTCCAAGTGCGCACGTTGAGACTGGGCGCTGAACACCACCGTGAAAACCAATATCACGGAAAACGCCGTTGCCAGTGCGGACAACAATAGGAAACGAATGGAATAGTGTTTTTTCATGTTGCTCCGG
Organism: Marinobacter sp. S0848L; assembly: GCF_023016065.1. Lineage (GTDB taxonomy): Bacteria > Pseudomonadota > Gammaproteobacteria > Pseudomonadales > Oleiphilaceae > Marinobacter. The sequence continues at coordinate 29,819 of NZ_JALKAQ010000015.1, read as the reverse complement.
GGGCGGATCATCAAAAGAGGAATACAGGATATGACGGCAGGTCGAGCCATAACTTTATAGATTCTGTTTCTATTTTTAGTGACCCAGATCATTCAACCCAACAATTAGATAGCCTCCTTACAAAACATCACCTTTCTTTAAACCAACGTTGCACGAGCTGGCACGAAAACTGCTGCTTAGCTAATAGACCATTCAGGCATCGGAAATCCGGCAGATTTTTGCCACCCAGGAGGAAACAGACCATGTCGTTGCTGACATCATTGATCCAAGCCAGTACCCGTTTTCAGCAAGCCATGGACACCCGTCAGGCACCCACAGGTAACCCCGGCGACGGAGTGACGACTAACACTTCGAAGCTCGAAGCTACCGGCAGCCCGGATGGCGATCGCTTCACGCCATCGGAACAAAAGGCGCTAGACCCTGCTGACGTAAAGGTGCAAAAACTACCACTGAATCAATATAAACAAACCGTGGCACAGGATCTTTCGTACATCCGGGACACGCTGCGGCACAAACTTGCCGAGTACAACGTACACCCTGCTACCGCTCTGAACGTAAGCAAAGGCGAAGACGGAAGAACGGTTGTCGAAGGAAAGGTACCCGATGAGATTCGAGGGAAAATTGAACAAGACCTGAACAACAACCGGGATTTCACAGACGCCTTCAGTCGCCTGAGCGTCAGTGAACCGACGCTGCATTTTATGGATAACGCGCTGAAGCTGAACCAGGCTTACGGCGTTCGCAACTCTTTGTTAAGCGCACTGGTGAGTGAAAACCAACAATTTAACGGCCTGCAGGATGTACTGCATCGGTACGACAGCCTTCGCCGAAACACCAGCGTCAATCAGCCCGTGGCCACGAGCAACTCACAGCGCTATGCCTTTAACTTGAACGCCCGGGCCTGATTTCCAGCCGGACGTTCAAGTACACCTTAGAGCGTTACCCTTCAAACGGTGCGGGGTCGCCCTTGCCGACTCGGGTCACTTCGGGTACATCTCCGGTAAAGTTCACCACCGTGGTGGCTTCCATACCGCAAAACCCGCCATCAATAATCAGGTCCAGCTCTTTCTCCAAAGCGTCACGAATGTCTTCCGGGTCTGTCATGGGCTCGGTTTCACCCGGCAATATTAACGTGCTGCTCATGATCGGCTCACCCAATTCACCCAACAGATCCCGCACAATCGCGTTGTCTGGCACACGAACACCAATGGTCCGACGCTTGGGATGCAACAAACGGCGCGGTACTTCACTGGTTGCATCCAAAATGAAGGTGTAGGCCCCGGGGGTAAATGTTTTCAGGAGCCGATACTGGGTATTATCAACTTTGGCATACACACCAATATCAGAGAGATCACGGCACACCAGCGTGAAGTTGTGCTTGTCGTCCAGTTGGCGAATGCGCTTGATTCGATCAGCGGCTTGCTTATCCCCCAGATGACAACCCAGTGCATATCCGGAGTCGGTTGGGTACACAATCACACCGCCGCTGCGGATGATGTCCACTGCCTGCTTGATCAAACGTTTTTGCGGATTCTCGGGATGAATTTGAAAAAACTGGCTCATGAATTAACTCCCTGTTTCAGCTTGGCGGCCATCGAGGCATCGCCTTTGGAACCGCCCATACAATTTGGCGAATCGGGTGTTGCCTGCCCCGTATTCGCCCACTCCTCCGGCGTATACAAATGCAACGCCAAGGCATGCACTGGCCCTGCAAGCTCTTCGGCCAGCACTTTATAAATCAACTGGTGGCGTTTTACTTTCATCGTTCCGTTAAACTCGCCCGAAACCAACGTCACTTTAAAATGCGTTTCGGAATTGGGCGGCACCGAATGCATGTGGCTTTCATTTTCCACCATCAGATGCTGCACTTCGAATGCGTCGGCAAGCTTGGTTTCAATGGCGTTCTGAACTTGCATAGTCACTTACCCTCCCGTCAATATAAACCCAGTCTACTACACAAAGCGTGCTAGCTCAGAACCTTGACACCAATGAGCGAAAGGGCCACATTCCGGTGCCATTTATAGAATCCGAATACCATGCACCTCTATATAGCTGAAAAACCCAGTTTGGCACGTGCCATTGCCGCCGCCCTGCCCGGCCCCTATCAAAAAGGCCAAGGCTGGATACGCTGTGGTGAAGGGCATGAATCGGTCACCGTTAGCTGGTGTATTGGCCACTTGCTTGAACCAGCAGAACCGGCCAGCTACAACCCGGCGTGGAAACGCTGGCGCCTCGAAGATTTGCCGTTGTATCCGGATCAATGGCAGCTGGTCCCGAAGGACAGCGTTAAGCAGCAGTTCAAAGTGCTCGAATCGCTCATCCGCAACGCCAGGCTGATCACCCACGCTGGCGACCCGGACCGCGAAGGTCAGTTGCTGGTGGATGAGGTTATTCGGTTTGTGGGCGCAAAGGTGCCGGTCAAACGTGTACTGATAAACGACCTGACTCCCAATGCTGTTGCCCGAGCCATCGCCAGCCCGAAAGAGAACAGCGCGTTCCGAAGCCTGTCTCACTCCGCTCTGGCCCGGCAAAGAGCGGACTGGCTTTACGGCATTAATCTTACGCGGTTTTACACACTCACCTATCAGCAACAAGGCGAGCAGGGCGTCTATTCGGTTGGCCGTGTGCAAACACCGGTTCTGGGCCTGGTGGTCGAGCGGGACAACACCATCGAACACTTTGAGCCCAAACCCTGGTTCCGGATTGAGGGTGTGTTTCAGGCGTCGGAAGAAGAATCAGACCCTCGGCCGTTCACCGCTCGCTGGCTACCAGACGATCAGTTCCAGGACCATCTGGATGAAGAAGGCCGCCTGCTCAATCGCGACATTGCGAACGACATCGCCAACGCCGTGGACGGCCGGCCCGGGCGCATTGTGGACTCACGCTTTCGAGACAGACCCGAGCCGCCACCATTGCCCCTGTCGCTCTCGGCGCTGCAAATTGAAGCCGGTCGTTTGTTCCGCATGGGTGCAAAAGAGGTGCTGGATACGGCCCAGAATCTCTACGAGCGACATCAGCTTATTACCTATCCGCGTTCGGATTCACGCTACCTGCCCGAAGAGCACTTTAATCAGCGCGAGCAGGTGATCCAGGCCATTGGCCGGGCCGCACCCGATCTGGCAGGTCACACCGAACAACTCGACAGCCAACACAAGTCAGCAGCCTGGAACGACAAAAAGGTTGATGCACACCACGCGATTATTCCCACCGTCCGGCCCTCCGCGAACGGTAAGCTCACGGCTGCGGAACAGAAAATCTACGACCTGGTCAGCCGCTACTACTTGATGCAATTCTGTGAAGATGCCATCCACCGGGAGGGCAAACTCACTGTGCAAGTACAGGAGCATAAGTTCCGCGCGACGGAAACAGCGGTGTTCAGCCCCGGCTGGAAAGTGCTGGAGCTGAAGCTTAAAGATAAAACCGGGGAGCCTCCGAAACCTCCGCTGCCACGGCTCGAACGTGACGAACCGACCATCTGCCGACAGGCTGAGGTGAAAGAGCGTAAAACCCAGCCGCCCCAGCATTTCACCGATGCCACACTGCTTTCGGCTATGACCAACATCGCACGATTTGTTGCGGATGCCGAACTGCGCAAAACCTTGAGAGAAACCGATGGCCTAGGCACAGAAGCAACCCGGGCGGCGATCATTGATACGTTGTTCCGGCGTGATTATCTGCTGCGGGAAAAACGGTTCATTCGCGCCACCGATAAAGGCAAAGCTCTGATTGCTGCGCTACCGGATTCTGCTCGAACACCAGACCGCACGGCAGTATGGGAAGCGACGCTTGAAGGCATTCGCAGGGGTGAAGACGACCCCAGAGCGTTCCTTGAAACCCTGAAAAACGAAATACGGGGCTTCATCGACCAGCAGTACGCTCCCGCAGGCAGGCCCCAGAGCGAGACCAGCATACATTGCCCCAAGTGCCGAACGCCGATGGTTCAAAGAGAGGGCAAATTCGGGCCATTCTATGCCTGCACCCGTTACCCTAAGTGCACCGGCACGCGCCCCATGGAAGACAGCGAACCCCAGGATGGCACCAGCCAGAAACCGGTGCCCTGCCCCCACTGTTTTTCGCCGTTGGTTCGTCGTCAAAGCAAAAAAGGTTGGTTCTGGGGCTGCAGTAATTTCCCCGCGTGCCGACAAACAGTTAATGACGACAATGGAAAACCCGCTTTAGTGTTACGGAATAGTACATATCGTCACTGAAACACTGCACTTTTTCTGGGATAATTGGCGTTGCTGCAGAGTTCACCATTTCTTCATTCTGCAAAAGCGACCCCGCACCAAGTATCACCATAGAGGCCAGGCTCAATGCGCATTGCTCTGCTTGAGGATGAATTTGAACAAGCGCAAAACATCCAAGCAATAGTGTCTGACAAAGGGCACAAATGTGACAGCTTTGCTACCGGTCAATCCTTCCTGAGCGCCGTACTGCATAGAAGTTACGACCTGATCATTCTGGATTGGCAGATACCGGACATGACGGGTATCGACGTTCTGAAAAACGTGCGCACCCACCTCGACTGGGCGATTCCGGCGATATTCCTGACCCAGCACGATAGCGAAAGCGACATTGTTTGTGCACTCGATGCCGGTGCGGACGATTTTCTGGCCAAGCCGGCCCGCGCTGCCGAATTAATCGCGCGGCTGAATGCTCTGGCACGCCGCAGTAACCCGGATAGCGATAAAGAGCTGCTTAATTTTGGCCCGTTCGAAGTCAACATGAACCAGCGCAGTATTCGCCTGCACGGCGAACTCCTGGCCCTGACGGATAAAGATTTCGACCTGACTCTGTTCCTGTTCCAGAATCAGGGACGTCTGCTCACACGGGACGTACTTCTGGAACGAGTATGGGGGGTGGCGCGAGACATCAACACTCGTACTGTTGACACCCACATCAGCCGACTACGCCGCCGACTGGGGCTCAATCCGGACAACGGTTTTCGGATTAAAACCATCTATCAGCGGGGGTACCGTTTGGAAACCGTTCAACCAGCCGTAGCAACTGCACGTGCGAGTGACCTTGCTTCCCATGCCTGAGCCGATCGTGCCTGCTTTGCGCAACCTTTTGACCTGCTGGCTCGCGCTGGCCCTTGCTGTCGTGCCCGGTTTCGCTGTGGCAGAGTGGACGGTTGCTCAAGGTTCCGCGCCTGCGCCTTCCTATTCGGCTGAAACCATGCCGGAATGGATTTACACTCTGCAAAAGAATGACTCGTTGGCCAGCATTTCCGAATCGTTTCTGCAAAACCCCAGAGACAGCTACCGGCTGCTTGCACACAACGGATTGTCCGCTAACACCAGCCTTAAGGCTGGACAATCACTGCGCATACCGATTGCCTGGCTCAAACGTCAGCCCGAGCCTGCTCGGGTATCGTCGGTCAGCGGAAACGTTCAGCACATTTCGGGGTCTGATGGCCGAAAAACTGCGCTGACCAAGCAATCGTTTATTCGGGTCGGGGACGAACTTTTGTTGGGCGCCGGTTCAGCCACGCTGACACTGGCCGATGGCTCGGAACTACGGGTTTCGCCTAACTCCCGGCTCATGTTCAACCGACTGACCCAGTACGGCAAAACCGGCATGGTAGACACACGGCTCAGGCTGCACAAAGGTGAAGTGCATTCCCGCGTAAAACCCCTTCGTGAAAACGGGGCCCGGTTCGAACTAACAACACCATCGGCCGTAGCCGCCGTGCGTGGCACCGCATTTACGTTACAGGCAAATGCCAATGGCACCAGTATTCAGGTTCAGCAGGGTGCTGTAGATTTCGGGCGGCCCGGCAAATCGCAACGCATTCCCGCGGGCTATGGTGCAAGCGTAGCGACGACAGGATCTGATCGTTTGCGCATCCGCCAACTGCCACCAGCCCCCGAGATCAACCCCGTAGAGCCTGTGGTCAGCCAGCTACCACTGGAATTGTCTTGGCAAACTACGCCTGCGCCCGCTCATCGAATCGATATTTTTGAAACATCCTCAGGTGGGTGGGTACAAAGCCGCAGTGTCACCAGCAGTCAGTTCCCGATCGACCAACTCGACAACGGTCAATACGAAGTTCATGTTGCCGCTCTTGATCGACGCGGCATTGCGGGACTACCTTCGGTGGTTCCGATCGAAGTGGCGTTACAGGCTAAAACCCCGACACTCGTCAGTCCTGAGCACGATACCAGTGTCGATGATGACATGCCGGAGTTTCGTTGGCAGCTGAATGGCGCTAACGAGGTCGCTCGTGTCGAGATTTCACACGACCCAACGTTCGAGAATCTGGTCAGCACCAGTGAATGGGCGCCGGAAGGTCGTGCGCTACCCTCGCGAGCTCTAAGCCCGGGCACCTACTTCTGGCGGGTGGCGACCGAAGCGGGCGGCACATCGTTCGCAGCCTCGGAAGCCCGACAGTTCACTGTCAACGGTACACTACCACCGGTTCGAATCATCAACATCAATTACCTGGACAGTCAGGTCCGGGTATTTTGGGAGCAAGCCGATTCCGCCGAGAAATATCGGTTACAGCTTTCTGAAGAACCCAGCTTCCAGAACATTATCAAAGAGGCCGATGTGCCAGACACCACAGCCTCGTTACGCCTGATTCCCGGGCGGCGGTATTTTGTGCGCGTGAAGGCGGTTTCCGAGGGGCCTGCGGCTAGCCGTTGGGGCCCTGGCCGCGAGCTGTATCTCGACTAATCACCGACTGAACCTGCAATAGCACGAGGCCCATGACCAAGGACTGGCTTACCATAAAAAACGCGCCGTGGGCTTTGGGCCTCCTGTTGCTGCTCAGCTTGTTTGTATTTCAAAGCGCCGGACTGCCCGACCGCCTTGAGTTATGGCTTTACGATCAGGCCATCACCACATGGCCTGCCCCAGTGAGCGAAAAAGTCGCCGTGGTTGCTATTGACGAGTACAGCCTCAGTCAACTCGGCCGCTGGCCCTGGCCTCGAAAACGCCACGCCCAGCTGATTGATGAGCTTTACGAGGCGGGGGCTGAAGCAGTCGTGATCGATCTTCTGTTTCCGGAACCTCACGCGGACGACCCGACCCTCGCTGCAGCCATGAGCCGGCATGGCCGGGTTGCCCTGCCGGTGTTTTTATCAGCCAACCCACCGCACCAACTTATCCGCGAGCAATTGCCCACGCCCGAGCTAGCGACCGCTGCCAGCGCGCTCGGCCATGTCCACGTTGAACTCGATAGCGACAGCGTTGCCCGAGGCATCTATTTGAGAAACGGCATGGCGAACCGTTTGTGGCCGACACTCGCTTTGGCGCAACAAAGCCTCCACCTGCCTTTGCCGGAGAACGACGTTCCGGCTTACGTAAACGTACGCGCAGACTATCGTAAAGTACCTTTAGCAGGTGCCGCGGGAACCATTCCCAGTACCTCTTACGCTGCCGTCCTCGAGGGCAGCCATTCCGACGAGATGTTTGCAGGGAAAACGGTTTTCGTTGGCGCAACAGCAGCGGGCTTCGGTGACATCTTACCCACTGCCTTCTCTGGCTTTGGCCTGCCCCTGTCGGGCGTAGAGTTTCAAGCCAACATTTTTTCCGCCGACCAGCAGCGTCTGCTTATTGCCGAGGCACCCGAATGGACCAGCTTCGCTCTTAGCCTACTGGTGCTAGTCATTCTGGCGCTTCTGCTACCGCGACTGACACCTTCTTATACGCTGATCGCCTGTATGACATTGTGTAGCCTTCTTATTGCCGGCTATCTTCTGTTGCTGTTTTATCTACGGATTCAGCTACCCATTATCAACACTGTGCTGCTGATACTCTTTGCGGTCCCCATCGCCACGGGCTACCGGCTTGCCATGACCAACCGCTTCCTGAATCAACAGCTGGACGATATGGCGAGCACCCCGCACCTGTCACTGCCGCAACCGGCGAAAAGGCAACCGGCCCAATTGCTGGAACATTTTCAAGCCTTTCTTGAACCCGAAGGCTGGTTACTGTGGGAGAACGGAGAACTGCTTCAAATCCATGGTATGACCATGGCGCAAGCCCCCCATTTGTCCGAAGCAGGCCACTGGGTTCATCAGCTGAATCAAAGCTGGATCAAGCTCGAGCGGGGTAGCTCAACCTATGTGCTGGGGCTGACGTTGAAAAATGACCTGAGCCGCGAGGTGACCCAACAATATTTGCGTGATCTTGAACTGGAAAGCGATACCAACACGAATTCCATCCAGCACTCCGTTCAGGCGTTCTCGCCTCGGTTAGAGAAAGTGCAGCTGGCAAACAAACGACTTAGCCAGATGCAGTCGTTCATTCAACACAGTTTCGAGCACATGCCCGACGGCATCATCGTGACTGATGAACTGGCCGTGATCCGCTTTGCCAATCGCCATATTGAAGACTGGTTTCGCGAACCGATGCCCAGTCTCAGCGGTATGCCGCTGATCAAACTGCTACAAGGCCATGACCCGAAAGAGCAGCCAGCCTGGCACGAAATTGTGTCGGAAACCCTCACCCTTAACGAAAGCCGCACGGTAAACCTGAAAGTGCACGGCCGGGATTTTATCCTTCATTTGGCCCCGGTGACGCTTCCCGGAGACGGACAATCCGGCATCATTGCCAATCTCTCTGACATTTCCGAACTGCGCGAACAGCAGCGTCAGCATCGCCAGGTGATCGACTTCATATCTCACGATGTTCGCTCGCCGCTGGTGTCTCAGCTCGCGCTGATCGAGCAGTTAAAACGAGACCCATCGAACATCAACGAATACCAGATTGAACAGCTCGGTAAACTGGCGCGGCGCAGCTATTCGCTGGCGGAAGAGTTTGTAAACCTGGCCCGAGCAGAACAGCTGTCCGAAACCCGGTTTTACGATTGCGACCTGCTGGCGATTGTTGAAAACGCACGCGACAGCGTCAGTGAACAGGCCTACGAGAAGCACATTCGCCTAGAACTGAACGATACCGAAGATCTGTGGTTACAGGGCAATGCCGAGTTGCTGGAGCGGGCTGTGATAAATCTGCTGACCAACGCCATTCAATACAGTGCGCCGGAAACCACGATTACCATCCAGGTATACCAGGCAGGCCACATTGCCGGACTCGCCATTTCAGACGAAGGTTCAGGGATTGATGAACGCGAACTGCCTTATCTGTTCGACCGGTACCATCGTCAGCGCCATAACGAAATTGCAGGCAACCACGGCACAGGGCTCGGCCTGGCGTTCGTTAAGACCGTTGTGGAAAAGCATAAAGGGAAGATTTACGTGGATTCAATGCTGGGTGAAGGCACCACCTTCACCCTAAAGCTTCCGATTGCCGACCCGATGGGGTAACGGGAAGCCGAGTATCAAGACTGGATGGTTTTACTCACCGGCTCTGAAGGCTCGCTGATCAGCCCTTGTTTATCCTGAACCTGAATCGTGAAATACCAATCGCCCGTATCGAGATTTTCTACAGTGTGGGACATTTCCGGGTAGGAATCAGCCCCCTCAAGAACAATCTCTTCATTGAGATCGTCGATGTTCTGGCCGTAGCGGATCACGTATTTATCCAGCTCGCCCATGGCAATGCCATCGCCATTGACGCGGGTAGCAGGTGCAGACCAGCTCAACACCGCTGAACGACTCTCTTCTGCCGCTTCGGACTCCGTTGTCCCCTCCGAATTGGCTGACGAGCCCTTACCCGGTTCAGTCGAGGCGGAACTATTCGTTCCGGCTGAATTAGACGCCGAAGAGTCAGATCCACCCGATCCACCGCCTCCACAACCTGTCATCGCCAATCCTAGAGCAAACGCGGCAATCCACGCCTTTGACACTTTAATGACGCGTTTTTCGATCATCTCGCACCAGCTTTCCGTCGAATTTGTGAAATTCTATAAAACCGACGGAATGACTAATACGAGAAACGTCTGTCTTTTTGTTGTTAATTCGTCAACATTTCGCCGCGTCAGTTACAAACGCTGGCAAATCGTTCAATTCAGTTTCAAACCCGGGGCGAATGTATCGGGCAGTAAAAGGCTCGCCGCCTCCATACCGGCAACCGGGTAGGAACAATAGTCGGCCGCGTACCAGGCACTGGCCCGATGATTACCGCTGGCTCCCACACCACCGAAAGGCGCGGAACTGGATGCACCGGTGAGTTGCTTGTTCCAGTTCACGATGCCGGCGCGGATTCGCTGATAGAAATAGTCAAAGCGTTCTTCGCTGTCGCTGAACAACCCGGCTGACAAGCCGAAACGGGTATCGTTGGCCCGCTCGATGGCTTCATCGAAATTACGGTAGCGAATCACCTGTAGCAAAGGCCCGAAAACCTCCTCATCTTCGATGTCAGCAACCGGTGTAACGTCTATGAGTGCTGGCGACAGCAAGCCAGTACCCGGGCGGAGCTTCTTGCCGGCAACCAACGCCACAGCCCCCCGGCTCAGCAGTTGCTTTTGTGCCGCCAGAACACCGTCGGCAGCAGATTCCGATATCACGCTCCCCATAAACGGCGCGGGATCGTCAAAAGCACCGCCCACTTTAATCGACTCTACCGCTTTCGTGAGTGCCGCCAAAAAACGGTCTCCCCAATCACCTTCCGGAACCAGCAATCGTCGCGCGCAGGTACAACGCTGCCCTGAGGTGATATAAGCCGACTGAAGGGTTTCGTAGACTGCAGCTTGCACATCCGCAGGTTCGTCAACAATCAACGGGTTGTTGCCACCCATTTCGAGTGCAAGAATCTTCCCGGGATTGCCCGCAAATTGTTTGTGCAGAATTTGCCCGGTGGAGGAGCTGCCGGTGAAAAACAAACCGTCGATATCGCGATGGTTTGCCAGCGCAATGCCGGTATCTTTGGCACCTTGCACCAGATTCAACACGCCGCTCGGCAAGCCGGCTTCCAACCACAACTCGACCATTTTCCCGGCCACGGCAGGGGTTAACTCGCTGGGCTTGAATACCACGGTATTGCCCGCGATCAGCGCTGGCACTATGTGTCCGTTCGGTAGATGGCCCGGGAAGTTATAGGGGCCAAACACAGCCACCACGCCATGGGGTTTATGGCGCAACACCGCCCGAGCGCCCGCAACCTCGCTGCTGCGCTGGCCGGTACGTTCGTTATAGGCTTTTACAGAAATTTCGATTTTCCCGAACATGGCCGACACTTCCGTTCGAGCTTCCCAGAGCGGTTTGCCCGTTTCGGTAGCAATACAGGTGGCAAACGTCTCTTTCTGCTCGCCCAGCAATTCAGCAAATCTACGGGCGATGTTCACTCGCTGATCAAAACCCAACCCCACCCACTGGGTACTGGCCTTTCTTGCGGCCGCTACAGCCGCCGAAACCTGAGCCTCGTCGGCGGCATTGCCCTGCCAATACACCTCACCGGTAGCCGGGTTCAGCGACGAAAACGCCGCACCCTGCCCTTTGAACCATTCGCCGTTAATCATTACCGGAAGCGTCATTTGAAACTCCTTGCTAACTGAGGGGAAATGGAGAGCAGGCCTTGCTGCACCTCGAGTAAGCGTAGCAGGCTATTTCAGCGCCTGGATATCCACCGGCGGTACGCCAAGGTCTTGCCACTTTTCAGGATGACAGGTGAATAGCAGTATCTGATGGCGCGTGGCAGCATCGAACAGAATACGTTTCATGTCGTCCAGCCGCTCTTCATCGCTGTGAACAAGCGTGTCATCCAGTATGACCAAAGTTGGACGGCCGGCTTCGCGCAGCAAATCTGCATAAGCCAAACGACTGATTAAGCCCATCTGCTCGCGGGCCCCAAAGCTCAACTCCGTCACCTGGCCAAGTTCAGAGCCTCGCGTGAACGTTCCGGGGCGCAGCTGCTCATCCACCTCGAGAGTCGCTTGGGGAAACAACACGGATAAGTAGTGATCCAGGTGCTTCTGTAGCGGTGCTTGCAGGCGCCGCGTCAACGCTTGCCGTTTCTCTGTCAGCATGTTCAACAGCAGGTCTAACGCTTGCGCACGACGGTGTAGCTCTTGATAGCGGCGATTGCACCATTCCAGCTCCGCCTCTTGATTATTAAGCTGCTCCTCTAACCCTTCCGCACCCCAAGCTTCTAAGCGGACCTTAATATCCCGAAGCTCACGTCCGCGATCCTCGTGGGTTTGGCGAAGGTTGTTGACGGTGCTGTGATAGCGCTCGATATCTTGCTTTAACAGATCCGGGCGGGCCTCGAGGATTTCTCGGGAACGGCTTTCCAGCCTTTGCTCAAGTGTCTTGGCTTTCTGCTCTAAACCAAGCAATTCCTCCGCAATTTGTTTCAACTGTTGCTGGCGCTCAGGGCTTTGCTCTTCGTCGGCAAGCCGCTGCCACTCTGCTTGCGCCGTGTCGCGGGCTTGTTGAGCCGACATCAGTGCGGTGCGATGCTCCTGATCTTCCGATTCTGCAACCGTTAACGCAGCCGCGGCACGCTCAAACGCAACGTCGGCCGTGGCCAGATCAGGCGTCTCCATAGAAGCATCCGGATTGGGTGTAGCCGACAACTGTTCTTTGGCAGCTTCCAATTCCCGCTGTGCTTCACGTTGTTCGATCACCAAAGGGTCCATACCCGAAGGTGCAACCGATTTGAGCAACTCTTCGGCGTGCTGCTGCGCTCGACCGGCTTTTTCAAACGCCGACAACCGCTCCTCCGCAGATACCACCGAATCCACACCCAAGGAGGCGCGCAGCTCGGCGACAGTTTGCTGTAAGGTCGCGAGAGTGCGTCGGGTACTGGCCAAAGATTCGCCGCCCGGGGTAATACCCAGCTTACCCACCCCGGGAATCACCACACTGGATTCTTCCAACAACTGCTGCTCACCCTGATTTTTCAGAGTATCGCCGTCCAGAATAACCGAACGTTCTGGCTCCAAATCCCAGCTAAAGCGCGTCGCTATCGCGCTTGAACGGATTGTTGCCTCGCTCAATTGATGCTCCGCCGTCTTAAGGCGTTTTACCTCGGCCGCATCAATCCGGTTCTCCCGCGCCTGCAGGCGCGCTTGCTCAAGCTGTTGCTGATAGTCGCTGGCCTTGGCAAGATTTTGTGTCAGGCTTTGAATACGCTGCTCCAATCGCCTTACGTCCTGTGCCAGTCGCGTTCGGGCTTCCTGAAAACGCGCTTGTTTTACTTGCTGTGCAGCGGTTTCATAAGCCGCCTTAGCGTCGCGCAACCGCGCCTCAGACGCTGGCTTTTGCAGTTCCAGCCTGTGCAGATCGGCTTGCGCTTTATCCAACTCGACTTTGCGTGCCGCCAGCTGCCGACCCACGTTTTCCTGATACTCTTTGTTTTGCTCAAGCAAACGCCGGCTCTGCAGCAACTGACCGAGCGTTTCTTTCTCCTGAGCCTGCAGCTGTTCCAACTGCTGAACTTGTTGGTAGCGCGCTTGAGTTTGTTCCAGCTGCCGCTGCACTTCTTCCCACGGGCGCTCCGCTTCAGTACGTTCGTAATCCCGGGTGAGCTTTCCCAAACGGTCTACCTGTTCCTGATACCGCAGGATGCGCTCTTTGAGTTCACCAATCGTCTGTTCGAACGCCAAACAATCTTTATCCAATTGTGCGTATTCACCGCGCGGCTTTCCGGTGCCGGTCAGAAGCTGGTTGCGCTGAGCGCGAACCACTTCAATAACCTCATCACCACCAGAACTGGCTACCTCGCCAACAAGAGAATTCAGAGCCGATTTCAGATGATCCCCGGCATGCTCAACCGATTGCTCCAAATCCTGCCCGGTACCCTGCTCCACCCATAGCAAACCGGGGATCCCCCAGTGCTCGGCTTTGCTGGCACCGCGCTTGGGGTACTGATAGCCCAGCAATTCAGCCAGCTTTTCTTCTGCCTCGTCTTCACTGAAGCTGCTAGTACCGATGGTGAGGTCACACCGTTTGCGCTGCAGGAAGCTTTTGGTCAGCCGCCAGAGCTCGCCTTGGTGTTCAAACTCCAGCGCCACGGTCGGCGCGGCGGCAGAATCTCCCCACGGGCGCAGATCATCCACCGCGGTTGAGCGATAACGTTCAAAAAAAGCGGCACGGATTGCCCTGACCAGGGTACTTTTGCCAGACTCATTCGGGCCATGTATCAGGTTTAAACCCGGCTGCAGGTTGCCCAGAACAAAAGGGTTCCGGAACTGGCGCAGCTGCTCGATGCGCAGGCTCTGAAGTATCATTGGCCACCCTCCTGCGCTCGTCCTTTAAGCAAGCTCGCGAGAATCGCCAAGGCATCCCGGGCTTCCTCACTCTGTTGCTCCTGTTGGCGCTGGCGAAGCTCACCGATCACTTCACCGACGTAACCATCCGCATGCAATTCGGCGAGATCATCTTCTGTGGGCTCAAGCTGAAGTTTACTGCGGTCGCATTGAATGCTGCGGAATCGCGCCTCTGCAACTGACAATGCCTCTAGTAACCGTTCTTCACAGGCTAAGGTGATTGCACCGTCAAGACGAAGATCCACCACCGACGCATCCGGTAAGGCGGTCAGCCGGTTAAGAAGCTCTTCCAGGTCAGACTCGATTGCCAGCGTTTCACGCCATTGATGCCATTGGTACCGGCCGGTCACGACCTGAGTAACGGAGGGGATGGCGCCGGGCCCTGTAATCTCGACGATGAGGGCATTGCCCGCATCGTTATTACGGAATCGTTCGGCTTCGTGGGTGCCGCTGTACCAGGTCCGTTCGTTGACTCGCTTGGTGCCGTGCCAGTCCCCTAGCGCAAGATAGTCCAAGCGGCTGACTTCCGCACGATCAGGTGCAATCGGATTGGTAGCATCAATATCATCGGACAACAGTCCTTGAACACTGCCGTGGGCTAGGCCGATTCGCAGCAGTTCATCCGGGGTTTCGTATTGCGAGAAGGGCTCTGTCAGGTCGCCGTAGGTATGGCGTTGCGTCAGGGGCGCGCAAAGTACTGCCAGCCCCTGAGCCTCGAGGGAAACAACACCGGGTTCCAGCGCCAGATGCACGTTGTCTGGTAAAGCACCCAATCGCTGAGCCCGGGTCCACACACTTTCCGCCAGTGCGGCATCGTGATTGCCGGGCAGCATAACCCAAGGGCCATCAAAGCCTTTGGTGGCATTAAACACACGGCGAATGGTGCGATCCGAAACGGTTTGGGCATCGAATACATCGCCAGCTACCAGCACCGCATCGCACTGATGTTCATTGGCCAATTGGGCAAGCTTTTCAATGCCCGCGAAGCGGGCTTCTACCAGCGCCGCGCCGTCTTCGATGTCAAACCGGCTATAGGAACGCCCCATTTGCCAGTCCGCTGTGTGCAAAAACCTCGGCATACCACCTTCCTTAGAGAAATCCGACAATCTATGCGCTTCAGGCTCCGAGCCCTGTGATCACAGCCTCACACACCTGATCCTGATTCATACCTTCGCCTTGAACCGTCAAATCGGCGTACTGTGTGTACAGCGCAAAACGCTCGTCAAACAGATCCGACAACGACTGATCAGGGCGCCGGGAAATCCCCCGAAGACTGTAATCTCCGATGCGCTCAATAACGCACTGCAGAGGGATATCCAGAAACACCACGGTACCATTGGCTTTGAGATGTTTCATGGCACTTTCACTGTAAACAGCACTGCCACCGGTGCTGATGACCTGCCCCTGCACGTCGAGCCCGAGCAGCACTTGCTCTTCAATCTGGCGCAGTGCCTCGTAGCCATCCTGATCGACAATGTCCTGCAGGGTACGCCCCGCCTCCTGCTGGATTAGCAGGTCCGTATCAACAAAGCCAAGCCCCAGGCGCTTGGCTACCAATACGCCAACGGTGCTTTTACCACTGCCCGGCATGCCGATAAACACAAGGTTTCGAGTATCCGCTACCATCACTTGCCTTTTGCTTTTGCTTCAGCGGCACGGCTGGCCGTCGCGGTAAACAATACGTCTGTTGAGGAGTTCAACGCCGTTTCCGTGGAATCTTGCACCACGCTAATCACAAAGCCAATCGCCACCGCTTGCATCGCCACTTCGGTGGGAATGCCGAACAGACTGGTTGCCAAGGGAATCAGCAATAACGAACCGCCGGCCACACCTGATACGCCACAAGCCGCCAGCGCAGACACCACACACAGCAACAACGCAGTCGGGAAGTCCACAGGGATGCCCAACGTGTTGACCACCGCCAACGTGATCACGGAAATGGTAATGGCTGCGCCCGCCATGTTGATGGTCGCACCCAGCGGAATTGAAATGGCATAGGTATCTGCGTCCAGCTTCAGGCGCTCACTGAGCTCAAGGTTTACCGGAATGTTAGCGGCAGAGCTGCGAGTAAAGAAGGCAGTAATCGCGCTACCGCGCAGGCACGCAAACACCAGCGGATATGGGTTCTGGCGCAGTTTGAAAAACACGATCAGCGGGTTGGTGACCAACGCCACAAACAACATACAGCCAACAATCACCGAAAGCAGCTGCCCGAAGCCTAACAACGCACCAATGCCGGCCGTGGCCAGGGTGTTGGCCACAAGACCAAAAATACCGAGCGGTGCCAAGCTAATGATCATGCGCACAACGCCGGAGACGGCATCGGACATATCACTAAGCACATTCCGGGTGGCCTCACTGGAGTGACGCAGCATCAAGCCCAAAGCAATCGCCCAAGCGAGAATGGCAATAAAGTTAGCATCCATCAGCGCCGTTACCGGGTTGGTCACCGCGCTCAACACCAGATTGTGCAGAATTTCAACAATACTGCCCGGTGGGTTGCCACTGACTTCCGGAATATCCAGAACCAGTTCCGTCGGGAAAGCAAAGCTGGCACCGACCGCAACCAGTGCGGCAACCAGCGTGCCTATTCCGTATAGGATGATGACATCCTGAATGTTCGTGGGCTGGCCCTTTTGGTGACCTGAAATCGCCGTCATCACCAACACGAACACCAAAATCGGTGCCACCGCCTTCAGAGCTTTGATGAATAGTTGGCCGAGCAATGAGAAAGACTGGGCCATTTCTGGCAGGAAGATCGCCAGAATCACGCCAGCAACAATGCCGATGGCAATCTGGGTAATCAGGCCCAGTTGGAGAAGCGGGCGAAATATACTGTAAAGCCGAGCGGACATAACAAGCTCCTGTTGTGTGTTCGAAAACGGGCGCACTCCCCGGCACTCATGCGCCACCGGAACAACTGTCACCCAGAAAACAAAAAGGCAGATCAGCCTGTTACTGATCTGCCCTTTTATGTGATCGCGGGCGTTTCGCGTCTTTTAGAGTAAGAACGCGTACCCACGTCTGCTCCGCCTCGCGGCGAAACTTTTCTGTATATCCATATAATGCGCGAATTATTCCAGAGATAGCCTCTTGAGGCAACGCACACTCCGGTGTAACAAGCTGGTCGTTTGCGTGTCTATAAGGTAATGGCAGCAACAAGGCTTTCGCCTGCTAACAATACCCAGCATGAAAAGGAGAACAACCATGAACAAGGTCACACTGGTTCTCGCAGATGCTTTACTCGCACTCTCGGCAAACTCAGCGCAAGCCATGGGCGAATACGCGGACCGCGTCAATGAAGCGAAAAGTTACCCCAACAAAACCAAAGAAATCATGCGACTACCCGCTGCATCATAACTCACCATAGCACCTATTATGTTTTGGGTGGTGTCCAAATAGGCACATCTTCTGGCTTGGGCTCTCCCCATTCGCGATCCATCGCATTGTTCAATGCCCCTTCCAGCTTCATAAACAACTCGCCATACTTTGGGCTGAAATGAATAATTTCTTCGATCTCTTTCCAGGCCTCGAACAATTCGTCTTCATGGGCGCGCTCGTTATCAACGAAGGTCCACGTCATCTGCCGGGCCCTCAGTGGATGCACGCCCATGGCGGTGAGTGCATGGCTACCGAGCTCGAGCGCCGAATAATAGGTTTCACTGACAACATCATCGGCACCGGCTGCCCGCAGCTGATAGCCATGGCCCCGATCAAATGCCCGGGCCAGCACCCAGACACCGGGAAAAAACCGTTTTACATGCTCCACCATAGCAACCGCCCGTTCCCGGTCGTCGATCGCCACCACCAACAGGCGCGCTTTCGCAATGCCGGATTTCTCCAGCAGATCGGGCCGGCTAGCATCTCCAAAGAAGCTCTTGATATTGATCTGGCGAACGTTCTCGATCTGCTCAAGCTCGTGATCGAGCACCACAATGGGAACATTATTAGCTCGCAGCAAACGACACACAATTTGGCCAAAGCGTCCCACGCCCGCAACGATAACCGGAGCTTCCTCGTCAATTGTATCGGCCTCTGGCTCACTGCTTTCAGAGCGCCGGTAACGGGGTAATACCATGTAGTCATAAGCAATGAATAGCAGCGGCGTGAGGAACATGGACAGCGCGACGACCAGCGACAGAATCTGGGAAACATCCGGAGAAATTACGTTATTTTGGACACTGTAGGTAAGCAGCACGAAGCCAAACTCGCCGGCTTGCGCAAGGCCCAGAGTAAACAGCCAGCCGTTACTGCTGCGGATTCCGAACAACTGTGCAAGCACCAACAATACCAGAGCTTTGCCGACTATCACCGCGACTCCAAGCGATAAAACCGTGCCCCATTCGGCCGCCAACACATCGAAATTGATACCGGCACCCACGGTTATGAAGAACAAACCCAGCAACAGCCCTTTAAATGGCTCAATGTTCGCCTCCAACTCATGCCGGAACTCACTGTTGGCCAACACCACTCCGGCCAGAAACGCCCCTAAGGCGGGTGACAAATTCACCAAACTCATAAGAGCAGCAATGCCGATGACCAACATCAACGCAGTGGCCGTGAACACCTCACGCAGCCCTGACTGCACCACGTAACGAAACAGTGGCCTGCTCAGGTAATAACCACCAACGATCACAACACCAACGGCCCCTACCACAACCAGGGCATGCCCCCACCCAGGCAGATGTGCGACCAGACTCAGGCCGGATTCTGCATGAGAGACTGAATCGTCGCCACCCATGAGGCTCGGCAGCGCCAGCAAGGGAATCAGCGCCAACATCGGAATAACAGCTATATCCTGAAACAGCAGAACCGAGAACGTGTTGCGGCCGCCTTCTGTTTTGGTCAATCCCTTTTCATCCAGGGTTTGCAGCACAATCGCGGTCGACGATAACGCGAAAATGAGGCCGATTGTTAAAGCGGTCTGCCAGACAAGCCCCACCCACCAAGCTATTGCCATGCCGACCATTGCCGTTAACACCACCTGCAAGCCACCCAGCCCCAGCAATCGCACTTTCATTGCCCAGAGCGCCTTCGGATCGATCTCCATCCCGATCAGAAACAGCATCATGACCACGCCGAACTCAGCGAAGTGCTGAATAGTGGTCGTTTCCTGCCCAACAAGCCCAAATACCGGGCCAATCACCACACCGGCCACCAGGTAACCCAGCACAGAACCCAGCCCGAGTCGCTTGGCCAGGGGCACCGCAATCACGGCTGCCAAGAGATAGATAAACGCCTGAATGAAATAAGAGGTCATTGGTTGAGGGCCACCACGTTATGGTTTTAATAACCGAGCAAAACTATTCACTTTCCTAAAAACTAGCAATACTATACGCCCAAAGGTTCGCCAAACCAGAGCCTTATCGGTGTTTTCTTCATTGGATGTCCCGATGCGCTGCATCAAAATATCGAGTTCACCGTAGACCGATCTAAAGCTTCAATAGAAATGAATAGGATTTCAAAGGTTCGCGATATATACTTCAAGAGTACATATATTTACGGTTCCCCAACCCGGTACAGCTGCCCATGCCAGCCAACAATAATGCGCCGCTCACCACAACATCCGATCTCCTGTTGCCGTTTATCGAGTCGTTGCCGAATGCGGTAGTTATTGTTGACAAGAACCATAAAATCGTTCTTGTGAACGGCCTCGCGAGCCAAATGTTTGGTTATGCTGTGCACGATCTGAACGGTGCAGATTTAAGCACCATCATCCCCATACCATTGCGCAACGCCCACCGAAACCACGTCGATGGTTACTTTAAAAAACCGGTGCTGCGCCCTATGGTCGAAGAAAAACGTTTTTCCGGCATGCGCTCCAACGGGCAAGAAGTGCCGGTTGATATCATGATCAACACCATCGTTTTAGACGGTGTAAAAGTAGCCATGGCATTGGTTAGAGATGTGACCTACCAGCGCGAGTTAGAAGCGCGACTGACGCTAGAATCACTAACTGACGAAATGACTGGGTTTTATAACCGGAAACACTTCAGAACTCAGCTAAACGCACAGCTTTCAGGATACGTTCGCTGGGGGCTGCCCACCTCCGTGATTATGTTCGATTTTGATCACTTCAAACACATCAATGATCAATACGGCCACGCCGCTGGCGATTTGGTGCTCACCACCACGGCAAAACTGGTGCGCCGGGAGCTACGGCCACTGGACGTCGGGTGCCGCATTGGCGGAGAAGAATTTGCGATTATTCTCCCGAATACGAATCTGGGAGATGCCGAAACGCTCGCCGAACGCATACGTAAAATGATCGAACAAACCGAATTTGAACTCGATGAGGTAAGCTTCAGGGCCACCGCCACCATGGGGGTAGCCACATTCCTACCGACCGATAATTCATACGATTCGCTAATGAAAAGAGCAGACAACGTTCTGTATCAGGGCAAAGCCGCCGGGCGAAACTGTACGGTATCGCAAAACGCGTTGTCGACCACCGACTCTACCGGCTAACTCTGCCCCCAGTTCACGCAAGCTCTACGGACACGCTTCGCTTGCTCCAGCCACTTCAAAGGCGCCACTCACACCCTCCCAGGCACCGCCCGGCTTTGCGACACCTTTCGTTCTGAGGCGATAAGTGCCGGGTTTCAGATTTCTTGGCAAGTTCCAGTTCACTGACGCTTCCGATGCGCCGGTATAAGGCAGCTCCATGGTAAACGGAGGCAAGAATTTCGGATGCCAGGTGTATAAAAGATTTGGCGAACGGTCTGTTGCCACCACTTCCCAATTGCCATCCTCGTTGAGGCGTTCTGCATACGCATAACTGTCGTTCAACATCAAATCGTTACGGGGGTGGCTGGCCTGAAAGCGGGCAGAGATCTCATCACCCGGTGCGGCGATCGCCGGCACATCTGCAAGCACGGTTCCGAACGCTTGTTCACCGGGGCTATCGCTGGGGATGTAGGGAAGCCTGCGGAGCACGGGCGTCACTTTTGGTAACTCCGGCCCAACCGGTAAAACCGTACCCCGCACCATCGAATCCGTTAACTTATAGAGTTCCTGCATCACGGCCGCAAGACTCCAGGGGCCAAACGTGTTTGAAGCGCCCTCGTATTGTTGGCTGGCGTATTCTTCCCGGGTGGTCAAATAATGCACGTAACCATTCACGAGCCCGGCAATCACCACGGTATCAACGCCTACCGGCGCCAACTCTTCCTGAACCATATTCCTTATACGCCGGGCTGACATGGTGGTGACTTCCCATGGCAAACCGACCAATGCCAAATTGCCAAGCTGGAATATCTGCAACGGATGCACCGCTGGCTCGAAATTAGAGGTTAAGCCCAGCAATCCGGCTACCTTGTTCGGTAGCCCCCCCGCAATTTCACCCAGGTTGGTGGGAAGCAAGATAGGTTTTTCAGCATGGCACCCGAGCCCCAGCACGGGTAAATGCTGCACGTTGCACAACAACAGGTCACTGACCAGCTTCAGTGGCATGGCCATTTCGGTTAACCCGGAAAAGTCCTCAGCGGCGCTGCGCAACAGCTCGGGTGAGGCGCTGCAGGTTAAGCCTTCCTGACTAATGGGCCCCGGCCCATCTTCCGCGCCGGCCGGAAACGACACACCTAGGGCGGCATTACAGGTTTGCTTTTTAGGCTCATCCAGTTCCGGCGGATGCTCAAGTCGGGAAAGAACGTTCGGATCGGTGACGGTAATCTTGTTCATCTGAACATGCATCAACCGGTAATCCACCCCGCCCGACAACGACCGGCCTTCCTGCCAAAGTTCAAGCGCACGAGCCAGTTGTTTGGTTCCGGAAATGGCGTTCGAATCCATGGGGGTTTCGCCGCCACCCCGGCGAGGGTCCGGATGCGGAAATTCGTTAATAAATATGTTCGGGGACGCATCCCCTTCGTCCGCTTGCGCAAACGCCGCCACAAAGCTGTCTTCGCCCGGTTCTGCCCGATACTTCGTGACCATGATTTCTTCGAAGCCAAGCGACGCAAACCCTTTCACATCGGAGCTCACGAAAGGCACTTCTGGCCCCATAACCGTTGGATGCACACCAAACCAGTTAATCACACCCACCGGGCTACCGCTTCTGCGGCGAAGGTTCAGTTGCACCATGGTTTTGTCCACATCCACCTCTTCGCCCCGGATATTCAGGTATTGCTGCCGCTCCTGCTCGGGGTTCATGGCATAGGCCGGGCGTGACCGGTTGATGTTGGTGTTCAACAACTCGCCTACGGCCATTTCGATCGGTGCTGTCTGGTCATTGGCTTCGATATTTCGATGCGCTCGATCGATGGCATCCACAATGCCATTGACGATGGTTTTATAGACCAGAGAATCGAACCCTAAGTGCAATGCGTTACCGGCTTCGTGGTGCGCATACCCGGCGGGGCCGTTGTGGGTATGCGTGGCGGACAGCATGAGGTTCTCAGCCGTGTATTTGGCGGCCAGCTCAGAATCTTCTGCCAAAGCTTCAAGTACGCCATTACGAATAGAGCCCCACATTAAGCCGATGTCGGCTGACACAAACATCACTCGTTTGCCGTTACAGGGCGACTCTATGGCGAACGCCCGGGCATATTGGCGCTGATGCAAACCATGCATCACCTGCCCGGTATCTTCCCAGCCCGCGCCGCTTTTCAGAGCAACGGGGCCGGTAATGTCTGACAACCCACTGCCAAACCGGAATTCCTGATTGGCGGCGCACGCCCCGATGGCGTCTTGGGCCATAACCTGCGCGGCCATAGCTTCAGAATTCGTCACCGAAGGCGCATCCATGCCATTGCCGATGTCTCGCAACGGGCTGTCGATCACACACTGTGCCAGTTCAGGTTTTGCGAAAAATGCCTCGCTCGGCCCAACGTCAACCGATGACTCTGGCTCAGACGGAGTCGTCGCTGGAGAGGCGTCTTCGGAGCTGCTTTGATCGCCCCCGCAAGCCATTAAAGCCACACTGACAAGGGCCACCCCCAGGTAACGAGATGCGTAACGGACGTTATAGTTGTTCATGGAATTTCCTGTAAATTGTTACCAGTGCTTCGGGGTTCAGAACGGTGTGGTCCAGCCATCGGGCACACTGCCTTCACGGATACGCTGTGGATGGTCACCAACATCGACTCGAACCACTTCCTCGGCTCGCTCAATGTTGATCACCGACATCTGATCGGTGCCACTCCAGGACACAAAGCAGTTCTCGCCCGACGCGTCGCGGGTGATCCAGTAAGGCTTCTCACCCAGGCCTTCCAACAATTCATATTCAAAGGTTTCGCGATCAACGATGGCCACGTAGTCACTCATGGTGCCGGCAACGCACAGTTTTTCGTCACCGCCGCCCATGGAGATGCCGTGATGTGCGGAGTCATTTACGTAAAGCTCGACCGGTAAGTTGGGAACCTGGTTGGGAAGGTGCGCGACTCGGGTAATTTTGTCGTTTTCCATATCGTATTCGACAAATCCATGAAAGAACGAAAGCTGGAAATAGAAGAACTTTTCATCCTCGGTGTGCGCCATGGGACGAATGGCCGGGCTCATGTCGGGGTAGCCCGCATCCGCCAGTTTCTCACTGATATCGAAGCTTTTAATATCTTCCCAAGTCTCCGTATCCACTACTTTAAAGATGCGCTCGCCTTTTATGTTCTTAAGTGCCCCACGGTCGGCCGCGGTGAACACATGCCCGATACTGGCGTGATAAATTTTTTTGCCGTCCTTCGAGTACACGTTTTCATGAGGGGAGTTACCGGTTGGAAAACGGGCTTTTTCTTCGCCGGTCCACACATCGAGAATGTGCACAACCTTGCCCGTTGAAGCAGAGACCGCCACCTCTGTGCCATCCGGAGACAACGCCATGTGGTCAGAGCGAATACCGTCAACCTCAAACCGCCAGACGATGTCGTTTGAGGCAATATCAATGGCGACCACATCCGCAAAGCTCGGCCGGGAAACAATCAACAACTCCCCGTTGCGGGTGCTGTACATGTCATCGACGTATTGGTTATGCCCCTCCCCGATCAACAGTGCGATGCCATGAAAAGCAGCCAGCTTGATCGGATTAAGCCAAATTTCCCGCATCCGCTCGTCTTTGTCCGGAATGCCGTTGATGCGGCCGATCTTTACGTAGCTTTCGCCGTCAATGACATCGATAACCCCGTCCCAGTTGCTGCCAACGAATACCACAGGGTTGGCGCCATCCTCGACGGGCACGGTCACTGAAGGTTCACTCTCGGGCTCGGTTTGAACCGTGGAATTCTGGGGCTCTGCGGAGCCTTTACTTTCACCCGCACTGTCGTTTTCACCCATGCAGCCGGCGAGTATCAGTGCCATGAAAAGCAGTGTTAGCGGGGCAGTTAAACGCATTATAAGGGCTCCGTGTTTTTTATCTTTTGTTGTTTTGTGCCGGCACCACTGAGAAACGTGATAGTCCGTCGCATTGCATTATGAGTACGTCGTCACATTTTCGCCTATGGCAGAAATGACGCCGCCACCGGCAAAAACGTCAATTCGGCCAACGAACGGCATTTAGACGCCCTCCAAGGCCTTGAAAGCACACCCCAAACGTTTCAAACCGGAACTGCTATTCTTTCCAAGATGAACACATCTTTTCATTTCCGGAGACGACTATGGACGAGAGCGAAATTTCTCTGCTGGATATGACCATTCGCCTGCTTTCGGCCGCAGGACTTGCCTTCGTACTTGGCCTTGAACGAGAGTTACGAGGCAAGCCCGCAGGGCTGCGATCTCACATACTGGTGTCTTTAGGGGCTTCTGCCTTCATCATGATGGGAATGCACATTCTGCTGGCAACGGCGGAAGGTGACCCTTCCGCCCGGATAGACCCCACTCGCATCGTAGAAGGCGTGGTGGGCGGCATTGGCTTTTTGGGGGCTGGCTGCATCATACAAAGCCGCGGCAAAGTTCAGGGCATTACCACAGGCGCATCCATCTGGATTGCAGGGGCCCTAGGCGTAGCCTGCGGGCTTGGCACCTTGGTGCTGGCCGGCTTGCTAACGGGGTTTGCACTTGTCACGGTGGTTATTTTGGGCAGGTTCGAACGAGAGGTAATCGAAGACTAAGAGAACGCTCTAAAGAAGACTTACCGGCCACGACCTGAGTCGCACCATCTTCGGTGCCCCGGGCTATGGCCGCTTGCCACACTCCCCCAGACAGCCGCGGCACGTCGCTCAGGAAAATCCCTGAATAACGATCACACAATTCAACGAAGTCTTGCGCGGCCAGTTTTTCCTCACACAGATTCTCATATCCGCACCAAAGCTGGTTCTGACTTCGTTTGATCGTTTGGATCGCTCGATGCCCGAGGCCGTTGGCGATCAGTTCGCAAAGGTTGCTTGAGATGAAGAACTGCAAAACTGATGCAAAAACTAGATATACAGAATCAGGGCAGAGGCGAACGTCTCAGGGTGTGTATGCCGACTTGAGGAACTCAAAGGTCTAAAAAGACTTTTACGAACCACCAGCAATGCCTTATCTCAAATATACTCTTATGGAATTTTTTTAGTGAACAAAATTATAAACAAATTGCTTAAAATGGCATGGGCCGGGCAAACACCCGGCCCCCGAACGGCACCTCACGCAGGCGTGGGTGCCGCAACCTCCTGCACAGGCTTAGTCTCCTCTCGAGAATAACCCAAGCGAAATTCGCCAGTGTCTTCGTTGACGAGATAGAACTCCAACAGCATGCGCTCTTCCGTCAGGTGAACCCACACAAAACCCAGCTCATTCTCTGCCTGATAATGGGTCGGGTTGCGCTCTGGATCTTGGAATTTATCCGATTTGCCACCGGCTCCAGAAACGATAATATGCGCAGGCCCCATGCTTTCTACCGGCTTAATCCATTGCAAAGAGTGATCGTGACCGGTTACCAGCATATCTATCTTATGGCTGAACGCCTCTTCCAAGAACAGCTTATAGCGCTGCCCATCCGCATCCGGGTTACTGAAGATCACCCGCATCCCTTCATCCAGATTCCCGGCATTGCCATGCTTACCGTTTGAAAGGTAGGGCACATGACTCATGGCGATCTTCCAATGGGCTTCACTCTCATTAACAGCCTCTTTCATCCATAACTGCTGAGGATAGCCATAATTCTTCCAGTTGAACCGCTCATCAAAATCGATGTAAAAGCTGGTCAACGGATTGGAATCCACCACGAACAGGTCCAGAAACGGCTTTTCCTGGGCCAGCTTTCCAAAGGACTCTTTGTAAAAACGAGCTGGCATCCGCCACTTTGTGGAATACCTCTTGTCGCTGTAATGGTAATCTACTTGGTAGTCGCCACGCTGGTTATCAGAACCACCACCGAATATGGTGCTGGCACAATCATGATTTCCAAGGCACATATAAAAGGGCACATCCAAGTTCTGATACGGATACTCAAAGCTGTCCAGAAAACCGTTGTCATCAACGGAGGTGACGCCATCTTCGTAGATGTTGTCTCCCGCACCGAGAACAAAATCACATCCTTGGGCCTCGATAATCTGCCGCATTGCTTCAGCCACATGGTACTGACCAATATTACCCGTACCCATGTCGCCGATAGCAATAAAACTCATCGACTCAGTACCCTTTACTCCCCCTGACTCGACGGGCGGCTCATCGGGCTCCGGGTTTACCTTTGGCGGATCGTCAGGCAAATCCTCCCCACCCTCGGAACCGCCCTGCCCTCCACATGCGGCCAACGCTGAAACACTGGCACCACCAATTAACAACTGGCGCAAAAATGCGCGACGATCGTTACTCATGCCAGAGCCTCCTGTTGCACGTTGTGTTCGGGCGCTAATGGCGGGGCATTGTGCTTGGGTGCACAGGGAACTTTACTCGCCTGAATGTGGTTATCTCCGCTTGCGGTATACCAACCCATCGCAAAGTGCTCTTGATTGCTGGGCTCAGACACCGTTTCCAAATGGAACCAGTCAGCTTGGCAGCGCTCTGGAGTGACATCCAAAATCATGTAACCCCGATGGTAGAAGTCGAGCCATTTGATGTGTGGGTTCGCCGGAATAAGAAATGCTTTGGCCAGATCCGATATTCCTTTGGTCGGTGCGCCAGGAGATGAAACAGCCGGGGTAACGAACTCAACCGCTATGGAACCTTCACCGGTGAAGCGGTTATAGGCGAACCAGTTACCGGGGTCGAGACTCACATCCATCGCCCATGACGAGTGAATATCCCCCGTCAACACGACGGCATTATCCAAGCCCATCGCCTCAATACGCCCCAACAGTGCGCGACGACTGGTTTCGTATCCATCCCACTGGTCGTAATTCACCTGCGCACCGCCGCCCAAATCTAGGTTGGCCGTATCTGGCAGGGCGCCCAGAGTGAGCGGCGCCAACATCACCTGCTGGCCCAGCAAATGCCACTGGGCACCACGGGTTTGAGAATGCTCCAACTGTTCGAACAGCCAATTCTGCTGGTCATCCCCTAGCAGAGAGCGGTTTCGATCACGAGCCGTGACCGGGGAATCGGTTTGTTGATCGCGGCCGATCAGACGGGTATCCAGCATCATCAGCGAAGCAAGCTGACCAAACTCGAACGACCGGTAGATACGCACCTGCCGGTCCGGCAAGACAGGCCTTATAGGCATCCATTCGTAATAGGCCTGAACTGCGGCGCGCTTACGGTCACTGAAATCGCCTTCACCCTCGTTATGGTTGGCCGCCCCATCAGACCAGGTGTTATCCGCAAACTCATGGTCATCCCACACACAAATAAAAGGGTGCTGACGATGACATTCCTGAAGATCTTGATCGGTACGGTTGAGGGCGTAACGGCGCCGATAGTCGGACAGCGTAACGATTCCATGGGGAGGATCGAGCGGTCGAAGTGCCTCTACCTCAGGATCACCATACTCACCCGGGCCATATTCATAGATGTAATCCCCCAGAAACAGCACCGCATCCAGATCACGACGAAAAGCGACTTTTCGATAGGCGTTGAAGTAGCCATAGGAATAGTTTGCGCAGGCCATGACCGCCAATCGTAAATGCTCCACCGACTGATCACCGTGGGCGGTTGTTTTGGTTCGCCCTATTGCCGAGAAGTACCCGAGAGACTCAAATTGATAGAACCATGTGGTATTCGCTTCGGGGAGCATCGCGTCGATTTTGACGGTGTAATCCGCTTGCGACCGGGCATAACCCACGCCTTCGTATACCACATCGCTAAACTCAGGATCTCGTGATACACGAACAATAACAGGCACTTCGTCCAACCCTTCAGCTGTAATCCGGGTCCATAAAATCACCTGTCGAGCCAGCGGATCGCCACTAGCAACACTGTGCTGAAAAGGTGATGGCCCACCCCATTCCGGCATAGCCGGTTTTGCGAGCCCCGACGTTCCGGCTAAACCCGAACCTCCGGCATTGCCGTCAGAAGTGGCAGTAACTACTTCTTCTCCCCCGGACCCAGCACCATTACAGGCTGATAACGCCACCAGCGATACCCCGGCGGCGCTACTTTTTACCAAAAAATCTCTGCGCTTCATCAAAAAACTCCCGCGACGATTTCGATTGGCCGAAAGCATGACGTGAACATGTGTCAGCTTTATGACTCGAGCGCGGGTAATGTGAACTTATGTCACGTTTTTCGATATGGCAGCTAAGACGAGGTCAGGATGCTCTTCGGCCAATAAGGTCGTGCGTGAGGCGATTTAAAGCTATTCCGCCCAGCGGTCTTGGGAGTAATTGAACACTGGCAGTGAAACATTCCAGCGAATGGCCGCCATGCGCACCAAAAGGCCAAGACTGAAGGCCGCGAGCAGCGTAATGTTTTCACTCACGCCTTGCTGAACTAAAAATAAGTAGAGCAAAGCGACAATCAAAGAAACACTTGCGTAGAGCTCATGACGCAACACCTGCGGAGTCCGGTTGCACATAATGTCTCGAATAATACCGCCAAAGATGCCCGTGGTAATGCCAGCCATCACAACAACAACGGTGTCATACCCCAAACTCAGCGCGACATTACACCCGATGACCGTAAAGGCCACCAGTCCGACAGCATCCAGAACGAGAAAAAGCTGGTTGAGGTGGCGCATGAAACGCGCAATCACAACCGTCACCAGGCCACCGGCAATGGTCATGTAGATATAGCGGGGATGCTGAGTCCAGGTCACAGGAAAGTTACCCAGAAGGATGTCGCGAACGGTCCCGCCGCCCAGGGCGGTAAAAAACGCGATCACTGCGACACCGAACAAATCCATATTCCGCCGGCCCGCGGCCAGGGCGCCAGACATGGCTTCAGCGGTAATCGCTATCATGTAGATAGAGGTCAACATACAGGGCTCCTGCATTCATGTTGCCTCTCCCCCTGTCCCTGATACCTGAGAGTTTACAGAACATGGTTCTGCTTGCCCCTTCGGTGGACTGCCTTGGCAGCCTCTCTCCAGACGGCTTTGAACGATGCCCGCAGTACATGTGCCTGAGCGTTTATGGGAGGTTGCGCCTTCGGCGGGGCTAGCTAGCCCACTCTCCTGCGGAGCGGCGCATTATAAATAGGTGCAGGTAAGCCGTCGAGCGATTCAGACAACAGGAAAGGAAATGCCATGAACGGGAAAATGGATCGCGGCCATTTTCTCCCCATCCCAAACGCAAAAAGGCAGACCAGTAAGCTACTGATCTGCCTTTCTTTTATATGGTAGCGGGGGCTGGATTCGAACCAACGACCTTCGGGTTATGAGCCCGACGAGCTACCAGACTGCTCCACCCCGCATCAAACT
>NZ_JALKAQ010000014.1 GCF_023016065.1 Marinobacter sp. S0848L | reverse complement strand
CCAATATGGGGCTCGGAGGAATTACTCCTCAACAGAAGTTGGCCATGATGGCCTGAGGTCTACTTTTGAACCCCCTTAAAAATGGGGGGATTACCAATTGATACTCATCGCCGCACCAGCCGCTAATTCTTATTATGGTCAGCTAGGTTATACGCATAATGATCGCTGCTGGGTTCTGGATGCGGGAGTGACCATTGGCAATTAAGTCGCAGCAGTACACGCGGGCATCAGAGCTATCGAGAGTCTGCGTGAATTGTGCATATAACCTATGCCTTAAGCTCACTGCATCACATTTCTTCCTGAACCTGGCCATAGGCAAGCATCGCGAATAAACCTGTACCGCCGATAATGTTTCCGATCAGCACTGGCGATATGTGGTAGAGCAGGGCGGTAAAGATAGTCATTTCTCCATTCACCACCAGAGCAAAAATTTCGTTGGCCCCGGCGATGACATGGGTAAAATCACCCGCCGCTATCAGCCAGGTAAACATGACAATAACCAGCACCTCGGATCTCTTCGCCGACGGCAGCATCCAAACAATTGCCGCAATGAAAAAGCCCGATGGAATCCCGCGTAATAGGGTTTCGGCCGGGGTCAGTGTTGCTAGGTGGCGCGAAATCTCAAGGATCGCCGTTAGGGTGTCCGCGGGAAGGATACCCCCGTGGACGAATATGGCAGCGGTAATAAACGTGCCACACAAATTGGCTGCAAGCACTATTCCCCAGAGGCGCGCACTGCAGTAAAACCCGTTGCGCGTCGGCTGGGCCAAGACTGGCAGCACGACGGTGATGGTGTTCTCGGTGAACAGTTGGAGCCGAGACAGGATCACCAGGACAAACCCGAACGAGTAGCCCAAGCTTGCAATCAATGTCAGGTAGGGGTGATCTGGGCCTAGATTGGCGTGGATAATGCTTTCGGCGAGTACTGAGGTGGAAATTCCAAGCCCCGCCGCCACGCCGGACCACCAGAGCGAGATTTTCGGACGTTCCAGCTCTTCTTCGCCCTCGCGAAGGATGATGGAATAGACAGTGAGCGACGATAGGCTGCTATTTTCTGCGACGGTGTCACGCTCTTTCGAAGTCAGTGATTTTTCGCTCGGCGAGGGTGTCTGTTCGCGGGATTCTCGTTTGGCTTTCTCGTCACTCATTCAACTATCCTTTAGTCATCCAGAGACGCTTGTGTTGAACTAAACGCGAGCCCGCTGGAAAGTTGTCTTTGGTAACTATGACAGCTTAGATGAATTATACGGATCGCGGGTGGTCTAACTGCTGCTAAATTGGTAATTATGGTCGTCGCCACCCACTCCATCCAATCAGTGCTACGCTATTTATAGCGGCTGTTTTTACGCTTGAGTAAACACGGTTTATCCCGGTTCCCTAAAAGAAATTGGAGTCCAAGATGACCAGCAA
This sequence comes from Marinobacter sp. S0848L, assembly GCF_023016065.1. Taxonomy (GTDB): domain Bacteria; phylum Pseudomonadota; class Gammaproteobacteria; order Pseudomonadales; family Oleiphilaceae; genus Marinobacter. The sequence continues at coordinate 91,658 of NZ_JALKAQ010000014.1, read as the reverse complement.
CTTAACCAAGAAAATGCTCGATGATTGGGAGCAACGTTCAACCCATGTGAAAGAGCAAGTAAGTACAGAGGTTGTTCTCAACAAGGCGGACCTGATCAAGATAGAAGCGCTTGCCGAGACTTACGACCTGCCTGCCAGTGATTTGTTAGCCAATCTCATCAACACTGCTTTGCTGGAGATAGAAGAGCAAATGCCCTATGTGCCTGGCGATAAGGTGATTCGAGTTGAAGAGGGTGAGCCCATATACGAAGACGCTGGGCGCACGCCTGAATATATGGCGGCAAAAGCCAAGTTGGAAAAAAGCCATAAAGCTTGACTGTTAGCACTAGCGCTACGCGTCGCCACATCGGGGTTGCGCCCACTTATTCTAGAACTACCCTTTTCGAAGGGAAATTGCCTGCGTAACATGAAAAGCTAGCTAATTATGGAGCTTGTCGAATGATTATATTCACTATTGTTTTGTTACTACTAGGCATAGTGCTTCTGGCCGGTGGCGTGTGGCTGGTTTCTCTGGGAGGCAGCCTTTATTACGCCATCGCCGGTATAGCACTCATCGTTGCTGGGTTGGCATCTAAAGGGCGCCGACCCGTTGCTCGTTGGGTATACGCTGCGTTTCTGGCGGGTACCGCAATCTGGGCGCTGTGGGAGTCCGGCCATGATTGGTGGCCTTTGGCTTCACGGCTAGGGGTGTTCCTGCTGCTTGCGATCCCGCTCCTGTTTCCTGGGCCAAAAGCTCAGCGAGGCGGCGTCATGGTTTTGGCTCCGGTATGGGTGGTCGCTGGTCTCATCACGGTTTCAAGTCTTGCCTTTGATCGGCATCAGATTCATGGGCAGCTCAATGAGGAGGTCGTCTCTGCTGATCCCGAAATGGGCGACATTTCAGATGAAAGCTGGCATGCCTACGGAAGAAGCAACTTGGGGCAGCGGTACTCACCACTGGATCAGATTACCGTCGAGAACGTCGGCAAGCTCGAAAAGGCATGGCAGTATCAGACGGGTGATCTGCAAATGCCAGAAGACATTGGTGAGATCACCTACGAAGCTACACCGATAAAGGTGGGTAACAGTCTATTCCTGTGTACACCGCATAATTGGTTGGTGGCGTTGGATGCAGATACAGGCGAGAAGCAGTGGGTTTATGATGCGAAAGTGCCCATGGAAAGCCAGCGGCAGCACCAGACCTGCCGGGGCGTGTCCTATCTGCCGCCGTCGGAGGGTGATCCCAACGGGATAGACGTTCAGTTGATTAAAGAGCCTGCAGAGGATCTGGCCAGCGTTCAATGTGATGCCCAGATTTTTATGCCGACATCCGATGCACGGCTCTTGGCGGTCGATCCGGAAACAGGCGCGCGTTGCAGTGGATTTGCCGAAGACGGCTCTCTCGATTTGATGCATAACATGCCGTTCAAACAGGCTGGTTTTTATTATTCAACGTCGCCGCCCGTGGTTGCTAATGGCTTGGTGGTTGTAGCCGGTGCGGTAAACGATAACTACGATATTAACTCGCCCTCCGGCGTGATTCGAGCGTATGACGCGAAAACCGGCGAGCTGGAGTGGAACTGGGATCCCGGGAACCCTGAAAAAACGGCGCCGATCGCTGAGGACGAAACCTACAGCACAAGCACGCCAAACAGCTGGGCGGTTGCAAGTGCAGATGAGGAACTCGGCCTTATCTACTTCCCGATGGGAAATCGGGTGCCTGACCAGCTGGGCATGTATCGGACTGAAAATGACGAGAAGTATGCCTCGTCGGTGGTGGCTCTGAGCATAGAAACCGGGGAGGTTGCTTGGGTGCAGCAATTTGTTCACCACGATTTGTGGGACATGGATACCCCAGCCCAGCCCAGCCTTTTGGATTTAGACACCGAAAATGGCAAAGAGCCTGCGCTGGTTGTTCCAACCAAACAAGGCGACGTTTATGTTCTTAATCGGGAAACTGGAGAGCCCATCATTCCGATTTCTGAACTGAAAGCGCCGCAGAGTACCATTGAAGGTGATTATGCTGCCGAAACTCAGCCGATATCCGGCCTTAGCTTCCGGCCGCCCGAGTTAACCGAAGCGGATATGTGGGGTGCAAGTGCGGTAGACCAGATGATCTGCCGTATCAAATTCCGATCTCTGCGCTATGAAGGCCAGTACACGCCGCCCTCAGAGCAGGGCACTATCGTCTATCCGGGTAACTTTGGGGTCTTTAACTGGGGCAGTATTGCCGTAGACCCTGAGCGGCAGGTGATGTTCGGTATGCCGTTGTACTTGGCGTTTACCTCTAAGCTAGTGCCCAAAGATGGAACTGATCTTGGCGAGACCAATCAGGGTGAACAGGGTGTGAACGAAAACGCCGGGGCGCCTTACGCTGTAGAGATGAAACCATTCCTGTCTCCCATGGGTATCCCTTGTCAGCAGCCACCTTGGGGCTATGTGGCAGGTGCGGATTTGCGTACTGGCGAGGTGGTTTGGAAGCGTAAAAATGGCACGATTTACGATATGACCCCACTGCCACTGCCTATCGAAATGGGTGTGCCGGGCATTGGTGGGCCCATTATCACCGCTGGTGGTGTGGCCTTTATGGCTGCGTCGGTGGATGATTATCTGAGGGCCTATGACCTGACAACCGGTAAACAGCTCTGGGAAGCGCGCTTGCCCGCAGGCGGACAAGCAACGCCCATGACTTATCTAAACAGTAAAGGGGAACAGATGGTGGTTCTCGTCGCCGGTGGTCATGGTTCGGTTGGAACCACCTTCGGTGATTATGTGATTGCCTATAAGTTACCTTGATTTGAGCCAACAAGCCCTGCCCGAGGGCAGGGCTAAAGCTTTAGAAAGTAAACTCGAGCCCGGCGTACCAAGTGCGCCCGGATTCGGGCTCAAAGTAACGGCCATTGCTGGCGTTTATACGCACATTGGCGAAATGATTTCGGTCCGTCAGGTTGCGTATGCCCGCAAAACCCTTCAGTAGAAGATTCTGACCGGCGTACAAGTTGGTTCCGCCTCGCACGTTCAGCAACCAGTAATCGTTGACTTTTACATCATTCCTGTCATCGGCAACCATATCGCCGACATAGAGCGCTTCCAGTGCCGCAAAAACACCCCCCAGCCCCTGCCATTGTAGGCGATTGTTCCAGGTCTCCTCGGGCAGACCAGGTAATCGGTTACCGTCATACACTTTGCCCCCGGAGCGGTAGTCGTCAAACTTGTAGCTCGCCAACGTCAGAGCGCTGTCTAGGCGCAAGCTCGGAGTTAATAGCCAGCCAATGGAAGTCTCCATGCCTTTTCGCGTTGTATCTCCGGCGTTGCGATAGAAGGTCCGGTCATCCGGTCCCGCCAACTCATAAGGAATTAGTTCGTCTCGAACGTCTACCCAGAAAAGCGAAAGGTCGTAATCAATGCCGTTATCGAACGCACCACGTAAACCCAGTTCATGATTCAGAGATTTTTGAGGTTCGGTCTCGGGGTTCAATCCGCCCACCCCTGATGGATTGGCAAACTCCGAGAACGTCGGTGTTTCAAACGCGGTGCTGATATTTGCGTAGGTCTGGTGAGTATTTAGGTAGTGATAGCTCAGTCCTGCCGAGCCGCTCCATTCACGAAACGTCCGCTTCCCGCTTTGGTCGCCGTCCGATGCAAAATCGTCATCCACCTTCATTCGAATTCGGTCGAACCGGCCTCCCACGGAGAGCAGCAATTGATCTGTAACATTTAGGTCGCCTTGTGCAAACACGCCTAACGCCGTTGCTGTTTGCAATTCGTCTGCAGTCAGGTCTTGTAGATTACCGCTGAAACTCATTTCTCTGCGAATGCGGTCATCCCGTTGTTCCCGTGCCTCTACCCCGGCTACGTAGCGAAAAGGTAATCCACTTAATTCAAGGGACTGCCGGTAATCAGCTCTGGCCCCAAAATAGTCACGGTCGTAATCTATTCGACTATCACCAGGGTAGGGCAGCTGCTGCTCGAAATTCCGACGTATGTAAAAAGTATTGACGTGCAGTTCGCCGGGCCCCGCGGATAGGTCCTGATATTGCAAACCAAGTACTTGCTGATCGACAGTTTGCCCGGTATCGAACTTCTCGGTGAATTTGCCAGCCTGGGACTTGTCTTCTCTCACTTGCTCTGCGGTCAATGCCCCCGGATCTTCCGAGCGTGGGTTCTGTAGCAGGTTGATGATAGCGGTCAAAGAGCGATCATCGCCTAGTTCACGGCGCAGCTTAGTATTGAGCAAGTATTTTTCAACTTTCGCCTGATCACGATAACCTTCATAGTTAAGTGCGGAGGCGCTTATGCTGTGTGACCAAGCACCATCCTGGCCGCTATTGGTTACTGAAAGTTTGCCGAAGTCATTGCTGCCCCCCGTCATACGAATCGATGTTTGGTCTGGCTGAGAACGGCCATCGGCTGTTGTTACACTGATTACGCCTCCCGCCGCATTACCATACAAAACCGACGCAGGTCCTCTGATTACTTCGATACGCTCAGCGGTATCAAGGTCGATTGCGTCTAGTTGTGCCTGTCCGTCGGGGAGGGTGTATGGAATGCCGTCAACCATAATGGTAATGCCGCGAACTCCAAACGGTGCTCGGGCCCCAAACCCGCGTATCGCGATGCGTTCACCTTGAGCAAAGTTCTCTTGGTTTTGTATATAAAGCCCGGGGACTTGGGTAAGGCTTTCATTCAGCTTTAATCGCGGCTGACCTTCCCGAATGGGGGGCTGTCGAACGACCGATAAGGCAGCTGGGGTTTCGCGCAGGGAACGCTCCAATATCGGTGAGGTAACCACTATATCGGCAGGCGCCTGAGCGTAAACTGTGGGTGTGATAGTGGGAGCAAGTAGCCCACTTATGAGAACAGAGGGATATTTGAGAGTTTTCATAAGGCTAGTGTAGACAGGTATGATTTAAAGTCCCAGCCGGACATTGCTGTAGGTCTTTGGATCCTCACCAGTTCGGCAGCAGCTTCCAGCGCCCCTAGAAGGCTGTATTGTACACTTGGGCTACACTATGTGCAGCCGATAATTGTGCCTACCTCAATTGCTGCTTTCGGCCTTTTCTTTGTTTTTCTCTTTGGCTTTTTTCTTTTTTTCGAGTTCCTTTTCCTCGCCCTCTGGCTTGGGCCAATTCGCCTTTTTCTGTTCACACTCGACAATGCCATTGCTACTTAACCGAAGACTCCAGCGTTGGGCGGACTGGTGTTCTTGTCCGGTCTGGGAGTACACCAGAAGCAGATCGTAATCGTGTTGCTTTTCAATGGGGTGTGCTTTGATTTCCGAGCTGAAGTCGTCTTTGTCACTCCAGGCGTACAGCTTGTTGGTCGTAGGCTGAATCATTTCGCACAAGGCTTCGCAATCCAGACTTAGACGCTCCTGAAGATGGCTTTTCTCAAGTGCCGAATGGTCGAAGTAAGTTACGGAGCGGTAGCACACGATTTGTTGTGCTTCGTTTGTTACCCATTTTCCGGAACTTTCTTTTACCTGTTTGGGCAGGTCTGCACGTTTTCGATAGTCCAGCCACACGCGTTTTCCCGCGAAAGGTTTGTTGGTGTAAGGCGTCAGCAAGCGAATTTTCCAACGAGGTTTGCCTTTACGCAGCCAGCGAGTGATGGCGGTGATCATGTCGTCACGCAGCAAGTCCCGAACGGCGTAGATCAGGGCGATGCCAAACAACAGGCTGAGAGAAAGTTGCTCGCTGATGGTTCGGGTATTGAATAAGATGTAGGTGAACACCGCCATGATTAGCGTGGTCGAAACGGCTTTAACCATCTTGCGGGTGCCATCGCCGAGTTCGATGACTTTAGGCCGAAGCAGCACGGGGTACTCCAGCAGGCGGTGGTAAAGGCCCATTCGGTTCCAAACCCGTGTCGCATTGCCTTTGAAGCTGCTTTTGTATTCGTGTTCTTGCCGGTGTTGGTATTCCCGTTCCAAAAATTCAATCACCGATTCACGAATCTCTTCCCCAAGCTCATCAAAGCCTTCCATCGCCAAACATTCCAACAGAAATTGCTCGGTATGCCACGAATAGTAAATATCCGCCAGCCGGTAGTACCGCTGCTGGCTGCTTTTAGCCGGCGATGAATTACGCAGGCGCTGGGCAAAATTGCGACTCAGACGAAGCGCCCGTTTTATGAGGTCAACACTGAGGCCGGAGCTGTCGATTTGTTGTCGTAATCGCTCCATGGAAGCGCGGTATTGAAACAACCAGGAGCCAAAGGTGATCTCGTAATGAGGCGAGAGCAGGGCGAAGGCTTGGTTGGATTTGCCGATCCGATCCTGCTCGGGAAGGCCGAGCAAACTGAACCGATGCTCAATTGATGTAAACAAGAACTGCTGTTCGGAAAGGGTCCAGGCGGTCAGGCTGTCTTCGTGAGGGGTGAACAGATAGAGATCGACCTGATAGCGGCCCGGTTCTGACACGGTGCGTGTCAGTTGGAGGCGATGGTTACCTTTGCGTTTCAGTAAAAACACACTGCTCCCTTAAACAGCTGATCCACGTGAATGTGTTGGTAGGTGCACTCAAGCCTGTTATTGCTTGAACACTGCTTTATGGAGAGTATCGGAAATCCCCGAGAAAGTTGTTAAGTATTCTGTTAGGAGCGTGAAAAAAATCGCAGATGATCGAGATCAATTGCCACGCGTCGTTTCCGAACATCCATAAACCCAATGAAAAACAATGGACTAAGCATTATATCTACTAGCTCGATAGGTTACTCCAAAATAATCTAATTTAAAGGGGTTGCCTTTTCTTCCTACAGTGCCGCAGACACATTCATCCCCCGAGTTTGGATTCGGGGTAATTTTCATGGCATGTACTGGCGGTGGCATATGACAACAGATTTCAGTACGTCCCCTTTCTCCGGGGAGCAGCAAGAGCGGCTTAGCCACCTATTGGCAGAGCTGCGAACCGATCAGATCTATTGGCTGGCAGGGTACCTTTCCGCTTACTGCGCCAATCCGCAGCAACAAGCGCCGATTACGAAATCGCCTGACCAAGCTGTCGCGAAACCCGCGTTGACCGTTTTGTTTGGCTCCCAAACGGGTAATGCAGAAGCCATTGCCGAGCAACTTGCGGCGCAGGCAAATGACCAAGGGATTGTGGCCAAGGTTGTTGATCTTGCGGACTACAAACCAAAACAGATAAAGCAGGAGCAATGGTTAGCGTTAGTCACCTCCACGCACGGAGAGGGTGAGCCGCCCGATAACACGCTGGATTTTCATGAGTACATGATGGGTAAAAAGGCTCCCAAGCTGGACGCTCTTAAGTACAGCGTGTTGTCGCTGGGCGATTCCAGTTACGAGTTTTTCTGCGAAACGGGTAAACAATTTGACCAACGTTTTTCGGAGCTGGGAGGAACGGCTCTTACGGAACGGGTGGATTGTGATGTTGATTACGAAGAGCTTGCCGAGGCGTGGATCAGCAAACTTTTGAGCACAATTTCGGAGCAGTCCGGTAGTTCTGCGCCGACTGTTAGCGGTGTGACGTCTCCGGCTGCAAGCGCTGGGGAAAGTGTCTACAGCCGGAAAAACCCCTTCGAAGCCACCGTACTCACCAATCAACTATTAAGTGGCCGTGATTCGAGCAAAGAAGTGCGCCATATCGAATTCTCATTGGAGGATTCCGGGCTTCGATACAAACCCGGCGATGCGCTTGCGGTATGCCCTGAAAATCCGCCGGAGTTGGTGTCTGAAGTCATTGATGTTTTGGGCTTCGATGCGAAGGATTTGATAGACCTTGCGGGCGACCAGCACAGCATTGGCGATGCGCTGACCCATCACCGAGAGATCACCTTGCTAACACCACCGTTACTCAAGCAATGGGCCGAACTGGCTGAAAACGATGAGTTGCGCGCACTGGTTAGCGATTCCGCCGAGCTTCGCAATTGGTCGGAAGGGCGCGACTTGCTTGATTTGATTCGGCAATGGCCGGCTAAAGGGCTTACCCCACAGCAATTGGTGGAGTCGCTGCGTAAGCTGCCTCCCCGCTTATATTCCATCAGTTCAAGCCAGGCTGCTGAAGAAGACGAGGTACACATCACCGTGGCCGCCGTTCGTTATAACAGCCATGGCCGGGATCGGGTTGGCGTGGCATCCACCTGGCTCGCCGATCGGTTGAAAGAAGGTGCGCAGGTACCGGTTTACATCGATTCCAACAAAAACTTTGCACTGCCTGACAACGATGAAACGCCGGTGATCATGATTGGCCCGGGCACGGGTATCGCTCCATTCCGTGCCTTTATGCAGGAAAGGGAGGAGCGCGATGCGAATGGCGATAACTGGCTGGTTTTTGGTGATCGAAACTTCCGTTCAGACTTCTTATATCAAGCCGAATGGTTGAAGTGGCGGGAGTCGGGTTTGCTTACCAGGCTGGACGTTGCGTTCTCGCGCGATGAGCAAGAGAAACGATACGTGCAGCATTGCCTGGCCGAGCAAGGGGCCGAGGTATGGGCGTGGCTCAACCGTGGTGCGGCCCTGTACGTATGCGGTGATGCCGACAAGATGGCGCCCGATGTGCACCAGGCATTGCTCGGTATTGTCAGCGAACACGGCAACATGACTGCAGAACAAGCGGAAGATTTTCTACGCCAGATGAACCGGGACAAACGTTACCAACGGGATGTGTACTGATGACTGAGAAACTACCAGAAGCGGAAGTGATCAAGCGTGAAAGCGATTATTTGCGCGGAACCATACTGCAAGGCTTGGGTGATAGAGCAACAGGCGCATTGCCCGAGGACGACACCAAGTTAACGAAGTTCCACGGCAGCTATCAGCAGGACGACCGGGATCTTCGGGATGAACGTCGCCGACAAAAACTGGAGCCGTTGTACCAGTTTATGGTGCGGTTGCGGCTACCCGGTGGGGTGTTGTCGAGCGATCAATGGTTGGGCCTGGATAACATCGCTGATGAATGTGCCAACTCCACGCTGAGGCTAACCACCCGGCAGACGTTCCAGTTCCACGGCATCTTCAAAGAGAAAATGCAGACCTTCATGCGAATGGTGAATGAGCTTGGTCTAGACACCCGGGGCGCATGTGGTGATGTAAACAGAAATGTTATCAGCAACGTTAACCCACAGCTTTCCCACTTACACCAGGAAATTCATGAGTTGTCCCTAGCGATCAGCGACCGTCTTCGGTGGCGTTCAGGAGCTTATGGCGAAGTATGGCTGGGAGAAGAGCGTGTTGCGGAGTTGGGGCAGGAGGAAGAACCGTTCTATGGCCACAAATACCTGCCGCGTAAGTTCAAAATTGCATTGGCGATCCCACCGGAGAACGATTGCGACGTATTTGCCAACGACATTGGGCTAATAGCCATCATCGACGAAGGGCGTATCCTTGGCTTTAACGTGGTTGTCGGCGGCGGTATGGGCCTGACCTATGGCGACCCGGCTACCTACCCACGTTTGGCGACGATGGCCGGGTATGTGCCGAAAGATAAAATAGTTGATGCCTGTGAAGCCATCTGCGCGATCCAGCGGGATCATGGCTGCCGTACAGATCGAGCGCATGCTCGATTCAAATACACCATCGACGACCATGGAATGGACTGGTTTCAGGAGCGTTTTGCCGAGTATCACGGTGCCCCGTTCGAGCGCCCAAGGAGCTTCAGCCTAACGAGTAATGGGGATCGGTTTGGATGGGTGGAAGGCGAGGGTGGCTTTCACCATCTCACATTGCTGATTCCAACCGGCCGCGTGGCGGATACGGAAGAGGGCGGCCAGATACGTACCGCGCTTCGTGAAATCGCCGAGGTTCATGAAGGAGACTTTCGCATCACCTGCAATCAGAACTTGGTGATCGCGGGCGTAACCGCTGAAAATCGAGGAAAGATTGACGCGATTGTTGAAGAATACGGGCTGGATGCGGGTAATCGAAGCACGCCGTTGCGACAGCATTCGATGGCCTGTGTCGCGTTCCCTACGTGTGGGCTGGCAATGGCAGAATCCGAACGCTTCTTGCCGGGATTTGTCGGGCAGATTGAGCAATTGATGAGTGAGGAAGGGCTGGAGCCGGATGCCATCAATATTCGCATTACCGGCTGCCCGAACGGATGCGCCAGGCCGTACCTTGGCGAGATTGGGCTCACGGGCAAAGCTCTGGGTAAGTACAACCTGTATTTGGGCGCCGATTTCTCGGGCCAGCGGATGAACCGTTTGTATCGTGAAAACATCGACGTAGACACGATACTGGCTGAATTACGCCCGCTCTTGCGTGATTATCGGGAGGGCAGGCTCGAGAATGAATATTTTGGGGATTTTCTGGTTCGTACAGGTGTGGTGGAAGCTGAGCGAACGCCAGCTATGCTTCATCAAGCGATCAAGTGAAGCCTTACCACTTCAGCGGTTAAATCGGTTGCTTAAGTCGGTAGAGGCGATGTGAAACGAAAGGTGATTCATGACTAATTTGCTGACACAAGTAACCAATGATAAGGGCATAACCACTCTTACATTGAATCAACCGGAACGGCGAAACAGCCTTTCTCTGGACATGCTGTACGCCTTGGGCGATGCCCTTTCGGACGTGGCCACGAACGAGTCGTCAAGGGTTGTCGTGTTATCGGCGGCCGGGCGTGTGTTCTGTGCGGGTCACGATCTGAAAGAAATCCGTGGCCAGTTTGACAGCTATGCGTTTCAGAAAAAACTGTTTGAAAAATGCAGTGAGGTCATGCAGCAAATCGTTCACCTGCCGCAACCGGTGATCGCGCGGGTAGCGGGTGTGGCCACCGCAGCTGGCTGCCAGTTAGTGGCAAGTTGTGATTTGGCCGTGGCCGAAAAGGGTGCGCGGTTCGCGACGCCGGGGGTTAATATCGGGTTGTTTTGCTCGACCCCGATGGTTGCGTTATCACGCAACGTGTCACGCAAGCATGCTATGGAGATGCTATTGACCGGCGATATGATCGACGCGGAACGGGCGGAACGTATAGGATTGGTGAACCGGGTTGTGGAACAGGATCTGCTGGACGAAACGGTGTATTCCATGGCTGCAACCATTGCCGGGAAATCCGCTCACACCCTGAACGTGGGCAAGACAGCCTTCTATCGCCAACTTGAAATGCCGCTCGGCGAAGCCTACGACTACACCGCAGAAGTAATGGCCAGCAACGTGGTTTCACACGATGCCAAAGAAGGTATTTCTGCGTTTCTCGATAAGCGCCAACCCGAATGGCGCCACAAGTAATCAGGGCGGGCAGGCAGCTTCTGACCGCCAGATCAGGCGGTCGCCTTCCTCAATGCTACGCGCTTCGAAATACCCTGCGTTCATTTCCACGGCGTTCCAAAAGGGTTTGCCGGCCGGGTAGATGGGGCAGTCTGACGTGCGTGACGAAGTGCACGGCAGCATGTGCCGGATGCTGACAATCACGCCGCTATCATCGAGAAAGGCGATGTCGAGTGGTATCAGGGTTTTGTACATCCAAAACCCGTACCGGGCAGGGCGCTGCTCCTGGTATTCGAACACCATACCGGCGTTTTCTGCCAGATTACGCCGGCCCATCAGCCCTTTCTTGCGATCTTCCGCTTCGCTGGCAACTTCGACGGTAACGGAATGCCCCTCACCACTGCTCACGAAACAGGCCTGTACCTGAGGCAGTGAAACGGGGGTGTTGTTCTTACCGGCCTCGGCAGCACCGCAGCCCGTCAAAGCCAGTGCACAGGCGGGGATTAGAGTGGTGAGAGCCTTCATGAACGCAAACGATAGCCGGTTTTGAAAATCCACCAAATGGTGGTCAGGCAGATCGCCAGAAACATCAGAGTCATGCCCACGCTCACACCAATATGAACGTCTGAAACGCCGTAAAAAGCCCAGCGGAAGCCGCTGATCAGGTAAACCACCGGGTTGAACAGGCTGATGGTTTGCCAGATTTCAGGCAGCATATCGATGGAGTAGAAAGTGCCGCCCAGAAATACAAGCGGGGTCACAATCATCATGGGTACGATTTGCAGCTTTTCGAAACCGTCTGCCCAGATGCCGATGATAAATCCGAATAAGCTGAAGGTGACCGCCGTGAGCGTCAGGAATGCCACCATCCAGAATGGGTGAAGCACGGAATAATCAACAAACAAACGTGCGGTTGCGAGGATGATCAGCCCGAGCAAGACCGATTTGGTGGCGGCTGCTCCTACATAACCCAATACGATTTCGAAATAGGACACAGGCGCAGACAGCACTTCGTAAATCGTGCCGGAAAACTTCGGCATGTAGATGCCAAAAGAGGCGTTCGAGATACTCTGCATAAGCAGTGACAGCATCACCAACCCGGGAATGATGTACGCGCCATAGCTGATGCTGTCGATATCTCCCATGCGGGAACCAATCGCCGAACCAAACACCACAAAGTACAGGCAGGTCGAAATCACTGGCGACAACACGCTTTGCATCAGCGTGCGCCGCATGCGCGCCATTTCAAACTTATAAATTGCTTTAACACCGTACAAATTCATTTCTATCTCCGTGCGGGCGCGGTTTTATTCGTTCACTAGGCCAACAAATATCTCTTCCAGAGAGCTTTCCCGTGTCTGAAGATCACGGTACTCAATACCCAAATCACCCAGAGTACGTAGCAATCTGGCCACACCTGCTTGTTGCTTCTGAGAGTCGAACGTGTAAATCAGCTGGTAGCCATCGTCGGACAGCTCTACCGGTTCCAGTGTCAGCTCGCCGGGCACGGCGTCAAGCTTGTTCTGAAGGTGTAAACGCAGTTCCTTCTTGCCGAGTTTCGACATCAATCGATCTTTATCTTCCACCAGAATGATCTTGCCCTGACGAATCACCCCGATCCGGTCGGCCATTTCTTCGGCTTCCTCGATGTAGTGGGTCGTCAGGATAACGGTGGTGCCGTTTTCCCGAAGTTTACGAACCATTTCCCACATATCGCGGCGCAACTCTACGTCTACGCCTGCTGTGGGTTCGTCCAGAAACAGAATGCGCGGCTCGTGGGACAACGCCTTGGCGATCATAACCCGGCGTTTCATGCCGCCCGAGAGAGCCATAATTCGGCTATCGCGTTTGTCCCACAAGGACAGGTCTTTCAGAACTTTTTCAATGTGGCTCGGCTTCGGAGGTTTACCGAACAGGCCTCGGCTGAATGACACCGCGTGCCAGACCGTTTCGAACGAATCGGTGTTCAGTTCCTGGGGCACCAAGCCGATGGCCTCCCGGGCTTTCCGATACTCTTTGACGATGTCGTGGCCGGCAGCGGTCGCGTGACCGTTGGTTTTGTTTACGATGCCACAAATGATGGAAATGAGCGTTGTTTTACCGGCACCGTTAGGGCCGAGCAGGGCAAAGATTTCGCCCGGGTAGATGTCCAGATTGATATCGTTGAGCGCCTGAAAACCACCTTCATAAATCTTGTTCAGGTTCTTTATGGAGATATCCGGCTGCACGGCTAGTGTCCTGTTTATGTGGGTGACTCAAACCAGAAAGCCGCACATTTTCTCATGGTGGCGGCAGTTTAGAAACCTTTGCCTTGTGCGCACATATCCCCATAATGTGAGCTTGCATACAAACTGGGGCTGATGATGTTACGTGCTGTAAGTGTGTTCGGTTGTCTGATCGCGGTGATTGGAATGGCGTTTTGGGCCCTGCAGCCTGAGGGTAACCCGGAAGACGAAGTCGCCCGCGCTGAATGCGATCTGCTGGCTGGCCCCTGTGTCTGGAGCACCCCCGAGGGGCAATGGCAGGTGAGTCTGGAGTCCCGGCAGGGTAGCCCGGCGCAGCATCTTTATTCTCTGGCCGTGGAAGCCCCCGGTGCGCCTGAACGCTTTCTGGCCGTGTTACGGGGGCGTTCCATGTACATGGGCGAATACCCAGTGCCCCTGAAACAGCAATCAGACTCCCGGTTTGTTGCTGAATTCGAAGCCCCGTTATGTGCCACCGGCTCAGAGATGGTGTGGCAGATTGATTTGCAAAGCGGGCAGGAAAAGTTGGGAAGTGTGTCGCCGATCCTATTCTTTCAAGCGAAAACGTAGTTAAATTTCCGATGCTTTTACTTCCGGAGAATGAGTGATGGATTACGGAGAAAGTGTACAGAAGGTACTGCTACGGAAAATTCGAAAAACCGAGCAAGACCTGCTGCAACTCAAGCTCGATTACTGCCGCTTCGTGTTCGGCTTGAGCCATCGCTCGCGGGTAATCGCTAACGGTCAGTGCTGGATCGTTCGGGCGGTGGATGTCGATTCCATGGACCACACGGAAGAGGGCGGTTACAGCAAGCCATCGCTGACTGGCGTATTGGCGGGCTCCAGCCAGGTTACCGAGGTTGTCTCACTAGGCACAGATTGGGAGCTGGAGAAATCTAGATAAACGCATTGCTGGTAACTGCGTCATACAAACTAGACGCCGCGGGTACATGGTGATTGTGTTCCCAGAATTCTGCGCCTTCAAGCCCAGCCCGGTAACACGCTAAAAGTATGCTGCTGCTCGTTAGCGTAGACAGGGTTTGAATGGCATCCGATTGGCGAATACCGATTTTACGGCTGGCGATACCCGCAACAAGGCCGGCTAACCCCTCTGAATGTCGCACAACCTTCGGGCATAGAGAGCAGCTTGCTCCGTAAAGCCAGGCAGTTGCATAGGTTTGAACGGCTTGGGGTGCTTCGGTTAAGTTTAAACCCTTCAGTTGGCAATCCCGCTCCTGCAAACCCGCCAGGATATGAAGCTTCGAGCACAGTTCCGCGCGGTCCAGAGCCATGGGAGTCGTATCTTTTGCTGGCGTTTCACGGCGCTTGTTCGCGGGGGCGTGGACATCGAGTTTACTTGGTGTAATGGCGCCGTGAGCTTGAGCAAGCTCCTGCCGGCTCAAAGAGTACACGCGCACGCCCAGCAAACCCACCAACAACAGAAGCCCAATCTGAGTTATTGCTACGACTCCGTAAACCATTGCCTTAGTTTCCTGATCACAAGATGGATGCACCGTTTAACGCTTGCGATTGTAACATTGCGTAACGGGTGCCAGGTGCAACCCAGGCCACAGTTCGCTGCAGATTGTCCGTAGTCTTGTTGATCTGTGATCTTCGTCCCAATGACGAGGTCGTTCAGCAGGTGGGCATGGTTTTCAGGGCGAGCTTGCGGCGAATGTAGCGGCCAAGTGCGTCTACGCCAATGTTAAGAAGCGCTGTTATGAGGATCAGTACCATGGCCCGGTCGAAACGGATATTCTGAATGGCGCTGTCTACATAAAAGCCCAGTGTGTAGATACCCAAAATACCCAAAATGGCCGTTTCCCGCATGATGATTTCCCATCGGTAGAACAGGAACGCCAAAAAGGAGCGGTACACGCGGGGTACCAGTTCCCAGCTATAGCGAGACAGGCCGGTTGGTGCATCGGGGCGAAGCTGAATGGTGTTGGTCTGCCGACCAATCAGATGGCCAATAATGCCGCCGTTATGGAGCGCCAATGCAACCACTGCGGGAAGCATGGAGGGCCCCCAAAGCTGAAGCAGGATATACGCAAGAATGTATTCGGGGGTCGAACGGGCGATTACTAACAAGATATGGCCAGAGGTGCGTCGAACCGGGCCCCCGAAATGCCTGGATATCAGAGGGAAGGCTAATAGCGACAATATGCCAGTAGCCACCAGAGCGATCTGGGTGAGGACTACGGTGTTCCAGATTCCGGGCAGAGCCTCGTTTATCCAGACATCGCCCATCCATTCGGAAAGTCCGACTAAGCCTTCACCGTTGCGAATGGGGGCCGGAACAATGTCTTCGGTAAAGAACCGTTTTACGTTGCCCCAAATGATGGGCATGCCATCGCCAAGGAAGAACGGTGCCGCCAGTACATATGCCGGAAGCAGCTTGGGGCGCACCCACAGGGGCATGGTGGCGATCAAAATGTAAAACAGTACCAGCATGGCGCCAGCGTCGGAATACAGGCCTTGCGAGAAGGACGACTCCAGGTAGAAGCCCAGTGTGGGCAGTCCAACAAACCCGAGAATGGCGGAAGAACGCATGCCGCATTCAAGGCGATACGCAGTGTAGGTTCTCAGCTGTACCCAACAATCTGGAATTTTGGTGTAAAGAAAAGCAGGAATAGACCGCGTGCCAGGCGGCAGAAGTCGGCTCGGTTCGGGGTCGGATTCTTCGAAGATTTCCGAATACACTTTGGCAAAAATGCCCGCGTACGGAATAGCAATCGCCAATACGCCGGTGAGTGGGTGAAAGCCGAAAAACTGCAAAAAGATCAGTGCCCAGAACAGCTCATGAATAGAACGAATGAACGCGCAGAACATGCGTACAGGTAAAAAGCGATACACCAGCGAGAGCGCGAAACCGCACACGCTGCCAAGCGCGACACCCACAAACGCAAATGCTACCGTGCGTAAAAGCGCTGTTAAAAGGCCTTCTGTGCTGAAAAAGTTGGGGGTTACAACACCCCAGAACAATCTACCTAGATCTTGCCAAGGGTTTGCTGTGGTAATGGCAATATCGGCCACCAACAATCCTGCTAGCGCTATGGCCAGGAAGATAAAGCTGGTGCGGACGGTAGGGTAGGCGAACATGGATTCAGAACGACCGGTCAGTAAATCGAAGCAATGTCAGACGCTACCAGATTGGCTGCTGGTTCATCCAACGCAATCTGGCCATCTTGAATGCCGATAATCCGGTCGCAGTAGGCCAGCGCCATCTCCACATCGTGGAGCGCAACAATACTGGTATTAAAGCGGCCTGTCAGTAATGTTAGGGCTGTGTGCGCCATAGGGCCATCCAAGGCTGAAATGGGTTCGTCAGCTAACAGTATGGGCGCTTGGCGGTAAAGTGCACGGGCAATCGCCACACGTTGGCGCTGACCGCCAGACAGTGCTGCAGCCGGTATCCAAAGCTTTTCTGAGATCGAAAGCTCGTCCAGCAAGGCTTTGACGGCCTTTTTGTCCTTCGAAAACGGGCGAAGCAATGTCAGCGTGTTATACCAGGTTGGGTGTTGGTCAAGCTGGCCGATAAACACGTTGTGAAACACGGGCAGGGCATTAACCAGCCCTAAACCTTGCGGGATTAGTGACGCTTCTTGCTGCAGGCGTTCGTAAATTACTTTAATCAGCGTTGATTTGCCCGCACCACTTTTGCCGACCAACGCAATGTGCTCACCTTCATTGACGTGAAAAGACAGCGGGCCGATAACCCGCTGTCCTTCAAAACTGGCTGTCAGGCCATGAAAATCAAACTCTGACATTAATCCAGAATTCCAATGTTAACGGCGGTTTTACGAATTGGTTCGTAATCGTCGTTAGAGGCGGGAATAAACCCGGACCGGGGAAAGCTTTCCAGCAGGGCCGGGTCATCCAATTCCAGTAGGGCTTCGGTGACGCGGTCTTTGAAGCCTTCTCCGAAGGTTTCGTTAACATCACCACGGATGGTCCACTGGTAGTCCGGGTAGGCAGGTGTTTTCCAGATAACCTGAACAGCGTCAGTATCGATGTTGCCCTCGGCTAACTCTTTTTCCCAAACCTGGAAGTTCAGCGCGCCAACCTCGTAGGTGCCAGCTTCAACCAGGCGAAGCGTACGGGTGTGGTTGCCGCTAAAGCCAACGCGGGAAAAAACGGAATCCGGCGCTTCGCCGAACGTATCGCGAATGTAGAATTCTGGCATCAGCCGACCGGAAGTCGAGCCTTTGGAACCAAAGGTAAAGGTTTTGCCACGAAGCTTATCTTCAAGGCTTTCCAAAGAATCGGAAGGCTCGATACCGGTTTCGGTATTGGCGATAAAATACGTCTCGAACGCTTCGTCTTCTACGCCTTGGGCGATAGCTTCGGAGCCATCAACCAACCGGCGAGCCTGAACACCAGACAGGCCGCCAAACCAGGCGAGCTGCACCTGATTATTTCGAAATGCTGACACGGCCGCCGCATAGGATTTCACCGGAATATAGCGAACGTCTACATCCAGTTGTTCTTCCAGATAATCCGCCACGCCTTGGAAACGCTCCACCAGTTTGGTTTCGTCTTCGTCCGGAATTGCGGTGAAAATAAACGTTTCTGCTTGAGCTGCTGAAAACACAGACATTGAGATAAAGCCAGTGGCTAACCACTTGCGCAATTGTTTCATCGCCATGGTATTCATTCCTTTGTTATTTCAGGTCAGCGAGGGAAAGGCGGGTGCCAATATCCGCTTCAGGATACCTTGAAATACGTTATTGATGAACCGCTTTCCAAGTCAATACTTTACCTAACGCATCTACCGATGCAGAATCCTTGAAACCTCTGAACGTGGCGATTATGTACATCATCATTATTACCCCGGCAGGGCCGGATTCCAAAGCTGGCAACCGCGCAACAGCACTTCGATGGCAACGTTTGCTTCAGCAATCTGGGCATCAGGTTAGGGTCGAAACGGAATATCAGGGTGCGCAATGTGATCTGCTCATTGCTCTTCATGCATGGCGTAGCGCAAGCGCCATCAAAGCGTTCAAAGCAGCTTGGCCCGAATCACTATTAATTGTGGTGCTTACCGGCACAGACATCTATTACCACCAGCATGAATACCCTGAAGTCACTTACGAGTCGATGGATGTTTCAGATCTTCTAATCGGCTTGCATGATCTTGTGGCTCAGGATATTCCCGAACGTTACGCGGATAAGCTGCTGACCTTGCGCCAATCCGCTGATAAACCGGATGTACTTGGCGGCTCCCGCCTGGAGCCCGGGCAGTTCCATGTCTGTGTGCTGGGGCATCTGCGTGATGAGAAGGACTCTTTGAGGGCGGCCATCGCCACCCGCCACCTTCCGGACGAATCGAACATCATCGTGTCTTGCGCGGGCAAGCCTCACAGCGAGGAATGGCGGGAGCTGGCCCTGCAGGAAAGCCGAAGCAATCCGCGGTTTCATTGGTTAGGGGAGCTGAACCGTCCCGAATTATCAACTTTGATCGCGGTTAGCAGTGTAATGGTGATCAGCTCGGTTATGGAGGGTGGTGCAAATGTCATTTCTGAAGCCTGCCGCGCTGAATTGCCGATACTGGCGTCAGACATACCGGGCAACAGAGGTTTGCTTGGCGAAGATTACCCGGGGTACTTCCCCGTAAAAGACGATAAAGCTTTAGCGGAGCTGATGACCCGCACCGAAACGGACGGGGCTTTTCTGGCTGAGCTTAAGACGAGGGTGGTAGCGCTTGCCAAAACCTTCGAGCCAGATCAAGAACGCCAGAGCTTGGAGAAAGCCCTGGCGCTTGTCGGTGGAGCGGTAAATTAAAGAACTTTTTTCGCTTCGTTGGAAAGATTGTCAAAGCCTTTTACGCTTTTAAAACCTTCCAGTTTTTTCTTGTCGGCATCGCTGGGGTTGGCGATCTGTTCAATCGAAGTGATGCCGGCATCCTTCATCTTTTTGGCGGTGGCCGGGCCAATACCTTTGACGAGCGTTAAATCGGATGTATCAACCGGCTTGGCTGCTTTTTTGGCTGCTGGCTTCTTGGTGGCCGCGGGTTTCTTAACCGGGGCTTTCTTTGCCACCGGCTTCTTCGCAACGGGTTTTGCAGGCTTTGCGGCGTTTTTTGCCTTCTTTGCGGTGGTCTTGGCGGCTTTCTTAACGTCTGTTTCAACTTCTTTTGACGCAAGCCCCAATTTATCCAGCAAGCTGGTTTGTAGCTCGTGGAAATCGTTCATGCGTCGCTCAAGCTCGTCGTTAAATCGCCCGATCTCACGCTCTTTCAGCTCTTCAACTTCTTTAAGAAGTTTACGAACCGGCTCCTGCACCTGGGTTTGCAGTTGGTCCAACTGCTTGAGCGCATCGTTGATTAAACTTTCAATTTGATTGGATGCTTTATCGAACTCTTTGTTCACTGATTTAACGATTGCGTCAATGCTTGGCTTGGATTTCTTTGCCATCAGGCTATCTCCTTGCTGGATAGGCGTCTTTAGAAAACAATCAGGCTGTTTGCCGTGACCATGTTGTAGGGCCACCAGCCCTGCGTGATCTGAGAGACTGTTTTTTGTACAGCAGTTCTCTAATACGGCGTAGTTTCTCACTTAGCGGAGAGTTTTCATTCGAATCAGGATGAATGAAATCAATCGAGTAAAAGAAGTTGCTACAGTGTTTTCTCTTCTCTGTGACCAGGCCGGAAATTCCCAGAGCCCGAATGTCATCGAGAGGCATTTTCAGCACAAGATCAAGCGTAACCGTATCGCCTGGTTCGAAAGGCTTATCAGTTTTCATGACGCATCCGAAGCTGTCTAATTCGTACAAACGAGCATGCACGTCTTCGCGGCGGAAGAAGCTATGTCGGTAACGAAAATGGGCAACAAGATCCGGTAAAGCTTTATTCATGAAACCTGTTCTCTGTTCCTAATGGCGAAAACTTGAAACGGGCGTAATTTGAACCATAGACGGACTGTGTGCATTTGGCAATTACACCCATTTTTCACGGTCGTTATGATACCGATGGTTCGCGCGTTTTGATTTGATATAGATCGACTCGACGATCCAGCAGGTTGGTTACTGAGCCTTCATTGCGCACCAACTTGAGTTTGTCCAGATCCATATCTGAAAACATGATCATTTCTGTATTAGGTGTTGTCTCGGCCATCACCGCATCATGCGGGAAAGCAAAGTCTGACGGAGAAAATACAGATGACTGGGCATATTGTACGTCCAGGTTCTCGACCTTCGGCAGGTTACCAACACTGCCCGTGATCACAACATAGCATTCGTTTTCAATGGCGCGAGCCTGAGCACAATGCCGAACCCGGAGATAGCCGTTTTTGGTATCGGTCCAGAAAGGGACGCAAATGATATCGACCTCTTTGGCAGCGGCAATGCGGCCCAACTCGGGGAATTCAATATCATAACAAATAAGGATAGCGACCCGGCCGGCATCCGTCTCAAATACGTTAAATTCATGGCCACCTTCGATCACCCAGTCGCGCCGCTCGTGCGGGGTGATGTGAATCTTGCGTTGTTCGTCAACGCGGCCATCGCGGTGGCACAGGTACGAAACGTTGTAAACGCGGTCGTCTTCTATCAGGGGCATAGAGCCGGTGATGATGTTGATGTTGTAGCTGACTGCCATGTCTGACATTTCATTACGAAATTGCTCGGTGAATCCTGCCAGAAAGCGAATGGCCCGGGTTTGGTCCATTTGGTCGGTCAGGCCCATCAATGGCGCATTGAAAAACTCGGGAAACAAAGCGAAGTCGCTTTTGTAATCAGACAGGGCATCAACAAAGTACTCCACTTGTTTAAGCACTTCATCTACCGACGTGAACTCTCGCATTTGCCACTGAACCGCCCCCATACGAACCTGGGTTTTCTTGACGTCCAGAACCGACGTGGGTGGCAGGTATAGGATGTTCCGCCATTCCAGCAACGTGGCGTAGCCCAGTGATTTCTCGTCCTCAGGCAGATACTTGTGCATTAACCGGGTGACCTGAAAATCATTGGACAGCTGGAAGCTTAGGATCGGATCGTAGATTTCCTTCCGGTCTACTCGCTGAATGTATTCTTCCGGCGTGTATTGATCGGCATATTTGAAGTAGTTGGGGATGCGGCCACCGGCGAGAATCGCCCTCAGGTTCATGGAGCGGCAGAGTTCTTTGCGTGCTTCATACAGGCGGCGGCCCAAACGATAACCTCGGTACTCGGGATGTATGAAAACGTCCAGGCCGTACAACGAATCGCCGTTTGGGTTGTGCCAAATCTTTTCGTTACGAAGAATCAGGTCGTCGTAGGCGTGGGGGTTGCTGAACCTTTCGTATTTCACGCATACGGTCAGGGCAACCGCCACCAGTTTGCCGCTTTCTTCTATACAAACCTGCCCGTCCGGAAACTGTTCCACCAGTGTTTTAATCGTGTCTTTAGGCCAGGCGCCCCCGATGTCGTCATACACATCGTCCATCAACGCCTGTAGTTCGCTGTAGTCGTCGAGGGTGAGGTTTCGCAGATTCAGGTGCAGATCTTCGTGGGCCATGCAAGCTCTCTCCGTTGGGGTTCAGCATCGGCAAAAGACGATGATGCGTCGAATATTAGCAGAGTATGCAGGCACCTACACGCTCACCTAAAGAACCGTGGGGGGGCGCCGATACACTTGGTAACTGTGCCTTACAGACAACTGGATTAAAATCGCGCACCGCTAATTCCTTGGAGGAACTTTCATCGTGCAACTCTCATTCGGGCAGAAACTGCTGGTGGCTGTCGGCGTTCTGATCGCCGTCATCATGGCTGTTTTCACGTTTAGTTCTGATCGACAGATCCAGAAAACCACAGACACTTATGTGTTTGCCATGTTAGATGGGGCCATTGAGCAGAGCACAGCAAGCATTGCCGGTTGGCTGAACACCCGTTTGGATATGACCAGCGCGACCGCGAAAGCTCTTTCCAGCATCGAAACGGATGAGCAGGCGCGCCTATTGCTAAACACGATGACGGAAGGTGGTAACGCGAAAGATGTCTACGTTGGCACCACCGATGGACGAATGATCATGCGGTCCAGGGCTTCCGAACAAGCGCTGAGTGCCAGCTTTGATCCCCGGGAACGCCCTTGGTACGAGCAGGCCCGAGTGGAAGGGAAAGTGTCTTTTACCGGCACCTATCAGGACGCGCAATCGGGTGAAACTTTGATTTCTGCCATCGCCCCGGTTTCTACCGGTAACTTTGAAGGCGTTGCTGGCATGGACATAAGCTTGAATGTCATCCAGAAGCTATTGGCCTCGATCACCCTCGGTGATGCCGGTTATGCCATGTTGATAGATGATAATGGCACCATTTTGTTTCACCCGGACCAGTCTTTAATTGGTAAAAGCGCCCGGGATTTCTTGGGGTATAAGCCAGAAAAAGACGGTACTCCGGCAAAATTTGAGCGTGATGGCACAGAATGGAGTGTCGCGTTTTTCCCAATTTCGGATGCCCGAAGTGTGGATTGGTACATTGGCTCCGTGGTCAACTGGGATCAAATCACCCAGCCTGTTGTCGATGCACGAATGGCCAGCCTGGTCATCGCCTTCGTCGGCTTGATCCTTGCCCTGATCATTCTGCACTTTGGCATTCGAGCATTGATGGCTCCGGTGCGTCGCTTGAACGGTGCCATGTCTGACATTGCATCCGGTGATGCAGACCTCACTCAACGCCTTGATGACAGTGCCAGCGACGAATTTGGAACTCTCGCGAGCAGCTTCAACAAGTTTGTTTCGAACATTCAGCAAGTAGTGAGTGAAGTCAAAGAGGGCAGCGAGGACTTGTCCCGGAACGTGACCTCACTCCGTCAGACCTCCAGCAACAGTCGCGAAAGTGTGGAAGGGCAGCAAGGCGAGATCACTATGGTCGCTACCGCCATCAATGAGATGTCAGCCGCTGCGAACGAAATTGCGCAAAGCGCACAACAGACCGCAGAAGCTGCCGAGCAGGCCGACCATGAAAGCCTGGACTCCCGGGAAACCGTTGCCGCCTCTCGCGATGCGGTGCAAAAGCTGTCTCATGAGATTACGGCAGCGGCCGAAGTGATTGATAAGCTTGGTCAGGACGTTTCCTCCATTACTACCGTTCTTGAAGTGATTCAGGGCATTGCGGAGCAAACCAACCTTTTGGCGCTGAACGCTGCAATTGAAGCGGCCCGTGCGGGCGAAGCCGGGCGTGGCTTTGCGGTAGTGGCAGACGAAGTAAGAAACCTGGCGCAGCGCACTCGCGCATCCACCGAAGAGATCAACAATATGATCGAGCGCCTGCAAAAGGGTGCAAACGATGCGGTTGATGTGATGAAAGCTTCCACAGCCGTGTCGAATGTAAGCATGGAAAAAGCGCAGGATGCGATGGACTCGTTGAATCGAATTGCTGAAGCCATTACGTCGATTAGCCAGATGACCTCTCAGATTGCCACGGCTTCCGAAGAGCAGACGTCTGTTACCGAAGAACTGAATGCGTCTATTACACGCATTGCCGAGCAAGGCCAGGCTGCGGCAGAGGCCACAAGCGAAAATGATGTGTACAGCAGTCAGATTGAAACCATCGGCCACACGCTTAACGATAGAGTGAGCCGGTTTAAGGTCGAGTAAATCAGCTGATTTCTCATCAGGCCAAGGATGGCTGCGTTGTCTCTATTGATCGTCGGTCAGGTAATCAATCCGGCGCTTGAGGTTGTCCAGTATTCGCCTTGCGACATACTCAGAATCGTCCGTCAGGTTCGGGTTTTTCAGCGCGATCACTGTCCGGCGGTTCAGGTTTAGGCTGGCGACACTCTCGCCGAAAGACTGTTTCAGGTAAATCGCAAAACTACCGTCACGGATCGCACGTTCCAGCCCCAGCTGTATTCGCTGAGCGGTTTCATGATCGGCCGGCGCCACGAACAAATAAGAAGGCATCGGATAAGCCAGTAGGAGAGTAGGCTCAATCACCAGTCCTTTCGCGTCTTCACGTTCCATTTCGAACATCACCTCACTGATACCTCGGGCAAAGCATTCGAATCGCCGATTTTTCAGCATGCCGAACAGGATTTCGTAACGCGTGTGGGTGATTACGCTAACACCGTTGCTTTCCAGAATAGGCGTGTCTGGCCAGTGTGCCCCTTGGCCAATGCGGATATTGCGTGAATAGAGGTCTTCTATGCCGGTAATGCCGTGGAACTTTCTAAGGTTTTCCGGCAATACCAAGCAGACCCGAAAACCTAGAAGCCCGCCGTCCACAGGAATTGGAATGGGCGTTAGTGCGCTCTCGCGATCCGGTGATGTGGCCACGTTCGCGATATCGACAAGAGTAGAGTTGTTGCTAGCGAGTTCTCTAAGGGCGCGCCCTTGGCTTAATTCCTCACTCCGAATGAGGCGAAAGCCTCCGTATTCCGGTGTTTTCTTGAAGGCCAGCTCAACAAGGGTGTATATGGCCGGGTTATCGTAATTGCGATACCAAAGAGTGTAATCTTTGGAGCCCTCTGTAACCGGTGCCTCTGCGGCAAGCGGTAGACACACCACAGCGCAGAGCAAACCCAGTAAACCTCGCGCCTTAACTCGTTGGTTCCTATTGAGTGGTGCCAAGCTCAAAGTCCTTCTTTTAGCGGGGAACACTGTCACTCGTTCAGAGTGTTGGTTTACAGATTACCGTAAAATGATTCATTTGCACGAAATGTACGTGATAACTCACGAAGTTTCTTGAACCAAAGCAACAGTATTGCAATCATTCCTGCCTCAACAATTACAGGAGCCACACTATGGCGGTCATTGATAAGCTTATTGGCACTGCGGGGCAGTGGGTTGGACACACCGATGCAAACGCAACGTTGTTGCAGCCGTTGGAGTGGATCAAGAAGACCGGCAGCTATACCGCAATCAATCGCATTGTGGGCATGGCAATTCCGTTTACCACCCGTAACGGCTTCTCGGTGCAGGAAGTTCGCCCGGGTTATGTTCGTGCGAAGATAAAACTCAAGGGCAATAAAAATCACTTCGGCAGCCTGTACGCGGGTGCGTATTTTCTGGTGGCTGAAATTCCGGGCGGCATTTTGGCGCTGTTTGATCTTGGCCCTGCCTACACCCCGATTCTGAAAAGCATGACTCTGGAATTCTTGCAGCCTGCGGACTCAGATGTAGAGGTGGAATTTACCCTTCCTGAAGAAACCGTTGCCGCCGTATTGGCGGAAGCCGACGCAACAGGGCGAGGTAAGTTTACGCTCGAAGGCGTGCTAAAAGACAAAGACGGTAATCACGTGGCCACTTCTTACGCCCAGTACCGGGTGCGCAAGAAGGGTTTCAAGCCTCAGGACTGAGCAATCTCGCGCAGCGCTTGCAGGAAAATATCGCCGTATTTTTCCAGCTTCGCTGCGCCCACGCCGCTGACTTCAGCCAATTCGTCCAGCGAGTTTGGTCGACGTTCCAGCATGTCGAACAAGGTGGTGTCGTGGAAGATCACATAGGGCGGCACACCTTGCTTGTCCGCCAGCTCTTTTCGACAAGCTCGCAGAGCATCCCACCCAGCCTGGTCGGTGATTTGTTCTTTGACGTTGGCACCGCTGCGCTTGCCGGAACCACTGCCGGACGATTTCTTTACGACCGGATCTTTTCGTAGCTCGATCTTTTGTTCGCCTTTTAATAACGGACGACACATCTCGGTTAATTGAAGGGCACCGTACCCGTCTGGATCTGCTCGCAGGTAGCCGTTTGCCACCAGTTGCCGGAATACCGATTTCCATTCGCTGGCAGACAGCTCGGTGCCAATACCGAAGGTTGATATGTCTTGGTGACCGGCCTGAAGGATGCGTTCGTTGCTCGAACCTCGCAGCACATCAATCAGGTAGGTCACGCCGTAGCGCTGGCCGGTCCGGAATACGCACGACAGCGCTTTCTGAACGGCAACCGTGCCGTCCCAGGTTTCCGGTGGAGTGAGGCAGGTGTCACAGTTGCCGCAAGGTTCCTCCAAGGTGTCGCCAAAGTAGCGAAGGAGTACCTGCCGACGACACTGGGTAACTTCGCAGAGCCCCAGCATGGCATCCAGTTTTTGACGTTCAACCCGTTTGAACTGATCGTTGCCTTGGGAGGTTTCCAACATCTGGCGCAGTTTGATCACATCTTGCAAACCGTAAACCATCCATGCGGTTGAAGGCTTCCCGTCCCGACCGGCACGGCCGGTTTCCTGATAGTAGGCTTCCAGACTTTTCGGCAAATCAAGGTGGGCAACGAATCGCACATCGGGTTTGTCGATCCCCATGCCGAAGGCAATGGTCGCAACGACAATCACACCGTCTTCCCGCAGAAAACGCTCCTGATTCCGCGACCGCTCTTCGCTGGACAAGCCAGCATGATAGGGCAGTGCGGTATAGCCTTTATCGGCCAACAATTTCGCGGTGGCATCTACCTTATTTCGTGACAGGCAATACACGATGCCACAATAATCCTGATGCTCAGCTTTAATAAAGTCGAGCAACTGCTTGTTTGCATTCGTTTTTGGTGTGATACGGTATTGAATGTTCGGGCGATCGAAACCGCTGACGAAGTGCCGCGCGTTGGTGAGCGAGAGGCGCTCTGCGATTTCTTTGCGAGTGCGCTCATCTGCTGTGGCTGTGAGGGCAATGCGGGGCACACCGGGGAATTCTTCGGCCAGCATGCTGAGCTGCAGATAATCGGACCGGAAATCATGCCCCCATTGCGACACGCAGTGCGCCTCGTCAATAGCGAACATCGACAGCGACGCGTTGTGTAGCAGCTCAATAATGCGAGGTTGAATCAGGCGCTCGGGCGCGCAGTAAAGAAGATCCAGCTCGCCGGTCATCAGTGCGTATTCGGTGGCGCGGGCTTGTTCAAAATCCATCGATGAATTCAGGAACGCGGCTTTCACGCCCAGTTCACGCAACGCGTTTACCTGATCTTGCATCAACGCAATCAATGGTGAAATCACGATAGCTGTGCCGGTTCGGACTAACGCCGGCACTTGGTAGCACAGCGATTTACCACCGCCGGTGGGCATCAGTACCAGTGCATCGCCACCATTAATGACCTCTCGAACGATGTCGCCTTGTAACGGGCGAAAACTTTCATAGCCAAAAACCTCATGAAGCACCTGTTCCGGACTTTTCTCGGAAACCGATGGGCGCTCTTTGGCTAATTGCTCGAAGTCATGATCGTGGTACATGATGGGCGCTGGCCTTTTGGGCAGGGTAAATTTCAGGCTGGGAATCATACCAGATATAGAGGCCCAAGGCGTTTAGGTGGAGGAAAACCGGTGATAGACCGGCTACAATATCGCACCGTTAAAACTTTCGATTAACATTCGCGAACAACAACAGGGCCCGCATGCAGGAATTTGACTCAATTCGCCCCTATTCAGACGAAGAAACGGCTCCCACTATTCAGCGTCTGGTTAATGATTCTGAATTCCTGAATATGATCGGCCGCTTCAGGTCACCACGGTTGGCTGCCTGGGCACCCGCGCCATTGCGGTTCTTTATACGCCGTTGGTTAATGAGTCACTTTGGCGGCATCAATACGATCGACGACCTGCAAATGAGTTTATCGGGGTACGTGGGTGATCTGGTGGGCAATACCACATCTAAGGTGACCCATAGCGGGCTTGAAAACCTGAGCAAGACCCATGCTCATCTGTTTATCTCGAACCATCGGGACATCGTTTGCGATCCGATGATCGTTAACTACCTGCTGTTCCAGAACGGGTTTCAGACAACCCGAATCGCTATCGGCGACAACCTGCTGTCTAACCGGGTGTTTGCCGAAATGATGAAGCTTAACAAAAGCTTTCTGGTGCGCCGTAACATCACCAGCCCACGTGAGATGCGTGATGCTTACCTGACCCTTTCCGGGTTTATTAACCACAGTATTGATACCAATCACAGCGTGTGGATTGCCCAGCGCGAGGGCCGTGCGAAAAACGGAATCGACGCGACCGACCCGGCTATTATCAAAATGTTCTACATGAGCAAGAAAAAGTCAGGGCTGGGTTTTGGTGAGGCGCTTAGCCGATTGCATATTGTGCCTGTGTCTATCTCCTATGAATACGACCCCTGTGACGTAGACAAGGCCCGGGAGCTGGAAATTCGTGAGCGTACCGGTGAGTATCAGAAAGCAGAAGGCGAAGATTCCGCGCAAATCATGAAAGGGCTGACGGGGCCGAAAGGGCATGTTCACGTGCACTTCGGGGCACCGATATCACAAGCGCCGGACACACCGAAAGAATTGGCAACGCATATTGATCATGTGATGCACGCCAACTACCACCTGCATGCATCCAACCTTGCAGCGTATGAAATGCGGAACCTGCAGGTTGAAATGCCCGAAACAGCAAACACCGTGGGCATCGATACCATTGCTGCAGGCACCTACTCGAACGAAGAACGAGAAGCAGCGAAAGCAGAAATAAATAAGCGCATGGAAGAGTGCGATGAAGCCGGCCGGAAGTATTTGCTGGATATGTATGCCAATCCGGTGATGAACGCTTTGGCTGCGCGCCGGCATACAGAAAGCATGGAAACAGAATCTGATTGAGCAAGTATCTGGCGCGGTACGATCAGCCGCGCCAGAACCCAGGTGATAACACAATCACGACACTTAGAATTTCCAACCGCCCCATCAGCATGCCTACGGCCAGAATCCATTTTGCCGCGTCTGGTAGCGGCGCGAACGTTCCTGCAGGGCCGATGATGTCGCCCAGGCCTGGGCCAACGTTGGTCAGCGAGGTCAAAGCGCCAGACAGCGAGGTAATGAAATCCAATTGCAATGATGCCAGCAGTACGGTGATTAGCAGCAAGCAGAGCAGGAACATAAAGGTATAGGCGATCATCGACGAGATGATTTCGTCACTGACGGATCTGCCGTTGTAGTTTCGGGTGAACACCGCGCGCGGATGCAAAAGCCTCAGCAGCTGTTCCCGAAGAACCATCAAAGACAGCTGGAATCGGAAGATTTTCATCCCGCCTGCGGTTGAGCCGGAACACCCGCCTACGAACATCAGGAAGAAAAACAGTACGAACGCCAATGGCCCCCAGGCGGAATAATCCTCTGAGGCATAACCGGAAGTACTGATCACCGAGGTTACGTTAAACAGCACGGATATGTAGTTGTGCAGCGGGTCAAAATAATCCTCCGCTACCCACCAACGGTAGAGTGTTAATAGCGCAGGAATCGTCAGCAAAATGGTCAGGAACAGTCGCACTTGCTGATCCCGGAACAGGGCAAAGTGCTGGCCATGCATTTCCCGAACAAACAGGAAGAACGGCAGACTGCCAAGGATCATAAAAAAAGTGGCTTCCGCCAGAATCAGGTCGTTGAACTTGCCCATCGAAAAATCAGAGGTTGAAAACCCGCCGGTCGCGATACTGGTTAAACCGTGGTTAAAGGCATCAAACAACGACATGCCCGATGCCCAATAGGTGAGCACAGCAACCGCAGTAAACACCACGTAGACAATCAGCAGGCCCCGGCTCAGGGTTTTCATGCGCGGAAGTGCTTTGTCTGTCCACTCGGAGGATTCGGTTGCGAATAGGCGCATACCGCCGACACGCAGGAATGGCAACACCGCAACGAACATGCCGATGATACCAATGCCGCCCAGCCATTGAAGGATTGAGCGCCAGAGCAGCAAATCTTTATCGAAATCGTCGAGCCCGGTTATTACCGTTGCACCCGTTGTGGTAATTCCGGAGGTGCCTTCAAAAAAGGCATCGGCGAGGGAAAGCCCGTTGTCGCTGAAGTAAAAAGGCACTGCGGATAACGCTGAAATAATAAACCAGCTGGAGACGGTCAGCACGAACATGTAACGAGGCTTCAGGTCTCTGGAGCGGTGACGGGTACAGAGCACACCGATCACCCCAAGCAAAAACACCAGGACTGCCGATTCTGCGAACGCAGTGGCATTGGGCGCACCCTCGGGTGTAAAAAACAGCAAAGCAACCGGTAACGTCATGAATACACTGAGAAGTATAAACATGATGCTAACGATTAGAATGACAGGACTAAGGTTTCTCAAGAGACGCCCAAAACAGCTAACAGTGAGATGCGGAAGGATACCCCCCGTGCCGTGCAACCGCAAGGAAACAGCGCTTTCGGCAGAGTATTAACGGAAAATTAAAAGACATTAAATTTGGCTTTCCCCTATGGCCTTATCGGAGTTGATCGTCCAAGTTAAAAGAAGCAACAACAACTCTGATTATGCTGAGGAGAACGCTGATGACTATTAGAAAAAACGTGCTGATTGCGTCGATTGCAACCGCCGGTTTAGCTATGGCTAGTACCGCATCAGCTGCAGACATGTATAAGTCTGGAGTTGGCGGGTTGTATGCGGGCCTTAATTACACCTTCATGAACGTTGATTTCGACAATATCAATAAAGACGCAGACGTCGGAACGATTTCTGGCAAGGTTGGCGTAATGGCCAACGAGTATATCGGGCTGGAGGCAAGGGCTGGCTTTGGCGCTACCGATGATGACATTTATGGCGTAGATGTGGAGATTGATAATTTCTTCGGGGGTTACGCAACCTTTAATATGGTAAACGAAAGCCCGGTTACGCCGTACGCGGTGATTGGTTTTACCCGAGCAGAGCTTGAGGCGGGCACCGAATCCGACGATGGTTCGGATTTCTCTTACGGCGCCGGCATTAACTTCGCCATGGCCCAAAACGTATCAGGCAACCTCGAATACATGCGCTACTACGATGACGACGACGTAACGGTAGACGGCATTGGCTTGGGGGTTCAGTTTAACTTCTGACCTAGCTCGCCTAAACCTGAATGCCCGTATGGCCTCGGCCTACGGGCATTTTTTGTTACGCCAAGACAAAACGCCCCAGAATCAGTACCCCCGCATACCCCATCGAATACGCCAGCAACAGGTGTACGACAAAACGCATGTACGAACCAAAGGTCAAACCGTCGATTTTGCTCATGGCGACAATGCCGGCGGCAGAACCAATCACCAGCAGTGAACCACCGACACCAACCGCGTACGTTAGCCCCATCCACTCGGCCGGGCTCATATCGATGCCGGCTTTCAGCAAGGCAGCGGTTAACGGTACGTTATCGATCACCGCAGAGAAAATACCCATCAGGTAGTTGGCGTATATCGGCGGCAGCACATCGTATATGGCAACCAAAGAATCCAGAGCGTGTATTTCCTTGAGCATACCCACCAGCAACAAGATGCCGAGGAAGAACAGTAAGGTTTCGAATTCGATGACTCGAATGTATTCAAGGATCGGGTCCAGATCGTTGTCGTCGCTCATGAAGCGGGATACCAGGAACATGATCGAAAGACCGAACAAAAAGGTGAGTACCGGAGGTACGCTGAACAGCGCATTTACGGTGATTGTCCCGATAATGGTGACCAAGAAAAGCCCGGCAATCACCGCGTCTACGGTTCGAACGTCAGTGGTGCTTCCTTTCAACTCTACCGTGCCATCCAGACCGCGGGACAGCAGCACAGCCAGTATGAACACCGTGATAGAGGCTGGAATCGCCAGTGTAAGCAGTGTCAGAATCTCAACTTTCTCGGCCAGGAATATCATTAACGTGGTGACATCGCCGGTGATTAGCGAAACCCCGCCTGAGTTAACCGAAAAAACAACTAAAACAACGAATTGCAGGCGCTTCTTAAGCTCTAGGTTTAATGAAAGAATCAGCGAGCACGAGACCAGGGTGGCAGTAATATTGTCTGCCAAAGAGGAAAACAGAAAGCAGAACAGGCCGGTCAAAAACAGCAAACGGCGTTCGGTAACGTGCCGGGGCATGATCAAATAGATCATGTTTTCGATCATGCCTTTTTTGTTCAGGTAAGCAACAAACGTCATAGCCGCAACCAGAAACAGCCATAGCCCGGCAATCTCGGCAATACTTTCCGACAAACCCGCACTTACAACGGCGGTTTCGTCTGTGCTGCCACTGAACAAAAACAGCAGCATCCAGCTCAAGGTTCCAAAAAACAGGGTCGTTTTTGCCTTGTTAATGTGGATGATTTCTTCAAAGATAACGCCAAGCAGCGCGAGTATGGCAAGCGTGATGAGTGTGATATCTAAAACGGTCATAAGGCTAGGGCGCCTGATACTAGTTGTCGAAAGGTGGCCTGCGACAGCCCGAACGGGCGAAATTTTATACCTTTGATGGTGAGCAAGCTATCTCTTAAGTATGTCAAACTTGATTTATGTTATGGCGGTTTCCGGGACTTTGAGTGCAGCGGCATAACCTGAGCAGAATGGCCGGCCATTCGCTCTTGGCCATGATCGCGATATGGTCTGCAAATTGCGCGGCCTGATTTAAGTCGTTTAGCGACATAACAACGGTTAAACCGTGTTCACGGTTCAGCTTGGCTGGCAGCTCCAATACCTAGTTTCTGAGTCGTTCGGTGCAGGTATAGATCAAAACTGTGTTAGTGCCGGCTGGCCAGGTAAGCGCCGGCGGCAACCATCAAAGGTCATGTGTTCTGCGCAACGAAAAAGGGGGCTAAGAGCCCCCTCTCGACGTTATGCTTCAGCTAATTCTTCAAGGTAAGGGTAGTCAATATACCCTTCCGCACCCTGGGAGTAAAAAGTCGCCGGATCTGCTTCATTGAGCTCGGCGCCAAGCTTCAGGCGCTCCGGGAGGTCCGGGTTGGCAATGAAGGGCACGCCAAAGGCGACAGCGTCGGCCAGTCCGGATTCGATGGCCTGTTCTGCTTCTTCACCGGTGTAGCCCATGTTGAGGATCAACTTGCCCTTGAAGTGTTCGCGGACCGGAGTAATGACGTCCGCTTGCTGTTCCCCGAAAAAGTCACTGCGCATCAAATGAACAAAGGCCAAGCCGTAGTCATTCAGGCGCTTGGCGAGCCAGGTAACCAGACCGACCGGATCACTGTCCTTCATGCTCTGAAAGCTGTTGAGGGGGCTCAGTCGAACACCGACGTTCTCGGAACCGAACACTCCGGATACGGCTTCAATCACCTCCAGCAGAAGTCGGGCGCGATTTTCGATCGGGCCACCGTAGGGGCCTTCTCGATGATTGGAGCTATCACGCAGGAACTGGTCCAGCAGATAGCCGTTGGCGCCATGAACCTCAACACCGTCAAAGCCGGCGCGCTTGGCATTCTCGGCGGCGGTGCGGAAACCGTCGATGATGGCCGGGATTTCGCTGTCGGCCAGTGCGCGGGGAACCGTGTAGGACTTCTTACCTTCCGGTGTGTGCACTTCATCGCTGGTGATGGCAATGGCGCTGGGCGCTACCGGATCCTTGCCGTTGTTTAACACCGGGTGGCAGGCGCGGCCACCGTGAAAGATTTGCAGATAAATCTTGCCACCTTTGGCGTGTACCGCATCAGTGACTTTCTTCCAGCCTTCAACTTGCGCCTCGGAATAGATACCGGGCTCGCGCCAGAAGGCCGAATTGCCTTCAATAGCCATGGTCGCTTCAGTGATGATCAGGCCGGCAGAGGCACGCTGGGCGTAATACTCAACCATCATATCCGTGGGAACGTGATCAGCGTCGGCACGGACGCGGGTGAGGGGGGCCATGAAGACCCGATTGGCCAATTCACTGGCGCCCATTTTCAGGGGAGTAAAAAGTGTGTTCATAGCATCCTCGGGAAATTTTGTGTACAAGAGCTGGTAGTATATCCGCCCGTTGGCCGGGTGGAGTAATTCGGACGAGATATATCAATCATCATTCTGAATGATGCGACAGGCTGTTCATCGGCTCCGCTTTTCACGCGTTCGTCCCGAAGCAGATACGGAACCACACCGGTAAGCCCGGCGGCGGCTTTCTCGGCGTTACTGAATCCTGCGACCGGTTTGCCGTCGATTATCAGGTTGCCTCGGCCGCCAGAGCGCGGTTCTCTCATCGGTATCACCCAATTTGAAATCCTCATCAAGGGTAAGAATCGAGATTTCCATATTCCTTTTCCAATGCGCGCGTTCGCTCGGGCACAACTCCAGGGCTATATCGTCAACAGTTTGCCAGCAACCTTATGCAATGAGGTCAGGCAATGTCTCTGCCAGATAACGATCTTCAGGCAGCTTGCGCCATTTGCGCTCTTTGGGCCCAAGGAAATTCCTTCACGGGGAGATGGATCAGGGCGGATATCGCGCCAACACCTACGCCAACCCACCATACGATGGTGTAGTCGTTATAGATGTCGTACATGGACCCTCCGAGCCAAACACCCAGAAAACCACCCAGTTGATGGGAGAAAAAGACCAGGCCGTAAAGCGTGCCCATGTACTTCAAGCCGTAGATATGTGCCACCAGGCCGGATGTCAGCGGAACGGTCGCCAGCCACAATGAGCCCATGGCAACCGAGAATAGAACGACTGTCTCCGGTGTAATGGGCGTGATAATGAACGCGGCTGACACTAGCGTACGCAACAGGTAAATCAGGGCCAGCAGGTACTTTCGAGAAAAGCGATGCCCAAGCCAACCTGCCAACAATGTGCCCCCGATATTGAAAAAGCCGATGATAGCGATCGAGATGGCACCAAGCCCGGACGCAGAAGTCACTCCGAGTACGTACAACAGGCTATCTGGTGAGATAGGGCCGCACATCTCGGTAATAAACGCCGGGAAATGGGCGGTGATGAAAGCAAGCTGATAGCCGCAGGAAAAAAAGCCGATAAAGATGAACCAGAAAGTGGGGTCTTTCAGGGCCCGCTTGAGCACAAGGCCCATGGACTCATCACTGGCTGTAGTCTGGATTCGCTCGGGCGCACGCATCATTTGAAGCGCGAACATAGACACCAGAATGATGCCGGCAAACACCATAAACACCGATTGCCATGGCATCTTGCTGAGCAACATCTGTGCAACGGGTGGCCCTACGATCTGGCCAGCAGAACCTGCCGCGGTGGCAATCCCCAGCGCCATCGACCGGTGTTTCTCAGGCGCCGCACGACCAACCACCGCGAGAATGACACCGAACCCCGTTCCGGCAATCCCAAAACCTACAAGCACTTCGAGAAGTTGATGCTGTCCCGGCGTGACTGCGAATGCGGACAGTACCAGCCCCAGCGCATAAACGAGTCCCCCGGCAAAGATCGCCTTTCTGTCGCCAAATCGCTCTGCCAGTGCGCCAAAAATGGGTTGCCCGATACCCCAGAACAGGTTCTGGATAGCAATCGCCAGAGAAAAAGATTCCCGTGGCCAGGCAAACTCTAGAGCGATGGGTAACTGAAAGAGACCAAAGGAAGCCCTTACCGCAAAGCTCACCAGAATAATGATACAGCCGGCAATAAGGACGGGACTAATCAGGGAGTCTTGCGCTTTGCTGGTTGTTGCTGTCTGCATTGAGAGCCTTTTCGCGAGACCGTGGCGACCGATAGTATCAGGGAATGAAAGACCGCGTTTGATCGCAGGTTGCTCATACTAGCACTAGATCTTTCCGGCATCGTAATGCTGACCGTAGAAAAGTTCCTCCAAAACTTTGGTTTGAAAATAAGTGAATGTTCATTTATTTTTGGACTACAGTACTGATGCGTTGAGCAAGCGAATGCGGCAAAGAGACGAGTCGAAACGAATAGCCTTCCTGGAGGCTACCGTGAGGGAAGTAGCAGATCACGGTTTTTCAGCAACCTCGGTTGGCAAGATAGCCAAGGCTGCGGGTTTGTCACCAGCCACGCTGTACATCTATTACGAAGATAAAGAACAGCTTTTATTGGCGACATTTTATTACGTCAGCGATCAGGTCATTGATGCGGCGCTGGACAGTTTTTCTCGCGGGAAAGATCTGCGTGAAGGACTGCGACGCCAGTGGCACACACTGTTCCGGATCGGCCTTGAGCGTCCGGAGCTATTCCGCTACCACGAGACGTTCACGCATTCTGCCTGGATGACTCCCGAGATCCTGGCACGAAACGAAAGCCGAGCCGCAAATCTTTTGAATGCAGTTGATCAGGGAAAGCAATCCGGGCTGATCAAACCGGTACCTTTTCCACTTCTCGAAACGTTTATGTTCCGCCCGATTTACCACCTCGTACAACGATGCCTGCAAGGGTCGTTCGAAGGTACCGATGAGCATATCGAATTAGCGTTTGATATGGCTTGGGATGCGGTTGCCGATCGTCGGAATACCTGATTTTTTTCTGGAGAGTGACGCGTTATGAAATTCAAGATGGTCAGTACCGCCATGCCCTTGAGAGGCCTACAAGCGCTTGCAATGCTTTCGAGCCTCCTGGTGATGGGATGTTCGGCGGAGGCGCCCCCTCTGACACAGCAAACCGTCTACCCGGTAAAGCTCATGACGCTGGAGCAGGCGCAGTCAGGCACGCTCAATCAGTATCCGGGCAGAGTCTCGGCGTCTGACCATTCAGAACTCTCTTTCAGAGTGGGAGGAGAGCTGAAAGAGCTGGCCGTTAAAGCAGGCGACACTGTGGAAAAAGGGGAGGTCGTTGCCCGCCTGGACGATCGGGACGCAAGAACCCGCCTGGAAAACGCCCGGTCAAACTTCAATCTGGCAAAGGCCACCTTCGAGCGAATGCGAATATCGTTGGAGCGCCAGGCCATCAGTCAGGCCCGTTTCGATGAGGCCGAGGCCGAGTACCTCTCTGCCAGAGCGCAACTGGCCAGCGCGGAGGACCAACTTTCCTATACCGTTCTCAAAGCGCCATTTGGTGGCGTCATTTCGCGGGTGCCGGTGGATGTCTTTCAGGTTGTATCAGCGCAGCAGGCCATTGCCGAACTGCAACGGCCCGGCTCTATCGACGTCTCGTTCCAGATGCCTGAACAACAGGTCCGCCGCCTTCAGCCACAGAGATCCAGGAACGTTCGCGCCAATGGCAACACTATCGCCTGGGTACAGTTTCCCGAGCTTCCCGATAAACGCTACGCCGCGAGCTACAAAGAGCATGACAGCAATGCCTCTCAGGGGTCGCTCAGTTATGAGGTTACCGTAACGCTCCCTGAACCCGAGGACATCACAGTGCTTTCGGGGATGAGCGCGACCGTTCTGCTTGATTACGGCACATTGGCTGGAGAGAGCGCCCCGTCGTGGCTGATACCAACCGCGGCGCTTGTAACACCTGACGCAGAACCCGGCACTAGCGTGGTTTGGCGATACGTGGCTGCTGCCGATGGTGAGAATGGCGATAACACGGGCAGCGTCGAGCCGGTGGATGTCGAGCCGGGTAAGAAAATGAACGATGGCGTGCTTGTTCGGGGAGAACTCAGCCCGGGCGACAGAATCGTGGTTGCCGGCGCTCACCGGATGAAGAGGGATCGTTCGGTCCGTCCGTGGGAAAAAGAGGGCGGGCTCTGAGATGGTCGATTATTTTCTTGATCGGAAGTCCATCAGCTGGATGGTCACGCTGTTGCTTGGGGTTGGGGGCATTTTCGCGTTTCTGGGGCTTGGCCAGCTTGAATTCCCGGAGTTCACGTTACGTTCCGCTTTGGTGACCACCCAATATCCCGGAGCAACGCCTCTTGAAGTCGAGGAGGAGGTTACGCTGCCTCTGGAAAAAGCGATCCAGCAGATGCCGGGCATCGATGACATTACTTCGGTCAACTCGGACGGCTTGTCGCAGATTACTGTCCAGCTCAAGAAGACGGTCAGAGAAGGGGAGTTAGACCAGTATTGGGATATCCTTCGGCGAAAAATTAATGATGCTCAGCCTGGCCTGCCACCAGGAGTGAACACGTCCATCGTGAACGATGACTTTGGCGATGTCTTCGGCCTGCTGCTCACGTTGCGTGGCGACGGCTACTCGCTGACAGATCTTGGTGACCATGCGGATCTCATTCAGCGAGAACTGCGATTACTGGAGGGCGTCGCAAAAGTCAGTATCGGTGGCCGTGTCGACGAGCAGATGATCGTGTCCCTGGACCGTGACCGTATGCGTGCTCTTGGCATCTCGCCAGACTATCTGGCAAACCTTCTGAATGCGCAGAATACGGTGGGCAACGCGGGCCACCTGCGCAGTGAGGGACTGTCGTTATCAGTACAGCCAACCGGTCAGCTTGATTCCGTTCAGGCACTTGAGCAGCTGGCAGTCGGAAGCGCTGATTCGGGTATTATCCGGCTCAGCGATCTGGCCGAAGTTCGCAGGGTGACCAATGACTCACCCGCCTTGCTCTACCACTCTGACGGATTGCCTGCATTGACCATCGGGGTGTCGTTTGCAGAGGGCACCAACGTTGTTGATGTAGGTGAGCGTCTCAACGAGGCTCTTGAACGCCTTGAAACACAGCAACCCGTCGGCATGACACTGACCACAGTGTATAACCAGCCCGAAGTGGTCGAGGAGGCAGTATCCGCTTTCCTCATGAATCTGGCCCAGGCGGTGGGCATTGTCATCATCGTGCTTTTGCTGTTCATGGGGCTGCGAAGTGGCCTGCTCATGGGGCTGATACTCCTGATTACCATCATGGGTACATTCGTGTTTATGGCAATACACGGTATTCAGCTCCAGAAGATTTCATTGGGTGCGCTGATCATTGCGCTGGGGATGCTGGTCGATAATGCCATCGTCGTCACCGAGGGCATGATGATTGGCCTTTCCAAGGGCAAGTCCAAAAGGCAGGCAGCCAAAGAAGTAGTCTCGCAGAATCGGTTCCCGCTTCTCGGCGCTACCGTGATTGCCATAACGGCGTTTGCTCCTATCGGCCTTTCACCAGACACTACCGGTGAATTCATCGGCTCCCTGTTCTGGGTTCTGTGCTACTCGCTTTTCCTGAGCTGGCTGACGGCACTGACACTCACCCCGTTTTTCTTTGACAGGTTCTATCCCGACAAGCTCGAGAATGCCGGGCAGTCATCCGATAACGACCCATACAAGGGCATTGTCTTTGTCGTCTTCCGCCGCCTGCTGACCTACGCGATTCATTATCGCTTCGTGACATTAACACTTGCCGTCGCGCTCCTGGCAGGGGTTCTTTCGTTCTCGGGGCAGGTTAAGAATGCTTTCTTCCCGAATTCCAGCACGCCACTCTTTTTTGTTGATTTGTGGTTGCCCGAGGGCACCGACATCTTGCATACCGAAGAGACCGTGAAGCGGCTGGAATCGCTCGTGAATAATATGGACCAGGTTGTCCAGGTGACCAGTGTCACCGGCGGCGGGGCCCAACGTTTTACGTTGACGTATTCACCGGAGCAGCGATACGCCAGTTTTGGCCAGTTGATCGTAGAGACCCGGGACAAGGCGTCGAGAGAGGCCCGTATGGAGGAAGTCATAGAGCAACTGCGTACTGACTTCCCGAACGTGCATTACAAAGTGCAGGCTTTGCAGGTGGGGCCTTCAGCCAAAGCCAGTCTGGAAGCTCGTATCTTTGGAGAAGATCCCGAAGAACTCCGGAAAATCGGTGCGCGCGTGCAGACAATTTTTGAAAATGAACCTCTGGCCGACAGCGTGCGCTTGTCCTGGGGTAATCGGGAAGCCGTGATCGTACCGGAGTTCCTCGAAGAACAGGCCCGGCGCCTTGGCGTATCTCGCGAATCACTGCACCAGGCGTTGTTGCTGAATAATCAGGGGCAGCAGGTTGGAGTGTACCGTGAGGGGAGCGACCTCATTCCGATCATTATGCGGTCAAGAGAGGAGCAGCGTTTTGATATCGAAAACCTTACCTCGATCAATATCTGGAGTGAAGAGCAGGGCCGCTATGTCAGCGCAGGCAACGTTATCAATGCCATCAATACGGAACTGCGGGACCCGCTGATAAAGCGCAGAAACAGGGAGCGGATGTTGGCGGTTTATGCCGAACCCATGCCTTTATCAGGGGAGACAGCGGCGAGTGTGCTGAAGAGGATCCGCCCGCAGGTCGACGCGCTGGAGCTTCCCAACGGCTACTCGATTGAGTGGGGTGGAGAGTACGAGACCTCAACCGAAGCAAAGACTTCGCTTTTCTCCTCGCTGCCTCTTGGACTGCTCGGCATGTTCATTATCTCGATGCTGTTGTTCGGCAGCTTCCGACAGGCTCTCGCGATCTGGATAATTGTTCCTCTCATGATGATTGGAATCATTGGTGGACTGGTATTGCTCGGCGCACCCTTTACGTTCATGGCGCTGCTCGGGACTCTGAGTCTGATCGGCATGGTACTCAAGAATGCCATTGTGCTGGTTGAAGAAATCAACATTCAGGTAGAGCAGCAGGATGATGCGTTCACTGCGGTGGTTGAGGCCGCGGTAAGCCGGGTACGGCCTGTGCTTATGGCGGCCGTAACCACCATGTTAGGGATGATTCCTCTGTTCAGCGATGCCTTCTTCGCGAGCATGGCGGTGGTTATCGTGTTCGGTTTGGGTGTTGCAACCATATTGACGTTAGTGGTGCTGCCAGTGGTGTACTGCGCGTTAATGAGAATTTCTTATCATCAATAACGCACCCGCTGTGTGTCAGTCGTCTTTTTTTCCTCCGGACAAGCGATCCGGAGGAAAAAAACCGCCGGCAATCATTGCATTCATCAGCTCGCCTACTTTTTCACGCAGGTCATCCGAGATATCAAGACACGATTTTATCGCAAGACCGCGGCCAGCAACGCACCACCGGCGAACCAGATCGCCATCGTTTGAGGCGCGATCGCCCGTCATTTTGACTCGATATTCCTCGTCTCCGCGTTTGAACGTCCAGAGGTCAAATGGGATGTCCTGCAACTGATAGAACAGCCCGTTGTGGTTCTCAAGGTCATCAGGATGAATGGGGCGACCATGACGCGACAGGTAATCAGGAGATGCGCAAAGCAGGCGCGGCACATCGCAAATTTTGAAGCCATACAGGTTGGTGTCACTGGGCGCGCCGTAGCGAAGCGCCATGTCGACCGAATCCCGGTAATACCGGAACCATGATCGACGAAATGAACCCAAGGAACGGTTCGCGCCAGTGAGGAATTCCAAAGTGCTGACCTATAAATTAACCACCAATATCCACGCACCTATACCCG
The DNA here is from genome assembly GCF_023016065.1 of Marinobacter sp. S0848L. GTDB lineage: Bacteria > Pseudomonadota > Gammaproteobacteria > Pseudomonadales > Oleiphilaceae > Marinobacter. Next base: position 50,445 of record NZ_JALKAQ010000014.1, on the reverse strand, counting down.
CAAGAGTGAGGCCACCGAAGATCTCCGCACGATGACCAAGCAGGGTGCCAATCGTTCTTCCCAGCAGTACGCCAATCGTTACCATGACCGTGGTCGCTGCTCCTATCAAGCCAGCAGCAATCCAGATGTTCACATTAATGAACGCAAGGCCAACACCCACAGCGAGGGCATCGATACTAGTGCCGATCGCGGTCAGGCACACTTTTAGTGGAGAGTGACGAGTAGGTTTTTCGGCACCTTCAGAGCCGGGTTTCAAGCCTTCGTGGATCATGTGCGCGCCTAAACCCACGAGCAGGAAGAACGCTATCCAATGGGCCCAAGCTTCAACGTAACTGGAAGCCGTTCGGCCAATCAGCCAGCCTATAAGTGGCGTGATTGCTTCGATTGTTCCGAAAATCAGGCCCATACGCAGGGCATCAAAGAATCGCGGATTTCTGAGGGTCGCTCCTTTACCAATCGCGGCGGCAAAGGCATCAGTAGACATGGCAAATGCGAGTAACAGAAGGGCTACAGGGTTCATCACTTCACTCCGGTCGGGCTTGTTGAGTCCACGATATAGCCACACGCCCGACCAAAGGCATGAGTATATCGATGGTCTCGCCAACCGAAGTGGTGTCCGCACCATGGCATGTGGCCAAGTATGTTGATGCGAACTCTTCCGAGGAACGGAAGCAGGCTACTCCCCAAAGAGAGCTAAATCTTACCAGCGTCCGCTTCCCATCACAACTGCTCATAAACACCATTTAACATAATATACATTATGCGCAGTGGCGGGTTGTCAGGAACGCTATACTTTCGAAAACCAGAGGTGGAGAATCCCCATCTTATTCTGGCCAATCCATACTTCCAAAAAGAGCTCCTAACAACGTGCGCCACTTTATTGTTCTCGTAATCGTGCTTCTGACGGGATGTGCCTCTACCGAAAACGTACCACCAACAGGCACCGATTTCGCGCTGGATGAATGTCCGCCGTTTTGGAATTGTGTTTCCACATCGTCCACCACAAATTATCACGCCATCGAACCTATTCAACTCGCAGAGCCGTTGGGCGAATCAACTTGGGCTGCCATTAAAGCAGAAGCTCTCAAGTTACCAGGTGCTTCATTAAACGAGGCTCGATACGGTTATTTGAATATCACCTGCTACAGCGATGGCCTGGGTTTCCCGGATTACCTGGAACTGTTGATCGATGCCGATAAGCAGCGGTTGAGCGTGCGATCGCAGTCCTGGCTCGGGCTTTACGATATGGGCGTGAACCGGCAAAGGGTTGAACGATTGCGCCGTGAGCTTGTTGAGCGTGGGATTGCGGTCGATTAACCGCAAGTGAGGTGCTGGCGAGCACAGGCGTAGGTACCCGCAGTCAAAATTGCTCGTGCGGAGAGACTACGCTAAAAGCCCTCCGGACGGGCGTCTTTTAGATGTCCAATATTTAGGTGTATTGGACATTTATAGAATCTATTCATAAAAAAGCTCCAATGGCTTTAATCGATAGTATCTCGCTTCGATATCATCCGTTTGTTCAGCGTATGGCTGCGTCATCACATCCTGCAATTCTCGAAGCAACGTGTAGTCTCCCGCAGCCGCCTGCTGATACCAGGGCCGCCGAACGGTCTCGGTTTTAGATACGTACAGACTTAGCGACCTTGAGGTTGGTACGCCAAGCGCGTGCATGTGCTCTTGGGCCAGGAACTCTCTAACGCTTGAGCGCAGAACGGCCCGGCCATCGCCGCCTCGGCAATAGGGTGTGCGCCCTCCCCCTTTGAGCTGCATTTCCCAGCGCTGCCCGTTGGTGACTGCCTCCAAGACGGAAATGGCGCGACCGTCGCCATAACCATTCCCGGTCTGAAACGGGCAATTCCGGTAAAATTCATTGCCGTAGATCGACAGCGCGTAGCCACAGGCCCATCCGACATTACGCAGTGGCTCCTGAACCTGTGAAAGATCCCCTGAGAACATCCGTATAAATTCGTCCGACTGCGCCAGACTGTCCACTAACCCAAGTTCTTGAAAAAGCTCTTTGCCGTGAGCGAAGCTGCAGAATCGCGTCTTCAGTCCTAGAATTTGATTTAAATATATTTTCTAACTGTCTTTTATTGTTGCGTAATTTTCTGAATAATGGAGTTTAAAGCTTCCGACTTCCTATTGCTTCCACACGAATTCAACCAGGTTCCAGATGCGATCATTTTCAGGCCACCCGCTTTTCGATACTGCCGAAAATCTGGAAGATCAGGGGGATTTCCATCGTCACCCTTCTATACCCGAGTTTTTTAAATCCCTGAGAGTGTCCGAGGAATTGGTGCGTGCAGACTATGAAATCACCCGCCAATTCCTGCTGAAATATTCGGATGTGTCAGGCACCTTCGTTCGCTTCCGCTCCGAGGTGCAGCGCTTCCTGAATTATCTTTGGGTTACTTCAAAACGTAGCTTGGCACAAACCGATTCCGACGTGGTGACGGCGTACTTCAAAGCCCTGACCATGCCGCCAAAAAGCTGGATCAGCACGGGAATCTACTCCGCGTTCCAGGATCGCCAGGGGCTACGGTTACCCAACTCGCAGTGGCGTCCTTTTGCGGTGCGTTCCAACCAGACAACGTCTGGCGAAGTCGCAAAATACGCAATTACGCAGGCCTCGCTTAATGCCAGCAAGACGGCCCTGCAAACCTTTTTCAAGTATCTGCTGATACAAGACTATATCCATAAAAACCCGATGATCGGCATGAGAAAGCGCGATCAGAAGGTGCAGACCATCAACGACGTGGATAACGAAACCGATGTGCGAAGGCTGTCGGATATGCAGTGGGCCTATCTGCTGGAATCACTGTTATTAGCAGCCGATGAGAATAAAAAATACGAACGCCATTTGTTCGTGGTGGTCACCATGAAATCTTTATTTTTACGGGTAAGCGAGCTGGCACCTAGGCAAAGACAAAATGGCTCCATACGAACGCCGGTATTTGGCGACTTCAAGCGCAAGTTCGTTCAAGGCGAAGAATACTGGGCTTACTATGTGTTCAGTAAGGGTGATAAAGACCGGACCATCACCCTGCCCGATGAATATCTGCCATTCTTACAGCGCTGGCGAGAACACCTTGGTTGTTTGACCGCGATGCCTGTTCAGGGCGACAGCCACCCTATTCTACCCTCCGCCAAAGGCGGCGCTTTGAGCAAGCGCCAGATTCAGCGAGTGTATGAGCAAGCGATTATGTTAGCGGTGGAAAGATTGGATGCCGAAGGCCGCACCGAAGAAGCGCGTCAGCTCGAAAGCATTCGCACCGAAACCCATTATCTCCGCCATACAGGCGCCAGCCAGGCTATCGAGGCGGGTGCCGACATTCGGCATATCAGCGAAGAGCTTGGGCACGCCAGCGCCGCCTTCACCGAATCGGTTTACGTCAATTCGGATCAGGCGATGCGGCGTTTTGCAGGGCGTAAACGGCGGGTTTAGCGTAGATTGGGCGTGTTATATGACATTTTAACCAAAATTTACGTCGTCACTCCGGCAACGGAATGAACTCTTCCTCATCTCCGACTACTTTCGGGAAGTTCTGAGCTTTCCAGTTCGCCTTTGCTTGCTCGATGCGCTCCTTGCTCGTCGAAACAAAGTTCCATTCGATATATCGACGGCCTACATTTTCGCCACCAACAATCGCAATGCGGGAATCGCGCTTTGCCATTAGCTCGGTGCCTTTTTCATCTGTGAATACGGCCATGGAGTACTCGTGAATGTTTACGTCTTTAACGGCTATTTCCCCTTCAGCCACGTAAACAGCGCGCTCTTCAGCATCCGGCACCACAATGCTCTGGCCTGGTAGCTCCCCACGGAATCCCGGTGCAGTATCTCGCCCTCAAAAAGGTAAGTTACCGTTGCGAGATTGATGTGCGGGTGAGGCCGAACATTAATCCCTTCGCCAGCCGGAAACTCCACCGGACCCATGTGATCGAAGAAAATCCACGGCCCGACCATGCGGCGTTTAATCGTGGGCAGCACGCGGCGCACCTTGAAGCCTCCAAGATCCTTTTCCCGGGTTTCAATCAACAGATCAATATTCTGGCACCCCTCCGGCCTTTCACACTCTTGGTCAAATACTTCTTTTCTTTGCGTGCTCATTCATTTCCCCCTGTGACGGCATTTGATTCTGGAGTGATTATGCCCAGCGTTTGGTTAACCGAATCGCGAATTTCCCTGTAACGATCTGGATTGTGTGCGAGAACATCAAGGTTATCCTCCGGGAACAGCTCCAACTTCTTTCTGCTAGCATGCTCATCGTTGCCCAGAGAGGGAAACAAACGCTCTAAGCAGCGTAACATAACCTCTGGCGACACCGAGGCACCAGGCGAAGCACCAAGCAGCGTTGAGTAAGTTCTATCCGTGGAAACAATGATTTCTGTCCCCATTTGCAAAGCACCGTCTTTAATAATCTGAACCCGCTGGCCTGCTTCGACGGGGGCCCAGTCGAATTTGTCACCGAGCCCGGGCGCAAATTTCTCCAGCTCAGCGAACATACTTTTCTTGCCTTTGAAGCTCTCGGAAACCAGATATTTTACTAGCGGGAAATGCTCAAGAGTGACGTTCAAGAGCCCGGGAATATCGTGCAGCCTGAGAGACGTGAGGTAATCGAAGAAGCCTCGGCCTTTCTCTAGCACGGGTTTAAAGGAAGCAAACGGACCAAACAAGAGGTAGTGTTGGTTATCTACCATGCGTAAATCCAGATGCGGTACCGACATGGGCGGCGCCCCCACCTCAGCCTTGCCGTACGTTTTAGCGCGATATTGCTCGGCTTGTTCTGCGGTAATGGGTGCTTGCAAGAACCGACCACCTACCGGGAAACCAGTGAACCGGCTCCGGAACGGCATCAAGCTTTTCTTGAGAATCGGGAAGGCGCCGCCGCCCGCTCCCACGAACAGCACATCCGCCTTATGTTGAATTGGCCCCGCGTCATTCTGCGCTTCTATTAACCATTGCCCAGCCGGGCTTCTATGCACCCGCCTTACATGGGTGCCAAACTCAATTTGAACGCCCAACTCACGTACCGCGTAGGCCGCCATTTGTTCGGTCAAAGCACCGAAGTTAACGTCAGTGCCGGTTTCGATGGCCGTCGCGGCCATTTTCTCATCCCGTGAGCGCCCTTCCATAGTGAAAGGAATCCAGCTTTTAATTTCATCGAAGTCTTCAGAGTACTTCATGTGCTCGAAGAAATGATGGGCCGACATCTCTTTAAAGCGCAGCCTCAACATATTGATCGACGGTTCTGAAACAATGGTGCAGTGCTTGGTGGGATTGATGAAGGAGGTTGGGTCTTCGATTGCTCCTTTGCGAACGAGGTAAGCCCAGAACTGTTTGGCGACGTTGAACTGAGCATGAATCTTTAGTGCTTTCTCAACCGAAATAACCTCTTCATCGACCGGCGTGTAATTCAGCTCGCAGTTAGCTTCATGCCCGGTCCCCGCGTTGTTGAAGGCCCACGAATTGCCTGCTCCGGGGCCGTCTAGCCTTTCAAGAATAGTCACTTCGAGACTGGGAACCATCTCTTTTGCCAGCACCGCAAGGGTGGTCCCCATAATGCCGGCACCGATGATGATCAGGTTCATAAATTCCACTCGCTACAGGTGAGTTTACACGACTGTTTTTTTCAGCCCTCTCCCTCAAAAGTAGCACGGAACCTGTCGCCCTGCCGGCGCACAAACCTGCACCAGCAGAAGCGTGAACTTATTGCGATCGACGACGCTCCGCATCACGCCGGGCGTCTTCCAGGAACGAATCCACAGTCTCTCCGGGTAGCAACAACTGTTTCTCGATCATCTGATCGCGCCATTCTGACTCCTCGAAAATGCAGCGGTATTCGCTCGGGAACTGGGCGTAAAGCTGCTTGAAATGATCACGAGCTTTTGCTTTGTTGGGTGACTTTCTGCGGGATTCCAGCACCGCCATGTTATACAGCGCTCCTGCGCGAACCTGATCAGACAATGATTGATCCTTATAGATCGTATCCAATCGCTCAATCACCTCTTTTATACCCGTTAACCGGTGTTCTTTGATGATCTTGATTGCAGGTTCCATAATCCGGTCTTCGCCATGCTGACAGGGCGAATTCGCATGATCTTGCTGGTATTGATCGACAGCCCGCTCCACATCATGCTTATACTTCTGATCCTGTTTCTGCTCATAGACGTATCCAGTACCCACAGTGGTAGCGATGGTGCCCGGCATACACCCGGCGAGCATGAACGTACAAGCGGCGGCAAGCGCGGCTTTCAGGTGTGACAGAGGAATTCTCATTATTTCATTCCCGAGAAATTTTTAATTGAAATTACATTCTGTTACACCCGACATTATCGATATTCAAGTGCAAGTACCGTGCGCTCGGTAGAAAAACTTACAAATAATGAGGAGATTTACATGGCGAACACTCGCGCCTACGCGGCCCAATCCGCAGATTCCGGCTTGGCACCTTACACATTTGAGCGCCGCTCTCTTCGTGACGATGACATTGCTATCGAGATTGACTACTGCGGCGTGTGCCACAGCGATATTCACGTTGTTGAGAATGACTGGGGTGGTTCGCAATATCCCGTGGTACCGGGCCATGAAATAATTGGCCGCGTTACCGCAACAGGTTCCGCCGTCACCGCGTACAAACCCGGTGATCTGGTCGGCGTTGGCTGCATGGTGGATAGCTGCCGAACCTGTTCTGCTTGCGATTCCGGGCTTGAGCAGTATTGCGACGAAGGCATGACCGCAACCTACGGCGGCATTGACCGTCACGACGGTTCCGTCACAATGGGCGGCTATTCCGACAACATTATTGTGAGTGAACGGTTTGTGGTTAGGGTGCCGGAAAACCTCGACCCGGCCAGTGCGGCGCCGATATTGTGTGCCGGCATTACCACCTATTCCCCGCTCAAGCATTTCAACGTTGGCAAAGGCCACAAGGTGGGCGTTCTCGGTATGGGCGGGCTAGGCCACATGGGCGTTAAATTTGCCAAAGCGCTCGGCGCTGAAGTCACCCTATTTACCCGCTCCGAAAGCAAAGTCGCAGAGGCCAAAAAGCAAGGCGCCGATCGCGTGGTGGTTTCAACCGATCGCAATCAGATGAAAGCTGTATCGAATTCTTTCGACTTTCTGTTGGACACCATTCCGGTCGCTCATGACCTCAACCCATACCTGAAATGTTTGAAGCACGATGGTACCCACATTCTGGTTGGGCTCCTGTCTGCGATTGAACCCGCTGTGAACGCGGGACTGTTGTTGCTAAAACGCCGTGTGATTGCCGGATCGCTGATTGGTGGGATGCCGGAAACTCAGGAGGTTCTGGACTTTTGTGCAGAGCACAACATTACCTGCGACGTAGAAATGCTGGATATCCGGAACATTAACGATGCCTACGTACGCATGAAGAAAGGTGACGTTAAGTACCGCTTTGTGATCGATATGAAAAGCCTGAAACAGGGCTGAGACGAACCGCTAATAACGATTCCGGTGGCGCAAGGTTAGCATGAGGTCATTAATGATCGCATTTGACCTTGGACGCCACCCATGACTTACGCACGTATCGCCGGAACCGGTTCTTACTTGCCGGACAACGTTGTCACCAATCTCGACCTGGAAAAGAAGGTAGATACTTCCGACCAGTGGATTCGCGAACGTACCGGCATCGAGCAACGCTACATTGCCCTGCCCGGCCAAACGACCGTCGATTTGGCTGAGCAGGCTGCTTTGCGTGCGATTGAAGCAGCGGGTATTGATGTATCGGAAATCGATCTGATCGTCTTTTCCACCACTACCCCCGATAAAGTCTTTCCCAGCTGCGCCTGTATTCTTCAGGCACGACTGGGCATCAACGGCTGTCCGGCCTTCGACATTCAAGCGGTCTGTAGCGGGTTTGTGTATGCGTTGGCGACGGCAGAAAAATTTATACGGTCTGGTAGCAGCAAAAAAGCACTGGTGATTGGCGCCGAGGTGTTTTCCCGCATCCTGAACTGGGAAGACCGAACCACCTGCGTACTGTTCGGTGATGGCGCGGGTGCGGTGGTACTCGAAGCCAGTGAAGAAACGGGCATTCTATCGACCCACCTGCACGCCGATGGCCGCTACGAAACCTTGTTGCATGTGCCTTGTGGTGTTGCGAACGACTTCGACGCGGTGAAAGCCGGTCAGGCATTTGTCGAAATGAAAGGCAACGAGGTATTCAAGATGGCCGTGAACACACTCGGCAGGATTGTTGACGAAACTCTTGAGGCCAATCAAATGCAGAAGTCAGACGTCGACTGGCTGGTGCCGCATCAAGCCAACCTGCGAATTATTTCCGCCACGGCCAAAAAGCTGAACATGTCGATGGATCAGGTGGTGGTGACGGTTAATCGCCATGGCAACACGTCCGCCGCCTCGATCCCTCTGGCGCTGGATGAAGCCGTGCGTGATGGGCGCATCAAACGAGGAGAGGTTGTGCTTCTGGAGGCCTTTGGAGGCGGCTTTACGTGGGGTTCTGCACTACTTCGCTTTTAAACTTGATATACTAAATAGTAATTTGAATAGTCTCTTAAAGTCTTTTTAGTTCTTAGCAAGCTTTGTTAAATTGCTTTTCAGATTAATTTAATAGGTTCTGGGGAGCTTTTTATGAAAACCTTTTTAAAAGGCATCGCACTTGGCGCTGCCCTACTTTCCGCTCAGCCCGCTTTTTCCGCTGACCGAGAGCTTCTCAACACCTCGTACGACATAGCCCGCGAGCTGTTCGCCGCTTACAACGTCGAATTTCAGAAACACTGGAAAGAAAAGACAGGCGAAACCGTTGAGATCAAGCAATCTCATGCCGGTTCTTCCAAACAGGCTCAAGCCATTATTCAGGGCCTGAAAGCCGATGTTGCTACCTTTAACCAAGTCACGGACATCGACATCCTGCACACACGTGGGCGTTTGATCCCTGAAAACTGGGCGGAGCGCCTGCCGAACAACAGTTCGCCTTACTACTCCACCATGGCGTTTCTGGTGCGCAAAGGTAACCCGAAGAACATCGAAAACTGGGACGACCTGATTCGCGAAGACGTTTCGCTGGTAATGCCGAACCCGAAAACGTCGGGCAATGGCCGCTACACCTATCTTGCAGCCTTAGGTTTTGCTCAGGAGCAGTTCGGCGACGATCAAGACAAGATTGATGACTTCCTCGCGTCTTTGCTGGGCCAGGTCCGTGTCTTTGACAGCGGCGGCCGTGGCGCCACCACCACGTTCGTTGAGCGTGGTATCGGTGACGCATTGCTGACCTTCGAATCCGAAGTGTTGAACATTGCGGATCGTCTGGAAGGCGAATACGAAGTCGTCACCCCGAAAGTCAGCTTTCTGGCGGAATTCCCGGTCACCTGGATTGACGATTACACCAAGCAAAACGGTACCGAAGCACTGGCTAAAGAGTACCTGAGCCATCTGTATTCCGAAGACTCTCAGCGTTTGCTGGCCAGCTTCAACTACCGGGTTCAGAATGAAACGGTTTTGAAAGAGAACGCCGACCGTTTTCGTGACCTTAAGCTGAAGTCTATCGACGAGATTGCCGGCGGCTGGGAGAAGGCTATGAAAGCCCACTTCGCCAGCGGCGGTAAGCTCGACCAGCTCCAACGTCGGCGGTAAGAGCCTCTAATGTCTGCATCTGCTCAAACAAGCGTCGCCTCTGTGCGGCGCTTTTCCGGTCGTAGCAAACGGGTCCTGCCCGGGTTCGGGTTAAGTCTCGGTATCTCGCTGTTTTTCGTCAGCTTGGTGCTCCTTCTGCCGTTAACCGGATTGGTGGTCGAAACGTCTGGTATGACTTGGGACCAGTTCGTGTTCACCATCACCGACCCGCGCGTAATCGAATCCTACAAAGTGACCGCGTGGACCGCGTTGGCTGCTTCGTTGTTTAACGGTGTGTTCGGGCTGCTGCTTGCCTGGGTTTTGGTACGCTACGAATTCCCCGGAAAGCGGTTGATTGATGCCGTTGTGGATCTCCCCTTCGCGTTACCGACGGCGGTTGCGGGCATTACTCTTGCCACATTGTTTGCGCAAAACGGTTGGTACGGCCAGTGGTTAGATAAACTGGGAATCGAGGTGGCTTTTACCCCCATCGGCATCGTTGTGGCGATGGCGTTTACCAGCATTCCCTTTGTCGTGCGCACGGTGCAGCCGGTGCTCGAAGAGCTATCTCCGGCGGACGAAGAAGCGGCAGTGAGCATGGGTGCTTCGGATGGCCGCGTCTTCCGTAAAGTTATTTTTCCTTCGTTGTGGCCAGCATTGGTCACGGGTGTGGCCTTGTCGTTCACTCGAAGCCTCGGCGAATTTGGTGCGATCATTTTCATTGCCGGCAACACCCCTTACGTCAGTGAAGTAACCAGCCTGATGATCTTTATTCGCCTGCAGGAATACGACTACGCAGCCGCCAGTGCCATCGCGTCCATGGTGCTGCTGGTGTCCTTGATTTTGTTGTTTGCGATCAACCTTTGGCAAAGCCGTTACTTACGCCGATTGGAGGGACGATAGATGTCGCTCCATAAAAACAGGGTTGGTGATCAGCCATGGGTCCGCCGAACGCTCATCGGCCTAGCTATGGCTTTAACTGTAATTTTTCTGGTGATACCCGTCGTGGTGATCTTCACCCAGGCACTCTGTGCCGGTTGGAGCACCTTTGCCGGTAACATTATGGACGAATACACCTTGCATGCGATTGGGCTAACGCTTTTCGTTGCACTGCTGACCGTCCCGTTGAATCTGATCTTTGGTACGGCACTGGCGTGGTCGGTCACCCGTTTCAAATTCCCTGGTCGCAAGTTGCTGATCACCTTGATCGACATTCCATTCGCAGTATCACCCGTGGTAGCGGGCCTGCTCTACTTGTTGCTTTACGGTCGAAATGGCTGGCTCGGCGGGTGGCTCAGTACTCACGACATTCAATTGATGTTTGCATGGCCCGGCATTGTGATGGTGACGGTATTTGTGACCTGCCCGTTCGTCGCACGGGAGTTGATCCCTCTCATGCAACAGCAAGGCAGCGAAGAAGAGGAAGCCGGCGTGGTGTTAGGAGCCTCTGGCTGGCGCATTTTCCGGAAGATCACGCTGCCAAACATCAAATGGGCGTTAATCTATGGCGTGATCCTGACCAACGCGCGCGCGGTCGGTGAATTCGGTGCGGTTTCGGTGGTTTCAGGTAACGTTCGCGGCCAAACCAACACCTTGCCCTTGCACGTTGAGCTGCTATATCAGGATTACAACATCGTCGGGGCATTCGCCAGCGCCTCGCTACTTGCAGCCATAGCCATTCTTACGCTGGTCGCCAAAGCGTTTGTCGAGTGGCGACAGGCCAAATCCGAACTTTCCGCGCCGGAAACCAGAGGTGTCTGACATGAGCATCACTATCCAGAACATCAACAAAAATTTCGGGAAATTCCAGGCGCTTAACGATGTGTCTCTGGATATCCCGGAAGGGAAGTTAACCGCCCTGCTCGGCCCTTCCGGCTCCGGCAAAACCACCTTGTTACGGATTATTGCCGGATTGGAATCGTCCGATGCCGGCAAGATCTTGTTCAGTGGCGAAGATGTCAGCGATTTACACGTACGGGATCGCAACATCGGGTTCGTGTTTCAGCATTACGCCTTGTTCCGCCATCTCACGGTCGCTCAGAACATTGCTTTCGGGTTGGAATCCCTTCCACGCAAAGAGCGCCCGTCTAAACAGGAAATAGCTCAGCGCGTTGAGAAACTGCTGGAAATGATTCAGTTGCCGCAACTGGCCGACCGCTATCCTTCCCAGCTGTCGGGTGGCCAAAAGCAACGGGTGGCACTGGCACGCGCTCTGGCGACCCAGCCTCGCATTTTACTGTTGGATGAGCCTTTTGGGGCGCTAGACGCGAAAGTGCGCAAGGACCTGCGCCGCTGGTTGCGTGCGTTGCACGATGAATACCACTTCACCAGTATTTTCGTGACCCACGATCAGGAAGAAGCGTTGGAGTTGTCTGATCAAGTCGTTGTGATGAGCCAAGGTAAAGTGGAGCAAGTGAACAGTCCGGCGCAATTGTACGCTCGCCCCGACAGCCGCTTCGTGTTTGATTTCCTGGGGCATGTGAATGTCTTATCGGGTGTGGTTAAAAGCCAGAAGTTGGTTCAAGGCGACGCTTGGGTGTCATTGCCCGGCACCAAAGGTGATCAAGAAGCTCAGTTATACCTTCGCCCTCATGAGGTTCAGCTGTCTCGCGACCCGAGTACCCATGCCCGGCTGCCGTTACGGATCCAGTCCATCAGCCTGATTGGTTCAGAAGTTCGTTTGGAACTAACCCCGGAGGGTTGGGAAAGTCAGGAGCTGTGGGAAACCGGCATGAGCCACGCCGAGTTTGCCCAACAGAACCCCACACGCGGGGAGCTATGGTATGCGGTACCTAATGTAGGTCATTTATTTGAAGCAGATAGCCACCAGCCCCGCTCAGTGGATTGGGATTTTCAAAACGCCGCTAACGCCAGCAGTATGTAAGCGACTGGTTACATAGCACTGTTCGCCGGAAAGCCCCGACACTTTAAGACAAGTTCGGGGCTTTTTGTTATTTGAATTGAACGCTATAGTCTGAAAACAAAATAACAATCAGGCAGTAACCATGAAACGGCGTACCCCGCATTCACTTTCGGTCATTATTATTGGCACGGGCTTTGGTGGCATTGGCATGGCCATCCAGCTCAAAAAAGCCGGCTATACCGACTTTACCTTGCTAGAAAAAGCACCCAAAGCCGGAGGCACCTGGCGCGACAACACATACCCTGGTGCTGCGTGTGATGTGCAATCCCATCTTTATTCCTATTCTTTCGAGCCAAAGCACGACTGGACCCGAAAGTTTGCGCCTCAAGCTGAAATTGAAGGCTACATAGAGCACTGCATTACCAAATACGGATTGCAGCCGCACATTCAGTTCGAGCAAGCGGTAACCGCGGCCAGCTTTAACGAGGCGACGAATTCATGGGTGGTTACAACAGAATCTGGTGACACCTACACAGCTAACGTGCTGATCACCGCCACCGGTCAGCTGAACCGGCCGGCGATGCCCGCGATTCCCGGTATCGAACAGTTTAAAGGCCATATATTCCACTCGGCCACGTGGGATCATCAGGTTGATTTAACCAACAAACAGGTGGCCGTGGTTGGCACTGGGGCCAGCGCTATTCAGTTTGTTCCCGAGATCGTGCCGAAAGTCGCTAAACTGGATTTGTACCAGCGTTCAGCCGCTTGGGTTGTTCCCAAATCCGACCGGCCGTTTACCCGGTTGGAGCAAAGCTTATTTCAAAGAATGCCGCTTTGGGATCGTGCGTACCGAGCTCTGATTTACGTGAAAAATGAATCCCGAGCCTTGGCTTTTACTCGATTCAGTAAATTTCTGGCGCTTGTTGCCCGCCAAGCTGTTAACGAGGCTGAGGCCAAGGTGTCAGATCCCTCTAAGCGGGAACGTATCATTCCGGATTACCAGATTGGCTGTAAGCGCATTCTTATTTCGAATGACTGGTATCCGGCGATCAACCAACCCCATCTTGATCTGATTACCGACGGCATAGCCCGGATTGATGAGACGGGCATCGTTACCACAGACGGTACACACCGTCCGGCGGATGCGATTCTGTTCGCAACCGGGTTTCGGGCGAGTGAATACTTGTCCCCTATCACCATCACAGGTCGCGATGGAGCACTGCTGAACGATGCATGGTCGGATGGCGCAAAAGCGTTTAAAGGCATAACCGTAAACGGATTTCCGAACCTGTTTATGCTGTATGGTCCGAACACCAACTTGGCCCACAACTCGATTCTCTATATGCTCGAATCTCAATTCAGGTACGTCATCAGTGCACTGGGTGCGCTGGCAAAGTACCAGAATGCAGCGATGGATGTGCGGAAAGATCGCCAAACCCGATATTGTTCGGTGGTTCAGAAGGGGTTGGATGGCACCGTCTGGGACTCAGGTTGTCAGTCCTGGTATTTAGACGAACACGGGCGAAATACCGCCCTTTGGCCCGGTTTTACGTTCAGTTATCGATTTGCCACCCGCTCCGTCGATACGGCTGATTACAGGTTTATCACTCCGGATTCCGGCAACTGATTTAAGGTTTATGATGAAGTTTCGCATTGATACCTTCACCTTGCTTCTGCTGGGCGCGATCGTTTTAGCGTCTTTTTTGCCGGTAACCGGTGGAGCTGCTGATGCTCTCGCAACCCTAGGCACCTGGGCGGTAGCACTACTGTTTTTTCTTCATGGTGCGGCGCTTTCGCGCCAGCAAATAATTGATGGCGCGACCCATTGGCGCTTGCACATCCTGATCACTTCACTGACTTTCGTTTTCTTCCCGTTAGTGGTTATGCCGATTAACGGCCTAAGCAACATAGTCCCAGAATGGATGCCGAAAGACCTGGGCCTCGGCTTTCTTTATTTGGGTGTGTTGCCATCCGCTGTATCGTCTTCTATCGCCTATACCGCGATGGCCAAAGGTAACGTGCCGGCCGCCATATGCAGTGCGGCAGCATCTAATGTGTTCGGCATGATGCTCACGCCTTTCCTGTTGCTTTTGCTGGTATCGACATCGGGCGATGGGAATTTTTCCGTGGCAGAAGCTCTAAAAGATATCGTGCTACAGCTTCTATTGCCGTTTGCTGTTGGTCACGCTATGAGGCCTTGGCTAGGCGGATTTCTTGGTCGCAACGAATCGCTTATGTCCCGTTACGACCAGTGCGTAATCTGGATTATTGTTTACTCCGCATTTTCTCATTCGGTAGTGAGCGGTCTATGGCAGAACCTTCCGGTTCAGGCCATCGTGTTGGCGGTTATCTTGTGCATCGCGTTACTGGGCTTGTTTATGTTGGCGGCGACCTTGATGGTCAGGAAATTCGGGTTCAGCTTAGAGGATGAAGCCGCGGTGGTGTTCTGCGGCTCAAAGAAGAGTTTGGCGTCTGGGTTGCCTATGGCTAAAGTGCTCTTTTCCGGGCACCCGGGCTTCGGGATGATCGTACTGCCGATCATGTGTTACAACCAGATTCAGGTTATCGTAGGCGCCATATTGGCGCAGAAGTACCGGGTAAAAATCGAACAGGCCTCAGCTACCCACGCCCATGCCACCGAAAATCATGGTTAAAATCACTAACCCGATGATCCAACCGATAACCGCTGGCCAAAAGTTGGCGGTTTGAGACAGCGGTTCTACTTCGTCCCGATGATCATTCTCTTCAAATTCAGGTGATTGCTGTTCTTGTTCAGTAATAGCCTCGTGAACGGTGAACCACTCAAACCACTCTCCCAAAAACCGGGCTACTGGCTGCGGGAAGGAGCCGTTTTCCGCCATGGGGCGAATCCAGGACTCCAACTGTTGGCCAATTTCGCGACGCAGAGGTAACTGATCCGCAGGTGGCTCGCAAAGTATGGCTTTCCAGATACCGACATCTTGCTGACGACCTGAATCATTCATCAGAGCGTTAATCTGAATAACGACCTCGCGCACGATTTGGGATTCGTTTGCGTCTAACTGATGATCGCCTTTGGGGCTGGCCTCAGGAGCTTCAGCCGCAGCCGGTATGACCATGGGGTCGCCCCCTGCAGCCTCTCGGTAGGCTTCGTCCAGTTTGCGAGCCTCTTCGCTTGACGCAAATTTCATCTGGCGCTCATAAGCCTGACGGATTTCCTCTCGATCACTCGTCGGCTCAATACCCAGAATCTCCCAACAGCTCATACAACAATTACTCCGAATATGTCGCCTCTGTAAACTTTCTAGAGACAAATGGTTTTGGTTCTCCTAGGATTGGAGAATAAATGCAACTATCTATGCACGCTGACCTCCAATTATAGAACGACTACTATGCCTGAGACGAATTGCCTGTACCGCTTTTTAACTACCAAGAGATTCGCGAGGCATGTGGGATGGTCAATTTTGATCAGCGGCGTAGGGGTCACAGTACCTATATCTGCAGCCGCCGAGCAACCACCCTTTGCGGGTGAGCTGCACGGGTTTGACAACGAGATACCTCAGGTTCTGACGACTACCCGTCTCAGGCAGCCAAAAACACGGGTGCCGGGTAGCACAACCGTTATTGAAGGCGAGCAAATCCGAAACCTCGGCATTATGAATCTCTATGAGGTGTTTCGGTTGGTGCCGGGAATGACCGTTAACTTTGTGGGGAGTCATCAACCTGTGGCTACCTATCACGGCACGGTTCATTATGAGCAACGACGCATGCAAGTATTGATTGATGGCCGAACGGCGCACCGAGCCACACTCTCGGACATGGATTGGGAAACCATGCCAGTGCCGCTAGAGCTGATCGAGCGCATAGAAGTGGCCAGAGGCCCGAATTCGGCCGC
Source organism: Marinobacter sp. S0848L (assembly GCF_023016065.1). Lineage (GTDB taxonomy): Bacteria > Pseudomonadota > Gammaproteobacteria > Pseudomonadales > Oleiphilaceae > Marinobacter. Next base: position 34,113 of record NZ_JALKAQ010000014.1, on the reverse strand, counting down.
CTACGGCATCAACGCCTTCCTCGGAACCATCAACATCATCACGCGTGACCCGGCAGACACAGCCGGCGTGGAAACACGGGTCGCACGAGGCTCGCGGAACCATATCCGCACCTTCGCGTCGGTCGGTGGTGCCGGAAACGCCGTAGATTGGAGGCTTTCTTTCGAAAAGCGCAAATTCGGCGGATTCGACTATCAGGTGGATAGCGGTGAGAAAGCATCGTTTAACGACGGCCACAACATCCATGCATTTGGGTACGACTGGCGCTTCAAGTTCAATAGGAACACGAACATTGAGGTAAAAGCGGGGGTCACCGATGGAGTCAAGCAGCAGGACAAAGGTAAAAGCGGTGAACTGGAGCTCCTTGAACACCCAAATATTGATGTTCGGGATTATTATATTCAAAGCCAGTTCAACCACAGCACCTCCGAGCACCATTTCTTTCATATCCTGGCAAGTGTGTCGAACTTCAAACGCCGGAATCGGTATGACATAGAACTCGGTGAGTCAGCGATTAATTGTTTGCGTAATCCCAACGGCCCGTCCCTCTATTTTCGGACTGAGGATCCTAAAAATGGCAGCCGACTGGAGCCTTGTCAGGTTCCGGTGCCCGGGGGAACACCACTACGTGCAAGCGTGAACGAAGACTACGAAGACACAAGACTGGAATTGGAGATCCAAGATACCCTGCTCTTCAACGAAGATCTGAAACTGGTGTCCGGTGCAGGCTTTCGAAAAAACGTTCTTCGATCTGAAACCTATTTTAATGGTCGCGAGCACAGTTATCAGTCACGATACTTCGGTAATCTGGAGTACACGCCCTGGTCCTGGATGACCGTCAACGTGGGTGGCAACTGGGAGCATTCCAGTACCACCGGCGAAGGGTATTTTTCGCCGCGGGTTGCAACCAATTTTGTCTTTGATAACCACCACGCGATTCGGGTCGTGTTCTCGCAAGCGGTACGAACACCCGACACCTTCGAACAAAGCCCCGACACAGGGTTTACGCTCCGCCACGTAACCCCTGCGATTTATTCTGATCTCGAAGGACGCCGGATCACGGTTTTTGATGCCGCCCAAGAGCCCCACGCTTTAACGTTAGGCCGGGATCTTGAAGAGGAGCGTATAACATCCCATGAGATCAGCTATTTTGGCCAGTTCCGGTTACCGTCAGCCCTATTGTCGTTAGAGGTTCGTGCCTTTAAAGATCAAATGCGGGATATGACCAGCGGTGTTATTCAGCTGGCCAAGTGGACGCTGGGCAACAATGTTGATGTTGACCAACAAGGTTTCGAGGTGGAAGCAACGCTCGACTATCCGAATACTGCACTGAGAGCGACTTATGCCTATCTTGATCAGGATTCGCGCTACATAGGGCCGCCGATTCTCGACGCTGACGGCAAGGTGAACGCCCAACAGCATGAGTACCAGAAAGGCCTGCTGTCGCGGATGTCTACCCGCCACTCGGGGAGCTTTTCGATCGTACAGGAATTCCCTTTTGACCTGAAAGCATCGTCAGCATTCTACTGGGCCGACGAGTTTCTGCGTACCGAAAACCAATTTGAACGCGTGGATGTTCGCTTGGCTAAACAGTTTGTCCGAACGGATTATACCGCTGAAATTGCGGTTACAATGCAGCACTACCTGAACCGGGAACCTGAACTTAGCTCAGACAACAATATTGAAGACCACAACCAGTTCTTCATGGAAGCAGGCGTTAGGTTTTGAACGAGAGATTGCTTCTGAATTTAGTGGCCATCTGTTGCCTTTTGGCCGTGTGGCCTCTAAGCAGCCATGCGCAAACAGATCACCGCGGTGCTAAGCCGGTGGCGGTCATTGGTTCGGGCAAACCAGAACTGGACGCCTATTTCATCGGCTTGATTGAAGATCGAGCAGGGCCGAATGTGGCGCTCAATCTGCTTCCCCCTGACGCCGATCTGGCCACATTACCCCACGAACCAGTGATAGCTATTGGCCCCAAGGCGTTCGACCGCTTGTACCGTGCCAAACCAAATGCAGCCATACTAGGCACCCTGATTGAGTCTCAGTTTCTCGAAAAGTACCCCCACGAAACCTCGGGCAAGATAAGCGTTGTACTCTACGATGTCCCTTTTTTGCGCCAAGCACTCACAGGCAAAGCAATTCTACCTCACGCGACCAAAGTGGCGGTGCTAGCCAGCCCTCAAAACCGATCTCGATATGCTTCGTTGTTAGACGGTCTTAGTGAACACGGCATGGAAGGCCAAGTGTTTATCGTCAACACGCAAGAACAATTAATTCCCACCCTCATTCGTGCGTTGAACTATGGCGACTTGCTATTAGGCACGCCGGATCATGACATTTATCACCCACGGAACATCAAACACATTCTGCTTACGGCTTACCGGCGCAATAAAATATTGATTGGACCTAGCCAGGCCTACGTAAAAGCGGGATCAATTGCGTCCAGCTACCCAACCTATTCTTCGATGGCGGACAAAACCGCTGAATTTCTGAATTATTATCAGGAAAACGGCGATTTTCCGCCGGCAAGTTATCCGGAAACCTTCAGCGTTGAGGTCAACCGACAGGTGGCGCGATCCCTCAATATTCCCTTGAGTCAGCCCGAACTTATTTCAAAGAGGGTTGATGAACTCCTCCTGAATCCGTCGCAGGTTGAGCTCGATGATTAAGTTTCGAAATAGGCCCGCCTTTCTGTCACTTTCCCGCCGCTTGTTATTGCTCGGTCTTCTCCCAGCCGTTTTAATGTTTACCGTGCTTGTCGCTTTTTTTACGTCGGTCCGGTTGGACGATGCCCGGAGTACAATGGCCCAAAGCAGCCAGTTATTGGCCGACAACCTCGCCCCGGTTCTTGAATATGCGATTGTTTCTGGTAACAGTTTTGCACTTGAGCAAGTTCTCGATAATGCCCTCGAGCACAGTGATGCCCATTGGGTAAGAGTGATGGACGTTGTCGGTGAGGAAATAGGATTTGCCAGTGCGGAAGAACAGGAAATCGATCTCAACGCCCCTCACTATCAGGTGTACGAGTCTGAGATTTTTCAGGAACCATTGATGCTCGGAGACCACAGCGGAATTGAGTGGTTTCAATCCGGATGGGAGTCCGGCACAGGCATTCTACGCATTGGAAGCGTTCAGGTCGGCGTGAGAACTGATGCATTGGACCTGCAACTTCAAAATATTTGGTGGTCTTCCATGGTGGTTGGCGGTGGTACGCTGGTACTTGCTATCGTGTTGGTTCAGTTGTTCCTGGGTAACATTCTTCGTCCGATGCATAGTCTCGGTAGCCAGGTCGGCAATCTCATGCGCGGCGACTATCGTCGCGAAGCCATTAAATCGAGGGGGGTTGCGGCTGAAATCGTGAATCTGCAACTGCAACTCAATGAACTGGCTTTACGCTTACAAGACTTGAAAACAACCCGTGACGAAACCCTTGCCTTATCAGAATCCGAGCGAAATAAAGCCGAGCACGCAAACCGGACAAAATCCGAGTTTCTAGCCAACATGCGACAGGAACTCAACACCCCGCTAACGGGCGCAATCGGTATGATCAAGCACATCGAACAAGATTCTCTTTCTCCTGACCAGAGGGATTATCTCACTACCGCAAAAAAATCACTTAACGATTTGCTAACGGTTGTATCCGACATGCTGGACTATGCCCACTTGGATAGCGGGACCAACGCATTGGATGCTAAACCGTTTGAGCTCAGGGAGTTGATCTCGAACTGCATCGCCTCATACCGCCATGCTGCAGAACAACAAGAGCTAACACTTGAATCGCACTGTTTGGGAGACTGGCCGGAACAGGCAACAGTCATAGGTGACGCGCCAAGTGTCAGGCAGGTGTTGAGCGGACTGCTCGACAATTCTCTTGAGATGACCAGTAACGGGTTTATCACAGTACGGACCACCTGGATAAACATTGATAGAGATCGTGTTTTAATCTCCTGCACCGTGCGTGACTCAAGCTCTAGCAGCGCCAATACCATTCACAATCCGCACGCACACTCTCGATTCGGCGGTCGGGGTTTTAACCTGTCGATGGTTCAGAGGTTGGTTGAACTCATGGGCGGGCACGTTCATATTGAGCTAGATATGGGTCAGGGTACCTCGTTCCGTTTCGAGATACCCTTTGATTTACCCGTTACCGAACAGGCGAACGCATAGTCACAAACTCTTCCGCCGAGGTTGGGTGAATGCCCAGCGTGGCGTCAAACTGCGCTTTTGTTGCTCCCGCTTTAATCGCAACGGCTAAGCCTTGGGTGATTTCCCCTGCGTCAGGCCCAACCATGTGCGCCCCAAGCACCTTATCGGTTTGGTCATCAACAACGAGTTTCATCAGGCAGCGTTCATCACGGCCGCTCAAGGTGTATTTCATCGGGCGGAATTCGGAACGGTAAATACGTAAACGATGGCCGGCAGCACTCGCTTCCTCTTCAGTTAAGCCCACAGTGCCAATGTTGGGTTGGCAAAACACTGCGGTTGGAATGGCACTGTAATCCATGTCGCCCTGCCCGTCGCCGAACAGGCGGCGAGTAAGCACCATGGCTTGAGCCAACGCAACCGGTGTAAGTTGCGGGGTACCAATTACATCACCAAGTGCTGAAATTGACGGAACACATGTGCGGAAATGCTCGTCGACCGTAATGTGCCCCGACCCATTAAGCTCAACTCCAAGCTTCTCAAGCCCTAAGCCATCAACAAGAGCGCGACGGCCGGTTGCGGCCATGACTAAACCTGTCTGAAGACTACTGCCATCGCTTAAATTCACTTTGTAGAGCGCGTCGTCGGGTTCGACCGAATCGATTGTTACATTAAAGCGTAAATCTACGCCTTTTTTACGCATTTCCTGCTCGGTGAATCGGCGAATATCGTCGTCAAAACCACGCAGGAACAATTCACCGCGATAAGCCAAGGTCGTTTCTACGCCGAGCCCGGCCAGAATCCCTGCAAACTCAACGGCTATGTAACCCCCACCCCATACCACCGCATGGCGCGGTAGCTGTGGAAGGTAAAACATTTCGTTTGACGTGACCAAACACTCTTTTCCGGGAATATCCGGAATTACCGGCCAGCTGCCTGTGGCGACTGTGATGTGTTTGGTGCGGTAGTGTTTATCCCCGACCGCAACCGTTTCCGGGTCAACGATGCTGGCCGTACCTTCAATAATCGTAACACCGGCATTCTCCAGCATTCGGCCGTAGATACCGTTAAGCCGCTCAATCTCAGCGTTCTTGTTGACAACCAGTGTTGGCCAATCGAAACTTACATCTTCCGATGGAATGTTCCAGCCATAACCTTGTGCGTCTTCCAATTCGTCCCTGACATGGGCGCCGTACACAAACAGTTTTTTGGGCACGCAGCCGACGTTTACGCATGTTCCGCCCAGGTAACGGGATTCAACAACCGCCACCTTCGCACCGGTTTGAGCCGACATTCTGGCCAGACGAACCCCGCCGGAACCGGCACCGATGATAATCAGATCAAAATCGTGGGAATTAGACACTCTGTCTCCTGTAAATTCTGTAGAACGCCAACAAATCAGATGGCAAGAGTAAGTCGTACGGATACCTTCCCGGGTTCGTTGCCTCTATCCATTGCGGCTTGATCGATCAGAATTCCATGTTGAGCGTGCAAACGCTCCAACCAAGCGGCTACGTCCGCATACGGGACATTTTCCATCCATACTCGGATGGCATCGTTGCCCGAAGGTTCAAAACGTTGCAGCGAAAGACCCGCTTCGCTGGACGATCGTGTCACCAGCGCCATCAGGGCACGACCGTCTTCGGGCCGGTCGGCCACATTGGCCCCCGAATTACTGGCACCAGCACTACCAAGCCTCTGTATGGTGCTTTCGTTGGCTTGCATCCAGGCCAGTAACTCGCCGGCATTCTCGCGACTGGCCTCTGCGCTGCTGCGATAATCGGAAACCGGACGCCAGATCGCAAAATACAACACGGCAATCGCCAAAGCTATAAGCAGAACTGTCAAAGCCTGGCGATCCCGTTGAGGTAATTGATCGTATCGGGCTATCAGTTTTTCAATGGCGGGCTGATCTTTAAGGCGCTGAAACATCGTTTACCCTCCTGAAACCGTTAAACGACCACGGGCACCGCTCGATTCGTTAACCACCGAGCCGATCTGCGCCTGCAAGCCCTGATCCGACAAACCGTTGCGCAAGCGACTAAGACGGTCGTAACTGTCGGCCCGTACATCGACGACCAATTCACCCCGAGTACGGCTGTAGTTGATCGAATTAAACGTCACCGAACCACCTCCAGCCACACGGCCATACTGGTCGCCGGTGAACTTCATCAGCGTGATGAAATCAACATCCGCCCCCTGAGAGCCCGCTACCCGCAACTGGCCTTCAATAACTCGGCGAACATTTCCGGCGTGGGTACGGCGGTCTGTGGGAAAGGCTTGCCGGTAAATAGCCATCGCCTGAGATTTCAGCTCATCGGCTTGTTGTTTGTGATACACCCCCAACCCGATGTCTAGCCCAAGCTGAATCACAAACCAAAGTGAAGCAACCGCAATCAACGGCCTCCAGGGCTTTAGCGGGCTGGAACCCGAAACTTTGACGGAAAAAGCGCCCTGACACAGATTAACCGGTTGGCATAAATGCTGGTGGTGGGACCACGCCAGAAATTCGAGTACCGAAAACTCTAAAGGTTTCTGCTGAACGTTCACGCGGCCCGTGGAACCGGCTAGCTCATTCACCAGTGGTTGCTGGCGTTCCAATTCCGTTTCCATGCCATACAGTTGTACGGGAATTTCCGCGACTACTTCTTCAGTTGAAGGTGCTGCCATGGTCATCGCAAACAACGGAAGGTTATCGGCCTGCATCCTTAACCACTCACCCCGTTGGCTCTGCATGAGCACGAAGTCATCATCAAGGCACATCATCCAGCCTGAGTCCGGAGCGGGCAACAACGAAGCATCTGGGTAAATAGCGTCAAGCCGCACCTGATCCCAACCCGTGAACAGGCTCTTCCAACGTTCCATTTGGGCAAAATCGATCGCAGCAACCAGATAGCCTTCGTCGGAATGCTTTCCGAGCGCCAAATGAACTGTCTCGATGTCCTGCGCAATCTGTTCTTCAACCGCATACGGCAAAGCTTGCTGCACGAACCGACTTTGTTTCGCGGGAATGTCGGCCATGCAAAACGCAGCTTCGTCACCCGGGATCAGACCAATGAGCAACACATTATCCAGCGCATTCTGCGCTAACGTCTGTTCGATCACACTTTTGGGGTCAGCACTGCCCCTCGCCTGCGCATCGCCACTGGCGTCGTGCAGCACCCAGCTATAAAGCTGGGCATCGGGGCTCTGCTCCGGGTCGGCAAATGGCGACAATGGCCGCACATAGAGACGATATGACATGGTTATCCTTCTGAGAAAGTGTAAGGTTCCTTGGAGATCCTGTTCTTTTGTCCGGTATCCCTGTGAACCGTTCGGACCTCACCTTCCGGATTACGAAACACCGTGCTGACCATATTTACGACACGATTATCGTAGGTAATCCGTGATACAACTTCAAAAAACCGGGTTTGCAGCGTTAACCCGTTTTGCTTTAAGCCCAAGCCCGAGAATTCCGGTAAGGCCAGAAAATCCTGAAGATTCTCGAACCGCTCTTCTTCCCTTGTTGCAATGATGGCTTCGGCCTGGGCTTCGTTCAGTTCACTGTGCAGAGACATCAGCACCGGTGCGGTGGCGCTGTTAACGTTAATACCAATGCCACTGACCGGCAACGCGGCAACGTGAGGGCGAAGCGCAACATAGATTTCTTCGGTCATGCCTTCAATCAATCTTAGTTCAGTAACCGAGACAAATGGCTGGTTTGCAGCTCTGAAACCCGGTTCAGCCATTAAATACTGACCATCTTCAGCCCCGTAGGCGCTTACCGTTTGATCGTCGGAATCAATCCAGTCTATCAGGGCATCAACGTTCAGCCCGTTAATGCCCAATGCAATCAAAAGCCGTGCGAGCCGATCTTTGGTGAGAGGGTCCACTTCCCCATTGGGTGCGATCAAATCGTTTAAATTGATTCGACCGCCAAGGTCATCAATCTGGACTTCAACCACACCGTTTTCATCAAGGGGCAGCACGGCTGCGTGCATCGCCCAGAACTCGTCCGGGCTGTCCACCATATTGCCGTCTTCTTTGTCTTCTTCGTAATCGCGAATCAGAATGCGTTTGGCAAACTCCTCTGCGCCCAACGCAATGCTATGCCCTTGCTGTTGCGCCAGATAATGCCCGGCTTTATAAATCCGTAAGCTTTGTTGCTTGGTCATACCGGTAGCCAGCAAAACCACCAGAGCCATGGCTAAAAGCACCATTATCAGTGCGACACCTGACTGTCGGTGCCGGCTTAAGCGCCGGATCGAATTCATGTGCCACCTCCGGCGGCGCCTTCTTGCGCGTTCTCCTCAGCATCTTCGGAAGCGGCTTCTTGCTGCTGATTCACCACAGATTGAGCCTGATCCTGCGAGAAATCCGGTAGCGTAAACAACCGAACAACTTCGCCGAACCGCTCGTGCTCAAGGGTAACTTCCAAGCCTATGGGCAGCGGTGTAACAGGTCTTTGACCGGGAGCGACGGCTGCCATGGTTTGATCGGTCGGCCAAGTGTCGTGCCATTTGCCGTCTTCATCCAAAAAGCGAATGTCGAACGTATTAACGTCTTCCAGCAACAGAACGTCTCGACTGTCTTCGTCCTGGCCTTGATCGACCACGGGCCAATACCTGCGCCTAAGTTCTGTTCCGGTGTATTCCCAGCCTGCCCGTTGTAAGCCGCTTCGGCGTAATCCCAAGGGGTTGCGCCAACCCTGCCGGGTAAGAAGCAGTTCGAATGCATCGTCTCTGGCGGTTAATGCTGGCTTGAAGTCTCCATACACATCCCTGGCCGAGCGGTTAACCACTTGAGTGATGTCTCTTTCCAGCAACAGCATGGTTTTCTGCAGTCCATCAAACTGCTCAGCCAATGCATTGACTCTGTCTCTGGAATTCACCACGCTGCTGACCACCTGCCACACCCCTAAACCAATGACTGCTGTAATGGTCACGGCGATCAGCATCTCCATCAGGGTGAAGCCCGATTGCGCTCGCACAAACCCGTTCGGCTGCATCATTTCTCCCCCAGAAAGGCAGACAACGAATGCACCGGATAAGGATCATTTTTTTGATCGGGGTATTTGGCAACGGTCACCTCTACCCGTCGCATAGTCGGCTCAGCGGTGCCTTGCACAACCGTAGTGACTTGCCAGCGGTAAGTGCCAAATTCTGTGTCGGTGGAGTTTTCTGATGTGCTCGGTAACGTTTCCTGAAGACGCAGTTCGTTAATGCGATTTTCAGCAATCCAGCCGGCGAGTGTTTTATCCCTCACCCGCTCAAAACTGGAGATGTATTGGCTCCCGACTTCCGCGGCCGCAGTCGCAATGAGGCTGAACACCAGCAGCGCAACAAGCACTTCCAGTAGAGTGAAGCCTTTTTGCAGCCTTACCATTCTTCGTCCTCGGAGCCGGGTTGGCGCCACTCCAGCGGAGACACGCCATCTGATGCCAGAGAATGCATCAACTCGGTGTCGTTTCCGATGGTAAACTCAATTTCGAAAGGCGTGCTTTCTCCGCTGGAGAAAAACACAATGGTGGGGCGAAGCTTGTCCTCCGCTGATGTGAGCCGTGGGGCATCACTTTCAACAAATTGGGTAAGGGTCATCCAATCAGGCAGAGACCGCCGGTGGAAAAGCCGCTCTCCGGAGGGTTTCCACTCACCGGATTCATCCTGGAATGCGACGAACTGATAGCCATCGTCTTCCAGCAGTAAACCCAGTTCCAGGTTGTTAAGGACGGCTTGCTCCGATGCGGTTTGCATAAGCAGGTAGAGTTCGCGCACCTGGCTTTCGAGCTCCCGCTGCTGGGAGTTGCCGCCCATGCTAAAAACGGCAAGCGATGCCAGCAGCCCAACGATAATCAGGACAACCAGTATTTCGATCAGCGTAAAGCCGGAATGGGCTGCCCTGCGGTTCACAGTCAATTACTGCTCGGTATTCCAAACGCTGATGTCGGCGGCATCGCCATCACCGCCTTCCTGGCCGTCAGAGCCGTAAGAATACAGATCGTAGGGACCTTCAGTTCCGGGGCTAACGTACTGGTATTCATTATTCCAGGGGTCTTCAGGAACAGATTTCAGGTAACCGTCAGGGTTCCAGTTCTTGGGCTCGGGGCTGCCGCTCGGCTTGCGCACCAGTGCTTCGAGTCCTTGCTGGGTGGATGGGTAATGACTGTTATCAAGACGATACAAATCCAGTGCGTTGGCAATGTTGCTTAATTGGGTTTCGGCAACGGTTACTTTCGCCTGATCACTCCGCCCCATAATGTTGGGCGCCACAATAGCGACCAAAAGGCCCAGTATGACCATCACGACCATGATCTCGATCAGCGTGAAGCCTTTTGCTGTGGTTGGTTTGCGGTTCAGTTTGTTGCTCATAATGTCACTCGTCATTTAATCGTGGTTCTTAATGTTAAATCGTTCGGAATGTCTGATAGTGAGTGGGCGCTGGTTAGCCCACCAGATTACTCATATTCAGAATCGGCAGCATGATCGCAAGGACAATAATCAATACCACCACGCCCATGATCAACAACATCATGGGTTCAAACAGGCCAACAATCGCGGCGATCTTGGATTGCAGCGTGTTTTCCTGCATTCGTGCCGTTCGCTCCAGCATGCTGTCCAGTTCACCACTGGATTCTCCGCTTGCAATCATATGCAGCATCATCGGGGGAAAATAGCCGGTTTGATCCAAAGCACGATGCAACGAACCACCCTCGCTTACCTTGCGAGCCGCTTCCCGTAATTCTTGTCGAAGAAAATCGTTCGATAATACTTCTCCAGCAATACGCATGGCCTCAACCAGAGGCACGCCACTGGTGGTCAAGATACTGAGCGTACTGGCGTACCGCGCGGTGTTCACGCCACGCACCATACCGGAAAACATCGGTAAATGAAGAAGTTGCTTATGAAACCTCAACCTAAATCTCGGTTTTGTTAAGGCAACGCGGAACCCGATGATCCCAATCACCAGAAGTATTAGAAGATAGACACCAAAACTGCCCAAAAAATCCGACACGGCCAGCATGGCCATCGTCAGCCCGGGCAGATCCTGGCCCTGCTTAAGGAACACTTCGATGATATCTGGCACCACGTAGGTCAGTAGGAAGACCACAATGGAAATAGCAACGATACTGAGAATGATCGGATAAATTGCCGCAAGCTGGATTTTCTGCCGAGCTTCCTGGCGGCTTTCGGTGTAATCCGCCAACCTATTCAGCACAAGATCCAGATGCCCTGCATGCTCACCGGCTGCAACGGTCGAACGATACAGACGCGGGAACGCTTTAGGAAACTCCCCGAAGCTATCCGCCAGCGTATAACCTTCCATCACCTTGGAGCGAATCGCAATTAACATGCCCCGAATGCGAGGTTTCGCGGTTTGTTGCGCAGTCGCGCTCAGTGCCTGCTCGATGGGAATGCCAGATTGAATTAACGTCGCCAGCTGGCGGGTTACCAACGCCAGATCCGAGGCCGACAAAGAGCCGCGGCTGCTTAGTGGATTATTTCGCGCTTGTTTTTCAACCGCCGGTTGCACCGACAAAGGCGTCAGTCCTTTCTCCCGCAATTGTTGCCGAACAGCCCTCGCTGCATCCGCTTCGACAACGCCATGCTTTTGCTTGCCCCTCGGGTCCAGCGCTTTAAACTCATATGCTGGCATGGGTTATTTGCTCCGGTGGGTAACGCGCAGTACTTCTTCCACGGTGGTCACGCCATCGAGAATTTTCTGAACGCCGTCGGCGTGAATACTGGGGCTGAGTTTCCGCGCTTCGTGCTCAAGCTCGAGCTCCCCTGCCCGCTTGTGAATCTGGGCTCCCAGGGCTTCGGTTACCTCGACAACCTCGTAGATACCCACCCGACCGCGATACCCCAACTGGTTGCAGTGTTCGCATCCTTTAGCACGGAAGATGGTGGGGGGATTGGCCGGGTCCTGCTGCAGGAACTCGCAGTGTTCTTCCGTCGGAATGTAAGGTTCGCGACATTGGTCGCACAATACGCGCACCAGGCGCTGGGCAACGATGCCCACCAAACTGGAAGAAATCAGGAAGGGCTCAATGCCCATATCCATCAAACGGGTAATCGCACCAACGGCCGTGTTGGTGTGCAAGGTGGACAGAACCAGGTGGCCGGTCAAACTCGCCTGCACTGCAATTTCCGCGGTTTCCAAATCCCGGATCTCACCAATCATCACCACATCAGGGTCTTGGCGAAGAATGGCCCGCAAGCCCCGGGCAAACGTCATATCAACCTTCTGGTTTACCTGGGTTTGGCCAATGCCCGGCAAGTTGTACTCGATGGGGTCTTCAACCGTGAGAATATTTCGGCTGCGGTCGTTAATTTCCTGCAAGCCCGCATACAGCGACGTGGACTTACCCGAGCCGGTAGGCCCGGTGACCAATAGAATTCCGTAAGGGCGATGTATCAGCTTGCGCAGCGTTTTCAGGTCGTTTTCGCCCATACCTAAAGACTCAAGGCGAATGGCTCCAGCTTGCTTGTCGAGTAATCGCAACACCACTCGCTCGCCGCTTGAGGAAGGCATAGTCGACACTCGAATATCCACCTCTCTGCCGGCAACCCGCAATGCAATTCGGCCGTCCTGCGGAATTCGTTTCTCGGCAATATCGAGCTTGGCCATAACCTTAATGCGCGACACCAGCAACGGTGCCAGCGCGCGCTTGGGCTGAACGACTTCACGCAGCACGCCATCAATGCGGAAACGAACGACCAGCTGTTTCTCGTAGGTTTCGATGTGAACGTCCGAGGCGCTGGTTTTAACCGCTTCGGTCAAAATCGCGTTGATCAAACGAATGATTGGAGCGTCGTCTTCCTGTTCCAGAAGGTCTTCCGTTTCCGGCACAGAATCGGCCAGCGAGGCCAGGTCCATGTCATCACCGATACCCTCGACCATTTGCATCGCTTCAGCGGAATCGTTCTGGTAGGCAGCATTAAGGGCTTCGTCGAATCGGCTGGGCTCGATAGTCGAAAAGCGGGCACGCCCACCGCTCACCCGATTGGCCTCGGCAAGCGCGGTGTGGGAAGCGCCAGGCCGAACAAGAATCACCGGCTCACCTTGTTCGTTCCGGGTAAGGATTACGCCGTTACGCTTGGCAAAGGTGAACGGGAGTCTGCCCAGCGGCGAATCTTGCGGCTGAATTTCGGTTTCGGTGATCAACTTTCCCTCGTTAAATCCGTCTGTTCACTGGTTTTTGTTATAGGGCCAGTGTTACCCCAACCTGTCATATTGTCAGCATTCAAAAAGGCTACCACAGGAATGGGAACCACTAAACAACTCTGTACACTATACTGCCACTAATTAAGTTCAGTCTGATAACCTGTGGGCTTTTTAAAGTTCACGCCAATCGTGTTCAGGAATGCTGATGCTAGCCACACCGAAACAGATCTCACTTATTCTCACTATTGCTGTTGCGCTGGCCATGGTTGGCATTACCGCTTTGCAGGGCTATCAATTCTGGCAGTCCGAGCAACAGGCATCGATACCTGAGCCAAGCCAGGCAATCGACTCTGCCAACAAGTCGAAAGACAACGTTCCGCAGGTGGATTTGGCCAGCCTTGCCATGTTCGGGAGCCCGTCCGACAGCGCCGAATCACCGAGCGAAAACACCGAAAATCTGCCAGAAACCAATCTAAGACTCTTCCTAAGGGGCGTTTTGGCTGCCGACGGAGAATTTCCGGGCAGCGCATTGATCGAAGATGATAAGGGTAATACCGAAGCCTATCTGGTTGGCAAGCCACTTCCCGGCAATGCAACCCTTCGAACCGTGTTTCCGAACCGGGTGATCATTGAACGCCAAGGCAAGCTTGAAAACCTGTACTTCCCCGAGAACGAAAAAACTACGGGTGTGTTCATGGCTGGCACCGAACCAAACCAACGAACCACGTCACCGCCCACCCAACGGCAAGCACAAACGCAACAAAACTCACCTGACCCACAATCAACCAGCCAGCAACAACGGCGTGAAGAAATCCGAAAACGCCTTGAGCAATTACGTCAACGGCTCCGGAATAATAACTGAGGCTCACCATGGAAACGGCCGCCCTCTTTCGCCCCCGCCGTTCCCTCATCCTGCCTTTACTGTTAGCAGTGGCCTTCGCGAGTGCGCTAGAGCTCAGCGACCAGCTGATGAACTACGTACTCAAGGATTTTGGACAAGAAGCCCACCAACGTCTGGAAAACTGGCAACGACTGCACGCTCTTGCATCCAATGCGCCCGTGGATCGTCAGCTTAAACTGGTAAACTCATTCTTCAACAGGGTTCGGTTCATCAGTGATATTCGGCATTGGGGCGAAGAAGACTATTGGGCAACCCCCATAGAACTACTCACAACGAACGGCGGCGACTGCGAAGATTTTTCGATCGCCAAGTATCTGACCTTACGTGCCATGGGCGTGCCTGATGAGCAGCTTCGAATCGTCTACGTTAAAGCCTTGGAGTTGAATCAAGCGCACATGGTGCTTGCGTGGTACGAAACGCCGAGCTCGGATCCTTTAGTACTCGATAATCTTATAAATGAGATGAAGCCTGCGAGCCAACGCACTGATTTAGAACCCGTTTACAGCTTTAATGGCGACGGCCTTTGGCTCAATAAAGAATCCGGAAACAGATCCCGAATTGGCGACGCCAAAAAACTCGAACGCTGGCAAGATCTGAACGAACGACTGAACAGTGCTTTAGCCCCCTGAACCATCTTTTTACGCCATCTGTCGCAAAATGACAGTCCCCTTTTACGCCATCTGTCGCAAAATGACAGTCCCCTTGTCGCACACCGACACACACATTTACCCACCACTCTATAGAATGCCGCTAACTTACAAATAATGGAGTAGGCATACATGCGACGCTGGAACGGTTGGGGTGATGATAAATTTAACCTGGATATCCCGGAGGGTGGTCAGGATTTTCTGGCTGAACGTATCGGGCAGGCCAGCGCACTGAGCGATTGCACGCTGGAAGAAGTGTGCGCCAAAGTTCCTGATTCCCGCCTACCGTCTGTGGATGGTTTGAGCGATCTTATTGATACCAGTGCCGAAACCCGAGTACGTCATGCCCGCGGCCAAAGCCTGCCGGATTGGCTGGCAATGCGCAGCGGAGAAATTGGCCTTTTCCCGGATGGCGTCGCCCTGCCCAGCACTAACTCCGAGGTGCAGAAACTGCTCAAGTATGTTCAAGAGCACGATGTTCACCTGATTCCCTACGGAGGCGGCACCAGCGTGGCCGGACACATCAACCCCGTTGACCAGGGCAAGCCTGTGCTTACGGTCAGCCTCGCCAATATGAACCACCTGATTGACCTAGATCGCGAAAGCCAGTTGGCCACTTTCGGTGCAGGAACCCCGGGCCCGCTGGTTGAATCGCAACTTCGCGCACACGGATACACGTTGGGGCATTTCCCACAGTCTTTCGAGCTATCCACGATTGGAGGCTGGGTTGCTTCCCGCTCCAGTGGCCAACAGTCACTGCGTTACGGCCGCATCGAGCAGCTATTCGCGGGTGGTCGCATTGAAACACTTCAGGGAACACTGGAAATTCCGACCATTCCTGCCTCGAGCGCTGGCCCCGATATTCGTGAAATGATATTGGGTTCGGAAGGCCGCCTCGGTTTGATAACCGAAGTAAAAGCCCGTGTTACTCGTTTGCCGGAACACGAGCGCTTCCATGTTGTGTTCTTTCCGAATTGGGACAAAGCCCGGACAGCGGCACGAGCGTTAGTTCAGAACCGCATTCAGCTGTCCATGCTGCGTCTTAGCAACGCCATTGAAACCGAAACCCAGCTTGCGTTGGCCGGGCACCCGGGCCTGATCAGCCTTTTGGAGAAGTTCTTGTCACTTCGTGGCGCAGACGACGGCAAATGCATGATGACCTTTGGTGTGACCGGCTCCAAAGATCAGGCTTCGGCAAGTCTGAAGCAGGCCCGCAAGGTGTGTAAGGAACACGACGGCGTGTACACCGGTACCAAACTGGGCTCTAAGTGGGCTGAAAAGCGCTTTACCATGCCGTACCTTCGCGAAGCGCTCTGGCAGATGGGCTACGCCGTGGATACGCTGGAAACAGCAACGGATTGGGACAACGTTGATAGCTTGTTGGAAAAGATGGAAACCAGCTTGCGTACCGGCCTTGAGGATAAGCAAGAGAAGTGTCACGTCTTTACCCACCTGTCTCATTTTTACAGCCAGGGCTGTTCAATCTACACCACTTACGTGTTCCGGGTTGCCGACACCTACGCCGAGACCCTTGAGCGCTGGAAGCACCTAAAAAACACCACGTCTGAAATCATCGTTCGTAACGGCGGCACCATCAGCCACCAGCACGGCGTTGGTAAAGACCACGCGCCCTTCATGCCAGTAGAGAAAGGTGAGCTGGGAATGCAAGCTATCCGGGCACTGACGACCAGCTTCGACCCGGATAAACGCCTGAACCCGACCACGCTACTGGATTGATGGGAAGATGGCTAAGACGCGGCAGGAAGTTCTGACAGAACTGAGTAGCAACGCTCGATTTGATGTGGTCATCGTCGGCGGCGGTATTACCGGAGCAGGTGCTGCCCGGGAGGCTGCAGGCAGCGGCTTACGTACGCTTTTGGTAGAGCAGAAAGACTTTGCCTGGGGGACCTCTAGTCGATCCTCAAAAATGGTACATGGCGGCCTTCGCTACCTTGGCAGCGGCCACATCGGGCTAACCCGTCAAGCAGTGCGCGAACGCCAGCGCATGATGGAAGAAGCGCCCGGGCTGGTTGAGCCCCTGCCATTCCTGATGCCTCATTTCAAAGGCAAATTTCCGGGGCCACGCATTTTTCAGGTTCTGCTGGCTGTGTATGACAAGCTTGCGGGTGTTCAAACACGAGAAAAATTTACTCCCGGCGAAACCCTCCAATGGGTACCAGGGCTCACCCAGAGCAACCTCATTGCGACCAGCCGCTTTACCGATGCCCTAACCGACGACGCGCGTTTGGTGCAACGCTTGATCTCCGAGGCGCAAGCCGATGGCGCGACATGCCTGAATTATGTAGCGGCGTCAGCGATTACGCGCGATGGAAATGGCGATGTCAGCGGCATCGAGGTAACGCCAGAAGGCGAAAATGCCATTCATATCCGCACCAAACGTGTGATCAATGCAACGGGCGCGTGGGCCGACAGGCTTCAGAAGCAGGGCCCCCATGACGCGCCGCTGCATATACGGCCATTGCGAGGCAGTCATCTGGTGCTGCCCTGGCAACGGCTTCCGGTAACCTGCGCCGTATCACTTCTTCACCCGGAAGACGGGCGCCCGGTTTTTGCCTTCCCTTGGCGTGGCACCACCGTTTTGGGCACCACCGATCTCGACCACAGAGCCGATCTGAATCTCGAGCCCAGCATCACCCCAGAGGAAGTGAGTTATCTGTTAGAGGTATCCTCCAAGCTCTTCCCAGCCTCGTCGGTTAAAGCTCAAGACGTTCTATCAAGCTGGGCGGGTGTACGCCCCGTCGTCACCAGTGGCGAAGGCAAATCCCCTTCCAAAGAAAACCGCGAGCATGCCCTTCGAAGCGACAAAGGCTTGGTCAGCGTTGCGGGTGGAAAGCTCACAACCTTCCGGCAAATTGCCCGCGAATCTTTGGTGGCGGTTTTTGACGGCGATGATTCCGTCTTAAGAGACGAGCGCGCCTTAGTGTTTTCTGCCTCAGCTGAAACCCCCTCGATCACCCTGTCCAACAAGCTGATGCTTAAACGGCTTAAGGGCTATTACGGGAGACATCTGTCTACCCTGCTGGCGGGGAAATCGCACGACTATGTGGCCGGCACAACCACCTTGTGGGCCGAATTAGAATGGGCCTGCAGTCAGGAGCAAGTTATCCATCTGGACGACTTATTGCTTCGCCGAACCCGGCTGGGTTTGGTGTTGCCGAATGGCGCTGAAGCGCTTTTGCCCGAGCTTCGCGACCTGTGTCTCTCCCTCCTTGGCTGGAGCGAGGCCCAATGGCAAGCCGAAGTTGCACGCTACCTGACGCTGTATCGTCAGTCATACAGCTTACCCGCTATTGGAGGTGCATGAGATGGCTGACGATTCACTGATACTCGCCATCGACAACGGCACTCAAAGCGTTCGGGCACTGCTGTTCGATAAACACGGCAATCTGGTCGGCAAAGGCAAGCAAGAGATAGAGCCCTATTTCTCCGAACAGCCCGGCTGGGCGGAGCAGCATCCCGAATACTTTTGGCAGAACTTGGGTTTAGCATGTCAGGCCCTTTGGCGTACCACCGACGCAAAGCCCGAGCAGGTTCTGGGCGTTACCGTCACGACCCAACGCGGCACCGTTATCAATTTGGATAAACAAGGTAAGCCGCTCCGCCCGGCTATTATCTGGCTGGACCAACGCCACGCCAACGTAGACGGCCCTGTGAAAGGTCTTTGGGGTGCCGTGTTCAAGCTGATCGGAGCCGAAGAGCCCATCAAACGGTTTCGGGAGAAAACACAAGCCAACTGGATCATTCAAAACCAACCCGACGTTTGGGAACAAACCCACAAATACCTGCTGCTTTCAGGGTATTTGAATTATCGACTCACGGGTGAGTACCGAGATTCCACCGGCAGTCAGGTCGGCTATTTGCCGTTTGATTACAAAAGACACCGCTGGGCGGGCCGGCACGATTTCAAATGGCAAATCACACCGATTAAACGGAGCATGCTGCCGGACTTGGTCGAACCCGGCGAAAAGCTAGGCGAACTGTTACCGGAAGCTGCACAACACATGGGTTTGCCGGTTGGATTGCCCGTCATCGCTGCTGCTTCTGACAAAGCCTGCGAAATTCTCGGGTCGGGTGGTTTGTCGCCAGACACGGCCTGCATGAGCTATGGCACCACCGCGACGATCAACACCACCAACCGAAAATACGTTGAACCTACCCGTTTAATGCCACCCTACCCGTCAGCCCTACCGGGCCATTACTCTTCCGAAGTCATGATTTACCGAGGCTTTTGGATGGTGAGTTGGTTCAAGCAGGAATTTGGTTTGCGTGAACAACGCATCGCCGAGCAAAAAGGCATCGAGGCCGAAGCCCTGTTTGACGAACTGGTCAATTCAGTCCCGCCCGGTTCCATGGGGTTGATGCTGCAACCTTACTGGAGCCCTGGCGTGCGCCAGCCCGGGCCTGAAGCAAAAGGCTCCATCATTGGTTTTGGCGATGTGCATACGCGCGCCCATATTTACCGAGCCATCCTTGAAGGCTTGGCCTACGCGCTGAGGGAAGGCAAAGAACGGTTGGAGAAGCGCAACGGGAAAACCATTAAACGACTGCGGGTTGCGGGGGGGGGGTCTCAAAGTGATGCGGCTATGCAGCTAACGGCAGACATCTTCGGACTTCCCGCCGAGCGGCCACACACGTACGAAACATCCGGCTTAGGGGCAGCGATTGATGCCTCGGTAGGTTTGGGCCTGCACCCGGATTTCAAAACCGCCGTAAACGACATGACGCGAGTGGGTGAGGTTTTCGCTCCGTCCCCCGAAGCGTCTAAGCTGTACGAGAAGCTGTACTCGGAGGTCTATTTGGAAATGTACGACCGCTTACAGCCGTTATATCGCAAAATCCGCAAGATCACCGGGTACCCCAAATAACGTGCCCGTGATGATCCGCACCGCTATGGGTTATTGCCTAGCAAAAAACACTTTGCAAACTCATTCAGTAAGAGTACAGTGACGGTCGTTGGAAAGATTTAGCAAAGCATTCATCAATAAGACGTATCCTGTTGTCATCAGTAGTGCATCGTCCTGTTTTTGATCACGCGAGTTTTTTGTTTCCGCACACCCCGCTGATCGAACGCCACAAAGGCGATTAGACAGCCATTAAAATGATTGAGTTCAGGATTATAGATATGTCTACTGTTACCGGTACTGTTAAGTTTTTCAACGAATCCAAAGGTTTTGGCTTTATTACTCGCGAAGGCGGCCCTGACGTTTTCGTTCACTACAGCGCCATCCAAGGCGGCGGATTCAAGACTCTGGCAGAAGGCCAGCAGGTTGAGTTCACCGTAACTCAGGGCCAGAAAGGTCCTCAGGCGGAAAACGTAGTAGGCCTGTAATTTACAGCCCACTAGCGTTTTAAAAAAGGCAGCTTCGGCTGCCTTTTTGCGTATTTGGCTGCAATTTCTTCTCCCCTGCCGCTGCACATCTCTCCTCAATTGTTAAACTGCTTTATAACGGACACAATCCGACAAGCGTAATCACAACAGAAACCATCGGATAGCATAAACGCATGAAAATACCCAAGCGATTACAGCCCCTTGTCGATGACGGCATGGTGGACGAAGTGCTGTATCAGTTAATGAGCGGGAAAGAAGCTCAAGTGTTCGTGGTACGTTGTGGTGATAGCGTGCGGTGCGCGAAAGTATACAAAGAGGCCAAAAAACGCAGTTTCAAACAAGCCGTTCAATATCAGGAGGGGCGCAAAGTACGAAACAGCCGTCGCGCCCGAGCGATGAGTAAGAAAACCCGTTACGGCCAAAAAGAACAGGAAGATGCGTGGTTGAACGCCGAAGTTGATGCCCTTTACCGTCTTGCCCAAGCCGGGGTGCGTGTACCGGAGCCTTTCGGATTCGTTGACGGTGTACTTCTGATGGAAATGATCTCTGATGAAGACGGCAAAGCCGCTCCACGATTAGACGATGTGGTACTAACACCAGAGCAAGCTAAGGTTTACCATAGCTTGGTTATTTCGGATGTCGTTCGTATGTTGTGTGCCGGTTTGATCCACGGTGATCTGTCAGAGTTTAACGTTCTTGTAGACGCAAAAGGCCCGGTCATTATCGATCTGCCGCAGGCAGTGAACGCCTCAGGAAACAATAATGCCGAACAAATGCTGGAACGCGACATCGACAACATGCGACGGTATTTCGGACGCTTTGCTCCCGAATTATTGAACACAGACTATGGTAAAGAAATCTGGGCGCTTTATGAGGCAGGTGATCTCTACCCGGATACCGAACTTACGGGATGCTTTGAGCACAACACCCAAAGTGCGGATGTGGATGAGCTGATTGAAATCATCGAATCCGCCAAGGAAGAAGAACGGGATCGCCAGGAACGCCTGCAAGCGGCGGAAGCCGGTACTGATTAAAGGAACATTATGTTTTTAGACCGCTTTTACTCTATCGAGAATGAACGCATTATTATCACAGCGCGTCAGGCGAGCCTCTTTGCCAAGGAAATAGCCGAAGACTTTAACCCAATCCACGACGTGGATGCGCGCCGCTTTTGCGTACCGGGTGACCTGTTGTTTGCGATTGTGTTATCACGTTTCGGGCTGTCCAGCTCCATGACGTTCAAATTCCAGAACCTGCTTGGCGCAGAAGTGCCGCTCGAGTTTCGGGAACGGGAAGACGGCACGATAGATGCGTGCGACGATGCGGGTAAAATCTATATTGAAGTGAGCCGCAGCGGCGAACACACCCGTGACGAGAAAACCATCGAAGAATTCATTCGATGCTACGTCTCGACCTCCGGCAAAAACTTCCCTCACACGCTCAAGCCGCTGATGGAATCTCACGGCGTAATGTTCAACCCTGACCGCCCTATGGTGATGTATCAGAGTATGAGCCTGACACTTGAGCAGCTTGATGCCTCTAACCCGGATCTGGAGCTAAGCGGCACAAAGCTGGAGGCCGCCGGGAAACGAGGCAACGTCACGCTGGATTACAGACTGTTGTCAGAAGGCCAGCCCGTTGGCGAGGTTTCCAAACACATTATGCTTGGTGGCCTTCGGGAATACTGCCCGGATGCTATGGAACAGGTCATCGAAGAGTTTTATCGCTTAAAAGCTAAGGGTACTGGCGCTTAATCGCTTACTTCTTATGAAGTTATCCCGCATAGTGAGTAATCAAAACGGCGTTAGCCGCAAACGCGCTAACGCCTTGATTGCTACCGGTCGTGTTTCGGTGAATGGCAAGGTGTGCAGGAACCCGCAGCATGACGTTAGCGAGTTTTGTGGCGTCACCGCAGACGGAGATGTGATTCAACAGGCCCGGCCTTCGTTGTATCTCATGCTCAACAAACCTGTAGGCTATTTGAGCGCCACCTTTGACGATACCCATCCGACCGTACTCGAATTGTTTCCGCCCGACCTTAAGCATGACCTTCATATTGGTGGTCGCCTTGATCGTGCCAGCACCGGGCTATTGATACTGACGAACGACGGCAACTGGTCGCGCCGCCTGACGGAGCCCGAAATCAAAATCCCGAAGGTTTATCTGGTGACCACCGAGCAGCCAATCGCCGAAGAGACTCACCGTCGATTTTCCGAAGGCATCTGGTTCGAATACGAACAGCTGACCACGTCGCCTGCTCAGATTGAAGTGCTTCAAGAGCGAGAAGCTCGAGTAACGATTTACGAAGGTCGCTACCATCAAGTAAAACGCATGTTTCACGCCGTTGGTAACAGAGTTACTTCACTGCATCGAGAACGCATGGGCGAGATACGACTCAACGAGGAATTATCTCCCGGTCAATACCGAACACTCACCGCCGCCGAAATTGCCTCTGTCTGAAGCCTGCCATTGCCCCAGTGAACGTTCAAAGCCGCTCGAAAGTGTGCAAACAAACATCCACAGTCAACGACAAAGATTCCAACGCAGCCGCCCTTGCCCTACCCTCTTGACTCGCCCGGTAGAGGTGGGGCGTCATCGCGAGTAAGTCTGCAATCGCCTCGGCGCCCGCAAGATGTAACGGGAATCGAACATCTTCACTCGCTGTGCGGCGAAAACCTTGGGGTGCGCTGGCAACCTTCTTGGATTCGGCTCGTACCTCCGGATAGATAATCTCTCTGAGCTCGCGTAAATGATCCTGCCCGGCATCGACCTGAATCAGCAGCCCACCCGAACGAAGTACCCGGGCAAACTCTGAATAGACCGGAAAACCGAACAAGCACAGCACTCTGTCTAAGGTATCGGTCCCGACCGGCAAGTTTGCATTACTGCCCACCACCCAGTTAGCGCGCCGATCTTGCTTAGCGCCCGATAACACAGCCCATTTAGAAATATCGAGGCCCAGCTCGGACCATTCGATATCGTCACTGCTCTGCCCAAGCTGGCGGAGGTAATAGCCCTCACCGCAACCCGCATCCAGGCAACTCATGGTTGTCTGGTTAGCGGTGTCCGCCAAGGCCGCCTTTGTGACCGCATCAGCAATCGGCTGGTAGAAACCAGCCTCAAGGAATCGCTGGCGCGCGGCAACCATCGCCTTACTGTCACCCGGATCTTTGGAACGCTTTTTCTGTACGGGAAGCAAATGGACATAGCCTTGTCGAGCGACATCGAACGAGTGTCCATTTTTACACCGCCAGCTCTTTTCCTCTCGACAAAGGGGCATGCTGTCTAACGGGCACGCCAGGTGTTCGAAGGGCACAACACTCATGAATGATTCCCGAATCGAAGATGATGTTTAACGTTGGCTGTCACTGTCAGGCAATGGGTGTTCGTGCACATAAATCTGGTTTTTACCCTTGCGTTTGGCTTCGTACATGGCTTTATCCGCACTCTGCATCAGCCCTTCAAATGTTAAGCCAGCACCCCGTGCTATGGTAATACCAATGCTAACGCCCACACGTGCAACACCCAATGGCAACACCACGGGCTGAGACACGGCCGCAAGAATTTTCTCTGCCACCACCGTTGCGTTTTCCGTAGACGACACATCTGGCAGTAAGACGATAAATTCGTCACCCCCCATTCGAACTACGGTATCTGTTTCACGAACATTGCGTTCCAAGCGTTCGGCGATTTCTTTGAGCAATATGTCGCCGGCATCATGACCGTAGGTATCGTTAACTTGTTTAAAATGGTCAAGATCCAAAAACATCAGCCCGAGATGTCGCGCATGGCGCCCTGATAGCGCAACAGCCAGTTGCATACGGTCCTCCAAAACACGACGATTTGGGAGTCCTGTCAGGCTGTCCTGGAAAGCCAGGCTGTGAATGGCTTCCTGGTACTCTTTGATCTCTGAAAAATCCTGAAACGAGATCACCACACCTTCATCACCGGTATCGCTGGTAAGGGGGGCGGCATTCAGGATCACAGGTATCGTAGAGTTGTCTTTTCGCCGAAACTGTTCGTCTTTACTTCGATAAAGCTGGCGCGTTTTCATAACCTCCATGACGGAACAATTCGGATCATCTTGTTCGTGAACGTGAAAGACTTCATGACCTTGCTTATCAACAAGATCGTGCGCATCCCACCCTAAAATGCGCTCAGCTTCCGGGTTCATGTACGTCAACACGCCATTTTTATTCATCACGATTAGACCGTCACCCAAAACACTGGAGATTTTCCAGAAGCGCTTCGACTGCCGTTCGTTTTCAAGCCGAAGCTCTCGTCGTTTGTGGATCAGGAATTGGGTATAAAAGGAAATAATTAGAGTAAGGAACACGCCAATAATGTAGAAGCTTATCACCCATGAATGGTTCAAAAGGGTAGCAGATGGCAGTGCGGAACTTGGTATGAACGAAACGGCCTTCCAGGTGTATTGCTCGGCAGAGACGCCACCATTTAATGGTTTCAACGGATGGACCGTTTCGTAAACAAAGAGCCCTTTGTCTGTTTCGATCCAGCCATGCTCATCTGACAGAATTCGTTCAAGAGCATCGGGGTAATTAAGGGCGAATATCGATGGAAGACCAAACATAAAACCCCACTCGTCATTCTCGTCCGGCCCGGCAATGACATGCCCCTCTTTATTCAAGAGAAATGCGGGATAAGAGCCCGCCATTCCTGTATCAAAGGTGTTCAACAACGCCTCACCTTCCATGTTCAGAACAACCATCCCTTGATTGCCGGTTGCCTCATCGACAACCCGTGTTCCGAAACGAATCATGGGTTTAAACGGTACCTCGACCTGCCCTGCTTCGACATTCAGATCCAACGGCGAGACGTAAACATCCCCCACTGAAAGGGTGGCCGTTTCGATGGCATAGTACCGTTCACCTTTAAACTGCATGGCGGTATCTTGTCTAATCAAAACGCGTTGATGGGTCTTTTCAGCCCGGACAACCTCCATGCCGTCATGGTCGAGGAAACGCAACTGGCTGTAGTTGCTCTTCTTTTCGAGCTGAACTCGGAAAACCGATTGAAGTGCCTCTTTCCACTCTTCGGTGCGCCCACGGTTAAAACGAACCGCCGCGGGCATACTCGCGATGGAGAGAAGGTCATTCACGGTGTACTCGAAAACCTGCTCAAGCAAACCCACTGTCATTCTGGTTTTAGCTTGCTCCGCCACCTTTAATTCGTCAGTTTGCAGCGTGGCCTGATATTGAAGCGCGCCGTAAACCAACAATGTAAACACGAGTACGCAAGCCAACCCTGTAACCAGTGCTGCTATTACGAATCCTTTTTCCTTTAACAAGGCACTATTCATGCGCAATCGTAAAACCTAATCGTGCGGGGATGATTAAATAATAATTATGGGGTATAACTCGTGAGCCTGCATAAATTGCCACTCACAATCGTGGCAGTGTCGTTCCCTCCGGCACCCTCACCTCGAATCCGGATTTCACGCTGGTTGTTTGTCCCGCAGCGACTTCGCGATCCCAGACCAACACACCCTTCTTATCTTCATAGTTGCGCTGAACAGGTTCGCTGACTTCCAACGGTTTGACGGTTAAAACGTCTTGCTCTGACACTGGAACGCGATCGAACAGTTTGATCTTGACCGGTTTGTCGTGATGATTGGTGATATCAAACCGGTTTTGGCGACGTTGCACGTTCTCGCTTCTCCAAATGCCCTCTTCGCCGGTTTTTTCGAGTTCGTTGACGACTTTCACGGAGACCGCCTGATCGGCACCAAAGCCTAAGGCAATGTCTTCGCCGGGAGAAAGCTCACCAAGATGCCACTGGCCGACACTTTGGCCATCCCTGTACAGAGTGGTTTGCCCTGCCGGTATCGGCACGTCCCCATTGAATACGCCTTTGGCATGAATGTATCCGGTTGGGTCCATCACCGGTGCAGACCACACCGCTACCTCAACAGGCAGAATGTGATCCGCCACTCTGAAGCGTTGTCCGGAGGCATCACTTGGAATCTGAACCGGTTCAGGCAGCCGATAGCTCTGGGTAAACGTGCTGGCTCGCTCAACAACGGCGGAATCGGCCATCAACGAACCAGACCGCATTTCGGCCATCGGCGCATGCGCCTTGGACTGGAATCGCTCAGGCTGACCGGGAGTTACCACCCATGGGTTAACGGGTGGCATGGACGTTCCCTTTCGCGCATTTGCCGTTGCTAGCTGAACCTGAACATCGTCCCAATCGGTACCCGTTGTTTGCTGGACAACCGCCATATGCTCCAGCGTAAGTTCACCACCGGAACCCGCTTCAGTGTCCAAACGCGCATTGTATTCGCTGCGCCAGCGAGCCTCAGATGTCTGGAACCGAAGTTTTATCTGTCCCGAACCACTGTTCGGTGCCCGATAATACACTTTAACGTTCTTGGTTGCTTTGGCGTTTTGGGTAGTTTGGGAAAGCTCGCGCGTAAGCCGATCTTTCAACGCCAGATCTTCTTTCATGCTTTCCCGGATTTGACGTATTTCCGCCAGCGCGGACTGCGTTGTTTCTTTCAGGGCGGCGGCCAGTTCACCTAATTGAGAAGCGGTTACTTCATTGGGTGACTCAGCGGCATGGTTCATCAGAGTGACTTGTTGTTTCCAGGCGCTAATGAGATCTTCCTGCTCCTGTATACGCAGATTTACTTCAGACAACGCCTTTCGTATCCGGCGGGTTTCTTCGGCCACGAACTCTTCACGCTCGGCCCGGCTCACCTGTATCTGTTGCAGCGTCGCCCCCGGAACCCCTTCAAGCATCACCTGCAACGACTGATCTTGCAGGCTCAGTGGAAGGCCTGTTAACTCAATCACGCCTGTTCCCGCACCAAGCTGCTTCGACTCTTTCCACGTTAGCTCAGCATGAGACGGGTACAAAGTAGCCGAAGTAATCTTTGCAAATGCCGCCATCGGAGTCGCCGAGAGGGATATCACTAGTGGCAGCAAGCTCAGTTTGTTCATGTGGTATTCCTTGTGTTCGCAGACAATTGAATCAGGCGTCAACTGTCACCATGAAGAGAGCGCGTTACGCGCCGTTGATAGGATACATTGCTGGAAAGGATAGCAGAATGAGTCTTCTAACGAGGTTAAATAACAGGATTCCGGATTACAAATATACAACCTTTCAGATACTTAACGACAGAACCATATTTGAGGTATACGTTTCTAGGGCGCTAATTCCGCAATAGCCCCCAGCGACAACAAGAGGCTGAATCACACGTTCAGCGGAACACGTGCCAGACCACCAAAAGCCGGGACCCATTTACGTTCTATAAGAATCAATGCTACTCGAATATGTTTCGATTATGGGGCACATCAAAATCAAGCGACGGGCCCACCGGCACCACTCCCGTCGGGTTTATCGTTGCGTGACTGCGATAGTAGTGATCCTTGATATGCTGCATATCTACTGTTTCAGCCACGCCCGGCCACTGATATAGCTCCCGGATGTAATCCGTAAGATTGGGGTAATCTGCAATCTGTTTCAGATTACATTTGAAATGACCGTGATACACGGCATCAAACCGAACCAACGTGGTAAACAAACGCCAGTCAGCTTCGGTGATGGTGCTACCGACCAGATAGCGCTGAGTCGATAACCGCTGCTCCAGAGCATCCAAAGCTTCAAACAACGGGTACACAGCCTGTTCGTAGGCTTCTTGGGTTGTTGCGAAGCCTGCTTTATAGACACCGTTATTTACCTGATCGTACACCTCAGCGTTAATACTATCGATTTCTGCCCGCAGTTCTTCCGGGAAGTAATCCCCCGGCTTTGCGCCAATGCCATCGAACGCAGTATTCAGCATCCGGATAATATCAGCCGACTCGTTGCTGACCAGGCGATTCTGATATTTGTCCCACAATACGGGAACGGTTACCCGGCCCGTGTATTCAGGGTCATCCGCTGTGTAAATCTGGTGCAGGTACTGCGCCTGATGAATTGGGTCTTGCACCACTCCTTCATCCGGATTGAAAGTCCAACCATGCTCACGCATCAACGGGTTAACGACAGACACGGATATCATATCTTCCAGACCCTTCAGTCTGCGAAAAATCAGTGTCCGGTGAGCCCAGGGACAGGCCAATGATACATACAGGTGATAGCGGCCTGATTCGGCTTTGAACCCGGCTTCACCGGTAGGCCCGGCACCGCCGTCGGCGGTTACCCAATTACGAAATTGCGACTCACTTCGGGCAAATCGACCGTTATTCGATTTGGTGTCGTACCACTGATCTACCCACTTACCTTCTACAAGCAGTCCCATGTTTTGCCTCCTGATAATGTGAAAAACTGGGCCGGGATGCGCAGAGCCAAACCCGAAGGGCTATTGTCAGTTTCCAGAATACGCTGAATCAGCGTCTTGCTCATAAGGAATACTACATAAAAGTTCAATTCCTTTGTTCGATTGAATTAATATAATTACTGCCAACTAAAGAAAATAGCGGAACGTTTTGAAACGTATCATCAGGAAAACTGAACTATGATTTCCCCGATCACACTGGATGCGCTACTGACGTTAGACGCCATCGAACGCAGACAAAGTTTTGCGGCCGCAGCCGAGGAGCTATTCCGGGTACCCTCTGCCATCTCGTACACGGTCAACAAACTGGAAGAAGATCTCGGCGTCCCTCTCTTCGATCGAAGCCGGCGTAAAGCGGAACTAACCCCGGTCGGGCGGCTGGTTGTAGAACAAGGCCGGCAAATTCTTAAAGCAACCGACGAATTAACGGCCATGGCCAGACGGGCCGCTGACGGCTGGGAAGTGGAACTGAGAATTGCGATAGACAGCGTTCTGGACTGCGCTCCTTTCTACAAACTCATTGAAGAATTCCAGCATATTCAGCCCAAAACCGAGATCATCCTTACCGAAGAGGTTCTTGGAGGCAGTTGGGATGCTCTAAGTGACGACCGATGTGACTTGGTCATCGGCGCGCCGGGCGCGCCGCCATCCACGGGCTTTTCCATTCATTCGCTGGGCAATGTAGGTTTTGATTTCGCAGTGTCGGCCGGGCACCCTCTGACTAAACTACCCCAACCCATTCCGGCCAGCGCGATTCAAGACTACCCCACCGTCATTGTTGCCGACAGTTCACGGCATTTACCTGCGCGCTCGTCGGGTTTGCTTGATGGCCGAAGCCGGATCATCGTTCCGACCATCGAGCATAAGATCGATGCCCAGTGCAAAGGGCTTGGGGTTGGCTATTTACCGCACCATCGTATTCTTCAGGAACTGGCCGATGGCCGACTGGAGATTCTGGCTCTGGACACACCTCGCCCACCGTCTGAGATTTCAGTGGCCTGGCCTCGCGGCAACACCGGGAAAGGCTTGAAATGGTTTGTCGATCGTCTGAAACAAATGCAGTTTGATCCAGCACACGGAGTTATCACTAAACAAAAGGCAGATTAATATCTGCCAAAGCCCTGCAAGCTCTTCATTTTAAACTACACTTGTTGTTCAGATCCCGTCGCCACTCACCGGCCTGCTGCGTGCCATAGCACGTCATCAGGCCCAGACAGGAGAACAGCGGTGTTTAAAAAAATCCTTGGAGGCCTGCTCGCGTTTGGCGTTCTAGTCTTGGCTATTTTCCTTTTAATTGCCTGGGAATCATCTATAGAGCCGGTTAGTGCTTCCAATTCTGACGCATTCAGCAAAGAACAAATCAATCGCGGCGAAGTGCTGGCAGGCTTGGGCAACTGCGAAACCTGTCATACGACCGACCCAAACAAACCTCTAGCTGGCGGGCGGGCAATGCCCACACCGTTCGGCACCCTCTATTCCACCAATATTACGCCTGACCCGAAAACCGGGATTGGCCAATGGTCAGAAGAAGCGTTTGCCAGAGCCATGCGGGAAGGCGTGGCGCGGTCGGGCTCGCATCTGTTTCCTGCTTTTCCCTATACCCATTTCACCAAAATGTCGGATGACGACATCTCCGATTTATACGCCTACATAATGTCCCAGCCAGCCATTCAGGCGGAGCCGCCTGAAAATACGCTGGAATTCCCCTTTAACATTCGCTTGTTGTTGGCAGGCTGGAAATTGTTGTTTTTTGACGAAGGCCGTTACGAAACCGATACCAGCAAAAGCGATGTGTGGAACCGCGGTGCTTATATCGCGGAAGGCGCGGGTCATTGCAGCGCCTGCCACACACCTCGCAATGCTTTAGGTGCTGAAGACGCTGGGAAGGCATGGGATGGTGCCATCATCAATAATTGGTACGCGCCTGCTTTGAATGCCAGCAACCCCACGCCATCAAGCTGGACCGAAACGGAGGCCTATGAATACCTCCGCAATGGCGGTTCCCGTTTCCACGGCGTGGCTGTCGGCTCCATGGCCGATGTCGTCCATGACGGATTAAAGCAAGCGCCGGATAACGATCTCCGGTCACTCGCCGTCTGGCTAAGTGATCTCGCTCAAGCTTCCGATGAGCAACAAGCCAGCAAACGCTCGGCCAACGCGATCCGTGCTGTTCACAACACCCAAAACCCTTCTGTCATGATGGACGAAGGAGAGCGCCTGTTCACCTACGCCTGCGCCGCCTGTCATTACAACGAAGCTGATAGCCCTAGCGCGCTGCGACCCGACATGGCGTTGAATAGCGCCATTAGTGCACCCACACCGATCAATTTGATTCGTGTCACGCTGAACGGAGTATCCCTGAAAGAAGGGTTGCCGGAGGCAATGATGCCTGGTTTCAGTCAGGCCCTGAGTGACCGCCAAATCACGAGCCTGCTGACGTACCTGAGGGCTACCCACACTGACCAGCCCGCGTGGGAAAACTTAGAGCAACACGTCCGCGATCAGCGTCCACAAACTCAGGCACAGTGAGATAGAAACGGAGCAAGCACGATGGCAACAGAATTCGAACTCAACGGCCAGGCTGTGACGGTTGATATTGAAAGCGACACTCCCCTGCTCTGGGCCCTACGGGACGACCTTGATTTGACCGGCACCAAATACGGATGCGGTATTGGCATGTGTGGCGCCTGCACCGTGTTGGTCAATGGCCGTGCGATTCGGTCCTGCATAACGCCCGTGGAAGCGGTATCGGGCGCATCGATCACCACCATTGAAGGACTGCACCCAGAGGGAAACCACCCACTGCAAAAGGCATGGGTTGAAACCCAGACACCCCAATGCGGGTACTGCCAAAGCGGCCAAATCATGCAGGCGGCTGCGATGTTAAAGGACTTCCCTGACCCGACCGACGACCAGATTAACCACGCCATGGGCGGGAACCTGTGTCGATGCATGGCCTATGTACGTATTCGCAAAGCGATAAAAATGGCCGCCGAAGAAATGAACGCCCGCGACAACACCGCACAGGAAACAGGAGCGGCAGCCGATGAGTAAGTTCTATCGTTATCTCAACCAACCTGAAGGTGCCAACACAAAACCTAACCAAGATTCCGATGAAGGCGTACGGGTTAGCCGACGCGGTTTTCTGATTGGTGCTGCGGGTGCGGGGTTTACGCTGGCATTTTTCCGTGCAGGCCTGAGTTTTGCGCAACCCGAAGAGGTGGTTAACGAAGGCACCTTCGAGCCCACCATCTGGTATCACATTGAGCCAGACGGACGCATAGTGGTGAACATTGCCGAGGCCGAAATGGGCCAGCATGTGGGCACCGCCCTTGCCCGTATCGTCGCCGATGAACTGGAAGCGGACTGGTCCATGGTAGAGCTCAATCATGTGGACAGCGATCCAAAATGGGGCCTGATGGTGACCGGTGGCAGTTGGTCGGTGTGGGAAAACTTCACGCCGCTCAGTCAGGCAGGTGCTGCCGGACGCAAAGCCCTCATCGAAGAAGGCGCACGTTTGCTAGACGTGAGACCGGATCAGTGCGAAGCACGCAACAGCCAGGTTATAGCCGGCGACCAATCGATCAGTTACGGGGCCATCGTTAGCCGCGGCGACCTCACCCGAACATACACCGCAGACGACCTTAAGCAGATGCCGATCAAACCGGCAACCCAGCGGCGTCTGATTGGCCGTGAATCCCGGGCCCTGGATATACCCGATAAAACCGACGGTGCCAGCCGTTACGGCCTGGACGCAAAAGTAGAAGGAATGGTTTATGGTCGCCCGCTTATTCCACCCACCCGTTATGGCGCAACCATTAACAGCATTGATGATAGTGACGCCAAATCAGTAAAAGGCTATCAACAAACCATCGTACTGGATGATCCAACAGATACGGTACCCGGCTGGGCCGTGGTGATTGCCGATTCGTTTCACGCCGCGAACAAAGCCGCGGCGAAAGTGAAGGTCGATTGGGCCGCTGGAGATACCGCCGATGTCAGCGAGCAAGACATTCTCGACCATGGTGTGAACCTGATCGAGTCTCTGGACAAAGGCTCCATCATGTTCCCAGACGATGGCGTAGACGAAGCCTTCAACAGCGCTGCTGATGTCTTTGAGCAGGACTACATCACTCACACGGTTCTTCACGTCCAAATGGAACCGGTGAATGCACTGGCTTATGAAAAAGACGGCGTTTGGGAGATTCATACCGGCAATCAATGGCAATCCTTGATTATCCCGGTACTCGCAAAGGCGCTAGGCGTAAAGGAAGACAAGGTAGTTATGCGCACCTATATGTTGGGCGGCGGCTTTGGTCGCCGCCTGAACGGGGACTATGCAGTACCCGCAGCTCTCGCTTCGCAAAAACTGGGTAAACCCGTAAAGTTGGTGTTTACCCGAGAAGATGATACGCGCTTTGACTCTCCTCGCTCCGCCTCTTATCAGCGCATGCGAATGGCGTTCGATCAAAACAGCAAGCCCACGGGCATGGAGCATCACGCCACCGCAGGTTGGCCTACCGAAGTGATGGCCCCCTTCTTTATGCCCAAAGGGGCAAACGATGAACCGTATGATCCTTTCTCCATTCAGGGGGCTGCACATTGGTATTCCGTGGGTCCTCACCGCGTGCGCGCCATTTCCAACGACCTTGCCAATGCAACCTTCCGTCCGGGCTGGCTAAGGTCAGTCGGATCTGGATGGGTTAATTTCGCCCTGGAATCCTTTATGGACGAAGCCGCTCGCCATGCTAAGAAAGACCCCATCGAATTCCGGCTGGAACTGCTCAAAGCCGAGGGTAAAAACGCCGGTGAAGCACCTAACTCGGTCGGCGGGGCGTCTCGCCAAGCTAACGTTTTGCGGCGTGTTCGCGAACTTTCTGGCTGGGGGCAAGATCTCCCCGAAGATACGGGCTTAGGCGTCGCCACGTCTTACGGCCAAGAGCGCAATATGCCTACATGGACGGCCTGCGTAGCCAGAGTCCACGTGAACCGCGATACCGGTCACGTGAAACTTGAAAAGCTGACACTGGTAACCGATGCAGGCACGGTCGTTCACCCCGATGGTGCCCGGGCACAAGTTGAAGGCGCGGCATTATGGGGCGCAAGCATGGCGCTCCACGAAGGAACCCGGTATGAGAAAGGTGAGCCCGTTGACAGAAATCTGGACACCTACACACCGATGCGAATCAGAGATATACCCGAGATGGAGCTTGAGTTTGTCGAAAGCACCGAAGTCCCCGTCGGCTTGGGTGAGCCAGCAACAACGGTAACAGGCCCTGCAATCGCCAATGCAATCCACTCGGCGATTGGTGTACGAATTCGAGAAATTCCGATTACACCCACAGCCGTACTTAACGCATTACAAACTTAAAATCGGCCCTTGAAACGATACACTCATAATGCCAATAGCATTTAAACGGATAAGGTTGCTCTGTGCTTGTGTATTCGCCCTATGCGTCGGCAAACTAAGGTCGGAAGGATTTTGCAGAAAAATATGATACTCAACAAATTAAAAAACCCCAGCCTCTTTCGAAGCTGGGGTTTTCGGTATTAGGCGTCTGACGATGACCTACTCTCACATGGGCAAGTGCCACACTACCATCGGCGCAGGCTTGTTTCACTTCT
>NZ_JALKAQ010000013.1 GCF_023016065.1 Marinobacter sp. S0848L | reverse complement strand
TTCTTTTATATGGTAGCGGGGGCTGGATTCGAACCAACGACCTTCGGGTTATGAGCCCGACGAGCTACCAGACTGCTCCACCCCGCATCAAACTGTTTGTCTTATTTCGGGGCTGACCCCAATCAACGTGGCGCGAATATTACAGAGGATATCTTGTCACGTCAACCCATATCTTCAAACAAATCGCTCGGATAGCTTAGATCTTCGTTTTCTACCTCTTCTGATGAATACAGGCCGACCGTTTCGATGGCATGTTGCACCGGGCGGAAAGAACGACGGTGTTCAGGGGTCGCGCCCAAACGCATCAACGCTTCCACGTGAACAGGAGTCGGATAACCTTTATGCTTGGCAAACCCGAAGCCCGGATATTTTTCCTCAAGCTCATCCATCTCGCGATCCCGGGTCACCTTCGCGATGATGGATGCAGCGCTGATAGCCTCAACCCGACCATCCCCTTTGACGACAGGCTCGGATGGCCACTTCCATTTAGGACACCGGTTCCCATCCACCAGAACGTATTCTGGCGCGATAGCCAAATCATCGACCGCACGCTGCATCGCTAGCATGGTGGCTTGATAGATATTCAGGCGATCAATCTCTTCGGGCTCGCAACGGCCAAGACTCCACGCCGCCGACTTTTCGATAATTTCGTCAAACAGCTTTGCCCGTTTCTTCTCGGTCAGTTTCTTCGAATCGGCTAGCCCGGCGATCGGCCGCTCCGGGTCGAGAATAACCGCGGCTGTCACGACTGCACCTACCAGCGGGCCTCGCCCTACTTCGTCTACACCAGCTAACAGCCTTCCCTGATAACGGCACTCGAACGGAGGCAATTCTTTCGCAGCCATCAGCGCTTGCTCTCGATTAGCTGAGAAACTGCTGCAGCAGCGCGCTCATCGGCATTTTGCTTCAACGCAATGTGCAGCTCGGTAAAAGCTTCTTTCAAGCGTGCCCGCCCTGCTTCATCTTCAAGACGCTCTAATACTGCCGCACCAAGCGCCTCAGGGGTGGCATCATCCTGCAACAACTCAGGCACCAACTCTTTCTTGGCGAGAAGGTTTGGCAGAGCGACCCAGGGCACCTTCACCAGACGCGACAGCAACGCGAAACTGAAATTACTCAGCCGATATCCCACCACCATTGGCTTTTTCAGCAGCATGGCTTCCAACGTGGCCGTTCCGGACGCCAGCATCACTACGTCACTGGCTGCCATTACCTCACGAGAACGACCGCGAACCAAGGTCACTGACAGCTTAACCTCGAGCGACTCCACCAATTCCTGAATCTGACGCTCGCGGTCACGGTTTACGCATGGAATAACCAACTGGAGATCCGGCCTACGGCCTTGCAGCCAACGAGATGCTTCCAGAAACAAGGTGCCCAACCGTTCGACTTCGCCACCGCGGCTACCGGGCAAGACAGCCAATACCGGCCGGTCTGCATCAAGGCCTAACGATTCACGGGCGGCCAAGGTATCGGGCTCCAACGGCACGCGATCAGCGAGCGGATGACCTACAAACGCCACGGGTACGTTGTGCTCTTCGTAGAATCGGGCCTCGAACGGTAGCAGCGTAAGCATCAAGTCAATCGATTTGGCTATCTTGAAGATGCGCTTTTGGCGCCAAGCCCACACCGACGGACTGACATAATGCACGGAAGGAATCCCGGCCTCGCGACAACGGCGCTCGATGGTAATCGTGAAATCCGGCGAATCGATACCGATCACAACATCCGGAGGGGTTGTAAAGAAATAATCGAGAAGACGGGCACGGATGCTGAACAGCTCCCGGATACGGCCCAGAACCTCCACAAGCCCCATCACCGAAAGCCTTTCCATAGGGACCAACGAATGGAAGCCTTCGGCAATCATCTCGTCGCCACCAATACCCACAAAGCGAGCGTTAGGGTATCGCAACCTCAGCGACCGAACGAGGCCGGCACCGAGAATATCCCCCGATGCCTCGCCGGCGATAATCGCTATGGTTACTTTGCGAAAGCTGACTGGCTCAATCTGAACATCTGCCACCGGCAGTCTCCTGCCGACCTAGCGTATGATGCCGCGATCCGATTCCCGGAGCGAGGCAATCAGAGGCTTCATCACCGGGCTGTCCGCGTAATTTTTCTCGAGTTC
This sequence comes from Marinobacter sp. S0848L, assembly GCF_023016065.1. Lineage (GTDB taxonomy): Bacteria > Pseudomonadota > Gammaproteobacteria > Pseudomonadales > Oleiphilaceae > Marinobacter. Next base: position 100,467 of record NZ_JALKAQ010000013.1, on the reverse strand, counting down.
GGCCAACGCCTGTTCACTGGTTAAACCCTGGCGGTAGATAACCTTGTAAGCACGCCGTAACGCCAGCAAATCTTCTTTGCTGAATCCACGGCGCTTTAAACCCTCGACATTCATACCGTGCGGCTGAGCAGATTGCCCACTGGCCATCACATACGCAGGGATATCTTTCAGAACGATACTGCCACCAGCCGCCATGCTGTGAGCCCCAATGTGACAGAACTGGTGCACCATGGTGCCACCGCCAAGAATCGCAAAGTCACCAACGGTGACATGGCCGGCCAAGGTCGCACAGTTCGCCAGAATCGTGCCGTTGCCAACCACACAGTCGTGAGCAACGTGCACATACGCCATTAAGAGATTGTCGCTACCAATACGTGTTTCGCCGCGATCTTGAGTGGTGCCGCGATGGATGGTGCAGTTCTCACGAATGGTATTGTTGTCGCCGATGACAAGTGTTGTAGGCTCGCCCGCGTATTTCTTGTCCTGACATTCTTCTCCGACACTGGAAAACTGAAAAATGCGGTTATTTTTACCAATAACCGTTGGACCTTTTATCACAACGTGGGAAAGAATCTCGGTGTTATCGCCGATTTCCACATTCGGGCCAATATAACTCCAAGGGCCTACCGTTACGTTAGCCCCCAGCTTGGCTGATGGGTCCACAATCGCTTGAGGATGGACACCCGACCAGTCATTTGTCGCCATCAAACTTCTCTCTCAGCGGTTAATATTTCTGCCACACACACAACGTCGCCATCGACCAACGCGCGGCAATTAAACTTCCATAGACCGCGCTTGGCAGAAACAAGCTCGGACTCCATCTCCAGACGATCTCCGGGGCGCACTGGACGCTTAAATCGGGCCTTATCAGAGCCAGCCAAATATTGTATCACGCCATCTGACGGTTTCCGCCCTACCGTCACAAACCCCAAAATGCCAGACAGCTGGGCCATGGCTTCGATGATCAGCACCCCCGGCATAATCGGGTTATCCGGAAAATGACCAGTGAAGAACGGCTCGTTAAACGACACATTCTTATAGCCTTTAATTGATACACTTTTCTCGACTTCGGTTACCCGATCAACCAGCATAAACGGGTATCTATGGGGCAAATATTCCAAAATTTCTTCGATGTTCATCGTCATGACCGGCCTCAGCCCTTAAATTTCTTTTCCAGTTCTTTAATTCGTCGCGCCAAGCCGTCTAACTGCCTGAAACGAACTGCATTTTTTCGCCACTGCCGGTTTTTGTCTGCTGGCAGACCGGACGAATACACACCCGGTTCTAAGATATCGTTAGTGACCATGCTCATCCCTGTCAGGTGAACCTGATCAGCCACTTCCAAATGCCCTGCTATCGCAGAGGCACCACCAATTACACAGTATTTACCAATACTTGTACTGCCTGCGATAGCGGTCAACGCCGCCATCGCGGTATGGTCACCAATCTGGACGTTATGCGCTACCTGGATGAGGTTATCGAGCTTTACCCCGTTACCAATAACCGTCGGCCCCAACGCCCCCCGATCAATCGTCGTATTGGCACCCACTTCAACATCATCGCCCAGAACCACGCCACCCAATTGGGCAATTCGATGCCACTGACCTTTCTCATTGGCAAACCCGAAACCTGGGCTACCGATCACCGCGCCACTCAGAACATTGCATCGCTGACCAAGCTGAACATCGTGAGCCAAGGTCACCCGTGGGCTCAGTACTGTGCCCTCACCAATGCGCGATCGGGCTCCAACAACAGAACCTGCCCCCACAATCACGTGTTCTCCAATATCCACCTCAGCCTCAATCACGGCATTGGGCCCGATACTGGCGGTCGTGGAAACGGTCGCACTGGGGTCAACGACTGCGCTGGGATGGACGCCCGCCGGAGCAGCAGGCGAGCGGTCAAACCAATGGCTCAACCGAGCATAGCCCATGTAAGGGTTATCTAATACAAGGACATTGGTCTGAGCTTGATCCGCCGTGGCCGCAGATACGATAACCGCCCCGGCCTGAGACGTTTTCAGGTACCTAGCGTAAGACGGGTTCGCCAAAAAGCTGATCTGGCTGGGGCCTGCCGCCTGCAGGGTTGCCATGCCAGAAACCCTTGCATCCGGATCCCCCCGAAGGCTGGCCCCCAACGCATCAGCAATTTCCTGAAGACGATAGGATGTTACTGCCATTGTTTTCTCCAAATATCCGGACCGGGGAGGCCCTGTTTTTTAACGGTTCAGCTTTTCAAGCAATTGCGGGGTCAGATTCATTTCAGGCTTCACATACACAACCGCTTCACTCGGCAAAATCAGATCCAGATCGTGTTCATCCAGAAGCTCTTTAACGGCCGCATCCACCTCGGGGCGCGCGCCTTCCAGGAACTGCTGTTTGCGCTGTGCCACCGTTGAATCAAGACGCTGTTTTAGGAAATTAAACTCCTGAACTTTTTCCTGAAACTCGGTCGCCAATTTGGTGCGCTCGCTTTCGTTCATCATCGCGCCATCTTTTTCCACACGATCCTTCAGTTTACGAGCAGCTTCCTGAGCTTCGCGCACTTTGTTTTCATCGGCGGCGAAATCTTTCTGAAGCTTTTCACTGAATGCCTGAGCATCGTTTGACGAAAACAACGCCTGACGCAAATCCACCACGCCCACACGGGTCTCTGCCGCAGCGTGAAAAGAAAAGGCCAACAATAGCGAACCAAGAACCGCTGAAATACGTTTCATCAAAACTCTCCTTTGTTTCATATTTTCGTTTTTATCTTACGCGTCAGAACGTCTGCCCCAGAGAGAACTGGAACACCTGAGTATCGTCACCACTCTTGTCATTCAGTGGCTTGGCGAGACTGAATGCCAAAGGACCAACGGCCGTGATCCATTGGAAACTCACACCCGCCGAAGTACGGACTTCGGTCAACTCCGGATCGAAGTCACGGTCGGTATCAAAGACCTGACCCGCATCCAGGAAGAGCGACGTACGCATGCTTCGGGTATCACCGGCAAACGGTGTCGGGAAAATCAGCTCAAGACCTGCCTCCGTCAGCAAGTTACCGCCGAACGGATCAGGATCGGAGAAATCCCCTGTCTGATTGGTCGCTTTGTTCCCCAGAGAATTCGCTCGATACCCTCGTACAGACCCGTAACCACCCGAATAGAAGTGTTCGAAGAAAGGCATTTGGGAACGGTCACCATAACCGTCCCCAAACCCTACCTCGGTCCGCGCCCGAACAACCCAACGCTGACTGTCTACCAATGGGAAATAAAAGTCCGTGCGGTGGCTCGCTTTGTAGAACGTCAGATCGCTAACCGGTACCGCCACATCCAACGACAGGGAATGACTATAGCCCTTGGTCGGAAGCACGCCGCGGTTCAATGTACTCCGGCGCCAGCTACCAAACAGGAAGTAATTGGTAAAGGAATCCCCTTCGTCTTCAATAAAGGTTCTGACCTCTTCCGCGGAAAAAACGCCTTTTTTGATATCAGAACGGGTAACCCCCACACCAAAGTTCAGCCGGGTGATGGAATCCGTCGGATATCCAAACGTCATCCGGGCGCCGTATTCGTCCAGCAAGTAGGATGAAATATCTTCTTCCTGATAATCGGTTTCCCGTGCGAACAGGCTAAAGCCTCGGCTTACCCCGTCAACCGTGTAATACGGGTCCATGTAGGAAATATTGGCGCTCTTTACGGAATCGCTGAAGTTCACCCCGAACGATACCCGCTTGCCGCTACCAAAGAAGTTGTTCTCGGAAACAGATGCTCCGAGAATCACGCCGGAGTTCTGTGAAAAACCTACCGAGGCAGACAGGCTTCCTGTCGGCTGCTCCACTACGCTGTAATTAACGTCTAGCAGATCGTCTGACCCGGGAACCGGCACCGTTTCGACGTCAACGGTTTTGAAAAAGCCCATGCGCTCGAGTCGGGTTTTGGAGAACTCGATCCGATCAGAAGACGCAACACCACCTTCCATCTGCGTCATTTCCTGACGCAGCACTTCATCTTTGGTAGAAACGTTGCCATTGAAGTTAACGCGACGAACATAGGCACGCTTACCCGGCTCAATATAAAAAGTCACCTTCGCAGTGTGATCGTCGTTGGGCTCGGGAACCGCATTAACACTGGCAAAGGCATAGCCTTCCCGACCAAGACGGAAAGACAAGGCTTCGGAAATCGCCGTCATCTGCGCGCGCGAGAACACGTCACCCTCTTCCACCGGAATAAACTTGCGAAGCTCTTCCTCCTCAAGAATCAGGTTCCCGCGCAGCTGTATGTCGGAGATGGTGTATTGAGGGCCTTCGTTGAGAGCCATCGCGATGAAGACTTGCTGCTTGTCCGGCGAGATTGACACCTGGCTGGACTCCACATTGAAATCCAGATAACCGCGGTCAAGGTAGAACGAGCGCAAGGTTTCGAGGTCGCCACTGAGTTTTTCACGGGCATACTTGTCGCTGTTGGTGAGAGAGTTCCACCAACTGCTGCTGCGCAACTCGAACAGATCCGTCAGCGTCTCATCGTCGAACTCGCGGTTACCGACGATATTGATGTGCTGAATAGCAGCAACCGAGCCTTCGTTGATATCCAACCGGATGGCGACACGATTACGTGGCAGTTCCTCAGCTGAGGCCTTCACCCGCGCGTTGTAGCGTCCCTGCGCGATGTAAGATCGCAGGATTTCAAGCTCAAGACGCTCAAGCGTCGCCCGGCGAAAGACCTGCCCTTCATCAAGGCCCGCACCAGCCAAGGCGTCTTTCAGCATGTCGGTTTCAATGTTTTTGTTGCCCTCGATTTCGATCGACGAAATGGAGGGGCGCTCACGGACCGTCAGTATCAAGACGCCAGCGTCTCTGCTGACCTCTATGTCGGTAAACAAGCCCGTGCGAAACAGGTCTTTAATGGCGGCCGCCAAACGAGCTTCATCAATTTGCTCGCCCATATTGATCGGAAACGCGGAAAATACCGAACCCGCGGATACCCGCTGCAGGCCTTCCACCTCAATGTCCGCAACCGTGAATTCGTCCGCCAACGCTGGCTTCATACCGGTTGCGGTAATCGCGAGGCCAACAGCTACAGCTAGAAGAGAACGTCTCATTCAGTTATATCGCCTGGTTAATGTGCGGTAAGGAGCCCGCAATTCTCACAACCGCATCAGGTCGTTGTAAAGAGCAAACACCATTAAAGTCAGGATCAAAGCCATACCAATTCGTAACCCTAGCTCTTGAGCCCTTTCCGATAAGGGTTTCCGGCGAATAGCTTCAATCGTGTAATACACGATGTGACCGCCGTCCAGCACCGGCACTGGCAGCAAATTCAGTACACCCAGACTTACGCTGAGATACGCCAGAAATCGAACAAAATCCTCAAACCCCGAACTGACACTGGCTTCAGCCACCCGAGCAATGGTAATCGGCCCACTCAGATTCGTCGGTGAGAGAAGCCCTGTCACCATTTTCTTGATGGCGACCAGCGTTAAACGAGTGTCTGCCCACGTCTCGTGAAACGCATTCGGTATCGCCGCCAAAGGCCCGAACTGCACGTTTCGAAGCACTTCGTCAGGCCATGAGATCGCTTCAACACCCGCACCGACAAAACCAATCACCTGGCCATCATCCAGGGTACGCGCGCCCGGCGTAACGGCTACCTCTAACTGAGCGTCATTGCGCTCTATCGACAGCACGATCGGCTGTTCAGGCGCATTACGAATGTGTTCAACCAAGGCAAACCAATTATCAACGGGTTCACCGTTTACGGCTAATACGCGGTCACCGGCCTGAAGTCCGGCCGCCTCGGCGCGACCGCCCTCGACCACCTGCCCCAAGACTGCGGGCACTTCCGGGCGCCAGGGCGTGACTCCAAACTCCGCCAGAGGGTTGGGCGCATCGTCACTCAATGCCCAGCCATTCAACGGCCCGGACACAACGCCCCGAGAACCCTGCTCGGAAATTTCCAAAGACACCTGCCCGTGTTCTCCCGCACGCTCCAGCAGGCGCATATTCACGTCGCGCCAGGACGTAACCCGATGACCGTCCACCGAGTGTATTTCCATGCCCTCTTGCAAGCCCACACGCTCAGCGGTGCTGTCTTCCGCGACACTACCGACGATGGGAGCGACGGTCGTGACACCCACAACGCTGATCAGCCAATAAGCGAGAATCGCAAAAATAAAGTTGGCTATCGGGCCGGCAGCCGCGATGGCAATGCGCTGAGAAGGCGGCTTAGAGGTAAACGCTTGGTCCCGCAACTCTTCAGGAACCGGGCCCTCACGCTCATCCAGCATTTTAACGTAGCCACCCAACGGAATGGCGGCAATGGCGTATTCGGTACCCTGACGGTCATACCAGGAGAACAGCGGTTTACCGAAACCAACCGAGAATCGAAGGACTTTTACGCCGAAGCGGCGGGCCACCCAGAAATGCCCGTACTCGTGCAGGGTAACCAGGATTCCCAGAGTCAGCGCTAATGCCAGTACGCTTTGAATAATCTGCATAGGTCTTCCGGTGTTGGTTCTGGGCTACAGCTTAACGAAACGCCAGTACGATATCAGGCCGGCAATAAGCCAATCTGCTCGTTGGCTTGCGCGCGTGCTTCAGCATCTTTAGCGAATATGGTTTCGAAGCTGTCGGCTTCCACCACCTCGGTGGCTGCCAGCGTTCGCTCTATGATAACGGGGATATCGGTAAAGGACAGCTTACCGTCAAGAAATGCCGCAACTGCGATTTCATTTGCCGCATTGAGAACCGCAGGTGCCGTGCCGCCAGTGGCAAATGCCTCAGCCGCCAGGCGCAAACACGGAAAACGCGTTATGTCCGGACGTTCAAAGTGGAACGTACCGATGGCGAATAAATCCAGCGGCGCAACGCCCGCCGCGATACGCTCCGGCCAAGCCATCCCGTTCGCAATCGGTGTGCGCATGTCAGGGCTTCCCATCTGGGCCAGCACCGAGCCGTCTGCATACTCCACCATCGAATGAATAATGCTCTCCGGGTGCACATGCACCTCGACATGATCCGGGGTGGTATTGAACAGCCAGCAGGCTTCAATAAGCTCCAGACCTTTATTCATCAAGGTAGCCGAATCAACCGAAATCTTTTGGCCCATAGACCAGTTCGGATGTGCGCAGGCTTGCACCGGTGTCACCGATTTCAACGACTCTGCTGACAAAGTGCGGAAAGGCCCACCAGAGGCGGTCAACAAGATACGTGTAATGCCGGCGGCAACGGGGTTACGCACTTTATCGGCAGGCATGCACTGGAAGATGGCGTTGTGTTCGGAATCAATCGGCAATAGCTCCGCACCCGATTCCGCCACGGCGTCCATAAACAGTCTACCGGACATCACCAACGCTTCTTTGTTGGCCAACAACACTCGCTTGCCAGCACGGACCGCTGCCAGTGTCGGCGCAAGCCCTGCCGCACCCACGATGGCAGCCATCACGGTATCGGCTTCTTCGGCTGCAGCAACCTGACACAAGCCTTGCTCGCCACCGAGCACAGTCGTTTCGGGCTGATCTGCGAGCAAACTTTCAAGCTCACGAGCGGCACCAACATCGGCCATGACTGCAAAAGCGGGTTTGAATTCCCGACACAAAGCGGCTAATTCCTGCGCTTTGGTACCGGCCGTCAACGCCCACACCGAAAACCGTGCGGGATGCCGACGAACCACGTCGAGAGTACTCAGGCCTATGGAGCCGGTCGCACCTAAAACGGTAACGCTGCGATGGGTCATACAGACACGCTGGCCACGCTCAGCCAACCAAGCAATGTAACGATCAATGCGAAAATCGGAATCGCGGCGGTCAGGCTATCAATCCGATCCATGATGCCACCGTGCCCCGGTAGCAACTGACTGCTGTCTTTGATGCCCCGAAAACGCTTCAGCATACTTTCAAGCAAGTCGCCCAATACGGACACAAACCCCGTAAACAAGCTGGCAATGAGTAACAAAAGGGTTTCTTGCAGACTGGCGCTGGCAATATAGCTGGCAACCAAGGCCAAAACACCCACAGCGACCAAACCTCCCCAAACACCGGCCCAGGACTTTCCGGGGCTCACACGAGGTGCCAGCTTGGCTTTGCCAAACGCCCGGCCTGCGAAATACGCGCCGATGTCGGCCACCCACACCATGAGGAAGATATAGAGAATGACGAGCAGACTGTTGGTCAAAGCGCCAAACTCGAAAACGCCAGTGCGCAGATGATTCAAACCGACCCATGCGGGCAAAAGTACAAACAATCCCATTAGTGCCCTGACAGCAACCGAACCCCACGTGTCTGAGCCTCGTGGATACCGGCTCACCAGCCCAAAGCAGACGAGCCACCAAACGAACGCCAGTGACAAAACCATCACAGCGGAGACGTTCAGCTGTGATATCAGAGCCATCAACACCGCCACGGCTACCGCGTACGCAACACGACCACCCTGCCCTTCGATACCCGACATGTTTGCCCACTCCCAGGCACCGAGGGCAATAATTGCACCAGTGAAGAGTGAGAAGCCAAACGCCGGTAGGAAGAAAATGCCGCCGATTGCAATCGGGGCCAGGATAAGCGCGGTAATAATTCGAGTTTTAAGCACGGTAATAATCGCTATGTCGTTATTGTTGTGTGGCTTGGGAATCAAGCTGATCGTCGGTTTGCCCAAAACGGCGCTTGCGCTGCCCGTACGCATGCAACGCCTTCAGCATTTCTTCAGCTTTGAAATCAGGCCAGAAAACATTGGAGAAATAAAACTCCGTATAGGCCAAGTGCCACAACAAAAAATTGCTGATGCGCTGCTCACCGGCGGTGCGAATCATCAAATCCGGCATTGGCAGATCACCAATGCTCAAATGCTGCTGAATCAAATCGTCGGTAATATCGGAAGGGGCCAGTTCACCCGCTCGAACTTTCCCTGCAACTGCCTGGGTGGCCTGAGTGATGTCCCAGTGCCCACCATAATTAGCGGCGATCACCAACGTCATCGCCGTATTATTGCGAGTAAGGGCCTCGGCTTTGTCCATATGCTCTTGCAACAAAGGATTGAAGGCCGAGCGGTCGCCGATAATCCGTAACCGGATATTGTTACGGTGAAGCTTTCGAACTTCCCGCTCAAGGGCGATCACAAACAGGCGCATTAATGCCGACACTTCGTCTTTGGGGCGTCGCCAGTTTTCGCTGGAGAAAGCGAACAGTGTCAACACCTCCACGCCCTGCCGCGCGCAGGTTTCAACAACGGCTTTGACCGCATCTACTCCTGCCTTGTGGCCCGCAACTCCTTTCAACCGCCGTGCTTTCGCCCAGCGATTATTGCCATCCATGATAATGGCCACATGCCGGGGACGACTGCTGGCCGTCACCGGAATTTCTGCGGTTATTTGATCCGTCATGAAACCCTCTGCGCAGTAGCATCTTCAACCACTGCTGACTCTGTTTCTGAACAATCTGACGGTTAAACCGCCATCAGATCCTCTTCTTTCGCCTTGAGCATCTTTTCGATCTCGGCGATGTACTTGTCGGTCAGCTTCTGGATCTCGTCTTCGCCACGGCGCAGATCGTCCTCGCTGATTTCCTTCTCTTTCAGAAGGTCTTTGAGCATACCGTTTGCGTCACGGCGCGCATTACGAACAGACACACGGCCCTGCTCTGCATCACCACGGGCCTGCTTGACCATCTCTTTACGGGTCTGCTCGGTCAACATGGGCATAGGAACGCGAATGGCGTCACCGTTGCTGGACGGGTTCAGGCCAAGATCCGACATCATGATGGCTTTTTCAATGGCCGAAATGATGCTCTTTTCCCATGGCGCGACCAACAACGTACGGTTGTCTTCCACGTTTACGCTAGCCACCTGCTTCAGCGGGGTGTCTTGACCGTAGTAGTTCACCACCACGCTATCAAGAATCGCAGGGTGAGCACGACCGGTACGGATTTTGTTGAAAGCCGAGGTAAGCGCCTCAAGGCTTTTCTTCATTTTCGATTCAGCTTCTGTCTTAATATCGTCAATCACGTCGAAACCCTCAATTCGTTACTCAATCAATGTGCCTTCTTTCTCTCCCGTCACGATGCGGGTGAGAACGCCTGGCTGGTTCATATCGAACACCCGCAAAGGCATGCCGTGATCACGAGCCAGACAAATGGCGGTAAGATCCATCACACCAAGCTTGCGATCTAACACTTCATCGTAGGTCAGGCGGTCATATTTTACTGCGGTGGGGTCCAGATTGGGATCCGCGTTATACACACCATCCACTTTGGTGGCCTTCAGAACGGCATCAGCCTCAATCTCAATACCACGAAGGCAAGCGGCTGAATCGGTGGTGAAGAAAGGATTGCCGGTACCCGCACTGAAAATCACTACGTCGCCTTCTTTCAAATCGCGCACTGCGCGACGGCGGTCATAGTGCTCAACAATGCCACTCATGGGGATCGCGGACATAACCCGAGTACGGATATTGGAACGTTCAAGCGCGTCGCGCATTCCCAAGCCATTCATCACAGTTGCCAGCATCCCCATGTGGTCACCAGTCACCCGATCCAGCCCAGCTTCACTCAATGCTGCACCACGGAACAGGTTGCCACCACCAATAACCAGAGCAACCTGCACACCGATACCCACAAGGGCACCGATTTCCAACGCCATGCGGTCAAGTACCTTAGGATCAATACCGAACTCGTGCTCCCCCATCAGGGCCTCACCACTGAGCTTCAGCAGAACACGCTTATATCTGGGTTGATTGGTTGAAGATGTCGGTGTCGGCATGGTGATCCCCTTTTCGTCTTTTGGCTGTGCGGCTTCAAACCTTTGGCAGGCTTGTATCTGACATACCCCTCTGAGGCTGGCGCTTAAAAAGGGGTATCTCAGATACAAGCCCGCCACGAAAGCCGGGCGAACCCGGCTGACGTGGCAGACTTAGGTAGCACGACTGTCTCTGACAGACGTACTCAAAAAATGGATCAGGCCTTGCCTGTGCCAGCGGCCGCAGCCACTTCAGCAGCAAAATCCACTTCTTCTTTTTCGATGCCTTCACCCACTTCCAGGCGAGTAAAGCCAACCAGTTCGCCGCCTGCGGCTTTGATCAGCTCACCCACTTTCTGCTCTGGGTTTTTAACGAAAGGCTGTTCGATCAGGCTGTTTTCAGCCAGGAACTTCTTGATACGGCCGCCCATCATCTTTTCAACGATTTCGGCAGGCTTGCCTTCCATATCAGGCTGAGACTTGATGATGGCTTCTTCTTTAGCCAGCTCGTCTGCAGGCATGTCTTCCGGCTTGCCTACGCGCGGGTTAACCGCAGCTACGTGCATAGCGATGTCGCGAGCCAGCTCTTCAGTACCAGCACTCAGAGCGACAACGGAAGCGATCTTGCTGTTGCTGTGAACGTATCCACCAACAACCGGACCTTCAACTTTAACCAGACGACGAACCGTGATGTTCTCACCGATCTTCTGAACCAGCGCTTCACGCTTGCTTTCCAGATCGCCTTCCATCAGCTTCGCAACGTCAGTTTCGCCTTTTTCAAACGCAACGTTCAGAACGTCGTTCGCGAAGTTCATGAAGTTGTCGTCACGGGCAACGAAGTCAGTCTCAGAGTTAACTTCCAAAATGAAAGCAACGGTCTTGTCGTCAGAAACCTTAACCAGAGAAACACCTTCAGCAGCGGTACGACCGGCTTTCTTGGCAGCTTTCAGGCCAGATGACTTACGAAGCTCTTCGATTGCAGCTTCAACACTGCCTTCAGCTTCAACCAGTGCTTTTTTGCACTCCATCATGCCAAGACCAGTGCGCTCACGCAGCTCTTTGACCATTGCAGCGGTAATTGCAGCCATGTTCAGTCCTCTCAATCAGTTACAAATTCGGTGGGAAGGCATGCCCGATAAAAAGGGACATGCCTTATAACTCAGACCTGACGGTCAAGCATTACTCGGCAGCTGGAGCAGCGCCTTGGGCATCTTCGCTAACTTCTACGAACTCGTCAGCGCCGCCGGCAGTCTGGGAAGACTCCAGGCAAGTATCAGCAACCGCTTTTACGTAGATCTGGATAGCGCGGATTGCGTCGTCGTTACCCGGGATCACGTAGTCAACGCCGTCAGGATCGCTGTTGGTATCAACAACACCAATAACAGGGATGCCCAGCTTGTTCGCTTCTTTAATTGCGATACGCTCGTGGTCTACGTCAACAACGAACAGCGCGTCAGGCAGGCCGCCCATGTCTTTGATACCACCGATAGAACGCTCAAGCTTATCCATTTCGCGGGTACGCTCAAGTGCTTCTTTCTTGGTCAGCTTGTCGAAAGTACCGTCTTTGCTCTGGGCTTCCAGATCGCGGTAGCGACGGATAGACTGACGAATGGTCTTGTAGTTGGTAAGCATGCCACCCAACCAGCGATGGTTAACGTACGGCTGGTTAGAACGCAGTGCTTCTTCCTTGATGATCTTGGCTGCGGCACGCTTGGTACCCACAAACAGGATCTTGTTCTTGCTTTCAGTCAGTTGCTGAATGAAATCCAGCGCCTGGTTCATCGCAGGAACCGTCTGCTCAAGGTTGATGATATGAATCTTGTTACGAGCACCAAAGATGTACTTACCCATCTTCGGGTTCCAGTAACGGGTTTGGTGTCCAAAGTGAGCACCTGCTTTCAGCAGGTCACGCATATTTACCTGAGCCATGATAGTTACCTTTTAGCTTCGGGTTAGGCCTCCACGCATCCAATTGCCCCAACCTGTCTCCTTAAAGCAGGAGCCGGCACCCTGGGACAACGTGCTGACACGTGTGTGAATTTACCGAGTTTTGTTTCGGCGGGCGCGTTTATACCATATTCCGCTCCCGCAACGCCATTACTTTTGGCAAATACCTTCCTTGTACCTATTGCTTCAGCCCCTTAAAATGCTGGCTTGATGCACATAAACAGGAAGACCGATGCAAGTATCTATTAAGACCCCCGAAGAAATTGAAAAGATGCGGGTAGCCGGCCGCCTGGCAGCCGAAGTTCTGGAAATGATCGGCGAGCACGTCAAACCTGGCGTAACCACCGAAGAGCTTGACCGAATCTGCCACGACTACATTGTGAATAAACAGCAGGCCATTCCAGCGCCGCTGAATTACAAAGGTTTCCCGAAGTCTATCTGCACCTCGGTGAACCATGTTGTATGCCACGGCATTCCAACCGACAAAAAAGTTCTGAAAGACGGCGATGTCATCAACATCGACGTAACCGTCATTAAAGATGGCTATCACGGCGATACCAGTAAGATGTGGATTGTCGGCAAGCCTAAGCCCGGCTCAGAGCGTCTGATCCAGATCACCCAGGAATGCCTGTATAAAGGTATTGAACTGGTCAAGCCCGGCGCGCGTCTTGGCGACATTGGTCACGTAATCCAGAAACACGCGGAGAAGCACCGCTATTCCGTGGTCCGGGATTATTGCGGTCATGGCATCGGCGCAGTATTCCATGAAGAACCTCAAGTCATGCATTACGGCACGCCGGGAACGGGCCTTGAGCTGCAAGAAGGCATGACGTTCACCATCGAACCCATGCTGAACCAAGGCAAATACCACACCAAACTTTTGGCTGACGGATGGACTGCCGTCACCAAAGACCACAAATTGTCGGCCCAGTGGGAGCACACCATTCTGGTAACGGCAGACGGCCACGAAGTTCTGACCAAACGATCAGAAGAGTCCTTCTAAGTGGACCGAAGCGAGCTGGAACACCGCATCAGTCACGACCCGTCGCCGGTTGTTGCGGCAAAGGAATTTTTACAGCATCACTATGAAGCCGATGCCGAAGCCTTCCGACAAGGCGCTGACGTAAGAGCACTGGTCCACGCCAGGGCTGCGACAGTAGACACCGTGCTTCGTTTGATCTGGAATCGCTATCCCTTTTCCAGCTCGCCCGATATTACCTTGGTTGCCGTAGGTGGCTACGGCAGGGGTGAGCTCCATCCCCATTCAGACATCGACCTGCTCATCCTGACCCGAAAAGGAACGGAAAGCGCCTGGCAAGACGACCTGAGCGCTTTCATCACCTTGTTATGGGATTTAAAGCTGGATATCGGCCACAGCGTTCGCAGCGTTGACGAGTGCATTAACGCCGCGAAACACGACATTACTATTCTCACCAATCTTCTCGAAACCCGCACGATAGCAGGGCCTGATAGTCTTCGTGAAGACCTGACCGAGCAGGTGTATCTGGACGACGTAATGTCCGACAAAGATTACTTTGTCGCCAAGTGGGAAGAGCAGCAGAACCGCCACACAAAGTACGGTGACACTGAATACAACCTCGAACCTAACGTCAAAGGGTCTCCCGGTGCGCTGCGAGATATCCAAACCATTGGCTGGATCACCAAACGGCATTTCCGGCTCGAAAACACCGCTGAATTAGCCCGGTTCAGCATCATTACCGATGAAGAGCACCGGGTATTGCTGGAAGGCGAAACCTTTCTGTGGCGTTTACGCTTTGGTCTTCAGCTCATCGCGGATCGCAATGAAAACCGAATGCTGTTTGATCACCAGCGGACCCTCGCCTCGATGCTGGGCTATAAGGACGAAGGCAAGCGTCTCGGCGTCGAATTGATGATGCAGTCCTACTACCGCACCGTGCTGGCGCTGACTGAGCTCACTGATGTTATTCTCCAATACTACGACGAAGCGATTCTGGGCAGCGGTAGCGAAGACGAAATCCGGCCACTGAACAAGCGCTTTCAAATGCGCAACTTCTACATCGAAGCCATCAACAATCAGGTGTTTGCTTACGCCCCCTATGCCATCATGGAAATCTTCGTATTGATGGCGCAGCACCCAGAAATCAAGGGCATTCGAGCAACCACCATCCGTTCACTACGAGCGCACCGTCATCTGATTGATGACGTGTTCCGGTCGGATCTGGCGGTAACCAGCCTGTTCATGGAACTCCTGCGCACGCCCCACGCGCTCCACGAAACCCTGTCTGCGATGAAAAAGTACAACGTGCTTGGGCGCTATTTACCCGAGTTTGGCGACATCATTGGGCAGATGCAGCACGACCTGTTCCATATTTATACGGTGGATGCGCACACCATGCGCGTCATCCGCAACATGGTCCGATTAACCACCGAGGAAGCCCGAACCGAATATCCTCTGGCATCGCGCTTGATTCACCGGTTACCGAAGATGGACACCCTGTTTATTGCCGGCCTGTACCATGATGTGGCCAAAGGCCGAGGCGGTGACCACTCGGAACTCGGCGCTATAGATGCCGAAGCCTTCTGTGAGCGGCACCATTTAAGTGAGCGGGACACCCGGCTGATCGCCTGGCTGGTAGAAAACCACTTGCTTATGTCGATGACCGCCCAGCGCAAAGACATTTCAGACCCGGGCATTATCCAGGCCTTTGCGCGGGCCATTCCCAGCCAGGCGCATCTGGACTACCTGTACACGCTAACTGTGTGCGACATCAGCGCCACCAACCCCAAGCTATGGAACACCTGGCGAGCCTCTTTGTTGCGCCAGCTCTACATCGAAGCCAAACGGGCACTGCGCCGTGGCATCGACACACCGGTTAACCGGCAGGCGTGGATTGACGCGACTCGCGAAGAAGCTCGGGAAATCCTCAACGCCCAGAACATGACCAACGAACAAATCGACCAGATTTGGGATACGGTCGATGAAGATTACTTTTTACAGGACTCCACCGTCGACATCGCCTGGCAGACCGCAGCGATCATCCGCCATGGCGACAACCCGGACCCACTGGTGCTGATTCGCGACACCCGCGGTGGGCCGACCGACGGCTATTCACAGATCATTATCTACATGCGGGACCGGGTCGCCCTGTTTGCAGCCACCACCGCCGTGCTGGAACAGCTCAACCTGAACATCGTCGATGCTCGCATTAACTCCAGCGAGGGCCCCCATTCCATCAGCTCCTACATTGTGCTGGACGAGAAAGGACAGCCGCTGGGCATCGACCCGGCCCGAAAAGAGCGCGTGCGCAAACGACTGATCGAAGAACTGGATGACCCGGAAGACTACCCGGACATCATTCATCGGCGCACGCCACGGCAGCTTAAACACTTTGCGTTCCCCACCGAAGTGACTTTTTCCAACGACACCATCAACCAGCGAACGTTGATGGAGGTCATCACACCCGACCGCCCCGGCCTGCTGGCCCGGATTGGTCAGGTGCTACTCGAGCACAGGGTGCGGCTGACCAACGCCAAAATCGCCACCCTGGGCGAGCGGGTAGAAGACGTTTTCTTTATTACCGACGAACACGGCCGGCCACTGAGCGACCCCGCTGAGTGCGAAGCCCTGCAACAGCACCTCTGCAAAATGCTGGACGAGATTCAATGAATTCCAACCTCGAAAGACTGCACCCTTACCCGTTTGAGAAACTGGCGAAGCTGAAAGCCGGCATCACCGTGCCTGAACACCTGGCGCCGATTTCACTGGGCATTGGCGAACCCAAGCACCCGGCCCCGGCTTTCGTTAAGCAGGTGGTGGCCGACAACCTGGACAAGCTGGCCAACTACCCCACCACCAAGGGCATCGACGAACTGCGCGAAACCATTGCTAACTGGGCTATCCGCCGCTTTAGCCTGCGCGAAGGCTCACTCGACCCGGCGCGCAATATCGTTCCAGTCAACGGCACCCGCGAAGCCATTTTTTCGCTGGTACAGGCCGTTGTGGATGCAAGCAAACCCGCAACCGTGGTCAGCCCGAATCCGTTTTATCAGGTGTACGAAGGGGCCGCGTTTCTCGCCGGAGCCGACCCCGTCTACCTGCCTTGCGATGCCAGCAACGGCTTCATTCCGGATTTCGACAAGGTGCCTGAATCCGTCTGGGCCAGCTGCCAGGTCCTGTTTCTATGCTCGCCCGGCAACCCCAGTGGCGCCGTATTTAGCCGTGAAACACTGACCAAAGTGATTGAGCTGGCCGACCGTCACGATTTTATTGTGGCGTCTGACGAGTGCTACTCCGAACTCTACCCGGACGAAGCCAATCCACCCGAAGGCCTGCTGCAAACCTGTGCCGCTCTTGGCCGCCACGATTTTAAACGCTGCGTGGTGTTTCACAGCCTATCGAAGCGCAGCAACCTGCCTGGCCTGCGTTCCGGCTTTGTCGCCGGCGATGCTAACGTGTTGTCGGGCTACCTGAAGTACCGGACCTACCACGGCTGCGCCATGCCCATTCACAATCAATTGGCGAGCATTGCAGCGTGGAACGATGAAGAACACGTTAAAGAAAACCGGTCGGCGTATCGCGCCAAGTTCGAAGCGGTAGTGCCTATCCTGCGCGAAGTGATGAACGTCGACTTCCCGGATGCCGGCTTCTACCTCTGGCCGGAAACACCCTTCGATGACGAAACCTTCGCCCGGGAATTGTCGGCACAGCAAAACGTCCATGTACTGCCTGGCCGCTACCTTTCCCGCACCGTGGACGGCCACAACCCCGGCGAAAACCGGGTTCGCATGGCCTTGGTGGCACCTGTAGAAGAGTGCGTTGAAGCGGCTCACCGCATTGTCGAGTTTGTAAAAGGGTTTAAAGCATGAAGCTCTACGGCATCAAGAACTGCGACACCGTCAAAAAAGCCCGTAAATGGCTGGATGAAAACGGTATCGCTTATGAATTCCACGATTTCAAAAAAGACGGCCTCACCAGCGAAAAGCTGGCCGAGTGGGAGCAGTCGTTGAATTGGGAAACACTGATCAACAAGCGCGGCACCACCTGGCGAAAACTTCCGGATGAGGTTCGTGATACCATGACGGCCCAAACTGCCCACCAAGTTATGCTGGAGAATACCTCCATCATCAAACGCCCGGTTGTTGAACGTGGCGAGACGGTTACCGTGGGCTTTAACGCAGACGAATGGGCTGCGTGGACTAACTAACAGATTAACCGCGGCCCCAGCCTTCCTAATCAAGAAGAGGAAGCTAATGGCAGCGGAAAAGAACTCAGTTTTTCAACTTCAGAAATAGGAGCAACCACCAGATGAGTTTTGCATTCGGCATCGGCATCGGCACCCAGAACAACCAGGGCGAATGGCTGGAAGTGTTCTACCAGCAACCGGTTATGACCCCAGGCAAAGATCTGATCGACGTGGTTGAAACCGCGCTGAACTACAAAGGCGGTAATCAGGCCATCGAAGCGAGCGCCGAGCAACTGGCCCAGTTCGCCACCTCCCTCCGCCAGCTGGGCGAAACCGCTCAGGCAAAACTGGCTGAGCAAGCCGCTGAAAGCAAAAGCCCGGTCGTTGTAACCGTACTGGCGACCGACGACACGGCCTCCAGCACCCCCGAGGTATACCTGAAACTGCACCTGATTTCTCACCGTCTGGCCAAGCCCCACAGCCTGAAGCTGGATGGCATCTTCGGCCTGCTGCCAAACCTGGCCTGGACCAACGAAGGCGCCATTGACCTGAACGAATTGCCAGCTCGGCAGCTGCAGGCTCGCGTTGAAGGCCGCACTCTGGAAGTAAAATCTGTCGATAAGTTCCCGCAGATGACCGATTACGTAGTACCGAAAGGCGTGCGTATTGCCGACACCTCTCGTGTTCGCCTGGGCGCTTACGTGGGCGAAGGCACCACCGTCATGCACGAAGGCTTCATCAATTTCAACGCAGGCACCGAAGGCACCAGCATGATCGAAGGCCGCATTTCTGCAGGCGTGATGATCGGCAAAGGTTCGGATCTGGGCGGCGGCTGCTCCACCATGGGCACCTTGTCTGGCGGCGGCAACATCATCATTTCCGTGGGCGAAAACTGCCTGCTGGGCGCGAACGCGGGCATCGGTATCCCTCTGGGCGACCGTTGCACTGTAGAAGCTGGCTTGTACATCACCGCAGGCACCAAAGTGGCTCTGCTGGATGACAACAACGAGCTGGTTGAAGTGGTTAAGGCTCGCGATCTGGCCAGCAAGAACGACCTGCTGTTCCGCCGCAACAGCCAGACCGGCGCCGTTGAGTGCAAGACCAACAAGTCAGCTATCGAGCTGAACGAAGAACTGCACGCCAACAACTAAGACCCGCACAAGCCCCTCTTCCGCCGCGAAGAGGGGCCATTCCAGAACAAGCAAGAGCCTTCCTATGACCTTATCGCCTACTCTCCAACTCGCCATGGACCTCATTCGCCGCCAGTCGGTCACACCCGACGACGCCGGTTGTCAGGAACTGATGATGTCCCGCCTCGCCCCACTCGGCTTTGCCGGCGAGAACCTGCGATTTGGCGAAACCGACAATCTTTGGGCACGAAAAGGCGCCGACGGCCCAGTACTGGCCTTTGCCGGCCATACCGACGTTGTGCCAACCGGTCCCGCGCGAAACTGGACTCATGCCCCCTTTGAGCCGGTGATTGAGGAAGGCTTCTTGTACGGTCGCGGTGCGGCTGATATGAAGGGCAGCCTTGCGGCGTTTGTCACGGCCTGTGAACGCTTTGTGGCCAAGAACCCGAATCATCGCGGTTCCATCGCCCTGCTCATCACCAGTGATGAAGAAGGCCCGGCCCACGATGGCACGGTTAAAGTGATTGAAACGCTGGAAGCCCGAAACGAGAAAATCGACTGGTGCTTGATTGGCGAGCCGTCCAGCACCCACGAGGTAGGCGACGTGATCAAAAACGGCCGCCGCGGGTCACTGCACGGCTACCTGACCGTACACGGTACTCAGGGCCATGTGGCCTACCCGCATCTGGCCGAAAACCCGGTACACACCGTTGCACCCGCTCTGGATGCCTTAGCGAAAGAATTCTGGGACAACGGCAACGATTTCTTCCCGCCGACCACCTTTCAGATCACCAAAATTGAATCCGGTGTGGGCAGCAACATCATTCCCGGCGAATGTGTGGTGCATTTCAACTTCCGCTACTGCACCGAGAACACCGCCGAGAGTCTGGAAGAACGCGTGGTAGCGATTCTGGATCGCCACGACTTCAAATACGACCTTCAATGGCACCTCAGCGGCCGCCCGTTCCTGACCGACCGGGGCGCGCTGGTATCAGCCAGCCAGGAAGCCATTCGTACCGTCACCGGTCGGGAAACCGAGTTGTCTACCTCGGGTGGCACGTCAGATGGCCGCTTTATCGCCCCCACCGGCGCACAAGTGGTCGAACTCGGCCCCATCAACGCTACCATCCACAAAGTGGATGAGTGTGTAAAAGCGGAAGATCTGAATATTCTGTCCGACATTTACGAACAGATTCTGGTCGAACTACTAGGATAATTAGAAGGAGTTAAAGCCCAACTCCGAAATCAATAATGCGGCGGCGGGGTTTCCTCATCCTCCCGCCGTATGTGGGAGGGCGACACATCCTTAAGCTGCTGATGCATCAGCCGCTTCGCCTCCCACAGCTCCCGAATGTCCATTTCCTGCTTGGTTACTTGTTCGCTCAGGGTGTTAATCACGTCATCCTGGAACGCAAGTCGCATTTCCAGATCTGCAATCCGGTCTTCGAGAGTCTTTTTACTCATGAGATTTGGTCAGCCCTTTCTTTAATCTGGTATCATGGCGCCTTTTACCGCCAACGCCAGATATTCTAAACACAGAATTCAGCGGCGGTGTTCACTGCCGGACATGCCATTTTACCCGATGTACGGCTTTTTATCGTTAGCGTTTAATTATGGAGAATAACCAACCAATGCGTAATCCAGCCAAAGCGATCCTTGTTGCTATCCTGATCGCAATTCCGGCACCGTTTGTACTAGGCCTGCTACTGTCTGCCACCCCGGCACCGCTGAAACTGCTCGCTATGGGCGAAGGCGTTGAAGCTCTGGGTAGTCAAGGTGGTATTGCCGCGTATTTGATGGCGTTTGCTGTTTTCGCCATTGTGGGTTTTATCGCTGTTTTGGTTGCCGGTAAGCAAGCCGCGCCTGCTGCCCCCGCTCGCGCCCAGAACCGCCCGGCTCGTACCAGTCAGCCACAGAACGATTACGACGACGAAGACGACTTTGACGACAGCACTCCGGAAGGAGACGAAGACGGTACCGTTAAGTGGTTCAACGTCAAAAAAGGCTTCGGCTTTATCGTGCGTGAAAGCGGCGACGAAATCTTCGTTCACTTCCGCGCCATTCGTGGCCGTGGTCGCCGCGTTCTGCGGCAGGGCCAACTGGTTCGCTTCAACGTGGTTGATGCCGACAAAGGCCTGCAGGCTGACAACGTATCAATCCTGAGCGATTGATCGTTCCCTGCTAAAACAAAAAGGCAGCCTTGATCGGCTGCCTTTTTACGTTCAGGGCGCTGTTAATTCCAAACGACCTGCTGTTCTCCGCGGTGATCCAATCGCCACCACTTTTCATCATCCAGTGAATCACCTTCCTGCCACTCGCCTAAGCTGCAGCGGATCTCCCCTTCCATCATTCTCCAGGCGCTTCGAGCGCACTCAAGATCGTTGTTCCACGGCAACTCGTCGCCCTCAATCACCAGCGATGTGAACCGTTTCCCGAACGCGCCAGGGTACAAGGTAATACGCAGCGCACTTCCGTTGAACTGCGCACTGCCTTTAGCAACCGAGGTCACATCGGCATCGTCCAGCCGGACATCATCAAGCTGCCCTTCAAGCCACCGGGATACGGCACCCGGTTCAAGGTCACGAATGTATATTTCCAGATCCTGCACCCAAGGTATCTCCATGCTGTTGCTCATACTGCCGCACATAGTGAACCGGCTCTGGCGCGGCTGCAAGCCATCGCTCTAATTCCTGCCGAAGATCGTCCACCGTTAATCGCCGCAACGTGCCCGAACGTTGGCGTTCATGCCAAAGCACTTCGGACGCAGCCCTGGACAATTCCAAGTCTTGCATGTCAGGGTCGTCGTTGCGAAACGACTCTCCCCTTGCTGCAGATACCAACGACTGCCTCCGAGCGACGTCTTGCCTGCCTGCGAGCGCGACGGACTCCAATGGCCCGCGGCTGGCAAACATCTGCAGGCGAGCAGCGGCTCGTCGTACCCATTCAAGCATTCCACCCGGCGAGGCCACACACCGGCTCTGCCGGGTAGCAGCATATTCCACCGCGGCAAGCGCGATTTCCACATTAAATCGTTTCTCAATCAACGGTTGATGAGCCGTGAGAATCGCACGTCGTTGCCCGGTGCTCACCGGCGGCATGGTGACCACTTCCAGCGTTCTACCCAGTAAATGGCTTAACCGCTGCTCACCATCTGTGTCGCTCTCCGCGCAGGGCGCGAGCAACAAAATGGGCCCACACCAGCCAGACACGAGCTCTCGGGCGACGCCGTTTGGCTGCGCCATCAACTCCAGCAATTCAAGCGGCGATACATTATCTAATACCAAAACCGGCCAGCCATAAGCCTCCTCACCTTGAGAGGGCACTGCAGGTTGTTCCTGCGCCATCACTTCGGCCTGTCGGCGCAGGTCAATCTGCACCCAAAAGAGCCCAGGCGTGTCCAAGAGTGACTGCAACCACGCGGTTTTGCCGCTGCCTCGTTCGCCCTGAACCCAAATCAGCCCGGTTTTATTTGAGGAAAGAGAAACGGCCACATCCTCAGCCAAGGCCAGCCAGCCCGGCTCCACGATTGTGAGTGGGGTGTGCCCAAGCGTGTTTGTATTTTGCTCGCGAGAAGCACTTCCGCCTTCATCCGGCCAGGTCGTCACCAATTCCAGCACCGCCACATAAGCTTTATCTTGCAGGCGTTCAGCGCAACTCACCAGACCCCGTAAAAGCTGTGACCAATTCAACCAAGGGCTTTCAATAACCTCGCGTGTGGCTGAGATCCAATAGATAAGCTGGGACGACAAATCGCCGTCCCCGTGGACTTCGGCAACAATCGGCTGTTCGCCCTGAATCGTCCGAACTAGTTCATCAAAATCCACACCCTGCCGCTTTAGAAACGGAGCCACCGCATCAACCTCATCCAGCATCGCCAACAGAAAGTCTTCTGCAGTAATCACAGCCCCACCCCGCTTCACGACCTCGTCTCGGGCCACCAGCAATGCTTGCTGGCATTGCGGCTCCAGGCATCCTTGCCAATCTTCCATGTAGACATTCTCCATTGGGGATAAAACAGCTCAGCACTTTAGCAAACTCTGCCTTTTTTGATGTCGGTGGAGGTCACACGGCGCTTACGCCCGTGAATTAAACTTTTGAAAGCTATCGACAGTAAGGAACCGTTTTTCGACCTCTCACCCGCTTTAGGTTTCAGGTATCCTGACCGTATGAATACAGATTCAGAACTGCTTTTCCTACATCGCTTCAAAACTCCAGCCGTCCGCCATTTGGCCTGGCTGTGTGAAGCGCCTCAATTGGTGGCATCTCCCATCAGTTTTAGGCCCTGCGAGTTTCTTCCCTCGGATTACCTAACCACGCTGAGCCATTGGGACGATCACCCAAAGGAAGCGCCCGTTCGTTTGTCAGCCCCTACAGAAAAACGGCTTGGGCACTACTTCGAGCGGCTTTATGAGGTGATGTTGAACGATCTCATGGGCTGGGAAATTGTTTTGAAAAACCAACAAATACGAACCGAGACCAAGACACTGGGCGAGCTGGACTTCGTACTGAGAAACGCGGTTACCGGCGACCTGGAACACCATGAAATCGCCATCAAATACTATCTGGGCGTACCCGCTGCCGACGGACCAACCTTGTGGTACGGCCCCAATGCCCGGGACCGGCTGGATCTTAAAACCAACCACATGCTGTCTCACCAAAGCCAAATGACCCAGCGGCCTGAAACCCAACGCGTGTTAGCTGAGCTAGGCATTCACGACCCCGTCAAACCACGGATATTCATGCCCGGATATCTGTTCTACCCTAACGGGGATACCGCTAAGCTCCCGGACACGGTTCCCGACGACCACCTGACCGGGAAATGGCGCTATGCTGCGGACTTGGCGACAGAGGACAGCAGCCGCTGGGTTCGCCTCAACAAACCGCACTGGATTGGCCCTTGGAGCCAAATAGATACGCCAGATGCCAAAGCGGCACGCACAACCATTCAATGGGTTGAAGCCGAAGGCATTCCGGCCTTGTTTGCTGAAATGGTTTGGCGACCCGAGCTATCCTGCTGGGTAGAGAAAGAGCGCTGGTTTGTGGTCCCACGCGATTGGCCCCAAAGCAAACGCTAACCCAACATCAACACAGGAGAACACGATGAAATACCTACATACCATGATTCGGGTCAGCAACCTGGACGAGACCCTTCACTTCTTTTGCGACCTGCTTGGAATGGTGGAAATCAGCCGTAAAGACAGCGAAAAGGGCCGCTTTACTCTGGTATTTCTGGCCGCCCCTGAAGACGAAGAACGCGCCCGGCAAGACAAAGCTCCCACCATAGAACTGACCTACAATTGGGACCCCGAGGAATACACCGGCGGCCGCAACTTCGGGCACCTCGCATTTCGGGTAGACGACATCTACGCCTTGTGTGAGAAGCTACAGGCCAACGGTATTACCATCAACCGCCCTCCGAGAGACGGTCACATGGCGTTTATTCGCTCCCCGGACGGGATTTCTATTGAGTTGTTGCAGAAGGGTGAGGCTCTACCGGCTCAGGAGCCATGGGCGAGCATGGAGAATGTGGGGAGTTGGTGAGGGAAGGGCCGATATTAAATCGGCCATGCTGTTTCAGGGCGCAGCTTGCGGTACTCATCCATCGAGATCTTTCCGAGCTGCGGCGTGAGTTTGCACTTACGTTCGCCCCACGGGTATTCCACCTGCCGCTTCAACCACTGAGCGCCCTCCCCTTGCTTCCAAGCTTCCAAATCCAAATCGCGCCAGAAGCGAGGGTTGCGGCCGGTCCGTTCGTCATGCTCCGCGGTGACAGGGTCCAGATGGCGGAAGGGTTCTAGCCTTGGTACGTCAGGCAGCGGTTGCGACACATCCATGTATGTCTGGAGTACGTCCCAGAGCGCCAGAACCTCCGGTTTGCTGGATTCAATAGTACTGAAAGCGGTTTTGTGGAACGATTTTTGAGTGTAGCGGTGCACGAAAATGAGACGGTAGAACACACCGCTCTGCTGAATCACCCGATCCACATACGCATCGAATTCTACAAACGGGGCTTCGAAATAACGCTTGCGACCCAAAGCCATGCGAACCTGCCCGGTGACACGATTAAACTCGCTGCAGCCGTCTTCCAGTGTGTCGTCCAGCGGTGTTTTTCAAGATAGTTGACACTGTTTCTGTGTTTAGGCCGCGTCTTTTTCTACGGTGCATTTTTCCGGTTTCCAAATCGTAGTACTGGCCCTGGAAGCGCAGTGGGTTGTCAATTTCTGCAACCTGCCGCTGAACAACATTTCCATAGGCCCGGTAGGTGACTGACCAGACAAGCTGGCCCTGTTGGTTGGTCAGTTCCTGGGGTGTGCCCAAATGGTCCAGGTGGTAGTAATAGACTTCGGCTTTTTCCGGGCCGTGGCCATCTACCAGCGCCAGGGGTTTGAAGCCGTCTGGCTCATACAGATAGGTGCGGTACTGAACCCCGGTTTCTTCGGCAATGAGTCGGTCGCCCTGCCACAGGAATTCGGTTCGGGTCAGACCGTTGGTTTTGGCGATACGTCGGCCGAAGGCGTCGTATTCGTAGTGGCAGTCGCCGTGCATGGTGAGGCAGTTGCCACGTACATTGGCGGAGTTTCCACTGGCCACGCTCTGGTTTTGTTCCAGCAGGTTGCCGGGGCGTGGTTCGCTATAAGTTAAGCTCTTTTCACCACTTTATTTCCAGACAACCTGACTACATATTCGACCTCACCATTGTCATTAACAGAGTTTACAGTAATCTGCCCCTTTCTCCGCTCTATCACAGTTCCTGTACCAGTTGATACAGAAACCAAATTAAGCTCAGACACCAATTCTTGGCCACTACTTCTTATGACCACCAAGCAGAGGTACTTTTCGTTGGGGCTCCACAGAATCTCCTCAGTAACCGGCGATAAATTCGGATCCAAGGAAAAGCCTTTAGCCACAATAGAAAAATAGGGGGGACCAAAATGAACCTCTCCAGCATAAACCAACTCCAACTGATAGTTTCCAGAAGGAGAAATTAATTTAATATCAGACATTTATCTACTCCGTTGGCAGCTGATTTGTTGACCTAACCTCTTGCTTCAAGATGTCCTCAAAGTTAAGCACTTGGATTTGATGGCCGCCCCCATCCCCTCCCGGAAAATCTTGGGGCCCGGCTATCCCAGCTTGATATCGGGTACCCGGGGCGAGCAAGATCTCGGAGTAGTGGGTTGCATCATTCCAATCAGGGTGCACCGCGAGCTCTTTTCTGACATAACCTTGATGTGGTGGCGGTTCGAGAGTAACCCAACCGCCCGTTGCCCTGCCTTCACCATGAGCTCGGTATACTGTCATTCCCTCGTCGCCAACGACGTCACTCACCAACTGAGTCCCTGGCATCCAAGGATTCTCGCCCTTTGGCGGCGGTAGTAAGCGAGCAGGGTCAGTTATCGGAACACCCGGTTCGACACCACCACTTAGAGTAACTTGATTAGGGGAGTCTTTTCCTACTGACACCAACCCCAACGGATCCACCCACCCCGTCGGATTAGGCACATACTGATAATTATTCAACCCACCCGCAAGCCCGATCGGGTCCGGGGTCATGAATCGCCCGGTGTTGGGGTTGTAGTATCGATGCCGGTTGTAGTGCAGCCCCGTTTCAGGGTCATGGTATTGCCCCTGAAAGCGAATCGGATTATCGATTTCCGCCACCATCTGGCGCACTACATTACCGTAAGCCCGGTAAGTTACAGACCAAACCAGATCACCACGGGTGTTCGTAAGTTCCTGGGGCGTGCCCAAGTGATCCAGATGGTAGTAATAAACGCTGGACTGTTCAGGGCCATAACCTTCCACCAGAGCCAGCGGTTTGAAGGTGTCTGGTTCATAAACATAGGTACGGTATTGGTCGCCAGTTTCTTCAGCAATGAGTCGGTCGCCCTGCCACAAAAACTCGGTGCGAATCAGGCCGTTGGTTTTGGCGATGCGGCGGCCAAAGGCATCGTATTCGTAATTCCAGGTGCTACCATCCGGCGTTGTGACGCTCGTGAGCCGGTGCTCGCAGTCGTAGTTATACCGTGTAACCAGTTTCTGGCCTTTGCCGCGCCGCTCCTCGATCAGGTTGCCGAATTCGTCGTATTCATAATGGCAGTCACCGTGCATGGTGAGCCTATTGCCGCGCACATTGGCGTTTTGACCACTCGGATCGCCCAGACTCTGTTCCAACAGGTTGCCGGCCGGGTCGTGTATGAGTTGTTCGTAGAGGTCCCCACGTACGCCAACCAAACGATCCATGGGATCGTAAACGTATTGCCGGAGGCCTTTTCGGCTGTCCTGAATACTGTTGAGATTTCCATTCGGATTGTACTGGTAGTCGCGCTGGGCGCTGATATCCTTGAGGCGGCCCTGATGAATCCGGTGCTGGGTCAGGCGGCCTTCGTCGTCGTAGACATAGGCGCTCAGAAGATCACCCTGTTGCCGTTCGATTTCCTCGCCGGTGGACGCCATTCGGTGGCGAGTCAGCGATTGGCCATTCAGGTCGATACCTGACAACAACCCCGCTGCGTCCCGATGGTAAGCCAACGCCTGGCCGTCCGGCAGCACCAATTCGTTGAGGCGATCAAATTCATCATAACGGTAACGGAGGCTGGCCCAGCCCTGATGTTCGGTTTTCAACAAACCGAATTCGTCGTACTCGAAAGCCAACGGCCAGTGGCCATCATCAACCCCGATCAGTTTGCCGTCCGCGTTATAGCCGTACTGAATCACGCGGCCATCGGGTAGCGTCTTCTTCAGCAACTGGCCGAGTTCATCCCGCTCATAGGTAGTGGTTTGCAGGACCTCACTGGAAGTGCCGTACTCAGCCTTCTCCGTCAGATGGCCATTCAGGTCATACTGGTAAGCGGTGCGACGGCCATCAAAAGCGGTCTCCTGTTTGACCAACCCGTTCGGGTAATAGTCGATGCGGTAGGCTTCATCCCGCTCATTTTCGATGTGAGTCAGCAGGAACCGGTGGTGATCATAACGGTAACGAAGCTCGCTGCCGTCCGGGTTGATGCGACGGGTGAGCAGGTGAAGGTTGTTGTCATACTCGTAGCGGGTTTCCCGCCCTTGTTCGTCAACGAAACGGGTGACCTTGTTGTACGCATTGTACTGATAATGACGAGACCGGTTGCCTGAGAGGATTTCCTCTGTAACTCGTCCAAGACCATCGTACCGGTATCGGGTAATGGCACCCCGGGCGTCCTTCTTGGCCAGAAGCTGGCCAAACTCATCGTAGCGATATTGGTAGAACGCCCCGGTGGGAGTGGTTTCCTCAATGAGCTGGCCCTGGCTGTTCCAGCCCCACTTGTGAGCGCGACCGTCCGGCAGATCAACCTGCGTGAGCTGGCCCTGAGCGTTGTATGTGTACCGGGTAATTCGTCCTTTTGGATCGGCTTCGCAGGCCAGGTCACCATGCCGGGTGTAATCAAACTTCCAGGTCTGGCCATTGCGATGGATTTCAGCAATGCGCCCCTTTCGATAGGTAAACAAAATGGGCTGGCCGTCCGGGCCGGTTTTGCTCTGGAGCCGCCCACTCTTGTCGTACTGGTATTCTGTCCGGGCCCCCATGGGGTCGATGGTGACTTTTAACCGCCCCTGTTCGTCGTACTCGCTCAGGTGTTTGGCGCCATCCGGGTCAATTTTCTCCTGCAACTGCGCCGCGCCGTCGTAACGCCAGATTTCACGGCTACCGTCCACATAGCTAACCGTGCAGGTATGATTTTCGTCATCCCACTCGAACCGGGTATCAACCTGGGTGCTGTCACCCCATTGATGAACACACCGGCCTTTGGGCGACGCCTCGTCCCAGGCCAGATAGAAGTTATAACCACCGGCAAGCTGACGATGGGTCAACATATGGTTTTCGTAGCCATAGTGCTCAATGCCGCCCACTGCGTCCTCAGCACTGATCAGGTCATGGCTGTCGTCGTAGCTGTAACGACGCTCGGTTCGCAGCGAATGCCACTGGTAGCCAGTGTCTGTCAGCTCTCGGCGCAACAACCGAACAGATACAAGACGCTCATCGTCAAAATCGAAAGCGAGTGCATTACCGGAATCATTGGTAAGGAATTGGAGACGGCCCTGCAGGTCATAATCGATTCGAAGCCTATTGCCGTAACCATCAGAAATCCGCACGAGCTGTCCGGAGCTGCCCTGCTGGACAAAGTGATAACGAAGCGCTTTTTCGCCGGCACAGACAACAACTTCCTCACCCTCTCGCCAGGCGGCCATGCCCGCCTGGGAGTTCATCCCGAAAGGTGTACTGTCGAGCTCAGGCAAACGAGTGTTTTTACCCTCGTGGTCATGCCAGGTAATGCCGCTGTCATCGAACGTGAGGGAATGGTTCAGGCTATGGCGCCAGCCATAACCCATATCCAGACGACGGTCGCTGCTGCCAGAGCGATAAACCCGCTTGAACTCGAACGGCAATAGCCCTACCAAACGGGCATCCGTTAGCTCCAGCACTTCCTCGCCAGTAACCGTGCTGACGGGATCAGCCACACTTTCAGTTGATTCGTTATCCTTTGTGGCGCGGCCCTGATCTGTCTTGGAAGGAGAGGCTTCATCGCGCGGTGGAGCTTCGAGCTGACTGCTAGCCGCATGATCTCGTCCGGAGGCTTGCAGGTTAGCGACCTCATCGCCGTCCGCTATTTCCTGGTAGGCATTATGGCGATTACGGACACCTTGGCCAGGTTGGGTACTGGAAGAATCAAGACGACCAATCCCCGCAAGCTGGATATCTCGGTGATTGGTCCCGATGGTTTCCATGAACTCCTGAAACTCCTTGGCAAATTGACCAAGAAACTCACCGAGAGTGTTTTTACCTTTGCGGGCGCTGTCTGACAGGTTCATGGCGCCGGCAGCCGCCTTGCTACCGATTCGAGCGCCATATTTAGCCGCCAGCCCGACACCGCCCGTAATGATCAGGCCGACCACCACATCGAACAATATCTGGCCAACCAGCTCTCCCGACATCTCGGCCACCTGTGTTGGTGCCAACAAGCGGAAGTACTGTCGTACCGTGTACATCACCAGAAAAAGGAAAATCTCGTCATTGGCCACAAGGCACGCTTTCAGGTAGGCGTCATCAACCTTTTTCAGATTTTCCATTTGCTCACGAAGATCATCGGGAAGGTTGCTGAAATCATGATCCAGCAATCCACAAATCACATCGTATACCCGGCGAATGTCATCCAGCACAGCTGTAAACCCATCCGCTATGCCCTCTTGAAAGCGAGCATACACAGCCAGGGCTTGAGCTCCGGACCCCATGTTCAGGTACCTTTCCCACTCCTGTCTGGCGCTGTTATTCCATGTGTTTTCGAGCAACGAACAACATCGTTCGATGAAGCTTACGTAGGTTTCGTAGAGCGCAGCCATGTCAGCTCGAGAAACATCTGGAGCCAAAACCACCCGATATTCCTTACCAGGTGTCACAGGAACTTCTGCGACACCATTATCATCGGTAGTGCCGCTGTGAACGGTATCCCAGTCATCAAAAATCCATCCAACGATTTTCTCCTGAACCTCAAATCGAGTAGAAGGGATAGGTGTTTTGCTCACGTTCTCATGAAAGTGGGCGATCTTGATTGTCCGTTTTTCCTCGCAAGGGGCTACGGTTGCCGAGACGACCTCATCATCACTTACGCTCTCGCGGCTGGCTTCCCCATTTACTTCAAGAACTTGTTCGTGCCCCATGAAGATCGATGAAAACCAACCGTCCTGCCAATCATCGTAGGTGCTGGAAAGCGATTCCCGCAGTTCGCGAGTGATAGCGTTGATATCAGGCAATCCGTCAGATGCCTGCCGAGACTCCCGAAGAGCCGTCCTTGACTCGGTCATTAATTCATCCTTTATCTGCGAAAGCCCGACGACGCCTCTTGCATCAGGGACTGGTGTATCGATTGAAATTGTAACGGGGCTAGCTCGGTGACCACATCACCGTTGCACAAACGTTTTACATAGCGCTCAACTTTCCTGCGGGCGACGGGTTCCGGGTACTGGGTTAACGGTGATGGCTTTGTCTTCCCCAGGGCTGCAATCGTGTTATCTATCAACACTTCCCAACAAAGGGCCGCAATCTTATTCTGAGCTTCAGCGGATAGTGTGAACCAAGGGAATTCAGGTTCCGGGTTAACCACACTAGGTTTACCGGGGTGACGGATCGTTTCTCCAGATGGCAGAACGATGGCCTCAATAGGGCCCATTAAGCTCGCGCGCTGGGCTTCATCAACGTTGAGAAGCATCTGTCCCAAGAATCGAGCAACCCAATAGCGAAAGAACACCTCCTGACCGCTGGCCAGCTTTATCTTGGTGAGACTCCGAATGTGTCCGAAAACAACATCAAATGGTTCACTACTGACAAAACCCCAGCCCCAATCCTCGCTGCCTGCTATTTCAACCCAATCAAGAAAAGCACTGGACGGGGTAATCTGTACAAGAAATGGCATCACCTCATGCCATCCGGCATAGGGAGTTCCCATATACAACGGCAGCGCGGTAAGCCCATCGGTACGAAAAAAGTTCTGAACGGGCTTAGAGTCACTGGTGCCGCTCAGAACAGCGTACGCTCTCGCGTTTTCGCCGCAGTGTTCCTCCAGTGATTTCAATGCTGAGCGAAAGTTAAGAGGTTCAGACATTGCAAACACCATCTTGGCACGCAACACACTCCTCGCAGAACGGAGCATCAGTGACCATGTTCTGATATTGGATTCTGGTAAGAGGCACTTCGGCTAACTCGACAGGGTCAACGACCTGAGCCGGCTCAGCCCCAAAGGTTTTAGGCGAACCCGGCATCACAGCTCCCTGACCTGAACCATTCCCCGGCGCCCCACCCGAATTAATCTTGATTCCCGGCCCGCTCAGCGTGACCCCGCTGGGGTCCAGTTTGATAAAACTCCCGCCACCGGAAATGGTGAGTTCAGCTCCGGCATCCAGCACTACCTTGGCACCGGCTTTGTGGTGCACTTCGGTGCCGGCTTCCGAGGCCATGGTTCGAGCAGTCTTCTGATGAAACGTACCGCCAACGGTTTGGCTGCAATCAGTGCCAACGGACAACCGGGTTTCGCCATCGGTAGTGCAGTTGTCAGCCGCTTTTACGTGGTTGAATTGGTCGTTCTCCACCGTTAGATGGCTGTCATTTTTGATCACTTCCGTGCGGTTGTTTTCCGTAAGCAGGTCCAGATCTTTCTGGGCGTGCACGTAGATCTGTTCTTCGCCGGCTTCGTCTTCAAAACGCAGTTCGTTGCTGCCGTCGCCCTTATGGGATTTGGTTTTTAATGTGGTGCGGGTTTTGTGTTCCGGCAGCGGGTACGGTGGTGTGTTGGTGGCGTGGTAGGTACGGCCGGTGATGATCGGCTGGTCCGGATCGCCATCGAGGAAGCTGACAATCACTTCATTGCCAATTCGGGGCAAGGCCATAAAGCCATACTGGCCGCCAGCCCAGCCTTGAGATACGCGTAGCCAAGCGCTACTGTGCTCGTCGTTTTTGGAGTAACGATCCCACGGGAATCGCACTTTCACTCGGCCGTATTGGTCGCAGTGGATTTCCTCACCTTCTGGCCCAGTCACGATGGCCATTTGCGGGCCGTCCATCATCGGTTTGTGCTCACAGAGGGCACGCCAGGTTTTATCGGCGGGAATGGCGGTGAATTCGTTGGTGTAGCTGGTCGGTTCGCTACCGCCTTCTTCTTCCAGCGCTTGCGGTTGTTTGCCGGTGTGGGTGATGGCGGTCAGCAGCCATTCCCGGTTCAGGATCTGGCTGTCATGGTCTTGCAGGTCTACTTTGGCACCGGCGGCAAAATCCGGGCGGTTGCTTTTGCCTTTGGCGACGGAGGCGTCGTTTCTCAGTGCGTCTAATCGGGTCTGAGTAAACGGCTGGCCGCTTGCGTCGGCTTTGTAGCGGCCGGGGTATTCGTAGTGCTGGTAGTCATCGCGATGATTCACGCCACCGGCACTCTGTTCGTGCATCAGAGCGTAAGCAGGGTTCTTGAAGGTGTAGTCTTTCATCGCCACCGATGACGCTCGTACCCGCTCTTCGTAGGCGAAGCTAAAGATACAGGCCTGTTGGGTGTTGCCGCCGGCTTTGGTGTTGCACTCTACCGGCTCTAGTTTAGGCGCATCACCGTGATGATCGGCGATGACCAGCGCCGGCTGTTCTTCACCGTCCACGCTGCCATGTTGGTAGCGGTAGTGCCAGCCTTCTTCTGCAGCCAGTCGTTCAACAAATTTCAGGTCGCTTTCCCGGTGCTGGACGCAGTATTCCCGCTCTTCGGGCGCGCGTTTCAGGTCGAACACCGTATCCACAATGCCCCGCTCTTCGAGCAGCGTGCGCACAATGGCATCGGTGGTCTGGGCCTGGAAAATCCGGCTGTTGTGCATTAAGCCCAATCGCCACACGGGAGGCTGAATCACCACTTCGTAATGGGTGCGGCGGTGGCCGGTATTGCCGCGGACGAATTCGTTCACCACACCGGTGAATCGGCGCAGGGGCTGGCCGTCTTGCCACACCACCAGATCCACCGGCTGCTCCAGTACATCTGCTGCCTGCACGTCCGGGTCGGTGCTGGCCAGTTTCAAGCGGCCATGGGAGAGCGTGGACAGACCTTCGGTGAGCACAAAGCTGGCAACCACGAAGTGGTCTGAGGGGAATTCGCCAACACGGGCGGTGAATTGCAATCCGCTTGCCTGGGGCATGACTTCGATCCCTGAAGTTTAAAAGTGAAAACCGACTCATCCTGAGCCTGCGACGATTATAACGGCCCTGTTTTCGAATACAAACCACCGCTACCTGCACCACCTCTCAAACTCCAAACTTTTAATGCCGGTTGCATTTATCCAACCCGCTCTGCACTCTGTGGGGTCAGACCCCCGATACATTTCACCCCATCAAATGCGCGGGGGTCTGACCCCATTGTTTAAGAGTCGAGTTATGAGCACGAATGCTTTTAAGGTGGAACATCGTTATCTGGAGTTGCCAGACAGTTTCTATTCCCGGGTGATGCCCACGCCGCTTTCCGATGCGAAGATGGTGTGTTTTAACCACGCTCTTGCCGAGCAGATGGGTTTTCATGCCCGCGATGAAGATGACTGGACCAACATAGGCGCAGGGGCGGAACTACTGGAAGGTATGGACCCGGTCGCGATGAAGTACACCGGCCATCAGTTCGGCGCCTACAACCCCGAACTAGGTGACGGCCGTGGCGTACTGCTCTGGGAAACAGTTGCCCCCAATGGCACACGCTGGGACTGGCATTTGAAAGGCGCGGGCACCACACCTTACTCCCGCTTTGGGGATGGCCGTGCGGTATTGCGCTCAACCATTCGGGAATACCTATGTTCGGAAGCGATGCACGGCCTGGGCATTCCAACCACCCGCGCGCTGTTTATGGTAAGCGCGAAAGACCCGGTACGTCGGGAATCCATAGAAACCGCCGCCTCCCTTATGCGCGCCGCCCAAAGCCACATTCGCTTCGGCCACTTTGAGTTCGCCGCACACCACGAAGGCCCGGACACGGTGAAAACGCTGTTGGAACACGTCATCAGTCTGCATTTCCCGC
This sequence comes from Marinobacter sp. S0848L, assembly GCF_023016065.1. Classification (GTDB taxonomy): domain Bacteria; phylum Pseudomonadota; class Gammaproteobacteria; order Pseudomonadales; family Oleiphilaceae; genus Marinobacter. The sequence goes on along the minus strand of NZ_JALKAQ010000013.1, from coordinate 65,976 downwards.
ACCTAGTTAACCTGCCAGAAGAGCAGCGTTACGCACGCTGGCTGGAAGAAGTCGTGGAACGCACGGCCCGGCTCATCGCCGACTGGCAAGCGGTCGGTTTCTGCCACGGCGTGATGAACAGCGACAACATGTCGATCATCGGCGACACCTTCGATTACGGCCCCTACGCCTTCCTGGACGATTTCGACGCCGGCTACATCTGCAATCACACCGACCAAGGTGGCCGATACGCCTACAACCGCCAGCCGCAAATGGGTTTCACCAACTGTCAGTACCTGGCCAGTGCACTCTTGCCGGTGATGGAAGAAGACACCATTCGCCAATGCCTGGGCCATTACGAAAGCGCCTACAACGAACGCTTCAAACACAACATGTGCAGCAAGCTCGGGTTATCAGAAACCGATGAAGGCGATCTCAGCCTGATCATGGAAACCTTCAGCATGCTGCACGAACACAAAGTGGACTACACCCACTTCTTCCGCGGCCTGTCTAATCTGAATCGCCACGGCCATGGGCCAGTTCGGGACCTGTTTGCAGACCGCAGCATCGCAGACGAATGGCTGGAGCGCTACCAAGAACGCCTGCAAAAGGAAACCCACCCCCACGACGAGCGGGAATACGCCATGCGCCAGGTAAATCCGAAATACATCCTGCGCAACTACCTGGCCCAGCAAGTGATTCTGGAAGCCCAAAACGGCGACTACGCCCCGATGAAAGAACTACTGAAGGTGCTGGAAACCCCGTTCGACGAACACCCCGGTTACGAACACTTTGCCGCCGCACCACCAGATTGGGGCAAACACATGAACATCAGCTGCTCATCCTGAGAATGGGGGCAAACCCCCAATAGTTTTGGACAGCCGAAATGCTCGGGGATCTGACCCCGGTTTAGGATTTGGAGGGGGCCAGGGCATCCAGGCGGGCGGCGTGTTTGAAGAGATAGAGCACCAGAAGAATGGCAGGAACGCCCATGGCAGCGGCCACGGCGAAAAACTCGGCGTAGCCGAAGTTGGCCACTACGATGCCGGAGAAGCCCCCGAGGAATTTGCCCGGCAAGGTCATGAGCGAGCTGAACAGCGCGTATTGAGTTGCGGTGAAGGAAGCGCTGGTCATGCTGGAGAGCCAGGCAATCAGCGCCACGTTGGCAATGCCGCCGCTGAGGTTGTCGGCACTGACCACCACGGCCAAGGTCACAAGATCAGGCGGATTCTGGGCCAGCCACACAAACAGCAAATTGGTCGCGGCCGTCAGCACCGCACCGGCCAGCAATATCCGCCGAACGCCGTAACGCATCACCAACACACCGCCTACTAACGAACCGACAATGGTCATCAGGAAGCCAAACACCTTAGTCACATCGGCCACTTCGGTTTTGCTGAAGCCCATAAAGTTCAGGTAGAACGGATTGGCCATTACGCCCATGGCGATGTCGGAAATCCGGTAAACCGCCACCAGTACCAAAATAGCAATCGCCAATTCCTTGTAGCGGCGGAAGAAGTCCACAAACGGCCCGGCAATGGCGGCATAAAACCAACCCACGAAACGAGCCACCCGCGGTGGCAAATGGGTCCGTTTACTCGCTTCTTCTTCAATCTTGTGGGCAATATCCTGCGCCGCAGCGTAGTGATTTACTTCAGGCTCTCGCGCTAACAGCACCGTTAACGCACCCACACCCACCAGCGCTGCCATCACCAGATACGACACTTCCCAAGACCAGAACGCCGCCAGGTACAGCGCCCCGGCACCAGCGACCAGCAGCGCCAGCCGATAACCAAATATGTACGTCCCCGCCAAAGCAGCCTGCAGCCGTTCTTCCGCGATCTCAATGCGGTAGGCATCAATCGCCACATCCTGCGTAGCCGAGGAAAACGCCACCAGCAAACCGCACAGGGCCATCACTTCCGGTGCTTTAACCGGGTCTACGGTGGCCATCAGGAATAAGCCCAGCGCAATACCCGCCTGCGCCAATAAAATCCAACTTCGCCGTTTGCCAAACAACCTGTCCAGCAGCGGCAATTTCAACCGATCCACCACCGGCGCCCAGATCACTTTGATGGAATAGGTAATGCCCAGCCAGCTGAAAAACCCGATGGTGGCCGTTTCCACCCCCACATCGGCAAGCCGAGCATTCAACGTCGAAAACACCAACAGAAAAGGCAGCCCGGCGGAAAACCCGAGAAACAGCATGACAATCGACTGCCAGCGGGTATAGGTGTAGACAGATTCCCGGAGCAGGGTCAGAAGGGAGCTGAGTTGGATAGGTTAATCTCCTGAGTCACAAATCAAAGGCCGGGAATCACAGACCCGGCCCTGGCACTCATCAATCGCGAAAGTTATTAAACTGCAGCGGAATATCCAGCTCTGCCTCACGCAGCATGGCAATGGCTTCCTGCAAGTCGTCACGTTTCTTGCCGGTTACCCGAACCTTGTCACCCTGGATGCTGGCCTGCACCTTCATTTTCTTATCCTTGATCATCTTCACGATCTTCTTGGCCATATCCGTTTCGATGCCCTGCTTCAGCGCGAAGTGCTGTTTCACCAGCTTGCCGGCTTTGCTTTCGCCGTCTTCCGCCAGCGCACGGCTGTCGATGTTGCGCTTGGCGAACGCCATCCGCATCATTTCCACCAGTTGCTCCAGCTGGAACTCCTGCTCGGCGCTCAGTGTCAGGCGCTTGTCTTCCAGCTCAATCCCGGCTTCCACGTTTTTGAAGTCCCATCGGTTGCCCAAATCGCGCTTGGCTTGGTCCACTGCGTTGGTCACTTCGTGCATTTCAATTTCTGAAACAATATCAAAAGATGGCATAGTCGTTATTCTCCAAAGGCCGCCGAGGGTATACTAGGGCGACATTTTAAATTCCGGATGATAGAAACCGCCAAAGCATACCAAGAGCGGCGACTAATCGCATCTGACAATGGCCTGGTAACAAGTAGATACACAATGCCCAATCTCGACCTACCCATTCTCGTAGTAGATGACGCCAAATTCAGCAGTATGGTGGTCGGCCGCACCTTGCGAAATGCCGGTTACCGCGACATACGCGTAGCCAACAACGCGCCCGCGGCTCTGAAGCTTATGGAAGAACGCCCAGTCAGCGTGCTCATTGCCGACTGGCTAATGCCGGAAATGGACGGCCTGGAACTGGCCGACCGCGTACGCCAGCAAGACGAGCACGACAACCACTACACCTACATTATGCTGCTGACCGCCAAAGAAAGCGTGGAAGCGCTATCAGAAGCTTTTGACCGGGGCGTAGACGACTTCATCTATAAATCGGACATGACCAAGCAGCTGATCCCCCGAATCTTTGCGGCAGACCGCATGGCTGATCGCCAGAACACCCTGCTGCGCGCCAACGCTCTCTTGGTCGAGAACAATCAGGAACTGGAAAGCAACAACATCATTGATCTGGAAACCGGCCTGTGTAACGCGAAATATGCTCGCCAGCGTCTGGAGAAAACCCTGCGCCACGCGGAATCCCGGGGTGGCGCTACTGCTTACGTGATGTGTGGCATTCGTAATTGGCAGGAACTGAAGCGCAAGCACCCGCCCAGCATCATGAGCGAACTTTGCATAGGCATCGCCCGCCGGCTGAACACGCTGATTCGCCCAATCGACGCCCTGTGCCGTGTGGGTGACAATCAGTTTGCCACCGTGTCTTATTTTCACAACAGCGATCACTGCACCACCACTGCCTTCCGCCGGATTTTCGACGGCATCAATCACAAGGCGCTGAAAACCTCGGCCGGGTATATTTCGGTGGAAGCCGGTATGGTGCTGTGCCGCGCGAGCGCAGAAGACGGCACACCGACGGTCCAAGATGTCGAACGGGCTGCGGTACAAGGCTTGGTGGACGCCTACGAAACCCGGCGCTTTACCGAAACCACACCGGAATTACGGGAAAGTGTGTAGCAAATACATTCAGTAACACTGCGACACACATCACAAACAGACCGAAAGCTCGAAAAGCCCTATTCTAAATTTGTGGGATCAAGCAGTACCCACCCATGGCGGAGGAGCCGTGTAGTACCTCCGCCGCCGTATGGGTGCTCTCCCTCAGGATAAACGAATTTTTCAGGCACTTTCGTTCTTTCCGAATATTTTAGCCGGCTCCGATGAGCTGGCTTTCTTTTTATGGGGTCACACCTTTTCGATACTCCCCCGGTGTTTGCCCTGCCGCAGCCTTGAACTTACGATGAAACGACGTGGTTTCGTTATAGCCAAGCCGCAACGCAATGTCCGGTATGCTCATCTCAGTATCGCGCAGGTAATCTTCTGCCATCTGCTGGCGCACCTCGTCCAACAACTTCTGATACGAAGCGCCTTCCTGGCTTAGCTTGCGCTGCAAGGTTCGGCTGGTCATCCCCAAATCTTCAGCAATCAGGTCCTGCCGAGTGATGCCTCGCGCCAGCTGCCGCTGAATACCCTGTTTCACCTTGGTGGTCAGGTCGGTATCGGTGTCCAGTTCGGCCAACTGCGATAGAGCATGGGCTTCCAACGTTTTACGAAGCAACGGGTCTGGCTGCCGCAACCGTTCGGAAAGAAGTGCTTTACTGAGCGACAAGGTATTTTCTTTTGCCCCGAATTCTACCGGGCACCCCCAGCGCTTATGGTATTCGCCTTCCAGCTCCGGCCCCGGCGACTGTCGTTGCAAGGTCACACTATGCGGTGACGCCTCGTTCGTGTCCGCCAGCCAACGGGCGTAATTCACCCAAGACGCAAACACGTTATCCACCACATGGGGCTGAACGATGGGATCGGTGTAATTGCAGCGCCACACCAACGTAACCGTACCCCCCACCATGTGCATACGCGTGGTGCCCATGTCACCCACCAATTTTTCATAGGGGGCAATGCGGGTAACGGCCTCGCCCAAGGTGGCACAACTCATGGTGATATAACCCAGCACACTGTAAGAACCGGGCTGCACGAAATCGCCCGTTTCCAAGCCGAGAATGGGATTATCCGAACGCTCGGCCAGCAAATGCAGGAAAGTTTGAAACTGCTCACCATCGATACGCCCGTCATCACTTTCCAAAACATCCTCTGACAGCCCGGACTGGCGCAGCAAATCGGCCACGGTCATCGAGTTGGCATCGGCGAAACGAACGTATTGACGAAGTGCGGCTACAGAAGCGGTTCCCAACGGAGTCATGGCGCAGGCTTTGGTTGTTAGCGTTTTCAGCAGAGTATAACCAAAAACGCCCGGCAATGTGCCGGGCGTTTTGGATTCAGTAAGGCTGCTCTCAGAGCTTGCGGCCTTTACCGGCTGCAATACGCAACCGGAGCGCGTTCAGCTTGATGAAGCCTTCTGCGTCTTTCTGATCGTAAGCACCGTGATCTTCTTCGAAGGTCGCGATGGTTTCGTCGAACAGAGAGTCGTCAGACTTACGGCCAACAACGTCTACGTTGCCTTTGTACAGCTTCAGGCGAACGGTACCGTTCACGTATTCCTGAGTCTGGTCGATCAGCGCCTGCAGGGCTTCACGCTCAGGCGACCACCAGTAACCGTTGTAGATCACTTCGGCGTAACGCGGCATCAGGCTGTCTTTCAGGTGCGCCACTTCGCGATCCAGAGTGATGGACTCAATCGCACGGTGCGCACGCAGCATGATCGTGCCGCCCGGTGTTTCGTAGCAGCCACGGGACTTCATGCCCACGTAACGGTTCTCAACGATGTCCAAACGACCAATGCCGTTGGCACCCGCCATCTTGTTCAGCGTTTCCAGAACTTCATGCGCCTTCATTTCCTGACCGTCGATGGCAACAATGTCGCCCTTACGGTAAGTCAGCTCAACGTAAGTCGGCTCGTTCGGAGCCGATTCCGGAGACACACTCCAACGCCACATATCTTCCTCGGCTTCCGCCCAAGGATCTTCCAGATTCATGCCTTCGTAAGAGATGTGCAGCAGGTTGGCATCCATGGAGTACGGGCTCTTGCCCTTCTTCATCTCAACCGGAATGTTGCGCTCTTCACAGTACTTCAGCAGCTTCTCGCGGGAGTTCAGATCCCACTCACGCCACGGTGCAATCACCTTCACACCCGGCTTCAGTGCGTAAGCACCCAGCTCGAAACGCACCTGGTCGTTACCCTTACCGGTCGCGCCGTGAGAAATGGCATCGGCGCCGGTTTCGTTGGCGATCTCAATCAAACGACGTGAGATCAGAGGGCGCGCAATAGAAGTACCCAGCAGGTACTCGCCTTCATAGATGGTGTTTGCGCGGAACATCGGGAACACGTAATCGCGCACAAACTCTTCGCGCAGGTCCTCGATGTAAATTTCCTTAACGCCCAAGGCTTCTGCCTTCGCACGCGCCGGCTCTACTTCCTCGCCTTGGCCGATGTCGGCGGTAAAGGTAACCACCTCACAGTTGTAAGTATCCTGCAACCACCGAACAATAACGGACGTATCCAGGCCGCCGGAATAGGCCAGAACCACCTTTTTAATATCAGACATGTCTGTGCTCCAGACTGAACAGAATGGATGTAACAAAAAGAAGGGGCATATTGTACGGGATGGCGGGGGAGTTGGCTATTGGGAGGTGCACTCACCCTCTCCCACAAAGGGAGAGGGTGACGTGAAATTCAGATATCAGCCAACGTGCGCGGTTTGGATAACGGCTTCTTCACGGATGCCGTCCCAGCCTTCTTTGATTGAGCGGAGAAGGCTGATCACTTCGTCCAGTTTGGCCATGTCGTTCTTGGCGCTGGCTTCCAGGAGCGTGCGTTCCATGTAGTCGTACAGCGCTTCAAGACGGGTTGCTAACTCACCACCCTTTTCAAAGTCTAGGAAGCTTTTTAGGCCACCAATGATTTCGATGGCTTTACCGATTAGCTGGCCCTTACCGGCGTAATCTTTGGCCTGCATCCGGGCCTTGGCCATGTTGATTCGCTCGATGGCACCGTTGTACAGCAGGTGAATCAGCTTATGGGGGTCAGCATCGGTGATACTGGTTTGGGTGTTAACACGTTGGTACGCTTGTAGACCGTTCATAAAAACCTCGTTTAACCGTTAACCGGTTGGCCCTGAATCATAGGGCCCTTTTCTGAATATCGTATAATTACTCGGATTGATTGGGCGCCAAAGCGGCCAACTGCTGCGAGACGTAATCTCGGGTGTTGTTAAGCTGTGCGATCAATGAGTCGGCAGCGCTGAACTGGGCCACAAGCCTTGCTTGATAGCTTTCAATCTTCAAGTCCAGCTTTACGCGGTCTTCCTGAATACGCTCCAAATCCCGGTTTAGCGATTCCGTACGGGAGCTTAGCGCGCCCTCGGCACTCAGGATGTTGGTGATGGCATCCACCGCCCGCTCACTCACACCTTCAATAAAATTAACCGCCCCACGGCTACCCACTTCGCCGCCGGTAATACGTACCTGCAAGCCGGCTGCCTTATTACTGGCATCGTTCGCAAGATACAGCACCTGGCCATCGCCTTGGGCCGCCTGGCCATTGATCGTGCCTTCAACATCTTGCCCGGCAACACCGGTACTGGTGCTTAACCCTGTTACGTTAGAAAGCGCCGTCAGGCTAACATTGGAATCACTACCAAAGCGGTTCGACGTGAACGTAAGCCCTTCCGCAGAGTCGTACGCTACCTGAACAGAACGGTCAGCCGCGCTCAGCGCCTGATTGTCTGCCAGCGCAGTCTGAATGGCCGCAGCAAAATCAGCACCGGAGTAGTCACCCGCAGCGATGGAAACCGTTGCACTTGTTTCACCATCCACTTGGAACGTGAAACTGTTATCCGCCTGAACCTGGATAGCATTCGTAGTATTCGGAACGCTGTAATTCAAGCTACCTCGGGTCGCCATCTGGGTCACATCAATATCGTAACCGCCCGGCACAGTGTTCGAGCCACTTCGGATGAACTCCACCTGGGAGTCTGTGGTTCTGCCCTGCTCGGCAAACAACGCTGTGACATCATCCGGGTTTTCTAACAATTTCTGCTGGAACTTCTGGCTATCAAACTGCAGCTCACCGGTGCGGAAATCAGAACCGATACCCACATCTGCCAAGCTGCGCACACTGGCGTTTTCCAGCCCCGGGATAATATTCGTTAAAACGCTTTTCAGCTGGTTTTGGATATTACGAACGGTCGAGTCGCCGGTTAGGATACTGCCTTGACCAGTTTCACTGTTGAACGTTGAAAGCTCCCGAATCGTGCCCTGCAGTTCGTTGAACTTATCCACGAACGCCTGAACACGCTCGGCAACCTTACCGGTGTCCTGCTCAACCTTAACGGTGGATTTACCCACATCCGTCAGATTGAACGTCAGCCCATCCACCACGTTTTCAACGGTATTGGTGGAACGGGTAATCAGCACACCGTTTATCTTCATCTGCGCATCGGCGGCGGCAATGGTTTGTTCCATCTTTGGGTTGCCCGCGGCATCTGCTGGATCAAACGCAAAACCCGCCAGCCCTTCCGCGCCGGCTTCCTCAGTAGCGGTAATTTTGACCGCATTGGCTGTACCGGTTTCATCCGCCGATAACGTCAGGCGAAAGCCGCTGCCGGTATCAATCACACCTGCAGAAACGCCACCGTCTGCATCATTAATCGCGTTCGCCAAGCCTTGCAGGGTATCGTTACTGGAATCGATGGTGATTTCGGTGGTTTTATCACCCACCTGCAACGTAATGGTGCCACGGCCAACACTGGTGGCATCTCGGTCAGCGTAGCTCTCGGTACTCGCCAGCGCTTGGGCTTCCGCAAGAGCAACCACATCAAGGCTGTAAGAGCCACGGGCCGCCTTTCCGGCATCTACCGACACGTCGATATTGCTACCCGACGATGTCGCAGAAAATGACTTCATCGCGTCCGCAGAGCCAAGCTGTCGCATCGGCAACCGAAGCTCCGTTACCGCACTGCGAAGTTTCCCATAGGCAGAAATCAGAGCCTCAGTACGTGCCGTTTTCTGATCCAGCCGAACCTCGGTGGGCTTACGTTCCGCCGCCACCAACTGATCAACAAGATCGGATGTAAGAACACCAGACCCAACGCCTAACGATGATATACCTGCCATAACCCTGCATCCTCATGGGAGCGAATGTCTCTACTGTATAATTTATCGGCTACGAGCGGCAAAACTTTACCGCTAATTTTGGTAACCCATAAACCAGAACACCGCCAGCCCCTTTCGGAGTGGCGGTGCTGAAATACCGTGTTCAACACGTCCGCGAAAGCGGCAAGTTTTTACACTTTGATGTTAAACAACGTCAGCGGTTCATCCTGCTGCAATTTCTCTGCCAACCTCAAAGCCACTTCATCCGGCATCTGGCGAATCACTTCCTGGGTAGACTGATCAACCACCTTCACAATGGTCTGACCGGATTCGTTATCCACCTCAAACTGAAGATCCCGCTGCACGTTCTGAACAAAATCGTTCAGCTGGCTAACCGCCTGGCCCAACTCTTCCCGTTGCGTTTCGCTACGCTCTTTCAGCTTTTCAGCTTTGGAGGCTTCGTTTGCAACCTGGGTATTCTGAATCTGGCGGGTACCGGCAATTGAAGCAGCAAGGTCAGGGGCTTTACTGCCCTCGGCCTGAGATGACGACAGTGCCTTGGCCGGAGCCTGGGCACCAAGGCGCACCAGCTTCAAATCCGGACTGTTCAGGTTAACGTCATTCATAGCTTTACCTCGCTATACTCAAACGGCGTAAAACCGGAACCCGAAGGTTCCGGCTGTTACCGCTAGCCCCTTACTGCAGGAGGGACAGAACCTGCTGCGGACGGGCGTTCGCCTGAGCCAGGACGGAGATACCCGCCTGCTGCAGTACCTGTGCCTTGGAAAGCTTTGCAGTTTCTGCGGCGAAGTCTGCGTCCAAGATACGACTGTTCGAGGCGCTCAGGTTCTCCACTGACGTCGCCAGGTTTGCGATAGTGGACTCAAAACGATTCTGGATCGCACCGAGATTCCCCCTGAGATCGTTCACGCTTTTCAACGCACTATCCACTCGGAGAATTGCATCATTCGCAGCCGCAACAGTGTCGACTTTCAGTTCAGCAAGTGACTGATTGTTGGCGGCTTGGGTATTACCCGGATCGGCAGTTGCCGTTCCATCATTATTCAAGTCATAGTTAAATGCTTCAGCAGACTTGAAGGTTACAGTGTCCCCTCCCGTACCGACTTCCGCATACAAACCAGGCACACCTTCGTTGTTGATCGCATCAACCAAGTTTTGGGCAGTTTCTGCGTCGGTACCCGTTCTGTCGACATCCGAGAGATCGATGTCGATGCGCTCACCAGACCCCACTTGAAATGATGCAAAATCTTCCGTAGCAGCGATGGCAGCAATCGCTTGATCTGCTAACACAGCAATCTCGCCGATATCACCCTTTCTGGTCGACTTGTCAGTGCCCAGATCAATAGCGATCGTCTCGCCAGCATTTGCACCGACCTGAAAATTCTCTTTACCAAACGTACCGTCCAGAACTTTCAAGCCGTTGAACGCGGTCTGGGAGGAGATCCGGTCGATTTCATTAATCCGCTGCTCCACTTCATCGTTCAACGCCGCGCGGTCCGAGGCACTGTTAGTGGCGTTGGCGGCCTGAACGGCCAGTTCACGAATCCGCTGCAGGTTGTTGGTAATCTCATCCAGCGCGCCTTCGGCGGTCTGCGCCAGGGAGATACCATCGTTGGCGTTTCGAGTCGCCACATTCAGACCGGAAATCTGCGAGCTGAAGCGGGTGGAAATCGCCAGGCCAGCGGCATCATCTTTTGCAGAATTGATCCGCAGGCCTGAGGACAGCCGCTGCAGCGCCTGGTCAGAAAGATTCTGAGACTTGCCCAACTGGTTTTGGGCGTTCAGGGATGCAACGTTGGTGTTAATACCGAGAGCCATAATGCTTCTCCTCAATGCGAGTCAGACCGAGCGACTGGTTCTCCAGCCTTGCCGTTATTTCGTTTAACGGCCTCCCGGCCCATTACTTGAGTGCAAAACCGCGCTCAAGTGTTAAATTTTGTTGCTAAATTACTGGAGCAGTGACAGCACCTGCTGTGGCCGAGCATTAGCCTGCGCCAACACGGAAATACCGGCCTGCTGCAATACCTGGGACTTGGAGAGCTTCGCGGTTTCGGCGGCGAAGTCGGCATCCAAAATACGGCTATTGGAAGCACTCAGGTTTTCCACGGAAGTGGCGAGGTTGGCAATGGTGGACTCGAAGCGGTTTTGAATCGCACCTAATTCTCCGCGTAAGCTATTCACGCTATCTAGAGCGGAATCAACTCGCAGGATTGCTTCATTGGCACCAGCAACATCTTCTACACTTACGGAACTCAAAAACGAGTCATCCCCGTTTGTTTCCAAAGTGCGCTCAATTTCTGTGGTTCCACCGTCGAGAGAATATGTAAAGTCTGACGAAGAGATCAGTGTTATTTGATCGATACCACCACCCGGGGTACTTTCAGAGCCTACCGCATAAACTCCAGTGACTCCCGCCCCATTGATCTTTCCAATAACGTCCTCTGTGGTATCTCCGGCTTCCCGATCAACTGTCACGTATTCGCCATCACCAACTTTTATTTGAATGCCATCTGCATCAGTGATGGCCGAATCACCAATCACTGCGGAAGAAGCCAACTCACCAATACTGTCTTTTTTGGTCGACTTATCAGAGCCCAGATCAATAGCGATCGTCTCGCCAGCATTGGCGCCGACCTGGAAGCTCTCCTTGCCAAACGTACCATCCAGAACTTTCAGGCCGTTGAATGCGGTTTGAGAGGAGATCCGGTCGATTTCATTAATCCGCTGCTCCACTTCATCGTTCAACGCCGCGCGGTCCGAGGCGCTGTTAGTAGCGTTAGCAGCCTGAACCGCCAGCTCCCGGATCCTTTGCAAGTTGTTAGTGATCTCATCCAGCGCGCCTTCGGCGGTTTGGGCGAGGGAGATACCATCGTTGGCGTTACGAGTCGCCACATTCAGACCGGAAATCTGGGAGCTGAAGCGAGTAGAAATCGCCAAGCCGGCCGCATCGTCTTTGGCAGAGTTGATCCTCAGACCGGAGGACAAGCGCTGCAAGGCCTGATCTGACAAGTTTTGAGACTTACCCAACTGATTCTGGGCGTTCAACGATGCAACGTTGGTGTTAATGCCGAGAGCCATAATGCTTCTCCTTCGACAGTGTGTCGTTATTTCATGGTTAAGGTCTGGCGTTCTCTTTTTTGGTTTGGAGCGCCGCCCTGTTACTTCACTTAACGGCACCCAATCGGGTTGCTTTAGGAAAAATAGAATTTTCTTTGTAAAAGAATGCAAAAGCGGCAAGCAACTTCCGTTTTTGCTGACGGTAAGTTGGCAACGAGCTTCTCTACGAAAGAACGAATTCGAATTTATTTACTTAAATAACAACAAGATAAAATCATAAATCAGATCTTGGCACACCCTTCGCTTAACTCCCATCAACACGGCAAATAAACAACTTTTCTGCCGGCGCAGCGCCCTGACTTTCCGGCTCTGAGCTTCCGGCATCTCTGAGTAGGGAGAACGATATGCCTCAGGTTATTAACACCAACATGGCGTCACTGAACGCACAACGGAACCTCAACGCCTCACAAAGCCAGGCCAATACTGCGCTGGAACGCTTATCTTCGGGCTTGCGCATCAACTCCGCCAAAGACGATGCCGCGGGGCTTGCGATTTCCGAACGGTTCCAGTCTCAAATCTCGGGCTTGAATGTCGCCCAACGGAATGCCAACGATGGCATTTCTCTGGCCCAGACCGCGGAAGGCGCGATGGACGAGATTACCAACAACTTGCAGCGGATCCGGGAACTGGCCGTTCAGTCGGCTAACGCCACAAACAGTGTTTCAGACCGCCAAGCTCTGAATCAGGAAGTGCAGCAACGAATTGAAGAAATCAACCGGATTGCTAGCCAGACTTCCTTTAACGGCTTGAAAGTTCTAGATGGCACGTTTGACACCCAAACGTTTCAGGTTGGGGCAAATACGGGTGAGACTATTTCTGTTAGTGGTTTGGACTCGCGGGGTAGTCAAATTGGAGGAGTCGTTGAACAAACCAGTGTTTTCGGGAACCGGGCGCTTGAGCCGGGCGTATTTAGCGTAAATACATCGACGCTAGACTTTGATTCTAGCTCGGGTGTATCCACTAACGGGACAGGGCTAACCATTTCGAGCGCTACCAACCCTAGCCTTGCAACCTTAGAAATTAAAGGCGCAAAAAATATAGACGAAGCAGTTGCCCAGCTTCAAACCCAAATTAGCCAAAACCAAGAACTCGAAGGCCTGTCCGTTGAGCAGGATGCCACTGGCTTCCGGTTCGTTAACAATACATCAGTCGACCTAAACATCGCAGGAAGCTTGACCGACGGAACCGGGAGTACTGGCGCAAACACTGCCGCGCCATTCTCGGCCAATGTTGCAACAACCGTTCATGAACACTTTAAAGACGGCAAAACCATCGACTTCGAAGTGGACATCAATGGATCCAAAATCCCGGTAGAGGGCGCAACCTCCCTCAACGACATTGTTGCAAAAGTAAACGCTCGCACAAATGAAACCGGGATTAAAGCCAACCTCGATTCAACCAACGACAACATCGTGTTCTCGTCACAGTTTGGCGAACCGTTCACCATCGGAATTACCGCGGATACAAACGGTGACACTACCAACAACATTGACTTTAAAGTTTTCGGGACAGCCGACAGCGATACCGTTTCGATGAACGAGATCGATATCTCTACTCGGGAAGGGGCCGACCTTGCCATGATCGCCGTCGACTACGCCATCGACACCATCAACGGCTTCCGCGCCGAACTCGGCGCAGTCCAAAACCGCTTCGAGTCCACCATCGCGAACCTGAGCACCACCTCGGAAAACCTCTCGGCTTCAAACAGTCGAATCCGCGACGCGGACTTTGCGGCGGAAACCGCAGAGTTGGCTCGTACTCAGGTGCTTCAGTCTGCTGGCTTGTCTGTTCTTGCTCAGGCTAACGCAAGGCCACAGCAGGTATTGCAGTTGCTGCAAGGTTAATCGTCTGCGTAAAAAAACGGCCGGGCTAATTACCCGGCCGTTTTTTGTTTAAGGACGACTCCCTTTAACGACAAACCTCTCAACAGCCAGCTGAACAGCTTCGTTTAACCCCAACCCCTCATCAGCGGCCTTCATTGCCAGCTTGCGGTGCAATTCTCTTCCGATTCGGATATTGAACGATCCTTTGAATGGTTTGTTTGGCTCAATCCCCATTGAGGCACAGTCCGCCAGGTACTCGTCTACCGACACTCGAAACTCTTGCTCTAAGGACCGGAGGTTTTCAGCCTCATAGGTCACAAGATCATTGATAAAGAGGAGCTTGCCGTAAAGAACGCCTCTATCAAGATCATGTTCGATGGAACCTATCTGGCCTTTATATTTGATTGTATTCGAGCTCATATCAGCCCCCTCTCAACAAAACCCACGGAGTTCAGACCACGTTATGTCTTTGGGTGTTGGCTTTCGAAGCAACTTCGCCCTTAACTTTTCCCTGTTCACCATACGATCATCCCGACCAACCTTTTGCAACCATTTTATAGTTGCACGGTAGTGCTAGCAAGCGATAAATCGGCACCCAAAAATCACCACCTCAAAACTGGCACACCTTTCGCAACACCTCCCTCAAAGCACGGCAATCCGCAAAAAACTGCAGACCTTTGCCGCATCGGATTATGGCTGGTAATGAGGTGTTCCATGCACGTACAAGAAAACAATGCTCATCTTTCCCGTTCGGTTCAGGCGCAGGCCGCTCGCTTGGTTTTGCAGGCGAATCTGGCGTATGGCGAGTCCAACACCAACGGGCTTTCTTACACCCAACGGCTGAAGGCGCGTATGGAGTGCCGCGAGTACCTGGCAGACGCCTTGGCGATTGAGGCCGACAACGCCGCAGCACTTGGTTTGCTGGGTCGGGTGGAGATGGACGATGGCGAGCTGGAAAAAGCCCAAGCCCTGTTCAATGCCAGCCTGAACAGCCAGCCGGGGCAGGCGCAGCAGTATTGCAACCTGGGCTATTGGGCCCTGCAGACCGAGCGGCCAGCTCTGGCGGAAGAATATTTCCTAGAGGCACTGGAATGCGACCGGCAATCTGCCGCCGCTTTCTGCGGGGTTGCCCATGCCAAACGCCTGCAAGGCCAGTTCGATGTGGCCTACCTGCATTACCGCAAACTGCTGCAAACCGGTTCCGAGTGGGATTCCGTCTATTCCGGCATGCTGACCTGCGCGCAAAACCTGGAAGTTCACCATGCAGACGCAGAGCTGGCACAAGATGCCATTGCCCTACTCCGCCAAGACAACCTGCCCCATCAAGAGATCGGCCGGTTTGTGGGTGCTATCGTTCAGCAGCAGTACGATTTAAACAATCCCAACGCCGAGATTTTTCTGGATGCAGCCGCGGAAGACGAGCTGCTGATTCTCGCGCTCAAGAAAACCCTGATGCCCAGTGCTGAAGTTGAAGATCTGGTTACCATACTGCGCCGCAGCATCCTCGCCGAAGTGGCGCAAACCGTCAGCCTGCGGGACGAACTTCAGCCACTGTGCCTGGCCATTGCCGAATACGCCGACCGCACCGGCTACGCCTTGGCGGTGGAAGATGACGAAGAACGCCTGATCGCCACCATTAACGACAGCATCGTCGGCCAGTTTGCGATGGGTGAGCCGCAAGAAGCGCTAATCGGAAGCTTGATGATCAGCGCTCTGTACGGCGCCCTATTCCATCAAAGTTTTGCCATGAATCTCGGCCAGTGGAACCTGGTGGACTGGCCCTTGGCTATGCAACCTATGATGGCCGCCAGCTACTACGACCGGGCGGAAGAAGAAGCCATCAAACAAAACTTTGATGAGAAAGCCGACGAACTCTGCCTGGCGAAAACGGATGTACCGCAAGCCTGGCCCGCGTGGAGCCAACTGGCCTACCGCACCGAAACCAGCCTGAAGTCGGTGATAGCGCAGGAACTGGGTCTAAACACCGACCACCTTCCCGCCATCCTGCGCATCATGGTATGCGGCGCACAGTCTGGTCAGCGGGCGATGGAGTTGGCGCAGTATCTGGATGATGTGGAAGTTATCGCGGTTGACGAATCCCTCGCCAACATCGCCAAAGCCACGCGCATGGCCAGCACTCTAAACATCGAGAACATCGTGTTCTGGCCCTGGTCCATCGCTCAGCGATTCGTGGCGGATGGCCATCAAGTGCACTGGGTGGAAGTCGGCCGCTTGCCTTCACCGGCCATGACAGAGCTTTCTGTTGCGGCACTGGTCAATAACGCCGCCATCAGTGGTGCTGTGGTTCACATGCACACCAACATGGCCGAGCAAACCGCCGGCGACAAGCACATCCGCCGCTTGATTGACGAGCACAACCTGCAACCCACGCGCACCGCCTTGCGGCAACTGCGGCGTATGGTACTTGCGAACAAGCAGGACTCCACCTGGGCCGATCTGCTGAAAGACGAAGCCTTCTACAGCCTAGGTGGCTGCCGCGACCGCTGGTTCCGCCCGCAGGATGCCAACCAACTAAAAGATCTGCTGGCGCTGGCCAGCAACGAAGTGGAATGGAAACTCGTCAAAGCCCGCGATGAAGATGGCCACAGTTTGGCGACTGCGCCTGTGCAAAAGCAGATTCAGGCGGAGGCTCTGGGGAGTGAAGTGCAGAGCTTGATGGGGCAGAGTTTGAGTGTTTATTTTCAGCGGCGGAGATAAACGCAACGGGGGCCAAAACTGGCCCCCGTTTTTTACATATAAGGAATCAAAGATTCCCCATACAAATGCAAATCCTCCAGGATCTGCTGATTCCTCGGCGTCAGCTCCGGGTCACTCGCCAGCTGCTGCAACTCCAGCCCGTAGGCTTCCAGCGAGCGCCAGCCCTTTTTCGGGTTCATCAGGCGTTCGGTTCTGAAGGCTTCCCAACGTTCCATTTCTTCGCCGCTCAGGGTGTTCGGATAATTCCGGGCGCGGTAGCGGAAGAGCATCTCGTTTAAACGCTCGTCATCAAACCTTACCTCTTGCTCGCCTAATGTCTCTACCGGTTGGGCGATCAGGTCTTTCAGCCGCTCCCGGTCGGCGTTGCTGATGAAACCGCCGGCATAGATTTGCTCGTCGGGATCGGTCAGGTCACTGCCGTCAAAGCTGCGATCGAAGGCTTGGGCAATTCGTGCTGGCAAGTCCGGGGCATTTCGCAGCTTGGCCAGATTCGCGCGCAGCACGTCGCCATCCAATTCCAGTTCCGCCAAGCGTTCTTTGGAAAGCGTAGACAACATGTTTGCCGGGGCCAGAACCGGGCATTTGTTCACCTGAATGCCTTTCAGGGGGAAGCGCGCTATCCCCTCACCCAGCTCGGCTTGTGAGGTAAACACCCGCTCCTGAATCTGCTCCGGCGTGGCGTTGATGAGTTCCGTTGGGTCTTCCCGCAAGTCGTAGACGATAACCTGGTTTTTATTGGTGGGGTGTTCCGCCAAGGGCGCTACCAACGCACAACAGCCGCGGCTGGCCGGGAATTTGGCGGAGATGTGGAACACTGGCTTCATGTTGGCAGTGTCCAGCATTTGGCGCGCCGCGTGTTTGTCTTTGTTCTTCAGCACAAAATCAAACAGCTTAGGCTGCTTCTCTTTAATCAGTTTGGCCACGGCAATGGTCGCCCAAACATCCGACATGGCATCGTGGGCCGCTTCGTGGGCAATGCCGTTGGCGGCCGTGAGCTCCTCCAATCGGAAACTGGGGCTGCCGTCTTCTTTACGAGGCCAGTTGATGCCTTCCGGACGCAAGGCGTAGGTCAGCCGCACCATGTCGATGATGTCCCACCGGGAATTACCGTTCTGCCATTCCCGGGCGTAGGGGTCGCGCAGGTTTCGATAAAGCGTATTGCGTGTCACTTCGTCATCAAATCGCAGGCTGTTGTAGCCCACTACGCAGGTGCCGGGTTGGCTGAAGGCTTCGTTGATCTGCGCGATGAATTCCGCTTCGGGGAAGCCATCTTCCAAAGCTTTTTGCGGGGTGATGCCGGTAATCAAGCAAGCTTCAGGGGAAGGCAGGTAGTCGTCCGTTGGTTTGCAGTAAATCACCAACGGGTCTTCGATCACATTCAAATCCGCATCGGTGCGAACCCCGGCAAACTGGGAGGGCCGGTCATGCAGCGGGTCTACACCAAAGGTTTCGTAATCGTGCCAGTAAAAAGAGCGGATCAAAGGAAGACTCCTGCGGTTCCAATCAAATTAGAAACCCGGAGTTTAGCAAATTCATGCGGCGCTTTGCCGGGCATCACCGGATAACATTGCCTCGATACTCAGATGATAATCCAGGCACTCCCATTCGATACCCGTTCCATCACAGATAAAACGGTACTTTCTCAGCTCCGAGATCGAAGCCTGCTCAAGTACAGCGTACCAATGGATCGGCGTAGAGATGACTCGTCCGTCCTTTAACTCTACATGCAAATGACGATCGTCAACGTGAACGGATTTACCTTCGAAACCAGGCATTCCACTTCTCCAGAAATTCTGACTGATGGCTACCAACAATTTTCAGGCACTCTCGCAGCTCCTGATTTTTAAGAGTGCTGTAACTAATCGATAGCGTGGCCAGCTCAATCTTAGCCCATCGCTCACCTTTAAGCACATGAACGTGCGGAGGGAAATGGTCGTTCGCGTAAAAGAAAAATTTGAATCCGTTCAAATAAAGCAGCGTTGGCACGCACGACTCCTTGTGCTTTGCGCCGGAAGGTTGGGCCTCCATCAAATCTCACTGGAGAATCAAAACAAATTTTTCCCCATATCCACCTGATGAGTGCGGCGGCGTTCGAGGCCGGCACCGGTCAATTGATCCAATTGCACGGTCATATTGGTAGGGAGGTTGATGTAAACACCCTTTCCTGCCGATATCGAACTGGTTCCATCCAGCGTTTTCCAGGCCACACCATCTTGATCTCGCTGAAAGCCAATAAAGAAACCATCGGTGAAACCAGCCACACCGGCCTGCCCGGAATCTTCACCGATATCCAAAGAACGGAGCTGTGTGAGCGGTGCACAGTTTGCAGCCGTTTGCCCCACGTTACAGCCTGCAGCCTGATTCGGGTTATTCGGCTTTAAGCCAATGTGCGTGGCGCGATAATCGGTAGCCGCGCCACCCGGCCCCTGGAACAACTGAGCGTCATACACTTGGCCGAATGATTCAATCTTCATTCCAATGTTGCCACTAAAACTGGTGGTACTGGACGAAACCGACCCGCGAGCCTCGTGAAACCCCATGCGGAAGCCGGCCAGGCCAGCAGCATCTTCTGCCAATTCGATATACGGGCGGCGAGCTTCGAAGGGAACGATGTCGCCTTCGTTATAGGTCACACCGTTATAGACTTCGCCGTTAACGCGAGCAATGTGGCCAAGAGCGAGATGGCTAGCCGCGAAATCCGTACCAGCATTTAATTCGCCAACCTTTACGTCATCCACGTTTAACCGGGTTTCCACGTCGATGCCTAGCGACATCCGGGTAAAATCGTGGTTCTGGCCAGCGATGTTTTCAATCTGCATAAACGCCTGCCCGGTCACCTCACCCATCGCATCATCAGAAATGGGTGCTAACTCCGCTTGGGCAACGGGCATAATACCCAAGCAAAACAGGGTAAGGGCAGCGTATCCGTACGCTCGCTTTATCATCGATCGTGTCTCTATTTGTTTTTTTAGCACGCAACCACTATAGCCGAGAGCGGACCGGCAATAGAGTGAGTTACCTCACAAACCAGAACCATCGAAACGTAGCATATGTCGACACATTAAAGTAAGTTACTCTTGCCACCCCCCGACTCGGCCAGCACACTACGTACCATGAGCACCAAAATCCTGATATGCGATGACTCCGCGCTAGCCCGCAAGCAAATGGCCCGCGCACTGCCGGCTGGTTTGACAGACAACGTGCTGTTTGCCCAAGATGGCGAAGAAGCCCTTGCCATTCTTCGCAAAGGCGAAGCGGAGCTTTTGTTTCTTGACCTGAACATGCCAAGGCTAGACGGCTATCAGGTGTTAGAGCGAATCCGTAAAGACGATCTGCCGGTGCTCACCATTGTCGTTTCCGGTGACATCCAGCCCGAAGCGCGGGAGCGGGTGCGCAAACTGGGTGCCATAGATTTCATCAAAAAGCCCACAAGCACAGAGCTTGTGGCAGATTTGCTGCAGGAATACGGCTTTTTCCGGCCAGAAGAACTTGCTGCGTTGGCCGCCAAGAATAGCGCCTTCTCAGAGCCCAGCCGTACGCCGGAAATCTCGGTCAGCCTCACGGAATACTTGCAGGAAACCGCCAACGTCGCCATGGGCCGCTCATCGGACCTACTGGCCCGGCTACTGCGTGTATTCGTCAAACAACCCATCCCGAAAGTCGCCTTCATTGCCAGCTCCGAACTCCACATGGCGATTTCCTCCGCCGGTGCCGGCAACACCTTTTCGGCGGTATGCCAAGGCTTCACGGGCTCCGGTGTCGCTGGCGAAGCACTGCTGCTATTCGACGATGCCAGCTTTGAAGAAATGGCAGAGCTGCTTCATTACGAAGGCGTGGAAGGCGAGGCCATCAACGTTGAAGTATTGATGGACATGTCCAGCATACTGTTCGGCGCCTTCCTGAACGGCGTGAGTGATCAGCTCGACATAAAACTAGGGCTTAGGCACCCAACCGTACTGGGTCAGCACCGCCCTATTAACGAATTATTGGAACACCACAGCAGTCGCGAAGAGCAGCTACTGTGCCTTGAAATCTGCTACACCATCGAAAACCGGGACATTCGCTGTGACATGCTCGTACTGTTTACCGAAGACTCCGTGCCCTTCCTGGAAAAACGTCTCGAATATCTGGTGGATTGATCATGGCTTTAGACTCAGACAACACAGACGCCTTCCACTGGCTGGCCGACATGATCGAAACCGTCGAGGTCGGCCTGGTGGTACTGGACCTCGATTTCCGCGTGCAGGCGTGGAATGGTTTTATGGAAAACCACAGCGGCATCACCGCCACCCAAATTCGGGGTCAGCAGATCTTTACCGCCTTTCCCGACATCCCCAAAGCCTGGCTCACTCGCAAAGTGGATGCCGTTACCACACTGAACACCCGCGCCTTCACCTCGTGGGAACAACGCCCGTACCTGTTCCGCTTTCGCAATGCCCGCCCCATCACGGGCACCGAAGAATTCATGTTTCAAAACCTGACCATCAGCCCGCTCAGTAATTCGGCAGGCAAGGTCGACAAGGTCTGCTTGCTCATTTACGACGTCACCGAATTCGCCAGCAGCAAACGGGCGCTGGAACGGGCGAACGAGCAATTGGCCAAATTAAGCATGACCGACCGATTAACCGGCTTGCTTAACCGAGGCACTTGGGAAAACCTGGTGGATGCAGAATTCGAACGCTACGGGCGCTACGGCCAAACCACCACCCTGGTGATGTTCGACATCGACCACTTCAAATCAGTGAACGACACTTACGGGCACCTCGCCGGAGATGACGTAATTCGCCACACCGCACAGGTAACACGCGACAGCATTCGCCAATCCGATTCTGCAGGGCGTTACGGCGGGGAAGAATTCGGCCTGATTCTGCCGGAAACCGATGCAGAGAACGCGCGCATATTGTGCGAACGCATACGAGAAACCATCGCGCTAAGTACCGTTGATACCACGGCGGGCGACATTCAATACACCATCAGCATGGGTATCGCGCAATTAACGGGCGAGCCGGAGAATTACATGCAGTGGATGCAGGAGGCGGATAAGGCGTTGTACAGAGCGAAAGAGGGAGGGCGAAATAAGGTGATGATTTATTCATAACCCCTTCCCCATATCGGGAAAGGGGCTAAGCAAAGCGATTTAGTCCTGCTGCTGCCAGCTCTGAACCGCTTCTTTACCGTGCTTCTCACGCCACTCGTTCAGAGTCTTGTGATTACCGCCACGGGTTTTAACCACTTCACCCGTATGTGGGTTTTTATAAGTCTTCATCGGGCGCTTGGCACGAGTACCTGTGGCTGTTTCCGCTTTCGCACCGGCAATAGAAGGATCAATCGCTGCCAGAATCTGCAATACATGCTTTGGTGACTTGTCGTATTCAGTCATCAATTCACGAACTTTATTTTCAAATTCCAACTCACGCTTAAGCGCCTGATCATTTTCGAGCTGCTCCAGCTCTGCCGCAAGCTTTTCCATAAGCTGTTTTTTCTGATAGTAATCGTTGATCTTCGCCATGAAAGTAAGGCCTTATATCGGATGATTTAAACAAAAAAAACATGACCGGAAAGTCAGACTGCATAATAATAAATAAATCGGGTATTCGTAAAGCAGATTAATTAATACTCATAAAAAAGCCGACACATTTGCCGGCTTTTTTTATAACAAGGCATCGTTGATTATTACAATCGAATATCCGCATCACCCAACGGCAACACGCCTTTCAGGTCAAAAAGAATGCCATTGTCTTTTGCGAACGATCGCAATTGCTCAGCACTCATTGCTGCATACTCGTTGTGAGGCACCGCTAGAAATACTGCGTCGTAGTATCCGTTTTCAGGCTTATCCACCAACGAAATACCGTATTCCTCTTCCGCTTCGGCATTGTCTGCCCAGCAGTCGGTTACGTGCACTTCGCAGTTATAATCCTTCAGTTCTTCAATCACATCAACCACGCGGGTATTGCGCAAATCAGGGCAGTTTTCTTTAAACGTCAGCCCCATCACCAACACTTTCGCGCCGGAAACCGCCTGGCCATTTTTGATCATGGCTTTAACCAACTCAGAAGCGGCATACGGCCCCATATTGTCGTTAACACGACGCCCCGCCAAAATAATTTCCGGGTGATAACCAATAGCCTGGGCTTTATGAGTCAAATAGTACGGGTCCACACCAATACAATGGCCACCCACCAAACCTGGCTTAAATGGCAAGAAGTTCCACTTAGTTCCCGCTGCCGCCAATACTTCATGGGTATCAATACCCAGCTTGGCGAAAATCATAGACAACTCATTCATCAACGCAATATTCAAATCGCGCTGAGTGTTTTCAATTACCTTTGCGGCTTCAGCCACTTTAATGGAGCTGGCTTTATGAGTGCCGGCGGTAATAATGTCCGCATACAACGCATCCACTTCTTCGGCAATTTCCGGCGTGGAACCAGAAGTCACTTTCATAATGGTGGTAACACGGTGCGCTTTGTCACCGGGGTTAATTCGCTCAGGGCTATAACCGGCGAAGAAGTCTTTATTGAACTGAAGGCCTGATATTTTTTCCAAAACCGGCACACAGACTTCTTCCGTGGCGCCCGGGTATACGGTGGATTCGTAAATAACGATATCGCCCTGCTTCAGCACCTTGCCTACGGTTTCGCTGGCTTTTACGAGTGGGGTTAAGTCGGGTTTTTTAAACTCATCAATGGGAGTCGGCACCGTAACAATGTAGATTTGGCAATCAGCAATTCCATGCACGGAATCCGTAAAGGACAAATGCTTTGCCGCTGCCAGCTCTTCGTGAGATAACTCTAAGGTGAAGTCGATACCATCTTTGAGCTCTCCAATACGCTTAGAGTTAATATCGAAGCCAACCACTTCCCGCTGCTCTCCAATCGCGGCAGCCAATGGTAACCCCACATAACCCAAACCAATCACCGCAATCTTCTTCATAAACCAGTTCCTTTTGGAATGCAGATCTTACTGTTAGGCAACCTTGCCTTCAGTATAGTGTCGAACTCTTGTTTAGCGTGGCTATCGCCGTGCACAATTCGAATCTCTTTCGGCGGTAAAGGAATACCTTCGATAAAGCGCAATAAATCTTCCTGCCCGGCGTGGGCGGAATAACCGCTTACCTGATGCACTTTTGCGCGGATGTCGTAACGCTCGTCATCCAGCTCAACCCAGCCATCCTTCGGGCCATAGGTGAGAATATCCCGCCCGGGTGTGCCGGCAGCCTGATAGCCCACGAACAACACATCGTTGCGCTCATCACCCAGCATAGCTTTCAAATAATTTACCACCCGGCCGCCCGCGCACATGCCGGAACCGGCCAAGACCACACAAGGGCGGTGAGATTTGCCTAAATATTCTACGGCATTCAAATGGTCATCGTGAGAATTGATCACCGTTAACTGCTCGAACGACAGTGGGTGGCGGCCGGATTTTACGAGGGTTTGTGCTTCCTCATCCCAATAGGGCTTTAGTTCTCGGTAGATGTTGGTGAACTCCGCGGCCAGCGGAGAATCGACCACAATCTCTAGATTATCCCAGATAAGCGCCACGTCACTCTCTGCCTGTACGACTTCCGAATCACCAAACTCCGCGATCAGCCCCTCAATTTCATAAAGCAGCTCCTGAGTTCGCCCAATGCTAAATGCCGGAATCAACACGGTACCGCCATCCTGCAGCGCGTGCTCCAAAACCGCCTTCAAACGATACCGGCGTGTTTCACGGTCTTCGTGATTCTTGTCACCATAGGTGCTTTCAATCACCAGTCGATCTGCTCGCTCAGGGGAAGCGGGTTCCGGCAACAACGGCGAATGCGGCGCTCCCAGATCGCCACTGAACACAACACGCTCTTCAAGCTCGCCACTCCGAACATCGCACTCCACATAAGCGGAACCCAAAATATGCCCCGCCCGTTGCAAGCGCACCGAAAGCGAACAGCCGGATTCATCGAATACCGAATGCCACTGGTTATAAGCCACCGGCACCAGGCGCTCTCGGATCACGCCCAATACACGTTCAATTAATCGGCGGTCTCGGGTGAAACCAATCTTTAGAGCATCTTCCAGAATCTCGGGAAGCGTAACAGCGGAAGGTTCGGAGCAAATAATCGGGCCATCAAACCCAGCAGCTAACAGGTAGGGAATTCGGCCAACGTGGTCGATGTGAACGTGAGTGACCACCAAGGCGCGAATGTGATCGATGGGAAAATCTATGGCGAGGTCTTCGGCGGTGGAACGGCCTTTGGATTCGTTGCCTTGGAATAGGCCGCAATCTATGAGGATTCCAGCTTGGGTGAACTGGTCATCCGAGGGTATAGAGAGTTCGTGGCAGGAGCCGGTGACGCCATTCACCGCGCCGTGGTGCTTTATATAAACCATACTACATCCTTGTTATGAAGTGCTTCCCTGCACTGAAACTAAATCTTATACGGCGCGAACACTACAATGGCAAACGCCTTATATTGTCAGCAGTTGCGGCAATTTCATCATTACCCAGATTGCACCATACCAAATCGGCCGTATCGCCATTTGGTGCGTACCCTGTTGGAGCGTCTTTCAGCAACTGAATTATTCGCGAACAATCGAAAACACGGCTGGCGGAATCAAGCTCTCGCAGCAGACTTTCAACTTCAGCCCAAGGCAACGAAACCTCCCGAGCCATCATAATCCGTGGATGAGACGTGCCTTGCGGGTCATCGCCAATCAACAATTCTTCAAACAGCTTTTCACCAGGCCGCAGCCCGCTATATACAATTTCGATATCACCATCGGGCCGCTCGAGGGTTTTCTCGGTCAACCCCATAAGATGAATCATCTTTCGGGCAAGATCCGCTATTTTGACCGGCTCACCCATATCCAAAACAAACACTTCACCCTCTTTCCCCATACTACCCGCTTGCAAAACTAACTGACTAGCCTCGGGAATGGTCATGAAGTAACGAATAATGTCTTGGTGGGTTACGGTAATCGGTCCACCATCACGAATCTGATCTCGGAATAGCGGCACCACAGAACCCGATGAACCCAGCACGTTACCGAATCGAACCATAGAGAAAGCTGTGGCCGTCTGCCGCTGGGCCAAGCCCTGCAATACAAGTTCGGCTACGCGCTTACTGGCTCCCATTACGTTAGTAGGACGAACAGCTTTGTCGGTCGATATCAATACAAAACGCTCGACACCAGCCGCGATTGCAGCCTCAGCCGTGTGCCAAGTACCAAACACGTTGTTCTGGACACCTTCAATCACATTGTGCTCAACCAAGGGCACATGCTTGTATGCAGCAGCGTGATAAACAGTTTGCACCTTAAAGGCGCGCATCACCGTTTCACAGCGACGGCGATGAGACGCAGATCCAAGCAAAGGATGAATCGGCACATCCAAACCTTCAATTTGATTAATGGCCGCCAATTCTTTCTCAATCGCGTACAGTGCAAACTCAGAACGCTCGAACAGCACCAATGTTTTTGGTTTATGGCGAATAATCTGGCGGCAAAGTTCAGAACCAATGGAGCCACCTGCCCCCGTAATCAAGACCGATTTCTGATATAGGCTTTCAGCAACGACCTTAGAATCTGGCCGCACCGGATCTCGCCCTAACAAGTCTTCCAACTCGAGATCTCGAATATCATTGATCCGCGCCTGCCCAGCTATGAGCTCATCCATAGAGGGTACCGTTTGAACAGGCACACCTACCCTCTCTAGCTTTTGGAGCAGTTGCCGCCGATCAACACTGGCGTCAGCATCCAGTGCCAACAACAACCGTTTTACCTGGTGGCGTTCAACTACCTCTTCTAAATGGTCAAGATCAAAAGCCGGCAAGCCGGCAATTAAAGCTCGATGATTGGCGCGGCTTAGCGAAATAAACACTGCAGGGTGAAGCTGAGACCCTTGCTGCAGCGCTTGAGCCAGCTGTATACCCGTCTCGCCAGCACCCACGATGGCAACATACTCTTTATTTCGCCCTGACGTGCGGTTCACCAACATGCGCACGCTCATGCGGGTGCCACCAACAAAAATGAACGCAAGAGCTACGTAAATAAGGGGGACTGAGCGAGGAATAGGGACATGCAGGCTATAGCCAAGCACAATCAACAGTAAGGCGGAAATACCCACGCCCGTGCTAATGGTGATAAACGCGCGGTCACTCATGTACCGCACCACTGCGCGATACAAACCAAGTCGCACAAAAACACCGAGAGTAAATACTACGGTGAGTGTCGATATCAGCAATTCACCTTTGTCGGGAACCCATGCACTCTGTTCTAAACGCAGAGCAAATGAGGCCCAGAGAGCAAAAAACAAGGCTACGGTATCAACACAAAGCGATAGAATGCGCTTGCTAAAGCGGGATAGCCTTAGAAAGGTCTCAAACATACTTTAATCCTTCAACAATCCGCGGGTGATCCCTTCGCAGGAAGGTCTACCGAGCACTTCACACATAACTTTCCGCTACACAGAAGGGGAGTAAGGGGGCAGGGTTACCCTGTAAATCTTACTGGTTCACTCCTTCCCAGGAACCCTATCACCGGTTCCCCGGCCGGATACGGTCATCAAGATATACTTGAAGTAAGCGCTCAGCGTAAGACTACGCAGCATTTTTTGATCCGTTTCTGCCAACAACTGAGGGGTCGACATATCAATATCATTCACCTGAGCTAGCCCCGTGATACCGGGCCTAGCCTTCAAAACACCTCGTTGCTCACGCTCGGATATCAGCTCTATCTGATTAAACAGACAAGGGCGAGGCCCCACTAGGCTCATCTCTCCTTTTAGCACGTTCCATAATTGAGGCAACTCATCTAATTTGGTGCGGCGCAAAAAATGCCCAAACTTGGTGATGGATGAGTTGCTTGCCAAGTGGCTCGCAACCGATACCGTATCCACCGACATGGTACGAAACTTCACCAAAGTGAATGGCTTTTTATTTCGCCCTACCCTCTCCTGGCGAAATACCGGGGACCCAGTGTCAAACAAACCGATGATGTACAACACCAGCAACACCGGCAAACCAAACAACAACCCAAACAACGAAAACAAAAGATCTAATGTGCGAATCACAATTTCATCCCTGATAATCTGGAAAACATCGCTGTAGCCCTTCCTTCACGGTTAAAGGAGGGTTCCAGCCCAGTTGCTCCCGGGTGTGACGGACATCCACCTGCAACGAACCCAACAACCGCTGAGCCATCGCTTTCTTGCCAAGCAGCGAGGCACCGAACTGCAACAAACCGGCAGGTACCGGTACCAGTCGTGACGGCTTACCGATAGCCTCTGCCACGCCTTGCAACAATTCGGTTGTTGAGAGATCTTCGCCATCACTTACAAGAAAGGTCTGGTTGGCGGCATCAGGGTGATCAATGCAGGTAATGATCAAGTCAACAAGATTGTCCAGGGCGACCAGAGAACGCTTGTTGTGAATGGCGCCCAACGGGAGCGGCAGGCCTTTTTCAACGAGCTTAATCATGCTGGCAAAATTGCCCTTCACCTCTGGTCCGTAAACCAACGGCGGGCGGATAATAACGACATCAATACCTGTTTCAGCTGCCAATGCTCGCAAGCCCTTCTCGGCCTCCATTTTGGAAATACCGTAGGCGTCTTCGGGTGAAGGCTTATCTTTGGCGGTAAACGGTTGGCTAGCCGGCGTTTGCTCGCCATTTACCTTGATCGAACTGATAAAAATAAACCGGCGAACGCCGGCGTCAGCCGCTTGCTTGGCCAAATTGAGTGTACCGTCCACATTTACCCTGCGGTATTCAACGAGTGGATCCAGCACTTCGTCTTTCATGATATGAGCACGGGCTGCAGCATGAATCACAACGTCCTGGCCCGCCAAAGCACTTGACCAATCGGTATCACTATCTAAATCGTCGATCAAAACTGTGTGATGACACTTTTGCCTTGCCGTGCGCCGAACCGCACAAGTCAACTCATACGGAGTATTCGTATTCAAGTATTCGGCAAGCGAGCCACCCATGAAGCCCGTGGCTCCGGTCAACAGCACTTTCATTAAGGCTGCTCCCATGGCTGCGAACGTGCCTCTGCGGTACCACTATTTACCAGAGCGACCAAATCTTCAGCCATTTCATCCATAATTGCCATCCGGGAAAAGCGATGAACAAATTCCGAACGTGACCGATCTTCAATACATAGCGTTTCAAAAGCCTCAACGCCGCCGACGGAGTCACAAGGAGAAAATACCGCTGAATTATTCAGATTCTCCTCGATAAAAGTGGCTGCATAGCCGCCAACGCCAGCCCAAATCGGCTTTCCGAGCGCCCCGTATTCAAACAATTTTGAAGGCAGCACCTTATGGAAGGCATCATAATCATTTAGGTGCAGAAACAGCACGTCCGCTTTCTGATAGATCTCGATTAATTCTTTTCTCGCCACCGGCGACTCTAGTACAACGTTCGTGCAATCCGCTTCAGTAATGGCATCTTCGAGCTCCTTTAAACGCCCCCCACCACCAATCAGACGAAACACCACCCGACCTTCCAGCTTTTTGGCAAGGCCGGGGACAATACGATGAAGCCCTTGGCCTTCCCCCATATTTCCGGCATAAACCACTTCCACAACACCAGCCTTAGAACCTTTGGCATTTTCCACCCCATTAGTTGAAGTCGAAGGGGCTACCCGCAAAAACTCGTCATCAATGCCATTGGTAAAAGCGACTTTAGGAACATTCGGGTAACGCGCTTCGAAATAGGGCAAAAAGCCGGCCGAAACCACATTCAAACGGTTTGCGCGAGTAATAGTCCATCGCTCTATTGCGGAAAACAAAGGTTTCATAAGCCAAGCGAGCTTGCGCGGTAAAACGTCTTTGATAGTATCAACGAAAATATCGCGAATATCCAGATACAGCGGCACTCTCAATTTCCGAGCAACGAGCGCACCTAGTACAGCAGTCATTAATCGAGAGGAGCTGGCATAGATCACATCGTACTCCCTGCCTCTTACAAAACGCGTTACTGCTTGGGCATAGGAGAGAAAGGCGCGAGACTGATCCACCATTCCGCTTTTGTGAGCAGGGAGTTCCACTCGCTTTATCGTTACACCTTGCCTGATTTCCTCTTCCGGCGCCTCTGCACTAAAACCCGAATACCGGTTCGGCAGTGTTGTCACAACATCAATCTCACTGCCGTGCGGCAGCACCTGCAATAAAGATTCAACAAAAGCCGTATTTCGAAAGGAGCCAGCGGACAAATCAGGTTGGAAATAAAAACTTAGTAATAAGACCTTCAAACGGAACTCCAGGAAATTCGGGTAATGAGTTTGGGGCCGGAAAACGCCACTTTCAGCTTGAAGGATGGCTTTGATACACCAAAACCGGAATGCCAATCGCTTTTGACAATTTCAGCACTGCCGCCATCCATCTCAAGCCTGACAGCCTGCTGGCCCGGCAGGTGCAAGCAGAAAGAATAGTCATCAACCGCATGCACGTTAACATCAGGATGGAGATGCCAGTGCGCTACCGCTTCTTTAAACGAGCCGTCCAACATATCAGTAATTTCCAACAGCCCATCGGAAGCTTTCCAACGTCGACTGTGAGTGACTTTCCCCGCGAGTCGCCTGTAACCATCATGGCTACCCGACAGAGCAACAGAATCGTCACTTTCAGAAAGCTCCACGCCGAATGGTTTCGCCCGGCGAGCAACTCGAAAACCCGCCCAAACCTCAGAAGAATCTTCGCCATCTACTTCAACGGTATTGTGTGCAGCTGTCGAACGTTGCCGTTGCCTTTCCGGACCTTCACCATATTGAGAGATACCAGAATTCACCAGCACCCGCTGGCCAAACAAGCTAAGTTCGCAGCTAAGGGTATCCGCATGAGCATGACCAGGCTGATAATCCGGTCCTACGGGTGCCAAATCTACTAACAAGCGGTGACTTTCGGGCCACTCCACTACGCCATAACCACTCGGCTGCATAAGCTTACCTGTAACCGCTGAGGTCTTATCAGTCGGTGGAACGGACACACCCAAAACAGCCATATAGCGTTCAAGGTCTTCAACAGTAGGGGCAATACCCAACGTGGCATCATTAAAAAACGATATACTACCGTCCGGGTGATTTACGGCCTTTAGCCACTTCAGCCCTCTTTGCAGCCGCTTCTCCCAATCACCCAACCGCTGTTTAAGCTCAGGCAAACCCGTTGACTGACCAAGAGCGATGAGATCGGCCAAGTCCCAAAGCAAAGTCCCCTGGTACATCGGGGAACGCTCATAATGAGCTCCATCACTCAGAAACTGCTCATGTATCTCTCTGTCTAACAGTGCCATTCCCTTTCGAAGCCAGCGATCTCCGTCAGTCCCACCTAAATAGGTACCAACAAATACTAGCGCCTTAGCATTGGCAAACAGATGGTTCGCCAGAATATGAAACTCGAGCTGTTGCTCCAGCGCGTCCGCTTGCTGGACCAGCGAACGGACCCAAAGGCTCTTGACCTCATTAGGTTGCAAACGACCAAAAAACTTAACCCAGTTTACAGTACGAAGAGATAAACAGTATGGCTCCCAACCATTTCCCTGTAGCGGAGGATTACCCTCAATCCAAGAGTTCACCATACGCACGCAAAGTTCGAAGCGTGACTCTGCGCCTCTAGCGTTCAAGTCGTCCTGGTAATGAAGGTTGTACAGCCAGAGCTTGGGGAAAGCGGGATTATTCCAGCTTCCATCAAAACGAGCGCACTCCCCAAGAAAGACAAAGGTTTCGCCATCACCTGTTGCTGGGTTCTGAAAGGCAGAACCGGGCCAATTTTTAAGCCGCTTACGCAATACTGGTTCCCGCAAACCCTTCAACCTAGGCTTTCGCACTCGGTAATAAACTTGATACGCGAGCTGGCTGACTTTTAGGTAGCGAATGGTGTTAAACAACAGGGTCAAGCGCTTCATACGGGTTGCTCAGGAAGGGGCCCCGTGACTCTTCAAAAACTCCACAATGCGACCGCATGCATTGCCATCACCATAAGGGTTATGCGCTCTGGCCATGCTTTCATAAACGTCATTATCGTCCAGCAATTGCTGCACAGCGTCACGGATGATGGCGCTCTCGGTGCCCACCAAGCGAACGGTTCCAGCGTCGATTGCTTCTGGCCGCTCGGTTGTATCGCGCATAACCAGTACCGGCTTACCCAAGCCTGGTGCCTCTTCCTGAACCCCGCCACTATCAGTGAGCACAAGGTAGGCGTTTTGCATCAAGTACACAAATGGCTCGTAACCTAAAGGCTCAATCAGGTGAACGTTAGCCAATCCATCCAGCAATCGATTAACAGGGCCCTGTACGTTAGGGTTCAGATGCACGGGATAGATAAAATGCGTATCGGGATTGGCTTCGGCTAACCCGCGTAGCGCCTGGCAAATGTTTTCAAAGCCGCTACCAAAGTTCTCGCGACGGTGCCCCGTAATCAGCACATAACGACGCTCCCGCACAGACAATTGCAGGCCGGCAGAACTCAGCGCAGCCGCTATCTTCTGTTGCAGCGCTGGTGTGCTTTCAATTTTTTCAACAACCCACTGTAAGGCGTCGATGACCGTGTTACCAGTTACCAAAATACCCTCGTCACCCACACCCTCGGCCAACAAAGCATTTTCGTTCCGCTCAGTAGGCGCAAAATGCCACCGGGCAATCCGCCCGGTTAACTGCCTATTGGCCTCTTCTGGCCAGGGTGAGTACAAATCACCGGTTCGCAACCCCGCTTCCACATGGCCCACCGGAATCTTTTGATAGAAAGCGGCCAGCGCGCCTGCAAACGTCGTTGCAGTATCGCCGTGAACGAGAACAAGATCAGGCTGAAACTCGCTAAGAACATCTCGAAGACCCAGCAAAACCTTACTGGTGATATCGTAAAGGTCCTGCCCTGGTTTCATCAGGTTGAGGTCATAATCCGGGACAAGTGAAAACAGGTCCAAAACCTGATCGAGCATTTCACGATGCTGGGCGGTTACAGCGACTCTCGCATCAAAAAAACTTTCTTCTTCTAACGCCTTCGCCAAGGGTGCCATTTTTATCGCTTCGGGACGAGTACCAAATACAGACAAAACTCTCACTGCGTTACTCCACAGAAATCCAGAACTACCTTAGAATCATCCAGATCAACAGATTTAAATGCATCATGCGCCACAAGAAAAACGACAATATCAGCACCAGCAAGGGCCTCTTCCGCTCCAGTCAATTTATAGACAGAATGTTCTTCGATATTTGGCTCTACAATAAAATACTCTTCATCATTAGCCTCTTGAAGGATGCGTTGCGCTATATAAACAGCTGGAGACTGCCTTAAGTCGTCGATATTCGGCTTAAATGCTAACCCCATCAAAGCAACTACCGGAGCTCGGCCTTCATGAATATGGAACCTTTGGATCGCCTCTCTTACTTGTTCCGCGCACCAGAAAGACTTGTAGTTATTTATTTCACGAGCCTTCCCGATAATTTGCGATTCCATGGGGTAATCGGCAGTAATAAAGTACGGATCCACAGCAATACAGTGCCCTCCAACACCACTTCCCGGCTGTAGAATATTTACTCTAGGGTGTTTGTTTGCAAGTTTGATCAGCTCCCATACGTTGATAGCTGCTTTATCAGAAATGATCGAAAGCTCATTGGCAAAAGCAATTTGAACATCACGAGAGGCATTCTCAACAAGTTTACACATTTCTGCCGTACGGGCGTTGGTATGATGCAACTGCCCTTTTACAAATAGCTTATAGAACTCCGCTGCTTTTCGAGTAGAAGCTTCATCAACGCCTCCAATAACTCGGTCGTTATACACCAACTCATACATTACGTTGCCCGGCAGCACACGCTCGGGGCAATAAGCAACATGGATCTTGCCTTTGAGCTCTGGGCGCTTACTGTAGATAAAATCTTCCATACGCTCAGTGGTTCCCACCGGCGAAGTCGACTCGATAACATAGAGATCGCCTTCTTTCAATAGTGGCAAAATGCCTTCGGTAGCTGCTTGAATATAAGAGGTATCGGGTTCGTGGTTACCTCCTTTGAAGGGTGTGGGTACGACTATCAAATAAACATCAGCAGCTTGCGGCAGCGTGCTCGCTTTTAGAAAGCCAGCTTGTACCGCTCTAGCTACCGCGTTATCCAGCTCTGGCTCCACAATATGAATTTTGCCGGCGTTGATAGTATCGACTACATGCTGTGAGACATCTACGCCACGAACTGCGATATTGTGTGAAGCGATCAAGGCTGAGGTGGGGAGACCTATATAGCCAAGACCTATAGTACTAACTCTAAGCTTCATAAATTAAAACGCCTTGATAAAATCATTGATCGCGAAGTATTTCTGCAGCCTCAATCGACACCCGAGCCACCTCAAAAATTTCCTCGGGAGGAATCGGGCAATACTCACCATTCTCAATCGCACCAAGGAATGCAGCTGCACAGGCACTTTGACCTTTGTCTTGCTTCCATAGGTTCATCCGCTTGAATCCGGGCCAACCAAAGCCTTTCAATCTACGGAAGTTATCCAACTGCAGAACACGGCCAGCGGTAAATACTTCAACCCTCTCCTTCGGAAAGCTAGCAGCGCCATTGGCAAGGTAATGCACGGTACCAAAAGAACCATCAGCGAAGCCGAGTGTTATTGCTGCTTTATCTTCAGTCACCGCAACGCCCGGCGCATCGCCCATACGGTGCGCTTGCATGGAAACGATCTTGGAACCGGCCAAATAGCGCATCAGGTCAACAAAATGACAGGCCTCACCAATAATGCGGCCACCACCTACTTCAACGTCTTGAGTCCAGTGATCCTCGGGAATGGCGCCGGCATTCATGGTCATAATGAAAGACTTCGGCTCATTAACAGAATCTAGCAACTGCTTCATCTTCTGGACTTGGGGCGAGAACCGGCGATTGAAGCCAACCATTAAATGCCCACGTTTAACTTTTCCCTGGTTGGATTCAAACTGATCACGGACTTTTGCCAAGCCCTCAAAAGTTACCGCCAACGGTTTCTCAACAAACACGTGCTTACCCGCGCTCAAAGCTGATACAACCAACGAAGCGTGGGAATTATGGCGAGTAACAATCGCAATGGTATTGATATCCGGGTTATCGATCATCGCTTGCGTATCTGTAGTAGCTACGCCAAACCCGGACTTTTCCCCGTGTACAACACTATTAAGGCCATTAGCCGTGGAAATACTGTGAAATTGGGCACCTGCAACTTTGAATGCCGGAATAAGAACTCTGGATGCGTAGTTTCCCGCCCCAACAAAGCCAACCACTGCTTTTTGGGGGTTGAAGGAGAGGCCGTTAATAAGTGTGACTGATTTAATCTTCCGGATATCTGCCGAACTATGATATTCCAGCAAAATTCCTAAAGCCGACTTATCTGTTGTCAACGTGTCGTATGCTTCGGGAGCCTTTTCAAAATCAAACCGATGAGTGATCAACGGCGTTACATCCAGCTGGCCGCTGGCCATCATATCAAGAACGGCCTCAAAGTTACGCTTCTCTGTCCAGCGCACAAATGGTAGGGGATAATCCCGTCCATTGTCTTCGTACTCAGTATCGTACCGACCTGGGCCATATGAGCAGGACACTTGAAACACCAACTCTTTCTCATAAAAATCGGACCTATCCAACTCCAGACCAGTCACACCAACGAGAATAATGCGGCCGCGCTTGCGACTCATCCGTGCGGCCTGTGTAACCGGGTCATTCGACTTGGTTGAGGCAGTGATTATAACGCCATCGACGCCTTGCCCCCTGCTGAATGCCTTGCCAGCCGAAACCGGGTCTTCGCCCTTACCAGGATTACAGGTTTCGGCACCGAACTGACGCGCAATTTCCAGTTTAGCCTCATCGAAATCGATGGCTAAAACTCGACATCCATGCGCGCGCAGCAACTGAACTGTAAGCAAGCCAATAAGTCCCACACCCGTAACTACAAAAGCCTCGCCAAGAGTCGGCTTGGCAAGCCGGATACCCTGTAGACCAATACTCGCGATCACAACAAAAGAGGCAGACTCGTCATCAACGCTATCTGGAATACGAGCACATAAGTTCTTAGGGACTTTCACAATATCTGCATGCGGCCCATTGGAAACCACACGATCACCTGGCTTAAAACCAGCAACTCCCGAACCGGCCTCAGCGACCACGCCCACATTGCAATAACCCAATGGCAAAGGTTGTGCAAGTTTCGATTGAACTGAATCAATAGTGGTCATTAACCCGTCAGTTGCAACTTTTTCAAGCACCATTTTGACTTTATCAGGCTGTTGACGAGCCTTTTGCAAATAGGAGGCCTTACCGAAACCGACTAGCATGCGCTCTGTGCCAGCAGAAATAAGAGAAACACGGGTGTTAACGATCAGGTTTTGGCTAGAGACCTGCGGAGCGGGCGCTTCAGTTACCGTAGTGCCACCCTTTGCCATGTCTTGCAGTATCTGTTTCATATAGTCTTATCAACAAATGTGTAGTGAGTATAGTAAAAAATATCGCGTCGAGAGCCTTGGCACGCACTCAAGCTTTAACACCTAGCGACAAAAAACTGCGGTGCAAACGCTGCTCTTCTTGACCGAAACGGTACTTTATCAATTTAGCTGGATTACCACCGACAATTTCAAATTCTTTCACATTTTTCGTCACGACACTACCCGCAGCAACTATCGCACCATCGCCAATTGTAACGCCATGCATAATAATGGACCCATGCCCCACCCAAACGTCGTCGCCAATATAAATAGTTTTCAGTTTATCACGACCAGAAGAAAACATATATTCACCCGGCCGATCCCATTTATGATCGCCACCGACAAACGAAACATTGGAACCCACCAAGACATTGGAACCAACCGTTAGATCAGCAGCTATATGACAATTACGCCCAAAATAAATACTCCTACCCGACAAACAAACTTTATTTTTCCTGCTAATAAATGGCTTGCTACCAAAATAAATATTTTTAAAAAAAACATTTTTTTTCAAATAAAAACACGAAAAGGCAAGCCGAATAAATTTAATCAAAAAGCGATGGTCGGGAAAGGTCATTTAAAAACTCCTCGAGTTTACCGATATGTACAACTCTTGCAAAGTCGCCAAAAATAAGCGAAGGATCACACACCTCATCTTGAATTAAAAAGGTAGGCCCAAACTTTTCAAACGTCATATAAGCAGTTGAAAAAAATGTAAAGAAGATAGGTGCATCACAACACTCTACATCAAACTCCATTAGATTCTCGGAATAATCGCCATAATTGACACTGGAGTTTGGGTGCGACTTTATGTAAAAAGTGTATCCATTTAATTCAGAGGCAAACTTCAGTTTTTTAAACACTTCCAGCCTTGAATACTCCAAAAAACTACCATCATTTTTTAATAGTTGATCAACAAAAACAATAGTCTTGACAGCTTTGGATTTATAGGACTCTACATCGCGCTGAATAACAGAATAGTCAATACCTTTTGACAACACCTCATAATAACGAATTTGGGAATCATTAAAAACATTAAACTTACTATAAACAACAAACGGAGAGTACATACCAACACCGTGCGCAGTATTCTCGACATAAACACCAAGCTCAATTAACCTTTCATTAAGAGCAAAAGATGCCGGCTCAAACTCATCAGTAGTAAATATTTTTTGAGGGCTATAAGTCTTAAATAAAACCTCAGCATGATTCTTAAATGCGGAAATCTCTAAATCTGCAAGATCCACATCTTTTCCAGTAACGACCCATTTCAGTAGCTTTACTGACGAATACCTGTACGCAGAAAACTGAAAAGGAATATTTTTTTTTC
Source organism: Marinobacter sp. S0848L (assembly GCF_023016065.1). Lineage (GTDB taxonomy): Bacteria > Pseudomonadota > Gammaproteobacteria > Pseudomonadales > Oleiphilaceae > Marinobacter. Next base: position 28,536 of record NZ_JALKAQ010000013.1, on the reverse strand, counting down.
GAAGCTCTTTAATAAAATTAAATTGTCGAACAAGCTTTATACCAAACGGATATAAGAGATAATTTTTACCATCACCACCGTATATCTCAAGCGACACATCTACCCAACTTCTCACATAATCTTTACCATCTACTTTTTTATTAAAAATAAAACCTAAAAAACAAAAAAGCCAATGAGCAAGCACTTTAGACACCACTCTCGATCGGGTATTACAAAGAATTCTTTCATCACCAATACTCGCCTTATGTTCGATTGCCAATTTAAAAAGCTCAACATCATACTCTTTGCCCTTCTGCTTCAAATAGTCGTTTGCGGCAAAATAATAAACATTTGACCTGGCCCTTTGATATGCATTTACCAGATACTTTTCTTTATCATCAAAAGGGTCATCAGCATTCTTATCGAACAAATACCTCAAAACAAAATCAACAAAATAAATAGTCTCGTTAAAAAAAGACGGGACACTCCTACTAACCAGCCCTATTGCTGACCCACTTATTTTATCAAAGCTTTTTTTCATTTCTACCAACAACTCCTTTTACACCCGAATGACAGAGTGCGGAAAATATAAATATAACATGCGGATGTTTTAGATAATTTTGAAAAAAACTAGCAGCGATGACAAACATTAAACATGCCAGGAAATAGAGCTCTTGCTTATGGAACAGTGGCCTCCCTTTAAAATACGGGCTCAACGCCAAATACAATATCAGAGCAACATAGATCCCAAACCCAACGACACCAGACTTAACAAGCACCTCCAGATAGCTATTATGGTAAGAGTCATAATAAGTCTCAGGAAACACATCGGATACCTTAACGCCACCCCAGCCTAACAACGGATTTACTAACCAACCTTCAACTAGCCCAGAATATAAGTGAGACCGATCATTAAACTTTGTAAGTCGGTCAAAAAACGGCTCAAGATCTAAATAGAAAATAGCTAAAAAACAACTCACGACAACAAAAAAAAGCAAACTCTTCTTTTCAAACAAAACATACAACATTAAAACCAGAAAAACACCAAACATAAGAACCCTAGAAGTAGTTAATAGAATAGCTGACACTATCATTACATCTATCATCCCAAACTTTATAAGCCTTATACGCCTCAAAAATAGACTTATAACTAACGGAAAACCAATGTAGTTTGGCCAATCGGAAAAATATTCATCTCCCCACATTCTAAACTCTGGAATATAAAAGACACCAAACCCGAAACTAGTTGAGCCCGAAAAAAAGTAAAAAAACAATATTAAAAATGACAACACCAATGATGATACTGAAAACCCCCTCCAGAAATATTCATTGAATGTTAAAAATGCACCAGAAAGAAACAAAAAATAACCCAGCACAACCCCAACGACAGGAACCAGCCCCTGATGAACTCCAGACGAATTAACAATGACAGACAAAATTGATACTGATACCAAAATAAATATCAAAAACAAAAGAACTACATCCACTTTTATTTTTGACAAATTTACTAAAAAACACAATGAAATAACAAAGAAAACAAAAAGGTAGAAGGGAGGAGCAGGATGCGCATAGAATATAGCAATTAAAGCCCCCGACAATAGAAAAAAAAGTCTTACACTAAAAAAAGTTCCTATCCTCACATTACTCTCACTTCCTAATAATAAATTCCTAAATTAGTCTGATTAATCGCCAATTCAGCAGTGCGATAAGTAGTGTAGGGATATTCAGACAACCCCTTCTTGGAGATAGCATTGAAAGAGGAACACTGACAATGCTATACCAGCCCGCATATTTCAACGACCAACAATATAGGATAGCGACAAGTCGATACAGCTGCGTGACATTTTGATAAAGCCACGCTAGAGAACTTCCCCCTAGTCAAAACTTATTCGACTTAGAAAAACATTCATCCTTGACTCTCATCTCGCTGCCCCCTTTGGGCTACCTAAATCCAACGTCTTTCAAATACAGCAACCTTTGCACTAGATGTTTAGCAAGCTGTAGGGAGCCCCGCAACCAGTTCTATACATCGAAAGACGAGCAAATTCCCTATTCCTTTCAGCTGCTACCAAGAAACTTGGCCGATGTACTATTGGGGAAAGATCTCTCCGCTTTGTCTCGCTTTTACCTTTCTTCTGCTCATCGTCAGGGAATGGAACCTGCTCCACAGTAAAGACGAATATCACACGATTGACGAAAGTAATGCCATCGCTAGTTTTGTGGGCCTAATCAAGATTACTCTGGTATGCCGATACATTCTTACGGCAAAGAACTAGACCAACAAAACTTTCTACATAGACAAAGCAATAGAACCAAGAAAATTATATTACTGAAAAGTGTGCTATACCCTAGAAACTCATACCCAAAAGTTAGATTTATAACATAGCTAAAAATCGGGTGAAGAAGTGATGAAACAATCAAGCAGACTGTAAGTATATACGTCTTTTCTTTATAGATAACTCTCGAAGCCCAGAATTGCGCGGCACAATAAAAGACGGTACCCACCATCATTGGCCCATAAAACTTTAGCGCCAAGGTATATTCACTGAGCCAAAAGTGAATGATCAAGTAAAACAAACCATATGAAATTATACCTAAAACTGCAACCAAAAAGCTCATTTTCGTTACAGCTTTATACCAACCGTCATTATCTTCATTTTTTATAAATGAGTATAATTTGACAGATGCTGCTCGATTAAGTGATGCGCCTGCAATAGATACTACCGCCAGAATTTGAAAAGCTAAACCCATATTTCCTGCAACGCCATATCCTCCATATGACTTTAGAAACTGCAGATCTCCTCCTAGTTTTAACCAAGAAAATAACGCAATCGAGACCAAGGGTAGACCGTATTTATATACGCTCACTCTTACTTCCGAAGTTACTAAAACATCTCTTTTTCTGACAATTTTTCTATTCATTTTCACGAAACAAAATAAGGATACAAATGATAGAGATAAAACGAACGCGAGCGCCCTAGAGTCGAATGTAGGAGTCAGCAACACAGCGACGAAAGGAATAGAAACGGTGGATAAAAACATGAAAAACTGTAACAAAGCGTAAAAATTAATATCATTCTCTAACCGCGCATTTGAAACGGCAAACTCAATGAAAAAGAATGAAAAAGCAGCCAAAATTATTGCAAAAACGTAAAACAATTGTCCATTTAAAAACAAACCGAAAATGCAAGAAGCGACAACAATCAGAAAAGACCATTCTAGAAACACCTTAAACAAATGCGCTTCAATTTCAGCACCTTTACCCTTCTTTATAGAGACAACCAAATAATAAGATGGAATACCCAAACAAATTAGAGCAGAAACAACACTATAAACGGCAAACCATTCGACATACAAGCCTAAATCTTCGGGTCCCATGAATTTAGCGAACAGCGGGATAAATAATGCAGCCAATCCTTTCAACGACACATCAACCATAAAGTACGGCGCAATGCTACCGTTGAAAATCCTATTTACTTTATGCAGCACTAGATTCTCAATGTGTAGTTAGAAATTTATGAATATTAGGCATTCTGAAATTGGACAACTAATTGTTTTTAAACGTTTATGGAGGATGCGCGAAAAGCACATGCCACCAACTTATGATGCTATCTGTTTTACGCCAATGATCACGGCAATCCCACCACAGCCACGCCCCCAAATCTACTTGTAGAGTTCGATCGGACTTTGCGGTCGCGTATGATACGATGACGAGCAGCTTGAATCGTCCTGCCCCTTCTTTCATTCTAAAAAGAGAATCGGTCTCCTAACGGACTTCGTATTGGGCCTGAGGTGGGGCTCGCCCACCTCAGTTTTATAATTCACTTCTCAGTAGCCCGACTGCATAGCGTTAATACCAACATTAAGCTAAGAAAAGCTTAGGAAATTTTTAAAGTAATATCGAAAAATGTACCTCGATTTTCTTCCTTTTCTCCTAATAAACATTTTCTACTTTAGGTCAATTCATATTTTAACACCCATTCACAACCCGTGTTCTTGAATATCTCGCGGTTGTAATGCCGATCTATGACTTCCCAGAATTCCTTTTCAGTATATCCAGAAAACTCACAAAACTCTCTTACTGACCTTGGGTCGAGGTCGTGGTCATGTTTTTTCACCAAATTTATTGACTCTTCCCTACTAATCATTCCGTATCGAATCATTCTAGAGCAATAATCGGTCGCAGAGGCATGACCAAACTTTGGATATTTCAACCATGAATGCACTAGATACGCTGGAGAATCAATTTGATCCATTTGTTCTACATGGTGTGTTCTATTCCATTCATGTGTAAGATCATGAAATCCATATTTTTTCGCTATATTATAATTTTTAAAGCTATTCCACTCTACAAAATAACTTAGATATATTGGCTCCAATTTTTCTATGACCACCTCATCAGGTGCTTGGAAAAAATTCAGATCCTTTCTGTTAGCACCGTTAACAATTAGTTCATCGATATCTATACCACTCGCTACACCATTCTTAATCTGATCTTTTGCTGAATAGGTATCAGTAGCCCCAAATCCTCCGTATTCATAACCTACATTTTCCCCATAAACCAAAAGGGGTGTATTGAACTTCTCAGCCATGTGCAAGGGGTAAGTGTAGATATATCTATCAATGAAGTAGGTGGGTTTACCATGTTGCTCAAACGTATATTTCATTACAGCTTTCTGAGCACGCAGGTTTGGTTTCATAGAAATCAAATCACAACCAAAAGCTTCGGATATATTCCTTAAATTATGAGCTCCTGCATTTGTCATTTTAAAATTATCCTCTACAGAAACAAGCAAAGGATTCATCTTTAATTTATCTTTCATTATGTGAACTTGATAATGGCTATCTTTACCGCCACTAACAGCTATCATACAATCATAGCCGTCAGGACCGTTCATTCCACGATATTTGTTGCAAAGGGCCTCAAGTTCCTCCCACCGCTTATTGTAATCTACCAACGATCGGTTTGTATAGGCAACACACGCCGAACAAACTCCATTCGCATCAAAGGAGATTCCAGGCCTCGTTGAAGGCATTACGCATTCTGTACAAAAAATCATAATATTACCTATAATTTACAGTCGTGTTTGTTTTTTCGCTGCTTAAAATTTCTGGCGCTCTACAAGGACATCTCACATAATTGGAAATCAAATTCTTCATCAATATCAATAGATCTTTTTATAGGCATAATAGAAGCGCGTATAGTGTTCGTGAAAATTTTTTTTCTGGAAAGCAAGCATCCCACAGGAATTATATATATTGCACCATTCAATCTATATTCTTTTCTGTAGTCTTGAGATCTTTTCCCTGATACGTCAAGCCCCCTTATAACATTGCCATTTTCCAAAACGCCTACCCAAGCATTTGGATGCTCTAACTCACACACGCTCACAACGGTATCCTGACATTTATTCTCTGAATATACGATCAGTGCTTCGTTGATGTCAGATGCTAACCGTAAGGGTGACGTTGGCTGGAGCAAGATAACAGTTCTCGGTGTGTAGCCAGCGTCAACTTCGGCATTAACTGCATCGATGAGAGTATCAACAGTTGTTGCTGTGTCTGTAGCTAGAGCATCAGGACGCTTATGTGCAATCACTCCTTTCGACTCATAATTTTTTACGATATTGAGCGTTTCTTGGTCATCACTGGTCACCATAACCCTGGAATTAGTTCCAGCGGCAAGTGCAGCTTCTATAGTCCAGCAAATAAGAGGCTTCCCGGAAAGAGGGAGTATGTTCTTTCTCGGTAGTCGTTTACTTCCACCCCTAGCTGGGATGACTATTAGGATATCAGCTAGCTGGATCATTTAGATGGCCATAAACTCAGTCTGTGCTCGCTTGAAATCATCTATACGTCCGACATCCAGCCAAGATTCATGAATAGGGAACATAGTTACAGGGTTATTATTTTCAATTTGTTTTTCGAGCAAAGTCGGCATATCAATATGCGTCCCGGGCATAACACTTTTTACCAGTTGCGGTTCAAGCAGATAAACCCCCGCATTTACGAAGAAGCGTTGGGTTGGTTTTTCAACCATTGACTTTATTTGGATACCCTCATTCGTAATCACACCGTATGGCACCTGATGCTCGTATTCCCTTACGCACATCGTTGCAACACCACCATGTGACCCGTGAAATTCAAGAAAACTATGCAAATTTAGTGATGTGAGTAGGTCACCATTCATCATAAACATTGGCTGATCGATCTCGTCGTGGGGGAGTAATCCCAGCGCGCCACCGGTACCCAGAGGTTCATCCTCATGCACGTATTTTATATTCACCCCCCACTTTTCGCCGTTGCCAAAATATTCTCGGATTACTTCTGGCATGTAGTGCGTTGATATATAAAACCGATAAAAACCCGCTTCAACAAAGTTAAGGAGAATGTTCTCTAATATCGGTTTGTCACCAACTTTTAGCATTGGTTTAGGACAGTTATTGGTGAGTGGGCGCAACCGTTTTCCGAAACCGCCGGCCATCAAAAAAACCGGGTTTTCGTGTTTATGTTTATTCAACAGGCCGTGAAGATCCGCCAAACCAACAAGCCTCTTTTCTTTATCGACTAGGGGGAGATGCAAAACATCATGCTGTTCCATCAAGGAGAGGATACGGCTATCCGTCCAATCCTGCGCTGCGGTTTTCGGGCTTGGGTTCATCACCTGTCGGACCGGCGTATCTATAGGGATTTGTTTGAGCAGCGCCCGCCGCACGTCGCCATCAGTCAAAGTGCCATGCAGCTTGCCTTCGTTATCCACAATTAATGCGATACGAAGTGAGGCTTTGTCCAGAACTTCAATGGCCTGTGCCAAAGTCGCATCTGTTTTTACGAGGGCATTACGCCATAGTTTCATGAATGACTCCAAATCTTATGGCTGGGCTTTAGCAGGCAGGTTATAAAACTGCTTTTTCAGAATGTTGTCTAGCGGATAGTCGGCCAGTACTTTGACGATAGCCTCGCTGGCACCACCATTGCCGTAAGGATTTGCAACGGACGTCAGTGATTGCTGAAACTCTGGAGAATACAAATGTTCCAGAGCTTTGAGGATGTCTTGCCTAGTAGGGTGACAATTAATCACGCTGTCAGCCTGGAGTCGCCCTTTCTGGCGGTCTCCGATATTGATCGTGCCAACGTTAAAGGCTGGCGCTTCTAATAGACCACTGGAGGAGTTGCCGACCACTCCATCGATCAGTGCCAAGCATGAGAAATAACGCAGCTGACCCAACGACCTAAACACACAGGCATTAGGCCGACTATCAACAAACTCATGCACCATGGCACTCAGCTCCCGCCCACCGGTATCCGCGTTTGGCATGGTAAATATGAGCTGTGTATCGTCAAGCTCACCCAGTGCTGCAAGCAATTCAGCCATCTGAGCCGATGAGCTGGTTCCACCCTCCAGGGTAACGGGGTGGAACGTAATTAGAAGATTCTTCTTCCCTAGGCAAAAATCGAGGGATTTCTCAAGCTCTTCTGGATTCAGCAGCTTGAGGCGTTTGATTGCGTCGATGCCCATTCCCCCCACATTGAACACCCGTTCTGGCTGTTCGCCCAACTGGATGACCCGCTGCCGATATTCGTCGGCCGCCACAAAATGCAGGTGAGACATCTTGGTGATGGAGTGGCGAAGGGCTTCGTCGAAGGCCCCTTCTGTGGTTTCACCGCCGTGAAGATGAGCTATCGGTATGCGCGCAATCAAGGCCGCAGATGCCGCAGCAAAAATTTCGAACCGATCTCCGAGAAGGACGATCACATCGGGCTTCAAGCGCTCGTAGGCCTCGGCAAAGCCTATTACTGCCAGGCCCATGGATTTGGTTACCGCTGTATTTGAGTCTGCACTCAGCAGCATTTCTACCCGAGCATCAATAGCAAAACCGGCACCTTCAATTTCCTGCCAAGTCGAGCCAAACTCTGGCGACAGGTGCATGCCGGTGGCCACCACTTGCAGCTCTAAGTCACGCTGTTTCTGAATTTCCTGCATCAGCCAGCGAAGCAAGCCAAATTCCGCCCGCGTGCCAGTGACTACGCAAACGTTCCGACTCATAACCTGATCATCTCATCTTCACCAAAATCGCAAGGGGCTACCCGGCCGATCACTTCGTCCCACTTCATCGGTGAAATACCCGTCCCAGGACGTTTCGCCGTCAGATTTTCCGCGGTGAACGGTTCACCCGCCTTGATATTGGTTGCTGCCACCAAAGATTTTCTTGCGATGGGCTTGTTCCTCAGTTCACTCGCGCTTGGGCGCTTGATACCATCGCCCATAGCCTGCTCAATATTACGAATGCCCGTCACCATTGCTTTTAACTCATCCGGCTCCAAGCTTGCCCGATGATCTGGCCCGGGGAGATTACGGTCTAGAGTAAAATGCTTTTCAATAACCGTCGCACCCAATGCTACCGCGGCGATCGGTATTTCAATGCCGGGTGTATGGTCTGAATAACCCACCGCTACCCTCAGAGCGCTTCCAATGTTAGCCATCGCACTAAGGTTTACATCTTCCATTGGGGTAGGGTATTCAGTGGTGCAGTGCAGTACGGTAATTTTCTCTCTCGGCGTTCCCGCGAGTTCAATAGCTTCTATAGCTGCCTCGATCTCCCCAAGGTTCGCCATGCCAGTTGACAGGAACACCGGCTTGCCATGGCGGGTGAGGTGCCGCAGGTAAGGTAGATTGGTCAGCTCGCCGGACGGTACTTTCACATAGTCAAATCCAAACGCTTCCAGCAAATCGATACTATCCAGATCGAACGCTGTTGAGAAGAAACCGATACCTTTACACTTGCACTCTTCAATCAGTTCAAAATGCTGCTTTCGTGTCAGTTCGAGCTTGCGCACCATGTCCTGCTGAGATTCGTTTGGATCTGTCGCCCCTTTTTGATACTCGGCCTTCGGGGCAGTTTTAGAAATAATCTTACTAGCCACAAATGTCTGAAACTTGACCAAATCTGCACCGGCCTCAGCCGCCGCCGCAATCAGTTTCTTTGCCAGCGTCATATCACCGTTGTGATTAACGCCTGCCTCGGCAATGATAAGCGTCTTCATTTAATCCTCTTCGCCGGCACACCGGCATAAACTACATTTGGCTCGCAGTCCCGAACGACCACGGCTCCGGAACCAACCAGCGCCCAGTTATTCACTGTGAGCTTCTTGTCGCTGCCCCCCTGATTGATCACCGCACCAGCACCAACCCAGCATCCTTCTCTTAAGCGCACATTACCGGATACATTAGCCCCAGGTGCGATGTGGACATAGTCCTCAACCACGCAATCGTGGGCGACAGTCACGTTCTGATTGAGTATGGCGAAATTTCCTACTTCTATACTGCTGGTGAGACGTACACCTGCCGCGATGATAAGCCCTTGGCACCGTTCAAGTCGTTCTCTCTGATCCCGCCCAAATGTGGCACTGGGATGAATTAGATTGGTAAATTGTAAATGCGAAGAAAAACGCTCCGCGACTTTCCGCCGAATCGAATTTTCACCAATACCAATCACGAACGGAAGGGTTGAAAACTGCTCAACATTTTCTTCTAGGATAACCGTGCCTGGGTAAGACCAAGCGCGCTGCTCAGCTTTGTTACCGGCAATATATAATGGTTCAAAACCCAAAGCCCAAGCTATGTCCCCAGCTTCGCGTGCCATACCAGAGGCACCAAAAATACCAATTTTGCGCATCAATCCGCCTTCAGCACGACGCTACTGGGCAAATTCACAACCCGCTGTTCTAGCCACTGCGAATTGATCAAGTCCCCTTTACGACAGCTCTGATACATTGCCAAGTGATTCATCAGTGCCCAAATCGGTCGCGTCATCACACCTTGGCCATTGGTAGTTTTCAGCAAGGCATCACGGTGCGATTTATTTTCGCAAATCACCGCATTCAGCCAATAGTTAGAGCGGCATTCCTTCGGCTCAGTGACAAACTGGTACTCGGTGCCCGAGAAAAACGCCTCATATTGCGAAGCTAAGGCTCGTTTGGCGTCAACAAATTGCTCAATTTGTTCCAGTTGGGCGCAGCCAAGGGACGCATTCAGGTTCGGCATGCGGTAGTTGTAGCCCACTTCATTGTGTATGTACTCATAGGGGTGCGGTTGCTTAGCCGTCGTGGTTAAGTGTTTAGCGCGGTCGGCCAATGCCTCTCCGGCCAGCACCATGCCCCCACCCCCGGTGGTCATGATCTTGTTGCCATTAAAGCTTAAGATTCCCAAGGCACCGAAAGCGCCGGTATGCTTGCCCTTGTAAAAGCTGCCCAGCGATTCAGCGGCATCTTCGACCAGAGCTATCTGCCAACGACGCGCCACAGCCATCAAGCCATCTAGGTCTGCGGGATGACCGAAGGTGTGCATGGGCACGCAGGCACGAATCACTTTGTTATCAATCTTTGTTCGGCAAACGCCGTCGTCGTCCACCCGGGCCTGTTCGTCCAGCCAGGCTTCCAGCGCGGAAGGGGATAACCCCAATGTGTGACGGTCTACGTCAATAAAAACGGGTTCCGCGCCACAGTAGGCTATCGCGTTACAAGTCGCGACGAAGGTCAGCGGCTGAGTGATCACCAAATCGCCCGGACCAACGTCTGCCAACTTCAACGCAACGTGAAGTGCGGCAGTGCCGTTAACGGTAGCAACAGCTCTCGGTGAACCAGTGTAGTTCACCATATCCTGCTCGAAGCGATCCACATAGGCACCCACGCTAGAGACGAACGTGGAGTCGATTGTATCAGCTACATAGGTCTTTTCGTTTCCGGTGAACACCGGGGCATGCAAAGGGATAAATTCGTCCGTGCGAAAGTAATCCCGAACAAAACTGATCAGTTGCTTCCTCACCTTGGCCTCACATCTTGCTGTCTAGGTATTTGCCGGTTTCTTTGTGGCCGAAATCCGGAATCATGTTAAAAAACAGCTGCACCAAGTCTTCCTTAGTCCAGGCCAGGCCGTGCTTCAAAGCGGCAATACGGGACTCAAACTCACCTAACAGCCGCTCATCAAACTCCGCATCGTTTTTGATGATGCCGAGATTGACGTAGCGCTCCATGTCCAGCGTTTCCCGATCAGTATAGAATTCCTCAAAATCCTTCTCGCCTGTGGTGTCACTCCCGGTGAACAGGCACGGCCACTTACCCTGCTCAGGCAAGGTTTTCACCAGCTCCCGCACCTCACCCTCACTGCCGCACAACACAGGCTCCAACCCTTTTTCTTCCAGATACTTAACGGCAATATCGGCAAATGAAATGAGGTGAAGGTTTTCGCTAAGCTTGGGGAAGAAAATGTCGCGGTTATCGCCAAAGATGCAAGACATCAGGCAAAGCTCCCCCGACTCCTTTGGGGTGACGAAATACCGCCTGACATCGTTTGGCGCGACGATTGGCTGGCGTTTTTCAAGCCGCTGATTGAACCCGTGCAGCAGAGAACCATCAGAGAAAGCGACGTTGGCGAAGCGCGCGGTAGAGATATCAATCTCAAGACTGCGGCGCATCAGGAACATTTCCATGATGCGCTTTGACGCGCCCATCATGTTGACGGGATTCGCTGCTTTGTCCGTGGACACACAAAAGTACTTTTTAACGCCCGAATCAATGGCCTGCTGTAGGGTTTTATCGGTATTGAAGACGTTGACATCCACCATCCGCATCAACGTGTAAGGATCTTTCTCGCTGCGGACGTGCTTGAGCGCGGACAGGTTCAGGATGTAGTCGTACTGGCCGTCGGCCTGAAAAAAGGCATCGTACTCCAAGGAGCCGATATCTAGCGCAAAGGTACGGAATTCGCCGTCAATGTAGCCGAAGCTGCTACGTATATCTCGAACCAACTCGACTAAATTGTTTTCACTGATATCGACGACGTGAAGTTTTGCAGGGTTGCGCTTGAAGATTTCTTTGGTTACCGCTTGACCGATGGAGCCTGCACCTCCAAGGACCAAAAAGCGAGAACAGTTAACAATCTTAGACAGATTTTTTTCATTAGCTGCAATATCAGCTCCGAACAGTTCTTTATCTCTGCCGATCAAACCTAGTATGGAGGACATTAGTTATTCCATGAAAATTGTGTAGCAAGAACTTTCTAGTAACGCATAGAGTGACGACCGGCCTTCGATCACACGAGTTTGGAGGCTCTCAATTGCGCTTTAACAGAACAATAAAACTCTGACATAAACGCCAATAAGACACCAAGCGTCACTCCCATTAAAACCGATAGCACCACAATGAGACCGCGCTTAGGGCTAACTCGATCCACGCTTTGGCGGCTGACGACCAAGACTTCGACACTTTTTAGACTTTCTCTTTGGCTTTCTAGCTGTGAACGTTTTTCAATAGTCGAGGCTATAGCCTCACCAGCGTTTTGTTGCCCTTGAAGGGAATCAATAAGTTTGTCGAGCGAGTCCGTTTGCCGGACAAGACTTTCCCTCGCACTTTGGACCAACGCGTTTTGATAATGTTTTACGTGTTCAATTAGGCTTTCATGGATTGCCTCTACGGCCTTCGCGTTAGCGCCTGTCGCTTCGCTCCGAAAGCGGATCAACCCTGTGCTTTCAGGGTTGTTGATCGACACATTAAAAGGCAGTTTCTCATCATTCTTTGCTTGATAGGCAGCTTCTACTTCCGGTAGCCAGCGGTTTTCGAACGTAGCAATGGTGGCTTGCGCCGGCTGAATGGGGTCGCCTTTTTCCTTTTTTGCAATCTGGATCAGACTAACGTATTCGTACTTTTCGGGAGTAAGAAACGCGTATGCAACACCTAGAAGCGTTACTGTAACAAACACCGCATAGAATATGCGACGGTGGCGGATGAAAGTGGTTGCTAGGTCAACCAAGCTGATTTCATCGGGGGCTTCGGGGCGCTGCGAGAGCGATTCATTCATAATTTTGGGCCTTGCTGTATTTTATAGATATTCACAGATTAGGTTAGAGGCCGGAGTCCCCACAACATACTATTTTTTTTGAATAAACACTCGTAAAAACGCGATGAAAACCCCAAGACATCCCCCGAGCATCACAGCCAACACTATAATGAGCAAACGCTTCGGCTCACTGTTCTCCTGCGGCTCTACCGCGGGATCTATGGTCTTGAACACATACTCTTGCTGTGCGTTTGCGAGCATCACAGTGCGCGTTTCGCTTTCGATAAGCTGGTAAAACACCTGCTGCATTCCTGCGATATTGGTCTCTTGTAACTTACTCTCTAAATACGCGATGCGAGCCTCTGATTTACTAACATCTTCACGGCGCATATGCTCATTAATGTCCGCAACCAACATCATGGCCCAATTTTTTGCGACTGTAGGTGAAAGGTGTTTAATGCTGACGGTCAGCATGCCGGTGTCTTTGTTTTCACTTATGCTCAAGTGATCACCTTTGAATGCCTTGACCAGATCCCAATCGGTAGGTTTCAAACTTTTACCTGCTAGGTCGGTCAGCCATTCGCCTGTATCAGGATTATAAATCTCGCGATCATATAGCCATTTCTGCACCTCCAAATCCCATTCTTTTACCGCTTTCAGCTGCACACTCAAATCATGGCGATGGATAAAACTCGTCAAAAAAGCTCTAGATTGCAATACCTCTTTCGCGATAAGGGTCGGACTACCCCCTCCACCACCAAGACTGATACCCGCCAAGCTGGCTAAACCACCCAATTGCCCCCTTAAACCACCCGCACCACCTTCATCTTGTGCTGGAGCAAGCAATACACTTGCTTGGTATATGTTAGGCTTGCTAAGGGCGTAGCCCACGCCGACGGCGGCGCAGACAACGGTGCACAACAGAATAATCCACTTGCCACGCCACAGGGTTCCAAAGAGTTCTCGGAGGCTGATTTCGTCTTCCGAATAATACGACTGTTCGGCCACTTGATTCACGATAGATTGATTCATTATAGATTCCCCACCGCAGCTGCACCAAGGGCCATTTGATAAACGATTTGGCTGACATTAGTCCAGAGCTCAAGCTGGTTCAGGCGGTCTACATTGATCGGCATAATGATGGTATCTCCCGGTTCCAGTTGGCTGGCACCGCCACCAAACCAATTGCTTCGCTGAGGCATCATCACCGAGCCATCGGCTCTGACCACATACACCCGACTTTCGTCTGCCTGGCGAGTGGGGCCACCGGAGCGTTTCAGGTAATCCTCTAAGGTCAGGCCTTCTTGGTGCATGTGGCTGGTTGGGAACTGCACTTCACCGAATACGGTCACGGCTTGCGGGATTTCAGGTACAGTCAGGCGGTCGCCGTCTTGCAAGCGAACGGGCTGGTGATGTTCGCCTGCGGCAATAGCCGCCAAGTTGATCACCATGCGGCCCACGGGCCGGCTGCTCTGTACGTCTTTCAGTAGGTCTTGTACTTGCCCAACGCGGTCAGAAGCATTGCCGCCGGCGTCGTTGCCTTCAAGCTGAACACCCAACAAGTCGCCCTGCAAGCGCTCTTCGGCCTCCTGCAGGCGCTGAGCTTCCAGCTGACGCAGTTTGGCGCGGGTGAACACTGCGCCTTTCGGGTAGGCGTTGCTGGTTAGGCCGCCGGCGCGCTGGAGCACGTCGCTCAGGGTTTCACCGGTTTGAAAGGTGTACTCCCCCGGATAAAGCACTTCACCGGCAAGGGTAATGGTGTTGGTTTTAGCGAAATCCGGTACGCCTTTTATCAGGATTCGGTCGCGGCCTTGTAGAGAGACGCTTTCACTACCTTCCAACACTGCAGACGGGGTGAACTGAATAACACTGGTTTCACCGGTACCTTTTTCGCTGGTGGTATAACGGGTGATTTCGCCTTCCAGCAGCAAGGCGTTTTCTTTCAAACCGCCTGCGGCGTCCAGCAACTCTTTCAAGGTGCCGTTTTCCGGCATGGGGTAGGTGCCCGGGAATCGCACGGCACCTGCAACCTGCACTACTGGCGCCCATGAATTCGGGCCGGTTTGTGATTGAAGGCGGCGGTTAATGTCGGCCAATGCCTGCTGCCGCTGCTCTGGATTGGTTTCTGAGAGCAGCAGGATTCTGTCTCGGGATTGCAGCAACAGATCGTGCTCTGGATTACCATCTACCACGGCTTTGCGCAGGTTAAAGGATTTCACTTCAATGATGTTGCGCTCAACCTGTTCACGCACACGCAAGGCGTAACGGTAATCAGCGCTACGGGTTACGTCAAAAGTGAGGCTGTCAATCAAATCACTCACACGTAGGCCGGGCTTCCAGGCATAACGGCCCGAGCGAACGGCCTCGCCTTCCAGCGACACGAACCCTTCGGTAAGTTCGGTAACCGAGGAGACAGTTAGTACATCGCCAGTTTGTAGACGAGTGTTTTTCGCACCATTGTTGGTGAGATCAAGATCTTCAATCCTGAGGTTAAAGTTATCGTCTACGCGCTGTAGCTGTGCACGTTTTGGGTAGGCGTCGGCTGTAAAGCCACCGGATAACCGAATGACGTCACCCACGGTTTGCCCGATTTCCAGCTCGTACAGAGCCGGGCGGTGCACTTCGCCTTTGATGCCGGCCAGCTTGCCTACCGGCGGAATGAAGATAACGTCGCCGGGTTGCAGGCGCTCGTCTTCACTGGTGTCACCTTTTAACAATAGGTCGTAAAGGTCCAGCGTGCCGACCAACTTGCCGTTGCGCTTGTGCTGAATAGTGCGCAACGAGCCGGTGCGTTTTACCCCGCCAGACACGAACAATGCGTTAGTGATGGTGGACAGTGAGCTTACGGTATAGGCACCCGGTGTTCTTGCTTCACCCAACACGAACACACGCATACTGCGCAGCTCGCCTAGGCTAACGCTGGCTTTCATGCCAATATAGTGTTCGTTGACGAGTGCGTTGATACGCTCTTTCAGATCGGCAAACGACATGCCCGCCACGGGCTCAGGGCCGATTTCCGGGAGGCTGATCACGCCGTTACGGTCTACGGTGAGAGTTAGGTCCCGGCTTTCTTTACCCCACATCTGGATGCGAATTTCATCACCCGGGCCGATGGTGTATTTACCGGGTACGGGAATGGAGGTAACCGGCGCAAACGTGCTCGGGCTGCCGGCGAAAAGGTCGTAACCAAAGGGTTCCAGGCGGTGAGTTTTCTTTTCGTTTTCCGCGCTACTGCCTTGGGTTGCTTCGTCACTTTCTTCCAGCTTGCCATCTTTTTGGCTGGAAATTGGCTGAACCACCGGCGCGGGGTTACGGATTTGCGCTCCGTTGATGCTTGGCGAACTGCCGCCGCCAAGCGAACTTAGGTCTACCCCATACTGATTGGCGAGGGCTTCTTGCTGAGCCTTGGGCAGGCTTTTGAAGCGTTCGATTTGTGCTTGGCTTATGGCTTGGGCCTGAGCCGCGAGTGGAAGCGCTAGCGCCAGGGGGAGCAGAAAGTTTTTTAAGTTCACGGGTTGTGTTCCGGTTTTTACTAAAATTTAAAAACGGTAGGTCCAGCTGGCAGAGGCTGAGAATTGGTCTTTCTCACCGCCGATGTAATCAATCTTTTTGTCGCTTGCTTGAAGGTTCAACTCCAGCCAGCCACTTATTACCTGGGTGCCATAGCCAAGGCTTGCGATCGCCACTTTCTGATCTGTGGCTGGCACGTTATAGAAAACATCTTTGCTTGCCACTGCTCGACTTACGCCGTCTTTGTTCAGTTCGGCGTAGCTTATTTTCGCGCTCAGGTTACTGCCGCTGCTAAAGAAGTGATACCCACCCATCGTGAGAGCATCTGCATCGCCGTCAAAGCTGGTGGCGATGTTACGGCCGTAATAACGGTTGCCGCTTTTGTAACGACCATGCTCGTAGCTGATATTGGGCATGGAATCGCCCAGAAAGTCGTCTGCGGTGGTGTTGGTGTATTCCACAAACCACTGCTGATCGGCACCGAAAATCTGGCTGGTCCAGTCAGCACCTAGTAACCAAGATTTACGAGCAGGAAAAGCACCGGCTTCGTCTTCGCCCATCATCTGGGCATATAAACCCACGGCTTGCTCGCCTATGGGGAAGCCGTAACGAACATCTATGCTGCCAAGTTGGTCGCCGGGTTCGTTAGCGCCACCTTGGCCATTGTCTTTGCCGATCAGGCCGTTCCAGATGGTTTTACCGTTTTCTGAGTACCCTTCACCGCCGAACATCAGAATGCGCGAAAGACCGACTTCCAATCCCGTGACCGGCTTAAAGGTAAAACGCATGCCTAATAACTTGGCATCTGGCACTTTTCGATCGCTTTCCATTTGGCCAGCCAGAATGGTGAAATCCCATGGCCCAACCCAGGTCAGCCAATTGGTTTCCGGGGCGGTTGTGGCATTTCGGCTAATCCATGCGCTGGGCACAGGCCGGGCGTTATTCGAGAGTATCAAGCTGGACTGCCATCCCGGGCCCCACCAACGGTTGATGGCGCCAGCACCCAACACCCAGTTACCCGGGTTTACGGCAAGGTAGGAACCGTCTAGCCGGAGCTCTTTGTCATCGTCTGGCTTATGGGTGTAGGTAGGCTTGAGGCCAAACGCCCACGCACTGCCCTGCCATTGCAAGTTAACGCTGGTTTCGGCTTTGCCAGTGCCGGTTTGTTCAAAGCCAGTAACTCCAGGCACTTCGTTTTGCCCGCGGAGGTCAAATTCACCGCGAAAGCCATCACTGGCTTGCTGGTCCCGTTCGAAATTCAGATAAGCGGAAGCCATGCCCACGGCCTTCTGATCACGAGCAGCACTTTGCTTACCCGAGATGGCATCTACCCAGCTGATAGGCCAAGTGGTGGTGGAAGCTTCGATATGGCCACGGTCGGCCAGCTTTTGGATAGCAAAGCGAGCGCGTGGATCACCCGGCTCTACCCAGGGGGCTGCCATCACAGAATATACGTTCAAGCACGCTACCGCCCCACCGACCAGGGCCCAGTGTTTTAAGGTCATAGAATTAACTTTTGATGAACAGGGAGGAACCAAAAAAGGAAGGCCCCAACGTGATCCCTGTCAGGTTTCTGGAAAAAATACTATTCCGAAGCGGTGGGAGATTCTACTAGAAGCTGTGTGACAAACAAGTGACAATTACTTTTGTTTATCAACTATCAATGAGTTACCAACGTTAACTTTTGTAAAAGGCCCAAGATGGGGTCAGACCCCGGATACATTTGAGAGCTCTAAATGCACCCAGACCTACGTTTAGCTTAAGACCGAATTGCCGACACCGGCACACTCACCCGCTGTTGCTTCTGCATAAAGCTGATCAGCACAATAGCGCGCTCTTCGCCATCGTAGGCTTGAAATATAGCGCCCAGCCCTTTGAACGGCCCATCATCCAACTCTATTGCCTGCCCCGCCTTAATACCGCCCTGCTCCGCCACTTTGCCCATGCTGGCTTTGATGTGAGCAATCACCTCGTCTTGAACCCCCGCAGGCTTGTTGGCAAAACTGACAATGCGCAGCACTCCCCTCGTGGACCGCAGCTTCGCCCACATCGGGTCGGTTTGCTCCAGCTTTACGAAGATATAACCTGGAAACAGCGGCTCTAATCTCTTGCTCCGCTTACCCGCCTTAATCTTCTCCACCTCGATTTTCGGGTAGAAGCAAGCAATCTCCTGATTCTGCAAATGCTGAACCGCTCGATCACCCTGTGCCGGCTTATGCTGAAGCGCGTACCAAGTCATAAAAACCCCAATTTTTAAAAGTACCAGTTACCCGCGGCGATGAAGTGCGGGTTGAGGGTGTCTTCTTTGCCGTACTGTAGTGGAGTGTTATGCAGCGTTTGTACTTTGCCGCCGGCAGCCAACAGCACGGCGTGTGCAGCGGCGGTATCCCACTCGCAGGTTAGGCCCATACGGGGATAGATGTCGGCGTGACCTTCGGCAATTCGGCAGAATTTCAGGGAGCTGCCGGCTTGAAGGGTTTCGTGTTCGCCAAGGGTTTCGATGAAGGCGCGGGTGTCGTCATTTAGATGGTTCTTGCTGGCGACTACGCGTTTGATGCCTTTGGGCTCGGCCACGCGAATCCGATGGGTGCGGCCGGTTCGGTCACGCTTGTATGCGCCTTCGCCTTTTAGCCCCCAAAACGCTTCTTTCAATGCTGGGGCTGTGACCACACCCATGACCGGCTCGCCGTCTTCAATTAACGCGATGTTTACGGTGAATTCGCCGGTGCGCTGGGTGAAGTCTTTGGTGCCGTCGATCGGGTCAATGAGCCAGAACCGACGCCAGTGTTTGCGTTCTTCCCAGGGCACCTGCTCGCCTTCTTCCGAAAGAATCGGGATGTCGCGACTGATGCTTCGCAGCCCTTTCACGATCGTTTCATGGCTGGCCATGTCTGCCGCCGTGATGGGCGAATGATCTTCTTTATACTGCACTTTGAAATCGGATTGATAGATGTGCAGAACCCGCTCACTGGCTTCATCTGCGATTTTGATGACATCCGGTAGTATTGAACTGTAGTGCATGATCACTCGCTCCCTGCTTAGCATTCGCCCATGTTACCAAACTTTGCTAAGCCAGACCCCAGCGCATTTTCTGTGACGAGATGCTCAGGGCGTTTGGCCCCTGTCCTAGATTCCGTTTTTATTGACCTTTCTCAAGACCTCACTCTTATGTCGACGCTAACCTGCATCGTTTTCCGGACTACAGTCCGAGCTAAAGGGTGCAGTATGATTTTTGGTCTTCGGGTAAGACACTTCTTGGTTGTGGCGGGCATGAGCTTCTCGGCGATGGTTCAGGCGGAAAGCACCGATGTCATGTCGGAGTTACGAGCCATTATGGCCGATGATCAAGGGCGGCAAGCCGCCTACGAAGCTGGCCAGGAGCGGATCCGGTTTTGCGGTTACTGCCACGGGAAAGACGGTAATAGCAAACGCGATTACATCCCGAATCTAGCGGCGCAACACCCGCAGTACCTCTTCGATCAATTTGAAAAATTCGGGAACGGCACGCGCGAAGACTATGTCATGTCTAAGCTCGCGAAAACTCTGTCGGTAGACGAGCAAATCAATATCGCGGTTTATTTCAGCCAGCAAAAAGCAAAAGCTCGCCCAAGCCCGAATCCAGCACTCGTCGACGCCGGTGAATCCTTATTTAAAACACGTTGTGCGGGGTGTCATGGGCAGAAGGCTCAGGGTTTTCAGAATATGCCAAGGTTGGCGGGGCAGCCTGCGGAGTATCTGGGCATTGCACTTAACCGTTTCAAACAGATGGACCCGACGCAGCACAGTACTCCGATGATTGGGATTGCTACGGTGTTGTCTGATGAAGATATTGAGTCGCTTGCCGCCTATTTGACGACACAGTAGAGCGCGCAATGATTGAAACACACGCCACAATCATTGCACAGCTCATCCAAATGAGCGCCTAGCCTTCCCTAGGGCTCATCTTAGTCTGCCTCACCTTCCCAACGACTAATCTTCTCTCGGTCTGCGTCAACCGGCATCTCAGACTCTATCGCCCGCTGCTGCGGAGACGTCAAACCCTGAGCCGCCAAATCCCCGGTGCGGCGTGCCTCTTGTTCCTGACGAATATAATCAAGCCGTTGCGCTTTATCCGCCTGCTTATCGCTCTGGATTTCGTCATCTCTGCGGCGGAATTCATCCTCCAAGTCGCCCATAATGCTGTTCATAAAACCATCGCAGGGGCTCATCGACAAAACGTAGCGCGGCTGCTCCAGGTTATATTGCCCCGAAACCGCAAAGGTGGAACTTACAAAGTCGGCAGCCAGGGCAAAATAGGTCGCATCAAAGGTGAAAACGTCCTGCTCACTGGATGAACTGTGGCGATCCGCACCGCGGTAATGAGTCGCGCGCATAACGGTGCCTTCACAGTGGAAATCAAACACTTTGGAGCGGAAGAAAATTTCAGCCCAGAACATATGGCAGATTCTGTCCAACGTGCGGCCAAAGCCCATCAGCAGAAGCGAGGCAAGCAGCATAGCAACGGTACCGCCTGCAGGAATCAACAGTTGATTGAGCAACAGTTCAATGCTTGCGCGCTGAGCGATCAGCTGGTCCCACGCGTTCATGTGGAACAACACATTCTCGGCACCTTGCCAAAAAAGCACAGCACCGATCAACATGAGAATCTGTGCCGTCACCGTACCTGCAATCCGCGCGTACCGCATGGCCGCAGACTCAGAAACCTCTTCAACCACAGGCTGAATTTCAGTAATCAAATCACCGTTAAACTGTTCGTTATCACGGTTTGCCTGCCCTGTATCGTTGGTATCCTGATACATGCGATTCGGCAATTCCTGTTCTCGGCGCTGCATCAGCACCAGATCTCTCAGGGTTGTGAAAATTTGCCGTGGATGCAAGTCGAAACGCCAGCTGCTGTTCTTCTCGGAACTGCTGGTTTTGATCTCCACCATCCGAATGCGAGCACGGATTAAGACCACAGCCACTGCCGCAACCACGGCTGCACAGACAACGGTCAACGTAAGCAGGGTTCCCGTTCGGAAGATGGGTTCAAGAGCCGGCAACAATTCAACAAAAGCCGCCCGATCCCGGGAGCCCACATTCGCCCATATCGCGAGCCAGCCCTGTGCCATCAACACCGGAACCACTATGGCACCCACAACCACGAGGGCCAACCCCCCACTGGAATAACTGTGCAGTTTAGTCATGTTCTCACGCGCCAGCGGGTTGCCCAGCTTCACCCAGACAAGGCCGAGATACACCAGCAACACAACCTGAAACGCCAGCGTAATCACCGCACCTCCGGCTTCACCACCCTCTGAACCCGCAAATACCATCATGATAACCAGAGACGCCACTAGAAAAGCGCCTAATGCTATGAGGCTTCTTGTTATTTTCATGACCAGCGTTTGCGCCGCATTCCGAATAGGCCACGGGGTAACGATCAAGCCCGGAAAAAGTGAATGCACGGCACGCGCAAACCAGCCCTGAGGTTCTGTGAACGTACGGTTGCTTTTACTCATCAGCATATTGTGGATAGTTTGAGCCGTGTATAGCGCAGGCTCTTTTTCCTGGACGGCTTCCCTTGCGACATTCTTCGTAAGAGAGGCTGGCGCCGCCCGACCAACGAAAAAGCGCATGACCTGAAAGAGCCCGATACCCAGCGCTTTGAAACCACCAATGACAAACACACTGCCAATGGCCAAGCTGAGCCACGCATGAGTTTTATCGATAGAGAGCAACGGTTGAATCTGCAACAAGAGGTACACGCCGATTGCCGTTAACACTAAGCCCCGGATAGACCGCACTAACCCCTCAAACCGGAACGGGTTCCGGATATTGAGTTTCTGGGTACCGTATTCGAACGCCATGCATCAGTTCCTTAACGAATTTTTCTGGTTTTTAAAACCGTGAAAGTTTATCGCAAAGTCAGGAAGATGGGGGAGCGAATCATGCAGTGTGGTACGGTAATACGCAAAAATAGCCGAATTCATTATTTCCTGATTCTGAAGAGGTAAAAGCTTGAGACGTTCCGTTGCCTTATTTGGGCTGTTTTTACTGTTTTTTTGCGCTTCGGCCCAGGCAAATCCTTTTTCTCTGCCCGGCATTCCGGGGTTTTCGGGGCAGGAAGAGAAGGAAGAGGCCTCGCCAAAAGAGCTTGAAGCCTCTTTGGATGTGACCATTGAAGCTCTGGAGAACGACGAACAACGTGCGGAGCTGGTGCAGCAACTCAAAACCATTCAGGAAGGGCTGAAAGCCAAATCGGCGGCGGACAGAAGCGAGATCTCCGCAAACGAAGGTTTGCTGGGCGCGCTTGCTGTCTTGTTCGATGAGGAACATAGCGCAGAGGATACCCCACCAAGCTACCTTTCCATTTGGAAAACGCATTTTCAGAATGCGTACATCGCGGCCCGCACCTTGCTGAACAGCGCATCCGCTCGCGTGCTGGCAGAAACCGCTGCGGGACTGGCTGCTTGGCTCGCAGTATTGTGGGGACTGACCCGTCTTTTCAGAGTGTTTTTTATCTGGCGAGACTGGCCCCTGCAAATGCCACGCAACCCAAAGCCTTGGCTTCTGGCGGTGCAT
This sequence comes from Marinobacter sp. S0848L, assembly GCF_023016065.1. Classification (GTDB taxonomy): domain Bacteria; phylum Pseudomonadota; class Gammaproteobacteria; order Pseudomonadales; family Oleiphilaceae; genus Marinobacter. The sequence continues at coordinate 5,648 of NZ_JALKAQ010000013.1, read as the reverse complement.
TTTATCCGGCGTATTCTGCCTTGGCTGCTAACCTTTATCGCGCTATTAGCCGGGCTACCAACATTCGGCATGTCTGAAGCGGCACAAACCACCGTGCGAATACTGGCGTACACGGGCCTCAGCGCCCGCATACTAACCTCGTTATTCGACGTGATGATTTCCGTGTTCTCCAACGGCCACCGGCTACCTGCCGTGATGATACTTCGCAGACGCATGTTGTTGCCGCTGTTTATCATCGGTGCGCTTTTCGCCCTTGAAGATGCCTTAAGCACCTCCGAACTGACGGCACAACTTGGCTCCGAACTGGCCAGTGCACTGGCGCTCGTTTTCAGTGTGGTTGCGGCACTAATGAGTTTCTACCTGATTGTTCGCAACCGGCGCCCTGTGACCCACCTCATTCGTAACCGCCCCTACAACCAGCGCAAAAACGAAGGCGTGTCGCGGGAAGTGATTGCGCTCTTGGCACGGCTTTGGCACATCCCCTTACTGGTCGCGATCAGCGCCTCAGTGATAGCGGTGTTCATTAATGGCGGCGAAGCCGATGCCGCTCTGGGTAAAGCCATGATTTGCGCCCTACTTCTGGCGCTTACACTTGCCCTGCAAGGGCTGCTCGGCATTCAACAGAATCGCCCCAAACACCGCTCTTTGAGCACGTTCAGCCGCAGGCTGGTGCGCTTCGGGTATAACCTGATTCAAGCGGCAGCCTGGTTCGTATTTTTCGAACTGACCCTGCAAATCTGGGGATTGTCGCTGTTCGGCCTGGCGGGCAAAGCGCCGATCAGCAAAAACATTACCGGCAGCCTACTAGGCGTCGCCATTGTTCTATTGATCGCGAAATTGACGTGGATTTTTATCGACGAACTGCTGGAACGCGCCTTGGGCGCAGGCGACCGCAAAAAACGCATCAACGCCGCCCGGGCACAGACCATTCTGCCCATTGCCCGCAATACTTTGCTGATCACCATCCTGATCATCGCAACATTGGTGAGCCTGTCTACCCTCGGTGTAGACGTGACACCCCTTCTTGCTGGTGCCGGTATTATCGGCCTCGCCGTGGGCTTTGGTGCCCAAACTCTGGTTCAGGATTTAATCACCGGCCTGTTCATTGTGGTGGAAGACTCCATGTCGGTGGGGGATTTCGTGCAGATCAACGGCTTTATGGGCACCGTGGAAGGCTTCAACCTGCGCACCGTGCGCCTGCGGGATCTTGAAGGCGTGGTTCACCACATTACCTTCAGTAAAATCAGCTCCATTCACAACATGTCGCGCCAGTTCGGGATCGCCCTGCTCAAAATCCGCATCCCACGGGAACTGCCCATCGACGACGCCATACTGCTGATGAACGAAACCGCCGACGACCTGCGCCTGCAACCCGACATGCGCTGGCTGATCTGGTCGCCCCTGGAAATGCAGGGTATTCACTCGTTCGAAGAAGGCTGCCCGGTATTGCGAATGCGCATGCGCACCAAGCCTGAGTACCAGTGGGATGTATCCCGCGCGTTCAACTTGCTGCTGAAGCGGAAGATGGAAGAGCGGTATATTGACGTGGCCGCGCCGAGGATCAGCGTGCACATGGAAGGTGGAGGGGGAACTGGCTCGGCTTATTTAGAGAAGAATGGGCCGGATGAGGTTTAACCTGAATGGGGGCTGACCCCAATTTATTTCCCGGCCATGTTATCCTTGCCGCCCTATTATCCTTGGCCACACCCATTTCGAAACAGTTTAGGTTTTATTATGCGCATGATTATCCGGGCTTTTTTTCGCCTGCTCCGCTTGGTTTTGACGCCGTTCATGCTGCTTTCAGAGAAGCTCAGCACGCCCAAGGCCATTGAACGCTCTCCCGAGGAGCAAGCTAAGGTTGATGAAGCCACCGAGAATCTGGCGCTCTACCAATTTCGGGCTTGCCCGTTTTGCATTAAGGTTCGTAAAGAGATCGCGCGGCTGGGGCTGAATATTGAACGGCGGGATGCGCAGCATGACCCGAAACACCGTGAGGCACTGTTGCAAGGTGGCGGGGCGGTTAAGGTACCTTGTTTGTTGATTGTGGATGAGCGGGGTAAAGAGCGGTGGCTGTATGAGTCTGGGGATATTAATGATTGGTTGGGGAGGGAGTTTGGGTGAGTGAGCTTGGGCCCACTCACGCTAGGCTCAAATAAAACCAGTTACAGCCAACATCCAGCTGGCATGTAAGAGGCTTTCCAACCAGCCGCTGCGCTCGGATCAATAACACACTCCCATGTTCCCGAAGGACTACGCTCAAGGCTTAAAATCACACCTGACAAATTTGGGTGGGCTTTGCCCCCCCCATGGTCACTTGAAGCTGGCCTGAACCGTCGGCATTGAAAGCAGCTACATCAACCGCCTGACTGCCTGTAGTCAGATTGGAAGGAGTGTATCCAATCTGACTATTTGTCACGCTTCCGCTTGAGCCGAGACGCTCTTCAAACGGTGATTTGTAGACTGACAACTCACCAACCACTCGATTTATTTGGGTTTTCAAAACGTAACGCTGATAGCTTGGGATCGCTATTGCGGTAAGAATTCCCATGATCGCAACAATAAACATCAATTCAATGAAAGTAAAACCGGTACTTTTCATTATATTTCTGCCAGGTTCTGGTAATAAACGTAAAGTGATCGGAAAAGCAATTTCAACGCCAACCTTCTCCTGAGCGGCGATCACGGGCAAACTAAATTCCTCTCCCTTTTTTCTACAATCCTTTTGTCGGTGATCCCATTGAGTTGCTTTCTCGAATGAAATCTGCAAATCTCCGCGAACTGCTATTATGCCTTTCTATGTCGCCAATAAACGGATAGCCAGAAACAGCTTGAGATGGGGGCAACTCCAGCTAAACCTTGTCCATCGATGGTCAATTTACTGGAGTCAAACCCACCATGCATTGGCCAATTTGATTAAACCAAGCGGTATCTTTCTTGACAGCGCATCTGAATCACCGAGGCATTAGCTCCGAGCGCCTAGGAAAGTTACCATGAAACCAAAAGCGCGGTAGCCTACCCTCTGGCACATTGTCAAAATAAAACTGCTGATCGGAGTCCATGGCCTTATGATAGTTGGCCACTTCACTCAGCCAAACGTAGCAGATTAAACCTAGCAACAGACCTACTGAACCAGCCGACAACGCTCTCCCTAAAGGCATCTCCGACTTATGAGGCAAAGCATCTGCCGCAATGATCGCCCAAAACGTACTTAACACCACAAAGCCTACCATCATTGACCCTGGCGCAATAAAGACTGCGGAAACTCCAGCATGCAACAACGCAGATGAAACCGAAGCCGTGAACCCAGCGAGAGGTAGAGCCAATTGACTACCCCCATGAGAGCGCGCCTCCCTTCGTCGCCGCCAAAACAAACGGGACGCTTGAGCAACCAATACTAAAAGAGCACTAATCAATAACCATCCATACTCTGCAGCCCACATTAAATACATATTATGCGGATGTGCGAATTTAGGTGAGCGCTCGTACTCATCAGTGAGCACTGCATGAGTCAACCAAGATTGCGGCCCCATGCCGAATGGAAAATTCTCAAAACTCATGCTCAAAGCTTCGATAAAGAGAGGCATCCTGCCAGACGAGTCTGTTTTGAGTGCCCGGATATTTACTTCATCAAGTAATAGCCAAGGAACAATTCCCGAAAGAAGTGCCCAGACAAGCCCTCCATATATCAAATGCTGTATAACTATTTTCAGCCATGGCAGTGCGGATCGACCAAGGAGAACTATTACCAAAAGCACCCCAAAAGCAAGGCCCAACATAGTTCCACGGGAGGTAGAAAGGAATACAACCCACCACCATAACGCCGTCCCCAGAGCAACAAAAAACCGCCAAAGTCTCTCATCTTTAAATGGCCCAACGAGGACTGCCAAGGGCATTAACGGGATCAGCCAAGTCGCAATATGGCTCCAGTAACGAATGCTGACAAACCCCCAAGGAATATAATCTGAAAGGTTTGTTACACCGTCAGAGAGCGCGAACAAGTAAACTGTGATAGTCGAACCGCCATATAGCGCCACAGCGGCCGCCCCGACATAGACTATAGCTACCACCCAACTAGAGGTTTGACCACCTCGACCAGACAAGCTCCCTGCCAAGACAAAACCAAGAAAAAAAACAGCATACATGCCCGGTTCTACCCACACATGCTGGGCTCCCGAAAATGGCCAAGATAAAATTATGAACGCTGAAGCAACGAAAAATGCCGGCCCACAATCCTTAAAAGCGCGTAAGCCGTACCGCTTCACTAAAACTGCCGCGCAAACGGTCACCACCGCTGCAGAAAGCCCTACTAAGGTAAACCGCTGCGATGCATAATCGCCAAAAGGCAAAGGCAAAAAGTCTGCAAATAAAACGCAGGCAAATACTGCTGCGACGAATAACCATAGAAGCGCAGTTCGAGCTAATAACACAGGTCAACCTCAACCATAAAAACAATTTGCATTGCTACGAAAAAAGCAAAGAAACACTTAACACATAATCCGCCGCGAACTACGAGGTTCGGTTGTTACTTGCAGTCAGAAGACAAGCAAGAAATCTTTGAACTGACCACCCTTTCCAAAGACTGCAGTCACATGAGCCTGCGCCCCAAGAGTCCTGAGTTATGCAGCTAAACTCCGATAGGCTTTTTCAGATATAGGCGCATGTAGTTGAACAAAACCGGCAGCGTACAGCGCTCCAATTCGAGCGTCTTGCCCACCGGTGGTGACGTTGGACCCCCTAGTGGCCAAATCAACCTCTTTCCCGCTGGTGCTCGAACGCTCTGAGATCGCCCGCCTTCTAGCCCGGATTTCTCATAGGTCCCCGGCAAGTCTCGCAGACCGTGCAGGTTACCGCCATTACCGCTCATTTGCAGCCGAGAATGATTAATAACTGATCAATCTCTGTTGTCCGGACACACGACCCCCTTTCCCCCATTGCGTCGGGTCGGGGGAGCCCGGGCTTCTATCCCGGAACCAGTTGACGTACCAGGTCAGAGAGTTCGTCTTTGTAAGGATAGGCATCGCTCATCAACATCCGTATGCGCCGAGTGTTGCGAATGATGACCGCGCCCACCTTGATCAGTTTCAGCCGCAGGTTACTGGCGCTCATTCTCTCGAAGGGCGTCTTCTTCAAGTGGGCCCGTAATCGCTCGAACAACGTGTAGGCAAAGCCCGATAGGAGCAACCGCCACTGATTGGTCCACCACCGCGTGCTGGAGGTGCGATCTGCGAACAGACACAACTGCTGATCCTTGATCCGGTTTTCCATGTCACCCCGGGCACAGTATTGCTCGTAGTAGAGTTTAACGCCGTCGTCGTAACGGGAGCTGATAATGAACCTGGGGTTGGCACCCAGTTCGCCCTCCTCCAGACGCGCGATCACCCAGCGGGGGTATTTCCAGGTGTGGGCCTGGTACTGGAACCGGTAGGTGGCAGAGACTTTTTCTCCCAACTCCCCGTGAGCCCTGCGAACCAGCATCGAGGGCACGTCCACCTCCTTGAGCAGCCGGCTGTTTTTGCTGATGCCCACAAGGTAATCCACGTTATTCCGGTCGCACTGTAAACATCCCTGTTTTAGTTGCACCGCTGATTAGAGTTTTCCGCCCGTTGGTGTTTCGCCAGGTATTCCCATGGCGTCAGGTCTTCCAGTGA
>NZ_JALKAQ010000012.1 GCF_023016065.1 Marinobacter sp. S0848L | reverse complement strand
CGCCACCTTGTCAACTGCTTTTTGAAGAATCTTTAAAACGTTTTCTTCAGAACTTTCAAGCAGTTACCGCTTCGTTGCTGACCGTGTTTAGCGGCTAGCCCCTCAAGCGAGATGCGCATTCTACAGAGCCCAGCTTAGGAGTCAACAGGCTTTCTGAAGAAAATTCACCACTCTTCGGCTTCCACCTACTCGCCTGATCAAAACACAAGCAGAACGATCAATTAACCGGCGAATTCAGGCCTTTTTCAAAGGGACGAGTGAAGACACCCCAAACCAATATGCCCGAACCAACAGCAAAACCAACAACACAACGCCGTAAATCACCATCTCCAATACGTCACTTCTTGCTTGCCAGAGAAAGTGCAGCCATACACAGATAGATGACAGATAGATGAGTCGATGTAACGGCTTCCAGCTTCGCCCCATTCTTTTCATCATCTTTTGCGTTGAGGTCAGCGCCAGAGACACCAGCAAAAGAAACCCCGCAGCGCCCATGATGATGTATGGGCGGCGAGTGAAGGTCGCCCATAAATCCCCCCACCCTAAGATCAACTGCAAGAAAGCCGACACATGCAGCACGGCATAGAAGAAAGCAAACAATCCAAGCATTCGCCGACAACGTATCCACCCCGCCCAACCGGTCAGCTTTCGCAGAGGGGTCATCAACAAAGTCGCCAATAGCAACTGAAACGCCGCTTTACCCAAGCTTTCGGTAATCGCCTGAGCGGGATCCGGCCCCAAATCACCCATCACTATTCGCTGAGTTAACACGAACAACGGAACCAAGGCCGCTAGAAAAAGCGTTACCTTCACCACACGCAGAGTGGTCGCCTGACTCCAATGAACCAACATCAATAGTACTTCGCCAAATCCATGCCTTTGTACAGGTGCGCTACCTGCTCACCGTATCCATTGAACTTTTCCGTTTCTCGCCAATTCGGACTGAAAATGCCAGACGGCAGCCTCCGCTCTCGCTTCTGGCTCCAGCGCGGATGATCAACTTCCGGATTTACATTGGCGTAGAAGCCATATTCATCCGGGGCAATCATTTCCCAACTGGTTTTCGGCTGCTCTTCCATAAACCGAATCCGGACAATCGACTTGATACTTTTGAACCCATACTTCCAGGGCACCACCAAGCGAATGGGCGCTCCGTTCTGATTCGGTAGCTCGCGACCATACAAACCAACTGCGAGGAACGACAACTCGTTCATGGCCTCGTCCATCCTCAACCCTTCCCGATAGGGCCAGTCGATCGTGCTGAACACAGAGCGCTGTCCCGGCATTTGCTCGGGGCGTTCCAGAGTTTCGAAATACACGTACTTCGCCTTAGATGTCGGCTCCAGCTGCGCCAGTACATCCGCCAAGGGAATACCCACCCACGGGATCACCATCGACCAAGCCTCAACACACCTGAGCCGATAGATACGCTCTTGATAGCTATGCGGTTGCAGCAGGTCTTCCAGCGCATATCGTCCGGGCCGCGCGCACTCGCCTTCAACATTGATAGACCAAGGATCAACCACCAACTGATCGGCATGGCGAGATGGGTCTTCCTTGCCCGGCCCAAACTCATAGAAGTTGTTGTAACGAATAACGTCTTTATACGGAGTAAGGTCTTCGTTCGGCGCGTAGGTATCCGCTTTTCGATAGGTCAAGGCGGATAAGTTGTTATGCTGACTGCCCCAAACGAGCCCGGGAGCAGCCATCGCGGCGGCGGATACGGCAACGCCCGACATAAATTTACGACGATTCAGGTAGACAGATTCAGGCGTGACTTCAGATTCGGAGATAGCCCAGGACGGGCGTTTCTTGAAATGCATTAGCAGGCTCCAGATGTCGTGGTTCTATCAGTAGACCACACTTTTCCGGAGAAATTCCCGCCCAATAACAATGGGCGGGAATGATTGCTCAATTAAGCGCGCTTGCCTTTGCGGCGGAACAACGCTCTTACTGGGCCAGAGGCCGCGTAGATCAAAAATGCGGAGAACAACACAGTCGCCGGATCCAGCGCAATCACCACGAAGATGAGCACGACCAAGAGGATCGCAGCAAAAGGCACCCTGCCCCGCAAATCCAGATCTTTAAAGCTGCGGTACAGAATATTGCTGACCATTAACACACCAGTCCCACCCACAACGATCATGGTGAGCGCCGTTAGCCAGGCGGCCGGCTCAAAGGCGTGAAAGCTCCAGACCAACCCTGCAACACAGGCCGCGGCCGCCGGGCTAGCCAACCCCACAAAGTACTTCTTGTCGACAGAGCCAATCTGGGTATTGAATCGCGCGAGTCGCAGCGCCGCGCCAGCCACATAGATGAAGGTGACAGCCCAACCTAACTTGCCCATGCCATTGAGCAACCAGAAAAACGCCACCAACCCCGGCGCCACACCGAAAGCAACCATATCGGCCAAGCTGTCGTATTCTTCGCCAAATTTGCTCTGGGTATTGGTCATCCGCGCGACCCGACCGTCAAGACCGTCAAGAATCATGGAAACGAATATCGCGATAGCGGCATTATCGAACACGCCGTTCGAGGCAGAAACGATGGCATAAAAGCCCGAAAACAGCGATGCCGTCGTCAGGGCGTTGGGTAGTAAAAATATACCTTTACGCCGGACCTTTGCGCCCTCAACCACTTCTTCTTCCACCACCTCCCCCGCTTCGATTTCTGCTTCAGCAGCCAGATGGGGGTCGGTCTTGTTTGTCGATGTATTCTGTTCTGTCATTCCTTCAACTCCGGAAAGCATTTGTGCGGAGTATATACGAAAAACGCGGCCACTAGGGCCGCGCTTTCAAACCGTACCGGAAATTCCGGATCAGTTTTTATCTTTGTCCACGATTTTGTTCGCGGAGATCCACGGCATCATGGAACGCAGCTTCTCACCAACCACTTCAATTTCGTGAGCGGCGTTTTCACGACGGCGCGCAGTCATTGACGGGTAGTTCAGAGCGCCTTCAGAGATAAACATCTTGGCGTATTCGCCACTCTGGATGCGCTTCAGAGCGTTACGCATCGCTGCGCGAGACTCGTCGTTGATCACCTCTGGGCCGGTTACGTACTCGCCGTACTCAGCGTTGTTAGAGATGGAGTAGTTCATGTTGGCGATACCGCCTTCGTACATCAAGTCAACAATCAGCTTCAGCTCGTGCAGACACTCGAAGTACGCCATTTCCGGAGCGTAGCCTGCCTCGGTCAGAGTTTCGAAACCGGCTTTAACCAGCTCAACCGCACCACCACACAAAACCGCCTGCTCACCGAACAGGTCCGTTTCTGTTTCGTCTTTGAATGTGGTTTCGATGATACCGGTGCGACCACCACCCACACCGCTGGCGTAGGACAGAGCAACGTTCTTGGCGTTGCCGGAAGCGTCCTGGAAAACTGCGATCAGGTCAGGAATACCACCGCCTTTGGTGAATTCGGTACGTACAGTGTGGCCAGGCGCTTTCGGAGCAACCATGATTACGTCCAGATCTTTACGAGGAACGATCTGGTTGTAGTGGATAGCAAAACCGTGAGCGAAGGCCAGAGTAGCGCCCTGCTTCAGGTTCGGCTCGATTTCGTCGCGGTACAGTTCAGCCTGAAACTCGTCCGGTGTCAGCACCATAACAACATCAGCAGAAGCTACTGCAGAAGCGACATCACTGGTTTTCAGGCCATAGGCTTCTGCTTTAGCGATAGAAGAAGAACCTGCACGCAGACCTACAACAACGTCTACACCGGAATCGTTCAGGTTGCACGCGTGTGCGTGGCCCTGGGAACCAAAACCAAGAATGGCAACTTTCTTGCCCTGGATGATGGAAAGATCACAATCTTTATCGTAATAAACCTGCATTTCAAACCTCAACTATTATAAGTATTGGCCGCGAACGGCCATGGTATTCGATTCGTCTACCAGCCTATCAGAGGCTGAGCACCTTTTCGCCTCGCGCGATACCGGATACACCGGTACGCACCACTTCCAGGATTCCAGAGGTGCCAACTGCCTGTATGAAGCCGTCGAGCTTACTGCTATCACCCGCCAGCTGAACGGTATAAACCGAGCTGGTGACATCAACAATCTGGCCACGAAAGATATCCACCGTGCGCTTGATCTCGGCACGCTGAGAGCCTGTCGCTTTCAGTTTTACCAACATCATTTCCCGCTCGATGTGGGCACCTTCCGTAAGGTCCACCAGCTTAACCACTTCAATCAGCTTGTTCAGCTGTTTGGTGATTTGCTCGATAACCTTGTCGGAACCGGACGTCGTGACGGTCAGGCGTGACAGAGTCGGATCTTCAGTCGGCGCGACCGTGAGCGTCTCGATGTTGTAGTTGCGCTGAGAAAACAGACCAACCACCCGGGACAGTGCGCCCGGTTCGTTTTCCAGCAATACAGAAATGATTCGACGCATGATCACACCCTCTCCGTCTTGCTGAGCCACATGTCTTTCATCGAACCACGGGCAACTTGCATCGGGTACACATGCTCAAAACGGTCAACATAAATGTCTACGAACACCAGCTTGTCTTTCATCGCCAGAACTTCTTTCAGCTTGGGCTCAAGATCTTCTTTGCGATCAATGCGCACGCCCACATGACCATAGGCTTCCGCCAGCTTGATGAAGTCCGGCAGTGATTCCATGTAGGACTGCGAATGGCGAGACTCGTAGTTCATGTCCTGCCACTGTTTCACCATGCCCAAGGCCTGGTTGTTCAGGTTAATAATCTTGACCGGAAGATCGTACTGTTTACAGGTCGACAGCTCCTGGATGTTCATCTGGATACTGCCTTCGCCGGTGAAGCACAAGACTTCGTCATCCGGGTGAGTCAGTTTGATCCCCATAGCCGCTGGCAAACCGAAGCCCATCGTGCCCAGACCACCCGAGTTAATCCAGCGGTTTGGCTTGTCGAACTTGTAGTACTGCGCGGTAAACATCTGGTGCTGGCCAACATCGGTGGTCACGAACGCATCACCATTGGTGAGCTTCCAGAGCATCTCAACCACTTCTTGCGGTTTGATGACATCCGGACTGGTTTCGTAACGCATACCGTGAAACGCGCGCCATTCGTCGATTTGCTTCCACCAGGCTGCCAGTGCATCGGCTTCCGGCTTTTCTTTGGATTCTTTCACCAAAGACAGCATCTCCTTCAGCACGGCATCCACTGGCCCAACGATCGGCACATCAACATCGATGGTTTTGGAAATCGATGCCGGATCAATATCAATGTGGATAATTCGAGCACCCGGACAGAACTTCTCTGTGGCGTTGGTTACCCGGTCATCAAAACGGGCGCCTACGCACAGGATCAGGTCGGAGTGGTGCATGGCCATGTTGGCTTCGTAGGTACCGTGCATACCCAGCCAGCCCAAGTGCTGCTTGTCGGTTGCCGGGTAACAGCCAATGCCCATCAGTGTGTTGGTAATCGGGAAGCCAAGCTTTCGGGTCAGTTCGGTTAACTGGTCGGATGCTTTACCAAGAATGACACCGCCACCGGCATAGATCACCGGGCGCTTGGCGGCCATCAGCATATCGACGGCTTTCTTGATTTGCCCGGCGTGGCCACGAACGGCCGGGTTGTACGAGCGCAGTTTGACCTTTTTCGGATAAGAATATTCGAAACGCTCGTTGGGCGCGGTCATATCCTTGGGAATATCGACAACAACCGGGCCGGGACGGCCAGTTGAGGCAATGTAATAGGCCTTGCGGATAATTTCCGGGATTTCCTCCGGATGCCGGACGCTGAGGTTGTGTTTAACCACAGGGCGAGACACACCGATCATGTCGGTTTCCTGGAACGCATCCTCACCAATCAAGGTGGATGCAACCTGGCCACAGAGAACCACCATAGGAATGGAATCCATAAAAGCGGTGGCAATGCCAGTAATCGTATTGGTAGCGCCAGGGCCAGAGGTCACCAGTACGGTACCTGGTTTTCCGGTTGCACGGGCATAGCCGTCAGCCATATGGACCGCCGCCTGCTCATGTCGAACCAGAATGTGTTTGACTTTATCCTGCCTGAACAGCGCATCATAAATATGAAGGGCTGCGCCACCCGGATAGCCGTATACGTGTTCGATACCTTCATCTTGAAGGGACCGGATCAACATATCGGCACCAGACAATAACTCCACGTTTTCTACCCTCTTATACAAGTGAATGAGCCGGGATTCGCCCCGGTTGCCTGGATCCACGGTTTACCAGCTTCTTGTGAAAGCCGTACCGGCGTACTCCTCCACACCAATTCTTTAGAGGTTGTCTCTTGGCCAGCCGCACTCCTGAGGGTTGCGGAGAACGGCCAGCAACGGGTTGCAGATTAGCAACAACCATCGCCCGCCTAGTAATGGCGCACTCGGTGTGGTGATTAACGGGGGATACTTATTCGGGATTGCCGAGCCGTATTTACCCCTATCTTCAGGCAGTCGGTAATTCTGACAGCGGGAAACTCGCTGTCAATAGCCGTTGTGGCTTAATTGGCACCATTTTATGCGCTTCTCTGCCATACTGCGAAAATAACCATGCTAGAGTTTTGAACCAGACGAAAGAAAAATCCTCGCTCTGGTGGCACTATTTACAGGCGATAAACGAACAACGGGCAACGACATGAACCGAAAGATACTGATGTTTTCTATTCTGATGGCCGCGACTCCCGGCCTGGCCGCTGATAGTTCAGTATACAAATGGACAGACGACAACGGCGTAACCCATTTTGGCGACCGGCAACCCACCGGCAAGGCAGCCGAGCAAGTGAACGTTCGTTCGGGCACCAGCCGAAACGCCAGTTCGAACCGAGCGTCTCCGCAAGAACGCCTGAGCCAGCTTGAAGAGCAGCAGCAAGCAACCGCGGAACGCAAAAAAGAATCTGCGGTTGAAGAAGCCAAACGCAAGCAGCGTGAGGCCAACTGCAAAACCGCCAAAGCCAACCTGAAGGTGATCAGTAGCAACGCGCGTATTCGGGTTGAAGAGAATGGCGAACAACGTTACCTGAGCCCGGAAGAAATCGACGTACAACGAGAGAAATTTGAAGCGTTTGCAGAAGAGAACTGCGGCCCGGCCTCGGATAACAACACCGACCGGTAACGGTACCAAAACAAAAAAACCAGAGGGCTCACACCCTCTGGCTTTTTTATGACGCCGAACTTTGGCGAAGCACTTATGCTTTCGTAAACGTCAGCTCGCTTCCATCCACCATGGCTTGGACGGTGTCGCCAGACACAAACTCGCCTTGCAAAAGCTTCTGCGCCAACGGGTTTTCGATCAAACGCTGAATTGCTCGCTTCAACGGACGTGCACCATACACCGGGTCGTAACCCACCTCGGCCAGCAAATGCAGAGCGTCTTCGCCCAACTCCAGATTCATATCCTGATCTTTCAGGCGTTTTGCCAGATTCTCTATCTGGATGCTCGCGATACCCTGGATCTGACTCTCGGCCAGCGGATGGAACACCACAACGTCGTCCACACGGTTGATAAATTCCGGACGGAAATGGGTGCCTACAACCTCCATAACGGCGGATTTCATTGCCTCGTAATTCTCTTCACCGGCTTTTTCCTGAATGATGTGCGACCCTAGGTTCGAGGTCATCACCACCACTGTATTACGGAAATCCACCGTGCGGCCCTGGCTGTCGGTCAAACGACCATCATCCAGCACCTGCAACAGAATATTGAAGACATCCGGGTGCGCCTTCTCCACTTCATCCAGCAAGAGTACGGAGTATGGCCGGCGACGAACCGCTTCGGTCAGATATCCGCCCTCCTCGTAGCCAACGTAGCCCGGGGGCGCACCAATCAAGCGAGCCACGGCATGCTTCTCCATGAACTCGGACATATCAATACGCACCATGGCATCTTCGGTATCGAACAAGAACGCCGCCAGAGCCTTACACAGCTCGGTTTTACCAACACCGGTCGGCCCAAGGAACAAGAAGGAACCGTTGGGGCGGTTGGGATCCGACAAGCCAGCGCGAGAACGGCGTACGGCGTTAGAAACCGCCTCCACCGCTTCGTCCTGACCAATCACCCGACCATGCAACGCCTCTTCCATGCGCATCAACTTATCGCGCTCGCCTTCCATCATCTTGGAGACAGGAATACCGGTCCACTTGGAAACAATCTCGGCAATTTCTTCCTCTGTGACGCGATTGCGTAGCAGCGTCATCTCCATCATTTCAGCCTGACTGGCCATATCCAATTGCCGTTCAAGCTCCGGAATCTTGCCGTATTGCAATTCCGACATTTTGCCAAGGTCGCCGCTGCGACGGGCGTTTTCCAGATCGATTCGAGTCTGCTCCAGCTCGCTTTTGATTTTCTGGGAACCGTGCAGAGCAGCCTTTTCCGTGTTCCAGACTTCTTCCAGATCGGCGTACTCACGCTCGACATCACCAATCACAGACGACAACTCTTCCAAACGCTTTTTAGATGCCGCATCGGTTTCTTTCTTCAGCGCTTCCCGCTCAATCTTGAGCTGGATCAGGCGCCGCTCGAGACGATCCAGCGCTTCCGGCTTGGAATCCATTTCCATGCGGATCTGACTGGCCGCTTCGTCCACCAAATCAATCGCCTTATCCGGCAATTGGCGGTCGGTGATGTACCGATGGGATAGTTTGGCCGCAGCAATGATGGCGCTGTCTGTCACTTCCACCCCATGGTGCACCTCGTAACGCTCTTTGAGACCACGCAGAATGGCAATACTGTCTTCTTCGGTCGGCTCACTAACCAGCACCTTCTGGAATCGGCGCTCCAGGGCCGCGTCTTTCTCGATATTCTCCCGATATTCGTTCAGAGTGGTGGCGCCCACGCAATGCAGCTCACCTCGCGCCAGCGCTGGCTTGAGCATATTGCCCGCATCCATCGAGCCTTCTGCCTTACCGGCACCGACCATGGTATGAAGCTCGTCGATGAACAGAATGATCTGACCTTCCTGTTTCGACAATTCGTTCAGAACCGCTTTCAGACGTTCTTCAAATTCTCCGCGAAACTTGGCTCCGGCGATCAGGGCCCCCATATCCAGCGACAACACTTTCTTCTCTTTCAGACTGTCCGGCACTTCGCCATTCACAATGCGCTGCGCCAAGCCTTCAACAATAGCGGTTTTACCAACCCCCGGCTCACCGATGAGCACCGGGTTATTCTTACGGCGGCGCTGCAACACCTGAATGGTGCGGCGAATCTCGTCGTCCCGACCGATTACCGGGTCCAGTTTGCCGGCAACGGCCTGCTCGGTGAGATCAATGGTGTACTTCGATAACGCCTGTCGGTTTTCTTCCGCTCCGGGATCATTCACAGCTTCACCACCTCTCACCTCATCAATGGCCTTTTCCAAAGCCGCCTTATCCACACCATGCTCACGCAGAATACGGCCTAGCGAGCCACGGTCTTCAACGGCCGCCAGCAAGATCAGTTCGCTGGAAATAAACTGGTCGCCACGCTTCTGGGCCAATTTGTCGGATATATTGAACAGCCGCCCCATGTCGTTCGACATGGACACGTCCCCGGCATTACCTTGCACTTCCGGCAGGGTTCCAATTTCATTCGCAACCGCCTGTCGAACCCGATTAGGTTCAACACCGATTTGCTGCAACAACGGTTTGACTGAACCACCATGCTGGTCCAGCAAAGCCTGCATCAAATGCACCGGCTCAATAAAGTTGTGATCTTTCCCAACCGCAATCGACTGAGCATCCGCGAGGGCGCTCTGCAACTTGCTGGTCAACTTATCAATTCTCATAATGTCTTTTCCCCGAATAGCTTTTGCGCGCCGACATTTCCACACTTGGCTAGACGCGTGGCATGAACGGCGTTCGCGATGTCTTGATAACTAATGTAGGGGCTAGAAAAGGGACTTCAAGGAAGCAAACTGAAATAATGTCAGAAAATTGACGCTCGTCAGGCAAGCCAGATCAAGGTAGCCATTCGACCCGTTTGGCCGTCTCGGCGGTAGGAATAAAATCGTTCAGGGTCGTTCACGGTGCACAGTCCGCCCCCGGAGATATCGGAAACCCCTGCTCGAGACAGGCGCAACCGGGCCAACTCGTATATGTCTGCGACAAAATGGCCGGGACGGGCACCGCATTCGGAGAAAGCCGTCTCCGATTCAGCCTGCTGCGCGACGAAAGCCGCTCGAACCTCCGGGCCGACTTCAAAGTTTGCGGGACCAATAGAGGGCCCGAACCACGCAATCAGCTTTGATGGATCCACCGCCATGGCACGAATCAGATTTTCCAACACGCCGCCGCACAGGCTCCGCCAACCGGCATGAGCCGCACCAACCACCTCGCCATCGCGGTCCGCCACAATCACCGGCAGGCAGTCCGCGGTCAGGATTGCGCAAACCGCGCCTTGTTCACGAGTGAAGCTGGCATCGGCATCGGAGCAGTCGTTCAGATTATCGTGCGTCAGCTCTACCACATGCGTGCCGTGCACCTGATTCAGCCAGCCCAATTGGCCGGAATCCATTCCCATAAACGCGGCTAAGCGTTGACGATTTTGCTCCACATCAACCGGGTTGTCGCCCACGTGCACACCCAGATTCAACGATTGCCAGAGCGACTGACTCACCCCACCTTTTCGGGTGGTACAGAGAGCCCGCACACGATTCGATACGGGCAAGTCCGGGCGAATAAGATCCCTTTCAGAAATCATTTTCTTCCAGCTCGCGGGCGTGCTTGCGCAATGCGGCTATGAGCTGAACCATATCTTCTGGCAAGTCGACTTCCCAGCTCATGGTTTCACCGGTTTCCGGGTGCTCCAGCGTCAATTTGCGAGCATGCAAAGCTTGACGATTGAAAGCGGCCAACTCGGCTCGCAACTCCTCCGTTGTGCCCTTGGGTAAACGCAGACGCCCTCCATACACCGGGTCACCCACCAGCGGGTGCCGAACGTGGGTCATGTGCACACGAATCTGGTGCGTCCGCCCACTTTCGAGCTTGCACCGCACATGGGTATGGGCGGCAAAACGTTCGATCAAACGGTAGTGGGTTACCGCGGGCTTGCCAGACGACACCACTGCCATGCGCTTGCGATCCTGAGGGTGTCGGCCAATCGGTGCATCTACCGTGGCGCCACCGGTCAACGAACCCACCACGACGGCTTCGTATTCCCGGCCCATGGTGCGTTCCTGTAGCTGGTTTACCAGCGAGGTGTGGGCAATCAAACTTCTGGCCACCACCATAATGCCCGACGTGTCTTTATCCAGTCGGTGCACAATACCGGCGCGAGGCAGGTTTTCCACCTCCGGTGCGTAATTGAGCAATGCGTTTACCAGGGTGCCATCGGCATGGCCTGCAGCCGGGTGCACCACCAAGCCAGCCGGTTTATTGATAACCAGCAAATGCTCGTCTTCATATACGATATCGAGTGTGATGGGCTCAGCTTCCCAGGTCACTTTTACTTCCGGCTCGGCATCCAGCTCAAGCAGGTCGTTGAGCATTACTTTGTCTCGGGGCTTGCAGGTTTTGCCATTAACCGTCAGTACGCCGCTCTTAATCCACGACTGCAAACGGGAGCGGGAATGCTCGGGCATCAACTCGGCCGCCGCCTGATCGAGTCGTTTATCGCTCAAACCCGGAGGAATTTTGAACTGGCCGGTGATTCTGTTTTCGGAAGACATCAAGCCTCGCTTCGCCACTATGCTTTCAAATGTGAGGACACCGGCTTGGTACCGATGTTACGTTTCAGTCAGATTAGCCGGAGATACTTGCGTTAGCACTGCACATGGGCAGCCTTCCCCGTTACAATGGCCAATCCAATCATAAGTCTGACCATTATACGGGATTCCGGCATGAGATCAGTTGTCCGTTTACTGCTACTTTCCACCATCATCGCGCTGGCTGCCGGCTGCGCCTCCAATAAAGACGTGGAAGTGCTACCGGAACAAACCTACTACGAGAACGCGCGTAAGGCCATGAATGCCGGCAACTTCAATGAAGCCGAGCAAAATCTGGATGCCCTTGAAACTTACTATCCATTCGGTCGCTATGCCGAGCAGGCGCAGCTGGACCTGATTTACGCCCGCTACCAAAATCTTGATCTGGAAGGCGCCCGCGCCGCGGCAGACCGTTTTATGCGCCTGAATCCACAGAGTGAGCTGCTGGATTACGCCCTTTATATGCGCGGTCTGGCTTCCTACAATCTGGATTTAGGCTTAGCCGCCCGCTACTTCCCGATTGATGCGTCCGCACGTAATCCGGGCGAACAACTTCAGGCGTTCCGTGATTTCTCACAACTGCTGAGCCGTTTCCCTGACAGCGAGTACGCGCCCGATGCCCGTCAGCGCATGATCTCGATTCGTAACCGCATGGCTGAACTGGAAATTCACGCGGCTCGCTACTACATCAAGCGGGAAGCCTATGTAGCGGCCAACAACCGCGCGCGCTACGTTGTCGAAAACTACCCGTCGTCGCCGGCCGTTGAAGATGCGCTGATCATTCTGGCTGACACCTTCCTGTTTATGGATCTGAACAAAGGTGCCGACGATGCCATCGCCACCCTGCGTGAAAACTTCCCGGACAGCGAAGCCTTCAACAGCAACGGCGAGTTTCAGGCCAACCAGTTCGAGCGGCAAAACCGCTCGCTTCTGAATGTTGTAACCTTCGGACTTTTGGGCGACGAGTAAGGCGTAACGCCTTACTTGCCTATCTTCCAGCCGTTGGTAATTGGATACCGGCGGTCTTTACCAAAGCCTCGCTCAGTAATACGCACACCAATCGGCGCCTGCCGGCGTTTGTACTCGTTGATATCCACCAAGCGGGTCACCCTTTCCACGTCGGCACGCTCGTACCCTTCGGCCACGATTGCTTCGGCGCTGTAATCCCGCTCAACGTACAGATGCAAAATGGCATCGAGCGTGTCGTAGCCGGGCAGGCTGTCTTCGTCTTTCTGGTCCGGCGCAAGTTCGGCCGAAGGCGGCCGGGTTATCACCCGCTTCGGAATCACCGGCGCTATCGTATTTCGATAACGGGACAAACGAAACACCAGCGTTTTCGGCACATCTTTAAGCACATCAAAACCGCCAGCCATATCGCCGTATAAGGTGGAATAGCCCACCGCGAGCTCGCTCTTGTTGCCGGTGGTTAACACCAGCGAACCAAACTTATTGGACAACGACATCAGCAGCACACCGCGCAGGCGCGCCTGCAGGTTTTCCTCGGTGGTATCCGGCTGGGTACCTTCGAACGGCGCTTTCAGGGTTTTCATGAACACGTCGTACATTGGCTCAATAGAGAACACGTCGTACTGCACGCCCATGGTTGTGGCCTGAGCTTCCGCGTCTTCCAGACTTGCACTGGAGGTGTAGCGGAACGGCATCATGACAGCCCTTACGCGCTCTTTCCCGAGCGCATCCACCGCAATCGCCAGGGTCAGGGCCGAGTCGATCCCGCCGGATAACCCGAGCACAACAGATTTAAAGCCGTTTTTGTTCACGTAGTCCCGAACACCGATGACCAAGGCGTTGTACACGTTAGCCTCGAGCGAAGGCTCCGGGCACGGCAATTGCGACACCGGCTGGCAATGGTGTTCGCATAAAAACTCGACCGGGAACAACCCTTCTTTAAACTGCGGCACTTCGGCGGCCAGCGTGCCCGAATGGTCAACCACCATCGAACCGCCATCAAACACCAGCTCGTCTTGCCCGCCCATCAGATTGACATAAACAATGCTCACATTGTTATTGGCAGCCTTACGCTCCAGCAGCGCTTTGCGACGGGCCTGTTTGTCGATGTCGTACGGTGAGGCATTCAGGTTCAAAATGAGCTGGGCTCCTGCCGCTGCCGCATCTTCAACCGGGCCATCGGCCCAGATATCCTCACAGACGGTAAGACCAACTTGTACACCTTTGATGTTCAGCACTTTGGCATTCTGACCTTCTGCGAAATAACGCTTTTCGTCGAACACCTGGTAGTTGGGCGGGCACCGTTTGAAATATTTTCCCACCAAGACACCGTCTTCAATAACCAGTGCGGCGTTGTAGAGCAATCCACCCGAACGCACCGGTGCCCCAACAACAATCGCCGGTTCCAACTTTGCCTGCTTAAGCTGCTCGACAGCATCCGACACACGAATGCCCAAGCTTGGGCGCAGCAGGAGATCTTCCGGCGGATAACCCGTTAGACACAGCTCAGGAAACACCACGATATCGGCCTGATGCTCTTGCCATGCTTCACGCGCGGCCTGAATCACCCGCTCGGTGTTACCGGGAATATCTCCTACCAGAAAATCCAACTGGGCCATTACCACCCGCAATTTTTTCACGGGGCTAGCTTCCTCGGATACTTTGCCGGGTGCCGTCATGCAAAAAGGCTCCTGTAACTTATTGCCGTTAAAAGGCTATTATAACCACGCACAGACAAGGAATTCTCCTGACTGACAACAGATAACTTCCGATATGGCCTCAGACTCTCCGACAAGTACTGCACGCTCGCCTTTCGGGCCTCATGCAACAGACCAGCAAGCGAGATTATTTCGGGTCTACAACCACTACCGCCTAGTGATCAGCACTTTGCTGGTCGGCCTGCTGTTTGTTGAACCTTTCATGGCGGAAGCAAAGTTCCGTTGGCTGGACACCTACCAAATCGGCGCACTGTCCTACTTCGGCGTAAACGGGCTCATTGCCTTGTTACTATTAGCCGGTTTCTATCCCCGCCAACGGCACATCACCCTATCCGTTCTGGCCGACATACTCATCATTCACAGCTTATTACTGGCCAGTTCCGGCATCACCAGCGGCTTGGCCAACCTGGTCATTGTGTCGGTTGCGGCGGGCAACATCCTTGCCCCGAACCGCCTGGGCACCTTTTACGCGGCGCTTGCAACCCTCTGTTCACTGAGCATATCCATCTGGGCCACCCTGACCCTTAATGCGTCGGCCGACGATATTGTTCGAGCAGGTTCCTTGGGCATTTTGTATTTTGCCGCAGCCTTTATCTTGCAAAGTATTTCGAAACGGGTAATTCGAAGCGAAGCATTGGCCACCAGCCGCGCCAAGAGCATTGCGGAGCTTGAGCAGATCAACCAGCAAATCATACAGCGCATGCGCACCGGCATTCTCGTGTTGGATCAATTCGGGCAAATTCGTTTGGCAAATGCCGCTGCCGACGAAATGTTGTTCGAAGAGGCTGCCACGCATCTCTATGGCATGCACCAACCGCTCACTCTACCAGCACCATTAGAAGATGGGCTGAGCGCTTGGCTGAACGATCACCACACGAAAATCGAACCGTTCCAAGCCACCCCAACCTCCCCGCTACTACAGGCCAATTTCACCCAACTCGATCAAGAGCGCGGCGATCACATCCTCGTTTTTATTGAAGACATGAGCAAAGTCACTCAACAGGCTCAGCAGATGAAACTGGCATCACTGGGACGGCTAACCGCGGGGATCGCGCATGAAATCCGAAACCCGTTAGGGGCCATTAGTCATGCGGCTCAACTGATGGAAGAGTCACCCCACATAGACCAAAACGATCAGCAAATGCTCGACATTATTCGCCGGCACTCCAAGCGGGTTAACGGTATTATCGAGAACGTTCTGGATCTGTCGCGACGGCGTATGGCCAACACCGAGCTTGTCGATGTCCAAGCGTGGTTAACGAGCTTTTGCAACGATTTCCAGCAAAGTCAGGCCGGCAGCATTCCCGCGAACATTGAGTTGCTGATTGAAGACGAGGTGCCCGGCGCCCGCTTTGATAAAAGCCAGATTGAACAAGTCATGGTTAACCTGTGCGACAATGGTTTGCGGTACAGCGAACAGAACACCGGTAAAAAAAAGATACAATTGCTGGTTGGCGCAACTCCCGACGGCGAGCGGGCTCGCATTGATATTCGGGATTTTGGAGCCGGCATAGCCCCCGAGTATCGCAACTCGGTCTTCGAACCGTTTTTCACCTTGGATAAGAACGGAACCGGGCTTGGGCTTTACCTTGCGCAAGAACTGTGTGAAGCCAATCAAGCACACCTGTCGCTGGTGGAAGACGAACAGCCGGGGTGCCGCTTTCGCATCACGTTCGCGCATCCCGGGCGGATGATTTAAGCAACAACGACCATCGGGCGTTAGCAATTCAACAGGGAACCGGTAACACCATGAGTAATCACACAGCGCTGATCGTAGACGACGAGCCGGATATTCGTAGTCTTCTGGAAATTACGTTGGTGCGCATGGGTATCACCACGTATACCGCCGCCGATCTGGCTAGCGCACGCGCCATACTGGACGAGCACAAACCCCAACTGTGCCTGACCGACATGAACCTGCCGGACGGTAACGGCATTGAACTCGTGCAATGGATCCAACAACACAGCCCCAGCACCCCCGTGGCCGTTATCACCGCCTATGGCAGCATGGACACCGCCATTGAATCGCTAAAAGCAGGCGCGTTTGATTTCGTGTCCAAACCGGTCGAACTGCCCCGGCTGCGTGAGCTGGTGAACAGCGCCCTGAAACTGTCGGAACCCAAAACCGAAACGACGGCCGAGGCCGACAATCCCGGCCTGTTGCTGGGCAACTCCCCGGAACTCCGCAAACTTCGCAACCAAACCCGCAAGCTCGCCCGCAGCCAGGCACCGGTGTTTATCAGCGGTGAATCCGGCAGCGGTAAAGAACTGGTTGCCCGAATGATTCACCTGCAGGGCCCACGAGCTGAAGCACCGTTCATTGCCGTTAACTGCGGTGCAATTCCCTCAGAGCTGATGGAAAGCGAATTCTTCGGGCATAGAAAAGGCAGCTTCACCGGCGCCGTAGAGAATAAAGACGGTCTGTTCCGCAGTGCTGATGGCGGCACCCTGTTTTTGGACGAAGTGGCCGATTTACCCCTCGCCATGCAGGTAAAACTGCTGCGTGCTATTCAAGAAAAAGCCGTGCGGCCCGTTGGCGATACCAAAGAGATCCCGGTAGACATTCGCGTGCTGAGCGCCACTCACAAGAACCTACCTGAATTGGTGCTGTCCGGAGACTTTCGCCAAGACCTGTTTTACCGCATCAACGTGATCGAACTGGCCGTACCGGCCCTTCGCGAACGACGAGACGACATCCCCTTGCTGGCCGAGCGCATACTTGAACGCATTGCCGGAGAGTACGAGTGCGAGCCAGCCACCCTCACCACAGCAGCGATCAACCGGCTGAAAAGCTACGATTTCCCGGGCAACGTGCGGGAGCTTGAGAACATTCTTGAGAGGGCGTTTACGCTGTGTGATGAGGATCGCATTGATGCGGAGGACCTGCATCTTGGTGGCAGTGTGGCACACGGTAGTGCCGCGCGCGGACCCAGCAATGGCGGCGAAGGAATTTCGGATTTAGTGCCGGAAGGGGAAATTGATCTGGAAGATTATCTTGAGACGATCGAGCGGCAGGCCATTGAAAAGGCACTTGAAGCTACTCGATGGAACAAGACGGCGGCGGCTAAAAGGTTGGGGATCAGTTTTCGAGCGATGCGGTATCGGTTGAAGAAGTTGGGGATGGAGTAGATAATCGTATCTGGCTTTCAGGACGAAAGCTATATGACGCCAAGGAGGCATAATGAATACCTATTACAACAAAGGCTTAACTCTTGTTGAGCTGCTAATTACGCTGGTCATCCTTGCAATCAGCTTTAGCATCGCAGTTCCCGCGCTGGATCGAGAAGTGACTAACGCAAGGCAACGAGAACTAATAACAACTTATAATAGCGCTTTTTCATTTGCCCGGGCGCAAGCGGTTCATACAGGGCGCCTCGTAACTATATGCCCCCTATCTTCAGAAAACAGATGTATAGACGACTGGACAAATCCTGCGGCCATATTTCCAGATAGAAACAAAGACCTGAGGCCAGACGATGATATTATCTGGAAGCTAATTCCGCCCACTCCTAGATATCACATAAGATCCAGAACAGGAGGACGGGGCTACCTAACATTTAACCCAAGCGGCCTCATTCATGGAGCCAGCGGCTCATTAGTCGCATGCCCAACGCAGAACTCCAACCAGCCAATGACCTTCCTCACCATCAATCGTGGCGGTCGGTTCCGCGCAGTGCATGACCATGATAGAGACAATAAAATACGGCTATCTTGGGGGGCACTGATTCAGTGCTAACCCCAAGGAATACCCACTATTTTTTCCAGGTATTCTCGCCAGTACCAATACTACCTCCATTATCTCGGTCCCAGCGCCTAACACCCTGATTATTCAGGTCGAGGAAACCATCCCCGGCCTGTGCATTCACCGGGGTTGCCGTCACCAAAAAGGCCGTGTCTGAAGCACTCGTAATCGTCAAATTATAGTATGCGGTCCCACCGCTATTTGGCACCTGATCATAATAGATGCTAGGAGCACCGGTGTCCCCGCCAGCCCCTGCACCTTTATAGGTATTATTTGCCGTAAAATGCCGCTCCATTGCGGAGGCCAACCCCATCAGCGCTGACTGTGCCTCAGCTCGACGAGAAGACTTCACATGCTCCTGATAGGATGGATAGGCCACTGCGGCAAGAATGCCGACAATGGCTACCACAATCATAAGCTCGATCAAAGTAAAGCCAATTTGCTTACGGTTGATCACTCAATCTCCCTCCAATAGGTCTGGGTCAAAGAGTTAATCTTATCAACCTTAAAGCAATGCGTACCAACACAAATGAACGGGTCTTTAGGGGTCCGCAACAACTTTGGCGTAGGGGGAAGCCCTGGATCTAATATATCCTTACTCCGATCACCCTTGGTAAGCTCCGTATCCGTACCTATTTCATCGTAGTTTCTTACCGGCGTTCCGTCACGCAGATTAACCGAATACAACCGTGAGCGGCCTGTCGAAGGTGCGCATGCCGAAAGTGAGGGGGCAGGCTGATAAGTTGTGACTGTAGCCACCCCATCAACCACCAGGCTTGAAGAAAGCATCTTTTCCCCAACATTTTCGAGCTGTAGCATCCACCCGCTCTTGGTCGACAACGCTTTCTCGGCAACAAGCTTTTCTGTGTCAGTACCCTGGCCGATAGCATTATCCGTAATATCCAGCAAATCCGTTTCTGTTATTGCGGTGTACTTGACGGTGCCCGTACCTGGGTCAACCGGCGCGTCGTAAAGGTTCGGCATGCGGATCATATACACACGATCGTCTATCACCTTGTTCAAGGGATGCGCTTGATACCCCGAACCAATCATCAAATTAAGGTATCGCTTACCCCAATACTGGCTCATAGAAAGATCTGGGGTGTGGTAAAAGCGGCGAGCATTCGCAACTTCACTACCCGCAAAGTCGGCTATGCGCCCGCCATGAGCAAAGTCACTCGCGGCTTTCCCATTATTCAAATCAAAACGCCAAACCTGACCGCCCATATCACCAACATACACTTGGTCTGCAAGGTGATCTCCGTCCATATCCAGAACTTTCGGGCTAGCAGGTATGCTGTACTTCAGCTCATCCAACTCCAGGTCTGCCCCCGAACCTTTAGGTCCGGCCCACCACAATCGACTGCCTGTCTTGGCATCGACAATATAGAGCGCACGCCCCATAGAGTCTTCTGTTCGTGTGCTTACGTCATCCTGATTGGGGTCATACCCTCCAGCAAAGAATAATACGTCTTTAGCCGTGCCACCTATATTTACTTTGCTCTTCACTGGAGTCGACCAGGTTTGCCCTAGTTCTTGGAAATCACCTGAGCCACCCAAAATGCTCCACTTGAACTTAGGCGCATTCCTGTCGGTCGCATCCAATGCGTAGTAATTTCGTCCGCCTCTGCGCATACCTGAATACAAGTAAACATGTTCGCTAGGACCCGATGCGCCGACCCAGCTTACGATCGAGCCATCCATGCCGTAGACTCGCGAACCTTCACTTTTTCTGTTTTCCATCAAAGTTTTTTGATTGCCGAGAAGTTCTTTAGGCATAAACGCAAAATAGGATTGACCTGTCTCGCCATCAACAGCATGGATATAGCCCTGGTTATCCCCAAAAAACACTGTCGTATCCGGGGCGCTCTCAGTGCCTCCATAAACAATTAACTTTGGTTCCGAGTGAAGTGGGTCCGCAAGAAACTTGCGGGCATCTGTAGTTTGGCCATCCCCATCCTCATCATTAACATCCTCACCACGAGTCCAACGGATCAAATTCTCATGATCCGAATCACTCATATTTGGATCACCAAATAGCGATTTAGTTAACGTCCCTTTCTCTGCTGTCGATATAGCAGTTAAAGCAGCCCCAGAGATAGACGTAAACACCTGCCGATTATTCACGACGTCTGGCAACTGAGAGCGTGCTCCTCCAGCAGTGACGGCCTTCCCATCTGCTGCAGTCGCCCACCAGCTTTGCGCTGTATCTTTGAAAAATCCTGTTGCAGAGTCAACGGCTGCATTACCTTTAACGTCTACAATTTCACCATCATCGTTAATCTTGTAGCGTTTCAGGTTTCCTTGCCAGAGAGGACGCGTTTCCGGCTCAAAGACCGAATAATAGAGCGCGTTCAAATGTGAAAGCCGATTAAAAGAGTTAACGGCTACACCAGGCGCTACGAAAGTACTGCTTGTATCAAGAACACTTCTTACAATATCATCAAAGGCGTCCGCTAACTCCTCCGCATCATTTGCTATATAATACTGCCCCCCACCAGATTTTGCCGTGCTTGCCAGCAAACTATGGTCAATCGCAAACCCTACCGTGTATGTTGTAACAACCTGATCACCCGCGAAACCTGACGACATATCTTTATTTTTCATATGTCCCGCAAGTTCATCAAGACAATTTCCACTGCATCTAGATCCAACGACTGTCCCTATCTTATTGTTATATGTCGTATCTGAAGTCGGCGCACCATCACTCAAAAGTATTATATTATTAGACTGACACTCATACTCAATGGGTGATATATAGTTACCGTTTAGGTCAAGAACATCCGACGGTGGATTTCTATCGGCAAACGGCTTACCTCCCTGGTAGTAATACATAGCTTCAAACATTGTTTCCGACAGCGGGGTATTACCGCTTGCCCTTAAAGCATTAACTTTTTGTTTAAAAGTGCCCGCATTTGTTTTAACATCCTCTACGCCATTTAGAACTCGTCCACCATCACTTGGCTGACTCTGGTTAAAGGCCATCAGACCGATATTTACGCCTGATGTGCTATCTGCGAGACTGCCAGCAACTTCCTGCATTATTTCTAAACGCGACTTTTTAACTGTTTTTTTCTCACCGCCCCCCCAGTTAAGATAATTACCAAAAGCATAATCAAATATTTTTATATCACTCCAACTATCGAGCCCTTCTACTGCCCCATCACTTTCACAATGTACGTCTCGATTACCAACTTTATTCTTTTTTACAGGCTTCCATTTTCCTTTATTATTCTTATAAGCCATTCGATGACTTTTGAACTCACCGACACCATTCTTATGACGACTTTTAACATCCTCGCACTTTAGATTGGCAATGGGGAAAGAATCTTCATCGTCGTCATCATATTCGCCATCTTTAGATTTTTTGAAATACATCCTGTCGGATTTGTAATCACCCGAGTAAGTTTTTTCGGAATCATAATCAGTAGCGGGAACTTCAATTTCCACTTCCGTTCTCATACTGCCAGAATTATCCAGTATAAATAGCAAATTCGGCCGAATACTAGTGGATGTCTGAGTATTAAAAAATATCTCTGTATCATCCGCGGACGTAACTGTTGAGCCTAGAGCCAGAATAAATCCGCTTAAAAAAGATGTGCACTTATTTTTATTTGATCTCATTTCTCACCCCCTTTTTGGGCTTGAAAGTACTGAACTCGGTTCACCATTGACGTTGTAGTGTCAAAGAAAACCGTTCCGGCGCTATTCTTATATTTTTTTGCGGCCATAGCCGCTGACAGCGAGCCATCACCAACACCAAAACTTATCTCCTTCGACGGGAGAAGGCTTTTAAAACTGCAGCCTTCACACTCTTGGAAGCGAACTTCTACCACCCCAGAGGTGTCCGAGTGAACAACGGTCACACTCGGCGACTCCACAGCGTCCTCAATCATTGTCATCTTTCCATACTGAAACGCAGAAGGCGCTTCTTGCGCCCAAGACATTGGCATCGCGACGGTACATGCAAGCGCTATAGCTTTTGTTAAATATTTCATAAGCTCACTCCTGAACAAATATTCGACTAGAACACTTTTAGTAAAAGACAGCCTGCACACCACGAAACACGGTATCTGTTGCTCCAGTGCCCGTTACAGTCGCATCTCCGATAATCTCGAACCGATGACGATACGTCTCTATATCTTCGCCCATCGAATAGTTGAGTGGCTGGGCCTCGCCGAGATAACGGACTTCTGACGTTGCAACGCTCCCTGAAGCACCGCCCCCATAGCTCTTTGTTGGCCCCGCTACGAGAATCCCTGCATCCTGCGCATCCAAGGCTCTTTTCCATTCAGCTGAACTGGAGTCCATAGGCTCCAACTTCCGAAACAAGTCCTGGTTCGCCGCTTCGGCTGAGAAAAACGCTTGGCGTGCATTTTGAGCGTTCGCAGACATACGCTCTTGAAGAATCGACGAGTTCATACTGCCAATCCCAATGACCGTAATGACCACCAATATCACCAAACTGATAATCAGTGCTGCACCGTGCTCTCGTGAACTTCCAGCCATGACTAAAGCGGACCTATCGCGAGCGTGCGAACGAACATCGCTATTTATTAATTGCATGGGTCACCATCTCCACCGTTTTCATCTGCTGATTCCCACTCCCACTGCCCCGTGGCCCCCAACTGTTTGAACTCACCACAACGCCGGTTACGAATATCAATCGTGCTTACGAAGGTTTTCCGAAGCCGCCTATCCGCCGCATGCAACTGCTCCCCTGTGCCCGGACTACTTGCTACAAACACTGTTCCAGGCAACTGGTAGGTTTGCGTATCATTCTGTCCAAGTGCGCTGCCCGAAGCACTCACCAGCAAGCCAACCCGAACAACAACAACATCTCGCCAATCATTAGCTCCAACCGCCGATGCATCGACATAATTAATCGTGTTGTTGTTTGCACTGGTTCTAATGCCGTATTGTATTTTCATCGCTTCAACGCCTTCGACGAGTTCTTCACGCTGAAAGCTCGGTGTTGCACTGTTCGGGAAGTTGTTTGTCGCCCGATATAGCGCAGAGATGCTGTTACCCTGACCGTCAACACGACCCGTATCTGCGACAAAGAAAACTGTGCTCTCCAAAGAATATAGAGCGGCATCTTCGTCAGCGGCATAAACAACCGATAGCTGGCCATTCGTATTAGTAGACCCTGCATGCTTTAGCTCAACAGGAGTACCGGTAGGATCCTCACTCAACCTGAATATATCGACATTTTCACAATCCGCGATCATCAACAAAGATCCCGATCTAAATCGCGCGCCCGATCCAAATAGACCATCCGGATCCGTGATATTCACTTTAGTTGAGGTGCTTCCTGGCTCGATTTCGGCACTCAGCTGCCGCGCTCGCTGGACCATTAAAACATCACTACCGGGTAGAGCTTCGTCTTCGATAATCCCCACATCTTCGAAATCAGAACCTGCATCCCAAGTCGTTTGAGTTGCAGCAGTAACCTGCCAACCTCTGAGCCCTACGTCATACATTCTCGTCTCTGGGGTTAAAGATGCCGGAGGATTATTGGCAATAACGCGTATCGGCACCGTGTAAGTATCCGAGCAGCCCTGATAACCTGCCAACCGAATTTCTTTGGACATTATTTCTAAACCGATACGCCCGGATTCCTGTACTCGCGCCAAGGATTCGCCTACCCTCGTCGTTTGGGATGTATCCATGTAAATCGTGAAAATACCAAGGATAAGAGTTGCGCTCAGAGCGAGAGCAATCATCAGCTCAACCAACGACAACCCTGATTGTCGTTTTCTTGAAAAATTTCTTAGCACTGTCACGCTGTTTCTACGGAACGTATTCATAGGGTGAATCCAATAACGGTCTGCTGGTCTTGCGTGGTAACTGAACTATCAGCTTCGCTCCAACGGTCTTCCTTCCAAGTGATTGTTATCGTGAAAGCATTTCCTGCGGTTGTCGCACCACCGCCGCCTGATATTTCGCCTTCCCCTCCGGGCAACATTGCCATGCTTCCATTAACCCCTTCGACTTGCTGCTTCCACTCAAAAACATCCGCAGCAACCCGCTGGCTCTCTGTGCAACCAGATGTACCACAAGTTGCTGCACTCGCTGTTTTCGTTTTCAACCCGTCATAGCTTCCCGCAATAGCTTCCGCAGAGTTCGCTCTCATACGGTCAGCCATATCGTAGGCAAGAATTGTTGCTTGCGTCCGTAAAAATGCGCCTTGGTTGTTTTTGAGACTGCCCACCGTCAAACTGGCCATACCCAGCAAGCCAACAGCCAGTACAAGTACCGTCACCAAGATCTCTATCAAGGTCATTCCGCGCTGTCTGTTCGAGAATGTCACCTTATTCTCCTTCCGTTTCGTCATAGCGCTGTTCTCGAGCCGTTGTTTTAACACTGAAAATCGACTCCTCTATGATCTTCACGATTCCCACTACTATCCCGCGCTGCATCCCGCACCTGACCGGACACCGATACGATAAGCCCACGGGCTTCACTCGCCCCAAATGCATCGCATAATTTGAACGTTATCGGGTTACCACCAGCGGGAGCTCCATCACCTGAAATTGCAACAGATATAGAATTAAACTGCGTACTATTGCCGGTTTTAACACTAAGGTTTATCCCGTTTGGCAAAGGGCCAATGACCTTTAACAAGGGCTCGCCGCTGTCGAATGCTCCATTGCCGTTGGAGTCTCGAACAACAAGCCACCCCACGCTCCAATCGGCATTGTTCGTGCAGCCAGCACCATCGTTTGATGCACAAAGCAGCACGGACTCTCCCACGTTTTTAACTGATTCGCTGCGCGCATACGCAACCAACCCTTTGAGTTCGTTGAAAGCCCCTGTAGTGCGATTTCGGGTAACCATATCGCTCATCGCAGGTATGGCAATCGTTGCAACGATTGCGATCACTGCAACAGTGATTACCAACTCAACCAACGTAAAACCGCCGTCACTCCGGACACGCATAGATCAAACCTCTTATTATCTCAATTTCAGCTTACGAAACTCTGTAAAGAACACCTACCGCTAAACGACAAACGGTGATAAACCGGGCGTGAGCGGTAGCCAGACAATAAAAAAGCGTGACCGTAATCACGCTTTTTTATTGTCTGGGCAGACCGAGGATCTTGTTAGCACTTATTGGCACTATCCCACATTCACCGCATCAATCCGCAACTCCTTAGGCATAGAAAACACAATATTCTCCTCCCGTCCGGCAATCTCCTGAGGGTCTTCCCCACCCAGTTCCTTCAAGCGGTTAATCACATCCGCCACCAGCACTTCAGGCGCGGAGGCCCCCGCGGTCACACCCACCGCAGTCTTACCTTCCAGCCACTGCTTGTCGATTTGCGATGCTTCATCAATCAGGAAAGCCGGGGTGCCCATACGCTCCGCCAGCTCGCGCAGGCGGTTGGAGTTGGAGCTGTTCGGGGAGCCCACTACCAGCATCAGATCGCAGTCGCCGGCCAGTTGTTTCACGGCATCCTGCCGGTTCTGGGTGGCGTAGCAGATGTCGTCTTTGCGCGGGCCTTCGATTTTCGGGAATTTGGCGCGCAGAGCGTCGATCACCCGGGCGGTGTCGTCCATGGAGAGCGTGGTTTGGGTCACGTAGGCCAAACGCTCGGGGTCTTTCACTTCGAGCTTTTCAACATCGCCTTCGTCTTCAACCAGGTAGATGTTCCCGCCGTTGCTGTGGTCGTACTGGCCCATGGTGCCTTCAACTTCCGGGTGGCCGTGGTGGCCAATCAAGATGCATTCACGGCCGTCGCGGCTGTTGCGCATGACTTCCATGTGCACTTTAGTGACCAGCGGGCAGGTGGCATCGAAAACTTTGAGGCCACGGCGAGCTGCTTCGTTTTGAACAGCCTGGGATACGCCGTGGGCGCTGAAGATCACCAAGGTGTCATCAGGCACTTCGTGCAATTCGTCAACAAACACAGCGCCCCGATTGCGCAGGTTATCAACCACAAACTTATTGTGGACGACTTCGTGGCGCACGTAGATGGGCGCACCGAAGACGTCGAGCGCGCGGTTTACGATTTCTATGGCACGGTCTACACCGGCGCAGAAGCCACGGGGGTTTGCTAATCGGATTTGCATATCTTCGCCCTTCAGTGTGTTTGCCCGGCGGGCTCCACATCGATGATCTGTACTTCAAAGCTCAGTGTACGCCCTGCCAGCGGGTGGTTGAAGTCGACTTCCACTTCATCACCTTCCACTCGGCTAATCACACCGGGCAGTTCCTGCTGTCGAGCATCGGCGAAGGAAATAACCACCCCTTTCTCCAGCACCATATCCGCACTGAATTCGTGGCGTTTGAAGGTTTGCAGGTTGCTCGGGTTGTGCTGGCCGAAGGCTTTTTCGGGTGGCACTTCGAACGTTTTGCGGTCCCCGGCCTTCAGGCCCAGCAGATAAGCTTCGAAATTCTCCGGCAGGTTTTCGTCGCCGATTTCCAATTTGGCCGGTTCTTTATCAAAGGTGGAATCCACAATTTCGCCATCTTCAAACTTAAGGGCGAAATGCAGGGTTACCCGGGTACCTTTGTCGATTGGCAGGTCGTTCATAGGATCAGTTACTCCTGTCGGCATCCCTGCTGTCTCCAGCGGGTTTGCGGAATGCATCAATTACCATCATAGCTGCGCCAATGGTGATGGCGGTGTCAGCCAGATTGAAAGCGGGGAAATGCCAGTCCTGCCAGTAAAAGTGCAGAAAATCGACCACGTAACCGTGAACGACACGGTCGTACACGTTGCCGATGGCGCCGCCCAAAATCAGCACGATGGCGATGGCAGTCCAAGTTTCGTTGGCTTTAAGTTTTTTCAGCCAACCCGTCAAAACCACACTGACCACCAAGGCCAAGGTGACGAAAAACCAACGCTGCCAACCAGCGGCCTCGGCCAGAAAACTGAACGCCGCGCCCGTGTTGTGCAGCAGCGTTAAGTTAAAGCTGGGGATCACAGGAACCGGGTTGCCGTAGGTCAGCATGGCGGTGGCCAGGTACTTGGTACCCAAATCCACCGCGATCACCAACACGGCCAGCCATAACCACTTCAGCTTGCTGCCTTCTCGCTCATCAACCATTGCAGCGTCCATCAAGCGTAGGCGCGGGTTTCGCCCGGGCCTTCCACGTTACTGACACAGCGGCCACAAAGGTCTGCATATTTGTCGTTCTGGCCAACGTCTTCACGGTGGTGCCAGCAGCGCTCGCACTTGTCGTGAGTAGCCGGAGTCACTTTCACCAGCAAGCCTTCGTGGCTGGTTTGCTCAGCGCCTTCCGCTTCGCTGACCGGTTTTACAGTGGCTTCGGAGGTGATCAGCACAAAGCGCAGCTCTTCACCCAGGAAGTTCAGGCGTTCGGCCAAGCTGCCTTCGCAATACAAGGTCACTTCGGCACTCAAAGAACCTTTGATGTCACCGCGGGCACGAACGTCTTCCAGGCATTTGTTGACCGCTTCTTTCACGCTGTAGATTTCACGCCAGTAGTCGCGGCCCAGCTCTGCGTCTTCCGGCAGCGCCGTCAAACCTTCATACCAGGTTTCGTAGAACACGGTTTCGCCACGCTTACCGGGCAAGTGCTGCCAGATCTCGTCAGCGGTAAAGCTGAGGATTGGTGCAATCCAGCGCACCAGCGCTTCCGCCACGTGGTAAAGCGCAGTCTGGCACGAACGGCGCGCCAGGCTATCGGCCTGAGTGGTGTACTGGCGATCTTTGATGATATCCAGATAGAAACCGCCCAATGTTGCTTCACAGAAGCTGTACACCTTCTGGTAGATACGCAGGAAGGCGTAGTTTTCGTAGTCTTCTTGCAGCTCGTTTTGCAGCTGCAGGGCGCGATCCACCATCCAGCGGTCAAGGGCGATCATGTCTTCCGGCGCCACCATGTGCTGCGCCGGCTCGAAACCGTTCAGGTTGCTGAGCAGGAAACGGGCGGTGTTCCGGATACGGCGGTAACCGTCTGCAGTCTGGCGCAGAATGTCTTTGGAAACGGACATTTCACCGCTGTAATCGGTGGCCGATACCCACAATCGCAGGATGTCAGCCCCCAATTCGTTCATCACTTCTTGCGGCGCGATCACGTTGCCCATCGATTTAGACATCTTGTAGCCTTTGGCGTCCACGGTGAAGCCGTGGGTCAGCACCTGCTTGTAGGGCGCTACGCCGTTCATCGCGATGGACGTTTTCAGGGAAGACTGGAACCAGCCTCGGTGCTGGTCCGAGCCTTCCAGATAAAGATCCGCCGGGAACTGCCCCAGTTCTTCCCGTGCGCGCAGCACGGATTCGTGGGTCACACCGGAATCAAACCAGACGTCCAAAGTATCGAGCACCTTATCGTACTGGCCTGCATCGTCACCCAGCAATTCGTTTTGGTCGATGTCGTACCACGCGTCGATACCACCGGCTTCAACCGCTTGCGCGACTTTTTCGATCAGTTCCTGGGTGTTCGGGTGCAGGTCCTGCGTTTCCTTGTGAATGAACAAGGTGATCGGCACGCCCCAAGTGCGCTGACGGGAGATACACCAGTCCGGGCTCTGCTGGAACATGGCTTCAATACGGTTCTGGCCCCAGCCCGGCACCCAACGGATACCTTTGATGGCTTCCAACGCATCGTCGCGCAGGTTGAGCTTGTCCATGCTGATGAACCATTGCGGCGTTGCACGGTAGATCAGCGGGGTTTTGGTACGCCAGCAGTGCGGGTAGCTGTGGCGGAACTTCTCGGCACGCACCAATGTGCCTTCACGCTCCAGTGCAGAGCTGACCGGCTCATCGGCTTTGTACACGTGAATACCGGCAAACTCGCCTGCGGCATCGGTATAGGTACCGTCGGCTTTGACCAGATTGATGGTTTCGATGCCGTAGGCTTTGCCCACTTCAAAGTCTTCCATGCCGTGGTCGGGCGCGGTATGTACGGCACCGGTACCAGCATCCAGAGAAACGTGATCGCCAAGGATCGCAGGTACCTGCTTGTCGTAAATCGGATGCTGCAGCAACTGATGCTCAAGCGCGGAACCGGTGACATTGGCCAGCACGCGGAAATCTTCCACCCCCCAACGCGCCATGATGCCTGCAACCATATCGGTAGCCAAAATCATCCGCTCCGGGCCGTTGCCGGTATCTACCTGAACCAAGGCGTACTCCAGATCAGCACCCAGAGAAACCGCCTGGTTGGCCGGAATGGTCCACGGAGTGGTGGTCCAGATAACCACCGAAACGTCACCTTCACCTTCGTCGGTCCCAAACAGCTTGAGCACAGCCGCCTGATCAACCGCGGTAAAGCGCACGTCAATCTGGGTAGAGGTTTTGTCCTGATACTCAACCTCGGCTTCCGCCAGTGCGGACTGACCAACCACACTCCAGTAAACCGGTTTGAAGCCACGAACCAGATGACCTTTGGCCACGATCTTGCCAAGCGCTCGTACGATGCCCGCTTCTACTTTCGGGTCCATGGTCAGGTAGGGTTTATCCCACTCACCCATCACACCCAAACGGATGAAGTCGGCTTTCTGGCCGTCGATCTGCTTCGCCGCGTAGTCGCGACAGGCCTGACGGAAGGTTTTGTAATCCACCTTCACGCCGGCTTTGCCGATTTCCTGCTCGACCTTGTGCTCAATGGGCAGACCGTGGCAGTCCCAGCCCGGCACGTAGGGCGCATCGTATCCCATGAAGCTACGGGATTTCACGATCATGTCTTTCAGAATTTTGTTGACCGCATGCCCGATATGAATGCTGCCGTTCGCATAAGGAGGGCCATCGTGCAGGATGAACTTTTCCCGGCCTTCGCGCTGCTTGCGCAGGTTGCCGTAGACATCGAGATCCTGCCAGCGCTTGAGCATATCCGGCTCACGCTTGGCCAGGTTACCGCGCATCGGAAAGGCGGTTTCCGGCAGATTCAGGGTATGCTTGTAGTCGCTCATGTTTGTGTGCGCACTCTCTGGTTGGTCAGTTAAATCAGTTATTGGGCCGGGCGGGGTTGTCCGCCAGCCAGGCCCGGGCATGCTCGAAATCCCGGGCGATCTGTTGCCGCAACTCATCAACAGAATCGAATTTCACTTCGTCCCGCAGGCCATGGCGGAACACCACATTCAAATGCTGGCCGTAGAGTGTGCCAGCAAAGTCGAACAGGTGCACTTCCAGCGCCGGCCGTTTGCCGTCCACCGTGGGTCGAAGGCCAATATTTGCAATGCCATCTTGCCATTCGCCCGTCTCAAGGTGGGCGCGAACCACATAAACGCCACGCAATGCGGGCATGCGACTCAACAAGATGTTAGCCGTAGGCGCGCCCAGCTGGCGACCGAGCTGCCGGCCATACACCACCCGGCCGTGAATCCGGTAAGGGTGCCCCAAAAGCCGCTCCGCGTCCTCAAGCCCGTTCACATTCAAAACCTTGCGAACCCGGGTGCTGCTGACACGCTCACCGTCCACGGTGACCGTGCGGGTATTCTCAACGGTGAAGTCGTGCTCCCGCCCCACTTGTTCCAGCAGACGGAAGTCGCCTGCCCGATCACAGCCGAAACGGAAATCATCCCCCACCACCAAATGGCGAACCGCCAAACCGTGAATCAGCACGTTTTCGATGAATTCCATAGCCGAGAAGCTGCGGAAGGTGTCATCGAAACGGATGCACAGCACAATGTCGATGCCTTCCGCCAACAGCGCTTCGAATTTCTGCCGGAATGGCATCAGCCGGGGCGGCGCGTCACTGCCTTGGAAAAACTCCCGAGGCTGAGGCTCGAAAAACATCACCACCGACGGAACACCCAACTCCAGCGCTTTTTGCCGCACCTGCTCGATAATTGTTTTGTGGCCCAGATGAACGCCATCAAAGTTACCGATGGTTGCAACGCAGCCACTCGCGAGCGGCGAGTCCGCTGATGCGGACAAACGCTTAAGATTGGTGAGGCCTCGGATCAGACGCATCTACTGCGAACCTTTACTTGCCAGCTGGCTTTGGGTGCACACACCTACGGAATATGCACTGGTGAGAAAACGCGCGATTATACCCCAGTCGCGAGTATGGTAAAAATCGTGAAGACGCTTACCTCTGCCGGAACTGACTCAGACGCACGCCACACAGCAGCAATGTCACGAAATACGCCGCCACACCGGCCGCCACGAGCACGGCCATATCAGCCGTTCTTTGCAGCCCGCCAGAGGCCAGCCAATCGGCCACCGGCGCATTCAACCAAATAACCACAGCAGCCAGCGCACTGTTCGCCACCATCAGTTGAATCAGAAACTTAGGCCATCCCGGCTGACTTTCCCAAACACCGTCTTTGCGCAAACCGCGCCACAAAAGA
Organism: Marinobacter sp. S0848L; assembly: GCF_023016065.1. Lineage (GTDB taxonomy): Bacteria > Pseudomonadota > Gammaproteobacteria > Pseudomonadales > Oleiphilaceae > Marinobacter. The sequence goes on along the minus strand of NZ_JALKAQ010000012.1, from coordinate 71,553 downwards.
TAACCGTTTAGCCAAGCAGACATAGACGTAGCCAACGCCAGCCCGGCATGAGCCAGAGGTACGATCAACGCCAGATTAAACGCCATGTTGGCCACCATCGCGATGATGCCAATTTTCACCGGGGTTTTGGTGTCCTGACGGGCGAAAAAGCCCGGAGCCAGCACTTTGATCAACATAAACGCTAACAACCCGGCTGAGTAGGCTCGCAAACTTTGGGCTGACATCGCCACATCCCGATCGGTCACTTCACCGTAATGGAACAACGTGGCAATCAAAGGCTCCGCTAACAGCGCCAGCGCCAACGCTGCCGGCACACCGATTAACAAAACCGCCCTAACGGCCCAATCCAGTGTGGCGGCGAACTGATCTTTTGATTCCGCCGCATGCTTGCGGGACAGGCTGGGCAAAATCACCGTTGCGATGGCAATGCCAAACACACCCAAAGGCAATTCCGACAAACGATCGGAATAGTACAACCAGGACACGCTGCCGGTTTGCAGGAACGATGCCAGCACCGTATCCAACAACAGGTTGATCTGACTCACCGACACCCCGAACAGAGCCGGCATCATCAATTTCAAGATCCGGCTTACCCCGTCATGGCGATAATCCACCCGCGGCCGCGGCATCAAGCCAAGCCGCATCAGAAACGGCAGTTGGAAAAACAACTGCAGCGCTCCGGCAATAAAAACGCCCCAGGCGAGCGCCATAACCGGTTCGCTCATCAGCGGCGTAAGGAAAACGGCCGCCGCGATCATCGCCAGATTAAGCAGTACCGGCGTGAATGCCGGCACTGCGAATCGGTCGTAACTGTTAAGTATTCCGCCCGCGAACGCGGTAAGCGAGATCAGCAGAAGATAGGGAAAGGTAATGCGCAGCATATCGCTGGCCAGCGCAAACTTCGTATCATCCTCAAGAAACCCGGGGGCAAAGACAGCGGTCAGCACCGGTGCACCCAGCATGGCCACCAACGTGACCGCCAAAAGCACCAGACCCAGGGAGCCAGCCACTGCATCAACCAGCCGCTTCACCTCAGAAACGTCGCCCTTTTGGCGATAGGACGACAACACCGGCACAAATGCCTGGGAGAAGGCCCCTTCTGCAAACAGCCGGCGCAGAAAATTCGGAATTTTAAAGGCTACAAAGAAGGCATCCGCCGCGGTTCCGGCACCAAAATAACGTGCAATAACCATGTCCCGAACCAAACCCAGCACCCGAGACAGCATGGTCATAACACCCACCACGCCGGACGAACGCAATAAACCGGGCGGCTTAGGCGGCTCTTTTCGGGGCGACGACGCGTGTGCTGGTTGCGGTTCCGGGGGCATGTTGCGAGAATCCAATTTCAGAGTTCAGGCCTGAGCGGCGTTTCGGTATTCCACAGGGCGGGCCTAGGCGCCGCAGTATGCCCCGTGCAGCGATGCGCGAGTGTACCACAGGCCTGCAGTACGCGGGGATTACTACGCCAACAACCTTGACATTTCAAGCTTACGGCGGCATAGTTCCGCGTCATTTATATCGACGCGCTCGTTATGGCGCGCCCGCGATCTAAACATATTCCGTATTTATAGCAACGAATTCAGGAGTTTTACGGTGGCAAATTCCCCGCAAGCCAAAAAGCGCGCTCGTCAAAACGAGAAAAACCGCAAGCACAACGCCAGCCTGCGTTCCATGGCACGTACTTACATGAAAAAAGTTGACGCCAAGATCAAGGCCGGCAACTACGAAGAAGCTCAGGCAGCCATGAAAGAAGCCCAGCCAGTTCTGGACAGCATGGTCAACAAAGGCATCTTCGCCAAGAACAAAGTTGCTCGTCATAAGAGCCGTGTGAACGCAAAAATCAAGGCCCTGAAAACTGCCTGATTTTGCGATCAAATAAAAAAACCGGCTAACGAGCCGGTTTTTTTATGCCTGAAACCTGGAGCGCACCCTGTAGCGCTACACAACCACCAAGTTATCCCGATGAATCATTTCCTCATCGGACACATACCCCAGCAGTTCGGTAATACGGTCACTGGAATGGCCAGCAATCACACCCGCCTCGTCCGCATCGTAATTAACCAGCCCGCGAGCAATCTCACGCCCGGCCAAATCGACGCACATAACCATTTCACCGCGACGAAACTGTCCGCTTACGGCTTTTACGCCAACCGGCAGCAAGCTACGCCCACCCTGGCGTAACACCTTTACCGCCCCATCATCCAGGGCCAAGGTGCCGCGAGTCTGCAAGTGACTGGCAATCCACTGCTTCCGGGCCGCCAGCCTGCCCTGCTCCGGCAACAGCAAGGTGCCAATAACATCGCCCTGCCGCAAACGATCAATCGCATTCTCGATACGACCACCCACAATCACCGTAAACGCACCCGAACGCGCCGCCAACCGGGACGCCCGCAACTTGGTCAGCATACCACCCCGCCCCAACGCTCCGGCGCCACCGCCCGCCATCGCATCCAACTCGGGATCTTCCGCCTTACGCTCGGTTACCAGTTCGGCATCTTCGTGCTTGCGGGGATCCTTGGTGAACAAACCCAACTGGTCGGTCAGAATAATGAGCCCATCCGCTTCAACCAAATTCGCGACCAATGCACCCAAGGTGTCGTTATCGCCGAAACGGATTTCATCGGTGACCACCGTATCGTTTTCGTTAACGATCGGCACCACGCCGTAATCCAGAAGCGTACGCAGCGTACTGCGGCCATTCAGATAACGCTTTCGGTCGGAAAGGTCGTCGTGGGTGAGGAGAATTTGCGCTGTATGAATGTCGTGGCGTTTGAACTGGGCCTCCCAGGTTTGCACCAAGCCCATCTGGCCCACCGCAGCCGCCGCCTGCAGCTCGTGCAAATGCTGCGGCCGCTCACTCCAGCCCAGCCGGCTCATACCTTCCGCCACAGAGCCGGACGACACCACCACAACTTCGACGCCGCTGCGTATCAGCCCGGCAATCTGATCGACCCAGTGGCCCAGCGCAGCAACATCCAGCCCTTTACCGTCATCGGTCAACAAAGCACTGCCAATTTTTACCACCAATCGACGGGCTTTCTTAAGCTGGATGCGTTCACTCATGACAGCAGCAATATCTCTTCAGGTTTGCGGGTTATTCGGGAGCGTAAACCACTTCGACGTCATCATCGTCGTCAAAGTCGTCATCGTCGTCTTCTTCACGAGCCGCCCGACGAGCATTGCGATCGGCCTCAATTTTAGCTCGCGCTTCATCATCCATCTGGCGACGGCGAGCCGCTTCCTGCTCAGCAATTTCGGGATTCTCGGCTTCTTCTTCCGCCTGCTCTTCAATCCAGCGCATCACCGCCTGAACCAAAGGCTTCGTACCCTCACCAGAAAGCGCAGAGACAACAAACACCGGCCCTTCCCAGCCGAGTTCATCCACAATCGCCTGACAGTGCGCCTCTCGATCTTCCTCGGGCACCATATCGACTTTATTGAGCACCAACCAACGGGGGCGGTTTGCCAGGGTTTCGCTGAACTTTTCCAATTCGTGCGCAATGGCTTCAACTGCCTGAACCGGAGAAGAACCGTCGTAAGGTGCCACATCCACCAGGTGCAACAACAAACGGGTACGTACCAAATGCTTCAGGAAGCGAATGCCCAAGCCCGCGCCTTCCGCGGCCCCTTCGATCAACCCGGGAATATCGGCAATAACGAAGCTCTGATGGGCTTGAACACTGACCACACCGAGGTTCGGCACCAACGTGGTAAACGGGTAATCCGCCACTTTTGGCTGCGCCGCTGACACCGAACGGATAAACGTGGACTTGCCCGCATTGGGCATCCCCAACAACCCAACGTCTGCCAGTACTTTCAGCTCCAGACGTAAATTCCGGGCCTCACCGTCAGAGCCTTTGGTGGTCTGACGCGGCGCCCGATTGACCGATGACTTGAAGCGGGTATTCCCAAGGCCATGAAAACCACCCTGAGCCACCTTCAGGCGCTGCCCCTCTTTGGTCAGATCACCCAAAACTTCATGGGTGTCCATATCCACTACCGTTGTGCCCACCGGCACCGGCAACTCCAGATCATCGCCTTTGATACCAGTACAGTTCCGACCTGCCCCCGGTTGACCATTCTGCGCTTTGTGTTTGCGCTGAAAACGATAGTCGATCAAGGTATTCAGATTACCGTCTGCTACCAGATAGACGGAACCGCCATCCCCGCCGTCACCGCCGTCGGGACCACCCTTGGGTACGTATTTTTCACGCCGGAAACTCAGGCAACCATGGCCGCCTTTTCCCGCTTCAACAATGATGGTGGCTTCGTCTACAAATTTCATACGTCAAATGCCTTTGCATATACTAAAAAGCCCCGCAGCCTCATGGAAGCTTTGCGGGGCTCCGGATTCACCTGAGGACTGATTAAATCAGCATATCAGGAAATCCAAGGTTCGACAGAACCGGATCGCCGCTGCTTACGCAGCCGGAACGATGCTCACGAACTTGCGGTTCTGCGGGCCTTTAACTTCGAACTTCACCTGACCTTCCGCTTTCGCGAACAGGGTATGGTCCTTGCCAAGGCCTACGTTGTTGCCAGCGTGGAAACGAGTGCCGCGCTGACGAACGATGATGCTACCTGCAGATACAGTCTCGCCGCCGTAGCGCTTGACACCAAGTCGTTTCGACTCGGAATCGCGACCGTTACGGGTACTACCTGCTGCCTTTTTATGAGCCATTACCAGCCTCCTTCTTTAAGGGGAATGTTCAGAGCTTAGCCCTGAATACCCGTGATCTTAACTTCAGTAAACCACTGACGGTGGCCCTGACGCTTCATGGAATGCTTACGACGACGGAACTTGATGATGTTGATCTTGTCGTGACGACCGTGGCTAACCACTTCCGCAGTCACTTTAGCACCATCAACAACTGGAGCACCGACTTTAACGTCGTCGCCATTGGCTACCAGCAGAACACGATCAAACTCAACAGAGCCGCCGGTTTCAACTTCGAGCTTTTCCAGCTTCAGTGTTTCGCCTTCTTTTACACGGTGCTGTTTACCACCGCTAACAATAACTGCGTACATTTTCTGTCTCCGCGATTGACCCATCCCTGCTCTTATCCGCCTGGTTCTAAGGGAAGCGCTTCGGCAACCCTATTGCAGGGAGCGCAGGTTGGGATGAGTTGGGCGCGTGATTGTACGAAAAGCCGCCGACCAATACAAGGGAGTTTACGACTCAAGTTGACACTCTACGCAGCAATACCTAGCATTGCCGCGTCCTGCCCGAAAACTCAACGAACATACCAGTAAGGGACTTATCAGCCCCATGACAGCCCAGCGCATCCACGACACCGTAGCGGAAGACTTCAGCCGCGTGAACGATCTTATTATCCAGCGGCTTGCCTCGGATGTCCCGATGGTCGAGAAAATCGCCCAATACATCATCGAAAGCGGCGGTAAGCGCTTGAGGCCATTGCTGGTTCTACTCTCCAGCCAGGCGGCAGGCTACAGCAAGGATGACCACCTGAAGCTGGCTGCGGTGATCGAATTCCTGCACACCGCCACCCTTTTACACGACGATGTTGTCGATACCTCCGATATGCGCCGGGGTCGCAGTACAGCCAACGCAAAATGGGGTAACGCACCCAGCGTGCTGGTAGGTGATTTCCTCTACGCCCGCGCCTTCGAGATGATGGTCGAGCTGCAAAGCCTTCCTATTATGAACGTACTGTCCCACGCCACCGCGGTTATCGCCGAAGGTGAAGTCATGCAGCTGATGAACGTGAAGAATCCTGATCTTACGGAAGATCAGTACATGGTCGTCATCCACAACAAAACCGCCATGCTGTTCGAAGCCTCTTCCCACACAGGCGCCCTGCTTGCAGGAGCCAATAATGAACAGGAAACAGCACTGAAAGACTACGGCAAACATCTGGGCCTGGCGTTCCAGCTGGTCGATGACGTACTGGATTATCAGGGCGATGCCGAAGCCATGGGCAAAAATGTGGGCGACGACCTGGCCGAAGGCAAAACCACGCTACCTCTCATCTACGCGATGGAAAACAGCAGTGAGGACGAGCGCCAACTGATTCGCCAGGCCATTCGCAAAGGTGGCCTGGACGACCTCCCCAAAGTCCTCAGCATCGTGAAAGCGTCCGGCGCCATTGAATACACTATGAACAAAGCGAGAGAGGAGGCTGCGACCGCACGCAACCTGCTAAACTGCTTGCCGGAATCGCCTTATCATGAAGCTCTGGAATTGCTGACAGAAGCCGCCGTCGCTCGCGTAAGCTGACGAATAGAGAATCGAATACTGGCCGGAAAGCATTCAAATTCAAGGCCTTCCGGCCAACCAAGGTATCATGCGTTCTAGGCTATACTGCGGCGACCCGGCTACATACTCGCTATAGGGAGCTCTTCGCATGCACCAGCTGTCGGAACTGGACGCCTCGTTTCTGTACCTGGAATCAGAAACCACCCCGATGCACATCGGAGGCGTTTATCTTTTTGATGCCAGCAGCCTGGAAACTCCCGTCTCCTACGCCACATTCATCAAGTACATTTGCAGCCGGCTGCACGTTGCGCCGATGTTTCGGCAGAAACTCAAGGAGATCCCGCTTCGGCTCGGGCGCCCATACTGGGTAGACGATACCGAATTCAGCATCGAACGCCATCTGGCTTACGTCTCTCTTGGCGAGCGCGGAAAACAATCCTGCGTCAACGCCCTTGCCGCGAAGATTCTGGAAGAACCTCTCAAACGGGACCGCCCCCTTTGGCAGATCACCTTTGTCGACGGTTTCAAACTGGACACCCCGGATGGCGACAAAGACGGCTTCGCTCTGATCGTTAAGCTACACCACGCGTCAATCGATGCCTTCAGCGGCGAGGAAATCATGGGCAAGTTACTGGAGTATTCTCCAACCCCCAAAGCCATTAACCCGCCCAGCCCCTGGCAACCCCGAACCGAGCCCTCCGAAGAGCGGGTCTTTCTGCAGGCCGGGGCCAATATGCTGAAGGCACCGATGCAGTTCGCGTCACTGGCCTTCAATACCGCAGAGGCGGCCGCGCGCGGCATCGTGCAAAAGCAAATTCACAAACTCCCGCTGCCGAGGTCACTCTTTACCGCACCGCATTGCCCGTTCAACCGTCAGATCACTGGCAATCGGTCCATTGTTTCTGCCAACGTAGACTTGGCTCGGCTAAAAACCATCAAAGCACAACTGGGCGATGTCACTCTGAACGATGTGGTGCTTGGCCTCTGCGCGGAAACTCTTAACCGATATCTGATTACCCAAGGCACCAAAACCAGCACACCGCTAGTGGCAATGACCCCAATTTCAGTGCGCTCCAGCAGCTTAAGACGCGCCACCGGCAACCAGATGTCTGCGATGCTGTTAAATCTAGCAACCGACGAGGCTGACCCGGCACTCCGGATCCGCTACATCCATCATAATGCCGTCAAAACGGAACCTTATCGGGAAGCCATCGCCGCCGACCGCTTAACCGAATTGCTGCCGTCTACACTGCTGGCACTGTCCGCTCGGCTTTATTCAGAGCTTCGAGTCGGCCGCAGTTACCAACCGCTGTTCAACCTGCCGATTACCAACGTACCCGGGCCCCAAGTCCCCGTGTACCTGCAAGGCGCCAGGCTGGTGCAGCAATACAACACCGCGCCCCTGTTCGACAGCATGGGGCTGGTGATAGTTGCCGTCAGCTATGAAGGAACGCTAACGCTCACCTTCACCCTGTGCCCGGATGTGGTCCGCGATAGTGAGAGCCTGGAAAGTTTGGTTCATGACAGCCTTGATGCGATTGAAACGCGGGCAGAAGCTGCGGGCGAAGCCGCCATGGATCAGCTAGTGGGCGAAAACCCAAGAACCCTATCGAACGAAATTTACAGTTTTCTTGAAGGCTTGCTAAAAAAGCGCCCTCTTCGTTTTAGGCGCTAGCCCGCTCGGCTAGCGCCAACACGCGCGTTACTCGAACGCCCAGCGAAGGAAGGTTTTCTTCTCTTCGTCTGTCGCTTCTCCCCACAAACGCTTCATCTTCTCAAGCGTATGGCCGGCTTCGCTGTCATGGTTGCCTTCTCCACCGGCAAACACCGGCGTACGGCTTGCGGTCCGGCCTTCCCAAACGCTGGCTTCCGCTACTTCGTCACCACCGGCACTCACAATCGTTGCGGAGAAGTTTTCGCTAAACGCTTCCGCTTCACGACGGCTGGTTGGCTTATCGACGGCAAACTCATAAACCGTGCCCGGCTGAGCATCGAAACGAACCACCTGCGGCGCTGTTTCGATGACATGAACTTTGGACTCGCCATCTTCAACAATGCCCGACTTTGCCCAAATGGTCTTATAAGTGAACACCACTTCGTTACCGCCCGGCAGCAAGCCGTAATCCAACGCCAGATCGTCCATAAGGAAGTTGGTCATGGCCTTGCCATTGACCTCGGTCACCCGAATGGTTCCAGGTGCTTTGAGCACGGCAGGCTCGGTCGCGGCCGGCAAACTGCCTTCCCAGGTATCAATTCTGGCCAAGGAAGATGCGCACCCTGCAACCGCAACCGTCAAAACAGCCAGCACCAATTTGTAAAAACCACCAACGTGACACATACTCATTTACACATCCTTTTTGAGAAAAAATTTGAATTCGGTTGTATTTGAGCTAATTCTAAACAGGATACGCCAAACACATCGACGCCCGAACCCCAACGTAGCAGAAGGAGGATATATGGATACTCAACAGCGGGCCGGCGAGAAGAGCCCCCCTCCGTTTCGGAGCAGCCGCTTCTTCTGTGTCGGGGGCAAATGGTACTTCACCACCCGCGAAGGCTTCGACAGCGGCCCCTTCGCCTCAAAAGAACGCGCCGAGATTGGGCTAAAGCGCTTTCTTCACGTCGTTAAGTTATTGCCTGAAGAACAAGTTCACTAACAACGCATCCCGTTTCACTGCTATGCAATGCCCATCACACCATGAACGGCATTATCCAATGGTCAATGGCGGCAAGGCACCCTAGTGCCATAAAACCTGCAACGACATCATCAAACATAATACCTAATCCACCGGGCATACGGGCATCCAGCCAACTGATCGGCCACGGCTTGAGCACATCAAACAGCCGGAACAACATAAATGCCATCAACACCCCATACACCTGGTCCGGAAACAGTCCCAGCGCAATCCACATGCCCACGAACTCGTCCCAGACGATGCCGCCGTGGTCGTGAACCTTCAAATCTTCGGCGGTTTTGCCGCACAGCCAGATGCCGATCACAAATGCCGCCAAAACAACCAACCAATAGGCCACCGGCGGCATCCACGCAAATCCGTACCATAACGGAATTGCCGCAAGGCTTCCCCAGGTGCCCGGCGCCTTAGGCGCAGCGCCACTGCCAAACCCGAAAGCCAGCAAATGCACCGGATGGCGCAGAAACCCCGGCGGCAGTATGGCTTTTACGTTATCTGGCTCCTGCATCACGTTGTTGTCCGTCAATCAGACCTCCTAAAATGATCGAATCCCTGACGAGAGCCAATTTGCGCTGTATTGGCAACGTTTAGCCCGGGCTTAGCCTGTATACGGCCAATAGTGATGAGCTGCTCACGAACATGCAAATCCATCAACGCCAGCTGCTCATCCGCAATCGTGACACATAACTGGTAATCGTCGCCCGCGGTTAACGCACAGGTTAGCGCCTCCCGCCCTTTCAGCGCCACCAACGCCTTGGATAATGGAACTTTGTCTGCATCGAGCTCAGCCCCCACTTCAGACGCGTCGAGAATATGCTGTAAATCGGAGAGCAGCCCATCTGAAATATCAATGGCGGCAGACGCTTTGCCAACCAACGCTTTGCCCAATGCCAAGCGGGGCTCGGGATAGTGGTAACGCGCAAGTACGGCCTGTTCATTACCTGTCGGGTCCGGGCTCCCCAAAAAATCCAGAGCTGCACCGGCGTCACCCAACGGCCCGGTCACACACACAAGATCGCCTACACACGCGCCAGAACGCCGCAGCGCCATCCCTTTCGGAACTGTACCATGAACTTGAAGCGTCAATGTTAGCGGGCCTCGCGTGGTGTCTCCGCCAGCCAGCGTGATACCAAACGCATCGCTTGCTCGAGCCAGGCCACGGGAGTAGCCAGCCAGCCATTCCGGCTCTGCACAGGGCAACGAGAGCGCGAGTGTAAAACAGACAGGGTCGGCCCCCATTGCAGCCAAGTCACTGACTGCGACGGCTAACGACCGCCAGCCAAGGTATTCAGGGGGGTAATTCGGGGGGAAGTGAACACCCTCGACCAGAGTGTCCACTGAAAACACTAAATCCTGCCCCGGTGGGACGCGCTGAATGGCGCAATCGTCACCGGGACCAAGAATGAGCTGCCCTTGCCGTGCGTTATCAGCCAACGGCTGAAAATACTGACGGATCAGCTCAAATTCGCCCATGAATCAGCGTGGACGGGTTTCAGCCAGCCGCAAGCGGCGACTGAGCTTGTCCAGAATACTGTTCACGAACTTGTGACCTTCGGTGCCGCCAAAACGTTTGGCCATTTCAACACCTTCGTTGATCACCACTTTATAGGGCACATCAATGCGGTACTTCAGCTCATAAGCACCCAGACGAACGATAGCCAACTCAACCGCGTCTACTTCTTTCATAGGACGATCCAGGAAAGGCTCCACAAGGCTGTCCAGTTCCGCCTGCTCGCGGTGCACACCCCTCAAAATGTCCCGGAAATACATGATATCCACCTTGCTCATGTCGTTATCGACCATGAACTCGGCTTCAATATCCGAAATAGGGGTTTTGCTGAAATGCCGCTGGTACAACCCCTGCATTGCCAGCGCCCGGGCACGGCGACGATCACCGGCTTTGGGCTTATTTGTATTCCCCGGTTGGGGATTGCTATCGCCTGCTTCGCTCATTACTCACCTAACTTCTTGAACAAACTGACCATTTCCAGGGCAGTAATTGCTGCTTCCGCACCTTTGTTGCCAGCCTTCGTTCCTGAACGCTCAATGGCCTGCTCGATGGAATCCACGGTCAGCACCCCAAAGGTCACTGGCACGTCGGTTTCCAGACTAACGGCACCCAAACCACTGGACGCTTCACCAGCCACGTATTCAAAGTGCGGGGTGCCACCACGAATAACGGCACCCAACGCGATAATGGCATCATAGTCAGAGGTTTCTGCTACGCGCTTAACCGCAAGCGGCATCTCGTAAGCGCCTGGTACGCGAATCACAGTGATATCGCTCTCGGCAATACCATGACGACGCAGAGTGTCGATGGCACCTTCTACCAGGCTCTCAACTACAAAACCGTTAAAACGGCCCACCACCAACGCGTAACGTCCGCCACACTGGGTAAAATCACCTTCAATTACTTTGATATCTGCCATCTCGGGCTCCTTCGCGGGCTGCAGCGCGTTCCGGCTGCAGCCAGATTTATCATTCGGGGGTATAAGGTACGTATTCCACAACTTCCAGGTCGAAACCGGAGATAGCCGAGAATTTAACGGGCGGGCTCAGCAAACGCATTTTGCCAACACCAATGTCACGCAGGATTTGAGAGCCGGTACCTACGGTGAAGTACACACCGGAGCTGCCCTTGCCCGAAGACCCACGGCCCTCGTCAAAAAACTCCTGCATGCGATCTTCCAGGTTACGGCTGTCTTCTGCGCTGTTCAAAAGTACGACGACACCTTTGCCTTCGTTGGCGACCTTCTCCAACGCGTGGTGCAATGGCCAGCTTCGGGAATCCTTGCGGCGCGCGCCCAACAAATCACGCAGGGTATCCGTGATATGAACACGAACGTGAACCGGCTCTTCAGAGCTGATATCACCCATCACCATCGCGAGGTGGGTTGATCCCTGAATGTTGTCCCGGTAGGTGCGCAGTTTAAAGACACCGTATTCGGTATCCAGGTCATTCTCTTCCACGCACTCCACGGTTTTCTCGTTCATGGTGCGGTAGTGAATCAAATCGGCAATGGTGCCGATCTTCAGATCGTGCTCTTCCGCAAACTTCTCGAGATCTTCACGACGGGCCATCGAGCCGTCATCGTTCATGATTTCGCAAATCACGCCCGCGGGCTCACAACCCGCCAGCGATGCCAAATCGCAAGACGCTTCGGTATGACCGGCACGGCTCAAAACGCCGCCCGGATCAGACATCAGCGGGAAGATGTGCCCCGGCTGCACCAGATCCGATGCTTTTGCATCGCGCGCCACGGCGGCCTGTACGGTGCGGGCACGATCCGCTGCGGAAATGCCTGTGGTTACGCCTTCACGGGCTTCAATCGACAGGGTGAACTTGGTGCCAAACCCAGAGGCATTCTGTTGAACCATCAACGGCAAGCCCAGTTGCTCGCAACGCTGCCGGGTCATTGGCATACAAATAAGGCCACGGCCAAAACGCGCCATAAAATTGATCGCTTCCGGCGTGCAATGTTCTGCAGCCATCACCAGATCACCCTCGTTTTCGCGGTCTTCGTCATCCATCAGGATGACCATCTTTCCCTGTCGAATATCTTCGATGATGTCTTCAATGCTGTTCAGTGCCATACGCTTCTGCACCCTGTCACCCCGGCTATCCGCAATGACAGCCAAGAGGAATGAATTGAATGATTAACTGCGAGCGAGGATCAACCGTTGATCTTCACCCACCTGACGGCGATCCAGCACCTTCCATTGCACTTTGTCTGCCATAACTTCTATGGGTAGATGAGCCGTTGGCCGCCCTGTACTCCCTAAAAACACCGGAGCCTGATACAACCAAAGCTCATCCACTAAATTCTCGTTGATAAAGGTACCCGCCAGCGTTGGCCCGGCCTCTACCAGTAATTCGTTTATGCCTTTCTCTCCGAGGGCGTCCAGTAGTTCGACCACGTCCACCCCGTTATCTCTCCAGGCCACACCGGCAATACTCACACCCAGCGCGGCCAAATCCTGTGCCGGTGCCGTTGGCCGGGTTGAGCTGGCGCAGAACACCTGCACATTGCCGCCCCGAAGAATGCGGGCTGACGTTGGCGTTCGCGCATCACGATCGGCAATCACTCGCAGCGGCTGGCGTGATGGCGCCGCAGCTTCTCCCAAATCGCCCATGTCATCGAGGCGCACTGTTAACGCGGGATCATCAGCCAACACCGTACCTACGCCCGTGAGAATGGCATCGCTCATGGCTCGCAGGCGCTGCACATCACGTCGCGCCTCAGGTCCTGTAATCCACTGGCTTTCGCCCGATGCCATCGCCGTTCGGCCATCAAGGCTGGCTGCCATTTTTAAGCGAACCCACGGCCGGCCGGTGTTCATGCGCTTCATAAAACCCGGGTTCAGGCGCGCGGCTTCTTCGCTCAGCACGCCCTCGGTTACCCTGATGCCCGCATCCCGCAGCATATCCAGCCCCCGGCCAGAAACCGTCGGGTTCGGATCTTTCGTTGCCACGAACACTTGAGCCACCCCAGCTTCCATCAACGCCTTCGCGCATGGCGGTGTCCGGCCATAATGGCTGCACGGTTCCAAGGTTACGTAAGCCGTTGCGCCTCGTGCTTCCTGCCCGGCCTGGCTCAATGCATGCACTTCGGCATGCGCCTCACCGGCTCGCTCGTGCCAGCCTTCACCTACGATACGATTGCCTCTGGCAATCACGCATCCCACACGTGGATTAGGATGGGTGGAATAACGACCTCGCCAAGCCAACTGGATAGCCCGTGCCATCATTGCCCTGTCGCGGTCTGAAATCATACCTTGCCTTTCCCTGTCGGATTCTCGGCCAACGCACGCGCCACATCTGCGGCGTCGCCGTTACCCTGAGACAAACGCTCAATCTCTTCTTTGAACTCGTTGATGTCCTGAAAGCTGCGATAAACAGAAGCAAAACGAACGTACGCCACTTTATCCAGCTGACGCAGTTCGGTCATTACCTCTTCACCCAACTGCATCGACTTTACTTCACGCTCGCCGGTGGCTCGCAGGCGGTACTTGATTCGGTTAAGCGCCGCCTCGATCGATTCAATACTGACCGGGCGTTTTTCCAGAGCTTTCATCAAACCGGCCCGCAATTTTTCTTCATCGAAAGGCTGTCGGGTTCCGTCTTGCTTGACCACCCGCGGCATCACCAACTCCGCCGTTTCAAATGTGGTAAACCGCTCATGGCAGGACAAGCACTCCCTGCGGCGGCGTACCTGATCGCCTTCGGCCACCAGACGCGAATCAATCACTTTGGTATCGGCTTCACCACAGAAAGGACAATGCATAGTTCAAACGCTCCGGCAAAAAAGGGCCCGGGGACCCCTCAAGGGCACCCGGGCAGACTCACACAGTGCAAATCAAGCGTAAACCGGGAAACGTGCGCACACCGCTTCAACCTGCTCGCGCACACGGTTGATGGTCGCTTCGTCTTCAAGGTTGTCGAGGATATCGCACATCCAGCTAGCCAGATCACGACACTCCTGCTCACCGAAGCCACGAGTGGTAACCGCTGGAGTACCTACACGCAGACCAGACGTCACGAACGGAGAGCGCGGATCATTCGGCACCGCGTTCTTGTTCACGGTGATGTGAGCACGACCCAGAGCCGCATCCGCATCTTTACCGGTGATGTCCTGCTTGATCAGGCTAACCAGGAACAAGTGGTTCTTGGTGCCGCCAGAAATCACATCGTAGCCGCGCTCAATGAACACATCGGCCATCGCTACAGCGTTCTTCACAACTTGCTGCTGGTAGGCTTTGAACTCGTCGCTCATAGCTTCCTTGAAGCAGATTGCTTTAGCCGCAATCACGTGCATCAAAGGACCGCCCTGGCCGCCCGGGAAAACCGCGGAGTTCAGCTTCTTCTGCAGGGCTTCGTCGTCACACGCCAGAATCAGGCCGCCACGAGGGCCGCGCAGAGTCTTGTGAGTGGTGGTGGTCACTACGTGAGCGTGAGGAACCGGGTCCGGGTATACGCCTGCTGCTACCAGGCCAGCTACGTGCGCCATATCGACAAACAGGTATGCGCCTACTTTGTCTGCGATCTCACGGAAGCGGGCAAAATCCAGTTCCTGAGAGTAGGCAGAGAAGCCAGCAATGATCATCTTTGGCTTGTGTTCAACGGCCAGCGCTTCCACTTCGTCGTAATCGATCAGACCAGTTTCCGGGTTCAGACCGTACTGTACGGCGTTGTAGATCTTACCGGAGAAGTTCACGCTGGCACCGTGAGTCAGGTGACCACCGTGGGCCAGGCTC
Organism: Marinobacter sp. S0848L; assembly: GCF_023016065.1. Taxonomy (GTDB): domain Bacteria; phylum Pseudomonadota; class Gammaproteobacteria; order Pseudomonadales; family Oleiphilaceae; genus Marinobacter. The sequence continues at coordinate 56,388 of NZ_JALKAQ010000012.1, read as the reverse complement.
ATGCCCAAAACGGTGTCGCCCGGCTGTACCAGTGCCATGAACACGGCAGAGTTGGCCTGAGAACCAGAGTGCGGTTGTACGTTGGCATAAGCAGCACCGAACAGTTCTTTGGCGCGATCAATCGCCAGCTGCTCAGCCACGTCCACAAACTCACAACCACCATAGTAACGCTTACCGGGGTAGCCTTCGGCGTACTTGTTGGTCAGCACACTGCCCTGAGCTTCCATCACCCGAGGACTGGTGTAGTTTTCGGACGCGATCAGTTCGATGTGCGCTTCCTGACGCTTTTCTTCCGCCTGCATGGCGTTCAACAGTTCGTCATCGAAACCGGCGATTTTCATATCACGATTAAACATGGAGTGCTGCCCCTGTCTGAATGGCTGGTCCGGCTTACCGTTGTGTATGCCGCAACCCCTGAAAATTTGGGCCGTCATTCTATCTCGAATGCGGGTCAAAAATCATCCTTTATACCGTCCGCAGATACCGACACGCCAGCAATCCCGGTTTCCAATCAATGGCTATCCCCGACCGGTTTCGATACCTGAGCGCGCGCATGAACTCAAAACGTCACCCATTTGGCCTAAGAGAACTACACGACATTCCAAAACGAAGCGATCATCCAATTTACGTAAGGTTTTGGCGTCAGATATTTTGACAATTTCTTGATGTTTTCCTGACCCGACGCTGACACGCCCCCTTTTATATTGAGCATTCCCATTAACAATTCGCTCAGGCGGATCCTCCAAATGCGAGTGCAGATGTGACTTCACCCCTTTCATCCAGACATCACTCTTTTCCGGAACTCATGTATCGAGGGTTCAGCTGGGCCGGCGCCTACGCTCCGATATTAATGCTGTTTGTCGCGATACTCCTCATCGGCAGTTTATCCAGAACACTGTTGGTGGCATGGCAATTCGACCGGGTTGCAGCGACATCCATATGGCCGGGCATTTTTCTTCACGGGTTACGAGTGGATCTGATCATAGCGGGCATGGCCGCGGCACCCCTGGTTTTGCTCTTGCCTATTATGGGCCATCGATATAGCTGGCAGGCCTGGAAGCGACTGACAGGCCTTTGGGCACTTATCGTCGTGTTCATGTTTCTCTTTATGGAACTGTCCACGCCGACCTTCATCGCCGAGTACGATACCCGGCCTAACCGCCTATTTATCGAATACCTGAATTACCCCAAGGAAGTGCTGAGCATGCTTTGGGAGGGCTATTTATCCACCGTAACCATTGGGATCTTTCTGTGTGTTTCACTGACCACCCTGTTCGCCTGGCTCCTGCGCCCATGGGCACAGGAGACCTCTACAGGCAGCTATCGTAAAGCGATTCTGGTATGGCCCATCGTGGTTCTGGCTGTTTTTATAAGCATCCGCTCCACAACTGGCCACCGTCCGGCCAACCCGGCGATGTTTGCACTGACCTCCGATGCGCTCGTGAATTCATTGATCATCAACTCTACCTGGTCTGCGGCTTTTGCAATCTACAACCTCAAACACGAGGACGATGCGAGTGCCAGCTACGGTCAGTTAGAGATGTCTGAAATACTGAGCGAAATCAGGAGCGCACCATGGCTCAGTGATGCTGAATTCAGCTCCAAGCGGTTTCCAACGCTGCACCAGCAAACCCCTGTTCAAAAGCGACCGCATCCTCTTAATCTAGTGATCATTCTGGAGGAAAGCCTGGGCGCAACGTTTGTTGAATCCTTGGGCGGCACGCCAGTCACTCCTCGTTTAAAGGCTTTGCAAGATTCAGGTTGGTGGTTTGAGAATCTGTACGCAACGGGCACACGATCTGTTCGGGGTGTTGAGGCCGTAGTCTCCGGCTTTTTGCCATCTCCGGCCCGCAGCGTGGTCAAACTATCTCTGTCTCAAACCGGTTTTTTTACACTGGCTGGCCTGTTAAAAAACAAAGGCTACGACACGGGCTTTATCTACGGTGGAGAAGCGCATTTTGACAATATGCGCAGCTTTTTTTCAGGCAACGGCTTTGACAAGATCCTGGACCAGCAGAACTACACCAACCCTACTTTTACCGGAAGCTGGGGTGTTAGTGATGAAGACCTGTTCGCAAAAACCCAAGAAGACCTGCAAAAACTTCATGACTCCGGAAAACCCTTTTTCCGGTTGGTTTTTTCTTCCTCTAATCACACACCGTTTGAATACCCCGACAACCGAATAGAGCAGTACGACAAAGAGAAGAACACCGTCAACAATGCCGTGAAATACGCGGATCATGCTTTGGGTGAATTCATAAACACCGCGCGTAACAGCGCTTATTGGGAAGACACTTTGTTCCTGATCGTCGCTGACCATGATGCCCGGGTCTGGGGCGACGAATTGGTTCCTATCAAGAATTTCCAGATTCCGGGGCTCATACTCGGAGCAGATATCGAAGGCCGGCGCATCGAAACAATGGCGAGCCAGATTGATCTTGCACCGACTCTGCTTTCACTCATGGGCATTACCAGTGAGCATCCCATGGTAGGGCGTGATCTGGTGAGATTTCCGAACGCACCCGGCCGGGCGATTATGCAGTTCAACGATTACTACGCCTGGATGGACAGCGACCTCAATGTGACGGTATTGCGCCCTGACCAAGAACCCTTAGCAGGGGTTTACTCGCCACAAACCCGGAGCACTCGATATTTATCAGGCGCACCCGAAGAGGCGGCTACAAGAAAAGCACTGGCCCATGCGCTCCTGCCCCTGAAACTGTACAGGGAACAGGCCTATGGGCTATCTGACGAACACGATCAATCCAGGCTATGAACGTGAATCACAAATTCCGTACCTTCGCTATCTGACTGGGCTATCTCCAAGTCCCAGCCTAACCGTTCACAAACCAGGCGAACAATCAGCAACCCAAAGGTAGTGTTGCTGAGTTCGCCGGTTGCAGAGGTAATAGCACTCGGTGCTTTGGCGGCTTTTAGATGCTCGGTTACTAGAATGGGCAATCCGGACCCAAAATCTCTCACCGTAATTTTGTTTGCGATCATCCGAACTTCGACTGCAGCACGGGTGTGCCGAAGCGCATTTTGCAACAAGTTGCGAATTAACATTCGCACCAGGGCGGGATGAGTTTCGACTTTCAAGCCTCGTCCACTGCTGTGAACCGTGATGCGCCCGGCATGATCCGGGTTGCTATGCTCCAGATCATCGACCGTGTTCTGGACCACCTCTTGAAGCACTATGATCTTCGCATCGCTTTCGGACACTTCACTGCGAGCAAGCTCAAGCAGAACCTCGGTATCGTCGCGCATGGTTTGCACAGCACGGCGAATACGGGCGAGGGTATTCTGATCCGCTGGCGACAAACTTTGCCGTTGTTCCAGCACATTCAACGCCCCACTTATCACGGCCAACGGTGTTCGCAGCTCATGACTGGCCAACTTCACAAACGACTTTTCTCGCTCAACGTGATGTTCAAGCTCGGACAAAAAGCGGTTAAACGCCTCTGCAATGTCACAGAATTCCTGATCACGGTAGCCCGTATCAATTTGCTCCATGGACGACCCCGGCTTTGTACTCATAACTTCGAGGGTTAACCTCCTGAAGGGGCGCACCAGATATTGCGCTCCGGTTCGCGCAACAAAAAAGCCGACAAGAAGCATGAAGCCCGCTACGCCAACAAGAGCGATCTGCACCAGGGACTCACGATTCTCCATGATGGTAATATCCTGAGCCAGGAAGAGCTTGCCGTCGGGGTGTTCCAGCTGTTCACCGAGGATTAACAGCGTTGTCTCGCCGATCTCGATTTCGTCGGAAAATGGCAGCGAGCGGCCACGAAAATATTCGGGAAGCAAAAGCTCCGCCTCGCCTTCAGACAGAAAAACGGCCTCTAGCTGAGCCGTTTTTATGGGTTGAAATGTCCCGTTCTGAAGTTGCGCGGTAAAAAATTCGGCGTCGGCCTTCAGTTCAAGACTAAGAATGGTGTCCTCAACATCATTAACGAATAGCTCGACAATAAACATTGAGGTTGCAGTTGTGGCGGCAATCAGGAAAAACAGGGTACGGGTTAGACGTGCACTCAAAGATGATTTCATGGCGTTTCAGGCGCTTTTATCGCAGAGGTGCCCGCAGGGACTTCCAAGCTGTACCCTCGACCATGAACCGTTTTAACCAGCCCACGGCCCAAACTGGCCTGCAGCGACTTTCGAAGCGTGTAGATGTGGGTACGAAGACTGTTTCCCTCCACTCCCACATGACGCGCTCCCCAAAGTGCTTCACTCAGCGCTTCATGGCTGAGAAAACTCGGGTATGCACGAACCAACAATTCAAACAGGCGGGCAGGTGTCCCGGACAAAGACGTTTTCGATCCGTTCAATTCTACTTCCAACGTGCCCGGATCGAACCGAATATCACCCGCTGACAGGATCGGCCTCTGTGGCGCATAGCGTCGATGCAAGGCTTCAACCCGCAGTTGCAACTCACGCAGCTCAAAAGGCTTCACGAGGTAATCATCTGCACCGCAATCAAACCCTTTCTCCTTGTCAGGCAGGCCGCCCAATGCTGTCATCAGAATAACAGGGGTCTGGCACTGCAGGTCATTGCGGATACGTTGACAAATATCATAGCCATTGACGCCGGGCAGCATCAGGTCGAGCACGATAACGTCGTAGTTTTGCGTGGCCAGCAAATGCAACGCCGTCAAGCCGTCAGCTGCAAAGTCCAATACATAGCGTTCTTCACCCAGGAATTCGAACAGATTTTCCGCAAGGTCGACCTGGTCTTCAACAATTAATAGTCTGAGCGGTGGTTGATTAGATGTCACTCAAGCGTACTCCGTTAGCGTCAGGCACCGATGGCTGATCATCGCGCATTCCGGCAATGACCAACAATTGATAACGTCTATTTTCCATAACTTTTCGGGCAGAAGTCGCCAAGCCTGCCACTTTCTCTTTCCGCCAGTTTCGGGGAACCGCAACATACAAATGCTGATACGTCTCGGCCGCTTGCAAGCGGTTCAAACCATTTTCTGTTTCTTCCAGAGCGGTCCCACCTGAGTAAAATCGGGCTGAAAATGGCAGGTCATCCAAGTAAATCAACGGACTGTCGTCGGCTGTTCGCGTTAACTGATAATAGCCCACCAGTTCTTTCTCTGTCTTGAGCGACTGCCACCCGGTGGCGGCCAAGCCCACGAACACGGCCAGTAAAACCGGGACCAATGCAACCAAGCCTCCCCGCACCCGGGCCAATCGGAAAGACTGACATTCCGACGCCCAACGGCCGATCAAAATAGCCGTAAACGGTAACGACGGTAAAATGTATGTCCAGAGTGTATTGCCGGCCAGCGTGAAAAACAGCATAGGAGCCAGCGAGCTGACCAACAAAAAGCTGGCGCCCGGGTCTGACAATGTCTTGCTCACAATGCCGCGGCGTTTCCCACGGAACCATGCAACCGCCAGGCTGACCAAGGCAACGATGCCCCAAGGAAACGAGGCCCACAACCAGAACATCCAGATCATGCCTTTAGGTTGATTATGGGCACTGCCGTAGAGATCGCCCACCCACCCCGGATCCAAAAACCGGCGAATATGCTCTCCTACGATAAAGTAGTCCAGGAATCCGGGGGTTTTAAGTTCAGCCAACAGGTACCATGGGCAGACCAGAACCGCCGTCATCAAGGTCCCCCGGCACCATGGTAGACTCTGCAGATTATTGATCGCCTCCCTCCAAGAAAGAGACAACCAAAGTACAATGGGAATTCCGATTAGAACCAAAGCTAACGGCCCTTTAGACAGAAGCCCGATCGCAATTCCAAGAAAAAAAAGCCACCGCCACAGCCCACCCTCTCCAGCCACCACCAGACAGAAACTAACCAAGGCAAGGGTCGTTCCTAGCGCCAGAAAGGCGTCCGTCATGACCGCGCCGGCGCTGATGTAAGTAAGTGCCATGGTGGCGAACACGAGGCAACTCCATCGAGCCACCTGAACACTCCAGATTTGCAGCGCAAGTCGCCAAACCAGCCACACCATGGCAAGCGTTGCCAACCAAGACGGAAATCTCAGCGAAAACTCGGTAACGCCGAATGCCTTAATGGACAGTGCCTGCGCCCAGAAAGACAAAGGCGGTTTACCCCAAAAAGGAACGTTCGGCTCGAACCAGGGCGTAATCCAGTCACCGGTTTCGACCATCAGGCGGGCAATTTCCGCGTAGCGCGGCTCTGTGGTATCGGAAAAGGGAAAAAGAGCCATACCGATAAAGCGGCTAACCAGCACTGCAACCAGTATCAACAGCCATACGCTAAACCGCTTTGACATGCCGCACCCCCGTTGTTTTACGGTGTACCTGTCGATGTGTGCCATTCCGGTTTTCGATCACCTCATCTGCCAGGTACACCGGGCGCTGCTTTGATTCCATGTAGGTCTTGCCAACGTACTCCCCCACAATACCCACACTCATCAACTGAACACCGCCGAGGAAGCTGATCATCGCCATCAGCGAAGGGTAACCGCTGGTGGCATCACCCAGCATTAATGCCTTGACCACAATCCACACTCCGAAAACTGCGCCCATGCTGGCCGCGATTAGTCCGATCAATATTGCCCAGCGCAATGGCGATACAGAAAACGAAGTCAGCCCTTCCAGCGCCAACCCGACCAGCCCGGGGTAATCCCATTTTGTTTCGCCTGCCGCTCGGGGCTCTCGATCGTACTGAATAACCTGTGTAGACATACCAATCCAGGCAAACAGTCCTTTCATGTAACGGTTGCGTTCCGTCAGCACTAACAACGCGTCAACGGCTTTACGGCTCATTAACCGAAAATCACCCGTATCGACGGGAATATTTGTTCGGCTGGTTCGATTCAGCAGTCTATAGAACAGATGCGCGCTCCAGCGCTTGAATGCGGTTTCGCCCGCCCGTGAGCGCCGCTGCATCAGAACAACGTCGACACCCGACTGCCAGCACTCAACCATTGCCGGAATTTGCTCCGGCGGGTCTTGCAAGTCTGCATCCAACACGATCACCGCATCGCCGCTGGCATATTCCAGACCCGCTGTCATTGCGGCCTCTTTGCCGAAATTCCGGCTCAGCTTAATCAACCGAATGCCGGGCGTTCGCTCAATAACATCGCGGATGTATTGAGCGCTGCCATCATCACTGCCATCATCAACCAGCACCATTTCCCAATGCAGCTCCAGGGTGGCCAGCACCGGTAGAACCCGGTCAAAGAAAAGGGGCAGCATCGGACGTTCGTTATATAGCGGCACCACCAACGATAACAGCGGCTTATCAGACCGACCGTCAAAAGGTACAACGGGCAATTCACAACGTTTGTTCATGGAAAACCAGCCTCTGGTAGACGATGTAATTCAGTGCAGCGACAAGCGCTGTGGTGACGATTTGTGACAGAGTGACAGGAAGGGCAAGAAAACTACTGAGCAGGAAAAAGAAGCCGAGATTGCAGAACCATGCACCAAAACAGGCGCTGATATAACGTATCAACGTAACGCTATGAGGGCCGGCGCTGCGGAACGCAAGACATCGCTGAAGGCTATAATTCAGAACCGCACCAGACACACTTCCGCAAGCAGTTGCTAGTACGGGGGCAAGCCCGGTGCCGATTAAGGAGGCCATTACCAGCCAGTGCAACAGCGTGGCCAGGCCACCGGCCGCTACAAATCCCTGAAACTGGCGAGATAGGATTATGCTCATGACAATAACCACCACATTAACGACTCAGAAAGTCTGACCTGACGTTGAGCGGGTATGATGAACCACTGAGTGTCACGGCTTTGTGGCGGTTTTATCAGGAAAATGTCAAAACTTGATGGCTCAGGAATTATCCTAAAGTATTTTGACGACGCCCTAATGCAACCATCTACGAAACCTGGCCACTAGGAAAACGCTATTGAACAATGGGTGACCGAACACCCACTTTCATGCAGGCATAGAGGCTGGGCCAATAGACCGGCACAGAGCCTTGAAGCAAAGGCTTAACTCTGGTCTCATTGCCCAACCTACTTACTTTGATTGGAAAAACCATAAATCACCGACAAAAGTTACTATTTTCACATTAGCGCTTTATGGTTTTTCGCGACCGCCAACATTACGTAGCTACCTGTCGCAGAACTCACAGGAAGCCCCGAATCATCGAATCTAAAAGGTATTTAAATTGTCAAAAGGTAACAAAACAGGCTCAACAGGGTCTTACGTATACAGCATGGACCGCGTGGGCAAAGTGGTACCACCCAAGCGAGAAATCCTGAAAGACATTTCTCTTAGTTTCTTTCCGGGCGCCAAAATTGGCGTACTCGGCCTGAACGGTTCCGGTAAATCCACCCTGCTTCGCATTATGGCTGGCGTTGACCAGGATTACATCGGTGAAGCCCGCCCGCAGCCCGGCATCAATGTTGGCTACCTGCCGCAGGAACCCGAACTGGACGAAGAGAAAACCGTCAAAGAAATTGTGGACGAATCTGTTGCTCACGTTCACAACGCCTTGGCCGAGCTTGATCAGGTGTACGCCGCGTACGCCGAGCCCGACGCCGACTTTGACGAACTGGCCAAGAAACAAGGCAAACTGGAAGCCATCATCCAGGCCACCGACGGCCACGACATCGAACGCAAAATGGAAGTCGCCGCCGACGCACTGCGCCTTCCGGCTTGGGATCAGAAAGTAAAAGTTCTGTCCGGTGGTGAGCGCCGCCGGGTAGCCCTGTGCCGCTTGCTGCTTTCCGGCCCGGACATGCTGCTGCTCGACGAGCCGACGAACCACTTGGACGCAGAGTCCGTCGCCTGGCTGGAGCGCTTCCTGCACGATTACGAAGGTACCGTGGTTGCGATTACCCACGACCGTTACTTCCTGGACAACGTCGCCGGCTGGATTCTCGAACTGGACCGTGGCCAGGGCATTCCGTTTGAAGGTAACTACAGCCAGTGGCTGGAGAACAAAGAAAAACGTCTGGAGATGGAATCCAAACAGGAAGCGGCTCACCAGAAAGCTGTTAAGCAAGAGCTGGAATGGGTTCGCTCGAATGCCAAAGGCCGCCAGTCCAAGAGCAAGGCCCGTCTGTCTCGCTTCGAAGAAATGAGTTCTCAGGAATTCCAGAAGCGTAACGAAACCAACGAGCTGTACATCCCACCCGGACCGCGTCTGGGCGACAAGGTGATTGAAGTTGAAGGCATCAGCAAAGCCTTTGGCGACCGCCTGCTGTACGAAGACGTTTCACTGACCGTGCCTCCCGGAGCCATTGTAGGCATCATCGGTGGTAACGGCGCGGGTAAATCGACGCTGTTCAAGATGATCGCCGGCATGGACCAGCCAAACTCCGGCTCCATCACCGTTGGCGAGACCGTTGAACTTGCGTATGTCGATCAAATGCGCGATCTGGATGGCAGCAAGACCGTTTGGGAAGAGCTGTCTGACGGCAACGACATCATCAAAGTCGGCAACTACGAGACCCCGTCCCGGGCTTACGTGGGCCGCTTTAACTTCAAAGGCACCGACCAGCAGAAGCGTGTTGGCGACCTGTCTGGCGGTGAGCGTAACCGACTGCATCTCGCCAAGCTGCTGAAACAGGGCGGCAACGTGCTGCTGCTGGACGAACCCACCAACGACCTCGACGTAGAAACCCTGCGCGCACTGGAAGAAGCACTGCTGAACTTCCCGGGCTCTGCACTGGTGATCTCGCACGACCGTTGGTTCTTGGACCGTGTGGCAACACACATCCTGGCGTTCGAAGACGACGGCGAGGTAGTGTATTTCGATGGCAACTTCACGGAATACGACGCCGACTTCAAGAAGCGTAAGGGCGATTCTGCGATGCAGCCCAAGCGCATGAAGTACAAGAAGCTGGCGTAATGGCAAAGACCAAAACAGCGTACGTCTGCACCGAGTGCGGCGCTGATTACTCCAAATGGCAGGGCCAATGCACCGCCTGCCAGGCCTGGAATACCGTCAGCGAAGTGCGCGGCATCTCCGGCAACAACACCAAAGGCGTTCGAGGCATTCGCTTCGAGGGCTATGCCGGCAGCTTGTCGGAGGTGAAAAGCCTTGACGAGGTCAGCCTGGCCGAACAGGCCCGCATCAGCACCGGTATGCAGGAATTTGACCGCGTGCTCGGTGGCGGCCTGATCGAAGGCTCAGCGGTGTTAATGGGCGGCCATCCCGGCGCCGGTAAAAGTACCTTGTTACTTCAAGCCGTATGCCAGTTGGCAGCCCAGCACCCCGCCCTGTATGTAACGGGTGAGGAATCGCTGCAACAGGTGGCCATGCGCGCCAAGCGACTCGGCCTGCCTACCAAAGACCTGAAAATGCTGTCGGAGACCAGCGTCGAGCGGGTCATGCAAGTGGCCGAAGCAGAAAAGCCGCGCATTCTGGTGGTGGACAGTATTCAGGTGATGCACGTTGCCGACATCGAATCGGCTCCCGGCTCCGTCTCGCAAGTGCGCGAAAGCGCCGCTTACCTGACCCGCTTCGCCAAGCAGACCGGCACCATCTTGTTTTTGGTTGGCCACGTCACCAAAGACGGCAGCTTGGCCGGGCCAAAAGTGCTGGAACACATGATCGACTGCTCGATCCTGCTGGAAGGCTCCAGCGACAGCCGTTACCGCACCCTGCGGGGCATCAAGAACCGATTTGGCGCGGTGAATGAACTGGGCGTTTTCGCCATGCTGGAACAGGGCCTGAAAGAGGTAAAAAACCCCAGCGCCATTTTCCTGAACCGCGGCGAAGACGCCGCTCCGGGCAGTGTGGTGATGGTGGTCTGGGAAGGCACTCGGCCGATGCTGGTGGAGATTCAGGCATTGGTGGATATGGCTCAGGGCAGTTACCCAAGACGGGTTGCGGTTGGCTTGGATCAGAATCGTTTGGCGATGTTGTTAGCGGTTCTGCACCGTCATGGTGGTATGCATGTGGCGGATCAGGATGTGTTTGTGAACGTGGTTGGCGGCGTGAAGGTAGCTGAGACCAGCGCGGATTTGGCGCTGCTGGCTGCGGTTGTTTCGTCTTTCCGCAACAGGGCTTTGCCGCAGGATTTGGTGATTTTCGGGGAAGTCGGCCTTTCCGGCGAGATTCGCCCCGTGCCTAGCGGGCAAGAGCGAATTTACGAAGCCTCCAAGCATGGCTTCACCCGGGCACTGGTTCCAAAAGCCAATGCACCGCGTAAGCCTATCGAGGGGATGAAGGTTATTCCGGTGACCAAACTATCGGATGCGCTTTCGGCATTGGAGGAGTTTTAAACTCCTCCTCTTATTCAATCAGATGCGCGAGCTCTCGCTCCAACAAATCCGGATCGCCCAGATTCAACTCGACCAGCCGCCGCAAATGCATCGCACTTTCGATATCGATGTACTGGCATTTAAAGCCCAGACGATGCCCTTCAACGTGCACCAACTCCACCGCCATCACAATGCCCGCCTCGTGGCCGTTCAGCTGTATAACAAGCTCACAGGGCTCACCGAGTGGCACACCCCAGCCTTCTGGCCGCTCTACAAGCGCCCCCTTGAGGGAGATATCCAACACCTCCGTTGACCACACCTGTTCCTGCCAATGCAGCTCACAGGGAGCATCAAAGCTAATACGGTGGAAACGGCGATTTTCGGGATTTTGGGCAGCCAAAGCGTGTCTCCAAGTCTTTAATAGATCTGCTATGACTATAGACCGGACACAAAGGGGAATCCATCACCACGAACTTCTCTAAACGAAACCCGTTGCTATTGGCGAACAGCAGCGAAGCTTAAAGCGAGCTGGTGGGACGGCCTCCGAAAAATTTCGAAGGCCAAGGATGGCCGAAGAGAAGCGCACATGGGTGAGACAAGCGTTTATGAAGCGCAGCTTCATGCGCCGACGAACGACAGCAATCTATGATTGCTGGCCGGACCCGCTTGCGGGGGCTCGTAGCGGTTTTTCGGAGGCCGTCCCGCCAGATCGCTAGCACCACACTCGCAATCTAGAGGACGACTATCTCCGGAACTTAATTACTGCTGATGGTACTTGCCACTCAGCTCCACAACCGCCTCAATGAACGCCCCAGCATGCTCCGGATCCACTTCCGGTGTAATACCGTGACCCAGGTTGAAGATGTGTCCAGTGCCCTGCCCGTAACGAGACAGAATATCTTCCACCTCCTCACGGATACGCTTCTTAGGCGCATACAACATAGTCGGATCCATGTTGCCCTGCAGAGCAACCCGATCACCCACTCGCGCACGAGCATTGCCGATGTCCGTGGTCCAGTCCAGACCAACCGCATCACAACCAGTATCGGCAATCGACTCCAGCCACTGGCCACCATTCTTGGTAAACAGAATCACCGGTACACGGCGACCTTCGTTTTCACGAATCAGCCCGTCTACAATCTTCTTCATATAGCGCAGGGAGAACTCTTCATACGCCCAACCGCTCAGCACGCCACCCCAGGTATCAAAAATCTGAACCGCCTGAGCACCGGCTTTGATCTGGCCGTTCAAGTAGTCAATCACCGAATCCGCTAAGTGATCCAGCAAGCGATGCATCACTTCCGGCTGACCGTACGCCAACTTCTTGGTTTCGCGGAAATCCTTCGAAGAACCACCCTCAACCATATAAGTCGCCAGTGTCCACGGGCTACCAGAGAAACCAATCAACGGAACACGGCCATTCAATTCACGGCGAATGGTCGATACCGCATTCATCACATAATCCAGATCAGACTCCGCCTTGATGTTTGGCAGTGCGTCTACATCGGCTTCCGAGCGGATTACTTTGCGGAACTTCGGACCTTCGCCGGTTTCGAAATACAAACCAAGCCCCAGCGCATCGGGAATGGTCAGGATATCAGAGAACAAAATCGCCGCGTCCAACGGATAACGCTCCAATGGCTGCAGGGTTACTTCGCAGGCCAACGGCGTGTTCTTGCACAGACTGAGGAAGTCACCCGCCTGGGCCCGGGTTGCGCGGTACTCCGGCAGGTAACGGCCCGCCTGACGCATCATCCACACCGGGGTACGGTCCACAGGCTGGCGCATCAGGGCGCGCAGGAAGCGATCGTTCTTCAACTCAGTCATAGTTTCAGTCTTCTCATCGTTTATGGGTCAGAGACAATGGGTGCCAATGATACCCCGTTTGCGCCAATAAAAAAGGGCGGCTTTCCCTTAGGAAGCCGCCCTTCTGACACCGATCAAGCTTTTACTCAGACATCCAGGTAGTCCATGATGCCTTCGGCTGCCTGTCGACCTTCCCAAATCGCAGTGACCACCAGATCCGAACCGCGAACCATATCGCCGCCAGCGAAGATTTTCGGGTTGCTGGTCTGGAACGGAAGTTCCGCTTTCTCTGGTGCGGTTACCCGGCCAGATTCGTCGGTATTCACGCCAAGGTCTTCAAACCAGGGTGCCGGGCTCGGGCGGAAGCCGAAGGCGACCAGCACAGCATCAGCCGGAATCACTTCTTCACTACCGGGCACAACTTCCGGGCGACGACGGCCATTTTCATCCGGCGCGCCAAGCTCCGTGGTGACCACTTTGACGCCTTCAACCTTGCCATCACCAACGATTTCCACCGGCTGGCGATTGAACAGGAACTTCACGCCCTCTTCTTTGGCGTTCGCCACTTCGCGGCGGGAACCCGGCATGTTGGCTTCGTCCCGGCGATAGGCACAGGTCACGCTTTCCGCCTGTTGGCGAATCGAGGTCCGGTTGCAGTCCATAGCGGTGTCGCCACCCCCCAGAACCACTACCCGCTTGCCTTTCATATCAACAAAGTCGGCCGCTTTCTTTTCGAAGCCCAGCCGGCGATTCACGTTGGAGATCAGGTACGGAAGTGCATCGTGAACACCCGGCAGATCCTCACCCGGGAAGCCACCTTTCATGTAGGTGTAGGTGCCCATGCCCATGAAGACCGCATCAAACTCCTCAAGAATACTCTTGAGCGACACGTCCTTGCCCACCTCGGTATTCAGGCGGAATTCCATGCCCATCTCTTCGAACACCTGACGGCGACGGGCCATGACGCTCTTTTCGAGCTTGAATTCCGGAATACCAAACGTCAGCAGGCCACCGATTTCCGGATAGATATCAAACACTACCGGCTTCACGCCGTTGCGCACCAATACATCCGCACAACCCAAGCCTGCAGGGCCGGCGCCAATCACGGCCACCTTTTTGTCTGTCCAGCTTACCTTGGACATATCCGGCTTCCAGCCCAGCGCAAAAGCGGTGTCAGTGATGTACTTTTCCACCGAACCGATGGTCACTGCGCCAAAGCCGTCGTTCAGGGTACAGGCGCCTTCACACAGACGGTCCTGAGGACAAACACGGCCACACACTTCAGGCAGCGAGTTGGTTTGATGGCACAGCTCGACCGCTTTCATGATGTTGCCTTCCGACACCAGCTTGAGCCAGTTTGGGATGTAGTTGTGCACCGGGCACTTCCACTCACAGTACGGGTTGCCGCACTCCAGACAACGATGTGCCTGAGAGGCCGCGTGGGTTTCGGTGAACGGATGATAAATTTCACCGAACTCTTTCTTCCGCTTTTTCGCCGGAACTTTCTTCGGGTCAACCCGCCCTACTTCGACGAACTGGAAGTCATTATGAAGTCGTTCTTTCATAGTGTTGCTCTCATTCTTTCGATTTCGACGCGGACTGCGCTCGCAACGCAGCCCAACTCACAGTTTTCCCGGCGATTACTCCGGGCGGGCTCGGGTACTGGCCAACAGGCTGCGCAAGTTGGCGGCCTTTGGTTTAACTAGCCAGAACCGGTTGATGTAATCGTCGAAATCCTCCAGAAGATGTTCCGCCCAAGCACTTCCGGTTTCGGAAATGTGCTCACGAATCACACCGCGCAGGTGGTTTCTGTAGGCTTCCATGTCTTCTCGTGCAATACGCTGAATCTCAACCAACTCGTGGTTGTACTTGTCGACAAAGGTGTTATCCAGGTCCAGAACGTAGGCGAAACCACCGGTCATACCCGCACCGAAGTTGTAGCCTGTTTCACCCAGAACCGTCACCAAGCCGCCAGTCATGTATTCGCAGCAGTGATCGCCAGCGCCTTCCACAACCGCGTGAGCGCCGGAGTTGCGGACCGCAAAGCGCTCACCCGCTGTACCCGCGGCAAACAACTTGCCGCCAGTCGCGCCGTACAAGCAGGTATTGCCGACGATGGACGTTTCCTGGGTTTTGAAATCACTGCCACGGGGCGGTTTGATCACCAGCTTACCGCCGGTCATACCTTTGCCCACGTAGTCATTGGCATCGCCGTGCAGAACCATGTTCAGACCGCCCACGTTCCACACACCGAAGCTCTGGCCGGCCGTACCCGTCAGATCGAGGGTAATCGGAGCATCTGACATGCCTTTGTTGCCATACCGCGCGGCGATTTCACCGGACAAACGGGCGCCAATAGAACGGTCACAGTTGGTCACCTTGTAGGTCCAGGCGCCACCGGACTTTTCGTTCAAGGCAGCGGCCGTATCTTTCACGATCTGCTCAGCCAACTGGCCTTGATCGAACGGTACGTTGCGCTCTACCTGGCAGGTCTGAGGCTTATCGGCCGGAATATGATCGTTTTCCAGCAGACGGGTCAGGTCCAGCTTCTTCTGACGCTCGGTATTACCCGGCAGGCGCTCCAGTAGATCTACACGCCCCACCAGTTCCTCCATGCTGCGAACGCCCAGTTTGGCCATCCACTCGCGGGTTTCCTCAGCAACAAAGCGGAAGAAGTTCATCGCCATCTCGACGGTGCCTTTGAAGTGCTCTTCGCGCAGGTAATCGTTCTGAGTAGCAACACCGGTCGCACAGTTGTTCAGGTGACAAATACGCAGGTACTTACAACCCAGCGCAACCATTGGCGTGGTCCCAAAACCGAAGCTTTCGGCCCCCAGAATAGCGGCTTTCACCACATCCAGACCGGTTTTGATGCCGCCGTCTGTTTGCAGGCGAATCTTGCCGCGCAAGTCGTTGGCGCGAAGTGCCTGCTGGGTTTCGGTCAAACCAAGCTCCCACGGCGAACCCGCGTAACGAATGGAGGTCAACGGGCTGGCCGCTGTACCACCGTCGTAACCGGACACCGTAATCAGATCGGCGTAAGCCTTGGCCACACCGGCTGCGATGGTGCCGACACCCGGCTCGGACACCAGCTTCACCGACACCAACGCTTCAGGGTTAACCTGCTTCAAGTCAAAGATCAGCTGAGCCAAGTCTTCAATCGAGTAAATATCGTGGTGCGGCGGCGGTGAAATCAACGTCACGCCCGGCACCGAGTACCGCAAACGGGCAATCAGGTCGTTCACCTTGCCACCCGGTAGCTGACCACCTTCACCCGGCTTGGCACCCTGAGCAACTTTGATCTGCATAACGTCGGCACTGCGCAGGTACTCGGCAGTAACACCGAAACGGCCGGACGCCACTTGCTTGATCTTGGAACGCTTGTTAGTGCCGTAGCGCGCCGGGTCTTCACCGCCCTCACCGGAGTTGGAGCGACCACCGAGAGTATTCATGGCCACCGCCAGAGCCTCGTGCGCTTCCGGAGACAGCGCCCCCAACGACATAGCGGCTGAGTCGAAGCGCGGGAAGATGTTTTCCACAGGTTCAACGTCAGCTAGATCTACAGACTGAACGCCCTTCTTTAACACCAGCAAGTCACGCAGGGTTGCAACCGGACGCTCATTCACCAGACTTGCGTATTCGCGGTACTGACCGTAGTCGCCGCTGATGACCGCATCCTGAAGCTTACCCACGACATCCGGGTTGAATGCATGGTATTCCTGACCGTGGATGTACTTCAGTACACCACCGGGCGACAGCGGTTTACGAGGTTTCCAGGCGACAGAGGCCAGCAGCTCCTGATCTTGCTGAAAATCACCAAAGTCCGCCCCCTGAATGCGGCTGGGCACACCTTTGAAGCACAGGTCCACCACGTTGTCAGCCAGGCCAATCGCTTCAAACAACTGCGCACCGCGGTATGAAGCAATGGTAGAAATGCCCATCTTGGACAAGATTTTTAGCAGGCCTTTATTGATACCCTTGCGGTAATTGTTCTTGGCTTCGATGGGATCCATCACCAGCTCACCGGTGCGAATCAGATCGTTCATCACCTGATACGCCAGGTAGGGGTACACGGCTGTCGCGCCAAAACCAAACAGCACAGCGAAATGATGCGGGTCACGCACCCAGCCACTTTCAACAATGAGGTTGGTATCGCAACGCAAACCGTTTGCTGACAGGTGGTGATGAACCGCTGCAGTAGCCATCAACGCATTTACCGGCAGCTCGCCTTCCACCAGATCCTTGTCGCTCAGAATCAGCAGCACTTTGCCATCACGAACCGCGGCTGCGGATTCTTCGCACACGCGAATGATGGCCTGCTCCAAGCCTTCTTCCGGACGGTAGCTCAGAGCCACTCGGCCAACTTCAAAACCGGGACGCTGGTTATTGGTCAGTCGGAGAAACTTCGCGGGCGACAACACCGGCGTAGTCAGAATGACCCGGTCGGCGTGTTCGGCAGTTTCTTCAAAAACGTTGCGCTCTGCACCCAAACAGGTTTCGAGCGACATCACGATGGTTTCACGCAAGGGGTCGATCGGCGGATTGGTCACCTGCGCAAACTTTTGGCGGAAATAGTCCGCAACGTGCCGAACTTTGCTTGAAAGCACAGCCATGGGCGTGTCGTCACCCATGGAGCCAACAGCTTCCTGAGCACCTTCAGCCAGCGGACGAAGCACCTGATCACGTTCTTCGAAAGAAACGTTAAACATCTTCTGTTGAACCAGCAGCTCGTCCGGCTCCATCAATTTGAATTCCGGAGACTCCTGATAAAGCGTGGACTCAACCCGTAACGCGTTTTCTTTCAACCAACGGCGATACGGCTGGGCATTTTTCAAGCGTTCATCGATATCTGGTGTGTGCAGAACCTCACCGGTATCGGTATCGATGGCCAGCATTTGGCCCGGACCGACCCGGCCTTTGGCCACAACATCAGACGGCGCGTAATCGTAAGTACCCACTTCCGACGCCAACGTGATGAAATCGTCTTTCGTGATCACCCAGCGCGCCGGGCGCAAGCCGTTCCGGTCCAGCATACACAGCGCATAGCGACCGTCAGACATTACCAGACCCGCCGGACCATCCCAGGGCTCCATGTGCATGGAGTTGTACTCATAAAAAGCACGCAGATCCGAATCCATAGTATCGACGTTCTGCCAGGCCGGCGGAATCATCATTCGCACGGCACGGAACAGATCAACGCCACCCGCCAGCAGGATTTCCAGCATGTTATCCATGCTGGACGAATCCGAACCGGCCAGATTGACCAGCGGCTGCAAGGTTTGCAGATCCGGAAGATCCGGAGAGCTGAACTTAGCAGCACGGGCGATCGCCCAGTTCCGGTTACCATCAACGGTGTTGATTTCACCGTTGTGAGCAAGATAGCGGAACGGCTGAGCCAGCGGCCATTTAGGCATAGTATTGGTAGAGAAACGCTGGTGAAAAACGCAGATAGCGGTTTCCAGATCCGGGTCACCCAGGTCTTTATAGAAGTTGGCCAGATCGGCCGGCATCATCAGGCCCTTATAGGCCAATGTGCGATGAGAAAGACTACAGATGTAAAACTCGGAATCGTCAGCCATGTCTCGCTCGGCGTACCGACGGCCAAGGAACAAGCTGATCGCAAACTCTTTCTCGTTTTTATCGCCGGGCTCAACAAACACCTGTTCAATGCGGGGCAAACAATCTTTCGCCATCGGCCCCAGACAGCTGTCATCAACGGGCACTTCGCGCCACCCCATGATGTCCAGCCCTTGCTCGGTCAATCTTTGCTCAACAGCAGCACGACCAGCGGCCGCTTTACCTTCCTCTTGGGCTAAAAAAACCTGGCCAACTGCAAATAAGTCGCCAGGTTTTTTTCCGAACGCTGCTTCAGCAGCTTTGACCAGGAAGGCCTTAGGACTCTGCAAGAGCAGGCCACAACCGTCACCGGTCTTCCCGTCGGCAGCGATGCCTCCCCGGTGGGTCATGCAGGTGAGTGATTCAATAGCTGTTTCCAACAGCTTATGGCTAACCTCGCCCTTCATGTGGGCTATCAGGCCAAAACCGCAGTTGTCCCTGAATTCATCGGGATGATACAAGCCTGTCGTCATAAGCGTTCTCTCACGTAAAAACCATTCCCGCCACCCCACTTCGCACCACCGTAGTGCACAAAATGAGCTGACACTTTAAAAAAGGGGGAAGGGATTATACGTACGAAAAACGAGCAGGCAAGAACTTTTTAAATTTTTCGTCACACGCGGAGAAAGCGTGCACCACATGAGTGCACTTTCACGGCTTCAGAAGCTCTCAAAGGAGCGAATCCAGGGGCTATCGACCTTTAATGCCTCAGGAAGGGTCGCCGCCGCCGATTTCGCTTCGTTTTTGCTCGCGTAGCTTCCGTACACCAACATAAACCAAGGTTGGCCATCACGTTCACCGACGGTGTAACGCAGTTTTTGATCTGCGGGTAGCCGACCAATAACATTAAGGACGGTTTGTTCCAAGCGTCCGGCAACTAGCTGAAGCGTCCAGCCTTGGCTTTGCTTCAAGCGATCCAGCGCGACAAACCGCTCAGCCACCTTTGGGGTAAAGGCTGGCTCTGGCTCTGGCTCTGGCTCTGGCTCTGGTTCTGGCTCTGGTTCTGGTTCTGGTTCTGGTTCTGGTTCTGGTTCTGGTTCTGGAATAGTGTTTTCGGATTCAGGAGGTAATAACACATCCTGATGACCGGCAATCACAGGCTTTTTATCTTCCTCTGGTGCAGAATCCGGTGGCACAGAGTCCGGCCCAATCGTAATACTTTTCCGAACACGCTCCGGGGGTGCCGCCGTTTCGGGAATATTTTCGACCGTTTGATCGTACTGCAACGACACCAGCCACCAGGAAATACCCAGCAACACCAACGCAAGTGCAGGCCAGCGAAAGTTTTGGATCGAGGGGAAGTTAAAACGAGACATACCGTGAGCGCCGGCCACCATGTCGAGCCACACACCAGGCGCCACACGCTTTAATCGGCCAAAACTGCCCTGACTCAGGGCATGTATTTGCTTTAACCGATAGGAAGAGAGCAACTCATCAACCGACCCACCCGCCTTGCTAACACGAGGCTCCAGATACGCAAAAACGTCTTTTTCAGTCAGTGCGGGCAGCGCAAGGTGGTGCACGTATCCGGCGTCAGGCTCTGAAGAAAGCACCTGTTCGACGGCTTCGCTACCCGCAAACACGGGCACGGCTGCAGCAGTTCGATCTGCGGCAACAAACGCTGAAAGAATGAGATTAAGAACGTCAGGCGGACAGCGGTCGGCATCATCGATGAGAAGAACCTGACGCTGGCCACGCTCGACACGACTCTCGGACCACGAAAAATAGCGATAAACCGCCTCTCGCGGCTCGAAATCTTCCGGGATAGCCGAACGAGACATGTGCTTTAATTCTCGCGCCAAAGCCGAAGCGCTTGTCAGGGCGGTCACCGGAACATATTGGAAGTCGAGTCGGCCCGATTCACTCTTAACCAGCTCGGCCAACAACCGTGTTTTTCCAGAGCCAGGTGCCCCCGTCACCACCAGCGCCATATCGCCAAAGCCGCTGAGATGGCGCAACGTTTCCAATGCGTGCTGCCGTGTCGCACCGGTGAAGAATGGCGCATCCATCTCAAGCGGGTTGTCGCTCAAACCGTAGCGCTGCTGCAAACGCGGAAACAAACCACCACCATCAAGGCTGTTTAACGTGTCCTGAGCCACACTTCATCCTTGTCTTATTGTTTTATGGATAGCCATTCGGTTAGCTGAAAAACGCGTTCAAGGTCGCTCGCAAGTTCTCGGGCTTGTAGTCTGCTGTCACCCAAGCATCACCCAATGCGCGCATCAGCACCAAACGGATTTGCCCATCGACATTTTTCTTGTCCACAGCCATCAGCCTCATGAAATCTTCTTCCGACATTCCTGCGGGTGCCTTGTCAGGCAGACCAGCGCTCCGAATCAGGGCGTCAGCACGGTCTTTGTCTGCTTCAGAAACGTACCCTTCGCGCGCAGACAAATCGGTCGCCATCATCATGCCAGTGCCAACCGCTTCCCCGTGTAGCCAGTTTCCGTAACCGGCAAAGGTTTCGATTGCATGCCCGAAGGTATGTCCGAGATTTAGAATGGCGCGCAACCCGCCTTCTTTTTCGTCCAGCGACACCACTTCCGCCTTACACTCACAGGAGCGATAAATCGCCTCACCCAAGGCCGCCGTATCCAAAGATCTGAGCGCATCCATGTTGCCTTCAAGCCAATCCAGGAATTGCGGCGCGCGAATCAAACCGTACTTGATCACTTCGGCCAGGCCCGCAGACACTTCTCTGGCCGGCAGGGTGCCAAGCGTATCGGTATCAATCAAAACGGCTTGCGGCTGATGGAACGCGCCCACCATATTCTTGCCCAGAGGGTGATTGATGCCGGTTTTTCCGCCAACCGACGAATCCACCTGCGACAACAATGTAGTCGGAATCTGAATAAAGGGCACTCCACGCTGGTAACACGCTGCAGCGAAACCTGCCATGTCGCCGACCACGCCGCCACCTAGCGCTGCAATAGTTGTATGGCGGGTGTGACGATTTTCCAGCAGACCGTCGAAGATAAGATTCAGGGTTTGCCAGTTTTTATGGGCTTCGCCATCTGGCAGCGTCACCACATCAATCTGCTTTCCCGGAAAACACGCTTTCGTTTTTTCCAGATACAGTGGCGCAACCGTGTCGTTAGTGACAATCATCACCTGACCACCACCCACCCAGGGCGTCAGATCGTACGAACCCAGCAACCCCGAACCAATCACGATGGGGTAGCTGCGCTCACCAAGATCAACTTTGAGTTCTTTCAGTACCTTGTACATGCTGACGACCTTCCTTCCGTCTTTGCCTTCTATGCCGTGGGGTTTTCGGACTGATTCTGTTCACCAATTGCCGCACCACAAGCCGGGGGCTTTTCCGGTCGGTGTACATTACGATATCGGCCAACTGGGTATACAGAGGGTCCCTAACCGCAAACAGCTTTCGTAACACCCCTTCCGGATCATCGTTTTGCAGAAGGGGACGATTGCGATCTTTTCGTGTACGCTCAACTTGTTGCTCTATCGACGTTTTCAAATAGACAACCACCGCATTCTCGCGCAATAACGGGTGGTTTTCCGGGCGCATCACAGCCCCACCACCGGTTGCCAACACCACGTCGGTTTCTGCAGTCATCTCGTCGAGCATGGCCGTCTCCCTTTGACGAAAGCCCGCCTCGCCTTCGACATCAAAAATCCAAGGGATGTTTGCCCCGCAGCGCTCCTCGATAACCCGGTCCGAATCCAAAAAACGGTAACCGAGTTCTTTGGCAAGCAAACGGCCGATAGTGCTTTTTCCGGCCCCCATGGGCCCAACCAGAACAACGCGTTTGGGCAAAGACATAACTTTCCGCTCAACAATTTTTCAGGCGGATGAGAATAGCACAGGGCGGACCAATCCATAACCTTGGCGAGCCACAGACACAAAAAAGCCGCCGGTATCAGCGGCGGCTTTCAGGCTCTGACCCGATTACTGGATCAAATCGCTCTTGATGATCTTCGGCGTGATGAAGATCAGCAATTCACTGCGCTCATCCACATGCTCGGTGCGCTTAAACAAGCGGCCCAGATATGGAATGTCACCCAGGAACGGCGTTTTGGTCGTTTGAGTAGCTACTTCTGACTGGAAGATACCACCGAGAACCACCGTTTCACCGTTTGCAACCAGCACCTGTGTGGTCACTTCGTTCGTGTTGATCGAAGGAATGCCTGCAGTCACCTCACCACGGGAATCCTGATTCACAATCAGATCCATAATGATCTTATCATCCGGGGTAATCTGTGGCGTTACTTCCAACGAAAGCACGGCTTCCTTGAACGACACAGATGTCGCGCCGCTTGAAGAGGCCTCTTGGTAAGGAATTTCCTCACCGGACTTGATCGACGCGCTCTGGCGGTCCGCCGTAACAACCCGTGGCTGTGAAACCACTTCGGCACGACCATCGCTTTCCAGTGCCGAAAGCTCCAGGTCTACCAGGAAGTCGTCACTGCCCCAGCCGATCGCGAAAGACGATGCACCTTCACCGCTCACACCAAGATCCACACCCAGTGCGCCCGGGAATGAAATCGTATTACTACCACCACTGGCGGCATCACGAGCTTCACTGAGAGTCCCCAAAGACCCACCAACCGTAATCACATCGTCGCCACTCACATCGTAGGCGGCACCGCCCCAACGAACACCCAGATCTTCGGCCACGTTGGTCTGTGCGCGGACAATCCGAGCTTCGATAGACACCTGACGTACGGGCACGTCCCACGTGCTGACCAGACGACGAATTTCTTCGAGCTTATCCGCGGTTTCACGCACGGTAATGGTGTTGGTGCGCTTATCCGATGACACAAAACCTCGCGATGAGATCAACTCGGCGTCAGCTTGGATCAAGCTAACAATTTCGTCGGCCTTCGCGTAGTTCACCTGAATAATATCGAGTCGAACCGGCGCCAGTTCAGCAATCTGCTTATTGGTTTCCAGCTCCAGCTTCTCACGGGCTGCAATTTCTTCAGCCGGCGCGACCAGAAGCACGTTACCAATCTGCCGCTTATCCAGACCTTTGGTTTTCAAAATCAGATCCAGCGCCTGATCCCAGGGCACGTTTTGCAAACGCAGTGTGATACTGCCACCCACGGTGTCACTGGCAACCAGGTTCAAGCCGGTGAAGTCAGCAATCAACTGCAGCACCGAGCGCACTTCGATGTCCTGGAAGTTAAGAGACAGCTTCTCGCCGGAATACGGGAATTTTTCTTCACGACGGGTTTCCGCTTCTTCCTGAGAGATCTCTTCCACGCTAACCGTGAACTCGCGACCAGACTGGTAGGCAATGTAGTCGTAATCCCCTTCCGGACGAATCTCTACCACCGCATTTCCGTCTTCCACAAAAGTATCGATACGGGTGACAGGCGTTGCAAAGTCCGTCACATCCAATCTGCGGCGCAAATCAACAGGCACGTCAAGATCGGGCATAGTCAGGCGAATGCGTCCTCCCAGCTCGGTCAGGTTCACCGCGGAAGAGCTGCTGCCCAAATCGACAATCACACGGCCTTCGCCGGCTTTTCCGCGACGGAAATCGATGCCCGCCAGCGCATTTGTTCCAGATGGTGCAGACGCAGACGTTTGTTGTGCGCTGGAGGTTACTGCCGCTGACGCTGACGCCCCGGACCCAGCGCCACCGATCGTCATCACCAGAGAGTTGTTATCCCGTACCGTTTCGTGCGGAACCAACTCAATCAGGTTGAAGATCAACCGCGTGCGATCTTTGGTTTCCACCACGGTCACACTCTGAGCGTTGCCGGACCCCAGTGGGATACTGCGTTTGTTAATACCGCTCGTTGTATCTTTCAGATCAACCGTAATCCGTGCCGGCCGCTCGATGGTGTAGCCCGTTGGCTCCGGTGGCGTGCCGTCGAAGTCCATGGTCACTTCCAAGCGCTCACCCGGCAGCGACGAAAACGTGACGTCTTGCAGCGTGACCGCGCTGGCCAGGCTGCTCCATAACCCCACGGCAATAATACCTACGGAGACATTAAGTTTTTTGAACATCGCTAGCCTCGACCCTACATCTGTTTTTTCTTGCATATTTCTTGTCGACATCATCCTGCCGCTCCTGAGCCCTCATCCAAAGACAAGGAGCGGGGGCGTTCAACCCATCCACCCCGGCCATTCGGAACGATTTCAATCAGTTCGATGCGCGTTTCACTGACCCCTACAATGCGGCCATAGTTTTGCCCCATGTAGTTACCAACCCGCACTCTGTGTATGCCTGACGCACCATCACGCACCAACGCAAAAAGACTTCCGCCAGCGCCTTCCAGCGTGCCCACCATGCTCAGCGATTTCAGATCAAAATTCTCGAGCACCTCTCGCGGCCGATCAAGATCTGGCTCCACGTCGGTAATGGGCTTTTCGTCCACCATGGTCAACTGAACATCGACGGGCGGTTCAAACGGAGCTCGGCGGTCTGCCGCCGTGTAACTGAAGGCCTCATAGGCCTTGAATTCTGGCAAGGGCTCTACGTGCCCCCGGGGTTTCGCCCGGGTATCCGCCATAAACTTGTCCAAATCCGAGAAGCCATTGCCCTGGGAACAAGCCGTCAGTAACGACGCCAGACACACACCCAGCCAGGCTTTTCCTGCATGCTTCTTTGCCATGCTTACTCTCCAGCCCGGTAACGGTAGGTTCGAGCGACAACCTGCATATCGAGCTGTTCGCTATTTCCACCGATTGGTTTAATAGTTAAATCGTGCAGCGTAACAATACGCGGCAAACTGGCCACGCTGCTGACGAACGAGGCCAGTTCATGATACGACCCGGATACCCGCACATTGATTGGAAGCTCCGAATAGAAATCT
Organism: Marinobacter sp. S0848L; assembly: GCF_023016065.1. Taxonomy (GTDB): domain Bacteria; phylum Pseudomonadota; class Gammaproteobacteria; order Pseudomonadales; family Oleiphilaceae; genus Marinobacter. The sequence goes on along the minus strand of NZ_JALKAQ010000012.1, from coordinate 31,003 downwards.
CTCTGGCGTTCCGGCTGCAGTTTCACTTCCTGCAAGCTCAAACCACTGCCCAGCGCTGTATTGGTAATATCTTCCAGCAAGCCGGGCACCTCGGTTTCACTCGGCAACTGGCGCACCAGCGCACCAAAGGTTTCTTCCATTTCAACCATCTGAGCCTTGAACACCTCCAGGTTGGCTACCCGGTAGGCTTTCTGCTCATAGGTTTGCTTAAGCTCTTGCTCTTTTCGTTCAACCCGATCGAGCTGGGCGTACTGATCCTTGATGAAAAACCAATAGCCGCCCCCCAAGATCAAACCGAACACCAACAGGAACACTATGGCCTTGATCGGCGCGGGCCAGATGCCAGCGTTGTTGACATCCAGATCATTAATATCGAATTCGTTAAGGCTTTTCAGTGAGTCCGCGAGGCTCATTAGTTATCCTCCTCTTCGGGCTCTGGCGTTTTTTGCTGAACCGACAGATTGAACTGGCTGTACCCTGCACGGCGGTTATCTGCCGCCGCAACGTTGCTCAGGTTCGGCCCGGTAAACCATTCGGATTCTTCAAACTGACGCATCAAGTTGGAAATGCGGCTGTTAGACTCTGCCATGCCAACGATATCCAGGCGCTCACCGGTCCTCTTCAGATCGGTGAAGAACAAGCCGTCGGGCAGTGTGCGAACCAACTCGTCAAACACTCGAACAATGACCGGGCGCTTACCCTGAAGATCCTGAATGACCTTCATCCGCGCGAGCAATTCATCGCGTTGGCGTTTGAGGTTCTCAATTTCTTTGATCTGCTTGTCCAGCTGCTTGGTAGCAGTTTCAATGTAGGCATTACGTGATTGCTGGTAGGCGATTCGGTTGTCCGTATCGGTTTTCCACAAAAACACCAAGCCTGCCGCAATAATCACGGCACCCAGCATCATCACGACAAATTGTTTCTGTTTTTCCGCGCGCAGTTCTTCGCGCCAGGGTCTGAGGTTAATTTTTGCCATCAGTCGAAACTCCTCATTGCCAGCCCACAGGCAATCATCAACGATGGAGCGTCATTGCTCAGCGAGGATGCGTTCACCCGGGACCCCACTGCCATATCGGCGAACGGGTTAGCAACCAACGTCGGCGTTCCTGTTTTCTCTTCGACCATTTCGGTAAGACCTTGAATCGACGCCGTTCCACCCGCCAACACGACATAGTCCACAGCGTTGTACTGGCTGGCACCGAAGAAGAACTGAAGTGCTCGGGCCACCTGCTGGACCACCGCTTCGCGGAATGGGGTCAGCACCTCGGCTTCGTAATCGTCTGGCAAACCACCTTGTTTTTTGGCCAGCCCGGCTTCTTCGATGGATAAGCCGTAACGACGCTGAATCTCTTCGGTGAGCTGCTTACCACCAAAAATCTGTTCCCGGGTGTAAACCGTCTTGCCTTCGGCCAGAACACTGAGCGTGGTCATGGTGGCCCCTATGTCCATGATGGCCACCACCAGCTCTTCACCCTGAGAATCCAGCTGCGGCTCGATCAACTCGTAAGCCCGCTCCAGTGCGTATGCTTCAACGTCAACCACCTTGGCATTCAGCCCCGCGATTTCCAGCGCATCTTCCCGAACGTCAACGTTTTCTTTCCGGCAAGCAGCAAGCAGCACGTCGACCTGGTCCGGATTACTCTCGGACGGCCCCTGCACCTCGAAATCAATCGCTACTTCATCAAGGGGGTATGGAATGTATTGATCCGCTTCCAAAGCAATCTGGTCTTCCATCTCAAATTCATTGAGACCGGAATCCATTTGAATCACTTTTGTAATGACCGCCGAACCGGAGACTGCAACAGCCACCTGTTTGACACTGGTGCGGGATTTGGACGCAACGCGCTTGAGCACTTCGCCCACCGCCTCTACGTCTGTAATATTTTTCTCGACAACTGCGTTGGCCGGAAGGGGCTCAACAGCGTAGCTTTCGACCCTGTAACGGTCGCCCTGCTTTGACAGCTCGAGGAGTTTTGCTGAACTGGAGCTGATATCAACTCCCAGAACAGAACTGGATTTTTTTCCTATCAATCCGAACACGCGCTCACCCTATACCTGGTTGAATACACCCGGCGTTGGAGCCTCTCGGCTTCTTGCCCGTTCGCGGCAGAAGTCTCGAGATTGCTCTCTTAGATTTATGCAGTTTCCCTGCTTGTTATCTGTTTTATATGTAAGAGAATTTCTTAATCATTCCGTCTACAATGCAATCTCTCGCTTTTACGGGAGAGATTGCACGCCAGAAGGCCGCCAAACCTTCCTAAAGCAATTTCTCAAATAATAGACCTATATCTAACAGATGTCAGAAAAAAATGTCTCATTTGATGCGTACATCTCGTGTTTTTGCCTGGATCATTCTTACCGGCCTGAGTGTCGCTGTCATATTGTCTGCAAGCTTGTATCTGTATTTGAGGCCAAGCCTGCCTCCAGTCGAACAACTTCTCGACGTCAAACTGCAAACGCCTCTGAGGGTGTACAGCCATGACAATGAATTAATAGCAGAATTCGGCGAAAAGAGAAGGACTCCGGTCACAATCGAACAGATCCCTACACTTCAGTTACAAGCCTTCCTAGCCGCGGAGGACGCGCGTTTTTACGAACACTTCGGGGTAGACATTAAAGGCCTGACAAGGGCTGCGATCGAACTGATATCCACCGGATCGATCCAATCCGGGGGCAGCACCATCACCATGCAGGTTGCAAAAAATTACTTTTTGTCACGCGACCGGACCTTCATTCGGAAGTTCAGCGAAATCCTTCTGGCCATCCAGATTGAGCGCGAACTGAGCAAAGAGAAGATCTTTGAGCTGTACCTGAACAAAATCTATCTGGGCAATCGCGCCTATGGCATCTCGGCCGCGGCCCAAGTCTACTACGACAAACCCGTTAATGAACTGTCTCTGGCGCAGATGGCCATGCTGGCCGGCTTGCCCAAGGCCCCGTCCGCGTACAATCCCATCGCTGACCCGGAACGCGCGCTTGTGCGCCGCAACTGGATTCTCGGACGAATGGAAAGTCTCGGGTTCATTACCAGCGATGCCCGCGAACTGGCCTCTGGCGCTCCAATCACCGCCAGCTACAACGCCCGCGAAACAGATGTTGATGCTGACTACGTAGCCGAAATGGCACGTTCCGAAATGGTCCGAAGATTCGGCGACACCGCTTATACGGATGGCTACAGCGTCACCCTGACCGTCGACGGCCTAAAGCAACAAACCGCAACCGACACACTAAGAGCCGGCCTGGAAAATTACGACCGCCGGCACGGTTTCCGGGGAGCCATTGCCCAGGTGGATATTGACGGCATGACACCCGCTGAACTTTCAGGGGAGCTTGCCAACTACCCTACCGTGGAGAGCTTGCTACCTGCCATCGTCACAACCATTGACGACAAAAGCGGCGAAGTCCAAACCCACACCCGCGCTCTTGGCCCCACCACGATGGCGTTCGACACCATGAAATGGGCCAGAAAACATCGCACCCAAAGCCTCACGGGCCCAGAGCCCAAGAAACCCTCGGATGTCGTCAGCGTGGGCGATGTGATTTACGTGAAAGCACTCCAACCAGCCCAAAGCTCCGAAGACATTACCGCCAAGGCGCAAAACGTTGCTCTGGCACAAGTACCCAATGTTGAAGGGGCACTGATTTCCCTGAATGCCAAAACCGGCGCCATCGAGGCACTCACCGGTGGTTACAGTTTTGGCCAAAGCAAGTACAACCGCGCAACTCAGGCAAAGCGTCAGCCGGGCTCCACGTTCAAACCGTTCCTGTATCTGGCCGCATTAGAGAGCGGCCGCACACCCGCTACTATCTATAACGACGCGCCCATTGTGCTTGATAACTCCGACCTTGAAGGCTCTTGGCGCCCGCAAAATGCGTCCGGACAGTTCTACGGCCCGACAACTCTGCGCAAAGGTCTGTACCGCTCGCGCAACCTGGTTTCCATTCGATTGCTGCGCGATTTAGGCATTCGCACAACACTGAACTTTCTTGAGCAGCTCAAAATCCCGACCGACAACATGCCCGAGAACCTGTCACTGTCACTGGGAAGCGGCCTGCTCACCCCCATGGAGCTGGCTCGCGGCTTCGCCGTTATCGCCAATGGCGGTTATGACGTGCAGCCCTACTTAATTGAAAGCATCCGCGAATCCGATGGCACCGTGATTTACGAGGCGCCGGAAACCATTCTCTGCGACAGCGACTGTGACGCGCTCGAGGAGCAATACAGCTCATCCAGTGAAACCACTGAAAACACCGAAACCGCTGAACCCGTGGCAGAGACGGTCGGGATCACCCTGCCAGCTTCCCGGAACTCGGAAAGCCCCAGAATCATGCGCAAGCTGGCCGATTCCCGTTCGGTTTATATCATGCATTCCATCATGCAAGACGTCATTCAACAGGGCACCGGCCGCCGCGCCAGAGCTCTGGGACGAAGTGATTTGGCTGGCAAAACCGGCACAACCAACGAACAGAAAGACACCTGGTTTTCGGGCTACAACCACAGCATTGCAACCACGGTCTACGTTGGCTTCGATCAGCCAGCACCGCTTGGGCGCGGAGAATACGGTGCAAGCACCGCACTGCCCATCTGGATTGACTATATGAAGGTTGCGCTGGCAGACACCCCTCCGTCATTAATGCCTCGCCCCAATGGCTTGGCCAACATCCGCATAAACCCGGAAACCGGCGAGCGCGCACACCCCAATGAGGATGGCGTTTTCGAACTTTTCAAAGAAGAAAATGCGCCTGCGCCATTAACTGCCGATGAACTTGAAAACCCCGCGGGCAGTGCACCGGAAAGCTTCTCCCGGCAGATTTTCTAAGCCGGGCAATTAAGGCAACCCCATTACGCAAAAAACCGGCGGGATCACCGCCGGTTTTTTTATGCTTGAAGCTGAACTACATCGGGGTTAGATGATGTCGTCCATAGACTTCAGCGGGTAGTGCGCAGGATAAGGCTGACCGGCTACACCGGAGTCCACAGCAGCACGAGCTACCGCAGCAGGTACAACTTCCAGCAAACGAACATCCATCGGCTTAGGAATGATGTAGTCCTTGCCGAATTCCAGGCTGTCTACGCCGTAGGCTTCACAAATTTCCTGAGGCACAGGCTCTTTCGCCAGTTCGCGGATAGCATTAACCGCTGCCACTTTCATTTCTTCGTTGATGCAGGTCGCACGAACGTCCAGAGCACCACGGAAAATGAACGGGAAGCCCAACACGTTGTTCACCTGGTTCGGGAAGTCCGAACGACCGGTGGCCATGACCAGATCATCACGGGTGGCCATTGCCAGCTCGTGATTGATTTCCGGATCCGGGTTGGAGCATGCAAAAACGATCGGGTTCGGAGCCATCTTCTTCAGCTGTTCAGCAGACAGAAGATCAGGGCCAGACAGACCCAGGAACACGTCGGCGCCATCGATGGCGTCATCCAGTGTGCGCTTGTCTGTGTCGTTCGCAAACATCGCCTTGTACTGGTTCAGATCATCACGACCAGAGTGGATCACACCCTTGCGGTCGAGCATGAAGATGTTTTCAGAACGAACACCACAGCTGATCAGCAGCTTGGAGCAAGCAATCGCGGCTGCGCCGGCACCCAGGCAAACAACCGTGGCATCTTCAATGTTTTTGCCCTGCAGCTCGAGGGCATTGATCATGCCAGCGGCAGTAACAATCGCAGTACCATGCTGGTCATCGTGGAAGATGGGCACGTTGCACTTTTCGATCAGTGCACGCTCGATTTCAAAGCACTCAGGGGCTTTGATGTCTTCCAGGTTGATGCCACCAAAGGTGTCCGCGATGCGCTCAACAGTTTCAATAAACGCTTGCGGGCTTTCGGAATTAACTTCGATATCGAATACGTCAACTCCAGCAAAGCGCTTGAACAGTACGCCTTTGCCTTCCATTACCGGCTTACTCGCCAGAGGACCGAGGTTACCCAGACCCAGGATAGCGGTACCGTCAGAGATAACGGCTACCAGGTTACCCTTGGCAGTATATTTGTATGCGTTCTCGGGGTCCTTCGCGATCTCGCGGACCGGCTCGGCAACTCCAGGACTGTACGCCAGAGATAGATCGCGGGCTGTTTGAGTAGGCTTAGTGACTTCTACACTCAGCTTACCCGGCCGCGGTTTGGCGTGATATTCAAGGGCTGCTTCTTTCAGATCTTGAGACATTGCCACTGTTCCGTTTGTCACGTTTAAAAGTAAAAGCCGCCAGACCTCAGGTCGACGGAGCGCGACATTATGGCGCGCTCATCTAAAAACGACAAGCTAAACCAGAATATTTTATGACCAGTCAATAGGGCATTTCGCTTACTAAAACGATTAATGCACAAATTCCGGGCACAAAAAAAGCGCCCGCAGGCGCTTTTTTTACATTCCGGCTAAGCTCAGTCTTTCTTAGCACCGATACGACCACCGAAACGCTTGTTGAACTTATCGATACGACCACCGGTGTCCATAACCTTCTGCTTACCAGTGTAGAACGGGTGGCACTGGGAGCATACGTCCAACTGCAGGTCGTGACCAACAGTAGAGCGGGTTTTGATCACGTTACCGCAAGAACAGGTAGCAGTGATGTCTTCGTACTTAGGATGAATACCTTCTTTCATGGCGAACCTCTTTCGGGCATGCCGCTACCTGATCACCGCCGGATAAACCGTTTTTGGGTCAGGCACCGCAATTTTGAACAATTGAAAGACCGCGCACTACCACGCCCGGCCAGAAACAGACCGCGAATCTTACTGGCAAAGCTGACCACAGGCAAGTATCTTCCGCAGTGTCTACTACGTCAAAACCATCAGCCGGCGCTATATCACCGACTTTCAGGATACGCAGATACCGTGACACAGCCCAAAACCGCACGCATCGCCTTGAACCGCCCCTTGCGCCGGCTGTTCGATTACCGCATCCCGGACAACCTGGAGCTGATACCCGGCCAACGCGTTAAAGTACCCTTTGGCCGACAGACATTGACCGGCCTCGTGGTTGAAATCGGCGTGCAGCCACCAGAAGGCATCAACCTGAAGCCCATACAAGCAGCGCTTGAGCCATGGCCCACACTTCCGGACGACACCTTTCGCTTGCTCAACTGGGCCAGCGACTATTACCAGCACCCGCTGGGCGAATGCCTGTTTACCGCCCTTCCCCCTGCGCTCAGGCGCGGCCGGCCCGCCGCCCTGAAACCGGATGAACAGTGGCAAATCACCACAACCGAAGCGGCACTGCCTGCAAACGCCCATCGGCAAGTGGCACTCTTCAACACCATAAAGGCCGCGCCCGGCATTACCTCCAGCGCCTTGGTACAATCGGGGTACAGCCGCGCCCAGATTCGCTCACTGGAACAAAAAGAACTGATCCAGCAATACATCACTACAAGCACACAGCCGCGCACGCCAGAAGCCGCACTTCCCGCTCCCGTGCTATCCGACGCCCAACAAAAAGCCGCAGAACAATTGCCCGAAAGCAACGAACGGTTTTCCGCCAGCTTACTGTTCGGCATCACCGGAAGCGGCAAAACCGAGCTTTACCTGCACTATTTAAAAACCCGTTTGCAGCATGACGAACAGGCGCTGGTACTGGTACCGGAAATTAACCTGACACCACAAACCGTCGCCCGGTTCCGCCGCTATTTCGGCAACCGCATTCAGGTATGGCACTCCGCGCTAAACGACGGCGAACGCCTGAGCACCTGGCTAAAAATTCGCAACGGCGAACCTGTCATTCTTATTGGCACACGATCGGCCGTGCTACTTCCTTTTACCCATCTTCGCACCATCATCGTGGACGAAGAACACGACAGCTCTTACAAGCAAGGCGAAGGCTTTCGTTACTCCGGCCGAGATGTGGCGGTGTACCGCGCTCACCTGAACCAATGCCCGGTTATTCTGGGTTCGGCAACGCCTTCTCTGGAATCCTGGCACAACGCCAGCCAAGGCAAATACAACCTTGCGAGACTTGAGCAGCGAGCGGGCAATGCCAGGCCGCCCGAGCTAACCCTATTGGACATTCGCAGCCGCCCATTGGAAGCCGGGCTCGCCCGCCCGGCTTTGACCGCTATAAAGGAAACACTCGATCGCGGCGAGCAGGCACTGGTGTTTGTGAATCGCCGAGGCTTCGCCCCGGTCATGATGTGCTTTGACTGCGGCCACATGGAAGAATGCCCCCGCTGCGATACCCGCCTGACTTACCACCGGCGCGACCGAGCCATGCGCTGCCACCACTGCGACTACCAAACCGCAGCAAGCCACACCTGCCCGAAATGCAAAAGCGAAAACTTCAAACCGGTGGGCCAAGGCACCGAACGTACGGAAGAAACGCTGGCGGAACAGTTTCCGGACACCCCCATCGTTCGAGTAGACCGGGACAGCACACAGCGCAAAGGCAGCATTCAGGCCATCCTGAAAAAAGTAAACAGCGGCGAACCCTGCATCTTGGTGGGCACCCAAATGCTCGCCAAAGGTCACGACTTCCCTAACGTTACCTTGGTTACCGTAGTCAACGCCGATGGAGGCTTGTTCAGCGTAGACTTCCGTGCGCCGGAACAGATGATTCAAACCCTGCTGCAAGTCAGCGGCCGGGCCGGCCGTGGCGACAAACCCGGCAAGGTGATTATCCAAACTTGCCACAGTGACCACCCCCTGCTGAACGCGCTGTGCCAAGGCAACTACCCCGCCATTGCGGACCAGCTTCTAGCCGAACGGGAATCCGGACTCCTACCCCCCTTCCGCGCGATGGCCATCCTGCGCGCTGAAGCCGACACCATGCAAAACAGCCTGCAACTTCTAGACTCACTGAAACCCATGGCCGGCACACCCGGCATTGAGGTTTGGGGCCCACTTCCCGCCGTAATCGCCCGAAAAGCAGACCGGCACCGCGCCCAACTCATATTGGTGAGCGATCATCGCAAACAACTTAACCGATTGCTCACCTATCTATGCCAGCATTTGGACCAAACCAAACTGCCCAGCAACACCAAATGGATGGTGGATGTAGACCCGCAAGAAACCGGCTGAAGCAAGCAAAAATGCGAAGCAGCGCATGCCGTGCAAAACGTTACAATCTTTTTCACAATTTTGACCGAGCGAGCATTCCATTTCTGCTGGCTGTGCTATGATTTTCAGCAACCTAATCGATAAAGCTGAATAAAAACTGAGGTTGCGGTTCTCTCGCAGGGAATGCGCAGCGAAAAGGCTTTTGCTGTAACGAACACTGGAGATAAATAATGTCAGGGAAAATCCTTGCGCGCATGTCAGCGTTGTCGCTGGCTGTAATGCTGGCCGCTTGCGGGGGGGACGAGAATTCGTCGCCTATAGTGAATGTAAACTCAGGTGAGGATAGTTCAAGCGGAACGACATCCGGAGGGGAGCAAGGAGAAGCAACACAAGTAACTATTGCCCTCGGTAGTGGAAGTGATGATTCGTTTATAGAAGGGCAACTTTCGGCGACACCATCCTCAATTCCCGCAGGGGGGGCTAGCATACTAGGGCTATCAATCGTCAACGCTTCGGCGGGTAATTCATTACTTGCAGGCGAAGAAATTTCTGCAGAGTTCACTTCGCGATGCATCTCATCTGGAGAGTCCTCTATAGCCTCACCCGCAACTACCAATTCTGGCTTAATTGAAATTGAATACCAGAGCAATGGATGCTCAGGGGATGATGTCATCACTGCCACAGTAGAGAATGCGACAGCTCAGACAACAATATCCATTGAGGCAGCCAGCCCATTCAGCCTATCAAGTAATCCACCTATTCCAGAGTCTATAGCCCCTGTGGGGAACGCCAACTCTGCACGACCGTCAACGTCGGTCGTTACCTTTAATGTGATCGACGAAGATGGCAATCCAGTCAGGGGGGCAACCGTAAACTTTGAACTGAGCTATTCTGAACGAGCCAACCCTGCGGTAGAAGACGTTCGCTTAGATCGAACAACCGCCACATCCGGTCCAGGCGGTGAAGCTACTGTGCGTGTGCGAGCCGGTCAGCAGAACACTGTAGTAAGAGTAATCGCGACTATCTCTCGAAAGGATGGCAGCACTGTTGCCGTCCCGTCCCCCCCCCTTTCGATCAACTCGTTCTTGCCTGATCAAGACAGCTTCTCAATGAGCATCAGCAACTTCATGCCAAATGCTCAAAACTACAACAATCAAACAACAGAGATCACGATAAACGGCGGGGACCGATTTAATAATAACGACTTGGAAGATGGCAATGCTGTCGTCAACTTTATTGCTTCTGGCGGTTCGATAGACAACTATTGCATATTGGACAACGATGGCATCTGCACCGTCACTTGGCGCAGTACTGATCCTCGCCCCGCCAATGGGCGAGTAGCTATCTTAGCCAGGACTGTAGGTGACGAGAGCTTTCGTGATCTCAATAGCAATGATGAATTCGACAATGGAGAGTTTTCTCCGGAGCCCGGAATTACCTTTGAGAAAGGCGAAGCTTACTTAGACTTCAATGCTGACAGATCATACTCAGCAGGCGTAGACCAATATTTTGACTACAATGGCGACTCAGCTTATAACGGTCCCAATGGAACTTACGACGGGTCGGCCTGCCTCAGCCCAGATTCGAATGACTGTACAACTGGACCGGTAACAGTCTGGGACCAAGGCCTTATAGTTATGGCAAGCGATTCGGGCATAAATGGTGCATTGGCTCCTGGCGGCGCTGCTGATGAATATTGCATGACGGCGTCAGCTACAACTAAAGCAGGGCAGCCTGTTCCACTCCCAGTTGGCACAACAATTAAGTTCGAGATTACGGATGGTGAGATTCTATCTAGCGTCACCTCGTTCACACTTGGGAACACTTACATCTCAGGCAACACTATAGAGGCGTGTATTCTCGCGAAAGAGGATGATGATCCTTCAACCACAGCTCTCCTTAAAGCCATTGTCACACCGCCTGCTCCGTACTCAGGTTCACCGATAGAGTTTTCTTCTACTCTTTAGTCTCAGCTAAACACAAAAGCCCGGCCTAACCGCCGGGCTTTTTGCTTACACTCCAACTTTCCGCGATAATACGCCTCTTCTATTTTCAACGGGCGCCCTGCCCTGACACCCACTCTTCTGAAAACCGAGTCGCCTGACGCATGAAAGAGACCGTATCCGAGCTTCTCCAGTCCGCACTGGCCACCCTTCAATCTGAAGGCACTCTGCCGGCTGACCAAACCTTCACGCCGCAAGTTGGCAATACCAAGGACAAATCCCACGGGGATTACGCCTGTAATATTGCTTTGGTGGCTTCCAAAGCCGCTGGCTGCCCTCCGCGAAAACTGGCCGAGGCTTTGATCGCCGCGTTACCAGAAAGCGATGCGGTCTCAAAGGTGGAGATTGCTGGGCCCGGGTTTATTAACTTTTTCATGAGCACCGCCAGCGCCTTCGGCATCGTGAACACGATTCTGGGTGAAGCGGAGCAGTTTGGCCGCAACAACAACGGCAAGGGTGAAAAGGTTCAGGTGGAGTTTGTTTCCGCCAACCCGACTGGCCCGCTGCATGTGGGTCACGGTCGTGGCGCGGCGATCGGCGACTGCCTGTGCCGCTTGCTGGAAGCCAACGGTTACGATGTTACCCGTGAGTTTTATTACAACGATGCCGGTGCCCAGATCAACAATCTGGCGCTGTCGGTTCAGGCCCGGGTGAAAGGCCTGACACCTGAGCACGAAAGCTGGCCGGAAGACGGTTACCGGGGCGATTACATTGTTGACGTAGCCAATGCCTACCTGGCCGGTGAAACCGTGATCGCGGACGACCGGGAAGTCACAGCCAAAGCGGACCCCGATGACCAAGCCGCCATTCGCGAATTTGCCGTTGCCTACCTGCGCCGGGAACAGGATCTGGACTTGAAGGCCTTTGGCGTTCAGTTTGATGTGTACTTCCTTGAATCTTCCCTGTACGAAGACGGCAAGGTGGAAGCTACCGTTAAACGCCTGCAGGAAAATGGCTACACCTACGAAGATGGCGGCGCCATGTGGCTGAAGACCACCGAATTCGGCGACGACAAAGACCGCGTTATGCGCAAGAAAGACGGTGGCTACACCTACTTTCTGCCAGACGTGGCCTACCACCTCGATAAGTGGCAGCGTGGTTTCACCACCGTGATCAATGAGCAAGGTGCAGACCACCACTCCACCGTTACGCGGGTTCGCGCGGGCTTGCAGGCACTGAAAGCCGACATCCCTCAAGGTTGGCCAGACTATGTTCTGCACCAGATGGTGATGGTCACCCGTTCCGGGCAGGAAGTGAAAATCTCCAAGCGTGCCGGCAGCTACGTCACCGTGCGTGATTTGATCGATGAAGTGGGCCGCGATGCCACTCGCTTTTTCCTGGCAGCGCGCCGGGTAGACTCCCAGTTGACCTTTGATATTGATCTGGCCCGCTCCCAGACCAATGAAAACCCGGTGTATTACATCCAGTATGCCCACGCTCGGATTTGCAGCGTATTGCGCAAGCTGGAAGCCGAAGGCGTTCAGCGTGGCCGTACCGAGTGTGTGGGCGACCTGAGCCTGCTGACACTGGACGAAGAAAAAGAGCTGGCGAACCAGTTGGCGAAATACCCGGAACTGATTGCCAACTCCGCCGCTCAGCGTGAACCGCACCACCTGACACACTACCTGCGTGATCTGGCTGGGCAGTTCCATACCTACTACAACGCTCATAAGGTGCTGATTGAAGACACCGCGCTTCGCGATGCCCGGGTGAGCTTGTACTTGGCGGTGCGCCAGGTGATCGAGAACGGCTTAGGCCTGCTGGGCGTAAGCGCCCCAGAGGAGATGTAAGCAGCTCATGGCCAGAGATTATGCCAAGAAAGACCGACCTTCCGGCAAAGGTGCTGCTGCGCCCCGAAAGCGACATGCCCCGGCAGGCAATAAGCCTGCGGCTAAGCCGAAACGCAGTGCGCCTTCGCACTCTCAACAGGGTGGTTTGTCTGTGAAGTGGATTCTGTCTCTGGCCGCTGTCGGCGGCTTTATAGGTTTCATTGTGTATTTGAACACGCTGCCCACGGGGCAGGAGGTTCAGCAGGTGTCGCCGTCGCAGGCACAACAAGCGCAACCCAAAGCCCCACAGAAGCAGCCCCCGGCGCAAACCGCGCGCAAAGAGCGTGATTTCCGGTTCTACGAAATGCTGCCCGAATCGGAAGTGGTTCCGCCCAAGGTTGAAGAATACACCCCCGGCCCCGCCAAGCAGGCCTACGATTATGTAGTTCAGTCCGGCTCTTTCCGCAGCAAACAAGATGCCGAGCGCCAACGTGCCCAAATTGCCTTTCAAGGCTTGCGCGCGCACGTTCAGCACGTGGTTCAGGACAACGGCAGCGAGTGGTACCGCGTGAACGTGGGCCCCTTCACCTCACGAAGTCAGATGAACTCCGCTGTTGATAAGCTGGTGGGTATAAATATTCAGCCTCTGGTTCGAAAGATTCCCAAGAAAGGTTGAATTCACTTCAAGCGCCTCCATAACGTCTGAATACCAATCTTCATCAGGCAACTGGAGCCAAAATGACTACGATTGTTTCCGTCCGTCGTGACGACGAAGTCGCTATGGGAGGTGATGGCCAGGTTTCACTGGGCAACACCGTCATGAAAGGCAATGCCCGCAAAGTACGCACGCTGTATAACGGCCAGGTGATTGCTGGATTCGCCGGCGGCACCGCCGATGCCTTCACCCTTTTCGAGCGCTTCGAAGCCCAGCTGGAAAAGCATCAGGGCAACCTGACCCGAGCGGCCGTAGAACTTGCCAAAGACTGGCGATCCGACCGAGCGCTGCGCAAGCTGGAAGCCCTGCTGGCCGTGGCCGACAAAACCGCCTCATTGATTATCACCGGTAATGGCGATGTGATTGAGCCCGAACAAGGTTTGATTGCCATTGGTTCCGGCGGCCCCTTTGCTCAGGCTTCCGCCCGCGCATTGCTTGAAAACACCGATCTGAGTGCACACGAAATTGCCGAGAAGGCTCTGGAAATTGCAGGAGACATCTGCATCTACACCAACCAGAACCGCACTCTGGAAGTGCTGCCCATCCAAGACTGACCGGAGCGACCATGTCTGCAATGACTCCCCGTGAAATCGTTCACGAACTGAACAAACACATCGTGGGCCAGCAAGAGGCCAAGCGCGCCGTCGCCATCGCCTTGCGTAATCGTTGGCGCCGGATGCAGCTGGACAGCAGCCTGCGCGATGAAATCACCCCGAAGAACATTTTGATGATCGGCCCCACCGGTGTCGGTAAAACCGAAATTGCCCGTCGCTTGGCGAAACTGGCCGATGCGCCCTTCCTGAAGGTGGAAGCCACAAAGTTTACCGAAGTGGGTTACGTGGGCCGCGATGTGGAATCCATTATCCGTGATCTGGCGGATATGGCCGTGAAAATGCTCCGTGAACAGGAGATGAAACGCCACGAGAACCAAGCGCTGGATGCGGCCGAAGAGCGTATTCTGGATGCCCTGTTGCCGCCTGCCCGTGATTTCAACGAAGACAGCGCCCGCAACAACGATTCCGCTAGCCGTCAGATGTTCCGCAAGAAACTTCGCGAAGGCGATCTGGACGATAAGGAAATCGATATTGATCTGAGCAGCGCTGGCCCGGGTGTAGAAATCATGGCACCGCCGGGTATGGAAGAAATGACCAACCAGCTGCAGAGCATGTTCTCGAACATGGCCTCGGACAAGCGCAAAACCCGTAAGATGAAAGTGGCAGACGCCATGAAGCGGGTGAAGGAAGAAGAAGCCGCCAAGCTGGTGAACGAGGAAGAGATCAAGCAGAAGGCGCTGTTGGCCGTTGAACAGAACGGTATCGTGTTCCTGGACGAGATCGACAAGGTGGCCAAGCGCTCTGAAAACACCTCGTCGGACGTATCCCGAGAAGGCGTTCAGCGTGACCTGCTGCCCCTCATTGAAGGCAGCACCGTGAGCACTAAGTACGGTGCCGTTCGGACCGATCACATTCTGTTCATCGCCTCGGGCGCTTTCCACCTGTCGAAGCCGTCGGATTTGATCCCCGAGCTTCAGGGCCGCTTGCCGATCCGGGTTGAACTGCAAGCGCTGACACCAGATGACTTCAAGCGGATTCTGACCGAACCGGATGCCTCCTTGGTGCAGCAGTACGAAGCGTTGATGGGTACTGAAGGTGTGAAGCTGAACTTTGCCGAAGATGCCATTGCCCGCATTGCAGAGATTGCCTGCAAGGTAAATGAAACCACCGAAAACATCGGTGCCCGCCGCCTGCACACAGTGCTTGAGCGTCTGCTGGAAAGCTTGTCCTTCGAAGCTGGCGACCAGGTGACTGACGGCTTTGAGGTAACGGCTGACTACGTTAACGAAAAGCTGGGCGTGCTTGCCGAAGATGAGGATTTGAGCCGGTTCATTCTGTAACCGCCTCACCCTCAACGCTAAAAGCCCGGATGACACCAATCATCCGGGCTTTTTTGTGTCCGTTCGCTTACTGGCTTTTCGTATTACTGCGCTTTGGAGAACAGATGCGTTACGTTACTCAGCCCGCTTGCCAAGCGACCTTTCTGCGCCTGTTTCTTCCGGCCTTTCGCCACATACAACGGTAACAGCTCACCGTACAAGCTGGTGCTGATGGTGCGCTGTTCGTCTTCCAAACGGTCGCGGCGGAGTTTGATGCCGTACTGTGCCAGCTTAGGCTCCAGCTCATCCGCACGATTCAGCAGATCCCGGCGGGTCATCTGATAGGCATGTTCACACACCATTCGGCGGCTCTGGAAGCTGAATACGTTGGAGAAGAACAGCTTGGCGTCGTCCCGCGTGGGCTCAAACAGCAGAATGTCTTTATCCGGATAGTCCCTGGCGTATTGGGCAATCCCCGACTGCATTCTTGAATACACCATGGTGCGGAAGGTCTGGGACAGCATGTTCGGCATACCGGAGTGCGTCAGATCACCAGCCTTCAACGAGCCTGCCCGCACGGCGGCGCTGGCATCGATGGGCACCTGTGGATTGATAGCAAATACCAGATCAGCCCCATCCTCAAACGCGACGGACGCATGCAAGCCCTTCCGAAGCGTGCCGTCCACATAATAGCGACCATCAATCTCCACCGGCACATATAGCCCCGGCGAGGACGTACTGGCCTGCACTGCCTTGGAAATCGGCACGTGATCAAACCCGGGTGCGCCAAAGCACACGGCATCGGAACTCTCTACATCCGCCGCAACAACATACAAGCTGCGCTTGAGTTGCCGGAAATCGTTGGTGCGGCCGAGCATGGTAAACGCGCGGCGCAGGTAATCGTGCAGCCCTTCGTTATCAAATAATCCCGCCGGTGCGGCCTGCGCCAGAATGGTCAGGGCTTCCAGCAAGCTTTGATCGTAAGGGTTGTTGATAAAGCGGCTAAACGCCGTGCTCAATAGCTTGGGCACAGCCAATAAGCGACTGCCAATCTCGCGAAATGCAGGGCGGTAGAACACATCCGGATGAAAGGGGTGCACCTCGGCCTCGTTGCGCACGAATATCCGGCATAGCTGCGCGGTGGTCACCTGATTGGCTAAGTGAGACGCCACGAACGATCCGGAACTTACGCCCACGTAGACATTCAGATCGTTAAAATCGAGGCCATCGAGGGCTTCGTCGAGCGCCCGCAGTGCGCCGATCTCGTAAATACCACCTAACGGGCCCCCGCCACCAAGGGCAAGGCCTATTCTGGGTTTTGGCTTGAGTTCGGTCGCGTCTGTCATCAACTATCCTTCGTAGGTACTACAGGTCAGATTAACAGTACTAAGCTACCAATTGGTTTTAGAGTAAACACACTAACTGCGCAAACACGCTCTAAATAGCAGCTGGTTCACACACGGGCGTTTTTACCGGACGAAGGTATCGGCCAAAGCCAGCGTTTCGAAGCGCCAGATCAACACAGCTTTTTATAACGTGCGGTGAATCCAGCAGCAGGACGTCTTGCAACAACTGAACGGCCCATTCCCGATCCACGCTTCGGATTACCGACTTCACTTTCGGCAGGCTGGCCGCGTTCATGGACAACGAATCGTAGCCCATAGCCATCAGTAACAAAGCGCCACCCGGGTCGCCCGCCAGCTCGCCACAGATGCCAACCGGCTTGCCCACGGCATGAGTGTCTTGAGCAATGCGCACCAAGGCTTGAAGAACGGCTGGATGGTAGGAATGGTACAGCTGGGCAACCCGCGGGTTGTTGCGATCGACCGCCAGCAAATACTGCGTGAGGTCGTTAGAGCCCACCGACACGAAATCCACGCGATCGGCCAGTTCCCGAATCTGGTACACCGCCCCCGGCACTTCGATCATCACGCCCACTTTGGGCATGTGAACATCATAGCCTTCCTCGCGAACCTCGTGATAAACCCGGTAGATCAGGTGCAGCGACTCTTCCACTTCGGAGACGTTGCTGATCATGGGCAGCATGATTTGCAGGTTGTTCAGGCCTTCACTGGCTTTAAGCATCGCCCGAACCTGCAACAGGAAGATTTCCGGGTGATCCAGTGTCACCCGGATGCCGCGCCAACCCAGAAACGGGTTTTCTTCCTGAATCGGGAAATAGGTCAGCGCTTTGTCACCACCAATATCCAGTGTTCGCATGGTCACGGGGTTCGGGGCGAAAGCTTCCAACTGCTCGCGATAGTATTCCCGCTGCTCTTGCTCGGAGGGGAAACGGTCTTTGATCATGAACGGCACTTCGGTGCGGTACAGCCCGATGCCTTCGGCGCCATGGGACAGTGAACGTACCACATCGGTCATCAATCCGGTGTTTACCAGCAAGGGCACCCGGTGGCCGTCCAGTGTTTCACAAGGCTTATCCCGCAGCTCTTCCAGCCCACGGAACAGTTCGTCTTCTTCTTCACAAATTGCCTGATAGAAGGCGCGCAGATCGGCCGAAGGCGAGGCGAAGATTTGTCCTTCGAAACCGTCCACCACCAGTTCCCGACCGCCTAACTGGTTGACGGGGATATCCACCAACCCCATAACGGTCGGCACCCCCATCGCCCGGGCCAGAATAGCCACATGAGAGTTACTGGAGCCTTTTACTGAAACCAACCCTACCAACTGCCCTTTCGGCACTTCGCCCAGCATAGCCGGGGTAAGTTCTTCGCTCACCAGAACGGTACGCTCGGGGTATTCCAGATGCTTTTGTTCGCCTTCTTGCATGTGGGACAACAGGCGGCGGCCCAGATCGCGAATGTCCACCACCCGTTCTTGCAGGTACAAGTCGTCCATCAGTTCAAAATGACGAATGTACTGCTGAATCACCTGCTTCAGGGCACCTTGCGCCCAAATGCCTTCCTGAATCTTGCTGACCACTTCGCCGGGAAGTGCGCTTTCATCGAGCATACGCAAATAGACATCAAACAGTGCCTGCTCTTCAGGACGAAGCTGCGAAGCCAAGCGGTTGGCCACGCGTTCAATGTCTTCTTTTACGGCTTGAACCGCGCTCCAGAACAGTTCCAGCTCGCGGTCAATATCGTCGGCGGGCTTATCCGGAACAACATCAAGGTCGGCAGAGGGATAAACCACTGTGCCCGTGCCGATGGCGACACCGGGCGCGCCCGGCACCCCGTTAAAACACACGTCGTGGGCTTCTTCACCGGTTAACGACAAGCCGCTGATGGCGCCTGTGGCTTCGCTATGGGCGATAACCCCGGCCAATTGAGCCGAGATGGTGACCAGAAAGGCTTCTTCACCCTCATCAAAGCAGCGGGAGTTTTCTCGCTGCTGCACCACCAGAACGCCCAATACCGCGCGGTGGTGAATGATGGGCACACCGAGAAACGAGCTGAAGCGCTCTTCACCGGTTTCCGGAAAGTAGCGATAACGCGGATGGGAAGGCGCATCTTCTAGGTTGATGGGCTCCTCACGGGAGCCGACAAGGCCGACAAGGCCCTCGGAATGGGCCAGACTGACATTGCCCACCGCGTCTTTGTACAGACCTTCGGTGGCCATCAGGATATAGCGGTTTGAGGCGGGGTCCAGTAGGTACACCGAACAGACTTCGGTTCCCATTGCTTTCTGCACTCGCGAGACAATGATATCGAGTGCCTCGTTCAGATCACGGGCGCTGTTTACCTCTTGTACAATACTTCGCAAGATGCCGAGCATTAGGCTAATCCATCATTTTTGGTGTTCCTTCAAACGCCGGTTTGACTCTCCTTTTTGCCACTGTTCCATATTGTGAAACAGTCTGGGGGCCAGTTCTCTCAGCGCGCGCCTGTACACTTCTCTTTTAAATGAAATCACTTGTCCCAACGGGTACCAGTAGCTCACCCACTGCCAACCGTCGAATTCAGGTGAATCCGTCCCATCTACGCGAACATGCGCATCTGGTGACAACATCCGCAGCAGGAACCATTTCTGTTTTTGCCCCACACATACGGGGTGCGAGTTGTGGCGTACCATCCGTCTGGGTAGCCGGTACCTTAGCCACCCTCGTGTACATGTGATGATCTCCACATCATTGGCACTAAGGCCAATTTCCTCTTCCAGCTCCCGGTACAAGGCTTCTTCAGGCGACTCGTTCGGGTTAATGCCGCCTTGCGGAAATTGCCAGGAGTCCTGCCCTATTCGCCTCGCCCAGAGCACTTCGCCCCTGTGGTTGGCCAGAATGATTCCGACGTTGGGTCTGAAACCGTCTGAGTCGATCACGGCACAGTCCTCGCATAGTCGGTGGCCGGTTGCTTTTCCAACCGACGAAATTTGTCCAAGTTGCTCTCATTCTTACAGAAACCCAATGGTTCAGCAAACGCTGCTGCGAGCAGTACAGCTTGTCAGAGCCGTGCTAGACTGTCAGCTTCGCTTAAAAGCCTGTGACAATGGGAGGACGCGGCTTGACGCTCGCAATTTTTGATTTGGACAACACTCTGCTGGCCGGCGACAGCGACCACGCGTGGGGCGAGTTTCTGGTGGAGGAAGGGTTGGTAGACCCAGAGGTATACCGTCAGGCAAACGATCGCTTCTATCAGGAGTACCTGAATGGCGAGCTGGACGTTTTCGAATACCAGCGCTTTGCTCTGCAACCGCTGTCCACCCACAGCATGGAAGAGCTCGAATCCTGGCGCGAAACGTTTATGGCGAAGAAAGTGCAGCCGATGATGCTGGAGAAAGCCGCCAAGTTATTGGCCGATCACCGCGCTCAGGGGCACACGCTGATGATCATTACTGCCACCAACCGATTTATCACCGAGCCGATTGCGGAGCTTTTGGGGGTGGATTACCTGATTGCGACCGAACCGGAGTTGGTGAACGGGCGGTTTACCGGCGAAGTGGCAGGAACACCGAGCTTTCAGGACGGCAAAGTGGTGCGCCTGAACGACTGGCTAGAGGCCTTCAATGAAACGTTGGACGGCGCGTGGTTTTACAGTGATTCGCACAATGATGTGCCACTGCTGAAATTAGTGCAGAACCCGGTGGCGGTGGACCCAGATCCAACGCTGGAGAAACTGGCTGTTGAGAGTGGCTGGCCGGTGATGTCGCTTCGGGATTGAGGTTTTAGAGCATCTTGACCCGGTCACCAACGGGGCAGCCTTTCCGGGATACGCGGTGAATACATCCCTGTACGCTCGACAAAATCATCCATGATTTTGACGATCCCGGAAAGGCTGCCCCGCCGGTGACCTACATTGGGTACTGCTTTCGTGTTTACAGAAAACCGGTCAGCGAACGCACAAAGCAAGATTTGATGTAATCGGTTTCAGGAATACCGGGCACAACCGGATGGTCCGGTGCCTGATGCCCCTGCTCCAGCAACTGTACAAAACGATCAATCTTGCGCCCGCTACCGCGGATGATGTCGATCAGCTTTTCCTGAGACAAGTGCATGGAACACGACGCAGACACCAGCAATCCATCCCGTTCCAGCAACCGCAACCCAAGCTGATTCAAACGAGCATAAGCCTGCTCACCGGCTTTCTGATCACGACGGCGCGGAATCAACGCGGGTGGGTCTAGCACCACGATGTCGAACTTTTCTTTCTCGTCCGCCAGCGCTTTCAACGCATCAAAGGCGTCCCCTTCGATGGTGTCCACATTATCCAACCCGTTCAGCTTGGCGTTGTGATGCACCGAATCCACCGCTGATGATGAAGCATCGACACAAGTCACCTGCGAAGCACCGGCACACGCGGCCTGAATGCCCCAACCACCGACGTAACTGAACACATCCAGCACCCGCTTTCCGGGCGCATAGGCCTGCAGCCGCTGACGGTTCATCCGGTGATCGTAAAACCACCCCGTTTTCTGCCCTCCAGCCAACGGCACCTCAAACTGCGCGCCGTTTTCTTCAACCCGCAAAATGTCCGTCTCTGGCCCATGGGCAAATTCCACATAACTGGAAAGCCCTTCTACCTTGCGCATCTTGCCATCGTTCTTCAGCACCACCACGCGAGGGTGCGCCAAACGCTGAACCGCCCGCACAATGGCGTCTTTCATCATTTCCATACCTGCAGTGGAGATCTGCACCACCACAACGTCATCAAAACGATCCACCACCAAGCCCGACAAACCATCGCTGTCGCCAAACACCCAGCGATAGAACGGCTTATCAAACAACCGCTCCCGCAACGAAAGCGCCGCTTCCATCCGGTCCGTCAACCGCTTGGGGGTCATCCCCTGTGCAGGTTCCCGACTGATCAAACGGCCACAAATCAGCGCATGGGGGTTCACAAACACCGTACCCAGCGGCTTGTCGTTCGACGCTCGTAGCTGAGCCTGAGCGCCGGCTTCGAACTCGGTTAATGGGCTGCGTTTGATGTCCACCTCGTTACTGTAAACCCACAAGTGGCCAGCACGGAGACGGCGTTCTGCGCCTTTGCGCAGGTAGAGAATCGGGAAATCCATTAATTAATTACCTGTGAGTTCATTCGTTATGAGGACTACTGTGCAGTTTGGGCGAGTTTCCGGGGGCAGGCCTCACGAAACTGTGCGGAGCCAGGGATGGCGGAGCCCAAGCGTCACATGGATGTGCCGAAGGAGCGTGTTTCGGGAGGCCCGCCCCCGGGAACACGCTTGCACCAACTTTCTGACTTAGCCTTCTGAAGCCACGTGCTCAGCGTACGCATCCGGATCCATCAAGCCGTCCAGCTCGCCCTCATCCGCCAGCTTAACCTTGAACATCCAGCCTTCACCATAAGGATCATCGTTTACAATCTCCGGCTCGTCCTCAAGCTTCTCATTCACCTCAAGAACCTCACCAGTCACCGGGCTAAACACATCCGAAGCCGACTTCACCGACTCTGCAACACCTGCTTCCTCACCGCCGTTGACGGTAGCACCCACTTCCGGCACTTCGATAAAAACCACATCACCTAACTGCTCCTGGGCAAAATCGGTAATACCCACCGTAGCGGTGCCATCAGCCTCAACCCGCACCCACTGGTGCGTATCGATATATTTAAGATCCGCAGGGATATTGCTCATAATCTGTGTGTCCTGTTGAAATTTTTTGCGCAGTTTAACCGAAGAGCTTAGTTCCAGCGAATGCTACGGGCCAGCTTCATAAATGCAACCAGATAATCCACTTCCTGATCCCGCTCACGAAAGCCCAAAAATATCTGTTTCGGCATACCTTCCTCGCCCAATCGCAACGCCTTGATCGGCATTTTCTGCGCGTATTCATCCACCAACCAGCGTGGCAAAGCAGACACTCCCCGGCCCGCAGCGACCATCTGCAGCATGATGTCGGTAGTTTCAATCGTTTTATGGAACGCCGGTGCCGCATGGGCGGGTAAAAAGAACCGGGTGAAAATATCCAGCCGCTCCGGTGCCACCGGATAGGTAATCAAGGTTTCACTGGCCAATTGCTCAGGCTCTACCCACTCGCTTTCCGCCAATGGATGATCGCTCGCCACCACCAACACCTGCTCGTAATCGAACACGGGCTCAAAACACACACCAGGACGATGCAACGGATCAGGCGTCACCAACAAATCGATATCATGGCCGAACAAAGCGCCCATTCCGCCAAACTGGAACTCTTGTTTCACGTCTACGTCGACATCCGGCCACTGCTGCAAATAAGGGCCGACCACCTTCAATAACCACTGGTAACAAGGGTGGCACTCCATACCCACGCGCAAGCTGCCACGCTGCCCTTTCGCCACTTGCCCAACCAGCATCTCGGCGTGTTCAAACTGCGGCAATAAACGGTTTGCGAGCGATAGCAGCTGCTCGCCCGCTTGGGTAAAGCGCAACTGCCGCCCTTCTCGCAACCAGACCGGCGTTCCCAATTGCTGCTCCAGCTTACGAATCGCGTGACTCAACGCGGATTGCGTCAAATGTAGCTGCTCGGCGGCAGCGGTAAGCGACCCCTGCCGCTCAACCGCTCGAAATATTTCTAAGTGACTACGCTCAATCATGCCCAAACCGTGAATTCTGCTCATGGATAGTTGAGATAATACCATTTTTATTCATCTCATAAACTTCCTAATCTAGCTCACCTACTTACCGCAGAAACCACTAAGGACAGCATCATGGTGACAACGCACAATCTCGGCTTTCCGCGCATAGGCGGTCAACGGGAACTGAAATTCGCACTGGAACAGTACTGGGCCGGCCGCAAAACCGAACAGGACCTCACCGCAACCGCAGCTGAGCTACGCCAGACTCACTGGCAACAACAATCTGGCCTCGACTTTGTGCCTGTGGGCGATTTCTCGCTCTACGATCAAGTACTCGACATGTCTGTCACGTTGGGCAACCTGCCAGCTCGTGCCGCGGACAAAGAAGGAAATGAATTAGACGCCTACTTCCGAGCCGCCCGCGGCCGCGGTGCCAACGACAGCCCCTGCTGTGCCATCGCTGCCGGCGAAATGACCAAGTGGTTCGACACCAACTATCACTACATCGTGCCGGAGTTCACCGCCGACACGGAATTCAAGCTAAACCCCGAGCGCCTTATTAACCAGTTGGCGGAAGCACAACAGCAAGGCGTGAAGGCGAAGCCCGTTATCATTGGCCCGGTTACCTACCTATGGCTAGGTAAAACCTCTGACGGCAGCAATCGCCTTGATCTATTGGAGCGCCTGCTTCCTGCCTATTCACAATTGCTGGAAATTCTCGCTGATGCCGGAGCCGAATGGGTTCAAATCGACGAGCCTGCGCTGGTAACCGAGCTGGATGCCAACTGGCGTTACGCGTTTAACCTGGCCTACCACCAGCTGAAAGCGAACCGCCCGAAGCTGTTGCTGGCCACCTACTTTGGCGAGCTGCGCAACAATCTGCAACTGGCCTGCGAGCTGCCGGTAGCCGGGGTTCATCTCGATGCCATCAGCGCCCCGGATGAAGTTAACCGCATTGCGGATTGGCTGCCGACGCACAAGGTGCTGTCGCTGGGTGTTATCAGCGGTCGAAACATCTGGAAAACCGATCTGAATAAAACGCTGAACTGGCTAGAGCCGGTGCACGAAAAACTTGGCGAGCGCCTGTGGCTGGCACCGTCTTGTTCCTTGCTGCACGTGCCCGTTGATTTGTCGCAGGAAACCGGCCTGGATCCGGAAATCCGAAACTGGCTGGCCTTTGCTCTGCAAAAGCTGGACGAGCTTCATGTGCTTACCCGCGCGCTGAACGAAGGCCGCGAATCGGTGCAACAGCAACTGACGCAGAATCAGGCAGCCATCGACAGCCGCCGCAACTCGACGCGCGTCACCAATCCAGATGTTCGAGCAGCGGTCGCGGAGATCACAACTGAACTGGGTAACCGCCAGAGCCCCTATGCCCAGCGTATCGCGCTTCAGCAAGAGAAGCTTCAGCTACCGGCGTTTCCGACCACGACCATTGGCTCGTTTCCACAAACTCCGGAAATCCGTCAGGCACGCCTGCAATTCCGCAAAGGCGATTTGGCGGCAGCCGACTACGAAGCCCAAATGAAGGCAGAGATTGAACGCTGCATTCGCAATCAGGAGGCCTTGGGTCTCGACGTTCTGGTGCACGGTGAAGCCGAGCGTAACGACATGGTGGAATATTTCGGTGAGCAGCTGGACGGCTACGCGTTTACCCGCTTCGGCTGGGTTCAGTCCTACGGTTCACGCTGCGTTAAACCGCCCATTCTGTTCGGCGACATCCGCCGCCCGAAAGCCATGACCGTAGATTGGATTCGTTACGCTCAGTCACTAACAGATAAGCCGGTAAAAGGCATGCTGACAGGGCCGGTGACCATTCTGAACTGGTCGTTCGTGCGGGACGACCAACCCCGCAAGGATTCGTGCCTGCAGCTGGCACTGGCCATTCGCGAAGAAGTTCAGGACCTGGAGAAAGCCGGCGTGGGCATTATCCAGATCGACGAAGCCGCTCTGCGCGAAGGCTTACCGCTGCGCCAATCAGACTGGGAAGGTTATCTCGACTGGGCGATCAACAGCTTCCGCATCGCAGCCAATGGCGTAGCGGACAGCACTCAGATCCACACGCACATGTGCTATTCGGAGTTCAACGACATCATCGAGGCCATTGCGCGCATGGATGCCGACGTGATTACCATCGAAACCTCACGGTCTGACATGGAGCTACTGGATGCCTTCAAGAGCTTCGAGTACCCGAACGACATCGGGCCCGGCGTGTATGACATTCACTCCCCCAACGTCCCCGACAAGGAGCAAATCATTAACCTGATGAAGCTCGCCGCGGAGCGGATTCCGGCGGAACGATTGTGGATAAACCCGGACTGCGGGCTTAAAACTCGGAAATGGGAGGAAGTGACTCCCGCGCTGGAAACGATGGTGGCCGCAGCGCAGGCGTTGCGGGCATAAATGGAGCTTCGAAGAGGGTGCGCCTTGTGGCGCGCCCTCTTTTTATTTTCGACGAATGAACAAAGTGATAAGTTACCAGCCCTCTACGGGTACGCCGTGTTCTTTGAGGTACGCGCCGTGCTTCTCGAGATAAGTTTTCGTTAAACCGGCAAAGTCTGCCGGGTCCCCTGGTAATTCCGCAGCAGACACTCTCAGCACTTCTTCTGCATTAGTCCGCTGACTCATTATCCACACTACAACCTCACCGCCGGGGGCAAGGCCGAGAACCAGCGTGTTCCTCGGCTCATACCCCGTTGACGCATCAGGATAGATATACGGGGCAGGTTCCATCATACGCTCCTGCAAATTCACCGGAATCCTGATTAAAGCCGAATAGTACTTTTGCTCTGCAAAAGAGAACCAACGCAACAACATAAGATTAGGGAACGGTTTTAACTCCCCTCCAGAGCCAGCCGGACCGTGCGCTCCAGCCCAACAACACCCTGTATGACCACCAAACGGCGCCCTCCACCCCCTCACGCCGGACTTTTCAAAATGAGCATCGATCACCCACATGTCGTAATGTACAGGTGCAGCTACTCGAACACCCCAATATCCAGATTCTTCCCTTAACGCCGCGCACCCCGTAAACATCAAATTCACAAGAACCAACACGATCATGTTTCTTGCATTCTTCATGATTAAACCTTATTCATTAGGGTGAGTTTCGCGCTCACCAGATAATGCAGGCGCGTTCGGACTGAAATTACGCCCGAATAAGACTGTCGTAGACACACCTCCCGCTATAAATTTCAACGGATTATAGTGCGAGGAATGATGTAAATATCGATGGCGTAGCAGGTTTATCTGCTTCGTGTCGAACGTCATTTCAGATCCACGTTTTCCCACTTCTTTAAGCCAGCTATCACTGATGCTCTCTAGCTCTGATGGTAGATCCAGATCAGGTCTTCGTGGAATTTTGATCAATGGGACCCCGGCCTGAACAGCCAAGCGATGCATTACCCGCAGTGGTATCCGCGAATACTCTCCTCGAATCTGCCGGAGCATTCTTAGCGACAACTCCACTCGCCCATCAGGTGCAGGATGATCAGACCTTTTTACATATACCGACATTCTAGGGGAGCCCTCCAGCTCCAGCTCATCCGGCACAGGTGCGTGTTTCGCCGAATGCTGTACGGGTAAGCTAAACTCACCAATCCATCCTTCGGAGAACTTTTTCTCCCTGAGAGCCTCAAGGTTATCCCACTCCATAGTTTTTTTCGGCCACTTATTACGATCTCGTGAAATCAGCCTGTAAGGACTTATCAACAAGTCCTCGCGCTGTTGATCGGGATAGCCACCACCTACGTCCGAGTGCGCACCAGGCAACGAAATGCCCAGGAAATTTCCTGGAATTTTTCCGTCTCTACTGCGCAGACTATTTAAAGTGAAATTTTTTCGGTACTCATCCAAAGCAACGAGGTGGACCGCTTTTCCCACTCCCTTTGGATCAAGATAAACCTGCACCGGATCATTTCTTCTATTGCTGGCCAAAAAATCGAATCTCACCGGATTTACAATCGCAGCTACCGTATCAAACAGACCAACAAAGCGAATAGATAGTCGTCGCGGCCATGCTAGTCGTGCTTTCTTGAACCTACGCCCTAACATTCCCGATGGTCCCCTATTGATTTCAAAGGCAGCATGCCGAGCCGCAGCTGCACCTCGACTAAACCCAAATAAATCGATGGTTAACGAACTTATCCGTTCGTGGATACTCCGTTCTTTTATCTGTCCAACCAAAGCATCAAACGCTTTCCCCACCTGATTAATGACGCCCGACTCACCAAGCCCAGAGATAGCAGCTAGGGTCGAATCTCCTGCGCCCGTTTTCGTTCCTACTCCCCGCGCATAAACAGAAAACTTGTAGGTGGCAACACCTTTCTCGGCGGTCAGCGATGCCTCATATAAATCCCCGAGCTTTGCGACGTTTGTCGGAGCATTCTCGTAACTTCCGCCCATCGACAACCCCAACCAATATGCACACTCTTCCTCCGACATCTCCCCTAGCTCGAAAGCCTGAACACACTCCTTGGCCACACGTTCCTCCAGTTCTCTCGAATTCTCGGCGTTATTCAAGGTGCCATCGGTGAAGATGCCGATTTCGAGGTGGATTTGCTGAGGGGCTTTTGTGGTTTCGGGTTCATTGTTTAGCGCTGCGGATACGGCAAGCGGTGCCACTGTCTGCGCGGGGAAACTCGTGTTTGAGTTTTGGGATGTGGATCGTTGGTGGCGAGCCTCCTCTTGCTGTTTCTCGCGATATTCTGCGTCAAACTGGCTGGCACCCAAGTGCCCTACACCTCCAATGCTTTGGGAAGCGAGTTGCTGCGGTGTAACGCCGTGTCGGTTCAGTGCATCCACGCCGCTGCGTATTTCGGAGTTAGCTACACTGTCACCTAAAGCCCACTGCCCCCTCCCATCGCCAGCGCTTCGCCAATAAACCACCGGCGCGAAGGGCTTACCATCAACCACCTCATGAACTAGCCAGAGTTCGCCTTGGTCAATTCGGCGCACGACCTCATCAACGAGCGCGGCACGGTAATTTCTTGAGGCACGACCACCGCCAGGAGACGCGTGGGATCGTCCCAGTAAATGCTCAAAATCGCTGCTGCTGGCGATATGTGCATGATCAAGGATCAGGCTTTTAGTTTTGGCGGCGGCAAAAAACGGGGATTCCAGCCTGGGCAGATCCGCGGCACGCAAATCCCAGGTGCTAACAATTTTCATGGCTCGTCATCCGTTGACTGAGGGCATTCATCCTTGTGAAATCGTATTCACAACGTTGCTATTGTAACGCACTGATCATCCCGATCAGTGAACTGCCTTCCAATGGCATGCTGCAGGCTTGAGGGAGGAGAAGGTTTTGCGGTCAGTACCCGGAACTGTTTTCGTCCAGTTCGAACTCAAACCGGGTCGCCCTGCGGACTTCTGTCGAAATAGTTCCTGAAGGGGTTAGTTCGATCCAGCGATATCCCGGCGCACGCGGTTCAACCGAGAAGTCACTGGCTCCGGCGGTGAACTGTATACAGGTAGAGGGAGTAGCGAGTAATTGAACGCCATTCCGTTGTTGGTGCAGCTCTTGATGGATGTGCCCCCATAACACAACTTTCACCTGTAGATGTTTATCGATAATCCGCCAGAAGGCTTCCCGGGTTTTTAGTCCAATTTTATCCATCCAATCGGAATGAATATCCACTGGATGGTGGTGAAGGCAAACCATGGTGGGCAGTTCAGTATGTTCGGAAAGTGCGTTGTTGAGGTGGGTCAGTTCTTGCTCTGACAACTCACCAAAGACCTTTCCATGAACGGAAGAGTCGAGCATGACGAAGTGCCAGCCGCCCTGTGTCCACTGGCGCTGATCGGCCTGAAATTCGGCGGCAATCGCATTCATCACAGGGGTATCGTCGTGGTTTCCGGCAATCCAGAGAGACGGACAATCAAAGGCTTGTAGCTGCTCTCCAAAATAACGGTAGGCTTCAACGGACGCATCTTGCGAGATATCACCGGTGGCCAGCACTAAATCTGGCTGGCCGTGCACTTTCAGGACTTCGTCAATAACCGCCGCCAGGCTGTCGCGGGTGTTTACGCCCAGCAAAGCTCCGCCTGATTGTGCGGTCAGGTGGGGGTCCGTCAACTGCAGCACCCGTAATGGGCGCTTAGGATCAGAGTGGGTCATACAAGCCCTGCTGTTGTCTCTGCAAACGTTTATTTGTTCTTAGTTTACGATGCTTGGCGCTCGCTGCATTGGCTACGAATTAAGGGTATGTCACATTCTCGCCAATTACGCCTGATATTTTGCAGTATTTGACAACCATGGCACAGGATAAGGTGCCTGCAACGACATTTCGGCTTAGTCTCCACCCTGACCAGCTGTCCAGGCAGCCTGCTCCAAAGGCAGATGGCCAAAACGCAGACAATAATCCAGCCAGTCGGCAAGAAAACCGTTGATCTGAACCTTTTCATCGGGATGGTGCATGAAGCGGTTCGGATAATCATTCACCGGGGCAATGTGGCGATGGCGGTAACAACTGATCACTTCCGCCATGGTGGCATCGTGGTAAACCCGAACCGTCATTTTAGGATTATTCAACCACCGGCCGCTGTTATGAACTTGTTCCAGTAACAAGGTTTCGGTAAATCTCGCGGTTTGCAGCCGCTCAATACGGACCCGCCCCAAGTACTGATCTTCCCGGTGCAATTCTATTTCGCACACGGCCTCGTCTTCAGCGTCAAGCTGCCTCAGTTTGCGCAGCCGATGGTAGTTGCCATCACACAGTGCGCCGAGTTGGCGTAAGTCGGGGACGTATCGTTTTGGCCGTTTCACCCATTCGGTCATGCCCGCCACTCCTTTCGCAGCCGGTCCCGATTCAGTTGCAGCCATTGAATGGCGATGATGGCAGCGGCGTTGTTGATGCGGCCATCGGCGATCATGGCGAAGGTTTCTTCGGCTGAAACCACATGGGAGAGGATGTCTTCATGTTCGTGCTCTACACCAAATACACCTCCGGCATTGGCGGTGCTGATTTGCCCGCAGTAGAGGTGAATCATTTCGGTGGTTCCACCGGGCGATACCATGTAATCACAGATTTTATCGAGCCGGCTAAAGCTAAGGCCCGCCTCTTCTTGGCCTTCTCGTTGCGCGACGTCTTCCGGGCTTTCGCCCTCTTCGTTCATACCAGCAACGAGTTCAAGCAACCAAGGTGATTGGTTGCGGCCCAGAGCACCGAGGCGGAATTGTTCAAGTAGCACGACTTCGTCGCGTTCCGGATCGTAAGGCAGGACGCAGGTGGCATCGCCGCGTATAAAGAGTTCGCGAGTGAAAGTGGGCATTTCACGGCCATCGAATCGCGGGTGGGTCAGCCAGAGTTTGTCCATACGAAAGAAGCCCTGGAAGACGGTTTCGCGTTTTTCGACTTTTACGTCGTTGGCTGTGAACTGGAACGGTTGTGGCATCGGTTCTTCCGGTTTAGTCATCGGTTTTGAACGATAGCCGTTATTGTGGGGAGGCTGCAAGTTACGGCCGTAGCCTGTGCGTTTGGTGTTAGGCAGACCTTGGGATAGGCATTCCAAAAACCGCTCCTGCGGCACATCCATGTGGCGCTTCTGCTCCGCCATCCATGGCTGCGCACATTTTTGGAATGCCTATCCCAAGGTCTGCCCCTGACTCCGAGCAGTTCGTAACGCTAAAAAGCCTTTTCCGATAACACTACAGAAGTTTAATTGAGCCGGGGTGGTGGGGCGG
>NZ_JALKAQ010000011.1 GCF_023016065.1 Marinobacter sp. S0848L | reverse complement strand
CCAATATGGGGCTCGGAGGAATTACTCCTCAACAGAAGTTGGCCATGATGGCCTGAGGTCTACTTTTGAACCCCCTTAAAAATGGGGGGATTACCGCGATACATCGTGGTTGGCGAAAACTGTTTTTCGTTTTTATCCAAAGTAACGAAAAGCAGTATATAACCGTGCTCTTTCACGACATACACTCCCTCCTGAGAGTTGACCTGACGATTGAAGCTAGTCGCTCCAAACCCAACCAGAATCTGCTCTCGAGAATAACGCGCATGCAATCTGAGCGGTATTTCCTGCAACTCGGGCATCAACGGCTGTTCATGCTTGGTTTGCGCCAACTTCCAATCCAGCACTTCAGACAATTCCTTAGCTAACCCCATCTTACCGAGCTCCCTCAGGCTTTGCGTCAGCGACTCAAACTTCAGAGCTGGCCCAGACCTTTGCCAGAAATCATAGTGGCACATCAGCGCACGGCGCTGCTCGTTGTTTTCAAACTGAAAATCTGTGTTGCAGAGTTTCTTAAGAAACAATAAGTATTGGTGGTCGTCGCCTGTCAGAACCCGATTGTAGATACCTTTTTTCATTAGCTTGCAGGCGTCGTCATCGACTACTTCCTCTTCGGTGGCTTTGCTTACGAGCTCTAACCAACTGCCGCGTCTATATAGCTCGCTCAAATCGATATGAGGGTGATGGTTTATGAAATTGCCAAGCGTCAGCGGCTGCGTTGAATGCTGAGGGAACTGGCGAATCATAGACACAAGCCGTTGCAGCGTCAGAGTTGCTTGCCGTATGTTTCGCAGTACCATTTCCTGCGTTTTCTTGGACAACTCAATCCTGCAACCCAATGGTGCATGAGGAAATCCCTGCTTTAATTCTTCCGTGATCGAACGCTCAGATTTACCTACCAGTGCCCGGAATTTATTAGCAAAATCGTACTCTGGGCGGGAGTTACCCACGAAATCCAATACCGTGCAGCAATCCTTTCCCTCTGAAAGGCGAAGCCCGCGACCAAGCTGCTGCAAGAAAATGGTCAAACTCTCTGTTGGGCGCAGAAACAGCAAAGTATCTACTTCCGGAATGTCGACGCCTTCGTTGAATATATCGACAACGCACAACACATTGATTTGCCCGGACCGAATATCCTGCTGCTTTTGATAACGTTCAGCGCTGTTGTCACTGGTCAACACATCCGCCTTGATGCCATGTAGCAGAAATTGCTTGACCATATAGCTTGCATGGTCACGACTCACGCAGAAGGCCAAAGCTTTCATATCACCCAAATCCGTGACGATATCCTGCAAACTCCTCAAGATCTTCAGCATGCGGCTTTGGTTATGCGTGTACAGGTTTGTTAGCTGTGCGACGTCATACCGACCGCGACTCCATGGAATGCTGCGAAGGTCGGTATCGTCATCGATTCCAAAGTATTGAAACGGGCAAAGGTGACGACGGTTAATTGCTTCCGGTAAGCGAAGCTCGGCCGCAATGACGCCACCAAAATCACCGAGGATGTCTCCATCATCATGTCGTTCTGGTGTCGCGGTCAGCCCCAAAAGTATTGATGGAGAGAAACGTTCAAGCACAGTCCGGTAGCTTGAAGCAGCAATGTGGTGCACCTCATCAATCACGATGTAGTCATAAAAGTCTGGAGTTAATTGGAGCTGTCCGAGTTGATTGTTTAAAGTCTGAATGGACGCAAACAATTGTCGGAAGTGATCAGGCTCCTGTCCACCAACCCAGAGCTCACCAAAAGCACTATTCCGTAGCACGCCCCGGTATGCTTCACGAGCCTGCTTTAGAATTTCAGCCCTATGAGCTACAAACAAAAACTTGGCGTTCGGCTTTGCTTTTAAGAACCGCTGAAAATCGAATGCAGAAATCAGCGTCTTACCAGTGCCCGTAGCAGCCACGACTAGGTTTCGAAAACGCCCGTGCACGTTCCGTTCAACCGACAACTGCTCCAATATTTCTTTTTGATGAGGAAACGGCGTTATCTCGAAATAATGTAGGTTATTGGATTCATACGATCCTTG
Organism: Marinobacter sp. S0848L; assembly: GCF_023016065.1. Taxonomy (GTDB): domain Bacteria; phylum Pseudomonadota; class Gammaproteobacteria; order Pseudomonadales; family Oleiphilaceae; genus Marinobacter. The sequence goes on along the minus strand of NZ_JALKAQ010000011.1, from coordinate 106,714 downwards.
CTGCTGTTTTAAAGCTCGCTTCAATTTCTCAGCACTTTCAGCCTGACCATCAAATTGCTCAAACTCGTCCGATGCCCAATAGGTTTCGAAGGTACTGAGTGACTTAGTGATGATGTGTGGGATTTCTTGGGAAGTTATCTTTAAATTCCACTCAAGCCCATTGGTCAGTGCAGAACGAGAAAGGTTTGAAGACCCGATGTACCCCGTATGAAACCCTGAATCTCGCAGAAACAAATAGCTTTTCGCATGAAGTCTTTCACGCTCGGTGTTGTAGCTTAGTTTCACTTCCGTATTGGGCAAACTGGCCAGGTACTCAACGGCTTTCGCGTCTGTTGCGCCCATATAGGACGTGGTGATGATCTTAAGCTCCCGCCCACTGGCTGTGAACGCTTCCAGTTCTTTCCTAAAAATACGAATCCCAGCCCATTTAATGAATGACACCAACCAATAAATTCTGTCGGCAGAAAGAATCTCTCGCTTCAACTCCGACTCAAGTGATAGCCCTGCATTGCTGCCTGAGAAGAGCTCGCTTTGGGTAAGGCCTGTGAGCGGAAATATGTCTTCAACATACTGCTTGAGATTGGCCGCGACAGGATTTTCGAGTTGATAAAGCGCGGTCAGAATCTTCCCTTGGCTATCTAATAAGTTGTCTTCGAGGAAACCATTATCTTGTATTCGGTTTTTCAACCAGATTATCAACTGGTTGGATAGCTCAATCTGTTTGCCTAACCGATCTTCTCCTGCTGGAATTGACTCAACAGCAAATTCTAGAATCCCAGTAAGAAAGCGTGACAACCACACCGACGCTTCAGCACTATTTAGTTGGCGTTCACCGACATAGAAGCTATCTCGATCCAAACGACTTTCAATGAGCTGCGTAATTAGCTGCTCGTAGATTCCTGATTGCTGCATAGCCTCAAACCCGCGCAAAGGTGGTAAAGCCCGATCTTTTACCTATGAGTTGGACGACATGAGATGAGTTAGATGGAAACCTAGTACGAGGGTGGGTCCCGACATCCATTGTCGTTAACTTTTCATGATAAAGCTGTTTAGTGAAACATTAGCCTTCTATGTATAGGAATCCAAGTCTTTCGCTACAATACGATAAGTGTTAACCAGGTTAGCCGCTCCCCAACCAAGCCGCCCCACGCACCCCACTAGAATCCCCATGCACTGCCCGCACAACGGGCGTATTGCATTCGCCACCAAACACGTAGCTCGGCAGCCTTTTCGGCAGCTCTTGGTAGATTTGCTCGGCATTACTCATGCCGCCGCCCAGCACAATGATGTCGGGGTCTAGCACGTTAATAACCGCCGCGAGGCCACGAGCCAGGTGGTCAAGGTAACGGTTGAGGGTTTCAGTTGCGGCTTTGTCGCCGCTGCGGGCATTCTCGGTGACGTTTTTCGCCGGGAGGGTCTGGCCGTGCAGGAATTGGTGGGTCAGAGATAACCCGGTGCCAGACAGGAAGGTTTCGTTGCAGCCATGGCGGCCACAAAAACAGGGGCGCTGTTCCAGCTCGAATTGTGGGGTCCAGGCTAAGGGGTTGTGGCCCCACTCACCCGCTACTCCGTTAGGGCCGGTGAGTATTCTGCCGTTCACGCTGACACCGGCACCGCAGCCGGTGCCCAGTATGGCAGCGAATATCACATTGTGATGTTTGCCGGCTCCGTCTGTGGTTTCAGACAGTGCCAGGCAATTGGCATCGTTGGTGAGGGTTACCGGGCGTTGCAGCATTGCGCACAAATCTTCTTGCATCGGTCGGCCGTTAAGCCATACCGAGTTTCCGTTTTTTACGGTGCCGGTCACACCGGAAATACTGCCCGGTATGCCCACACCCACCGGTAAACCACGCACACCGGCTACCGACTCGGCTTTCAGCACCAGAGATTGAATCGTTTCCAGTGTGGCACGGTAATCTCCGGCGGGCGTGGCTACCCGCGTTCTGAAATGCTCGTTGCTTTGCCGGTCCATCAGAATGACTTCGGTTTTGGTACCGCCCAGGTCAATTCCGACCAACCAATCGCTGCGCATGCAATGTTCCTTTGAAAGCCCGCCCCTACAAAGCCGCGAGATGGCCTGCTGCCTCACGACTGTTCGGCTTTTAACCCTCTGTGACTGGCAGTTCAGTGGGCAACTTAAGAAGTTCGTTCAAAGGCACCGGCCGGGAGAAATAAAAGCCCTGCAGTATGTCGCAACGACGTTGCACAAGATCGTTGCGCTGCGCCGAGGTTTCAATCCCTTCAGCAACCACTTCCAACCCCAAGTGGTGGGCCATGGTAATAATGCCTTCTACAATTGCGGCATTTTCCCGACCGGTATCGATATCACGCACAAAGCTTCGGTCTATCTTTACTCTATTGATGGGCAACTGTCGTAAATAGCTTAGGCTCGAAAAGCCGGTTCCGAAATCGTCTATAGCCACTCTAACGCCAAGGTTTCGGATATTCTGAAGCAGCTCTATCGCCTTCTCAGAGCCCGCCATCATCAACCCTTCGGTGACTTCCAGTTCCAGTTTCTCGGGGCTTAGCCCACTTTCGTCGAGCGCTTGCTTTATTTCATCAAAAAACCCGTTGCGCCGGAAATGCACCGGCGAGATGTTGACCGCGACGGAGAGCGGTTCTTCACGGCCAGCGTTGATACTTTCCAGGTCCTGGCACGCTTTCCACAACACCCAACGGTCCAGATCAATAATCTGCCCAGTACGCTCGGCTAAAGGAATAAAATCACCGGGCGGCACCATACCCCGTTCAGGGTGCCTCCATCGCACAAGCGCTTCCAACGATGTCATTTTTCCGGTAGCGGCATCCACCAGCGGCTGGTAATACAGCACCAACTGGTCATGCTCTACCGCCTCAAGTAACTCACGCCTCAGTTCGATGTGTTCGCGTACTGTGGAATCAACATCACCAACGTACCATTCCCAGGTATTGCGTCCTTGGGCCTTGGCTTCGCGCACCGCTAAATGGGCATGCTGGATAAGTTCACCGGCGTTTTTGGAGGCAGCCCGGCCAAGCGCCACGCCGATGCTGGCGCTGACATGCAACACATGTTCATCAATAACAAAAGGCCGGGCCAGCAGGCTCAACAGGCCCTCCACCAAGGGCAGCGCTTGCTCTACGCGGTTTCGTTCCGTCAACAACACGCCAAATTCATCACCGGCAAACCGGGCAAGAAAATCTCCGGGATTTAACCCATCTACCAGCCTGTTTGCCACTGCCTGCAATAGTTCATCCCCAACAGAATGACCCAATCCGTCATTGATGGAAGCAAAGCCATCAAGATTGATTAACAAAACCGCAACATGGCCTTTGGCCAGAGGCAAATCTTCAGTCAGTCTCGCTTCGAAACCGGCTCGATTAGACAAACCGGTGAGCATGTCATGAGTGCGCTGGAAGTGTAATTTCAGCTCACTTTCCCTTTGTCTGGTTATGTCTTTTGCGATCCCATACACACCAACAACTTCGTCGTCGACGATAATTGGAAGGCTGGTCACGTCAATCAGATACTCTTCTCCGCTGATGTTGTAAGCGACCACTTCGTAATTCTGCGGAATGCCTTTTCGTGCCTGCTCGAAAGCTTGCTGCGCCGCATCGTGATGTTCAGCTTTTAAGTATTCCCGAAAGTGCGAACCCAAAATGTGTTCTTCTGCCAACCCGGCGATATTTTCCGAGCCTTGGTTGGCGGCAACGAAACAACCGTTCAAGTCTAATTCGAAGACTGCGTCCGGGTGGTAGTTGAACAAAGACTGATAACGCTGAGACTGAATACGCAAAGCCCGCTGATCTTGCTGCCGCGCCAAAGCGAACGCCAACAGCCCTGCAGCCCTCATGATCATCACCAGCTGTTCATTTGTGGGAATACCGGGGGTGGGATGATACGTCGAAAACGTGCCTAAAAGCGTCTCGTTGGTCATGGTAACGGGGATAGACCAACACGCTCTCAAGTTCTCTTTAAGAGCAGTGTCCCGATAGTCGGCCCAATTCGGGTCGTCGTCGATATCACGGGTGATCACAACTTTTTGTGTGGAGGCCGCTCGCCCGCATGTCGCTACTTGCGGACCAATCTTCACACGCTGCATGGCTTGGCGATAAGCGTCGGAAAGCCCGTCCCCTGCGACCAAGCTCAGCGTTTCATCGGCCGGGTCGTACAGCATAAAGGTAACAATAGCGCTTGGCATTTCCCGCGCTACCATTTTTGTCACCTCCGCCAATATAGCCATAAAAGGCTCATGACTGGCGATCATGTCTTGAATTTTTTGCTGATCCGCCAACTCGACCAGGATGCGATCCATTCGTATGCCTTAAAAGAGAATCATGATTACTTGAAGCTAATGTTGATCTTAGAAGATTAGCAGCCAAATAGCAGCCTACCCAAGATCGCGAAAAGTCTAAGCACATCATAGTTCAAACGTTTCAAAACTTAAGACACTGCGTGGACTCTCCTTGCTTACGCCACATCCACCAGCACAATTTCACTGTCTTCGCTGGCGCTGACCGTCAATACCTCTTCGTCGCGGACCGCGACACCATCACCGGCATTGGCCACAACGCCGTTTATCTTGATCTGCCCAGTGGCAGGCACAAGATAGACCTTTCGGCCGGAAGCGATCCGGTATTCCGTGCTCTGGCCGGCTTCCAGCGTTGCCGCAACCATACGCGCATCGGTGCGAATCGGTAGAGCGTCTGTATCTTCCGGCAATCCGCTGGCGAGCGTGACGAAGGAGCCGCTTCGATCACCCTTCGGAAACGGTTTCGCGCCCCACGCGGGTGGCAATCCGGTTTCGTTCGGCATGATCCAGATCTGGAAGATCTGAGTGGTTTCGTCTTCTTCGTTCATCTCGCTGTGCGCTATACCCGTGCCGGCGCTCATCACCTGCACATCACCTGCTTCGGTGCGGCCACGATTGCCCAAACTGTCCTGATGCATAATCGCACCCTTTCGCACATAGGTGATGATTTCCATGTCGCGGTGCGGATGGCGCGGGAAGCCGGAATGCGGCGCGATGGTGTCATCATTCCATACGCGCAGATTTCCCCAGTGCATACGGTTCGGGTCGTAGTACTCAGCAAATGAAAAATGGTGACGAGTATCGAGCCAACCGTGGTGTGCGCCACCCAATTCTTTATAAGGTCTGAGTTCAATCATTGCAGGACCTCCTCTCATTCGATTCAACTGCGCTGTTCGATGAAACCACTATAGTTAAGGGATCTGCGCAATGAAAACGGAACTTTTTGACCGTACGGTTCAATTAAGTTGAACAAATGACGAGAGGTCTGCGCAGTCGCCAGTTGAAACCTCGCTCAGCCTTGCGTTTGCGCAATTTAGAGTTGATCAATTCCCGCTATGCTCATCGGATCACCTCTTTGCTGAATAAGGAGCCAACATGCCAGACCATATGCCGGATGACTTGTCCGCAGCGGGGCGAGATCTGCGAGCCTACACCGACCAGTTGCGCCCGAAACATCCTGTCGTGCGGAATACAAACGGGGAGTGGGTACTGCTAAGACATGCCGATATCTTGGCCGCTGCCCTTGACCACAAGCGTTTCTCCAGCCAGGTCTCCCGCTTCCTTCAAATCCCTAATGGTCTCGACGGACAGGAGCACACCCTCTACCGAACGATTGTAGAACGCTACCTAAGCCCGGAAGCGGTGGAACCCTATCTGCCCACCTTCCAAAAGGTGGCGAACGAGTTAGCGGCAAACTTGCCGCGAGGTGAAGTGGTGGATGCCGTTAACGACATAGGCGCTGTCTTTGCTGTTCGAGCCCAGTGCGCCTGGCTGGGATGGCCCGCAAAGCTAGAACCTGACCTACTTGCCTGGATGCAGGACAATCATGCAGCTACCCGATCTGGCAATCATCGTCGAATGGCAGTCGTTGCCGAACAGTTTGATGACATTATTCGCTCGGTTATACAGCCACGGCGGGCTTCCGGAGATGCAGTACCAGACGATTTAACAACAAAACTATACCGGCAAACAGTGAATGGTCGCCTCCTGACCGAAGCAGAACTGGTGTCCATTCTGCGCAACTGGACTGGTGGCGATTTAGGCTCCATCGCCTTATGTGTTGGTGTAATCACTGCCCACCTTGCGACACATCCCGAGCTGGTAATGCGAATACGCGACGGTTCTGACGCCGAAACTGAAGCGATCATCAACGAAATTCTGCGCTTGGATAATCCTTTCGTTTCCAACCGCCGAATCACAACCTGCCCGGTGAAAATTGGAGACCAGACGATCCCCGAAGGCGAAAAAGTTAAATTGAACTGGACCTCCGCCAATCGAGATGAAGCGGTGTTCGATAACAACTCCTTTAACCCCGATGCTCACGCAACCAGCAACTTGCTTTACGGCGCAGGCAAACACGCGTGTCCCGGACAGCTGCTGGCCACTTGTGAATTGCGGATCGCTTTGCAAACGATCCTCGCAACAGTGCAGCAGATCAGGTTTGCGCCGGGCGAAATCCCGGAACGAGAGGTAGCCCCTGTCGGCGGATATCGCCGTGTGCCTATCGTGCTAAGCTGATTCGCGCTGCGCAAAGTACGTAATTTAATATCGGGTCGTCAACGCTTAGAGTCGCTTTCCTGATAGAATTCTCACCTGTGGGCAAGGGAGAAGCGCGCAATACCAGAATCCGAAAATGATGAAATAGAGCAACCCATGAGCAGAATGGCGACATCAGAGAGCACCAACCACTTGATCGAAGAATGCGCGAAAAGCCAAGCGCAGCCATCCCGGCGCTTTTCCATTGCACCAATGATGGACTGGACCACACCCCACTTCCGTTATCTGGCGCGTATTCTCAGTCGCCGCGTACTTTTGTATACCGAAATGGTGACCACGGGCGCGTTGATTCATGGCGATACTCAGCGTTTTCTTCGCCACGATCCGGCGGAATACCCGCTGGCGCTGCAACTGGGTGGCAGCAACCCGGACGAGTTGGCGAAATGCGCAACGCTTGCTGAAGAATATGGCTTCAGTGAAGTTAACCTGAACGTGGGCTGCCCCAGCGATCGAGTGCAGAACAACATGATCGGCGCGTGCCTGATGGGGCACCCGGATAAGGTCGCCGAAGGTGTGGCGGCGATGAAAGCAGCTACCAACCTACCTGTGACCGTTAAACACCGGATTGGCATTAACGGCCGGGAATCCTGGGAAGAGCTGTGCGAGTTCATTGAAGAAGTGTCTGCCGCTGGCTGTAACACGTTCATTGCTCACGCCCGCATTGCCATTCTCGAAGGGCTCAGCCCGAAAGAGAACCGCGACATTCCGCCACTGAAGTACGATTGGGTGTACCGCTTAAAGCAGACCTATCCGGAACTGGAAATCATCATTAACGGTGGCATCAAAACCATCGACGAATGCCACGAGCATCTGCGCCAGACCGATGGTGTCATGCTGGGCCGGGAGGCGTACCACAATCCTTGGCTGCTGACCCAAGTAGACCCTGAGTTTTTCGGCGAAGAAGCGCCAGTGGCCAGCCGCCACGAAGCCCTTCGCGCGATGTTCCCGTTCATCCAGAAAGAGCTGGACCGTGGCGTTTACCTTACTCACATTACCCGCCACATCATGGGTCTGTTTCTGGGCATGCCAGGCGGCCGGCAATTCCGGCGTCACTTAAGTGAAAACGCCAACAGGCCCGGCTCGGGGCTGGAAGTGGTTGAACAGGCGCTTGCGAAAGTGCGAGAGCCAGAACCGGTTTTGGAAAACTAACGGCCACAGCCTTTAGTTGTCTTGTTCCTGTTGTAAGCTGCCGTTATTGTAGAGGTTAAGAAGGCGTTCCGGAGCTGAACGCCTCGATAACAACTATCAATCTGGACGACAACACGAATGACCAACAAGTTAGAGCAATTAAAAGCCATGACAACGGTGGTTGCCGACACCGGTGACCTGGATGCCATTGCCCAGTGGCGGCCGCAAGACGCAACCACCAATCCGTCCCTACTTCTGAAAGCAGCAGCTTCGGATGCATACCGCCCTATGCTGGACAACGCCATTATGATGGCCAACCGCCAAGGCGGCTCTTCTGCCGAACAGCTCACTCTAGCCACCGACATGCTGGCCGTACTGGCTGGAAAGGAAATTCTGGAGCTTATACCCGGTGTTGTCTCTACGGAAGTAGATGCCCGCCTGTCGTTCGACACCGCGGCGACACTCAGGCGTGCACGCCGAATCATCGAGCTTTACGATCAGCAAGGAGTCGATACCAGCCGGGTTCTGATCAAGATTGCCTCAACTTGGGAAGGTATACTCGCCGCTGAGCAGCTTGAAAAAGAAGGCATTCGCTGCAATCTGACACTGCTGTTCTCGTTCGTTCAGGCGGTGGCCTGCGCCCAAGCCGGCGCGCACCTTATCTCCCCCTTTGTCGGGCGAATTCTGGACTGGCATTTAGCCAATTCCGGCCGCGATAGCTACCCGGCGGCGGAAGACCCCGGCGTACAATCCGTTACCCGAATCTACAATTACTACAAGGCCCACGGCTTCAACACCGTGGTCATGGGGGCAAGTTTCCGAAACACCGGAGAGATTGAAATGCTGGCCGGTTGCGACCGTCTGACCATCAGCCCTGCCCTGCTGCAAGAGCTTCAGGATGACAACGGGCAGCTAAACCAAAAACTCAACGCCGAGGCCGCTACCAGTAACGAAGTGATCGGTCATGTTGACGAAAAACTGTTCCGGTGGGAGTCAAACGAAGACGCCATGGCTACCGAAAAACTGGCCGATGGTATTCGCCGGTTCTCAGCCGACCAGATTGAACTGGAGAATCAGGTACGCCAGCAGGCCAGTGCAGCCTAAGTTGCATTTTTCGCCCGCAGCCCAAGTAATCGCTTGTTAATCCGAGGATTTCGTCATGTTAGCCATTCTTCATCCGAATACTGAACTGGATAGCGAAGCTTACCGCCAGACCATGCACTACCTGGAAAACCTGCCCGGTGTGAGTCTGCGGGTTCACGAGGTTCAAGGTGCCAGTCAGCGGCTGACCGAAATCTATCTGTTGGGCGACACTAAACCGCTGGACAAAGACGAAATTGAGGCGTTACCGGCGGTCGAGCGCGCCATCCGGATTTCCGAGGACTACCGTATTCTGGGGCGTCATAAAGACGATAATCGCCAAAGCGGGTTCAGGTACAACGGTGTCGATTTTAACCAGAACAACCTGAACGTTTTTGCCGGTTTGTGTGCGGTCGATGTGCCCGAGCATGTCGAAATCATGATGAAGGCGTTGGAGGAAAACGGCCAAGTGTGCACCCGCATGGGCGCATACAAGCCACGCACCAATCCCTATTCGTTTCAGGGACACGGCCAAGGCTGCTTACCTTGGGTGTTTGAAAAGGCCGGCAAGCACGGTATCAAGGTAGTGGCGATGGAGATTACCCACGAAAGCCACATCGAAGAGATTGATACCTGTCTGGAAAAACTGGGCCGCCCCACCGGGGTTATGCTGCAAGTCGGCACCCGCAACACCCAGAACTTTGAGCTGTTGAAAGCCATTGGCCGCCAGAGCACCTACCCGGTGTTACTGAAACGAGGCTTCGGCATCACGCTCAATGAATCGCTAAACGCCGCCGAGTATTTGGCCAGTGAAGGCAACGCCAACGTGATTTTCTGCCTGCGCGGCATGAAAACCGAAGCTGGCCAGCCGCATCGGAATATGGTCGATTTTGCCCACGTACCGGCAGTCAAACGGCTGACCCGCATGCCTGTTTGCGTGGACCCTTCCCATTCCGTTGGCACCCGGCAGCAATCACCGGACGGCATTCTCGATGTTATGCACGCCACCGCACAAGGCGTCATCGCGGGCGCAAACATGGTGCTGGTAGACTTCCACCCGAAACCTGAAAAAGCCTTGGTAGATGGCCCTCAGGCACTATTAATGAACGAACTGCCCGCCTACCTGGAAGACATTCAGCTATGCCACGATACCTGGAAGAAGCGCCAGGCTATTTACAAACGATTAAAGGATAACGCTACAGAATGATCATTTATGGTCACCGCGGGGCTAAAGGTGAAGCTCCTGAAAACACCCTTCCCGGGTTTCTGCATGCTTACCGGCAAGGTGTCCGGCACTTTGAACTCGACCTGGCATTATCAAAAGACGGTATACCGGTACTGGTACACGATTTGACGGTTGATCGAACCACCAGCCAGAAAGGCGGCATCAGCAAATATACCGCACAAGAACTGAGTGAAATGGATGCCCGGCGCAACACCAGTTCGTGGCCTCGGCCTACCGGTATCCCAGCGCTCGAAACCTTGCTGGATCAGCTGCCGGATCTGGAACACCTTCAGCTTGAGGTCAAAAAAGACAACCGGGATCGGCTCAACATTCTGTGCAACCGGCTGACCGAAATCATTCAGCGGCGGAACCTTTACCAGACCGCCGCGATTACCTCTACAGATCCTTGGTTTTTGCGGGAAATACGCCGTCGAGATCAGAACATTCGCTTAGGGCTGGTGGCTGAACGCAAATTTCCCAAGCCACTAAAAACCGCCAGTTCGCTGGGTTGTGAATTCTTTTGTGTGAATTGGCGCATTCTCAGCAAAGGAATGGTTGATATGGCTCACAAACGCAACATGCACGTCTCGGCGTGGACGGTAAACCGTATCCACGACATGCTCAGGCTCGAAGAAATGGGGGTGGACAGCATCATCACAGACTTTCCGACCAGCACGCGAATGTACTTCGACAATCGCGCTAAATCATTAGTGACGCTGCCTGTTCAAGAAACCGGGCAGCCAGAATTGTAACTGGCCGCCATGGAGTCGGCCTGAATCAGAAAATCCGGTTCAGGCCGTTCAGAGCAGCTACCCGATAGGCTTCCGCCATGGTGGGATAATTAAACGTGGTGTTAATGAAATAGTTCAGGGAATTGGCCTCCCCTTCCTGATTCATAATCGCCTGGCCGATGTGGACGATCTCTGCCGCTTGGTCACCGAAGCAGTGAATACCCAGAATCTCCCGGGTTTCTCTGTGGAACAACAGCTTCAACATACCCACGGCTTCGCCGGTAATCTGCGCCCGGGCCAAATCTTTGAAAAATGCCTGACCTACATCGTAAGGCACTTTCGCTTCCGTAAGCTCCCGCTCTGTTTTCCCGACTGAGCTGATCTCGGGAATGGTATAAATGCCAGTAGGCACATCATCCACAAAGCGGAAGTATTCGTCCTGAACCACATCGGAAGACGCTGAACGGCCCTGATCGTAGGCTGCACTGGCCAGGCTCGGCCAACCGATCACATCGCCCACAGCGTAGATGTGCTCTACTTCTGTACGGTAATGCTCATCCACCGCCAACTGGCCCCGGCCATTCGGCTCAAGGCCGACTTTGTCGAGCCCCAGGTTATCGGTGTTGCCACTGCGGCCGTTACACCACAAGAAGGCATCGGCCCGGATTTTCTTGCCCGACTGCAGTGTGAGCACAACGCCGTGATCATCCCCTTTGACGGTTTCGTACTGTTCGTTGTGACGAACCAGCACACCGTTATTTCTCAGGTGATAACTAAGCGCGTCTGAAATCTCGTCATCCAGGAACGACAGCAGGCGACTGCCGGGGTTGATCAGATCCACCTTTACGCCCAATCCCGCAAAGATCGACGCGTATTCAGAACCAATCACGCCAGCGCCATAGATAATCAGCGTCCGCGGCGTATGGGACAGGTTCAGAATGGAATCCGAGTTGTAGATCCGGTGGTGGCGAAAATCGACATCGGGCGGCAGGTACGGGCGCGACCCCGTGGCAACGATCGCCTGCTTGAAGTGGATGGTCTCAACGGATTTGTGACCGCGAATTTCCAGACGGTTCTTGTCCAGAAACGCCGCACGGCCGTTCAGCAGATCAACCCGGTTACGGGAGTAAAACTGCGTACGCAGTTTAACCTGCTTGCCAATGACCTTCTGGGCGCTTTGCAAAACCCGCGGAAAGGAGAACCAGCGGGGCTCCCCGATGTCCCGGAACATCTGGTTCGTGTTGAAGGTGATAATCTGCTTAACAGAATGACGCAATGCCTTGGAAGGAATGGTGCCCCAGTGGGTACAATTACCCCCTACGGTGGCCTTATCCTCAATGATCGCAACTCGCTTATTGTGCTTGGCCGCATTCATTGCCGCCCCTTCACCAGCGGGGCCGGCACCAATAACAACAACGTCGTAATGATGTTCTGCCATGCGCGCAGTATCTCCTTATCTACGTCTCGTGAGCGTAGCTTTAATTATTGAGTGTGTGTGATCAGTTGCCGCTACTTTTCGACTTTACTGGCGTCGTAGGCCAAATCTTCTGCGCTTACCGGCGCCGCATCCGCACGGCTCTCTTCGCATTTCTGGGTGTTTCCGCCACAAATGTCGCAAGACGAACTGATACCCAGTGCGCCAATGCCGCCACAAGTACCACTGATGGGCTTACGCCCGAAAATAACGCCAACAGACATGCCCACCATCAGCAAAACCACAATTGCCAAAACTAACAAAAAGGTACTCATACCCCGCCCCCTTTACTGGACAACGTAAGACGAAAAAGCCGGTGTGCTGTGCACTTCAAAGCCCGCCTCTCCTCTTACAATAAAATACGCCGGAATGTTTTCCCGCGTCGCCAGACTCATCGCCCGCTCAAACCCCATAACAGTAAACGCTGTCGCCAAGGCATCGGCTGTCATGCAGTCTTCCGAGATGACGGTCACCGATGCTAACCGATGATCAATCGGCTTACCGGTATCTGGATCAATTGTATGTGAATATCGCCGCCCGTCCGATTCGTAATAGTTACGATAGTCACCGGAAGTCGCCATGGATTTCCGGTCCAGCGCCACGATTACGTTGACTTGCCGGGCTTGCTCTGACGGGGTTTCCACCGCTAGCCGCCAAACGTCGTCATTCGGCTTTCTGCCTCGGGTGCGCACCTCCCCGCCTATCTCAACAAGGTAGGCTTGAACCCCTTGACTGTCGAGATACCGGGCCACCACATCCACGCCATAGCCTTTGGCAATACCCGACAGATCGATGTACTGGGGCTGCTTGGCACGAATCGCCGATGCGTCTGGATCAAGCTCAAGAAACTCCCAGCCGGTCACGCTCAGCGCACTCTCCAACTCCTGATCGGAGGGGGCATGTTCTGGCCTGGCATTCGGGCCGAACCCCCAAAGGTTCACCACCGGGCCGATGGTGGCATCGAAAGCCCCATCTGTCTGTGCGGATATTTCCTGAGCACGCTGGATAACTTCGAATAGCGGGGCGGATAGCGCTGTCCAGTCCGACTGATTCGGCTTTTGGTTAAACCTGGAAAGCTCGGAGTCCTGCTTCCAGGTAGACATCGCCTTATCCACCTGCTCCAACTCGGCCTGTATGCCCTGCGCCAGCGCTTTGAGCCTGGCATTGTCTTCCGGCAATACAACGTTGATGTGATAGGTTGTCCCGAAGATTCCGCCAGAAATCTCCCAGACTTTTTCTTCTTCCTGAAACGAGCAACCCGCCAGGGCGGCCGCAGCCAGCGTCATAATGACGCTGGCCATAACCACCCTGACGGGTCCAAACATGCGGGATGTCATTTGTGCTAATTAACCTCCAAAGTCATCCAGCATGATGTTTTCGTCTTCAACACCAAGGTCTTTCAACATCTTGATGACAGACGCGTTCATGATTGGGGGCCCACACATGTAGAACTCACAATCTTCAGGCGCCGGATGGTCCTTCAGATAGTTATCGTACAACACGTTATGGATAAAGCCGGTGGGGCCTTCCCAATTATCGGTGGGCAGTGCATCAGACAACGCCACGTGCCACTCGAAGTTTTCGTTTTCTTCCGCCAGGCCATCGAAATCTTCAACGTAGAACATTTCGCGGACACTACGGGCACCGTACCAGAAGCTGATCTTACGCTTAGACTTCAGGCGCTTGAGCTGGTCGAAGATGTGGGAGCGCATAGGCGCCATACCCGCACCACCACCAACAAACACCATTTCAGCATCTGTCTTCTTGGCGAAGAACTCACCGAACGGCCCCATAACGGTAACCTTGTCACCCGGCTTCAGGTTGAACACATAGCTCGACATGATGCCTGGTGGGTGGTCGCTGCCCGGAGGCGGTGTGGCGATACGGATGTTGAACTTCAGAAGGCCCTTTTCTTCCGGGTAGTTCGCCATGGAATAGGCCCGGATGGTTTCTTCTTTGTTGATCGCCTTGTAACGCCAGATGTCGTGCTTGTCCCAGTCTTCGTGGAACTCTTCTTCGATATCGAAATCCTTGAAGTCGATTTCGTACGGAGGGCACTCCAACTGCACGTAACCACCAGCGCGGAAGTCAACTTCCTCGCCTTCTGGCAGCTTCAATACCAGTTCTTTGATGAACGTAGCCACGTTGTGGTTGGAAATGACTTCGCATTCCCACTTCTTAACACCAAAGAATTCTTCCGGCACTTCAATCTTCATGTCCTGTTTCACAGGAACCTGACACGACAGACGCCAGCCTTCTTTCTCTTCGCGGTTGGTGAAGTGAGTCTTTTCAGTCGGTAGCATCGCACCGCCGCCGTCCAGAACTTTACACTTACACTGGGCGCAAGTACCGCCGCCGCCACAGGCAGACGACAGGAAAATGCCGCTGTTTGCCAAAGTGCCAAGAAGCTTTCCGCCGGCTTCCGTTTTCACGGTATGGTCCGGGTCGTCATTGATTTCGATGGTCACATCACCGGTGCTTACCAGTTTGGATCTTGCCGCGAGAATGACCGCGACAAGCGCCAGAACGATAACGGTGAACATGACCACGCCGAGTATTATTTCTGTATACATGGTCTCGCCTTTTCGTTAAACCGAATCACCGGGTGAATTACAGGGAAATCCCTGAAAAGGACATGAAGCCAAGGGACATCAAACCAACAGTAATGAAGGTAATCCCCAAGCCACGCAGGCCTTCCGGAACATCGCTGTACTTGAGCTTCTCGCGGATACCAGCCAGGGCAACGATTGCCAACGCCCAACCAACACCAGCACCAAAGCCGTAAACCACACTTTCACTGAAGGTGTAATCACGCTCTACCATGAACAGTGCCGCACCCATGATGGCGCAGTTCACCGTGATCAGTGGCAGGAACACGCCCAGAGCGGAGTAAAGCGCCGGAATGTATTTGTCCAGAATCATTTCCATGATCTGAACAATGGCAGCAATAACACCGATGTAAGTGATCAAGCCCAGGAAGCTCAGATCCACCTCAGGAAGACCGGCCCAAGCCAGCGCGCCTTCACGCAGAATGTTGTTGTAAATAAGGTTGTTAACCGGAACGGTCAACGTCAATACAACAATTACGGCGATACCCAAACCGGTCGCAGCTTCAACTTTCTTGGAGATGGCCAGGAACGTACACATACCCAAGAAGAACGCGAGTGCCATGTTCTCAATGAAAATTGCCTTGAGAAGCAGGCTGATATAATGCTCCATCAGAAGGCCTCCTTATGGGTGTGGCGGGACATCTTGTAGTCCGGCTCTTCCACCTGCTCAGGCATCCAGGTACGCAGTCCCCAGATCGCCAAACCGATGATGAAGAACGCACTCGGTGGCAACAGCAACAAGCCGTTAGTGATGTACCAGCCGCCTTCGTTCACCGGAGTCAGCAAGGTAAAGCCGAACAAAGAGCCAGCGCCCAGCAGTTCCCGGAAGAAGGCAACGAACAACAGCATGACGGAGTAGCCAAGACCGTTACCGATACCGTCCAGGAAGCTCAACCAAGGGCCATTCTTCATGGCGAAACCTTCGGCGCGGCCCATAACGATACAGTTGGTAATGATCAGACCAACGAAAACCGACAACTGCTTACTGATTTCGTAGGCATAGGCTTTCAGGATCTGGTCTACCACGATTACCAGCGAGGCAATGATGGTCATCTGTACGATGATCCGGATGCTTCCCGGAATCTGGGTACGAACCAGCGATACCGCCAGGTTTGAAAACGCGGTAACCGCGATCACCGACAAGCACATAACGATGGTTACGCTCATGCTCGTGGTTACCGCGAGCGCTGAACAAATACCAAGGATCTGCAGCCCGATCGGGTTGTTACTGAATATCGGCTCGAAAAGAACCTGTTTGGCGTTTACTTCAGCCATGATCAGACCTCCCCTTCACGAAGTTTCTTGAGGAACGGCGCGTAGCCACGGTCGCCCATCCAGTAGTTGACCAGCTGTTCGACACCGCGGCTGGTCAGTGTGGCGCCAGAAAGAGCATCAATCTTGTGCTCTTTATTCTTCGCATCCGCACCAACACCGCCCTTGACCAGTTGAATCTGAGGTTCGGTTGGGTCGTCGCCGTAAAGCTCCTTACCTACCCACTGCTGCTTCCAGCGAGGGTTATCGACTTCACCACCAAGACCTGGGGTTTCCGCATGAGCGTAGAAACCAAGCCCTTCGATGGTATTCAAATCTCCCTCAAGAGACACGAAGCCGTACAGAGTAGACCACAGGCCGTAACCGTGTACCGGCAGTACCACACGAACCAGATCTCCGTTTTCGCTCAGGGTGTATACCTTGGCGATGTTCGGACGGCGCTTAATACCGGCCTTGTCTTCGGATGACGGAATGTTGGTACTGAGTTTCGGGTCAGATGCTGCTTTATACATGTCGTACTTCATGGGGTCTTCTACATCAACAGCAGAAGGCTCTACGAAGTCGCCAGTTTCAAGATCAACCAGACGCACGTCGAACAGTTCAAAGGTTTCTTCGATCTGGTCGGCACTTGCGCCAGTTTCCAGCATGCCCGCTGCAGCCAGAATGTTGGACTTGATGTCCAGGTTCTGGTTTTTGATCTGAGCCGGACGAAGCGATACCGCTGCGGTGGAAACCACCACGGAGAACACAATACTCAGCACCAGCGCAACGATAAGGGTTCTGGAGACAGTTTCTTTAGCTTTAGCCACGAGCAAGCCTCCGTTTGATGTTAGCTTGAACCACGTAATGATCCATCAGCGGTGCAAACAGGTTAGCAAACAGAATCGCCAACATGATGCCTTCCGGGAACGCCGGGTTAATCACGCGGATCAGAACGGTCATTACGCCCACCAGGATACCGAAGCACCAGCGGCCGGTGTTGGTCATAGATGCAGAAACGGGGTCTGTCGCCATGAACATCATGCCGAACGCAAAACCACCCATCACCAGGTGCCAGTGCGGCGGAACAGCAAACATGTTGTTGGTTTCAGAACCGATCAGGTTCAGCAGCAGGGACATGGCGATCATACCGATCAGCACACCGCCAACAATGCGGTAGCTCGCGATGCGCATCGCGACCAGTGCCAAACCACCGATCAAAACAGCAATTGTGGAGGTTTCACCCATGGAACCTTGAATGGTACCAATGAACGCATTCATCCAGCCAATTTGCTGATTCAGTACTTCCATACCTTCGCTGGCCGCTACACTTAGAGCGGTTGCGCCACTGAATCCGTCAACAGCGGTCCATACCGTGTCGCCGGAAATCTGAGCCGGGTATGCGAAATACAGGAAAGCACGACCAGTCAGTGCCGGGTTCAGGAAGTTTTTGCCGGTACCGCCAAACACTTCTTTACCAATCACAACACCGAAGGTGATACCCAGAGCCACCTGCCACAATGGGATAGAGGGTGGGCAAATCAATGCGAACAGAATGGAGGTTACGAAGAAGCCTTCGTTTACTTCGTGACGACGCACGGTGGCAAACAACACTTCCCAGAAACCGCCCACAATGAAGGTCACCGCGTATACCGGGATGAAGTAAGCCATGCCGTATACGAAGTTGTCCCATAGGCCAGCCCCTGCGCCAGTAACAGCGAGAGCCTGGATAAATGCGGTACGCAGCCCACCGTCACCCACCAGGGCATCCGGGTTAGCGGCCAGGAAGTTATTGGCCTGATAGCCAATATTCCACATACCGAAGAACATCGCCGGGAACGCGCACAACCACACGGTGATCATGATGCGCTTGAGATCAACGCCGTCACGAACGTGGGAAGTGGTCTTGGTTACCGATCCGGGCGTGTAGAAAATCGTATCAGCGGCTTCGTAAAGCGCATACCAGCGCTCCCACTTGCCACCTTTTTCAAAGTGATGCTCGATACCATCGAGATACTGTCTGATAGACATCGTGTTAGCCCTCGATCTCGATTCGGGTCAGGTTCTCGCGGAGAATCGGACCGTATTCATATTTACCCGGGCACACAAAGGTGCACAGCGAGAGATCTTCTTCGTCCAGCTCCAGAGCGCCCAGTTTCTGAGCCACCTCGGTATCACCAACAATCAGCGCACGCAGCAGCTGGGTTGGCAGAATATCCAGTGGCATAATCTGCTCATAAGCACCGACAGGTACCATCGCTCGCTCACTACCATTGGTGGTGGTCGTGAAATCGAATCGTTTGCCACCCATTAGCTTGGACAAGTAAATGTTCAGTACAGAGAACTTGTTAGCACCCGGGGTCAACCAACCCATGAAGTGGCGCTTATAGCCTTCTTCCAGAACAGACACCTGATTGGCGAACCGGCCCAGATAGGCACAAGGGCCATCACCACGACGGCCGCCGAAGACAGAACCGGAAATCGCACGGATCTCGCAATCGGTTGCTACTTCACCATCTAACAGCTCAGGCAAGCTGGCACCCAAACGGGTACGAACCAAACGAGGCTTCAGAGCTTTCGGGCCACCAATCGCGACAATGCGCTCAACCGGCACTTCACCGGTTTCGAACAACTTGGCGATATCAATAACGTCTTGGTAGTTGATAGACCAGACGGTCTTGTTCGCGGAAACCGGATCCAGATGATGGATGTGGGTTCCTACGTTGCCGGCAGGATGCACACCATCAAACTGATGCACTTCGATGTTATCGGCTTTGGGCACAGACACGTTGGTGCCCGGCTTGCCAGTAACAAACACCTTGCCATTAGTGAGGCGAGAGATAATGGTCAGACCTTTTTCGAAAGCCTGGCTGTTCTCACCAATGATCACCGCAGGGTCCGCCGCTAGCGGATTGGTGTCCATCACTGACACAAAAATGGAGTTCGGAGCAGAATCGATAGCCGGAACCTTGCTGTAAGGGCGGGTGCGGAACGCTGTCCACAAGCCGGATTCAACGAGGTTATCGACTACTTGCTGGCGTTCCAGGCCGGCGAGATCCGAGTCGTTGTAGCGGGCATAAGTTTCAGCCTCGTCACCATCGATTTCGATGACAACAGACTGAAATACTCGACGCTCACCGCGATTAACTTCTTTCACCACACCGGCTGCCGGTGAAGTGTAACGAACGCCTTCGGTCTTCTTATCCGTGAACAGCAGCGTACCGCGCTTAACACGGTCCCCTTCTTTCACAGCCATGGTCGGCTTCATGCCGTGATAGTCAAAGCCAATAAGCGCCACGTGGCGAATCGGCTTGCCATCGGTAATGGTCTGTTCGGGAGCGCCGCTGATGGGAAGATCCAGGCCTTTTTTGATCTTGATCATTAGCCTCATCCAGTCATCAGAAACTATTCTGTGGATTCTTAAACGTCCAACTCCTGCGCAACGTACCGTGGAGCAAGACACACCCAAAATCGCGCCAATTATAGAGATTAAGGAAACCTATTTCCACCGGTAACCCAAATGCTTTTGGTGCCAAGAAACACGAAAAAGCCCCGGCAACTCTCGTTGCCGGGGCTTTTCATTCCAACCCCCTGGGGCGAACTACGACCTTAGTCGCGTGCGCGTTTCGGGAAGATCGGGTAATCAACGCCAGCCATCTGGTTAACACAGCGGATAACCTGAGCGCTGTAGCCGAATTCGTTGTCGTACCATACGTACAGAATCAGGCGCTTACCGTTCGCGATGGTGGCCTGAGCATCGACCACGCCCGCGTGACGGGAGCCAACGAAGTCCGTTGAAACCACTTCCGGCGAGTTCACAAAATCGA
Source organism: Marinobacter sp. S0848L (assembly GCF_023016065.1). Lineage (GTDB taxonomy): Bacteria > Pseudomonadota > Gammaproteobacteria > Pseudomonadales > Oleiphilaceae > Marinobacter. Next base: position 86,823 of record NZ_JALKAQ010000011.1, on the reverse strand, counting down.
TCTGCTTTTGCAGCTCAGAGTGCAGAGCCATCTCACGCAGGTATTCGTTCACCTTCTCCACATCAACGTCAGTCTTGAGGTTCAGGTTCAGAATCGCCATGGAAACGTTCGGTGTCGGCACACGGATCGCGTTGCCGCTCAGCTTGCCCTTCAACTCAGGCAGAGCCTTGGCAACAGCCTTTGCGGCACCGGTTTCGGTGATAACCATGTTCAGCGCCGCACTACGGCCGCGACGGCTACCTTTGTGGTAGTTGTCGATCAGGTTCTGGTCGTTGGTGTAAGAGTGGACGGTTTCAACGTGACCGTCTTCGATGCCGAACTCATCGTTGATCGCCTTCAGTACTGGAGTGATGGCGTTAGTAGTACACGATGCCGCGGACAGGATCTTGTCGTCTTCGGTGATCCAATCGTTGTTGATACCGTAAACGATGTTCTTGATATCACCTTTGCCCGGCGCAGTCAGGATAACCCGGCTAACACCCTTGGACTTCAGGTGCAGACCAAGACCCGCTTCATCACGCCAGATACCGGTGTTGTCTACAACGATGGCGTTATCAATACCGTACTCGGTGTAATCCACCTGGTCCGGACCGCCCGAGTAGATCACTTTGATGAAGTTGCCGTTTGCGACCAGAGCAGAATTTTCTTCATCAACGGTTATAGAACCGTTGAATGGCCCGTGCACAGAGTCACGACGCAGCAAGCTGGCACGTTTCTCGAGATCGTTCTCGGCTCCACCCTGGCGCACAACGATAGCACGCAGACGCAGGTTGTTACCGCCACCGGCTTTTTCAATCAGAATACGAGCCAGAAGACGACCAATGCGACCGAAACCATAAAGAACCACATCTTTGGTATCGCCGTTTGCATCTTGCTCGGATTGCGCTTCGTACTGACCCACAATCGGACCAATTTCACGCTTCAGAAACTCAACCAGGTCACCGCTCTCTTCCTTGAACTTGACCGCAAGCTTGCCGATATCCACGTGACCACGACCCAGGTTCAGCTTATCCATCTCTTCCAGGATCGGCATGGTGTCGTGCACAGACAGCTCGCTGTCTTCCACCTGACGAACAAAACGGTGAGCCCGGAGGATGTCGATCACTGACTGATTGATGATCGAACGACCGTAAATAGACGTAACTACATTGTTTTTACGGTACAGGCGGCCGATCAGCGGAATCATGGCTTCCGCGGTGGACTCTCGTTCAGTCCAGTTGGACAGATGCTGGTTGATCTTGTCGTGACTCACGGTTGAAACCTCGTTTAGCACTGGGGAGTAATTTTGAGGCGCACATTATCCAACTTAACGAGCCTCACGGCAAATGGCTTTGTGCATCCCCTTTCCAGTCAGCGACCATGACAGTGCAATCCCTGAGCGATAGAATGATGCGCTTTCGGTTCCCAGACGCTTCAAATCAGGAGACGGCCAAACCCATGGCTCAAGGTTCAACCAACACCTTTGCGAACATCACGCTGATTGCACCCTCAGCACCAGCTCAGGCTGCCGATCACAGGAAATGGGGGCAGCTGCAGGGCTGCAGCCAGGCTCTCGCAATCTGTGAAAGTGCAAGAAGCCACAAAGGCTTGACCCTGGTCGTCACCAGAAGCACCGATGAAGCCATTCGACTGGAACAAGCGGTTCGGTTTTTCCTTAGCCTGCCGCCCGAAGAAGACGGTGCAACCATCTCTGAAGACGGCCTGGAGCTGTTATCGCTGCCTGACTGGGAGACTCTGCCCTACGACCTTTTCTCACCCCACCAGGACATCACCTCCCGGCGCATTCGCACCCTGCACCGCCTGCCTTCTACTGATCACGGCATTTTGATCGTTCCGGCACGAACCCTGATGCACCGGTTGCCACCGCCTAGCTACCTGCAAGGCAACACCTTACTGCTGAAAACCGGCCAGACACTGAACATCGACAACTGGCGCCTGCAGCTTGAAGCAGCTGGCTACCACCACGCCGAAAACGTGTACGAGCACGGCGAATACGCCGTTCGAGGCGCCATACTCGATATTTACCCGATGGGCTCCAACCTGCCCTACCGAATCGATTTATTCGACGACGAAATCGAAACTCTGAGAACCTTTGACCCGGAAACTCAGCGCTCAATCGACCGCATCGACCAAATCGAGCTGTTACCCGCTCACGAATTTCCGTGGCATAAAGAAGCACGCTCCGGATTTCGCAACCGGTGGTTTGAACACTTTCCCCACTCGGACAAAGACTCGCCGGTCTATCAGGATGTGAGTAACGGCATCACCCCACCCGGCATCGAATATTATTTGCCACTGTTTTTTGAACAAACGGCGACACTCTTTGATTACCTGCCAGCGTCCACTTTGGTATTCACCGAGGATGGGTTGAACGATGCCGTTCAGGCATTTGACAGCGAAACCCGCGCTCGCCATGAAGATCGCCGACACGATCGCCTGCGCCCGATTTTGCCGCCAGCAGAGCTCTTTCTGTTACAAGACGAAGTGTTTGGCCAGCTAAAACGCTACCCTCGGGTCACCTGCAGCCCCGAGCCTACATCCGGCGCTGGCACCGCTAATTGCGCTGCCGAGGCACTACCCGACATCGCGATGGACGGCCGCGCTGCCGACCCGGCCGGACGACTCAAACGCTTTCTTAATGATTTTCCTGGCCGTGTCCTCATTTGCGCCGAGTCTTCAGGTCGCCGCGAAGCACTGATCGAAAACCTAGAGAGCCAGAAACTTAAACTGAGCACAGTGACCAGCTGGCAGGACTTTCTTGCTCAAAGCGACACCACCCTGGCCATCACCATTGCGCCAATGGAACAAGGCATGGTGCTGCCGCAGCAGAATCTGGCCCTGATCACCGAGACTGCTCTGTTTGGCGATCGGGTGCTGCAGCGCCGTCGCCGTGAAAAGCCTACAGAAATGGACGATGCCGGTTATCGCGATCTGTCGGAGCTTCGAATCGGGTCACCGGTGGTGCACATCGACCACGGCGTAGGCCGCTATAAAGGGCTCGAAACCATCAGTGCCGGTGGCGAGTCCAATGAATTTCTGACCCTGGAATACGCCGGCGGCTCAAAATTGTACGTTCCGGTTTCTAGTCTGCATCTGATTTCGCGCTACGCCGGCACCGACGAAGAACACGCGCCCCTGCACAAACTTGGCACCGACCGCTGGAGCAACGCCAAGCAAAAGGCATTGGAGAAGATCCGCGACACGGCCGCTGAGCTGCTGGATGTGTACGCGCGCCGGGAAGCCCGAAAAGGTTTCCAGTTCGAAGATCCGAAAGAAGCCTACCGCGCCTTTGCCGCGGGCTTCCCGTTCGAAGAAACACCGGATCAGCAAGTTGCCATTCAAGCAGTCTTCGAAGACATGACCAGCGAGCAGCCAATGGACCGCCTGGTGTGCGGCGACGTGGGTTTTGGTAAAACCGAAGTGGCCATGCGCGCGGCGTTTCTGGCCACCTGGTCTGGCAAACAAGTGGCCGTTCTGGTGCCCACTACACTGCTGGCCCAACAGCACTATGAGTCGTTCCGGGACCGATTTTCAGACACGCCGGTCTCCATTGAGCTGCTAAGCCGTTTCAGGAGCAGCACCCAAACCAGTAAAGCCATGAGCGCGATCGAAGAAGGCAAGGCGGACATCGTGATTGGCACCCACAAACTGCTGCAGGGTGATGTGAAATTCAAGAATCTGGGCCTGGTTATCATTGATGAAGAACACCGGTTCGGCGTGCAGCAAAAGGAAAAGCTGAAGGCACTGCGTGCTGAGGTAGACATGCTTAACCTCACCGCCACGCCCATCCCGAGAACCCTGAACATGGCCATGGGCCACTTGCGTGATCTCTCCATTATCGCGACCCCGCCCGCGCGCCGCCTGTCGGTCAAAACGTTCGTTCGGCAACGGGACGAAGCCATGGTGAAAGAAGCCATTCTTCGTGAAATCCTCCGTGGTGGTCAGGTGTACTTCCTGCACAACGACGTTTCCACCATTGAGAAAACCGCCGAAGATCTGCGCCGACTCATCCCGGAAGCCCGAGTGGGCGTTGGCCACGGCCAAATGCGGGAGCGCCAGCTGGAACAGGTGATGTCCGATTTCTACCACAAGCGCTTTAACGTGCTGGTGTGCACCACCATTGTAGAAACCGGCATCGACGTACCCAGCGCCAATACCATCATTATTGAACGGGCAGATAAATTTGGCCTCGCTCAGCTGCACCAACTACGTGGCCGGGTTGGTCGTTCACACCACCAGGCCTATGCCTATCTGCTGACACCGCCCCCCAAAAGCATCTCCGCCGATGCCAAAAAACGATTGGATGCCATTTCGGAAGCCCAGGATCTTGGCGCGGGATTCATGCTGGCCACCCACGATCTGGAGATTCGTGGCGCCGGTGAACTATTGGGTGAGGAACAAAGCGGCCAGATCGAAAGCATCGGTTTCACGCTGTATATGCAGCTATTAGATGAAGCCGTGAAGGCCATTCGCGAAGGGCGCACACCTAATGCGGAGCTGCCCCTGAGCCATGGTACGGAAATGAACCTGCGTATTCCGGCGATTATTCCGGAAGACTACCTGCCAGATGTTCACAACCGTCTAATGCTGTACAAGCGCATCGCCAGCGTAAAAGATGAAATCGAATTAAAAGAACTTCAGGTTGAAATGATTGATCGCTTTGGATTATTACCGGAACCCGCCAAAAACCTGGTACGCCAAACCAAGCTTCGCCTGATGGCCGAGGCTTTAGGCATTGATAAAGTGGACGCTGGCAAGGAATGGGTACGCTTGGAGTTTGGCGCCAGCACACCGGTTGACCCGCTGACTCTGGTTAAAAAAGTGCAATCCGCACCCGATTCGTTCAGGCTGGAAGGCGCGAACAGCTTCCGCTTCCGGCTGAATGATGACTCAACCAATGGTAAACTCGATGCCATCGCTGCCATGCTCACCGAGCTTGGCCCTCAAGACACAAGCGCCAAAGCTTCTTGAGACGACCCAATCTAGCCGGAGTGAGACACTTGCAAGTCACCAAACGCTTTTCCAATTCCTTTTTGACAGGAGCTGTACTGGCTCTTGGGTTCACGTTGTTGCCGGTGACGGGCGCTCAGGCTCAGGAAGATCGGAAAGACTTCTATCGAGCGGAAATTGTAATCCTTCAACGATTGGTTGATCCCGCCTCTATTGAAGAGCAGATGGCGGGCAAACAAATTGAGCCGACACGCACTGTGGCAAAATCACTTTGGGTAGAGGATGCCAGCGGGCGCCGCACCTCAGACCTGAAACTCGCAGCTCGAAATGAGCTGCACCTTGGCCGGGCGGCCAGCCGCCTTGAAAACAGTGGCAACTACCGCATCTTGGCCACAGCGGGCTGGTATGAGAGTTTTCCGCCCAACTACGACGGTTCACCCATGAAGGTTGCGGTGGGTGACTGGCTGAACGGTGCCCAGCAGAGGGCTGTGGAAGGGCATATTGAAATTGATCGAAAGCGCTATCTGCACGTGAGCGTTAACCTGAACCACTGGCAAGATGGCACGGCTCCGCAAGTCATCGAACCAAAGCGTGAAACAAACGAAACCGAACAATCACCTGCCCCGGAAGAGGCTGGCTCCGTTGCCGACATGGCGGAAAACGTTCAGCCCGCGATGTCAGAACCTGTGCCTGCGGAACTGGTGACCTGGATTAAAGAAACGCGCCGGATGCGCAGTGAGGAAATCCACTTCATCGATTCCCCCACTGTTGGCGTGCTGGTGTTTTTCAGGAAACTGTAGACAAAGGCTCCAGCTCACCCAACTTGGCCATTGAGTGCTCCAGAATACGCTTAACCCCAGTCATGCCCTGCTCGATGGCCGCTTCGATCTCATCCATTGTGATGATGTGATCTGTCTTACCCGCTGCCCAATTCACCACCAGGCCCAAACATACGTAACGCATGCCTAACTCGGCCGCTAAAGCGGCCTCTGGCATGCCTGTCATTCCCACCAGATCACAGCCATCTTGCTCGAGACGGCGGATTTCAGCGGCAGTTTCAAGCCGTGGGCCTTGGGTCGCGCCATAAACGCCAAAATCGGAAAACTCGACCTCAAGCGCTGTAGCTGACTCAATCAACAGAGCCCTGCCCTCGTGATCGTACGGATGGGTAAAGTCAATATGGGTTACCTGCTCAAGCCCGTCCTCATAAAAGGTGCTGGCGCGCCCCCAGGTGTAATCAATTAGCTGATGGGGAATCACTACATGAGCCGGCCCCATCGCCGGGTGAATTCCGCCGACGGCATTCACACCCACCACGGTCCGGACACCGGCATCGTAGAGCGCCTGCAAATTAGCCCGGTAATTCACCCTATGGGGTGGTATTCGATGCGGGTTGCCGTGGCGAGCCAGAAACACCACGGGTTGCTCACCCAGAACACCTTTAACCAACACATCGGAGGGATCGCCCCAGCGATTACTGTCCGCCTCTTTGCCTAAAATCTGAAGCTCACTCAGTTGTGTGAGCCCCGTTCCACCTATAACTCCTACCGGACGATTAATCGCCATCAGCATCTCCCCCTTCAGCGGAATCGGCACCGTCGTCACGGGCCTGTGCCTCTCCCTGATTTTCACGGTAATCAGGGTTTTTGCGGGCGGCCTTGTCGCCACGCTTCTCGTCCTTTTCCTTCGCATCCGGATTGCTGACGGTTACCCCGTCTGGCAAATGCAATGTACGGGTCGGGAAGGCTACTTCTGCACCGTGACTTTCGATGATGTCACTGATCTGCAGCAGTACGTTTTCTTTGATGCCATGGAAACGCACCCAGTCCGTTGTTTTGGTGAAGGTGTAAATCATGATGTCGAGCGTGGAGTCGTTGAATGCCAGAAAGTTCACAATCAACGTTTGATTCGCGTCGATCTCATCGTGATTTTTCAGCATCTCACGTATGTCATCGACAATCTTTTTCATCGACTGGACATCCGCATAGCGAATACCAATAGTTTCGGAAATCCGGCGATTGGTCATACGCGACGGGTTCTCTACCGCAATCACGGTGAAGGTAGCGTTCGGAACATACAGCGGACGCTTGTCGAAGGTGCGAATGGTGGTTAACCGCCAGCCGATGTGCTCCACCGTGCCTTCGATGTTGCGGTCAGGCGAGCGGATCCAATCACCCACTTTAAAGGGGCGATCCAGATGGATAATAAAACCGCCGAAAAAGTTCGCCAACAAATCTTTTGCGGCAAAACCAACAGCAATACCACCCACACCACCAAAGGCCAGCACACCCGAAATACTAAAGCCCAGAGTCTGTAGTGCCGTCAACACAGCGGTAATGACGATGACCGCACGAAGCAGCTTACTAATGGCATTCACCGTGGTGAAATCCATCGGTTTGCGCATTTTGACGGGCGACACCAAGACGCTCTCAACCTGCTTCACCAGCCCGAACAGCGCCCAAACAACTACCCACATGAAACCGATCTTCAGTACCGTTTCATTGGCTGTAAATACTTCAGCGTCGGAGAAGTGATGGGCAATTTCCGCTGCCCAGTACACCCCTTGCAACCAGATAAACGCGACCAACGGGCGCCGACAGGCATGGAGAACAGCATCATCCCAAAGGTTTCGTGTGTGGCTGAATTTGTTCTCGAGGTACAGAACAACACGACTCACAATAAAGGCCACAATGGCTGTGGCGAGCACCACCGCAAAAATCAGGATGCCTGCCCGCCAACCTTCGGTAAGCATTCCGAACCGTTCAATCCACTCGTTCATTATGCGCAAGATATTTCCGATCATCCTATTCCTCGGGGTTGGTAAACCTATTCAATAGTTACGTGCATACCCGCTGGCGCACGCTCGAACAATTCTAGCAAATCCCTGTTTCTCATCCGTACGCAGCCATGGGACATTGGTATACTCATCGGTTCGGTGTCGGGTGTTCCATGAATGTATATGAAACGTCGGAAGGTATCGACACCCGGCCCGCGATTACGCTGCCATTCCCGGCCGCACAGCCAAAGTATGCGAGTCAGGATCCAGTCGCGATCGGGGTAACGCTCCGCAAGCTCTGGCGTGTAGATTTCACCGGTTGGCCGCCGCCCGCGAAAAACCGCGTTCAAGGGCTGGCCCTCGCCAATACGCACACGGATGTAGTGCTTGCCCCTAGGGGTGCAACCGCTGCCATCGCGCTCACCCGCGCCATTGAGCGCAGTCGACACCGGGTACTCCGCTAACAGGGAACCGCCAGTGGTCAGCAGTCTAAGCGACTGATCGGAGAGAGAAATGTGAATATGCGCCCGTTGGGGCGATGGAGTATTCAAAGCGTAAGCTCCCTCGGGCAAAAACCAGAGGGAAGCCTACCTGAGGGCGGGGAGCTCAGGCAACTGTAGTGCCTGAGAGCATAGGGGGCACCTGGAGTTTATCGGGCGCTTTCATGCCTTCGGCCAGGAACGGCACCAAACGCGCGGCAATTTCCTGAACCGAGGCCTGCACACCGAGTTTGTTGTCGAGAATGTCAATCAAGGCATCACTGCTGGACATGGTGAACGCGGTTGCACCCAACATGAACTGTATACGCCAGTACCGATCAACTGCAGACAACTCCGGCGTGGCTTCCTTCAGCAAGCTCATAAAACGACTGAACGGTTGCCCGTATTCCTGCTCCAGAAACTTGCGCAAATGCCCTTGCGACTGGGTATAGGCAAGGCCCAGCAAACGCATGAAGATGGAAATACCCTTTTCATTACGCTGAGGCATGCGTATCGCGCTTTCGGTCAATACCCATAGTGTCTGGTTCAGAGTCGGGGGCTGGCCCTGACACTTTTGTTCCAACTCATCGAACGCGACTTCCAGTGTTGATGAGAAAGGCGTCAGGAAACGCGCAAACACCGCGTGGATAAGCGCATTCTTTGAGCCAAAATGGTAATTGACCGCAGCCAGATTTACGTTAGCCTTACTGGTAATCATGCGCAGTGAGGTTTCTGCGAAACCACGCTCCGCGAACAGCTCTTCAGCTGCATCGAGAATCCGATCTACGGTATCTGACTGTGCCATTTTATTATCAGCGCCTCTAGCAAACGTCTGTTTGAAACATACGTTTGAGAACTGATAATGTCAAGTACGGGCCTCTGGGGCTGCCGCGACGTCTTGCCAGCCTTTATCGATAGCGGCCTGGTTGCCATCAAAAAACGCTTGCTGAATTTTGTTGTAGGCTCGCTCTGCTTCCAGCATGTAAATCAGATACAGCCGGAAATGCTCCCGCTTGGTGAGGTAACGCGGCAAAACCCGCTGCTCCGAAAGCCGGATCATGTCACTGAAGCGAGCGTGCCTCAAACTGGCGTTATAGCGGGCCATTCGCGCGCATTGCCACACCAACCCGTCGTTTCCCTCCAAATGTGCCACATGCTTGCGGGCATCGCTCAACAGTCGCTGGCGCTGCCATACCAAATCCAGATAGGAAGGCTTGTTGGTGTAGACGCGCCGAATAAACGGCACACCCAAAAGAAGTATGATGACGCAAACTCCAAAGCCCCCACCGGCAACCCACGCTGGCACAAAACCGGTTAATCCGCTGAGAAATACCGTCGCCGCCACCAAAGCCGACAACAACCAAAGGTCGCGACTGCGCCGCGCTTTCGCCAGCGAGTAGTTGTCAGGCCATTCCGGCATCGACAGCAAGTCGAAATCCATCAGCAGTACGCGGTCACATTGCCGCAGCATTAACCTGAGATTTCTCAGTTCGGTTTGAGCCTGGCGGTGCTCGGGGTCTTGCTGGCTTTGCTCCTCTTCAGAGTTGGGGCCGGTCTGATTCGTTTGCTCACCTTCGGCGCTAACCGCGCCCTCTGGCTGATCGGTATCGGCGATCTTCTCGAGTTCGTTGTTAGTGACATCGGCCGGATCGGCCGGCCTGCCTGCACGGAGCTGGGCGGGTGGCGAATCAGCCCCTCCGGTTAAAGTTGTTGTGGCATTTTCCGCCATAAGATTCCCACTTTTAAAAGCTTTGGATAATTTGGTTATCGACCAAAAGCGTCACAACTTGAGAGGCCGCCAACAGCCGCTACTTCTTGGCAACCGGCACCACCACCGGTATCCTTTCGGCATCCATCGCACGTCAGGAGACGGTTTATGTTTACCGGTATCGTTCAGGGCATTGCCAAAGTAGTCGAAATCCATACAGCACCAGGCCTGAACACCCTCGTTATCGAACTTCCTGAAGACAAGGTGCACGGGGTTACGATTGGAGCCTCTGTTGCCATTAACGGTACGTGCATGACGGTCACCCGGCAGGAGGGCCAGCAGCTTTATTTCGATGCTATGCAAGAAACCCTGCGGTTAACGACGCTGGGCCAGCTCAAAATAGGCGACACAGTGAACTTCGAACGGGCGGCGCGTATCGGCGATGAGATCGGCGGGCATTTGTTGAGCGGGCATGTGCATACAACCGTTCAACTAGCAGAGATTATTCGAACCGAAAACAACGTCACGCTGTGGTTTGAAGTGCCGGAAAACTGGATGAAGTACGTGTTTCCGAAAGGCTTTATTGCCATCAATGGTGCCAGTTTGACCGTTGGAGAAGTTGAAGCGAATCGTTTCAACGTGTATTTGATTCCTGAAACACTTCGCGCCACCACCTTCGGTACCATCGAACGAGGCCAAGCGGTAAACATTGAAGTAGACAGCCAGACTCAAACCATCGTTGATACACTCGCACGCCTCGGGTACGACCGCCCTACTTCGGCTGTTTGATTCTAGCCGCTATAACGACGCCTCAAACACAACAAAGCGCGGGCTTGCCGCCCGCTGCTGCACCGTTCGAAAGTAGCGTTTAAGAGTGCGGTGATAGCCCAAATGGCGATTGCCGACCATCAATACTCGCCCGTCTGCCGCCAGATGCTCGGCAGCCTCTTTGAACAACCTTAGTGCAATATGATCCCCTACTACGCCACCTTCATGAAACGGAGGATTCAGTAAGATCAACTGATAGAAACCACATTCCTTCGGCACCCCGTCACTGTGGTGCAGCTGTGCGCGTTCACGGTATCCGCAGCGTTCGAGGTTACGTTGCACACTGGCAACGGCCTGACTGGACACATCGCTGAACGTAAGCGAGATATCCTCCCGGCAAGCCAGCGCGGTGAGCCCAAGAACCCCGTTACCACTCGCCAGATCAAGCACACAGGCTTCGGCATTCAACGCTTTAACCGCCGGTTGCACCAGGGGCAGCAATTCACGGGTGCCAATATCCAGACGCTCTCGTGAAAACACCGCGGGCATGGCTTCTACCCGGGCCGGCAAATCGTCTCGCTCGTAACCCTTCCAGATGGATGGCCAACCATCCAGAGTTTCGTTGCCACGACCGCAGACAACAACCCGGGCTTTTTTTCTCGCGGGAAGCACCGATTCTGTAACCACAGCTCCCGCAAAAACGTCCACGCTGCGCTCGGGCAGATGTTTAATCATGCCCCCGGCCAACAAACAGCCGTTTTCCGAAAGTTGCGTGTTTACCCAGCGCAGCAACCAGGCCAAATACTCGGCGTGTCTGGAAATCCGCATCACAACCAGATCAAACGTACCGTCCGGGGGGTTAAGCCAACTGTGGGGCTTCTGCGGGTTGGGCAAAGATTTGTTCAGGCCAGCGTTGACCTTTAGCGCAGCCTCTAAACTTGCGCTGTCAGCGACCGAAACCGGCGCGAACTCGCCAAGGCCTATCGTCAACGCGCCGAAGGTGTCGTCTATTACAAGCACTCGTTGTTCCGAGGTTGCGCGCTTCAGCGCTTCATCTAACAGCAGCTCGTCGGCGGCATCCCACGCCCTTAACGACGACGCCTCACGGCCGGGTCGTCGCAGGACCAAACTCTTGCCAGCAATTTCGAGTACTTCACTTGTCATTTCAGGCATCCGATCGCCAATTTCTGATAAATAACGCTTTTAGGCTGTTTACTCTAGAAATAAGCCCTAAATTAGCCCTGTTCACGCCGAAAACCCCTTTCGGTCAGGGTATCGGCGCACGCCGATTGACCGAATGTTTTCTGCACATGCTTTTTTTACCCCTCCCCAGGGGTTTTTTTATACCTGAAATTCAGCGTGGCACCCGCTGAAACGCGCGATATACGGTGAATCGCTTGTCTTGAGCCAGTGTTTGCACCGGGCCGATAAACTGCTGCAGCAATGCTTCGTAGGGTAAGAAGCTGTTGGCCACTAATCTTAGCTCGCCACCGGGCACCAGGTGCTTAGCAACCTGGCGAATAAACTGTTCGGTCATCGATGTATCGGTTTTCACGCCGGAGTGAAACGGCGGATTTGTCACAACCGCCTGCCAGCGGCCCTTCAGCCCAGCTAAACCGTCTTCTGCATATATTTCACCCTGTGCACCTGCCCCTTCATAGGTTGCTCTGGCACAGGCTACCGCTTGCGCTTGCACGTCTACCCCATCGACGACGCCGGGTTCCTCACCCGATGTACGGCGGTATGCCTGAATCCAGCTGCCAATCACGCCAGCACCGCAGGCAAAATCCAGCACCCGTTCGCCGGACAATGGCTTTTCTGCGAGATTCTCCAGCAACAGCCGGGTTCCACCGTCCAACTCGCCCTCACTGAATACGCCCGGTAAACCGGCCACCGACAGCTCAACGCCAGCACAGCTCACCGGGGTCCATTGCAGATAGTCTTTCAGAGCAAAGGCGTCTTTGGGCTGACTGTTGGTTCCACTCCACACTTGGCAGTGCCGGGCACTGTCGATTTTCATGCCATCGGGCACCGCCTGAAGAAACTGCTTGGCGCCGCCCGCAATGCCTTCTTTTTTCTCACCGATCATCACCAGGTTTGCTCCAGGACAACCCAGAAACTGTGCCATGGCCAAACGCAAGTTAAGTTCTGCGCGCGCCTTGGGCAAAAACACGATCACCGTATCAAACGAATTGGATTGCAAACCTTCGGTGTCGTATCCGAAGCACTGCTGCCAATCGGTGTACGGCGCTAAGGTTTTAAAGACGCCCGCATGCTCCGTCATAACCAAGCCAGCAGCAGGGCACTGCGGCAACAGAGCGGAATCAGATAGGCCCAAAACGGCCACACGACTCGTCAACAGGTGATCATTGCGGAGGAGAACTTCGTGGGTGTTCGGTAGTGAAGACATGGCAAGACGGCCTGCAGGTGATGCTGAAAAGCCCGTATGCTAACCGGAAAAAAGCCCTGAGTCTGCCTTCACAGCATCCTCAGGGCTATCACCACGCTATTTACGCTTGATTTTACTCGCCAGGCTGCTGGTGCAGCGTGCTTTGAGCCAGGTCCAACAGCTCGCGCAGTGCCACCGAGAACATCGCGTACTCGGGCTCCCGAACGCCCTTCAGCTCCGCCAGCATGCTGTTCCAGCGCTCAATCATGTGCTGATTTTTATCCTCCCACGCTTGCGCGCACTCCGGCACTTTCTCGGCTTTGCCCGCCAACTGCAGGACACCGGTGGTCAGAGCACGCTGCTGCCAATCGAGATCTTCCCGGAAACTTTCCCGCGCCAGGGCTTGCCAGTGGGAGTTCGGAGTCAATGCCGCAATCGCCTCAGCAAACCAGTTCAGATCGAGCCGGTCGCCCAGATCGTAATACAGGTTTGCCACAGCCTTGAGCGGCATTTTTGTCGTCTCTTTGGCTTCGATGATACCCAGCGACGAGTATAGATAACCGGTGCCGGAAAGCACCGATGCCAGGTCTTTCGGAAGACCGGCCGCCACCAACTTGTCGTTGCGTTTTTGCCAATCCACCTTCGCTTGTTCACCCAGATATTCCGGCAGATTCGACGTAATCGCCCAGACACTGTCAGCAAACCGCTCCATGTGGCTCTGTATGTTGAGCTCTGCACGGCGGTTGCGGAGCAGCCACCGCACCGACCGGCGCATCAGGCGCATCAGATCCTGCATCAGCTCCAACTGAAGCTCGGCCGACACGTGATAGTCCAGTGCTTCGATCCGGTCCCACCAGTTGTCAATGCGGAACACGTCCCGGACAATAATCCAGGCCAGCGCGATGGTTGCCGAATCAGCACCTGTTGATTGCTGCAGGCGTTCCACAAAGGTAATCCCCATGTGGTTTACCATGTCGTTCGCAATCTGTGTGGCGATGATTTCCCGCCGCAACTGGTGCTCGCCCAACTCCTTTTTGAACTTGCTGGTAAGCTCCTTCGGGAAGACCTTGTACATTTCCCCTTCAAGCAGCGGATTGTCCGGCAAACTGCTGTCGATCAGGGTTTGCTTAAGATCCCCTTTCACGTATGAAATCAGCACTGACAACTCGGGCCGGGTCAGGCCTTTCGAGACCAGTTTGCGCTCAGACAGCGCCTCGTCGTCCGGCAGGAACTCCAGACTGCGGTTTAGTTTGTCTTCGCTTTCGAAGGAGTTCATCAAACGACGGTATTCTTCAAGCCGGATGAAAGTATCTTCGTTGGCAATGCTGATGGCCTGTGTCTGGCGATAGTTGTTTTTCAACACCAGCGCAGACACGTCGTCGGTCATGTCTTCCAGCATTTTATTGCGCTGTTTTTGGGTCAGATCGCCCATAGCCACGGCGCGATTGAGCAGGATCTTCATGTTGACCTCGTGGTCGGAACAATCCACACCACCAGAGTTGTCGATGAAGTCTGTGTTCAAGCGACCGCCTTTGAGGGCGTAATCAATCCGGCCAAGCTGGGTGAAGCCGAGGTTGCCCCCCTCACCAACCACTTTACAGCGCAGCTCGCCGCCATTAATCCGTACCCCGTCGTTGGCTTTGTCGCCGACATCTGCATGACTCTCTGACGCGCCTTTCACGTAGGTGCCTATACCACCTACCCACAACAAATCCACTTCGGCTTTCAGAATATGGCCGATCAGCATGTTCGGCGGAACGCTGTCGGCCTTGATGCCGAGTAATTTCTTGACTTCAGGGGTCAACACAATAGATTTTGCCGTACGGCTAAACACACCGCCGCCCTTGGAGATCAACTTCGGGTCAAAATCTGTCCAAGCCGAGCGCGGCATTTCAAACAGCCGCTTGCGCTCTTTGTACGTTTTGGCCGCGTCCGGGTTCGGATCGATGAAAATGTGGATGTGGTTGAACGCCGCAACCAATCGGGTTTTCTCGGAGCACAACAAACCATTGCCGAAGACGTCGCCTCCCATGTCGCCGATACCGATGGCGGTGAATTCGTCTTCCGCCGGGTTGATACCCATTTCACGGAAGTGACGTTCTACCGACACCCAGGCTCCGCGGGCAGTAATGCCCATCTTCTTGTGGTCATAACCGTTACTGCCACCAGACGCGAAGGCATCTCCCATCCAGAAGCCGTACTCCGCTGCCAAACCGTTTGCAATGTCGGAGAAGGTCGCGGTTCCTTTATCCGCGGCCACCACCAGGTAGTGATCGTCTTCATCATGCCGCACAACTTGCTCCGGCGGCTGAATTCCGGCATCCACCAGATTATCGGTAATATCCAGCAGGCCCCGGATGAACGTCTTATAAGCTTCCTTCCCTTCCGCCTGGAAGGCTTCACGGTCGGACGGCGACGGCAGCTGTTTGGCCACGAAGCCACCTTTGGCACCAACCGGCACGATGACCGCATTCTTGACCTGCTGGGCTTTCACTAGCCCCAGCACTTCGGTGCGGTAGTCTTCGTAACGGTCCGACCAGCGCAATCCACCCCGGGCAACTTTGCCGCCTCGCAAGTGCACACCCTCGACGCGCGGCGAATAAACAAAGATCTCGAACATCGGCAGCGGAAGTGGGACATCCGGAATACGAGTCGGATCAAACTTCACACTGATGTAGGGCTTCGGCTTACCTTCTCCGTCTGGCTGAAAGTAGTTGGTTCTCAAGGTTGCCTGCATTAACTCGAGATAGAGCCGGAGTACCCGGTCTTCACTCAGGTTGTCAACGTTGTCCAGGCCTGCGTGAAATTCAATCTCCAGCTTTTGCTGCGCCGCCTCGCATTTTGCAGCGCTCTTGTAACGATCCGGGTTGAACCGAACGTCAAAGAATTCCAGCAAAAGGTTGGTCAGGTTGACGTGATTCACCAAGGTGTTGGAGATAAACGTCTGACTGTTCGAGAAACGAATCTGGCGCATGTACCGCGCGTAAGTCCGCAGCAAGGCAATTTCTCGCCAGCCCATGTATGAGGTCAACATCATGCGGTTGAACGCATCGTTTTCGGCCTCACCATGCCAGACCCGCCGGAAAAGCTCTTCGAAAATCGGGCGGATTCGATGAATGTCCAGTGCCTCACCAGTGTACGCCTGCAAGGTGAAATCATGAATCCACACCGTCTGGCCTGAACGTTCTGTCACCTCAAACGGGTGTTCACCGATAACCCGGAAACCCAGATTGTCAAAAATGGGCATCACATCGGATAACGGCAAAGGCTCGTCCGGGTAGAAAAGTTTGAAATGCAGATTGCTTTCAGATTCTTCCAGCGCTCGGTAAAAGCTCATCGACAGATCTTTATCGCGAACGGCCGCAGCAATGTGCTCCAGATCCACCGCAGCACGTCTGGGCGAGAACATGGCGACATAGCTGGCTGGAAAACCGCTCGCCCACAAACGGTACAATTCGTTGCCGGACTCTTCTCCGTAGGCCTCGGTCAGTGCCACGTCTAGCCCGTCACGCCACGACTGGGCAAGATCAATGACCTGATCGCGAATGTCAGCCAACGGCAGATCGCGGTTTTCGACCTGGGGTACCCGAATCGTGAACTGTACCCGTGCAAGCGGAGACTCGGAGAAATGCGTCACGAACTCAATATCGTGGGCGTCCAGCCGGTCCATCAAGACCTGCTCCACCTTTACGCGCAATTCGGTGTTGTAGATGTCCCGGGGGAAGAACGCCAGACAGGTAACAAACTGGCCATAAACATCTTCACGCATGAACAGCTCGATACGCCGGCGTTCCTGTATATACAGAATGCTTTTCGCCACTTTCAGCAGCTCATCCGTTTCAATCTGAAACAATTCATCGCGCGGGTACAGGGTCAGAATCTGCACCAGCTCTTTGCCTGCATAATCGCTGGGGATAAAGCCCGAGCCGTCCATGACTGCGTCAAACTTGCGGCGCAGCAACGGAATTTCATCGGGGCGCTCGTTGTATACACGAGAAGTGTACAAGCCAAGGAAACGGCGTTCGCCTATTACTTCGCCTTTGCTGTTGAACTTCTTCACCGCGATATAGTCCGGGTAAGCCGGGCGGTGCACACGGGAGCGCTGGGCCGACTTTGCAAATATGAAGATGTCGTCGGCTCGAGTCATGGCGTGGCGGGTACGCTGCGGCAGTTCGTTCAGCCGCACTTTTTCCGGGCGCTCGTTGTTAACGCGGAAAATCCCCAGCTCGGAATTGGCGACACGCTGCACCACCATGCCCTTTTTATCTTTTACGAAATCGTATTCGTCGTAGCCCAAAAAGGTGAAGTGGTCGTCCGAGAGCCAGCTCATGAATGCCTTGGCTTCTTGCTTGTCGTCAGCACTCACCCCGGCGGTTGTGCTGTCGAGCTCGTTGATGATGCCCGCAACCTTGTCTTGCACAATCGGGAAGTCTTCAACGGCGATGCGCACTTCGTGCAACACGCTTTGCAGGTTTTTCTCGAGACTACTGAGTTCCTTCGGCGAGGTGTGCCGGTCAATTTCCAGTACGATAAACGCCTCATAACCCGCAGAATCGGACTTTCTGGCGGCGTGGATCTTTTTGAGCTTGCCGGACTTCTCGCGTTCAACCTGAAAGACCGAATGCTGGATAGAATGGGTGCCGATTTCACGCTGATTGACGGCCATACGCAGCGAGTCAATCAGGAAAGGAATGTTCGGATGCAGGATAAAGATAACGGTATGGGTAGACTGCCAGCCATCACTCTCGAGGTCCGGGTTGAATACCGACACCGGTGTTTCATCGGCGGTTCGCTTCTGCAAAAACTGCCAGGCGGCCAGAACCGCGCCGTAGGTGTCGGAGAATCGTCGGCTTACCAGCTCTTCCAGAGGAATATGGGCATAATGCAACCGAGCGAACTCGGCAATCTTCTTCGCTTCGCTCTTCGCAATCTTTTGTGCAAAGGCTTCTGACAACTGATCAAAAAACTGCTCTTTGCTGGCGATTGTCAGCGCGTTCATATCCGACCTCAAATTATTTTGTGTGAAAGAAACGTAATCCGCTTATCGTCACATAAGCATAGTCAAACCCTTGATTTTTGCTGGCCCGCCCTCAAAACTTCGGCAACTACTTAGGCGCAATTTCGGAGGCGCCAACAGACCTTCAACACCAAGAGCAGTAAACCTCATGTCGTTACAGCAAACTTTCGGTGCCCTCAGAGCACAACTGGCAAAGCGCATCATCGGCCAGGACAAGCTGGTAGACCGTCTTTTGATTGCCCTTTTGGCCGATGGCCATCTTCTGGTGGAGGGTGCGCCCGGGCTGGCTAAAACCACCGCCGTTAAAGCCCTTGCCGACCACATCGAAGGCGATTTCCACCGAATTCAGTTCACCCCGGACCTGTTGCCGTCTGACGTAACCGGTAGCGAAATCTACCGGGCTGAAACCGGCCTGTTCGAATTCCAGCGTGGGCCCATATTCCACAATCTGGTGCTGGCAGACGAAATCAACCGTGCCCCTGCAAAAGTGCAATCGGCGCTGCTTGAAGCCATGGGTGAACGCCAGATCAGTGTGGGCATGCAAACCTTCCCGCTGCCGAAACTGTTTATGGTGATGGCCACCCAAAACCCGATCGAACAAGAAGGCACTTACCCTCTGCCCGAAGCCCAGCTCGATCGCTTCCTCATGCACGTGGTAATTGACTACCCAAGTGCCGACGCGGAAAGAGAGATTCTGCACCTGGCCCGCAGTGACTACCGTCAGGGAATTCCGAACGTAGACATTCGTCTAACAGAAGATCAGGTGATGGAGGCACGCCAGGAAATCTCCGATATTTATATGGCCGAACCGGTAGAACAGTATTTGCTAGCGTTAATACTTGCGACTCGGGATGCTGCTGCACTCGACACGGAACTGGCGCGCTGGACGGCCTTTGGTGCCAGTCCACGCGGTACCATCGCACTGGACCGCTGCGCCCGGGCGCTGGCCTGGTTGGACGGCCGGGACTACGTGACACCCGATGACATCCGAACCATGGCCTTTGACGTGCTTCGTCACCGGATTCTTCTGACCTTCGAGGCGGAAGCCGAGGGCATGACAGCCGATGCCGTGCTGCAAAGGCTGATTGACCGGGTTCCCGTAACTGCCTGACGTGTTTGCAAAACCCGCTTCGGCGACAAGAGAAAGACTCATGGGCAACACAGCTGTCACCCACGCCACTTTACAGGATCTGGTTCGTTTACAAGCCGACGCCAGGGCGTTGAAACTGCCCTCGGCACGGCAGGTACGTGGCCGTCAGGCTGGCATGAGGCAATCGCGCCAGCGCGGCCGGGGCATGACCTTCGCGGAAGTTCGTCAATACCAGCCCGGAGACGATATTCGCAGTATTGACTGGCGCGTAACGGCTCGGCGCCAATCGCCCCACACCAAACTGTTCGAGGAGGAACGCGAGCGCCCGGTTCTGCTTATTGCGGATTTGGGGCCCACCCTGTTCTTCGCCAGCACCGGCGCATACAAACAAGCCCGATGCGCTCAGACCACCGCACTGCTAGCTTGGCTTGCGCTGATGGCGGGCGATCAAGTGGGGGGGCTGGTTTTCAATCATCAGGAGCTTGAAGTGTTACGGCCTGCCCGGCGTAAAAAATCGTTGTTACGGCTATTGGACACAGTGGCCAGGCAGCAACATCAACCCGGCGTTCCGCCGACCCCGTCGCTTCCTGAAGGCCCTGAGTTGAACAAGGCGTTGTCCGAAGCTCGTCGAGTTGCTCACACCGGCAGCCGTATTTTCATCGTCAGTGACTTCATGAACATTTCCAACGAAACCACCACCTTGTTAGGAGCGCTGGCAAGGCATAACAGCGTGAGCGCCCTGAGAATCATGGACCCGCTTGAAAAAGAACTGCCACGCAGCGGACAATTTGCGGTTGCCGGCCCCGAAGGACCGGTCTGGTTTGATGCCGCCAATCCGAGCTTCCAGAAAGCCTGGCAGGCCAAAATTTCCAGCCACGAAAAGCAGTTGGCCGACTGCTTCCGGACATCCGGCGTGCACGCATCCACCATTATGACGCCGGACGATCCGGCCGAAGCTCTGAGATTCCAGCTCGGGCCGGGAGGAAAGATCTGATGAATCCCGAAGATCCACTGGCCCAGCTCAAAGACATCCATCTGCCAGAAACCGGTGGCTGGTGGCCGCCAGCACCGGGCTGGTGGGTGCTTGCCGCGTTGTGTCTGATCGCATTAATCGCGTTGGTGTGGGCCTGGCAACGTCACCGTGCGCGCACCGCATGGAAACGCCAGGCCAAAGCGGAGCTGGCAACGCTGAGCCAGCAGATGTGCAACGACCCAGCATGGTACGGTGATTTGAACCGGCTACTCAAACGCGTTGCGCGCCAGACTCACCAAAACCGTTACCCGGAATCCATGACCGGAGATGAATGGGCAGCCTTCCTGTTGGAAACCCTTCCCAAAGACCGGATTGCATCGCGCCCGACCGCTGAAGCGCTGGTCGCCGCGGCCTGGCAACCCAAACCCGCTATTGCTCCTCGTAATGCGTTGGCATTTGCCTCCCTTTGGCTGGAGGCCCAGCTATGATCAGCCTGGCATACCCTTGGGCTTTGTTACTTGTTGTGCTGCCGCTGTTGCTGATCTTGCGAAAGCAAAAAAGCGAGCCGGTGGATGCACCGGTAATTCCTGTCGGCCATTGGCTTGCCAATATGCCGGGAGTCAGCACGCAGGGCAGAACCAATCCCTGGTGGCGAAAGCTGCTCATTCTGGCGGCCTGGCTTTGCCTGGTGGTCGCTCTCGCCCGACCTCAACATGTAGGAGAGC
The DNA here is from genome assembly GCF_023016065.1 of Marinobacter sp. S0848L. GTDB lineage: Bacteria > Pseudomonadota > Gammaproteobacteria > Pseudomonadales > Oleiphilaceae > Marinobacter. Next base: position 65,948 of record NZ_JALKAQ010000011.1, on the reverse strand, counting down.
AGGTGCAAATGCCCATCACCGGGCGGGATCTGATGCTGGTGGTCGATATTTCACCGAGCATGGAAGAACAAGACATGGTGTTGCGCGGTCGCAGCATCAATCGCCTTCAAGCGGTAAAGCGAGTGCTTAACGACTTTATCGATCAACGTGAAGGCGACCGGCTGGGCTTGATTCTTTTCGGCACCGAACCCTACGTACAGGCCCCTCTCACGTTTGACCGAGAAACCGTTCGTACGCTATTGCTTGAATCAGGCCTGGGTATGGCTGGTCGCGCTACGGCCATCGGCGATGCAGTGGGTCTTGCCGTAAAACGGCTACGCGACCGCCCGCAAGACCAGCGCGTTGCCATCATGCTCACCGACGGGGCCAACACCGCCGGCGAAATCAGCCCGGACAAAGCCATTGATATCGCCGCAGCCGCGGGCGTAAGGCTCTACACCATCGGCATTGGTGCAGAATCCGTGATTCAACGGGGCTTACTGGGCACACGCCGGGTAAACCCGTCCCGCGATCTGGACGAAGAGCTGCTTAACCGAATGGCCGAGCAAACCGGGGGCCGGTACTTCCGCGCCCGCAGCCTGCCGGAGCTCGAAATGATTTACGACAGCATCAACCGACTGGAGCCTATTGAACAGGAAGGCCAGTTCTTCCGCCCGGTGACCGAGCTCTACGTTTGGCCCGCTGGTTTTGCGATCCTGATCTGGCTGCTGTTAATCGTTTCCCGCGTCGCCAATTCCCGCTCTCGCTCTATGCCTGAAACGGAGGCTTACAGTGGCTGATTTTCACTTTTTACGGCCCCTTTGGCTTTGTTTACTGTTTGCGATTCCATTGCTCTACCTACTCAAAAGCCGCCTGGGACAAGGCGATGCCGGTTGGGCGCGTTACATTTCCCCGGCACTGCTCAAACCATTGATTCGCCGGCGTGGCAACGCTTCTGATCGTGCCACCGCGTCTCCGTTCTGGCCCTTAAGCCTGGCCCTTATCGTTCTGGCCATTGCGCTGGCTGGCCCCAGCTGGCGACAAGCGCCAACGCCGCTGAAGCAACCGCAAGACAGTCTGGTAATTGCGCTGGATTTATCGTTATCTATGCTGGCCACGGATACCGAGCCAGACAGACTGACCCTCGCAAAGCGTAAAATTCGGGACATTCTAGAGGAGCGTCAAGGCGGCCTCACGGCGCTGCTGGTGTTTGCGGGTGATGCTCATGTGGTGACCCCTCTGACCGAAGACCACCGCACCATTGAAGCCATGCTCAGCGTGCTCGAACCTACGATCATGCCGGCACAGGGCAACCGCGCTGACCTTGCCATCAAGGAAGCCATCAATCTGCTGAACAATGGTGCGCCCGGGCGTGGCCGGATTCTTCTGATCGCCGACGATGTATCCGAAAACTATCGAAACAGCGTGAGTGAACAACTCGGCGCGACACCCTACGCGCTCAGCACTTTAACCGTCGGCACAGAAGAAGGCGGCCCCATTCCCCTGCCCCGTCACGGTTTCATTCGCGACGGCAACAACATCGTGATGACCAAAGCCAACCCCGATGCACTCGCGAACCTGGCCCAGCAATCGGGTGGAGAGAGTCACGAGATGACACTGGATAACACCGACCTCCAAGCATTGAAAGTCGAACCCGAAACGGCCGATGAATGGCTGGATAGCGAGGATGGCCTCACCATCAATCGCTGGCAGGACGATGGTTATTGGCTGCTATGGCTGGCACTGCCGTTGTTGCTGATGGGCTGGCGCCGAGGGGCGTTTGCCGTTCTCGCGCTCACCATGCTGCCAATCACCATGGCTCCAAGGCCCGCGATGGCATTGGACTGGGGCAGCCTTTGGCAAAGAGACGACCAGCGTGGCCCGGAGCTGATCGAGCAAAACCCGAACAAAGCCGCCGAGCTATTGGAACTGCCCGATTGGCGGGGCTCGGCTCTGTACCGTGCCGGCAAGTATGACGCGGCCACTGACGCCTTTTCCAAATCCGCTGACATAACCGGTCACTACAATCGCGGCAATGCCCTGGCCCGGGCAGGCAAGCTGGAAGAAGCACTGGAAGCCTACGAGCAAGTGCTGGAAGAACGTCCTGAACACGCCGACGCCCGGTTCAACTATGATCTAGTCAAGCAGCTTCTTGAGCAACAACAGAGCCAGGATCAAAACGGCGAAGAGAATCAGCAACAAAACCAGAATTCGCAGCAGAACAATTCCGACAACGAGAGCGGCGACTCTCAAGAAGGCGATGAATCACAGTCCAATGATGGCGACGAAAGCCAGAACGGTGAGCAACAAGACCAGGACAACCAGCAATCTCCTGAAAGCCAAAATCAGAACGGTCAGCAGCCACAAGAGCAGCAAGAGCAGTCGGAAGCCGAGCAAGACGCCAACGCCCAGCCACCGGAACAAAATCCCGAGCAGACACCCGGCGCCGAAGCGCCTGTGCCGGTGAATGAACAGCCCCTGAGCCAAGGGCAAGAACAGATGCTACGGCGAGTGCCTGACAACCCGGGGGGCTTACTGCAACGTAAATTCCTGCAACAGTATCAACAACGCCAGACCCAACGCGACGAGGGCGATACACCATGGTAAAGAACCTTCTGTCTTCCCTCTTTTACTTGCTGCTCCTGATTGCCGGCCCGCTCTCGGCCAACGAACTGACGGCCGAGCCCGATCGGGATCAGCTTTACGAGGGCGAAGTTCTGACCTTGACAGTAAAAGGCTCGATGAACATCGAGCTCAATCTCAGCAACCTGTTCAACTTTGATCTGTCGCAGCTACCTTCACCCGACATTGAGCAAGTGGAACCGGATTTCGAAATCCTCGCACGCAATCAGCGTTACAGCGTGCAAACGGTCAATGGCGACATGGTGGGCGAGATCACCTGGACCTACCAACTTGCGCCGACACGCACCGGGACCCTGACCATCCCGGCGCTTAAATTCAAAGACGCCAGCTCCAAACCTGTCACCATTGAAGTCATCTCAGGCACGCCTCCGGACCAACCCGCTGCAAACCGTGACAGTTTTGTCGAGTTGTCCGCAGACAAGGCCGAAGTCTACGTACAGGAACAGCTGGTCTTGACCGTACAACTGTATTTCTCCGGCAACCTGATACGGGGCGAACTTTCTGACCCGCAACACCCCGATGCAATTATTGAAAGCTTGGGCAAACAGCGGGAATTCACCACTCAGCGCGGCGGGAAACGGTACCGTGTGGTGGAGCGGCGTTACGCCATATTCCCGCAGACACCCGAAGAACTGGAACTACCCCCTATCCGCTTTGAAGGCCAAGTGAGAGAGGCCAACGGCGCGCTTCGTTTCCTGAGAGACAGCCAGCAGCTCTACCCGGTGCAAGTAAAGCCAGTACCCGCGAGCTACCCTGCGGACAAGCCTTGGCTGCCAGCTGACAATCTCGCTTTGGCCGAGAACGGCCTACCGGATACCGAAACACTAACAGCCGGCAGCAACCTGACCCGAAACCTTGTCATGCAGGCCGCCGGCCTGCCCTCCGAGGCACTTCCACCACTCACGGTAGACTATCCCGGTGCCCTCCGGCACTATCCGGAACAACCCCGAAGAAGCACAGAACCGACTCCAGACGGGCTTGAATCCACTCTGCAGCTCGAGGCGGCGCTAGTTCCGGTACATTCAGGCGAGATCACCATCCCGGAAGTGAGAGTGCCTTGGTGGAATACCCAAACTGATCAATTGGAAGAAGCCGTTTTGCCCGCTCGCAGTTACCAAATTGAAGGCGGAAGCATTGCGGCCGAGCCGGTAATCAGCGAACCTTCACAGCCGGAGCCCACAACCGGCCAGGTATCCGAAACCAACCCGGATTCTGGTGCTGATAGCAGCTCGCCGTGGTTCTGGACTACCCTATTATTGGGCGCCCTGTGGCTAATCACCGTCGCCCTCTGGTGGTTCTTTCGCAAAAATACAGCCGGCTCACGGGCGAACGATACCGCCGTCACAAACGGCAACGAGAAAGACCGCTTTAACCAGCTCATTACCGCAATTCAAAACGGTGCACCTGAAACACCGGTGTTGTTAGTTCGCTGGGCTCGGGAACGATTCCCCGACACCAACTTTAACGACAGCTCCGAGGTCGTGCGCTATAGCAACAGCCAAAACCTTGGCGACGCACTGCGCGAGTTTCAGGCCAGCCTCTATGCGCAGAGAACGCAAGACACAGCGAAGGCCGATAAAACCGTGAGGAATAACTTGGCGAAAGCGGTAATCGAGCTAAGGCAAGGAGACGTTCGGAAGGAAAATCAAAACGGACTGGCTCCGCTTTACCCGGCCGGGCTGTCTAGCTAGCCGACCGGGTTCACGGATGATCAGTTGGTCAGCTGCTGGTTGATAATCAACTCCACCGGCTGACCAGCGGCATCTGGCGCAACAACCTCCGCCGTAACCTGCCCTTGCCAATCACCGGGTTGGGCGCTGATCGAGCCGCTACGGGTCAGGCGCGCCACCACGACGACTTCATCAACAGCCGAGATAGTCGCTTCCGGCGACATCGCATAGTTGTCGTCCAGACGCACATTAACCGGCAAGGCTCCCGCTGTTAAACGGGTCACTGCAACCGGCGCACCGCCCGTCGCCCCTGCCGGGCGGGCGAAAATAAACAGAGTGGTGTCGGCAGGTACCTGCTCTTTGAACGCTTCGTCGATAGACACCCGAAGATCCACACCCGCCGATGTCGCCGAGGCTTCCTCGGCGGCCTGAGAAGGCGGCGTTTCACCCAACCGGCCATAAGCTTCTGCGATACCACCACGAATCGATGCGATTTGCGGATGATTGGGTGCCGCTTCTGTAATAGTTTCCCAGTACTCGATCGCTTGGCGATAATTCTGCTGACTAAAAGCATGAATGCCGAGCAAGCCCAACGAATTCACTTCGGTTGCGTCCAGCGCCAAGGCATTGTCAATGGCCTGCTGAACCGCCGGCGTAAGTTGCCCTTCCGTTTTGAAAAATAACGCCTGCGCCGACAAGCCATAAGCCACCGCGCTTGAGGCTGGGTCGTCCGCAACCAGCCCGGCCAGGCGCTGATACGCCGTCGCAGCCTCGTCATAACGCTCTACCCGCATATAGGTCTGGGCGAGCATGGCCCAACCGTCGATATTCTCGGGATTCTCTTCCAGACGTTCCCGTAACTGGTCGGCGAGTTCCGACATACGAGCCACCTGATCCGCTCCGGAAGCATTCATCTCCTGCATGGTGAGATACTGCTCCACCTGGCCCATAGAGCCCCATTCCTGATAGGCAAAAAAAGCCCCTGCTGGCAGCAGCAATAACGCCAACAACGCCACCGCCATGGCGCTTCGGCGCCCCGGTATGCGTTTCTCGGGCTGGGCATTTTCTGGAACATCATCCAGCATCGAACCAGCCAATTCGTCTTTCAACTGCTCGTAGCTTTGCTGATCCAGAATGCCTGCTTCGTGTTCGACTTCCAGTTCCCTGAGGCGCGATTTGTAGGCCAACAGGTTTTGATTTCTAAGATCTGATTCAATTCTTGATTTGGGCCGATGAAAAAGCACCGGATACAACACGAATGCCATAGCGAACAGAATCAATACCGCTGAGGCAATCCAAAAGGTCTCTTGAGTCATGGTGAAATCATCATCACAGTTAGAAATGTGTTGCGTGGATCAGCTTCAGGCTTGCTGATCCTTGTCTGCCAGCATCTTTTTTACGCGGGCCAGTTCTTCTGGGCTCAGTGCCGACTCTTCCTTTTCGCGTTTGCGGGATCGGATGGCAACGCCAGCAACGATAGCCACGCCTACAACCACCGCGATGGCCGGGAAGGCCCACAACAGGATGGTTCGTTTGTCCACAGGCGGTTTGTATTGCACAAACTCACCGAAACGCCCCACCAAATCGCCCACGATTTCATCGTTAGTGGCGCCATTTTTCATCAATCGATAGACCTGATCTCGCATATCTTTCGAGATTGGTGCGTTGGAATCAGCGATGTTCTGGTTCTGGCATTTAGGGCAACGTAATTCCGCAATCAGATTCTGGTAGCGCTGCTCTTCTGCCCGGGTGTCAAAGTCGTACACCTCACTCACTTCGGCCTGTGCACCGAAGGCACACAGGATCAATAGCACTAACGCACCGTGAATATTACGCATTAGCTATTCCCCTTAGCCTTCTGAATAACCGGCTGTAGGACTTCTTCCCACACTTGCTTGTTCACCACGCCCACGTGGCGGTACTGAACAATGCCATTGGCATCAATGACAAAGGTTTCTGGCGCGCCGTATACGCCGAGATCAAAACCCAATGAACCTTTGGGGTCGAAGATAATTTCATCGTAGGGATTGCCCAAACGTCCGAGAAAGCTGAAAGCCGTTTCGCGCTGATCTTTGTAGTTGAGCCCGACAATGCGAACGCCTTTTTCCTTCGACAGCCACATCAGGTATTCGTGCTCGTCCCAGCAGGAAGGGCACCACTCCGCCCACACATTCAGAAGAGCAACTTCGCCCTTTAATACAGACTCATCCAGCAATTGGGTCGGATCGTTCAGATTTTCCAGGCTGAAAGCCGGTACCGGCTTGCCAATGCGTGCCGACTCCAGCTTGGTAGGATCTTTGCCGATCCCCGCTGCCAGAAAAATACCGACACCGACCGCAATAACCAGCGGTAAAAACAACAACAACCGCTTCATGACGTTGCTCCTGCAGCCTGAGCACTACCGGTTTTGGCTGCCCGGTCAGCGACTTTTACCTGATTCTTTTCCCGAATACGGTAGCGTTTATCGGCAATCGCCAGGAAGCCGCCAATCGCCATCACCAAAGCTCCTAACCAAAGCCAGCGAATCAGCGGTTTGTACTGCAGACGAATCGCCCAGGCGTCGTCGGAAATTCGCTCACCGATAGCGACGAAAATGTCCCGGAACAGGCCACCGTCAATGTCGGCCTCGGTCATTACGCTCATTCCTACCGGATAATTGCGCTTCTCCGGATGCAATTCGGTGATCTTTTTGCCATCCAGGAGCACATCGAAGCTGCCGTATTGCGCGGTAAAGTTAGCCCCGCGACGGTTACCAATGTCCGTGAACACGATTTCGTAATCGCCGACCATGGCTGAATCACCGGGTACCATGCGGACATCGCGCTCGATGCCATAGTTCGATACCACAGTTGCCCCAGCCATCACCATCGCGACGCCCAGATGACCCAGCACCATGCCCCAATAGCTTCGGGACTGACGCTTAAGCCCGTGCAACCGCCCTTGGCGAGACGCAGACTTGTCCCACAAATCCCAGAGCGTCGCCACTGCAACCCAAACCGCCGTGAACACACCGGCGAAAGCCCAAGGCTTGAAACCACCGTAGATCAGAATCACCGCCACACTGGCCGTTAAGCTCACAGCCAACGGCCAAAGAAGCTTACGTCCCAGCCAGCCACCGTCGGTTTTCTTCCAGCGGGAGAAAACACCCGCTCCCAGAAGCAAGCCGGTCGCGACCGCCAGCGGACTAAAAGTGGTGTTGAAGAAGGGTTCGCCTATGGACAGTTTGCCCATATCCAAATAGTCGAGAACCAGTGGATACAGCGTGCCGATAGCAACGAGTAGTGTTGCCGTCACCAGCAGTACGTTGTTCAGCAGCAAGAAAATTTCTCGTGACAACGAGCCGTAGCGTGAACGCACGTGCACCACCGGCGCGCGAAATGCGTACAGTGCCAAACTACCGATCACGGTTATGCCAAGGAGCATAAGCAGGAAGGTACCCCGCTCCGGGTCAGACGCAAAGGCGTGAACGGAGGTCAATACGCCGGAACGAACCAGGAAGGTGCCCAGAAGACTCAACGCGAAGGTTACGATGGCCAACAACACGGTCCAGCTTTTAAATACGCCCCGTTTTTCTGTCACCGCCAACGAGTGCATCAGCGCGGTGCCCGACAGCCATGGCAGCAGGGATGCGTTTTCGACCGGATCCCAGAACCACCAGCCGCCCCAGCCAAGTTCGTAATAGGCCCACCAACTTCCCAAGGCAATACCGATAGTCAGGAACGACCAGGCCACGGTTGTCCAAGGCCGGGACCAACGGGCCCAGGCGGCATCCAGACGGCCATTAATCAAGGCTGCCAAGGCGAACGCAAACGCAACAGAGAAGCCAACGTAACCCATGTAAAGCATCGGTGGGTGAACGATCAGACCAAAGTCCTGCAAGAGCGGGTTGAGATCCTGGCCATCAGCGGGAATGTTCGGTAACAGACGATCAAACGGGTTAGACGTCAGCATAATGAACAGGAAGAAACCCACACACACCATGCCCATCACAGACAGAACCTGTGACACCATGGTGGAAGGCAGCTTACGGCTGAATACCGCCACTGCGAGGGTCCAGCCCGTCAGCATCAGAATCCACAGCAACAGCGAGCCTTCATGGCCGCCCCAAACGGCACTGAACTTATAAAACCAGGGCAACATGCTATTGCTGTTGTTAGCCACATAGGCGACGGAAAAATCATCAACCATGAACGCATGAGTCAGTATGGCAAAGGCCAGCCCTGTAAACACAAACATGCCCGACGCCAAGGGTCGGGCGAAGGCCTGCAGGCTATCACGCCCGGTTAAGGCCCCTGCCAATGGCACAACAGAAAGAAGTAACGCCAGCAACAGCGCGAGTATCAGTGAAACTTGCCCGAGCTCCGGATACATCAGGACTCTCCAACATCAACAATAAATGGGGGCTTAGTAAGCCTGGGATTCGGCCGTTTTGTCGGCGTATGGCGGCTTGTGTTGTCCTTTCGATGACTTTTCCAGCGCATCGGCCACTTCCGGTGGCATGTAATTCTCATCGTGTTTCGCCAACACCTGATCCGCCACAAAAAGACCGTCGTTGTTCAGGCGCCCCATGGCGACCACACCCTGGCCTTCGGCAAAAAGATCCGGCAGGATGCCGACATACTCAACCGGTACTGAATCCGTGAAGTTTGTTACCCGGAAACGTACCGAAAGGCTTTCGGGGTCGCGTTTTACACTACCCTCTTCAACCATGCCTCCAGCCCGAATCCGCACATCGACCGGCGCATTACCGGCGGCAATTTCGGTGGGGTCATAGAACAGATTGATGTTCTGGCGCAACGCGTAGGTGGTCAGACCAACCGCAACGGCCAAACCAGCAACAAGAAAAATCAATATGGTCAGTCTTTTCTTCCGAATCGGATGCATGGGTTACCTAATGGTCAATCCTGAGAGATTTCAACACGTGTGAAGGTCGCCGCGGCTTTCGGCGCGGTTTGCCCTTTCGGGTTCTGCTGTTCATAGCTGCGCTTACACATGCGATACGTAGCTTGATGGCGTTTCGCCGACCAAAAAACCGTGCCCGCAAGCAGAATCACGAACACGGCATAACAGGTCCAAACGTAAGGACCATGGCCTTCCATGGTGAGAAATGCTGAGAACGAATCAAATGCCATTGTTTACTTCCTTCCCGCCAGAACGAGGTCTTTCACCCATCGGGTACGACGCTCCCGAACCAGAATTTCGGTTTTCATTCTCAGGCATGCCAACCAACCAAACAGCAGATAGAGGCCCAGTACCGACAGTAATAGCGGTACCCACATCTCCATCGCCATGGCGGGCTTTTCGGTTAATTTAAAGGTGGCTGGCTGGTGCAGTGTGTTCCACCAGTTCACCGAGTACTTAATGATGGGAATGTTCACCACGCCCACCAGTACCAGCACCGCGACCGCGCGGGCCGCCGATTTTTCATCGTTGATCGAACGATCAAGGGCAATCACGCCGCCGTAAAGAAACAACAGGATCAACATGGACGTCAGCCGTGCGTCCCATACCCACCAGGTGCCCCATGTCGGCTTACCCCAAACGGCCCCGGTAAAAAGTGCCAGGAAAGTAAACATCAAACCAACCGGTGCCACCGACTTCACAAAAACATCCGCCAACTTCATGCGCCAAACCAACGTCACCACGGCCGCCGAGGCCATCATGATGTAAATGGATTGCGCCAGAAACGCCGATGGCACATGAATGAAGATAATGCGGTAGCTATTGCCCTGCAGATAATCTTTCGGGGCAAACGCCAAGCCCCAGACTAACCCCGCAACCAGAAGGATCAGGCCTCCCGCCAGAAGCCACGGCATAAAGCGGTTTGCTATTCCAAAGAACCACTTCGGAGAGCCCAGCTTGTGAAAGAATTGCCACATCAGTTAGTCACCGTCTTACTGTTCACTGTTCGTTTCTGCCCGGCTGACACACTCAGCTATTGGACAGGCTGATTCGTAACGCTGCAGCCGAGGCAAACGGTGCCAGCGTCAGTGCCAACACCAAAAACGCGCCCATCAACGCCAGATAACCGGACACTTGCGCCCCCTCAACAGCTGCGGCCACTGTTCCGGTACCAAAAATAAGCACGGGAATGTACAGCGGAATAATCAGCAGTGACAAGAGCACTCCGGCCGAGCGCAGGCCAAGCGTTAATGCCGCACCTATCGAGCCGATCAAACTCAACACCGGAGTGCCAATCAGCAGCGTTAGACACAAAGTTGCCACGGAGTTCCCGTCGAGATGCAACATTAATCCTAAAACCGGGGTTAACAGCACCAAAGGCAGCCCCGTCAGCATCCAGTGGGCCAGAGTTTTCGCTAATACCAGCAAAAACAAGGGTTGAGGCTGCAACATTAATTGTTCCAGGGTGCCATCATCAAAATCGTGTCGAAACAGATGGTCCAGTGACAACAGCACCGACAACAAAGCCGCTACCCAAAGGATACCGGCTCCGGACTGTTTCAGGAATGCCACTTCCGGGCTTACCCCAAGGGGGAATAGAGTTACCACCATAGTAAAAAACAAAAGCGGGTTTAGCAGATCCTGCTTTTGACGAAAGGCAACTCGAACATCACGTAAAAATACCGCGACCATGGCCTGCGTAACACCCACAGAACGCTGGGCCGATTGCACTTTGATTGATGCGTTAGCGTTCATCGCTCTGTAGCGCCCCCCAAGGTAATACGGCCCATGCCCGGCAAATCCAGGTTGTGGTGAGTGGTAACCACCACTGCCCCACCCTCACGGGCGCGTTGAAGCAGCAGCGACTCTATGGCCTCTACCCCGGCCGCATCAATAGCGGTAAACACCTCATCAAGAAGCCACAAAGGCTCATCGGCGATCAGCAAGCGCGCCAAGGCCACCCGGCGCTGCTGTCCCGCCGACAGATTACGGCAGGGTACCTGTTCAAAGCCCGACAGTCCGGTACCGGCCAAAGCCTGCAGCAGTGCATCATCGTCCAGTGGCCGACGACCAGCCATCAATGCCCGCAGATTTTCCAGCGGTGTTAATAACGGTTTGATACCGGGCCGATGCCCCAGGTACAGCATATTGCGCAGATACGATTCGCGATGACGATCCCGCGGCTGGCCACACCAGTTGAGCTCTCCCGTCCAGGCATCGTTCAGACCAGCCAATATTCTGAGCAGAGTTGTTTTTCCGGAGCCATTGGGACCCTCGACACGAGTGACCGTACCGGGCAGTATGGAAAATGACAGGTTCTGGAACAGAAGGCGCTCGTCGCGCTCACACTCAAGACCAACGGCCTGTAGTAACGGCTCGGGCATCTGGGTTCCGTTTTAAAGCGAAAGATGCGCGTGTGGCATCAGATGTATGAATAAAGACCAAACCGCACCCCATTTAAAAACCGGGCGTTCTTGGCCAATGAGGCGCATTATAACGAAAGCGATCACAGATTACTCTTGCCCGATATCAAAACAATGCCAATGAAACTGAACGGCGGGCAAACGCCTGCCCCTCCGACAAACAAACTCTCCGGCGGCGGCCAGACCAATACTGGCCTGCCCTCGGTCGGTATCGACCGAACCCAGTCAGCCCAACAACAACTGGCACAGCTGAAGCTGGGCAACAGGGAGTCAACGCTCGCCAAAGTGGCGGAAGTATTACAGCGTAAAGGTGGCGGCAACGAGCTTATTTTAGAAGTAAAGGGACGCTCTCTTGCGGTCGCCACCGGTGACGAGTCGCCGGATTTGAAGACGGGCGACTTGATCAAAGTCATGCGAGCCGGCAATGAACTCCGGCTAATTGGCAAATTAGCAACCAGCCAGGAAGCCGGCATTGCCCAGGCTTTGGCACAGCGCCTGCCGTGGCAACAAAATCTGCAAAGCGGATTGGCTCAACTGCTGAGCAGCATGAACTCGGGGTTGAAAGCCACGCTTCAACCGGGTCAATTGCCTTCAAATAGCGCCACACAGCCACTTCCCGCCGCAGCGCGGCAAGCTCTGGAAGGGCTTCTCGCCAGTATGGCAAACGCTAACACTCTGCAACCCGGCGCTGGCAAGGCCGAGGGCGGTGCCGATCAAGTCAAGCAATGGTTGGCTGAAAGTGGCGGCTTCGCGGAATCTCGCCTGTTGCAAACCGGCACCCAACAGACCGCACCCACCGATTTCAAACTGGTTCTGGCGAGAATTATCACCGCGCTGCTCGCCAAGCAAGGACAAACGCCGGACGCCTTTAACCGCCTGACGCCTTTGGCCAGCCCGGATTTGATGCACGCACCTTTGCAGTTCCCAAAGCTGGCCACAGCCAACACCTCACTAGGAAACAGCGAACCTGCAAGCGTCGCTCAAACATTGCGTATGCTGGCCGGAATGCTCAACCGCATTACCGTGAACCAGCTGCACAGCCAAACCCTGACCGCAAGAGCCGGCGCCGAACCCGGCGCGCCTGCCAGCACCCTACTTCTGGAAATCCCTTGGCTAACCCCGCAACAAGAACCTCGAACGGCGCAACTCCGGATGGAGCAATACAAGCAAGAGAAGAACACCAAAAACCATCCGGAACGAGCGGCCGTCAGCGAGTGGCGCCTGAACCTGGCAATGGATCTGGACCACGCGGGCCCGCTGCATTTCGAGGTAGCGTATCGTCACCCCAGTGTCAGTGCGCACATATGGGCCACGAAGCAGTCCACCCTTCGTCAGGTAAACGAGGAACTTCCGCTGCTGCGTCAAAGTTTGGCCGATCTTGGCTTGGAAGTAGCGGATTTGGAATGTCGAAGAGGTAGCCCGCAACACGCTGAAACCCGACTGGAACATCGACTGGTAGATACCAAGGCATGACTCAGGACAAACGCACGCAAGCACAAGACGACCACTCCGCTCCCGCTGCAGTTGCTCTGAAATACGATGGTAAGCGCGCCCCGATCATTTCAGCCACAGGCACATGGGAGTTGGCCGAAGAGATTATCCGCATCGCTCAGGAAAACGATGTTCCTCTTTATGAGAATGCCGAGCTGGCCGGAATATTAGCGCGCCTGTCTCTCAACGAAGAAATCCCCGAAGAGCTCTACCGGGTGATAGCCGAGATTTTGGCGTTTGCCTTTCACATTCGGGGTAAAACGCCAGACGATGCTCACCCCGCCAGCGATGCGCCGGATGACGATTCGAAAACTTAAGCCGCCTGCCGCTTCTTGAGCGCTGACACAAGCTCCGCTTCCGGGCGAGAGATACCACACGTGTTCATCAAATCGTCGATATCTGCCCCAAGGTCAACCAAACGAGCGGCTTCGTCGTAGGAGATTCTGAGCGGGTCGTTCTGGCGCATTTCGTCCATGACGTTGCGCAATTCGAACAACTGGCGCTCACAGGCCACTAAACGCTGGCCCACGCCCATGCTACCACTGGTGGTTGCGTGCAACTCTCGACCAAGCGTATCGCACCGGCTCTTGAGGGATGCTTGAAGTACCTGAATCTTGCGGCCATGAAGAATGCCCTGCACAAGAACCAGAACAATCGCTACAGCGGTCAAACACCAAGGAAGCCAGGAAGGAATGTTAAAGCTCATAGTGGACGTCTCCGTTATTGATTACCTCGGTAGACGTCCATCAAAAGCACTGTTGGCTTAGCCGTTTACAGCGCTGCGATTTCAGCCCACTCGTGGTCTGTCAGCATCTTTTCAAACTCGACAAGAATGATCAGCTCGCCGTTCTTGTTACACACACCCTGGATGAACTTGGCACTTTCCTCGTTCCCCACATTGGGCGCGGTTTCAATCTCGCTGGCCTTGAGGTAAATCACCTCGGCCACGGAATCCACCAGCACACCCATCACCTGATTTTCAGATTCCATCACCACAATGCGTGTTGCTTCGGTGACATCGGCGTCCATCAACCCGAACCGGCGACGGGTATCTATCACCGTCACAACGTTGCCCCGCAGGTTGATAATGCCCAACACATAATCCGGAGCGCCTGGCACCGGTGCAATCTCTGTGTACCGGAGCACTTCCTGGATTTGCATCACGTTGATGCCGTATGTCTCATCATCCAAGTGAAAGGTCACGTACTGGAGTACCTGATCTTCCTGGGCCTGATTGTGCTGTCCGCTCGGGGCTGCCATAACTCGTTCTCCTGCTCGGCTGCCCGGCGGGCAACCTGATCGTCAAAAAATCATCATCAGCGCCCAATACTATAGTTATGGGCATAATCCGTGCCAGCATTGCACGGTTTCATTCAGTAACCGGGAATCAACTCAAATCCAACCGTTGTTCCCGTTCTGCGCGCATGAGTAGCTCAGACATAGTCCTCACATCAATCAAAGCACACATATGATCAATCACCGTGCCAGCCAACCAGGGCCTTTGGCTTCTGGCTGTGCGCCACCGCACCTGCTCGGGATCCAGCGTGAACGACTGCCCCACGCTGTCACAGGCCAATCCCCAGGGACTGTTGTCCAGACGAATAATAAACCGGTAGTTTTCTCTGGCGTCTTCCGGCACTCGGCCTGCCATGATCCATTGGGCCGTGTCTACCACTCGAAGGTTATAGTCGGTACCCGGGCGGATGCCCATATACCAGTCAGGGCTACCGGGCAGCGAACGAATCTCCTCTTCAATTTTATGTATAGCACCCAAGAGTACCAAGGGCACGGCCAGCTGGAGCCCGGCCACGGTAAAGATCAGACACTCAAACGGCTGCTCTGACCAGTCGGGCCGTGTGGGCAGCTCGTTCGCAACCGGCTCCGACTCCGGCTCTGGCAGGCCGGGAGTCGTTGCAGGCTCATCTGCCGGTACCTGTTCAGCCACACGCTGCAGAGGCTCGGCGGCGGGAAGTTCTACAGGAGTGGGCTCGGGCTCCACCGCCTTGGGCGCCGGGTCCGAAAGCGCTTCTTGTTCTGCGGATTCGGTCGCAGTATGCAACAACTCATCCAGATAACTGGCGATGGCCGCGTCTGAAACCGTCAACTGTGTCATTTTTTTGTCAGCCATGGCCCGACCCTTTCGCCGCAGACGTTTGAGCCAGAAGGTCGTCAAGTAAATGGCTATAAGCTCTCACGCCATGGGTGTTGGCATCGAGGACCGATGGAAACACGCCTTTCTCGCTGGAATCACGAAACTTGGTATCCACGGGCACCGCAAAGCGCCAGAGATTGTTCGGGTAGGTTTTGCGCATGAGGTTGAGGCTTTTCACCGAGGCCTGGGTTCTGCGGTCATACATGGTCGGCACGATGGTGTACGGCAACTCGTTTTTTTGCGAACGCATCACCATCTGCAAGGTGTGCAGCATGCGCTCAAGCCCCTTGATGGCCAAAAATTCCGTTTGAACCGGAATCACCAAATGTTGCGCTGCCGCTAATGCGTTCACCATCAACACCCCTAGCGACGGCGTGTTGTCTAGCAAAACGTAATCGAAATCGTCCCACAACTGCGCCAACGCCCGCGATATGATCAACCCCATGCCGCCAACGCCCACCATTCGGCGCTCAAGGGTCGCCAAAGCCGTACTTGCCGGCAATAAGAACACATTGGGGTGGCTGGTGTCGGCGATCAACTGCGCCGGCAAACCATCCGGTACCGCACCTTGGTGCTGGAACAGATCAAAGACACTGTGGGCAATGGTGTCCGGGTCGTAGCCAAACCAGGAGGTCAGCGAACCATGAGGGTCAAGATCAACCACAAGCACCCGTTTGCCACGCTGAGCCAATAACCCACTCAGTGAAACAACAGAGGTGGTTTTGCCCACTCCACCCTTTTGATTGGCTACTGCCCAGATACGCACACGTATTACTCCAGCTACAAGCCCGAACGTTCAATAACGGCTTAACAGTTATATCGGCGGCAACGCAGGCAACTTGAAGAATTACGCTTCTACAAGCGGCAAGCATTTGCCGTTTCTGATTGATAAGAATGAGTTAATACAGAAAGTGTGCCAGATCGGCTATACGCATGAACAACCTGTTGTTCTAACGGACAACGCCGCGAATGCTCGAATCTTTTGAAATTAACAAGATAACCCGACGGTTGCGTCGCCGCCCTTCTTCTGTGTCGTTGCGGGCAACAGGCTGATGCTCGCCATAACCAATGGCGGCCAGCCGTTCTGGCTCTATGCCCTGCATCACCAACATTCGCGAAACCGCCGAGGCCCGGGCCGTTGAGAGCTCCCAGTTAGAAGGGTAGCGCCCGGTACGGATAGGCTGATTATCGGTAAAGCCCTCTACCTTTACCGCGTTATCCCGGTCACGCAACACTTTGGCAACCTTTTCAATGACCGCGAAAGAATCGTAATGCGGCTCCGCGTCGCCGCTATTGAACAGCATACTGTTCGGCAGGCTTAGCTCTATCCAGTGATCACTGGTTTCGAGACTGACCACGCCCTGATTAATCAGATCATCAAACTCCATCGCCAGTTGGTCAGCCATCGCGCGCAGTGCTTCAACTTTACCTTGCTCACTGACCTCAGAGTTACCAGGCGCATCGGTGACCACCGGGGGAATGACGTTTTGGTGTTGCTGTTCGGGCATCGCCGCCACGTGTTCTCCTACCTCGATCGGCTTTATTGATCGTTGAGGCGCATTGAACACGCCGGTAAAGGTTTCAGACAGCACTTTGTATTTGCCTTCGTTAACCGAAGACACCGAGTACATCACCACGAAAAAAGCGAACAACAAGGTGATGAAATCCGCGTAGGAGATCAGCCAACGTTCTTTATTGTGAACTTCTTCTTGCTGGTATCTGCGGCGACGCATAGGTAACCCGACTCCTGATCACTGCGGGTCAGAGAAAGCCCCGGAGCCGAAGCTCAATGGTTTTGGGGTTTTCACCTTCGGCGATGGCGATGATGCCATCGATCATCATGTCTTCGTAGCGCGTGCGCTCTCTGACAATACTGCGCAGCTTGTTCGCTATGGGAAAGAACAGGAGGTTAGCAAGCGCGACGCCGTAAATGGTGGCAACAAACGCAGTTGCTATCCCACTACCCAACGATTGCGGGTCTTCAAGGTTGGTCATCACCTGTATCAGGCCCATCACCGCACCAATAATCCCTATGGTTGGCGAGTAGCCACCCATGGCCTCATACACTTTGGCCGATTCGGTATCCCGCTCTTCGCGGCACTCCAGATCGACTTCCAGCGTGTTGCGAATGGTTGAGGGCTCGGCACCATCAACCAACAACTGGAGCCCCTTGCGGGCAAACTTCTCCGGCTCACGCTCTGCCAGCCCTTCCAGCCCCAACAAACCTTGTTTTCGAGCTTTTACACTCCAATCCACAACTTTACCAATGCCATCTTCCAGAGAAATATAAGGCGGTATAAACACCCAACGCACCTGAACGAAGGCTCGTTTTAGCGTAGGCCAAGAGGTCTGAAGAATAGTGGCGGCCAGTGTACCGCCGATGACGATCAGTGCCGCAGGCGTATTAAAGAGCGAACTGACGGCACCACCTTCCAACAAATTACCACCTAAAATGGCAACGAAGGCCAGAATAATCCCCAGTAGGCTCAAGATATCCATTAGCTTACGCCTTCAATCAGTCGTAAACCCACGTCGTTCAGCGACAACACTTCATCCGACAATCCAGCGGTCGCGACAGCCATAGGCATGCCATAAATCACCGAGGATTCCTCATCCTGTGACCAAACCACCGCTCCGCTTTGCTTCATCATGCGGCAACCTTCACGGCCGTCTGCGCCCATGCCGGTGAGAATAACCCCCAAGGTTTTGCCGGGGAAACTACGGGCCAGCGAGCCAAAGGTGACATCCACACAGGGCTTGTAATTCAACCTCTCGTCACCGGGCAAAATCCGCACACGGCCGCGCCCCCCCCGGTTTTCGATCATCATTTGCTTGCCACCGGGGGCGAGCAGCGCAAGACCCGGTTTCAACCAGTCACCATCCTGGGCCTGACGCACCTCGATTTTGCACAGTTTATTCAAACGTTCGGCGAACGCCGGCGTGAAACTGGCTGGCATATGCTGAACCAGAACGATAGGCGCAGGAAAACTGGCGGGTAAGACGCTGAGAACTTTCTGGAGAGCAACAGGGCCGCCTGTTGAGGTACCAATACCCACCACGCTGTATTGGCGCGCTGGCGTTTTACTTGAACTGCGCCGGGAAGGACTGGCCACCGTTTCGGAACGGGCGGGCCTGGCAGCGGGCCGCACTGAGGGTCGTTCCGCCCGTGGCGCAATACCTAGCAGCTTTACCGGGGTGGTAGTGGCTGCGGGGGTAGACGGCGCAACGGGCCCGCGAGCCCGGGGCCGGCTTTTAGCAATATCCAGCACACGGTTAATCAGCACCTCTTGGAGCTGGCTGGTATCCCGGGCAATTTCTTCAAAATTCTTAGGCAGGAAATCTATCGCGCCAGCCTCCAACGCATCGAGCGTCACCCGGGCACCTTCGTAGGTAAGCGACGAAAACATCAGCACCGGTGTGGCTTGCTTCGCCATGATTTCACGCACTGCCGTAATGCCGTCCATTACGGGCATTTCGTAGTCCATGGTAATCACATCCGGGCGCAGTTTTTCGGCCAACTCAACCCCTTCGCGACCATTGGTGGCAGCACCGACAACGGTGATCTGGCCCGAAGCCGTCAGGATTTCCGTCAATCGTTTTCGAAAGAAACCTGAATCATCCACGACCAGAACAGAAACTGTCATCATTTCTCCTAAACGCCCGGAATCACCCGTAGTGCTGAAGCAAACTGGGCACATCAATGATCAAGGCAATGCGACCATCACCCGTAATGGTGGCTCCCGCCATCCCCGGCGTACCCTGAAGCGCACGCCCCAGAGGTTTGATGACCACTTCCTCTTGCCCCACCAGCTGATCCACCACGAAACCGACCTGTTTGGTGCCCATCGCCACGATGACGACATGGGCATTGTCTACTTCCTTACGGGCTTCTTCGTCGTGTACAAGCCAGCGTTTAATGTGAAACAGCGGGAACACTTTATCGCGAACCACAATGCATTCGCGCCCATCCACCATGTTGGTTTTGGTCAGATCAAGGTGGAAAATTTCCACCACGTTTACCAGCGGCAGCGCGAACGATTGCTCGCCCAGCATGATCATCAGTGTGGGCATGATGGCCAGCGTGAGCGGCACCTTGATGATGATTTTCGTGCCTTTGCCTAACGCCGATTCGATGGAAATCTGGCCATTCAGCTGGGCAATGCGGTTTTTGACCACATCCATACCAACGCCGCGGCCAGATACATCAGAGATCTGCTCTTTGGTGGAAAAACCCGCGGCAAAAATCAGGTTGAAACACTCGTTGTCCGTGAGTCTGTCCGCCGCATCCTGGTCGTACAGTCCCTTTTCAACGGCCTTTCGGCGCAGCACGTCAGGGTCCATACCGCCACCATCATCGGCGATGGACAGCAAAATGTGGTCGCCTTCCTGCTGCGCCGACAACGTGACGGTTCCAGCCCGGGATTTACCGGCGGCTTCGCGGATATCCGGCCCTTCGATGCCGTGATCAACGGAGTTGCGAACCAAATGGACCAATGGGTCAGCAAGCGCCTCCACCAGATTCTTGTCCAGATCCGTCTCTTCACCGTGCATCATAAGGCTCACCTCTTTCTTCAGGTTACGCGCAAGATCACGCACCACCCGAGGAAAACGGCCAAATACCTTCTTGATCGGCTGCATGCGGGTTTGCATAACCGCCGCCTGCAAATCGGTGGTCACCACATCCAGATTGGCAACCGCTTTGTGCATGTGTTCGTCTTCGCTCTGCGAGCCCAAACGCTGCAGCCGGTTGCGCACCAATACCAGTTCACCCACCATGTTCATGATGTCGTCAAGACGTTTGGTATCTACCCGAACGGTGGTTTCACCCACTGGTGCCGCCTCTCTGGCCGGCGCTGCCGTTTTCGCTGCAAGCGCGGGCGCGGGTATGGGCTCGGCTTTGGCGGACGGTTCCGGAGCGGGTTCAGACGAAGCACCGGTGCCAGGTTGAGACGTTCCGGACGGATCAGGTTTCGCGCCGGGGCCGCCGCCTTTGCCATGCAGCTCATCCAACAGACGTTCGAATTCATCGTCGGTGATCAGATCTGAACTTTCATTGCCCGCGGGCTGGTCGCCCGAGTTGGCTCCGGCGCCTTCCGTTTCAATGGCATCGGGCGCGGCAAATTTTCCTTTGCCATGGAGCTGATCCAGCAACGCCTCAAATTCATCGTCGGTGATTTCATCGCCGCCGGTTTCCGAAGCGGGTTCCGTTGCCTGCTCTGTGGCGTCCGGCTGAGTAGGTGCCTGAGCTTTGTCGTCTGCAATCGCGTCCAGCAGCTTCTCGAACTCTTCGTCGGTGATATCGCCTTGATCCTGAGTTTCCGGCGCGGGGGCTTCACCGGGCAATTCAACCGGTGGCGGCGCAGGCGTGTCAGACTCAGGGACGGCCAAGGCATCCAAAGCCGCAATCAAACTGGCTGGCGCCGGGGTCAGCTCTTCGCGATTACGCACTTGTTCAAACATGGCATTGACGTTGTCGAGACCCTGCAGCACAACGTCCATCAATTCCGGGGTCACCTTGCGTTTGTGATTCCGCAAAATATCGAACACGTTTTCTGCCGAATGGCAGCAATTCACCAGCGCGTCCAGCTGCAGGAACCCGGCACCACCTTTCACCGTATGAAATCCGCGGAATATGGCGTTGAGCAGATCGCTGTCGTCTGGATGCTGTTCCAGATCAACCAACTGCTCCGACAACTTTTCGAGAATCTCGCCGGCTTCTATCAAGAAGTCCTGAAGAATCTCTTCATCGGCATCAAACGCCATGGGTCACCCTCTTTGTCACTCAGAAACCGAGACTGGATAGTAAGTCGTCAACGCCGTCTTGCCCCGAGACGACATCGTCTCGCTCAGCGGCTTTGATTTGTGGACCTACTCCCTTTTCGGCCGATTCTTCTTTTTCTTCAATCTGATGGACTGTGCCTGTCAACTGATCGACATGACTGGCCATAACCACCAAGCCCAACAGATTCTCTTCAACTTCTTTCACCAGCGCAGTGACTTTTTGAATCACTTGGCCAGTGAGGTCCTGGAAATCCTGGGCCAGAAGAATTTCCGAGAGGTTTTTGTAGAGGTTGTCCGAGTCGCTGCCCAAGGTTCCGAAAAAGGCATCAATCCTTGCGTACAGTTCGCGAAACTCGGCGGGTTCAATCTCGCGACGACGCAAGCGTTGCCATTCGTCCTTAAGGCTCACGGCCTCATCGCGGATGGCATGAGCCACGGGCATGCTTTCTTCAACCAGGTCCATGGTGCGGTTCGCGGCCTGGCCGGTCATTTGAACCACATAGGCTAAACGGTCCGAAGCATCCGACATTTTTGAAAGCGCTTCTTTCTGCTCCGCATTCCGCGGATCGATCTGAAAGTTGCGGATGGCCTCGTGCAGACTCCGGGTCAATCGCCCTACTTCTTGATACAGGCTTTGATCACGAACCTCACTCAGCTCGTTGATGATGGTCATCGCCTGGGCGAAATCGCCACCGTTAACGCTCTCAACCAATCGGGAGGTCTGCTCCTGCAGCTTTTGGGTGACCTCCGGATCGAGACCCCGTTGGGTGTGTTTGCTGTCACTCATGCGAGCTACCCGACCTTTGGTTACTGAATACGTTCAAAAATCTTCTCGATTTTTTCCTTGAGAACAGCAGCGGTAAATGGCTTAACAACGTAACCATTCACTCCGGCCTGGGCCGCGGCGACGATCTGGTCACGTTTGGCTTCAGCGGTGACCATCAGTACCGGCAAATTCTTCAGGCTTTCATCAGCGCGGACGGCCTTTAAAAGATCAAAGCCTGACATGCCGGGCATATTCCAGTCGGTGACCAGAAAATCGTAGTGGCCATTCTTGAGCATCGGCAACGCCGTGTTGCCATCGTCGGCCTCATCGGTATTGGTAAAACCCAGGTCACGCAACAGGTTTTTGATGATTCTTCGCATTGTGGAGAAGTCGTCCACAATGAGTATCTTCATATTCTTGTCCAAAGGGACCTCCAGTAAATAACACCCGGATGTAGGGCAACCTGCTGATATCCGGCAGGCTGTGTAAGATTCTTTTCAGCACGACAGCCGGTCAGCTATCACCGTTTTCTCGCCAATCTGACAAGCGGCCACGAAGACGCAAAGCCGCCTGGCTGTGAATCTGGCTGACCCGGCTTTCGCTGACCCCGAGCACCGCCCCGATTTCCTTAAGATTCAATTCTTCCTGATAATACAAACTCAAAACTAACTTTTCTTTCTCTGGGAGCGCTTCAATCGCTTCGGCCAAACTGCGCTGAAATGCGCCGGCAGAGATGCCGTCCAGAGGATTGTCACTGGCTTCTTGTTCTTCTATCGGCAGTTCACCGGATTCATTGAGCTCATCCAGACTAAATAACCGACCACTGTTGGCGTCAGCAAGAGACGAGTGGTACTCCGACAACTCGACACCAAGCTCCTCCGCCACTTCGGCATCCTGAGCTTCCCGGCCGGTCCGGTCTTCAACTGTTTTGATTGCGGCGGAGATGCGGCGCGCATTGCGGTGCACGGAACGAGGCACCCAGTCGCCTTTTCGGATTTCGTCAACCATCGCGCCCCGAATGCGAATACCCGCATAGGTTTCGAAGGTTGCGCCCTTACCGGCGGCATAACGCTGAGCCGCTTCCAACAAGCCGATCATTCCAGCCTGCATCAGGTCTTCAAGCTGGACTGACGCCGGTAAACGGGCCATCAAATGCAGGGCTATTTTTTTGACCAGCGGTGCGTGCTCCTCGATCAAGCTCGAGGCATTCGGGGCGCCCGCCTGTTGATATATTCCCAGATTCTTCGTCAATGTCATGTATCCGGCTTTTATTGGACTGGATTCAGATCAGACTTCGACGAGCCGCTCCACGAAGAACTCCAGATGACCTCGAGGAGAAGATGGCAGTGGCCAGCTATCCACTTTGTCTGCCAACGCTCGCACGGCAATAGATGCTTTTGCACGGGGGTAAGCCTCCAGAACAGCGCGTTGACGTTGAACGGCTTTCTTCACCGCTTCGTCGTAAGGCAGGATACCCACATATTGTAATGCCACATCCAGAAAACGCTCGGTTACTCGCGTCAATTTTTCGAACAAATGCTTACCTTCTTCCTCACTGCGAACCTGATTGGCAAGCACCCGAAAGCGATCTGTTCCGTAATCACGATTCATTAATTTGATGAGTGCGTACACATCCGTGATCGAGGTCGGCTCATCGCACACCACCAACAACAGCTCTTGGGCAGCACGCAGGAAACTCACAACCGATTCGGAAATACCGGCGGCGGTGTCTACAATCAGCACGTCGATCTGGTCGCCCAGCTCACTGAACGCATTGATCAAACCTGCATGTTCCATAGGGCTAAGCTGAGTCATACGCTGGGTGCCGGAGGAAGCTGGTACGATTTTGATTCCACCCGGGCCATCGACCAGCACGTCTTTCAGATCACACTCGCCACTAAGAACATCGTGCAGATTTTTATGGGCTGTCACGCCCAGCAACACATCCAGATTGCCCAACCCCAAGTCGGCATCCAGCACAACAACACGGCGGCCTTTTTCTGCCAACGCTATTGCCAGATTGACCGACACATTGCTCTTCCCGACTCCGCCTTTACCGCCGGATACCGCAATAACCTGAACCGGATGTGGTTTGTTCATACTGTTTACTGTCTCTTACTGCGTCGATAACGGGTTCTATGCCGGTGACTGTTGCACTCAGGCTATGCCAGGGCACCTTCTACAGCGTCCTGCGAATGCTGCATCGCCCTCAAGCGCTCTACCCCCATACGTACCAGCGGAGCGGCTTCGGCCCGGTGCAAGTCTTCCGGTATTTTCTGACCGTCGGTATACCATGCGACCGGAAGGCCGGTTTCCATCACAAACCCCAGAGATTCGCCCAAGGTAAGCGACTCGTCAATTTTAGTCACGATGCAGCCGGCAAGGTTTGCCATCTTATAGCAATGCCAAACGGATTTCATGATACGCGGCTGACTGGTTGCAGACACCACCAAATGTGTATGAATATTGTGATCACTGCGCACCAACTCTGCCAGTTGCTCCTGATACCCCCGGTCGGCACTGGTCAGCCCGGCGGTATCAATCAGCACCAAATGGCGATCAGACAGCTCATCCAGAATGTCATCCAGTGAGTGGCTTTCATCAACCACCCGCACCGGCACATTGAGAATGCGCCCAAATACAAACAGCTGTTCGTGCGCTGCAACCCGATAGCGGTCTGTGGTGACCAGCGCCAAACTGTCCGCCCCGTGTGCTAACACATAACGCGCGGCCAATTTTCCAATCGTTGTCGTTTTACCGGACCCGGTCGGGCCTACCAGAGCGAACACGCCGCCGGATTCCAGCCAGCTATCCCGCCCGGTCCGAATACCGGTAGCGACCATTTTCAGGGACGTTTTCCAACCTTCCTCCAGCCGGCCGCTTCGGTGCTGCCGGGCAACGGAAGTTGCCAGATCAGGGCTTAAGCCAAACTCTTGCAGGCGCTCGCTCAAAAGTTGCTGCACCGCATTCTTGGCGCCCCGTTCATTTGGCTCATTGGAGCCAGACGCAGGAGCCGGTTGCGCCCCCATCATTTCTCGCAATGAACTGATCTCTGCCTTCATGGCGGCCAATTCGTCGGAGTAACCTTGAGCCTGCTTTGACGCAACCGTTTCAGGCTTCGGCCCCTCCGCCAAACCTGAATTCACATCCCAGTCCGTGTCGGAATCGCTAGTCAGGGATACTTGAGGATAGCGGGCACCTACGGCCGCGCGCTTCTCCCGAACATCCTGAATGCGGCTGCGCGTCCGGCTAAGTTCGTCTTCCAGACGGCGATGCTGATCGGCCTGCATTTCCGCCAAACGGGAACCGTTAGTCGCGTCTGCCGCTTTGTCTCCCAGACTTTGGCGAGCCATGTTTTCGTCATAATCCAGAGCCGTCACAATTTCGACGCCCCCATCCACCCGGCGATTGGACAAAATAACGGCATCCGGTCCCATTTCGTGACTGACCTGCTTCAGGGCCTCGGCCATGGACTGCGCAAAAAACCGTTTAACTTTCATAACTTCCATCCTCTGCCGTCGAGCTGAACTCAGCTGACTGCGCTGCGGTAGCAACCTTTACTGGCCGACTGACGCAACGATCGTGATCTGTTTGTTGTCCGGAATCTCTTGGTACGAGAGCACATGCAAGCGCTCTACCCCGTAGCTGGCAAACTTCGCCAACCCTGGCCGCAACGGTCCGGAGACCAACAGAATGGCTGGTTTGCCTAACATTTCTTGCCGCTGCACGCTGTCTTGCAATGAACGCTGCAGCTTTTCGACCATGTTCGGCTCTAGCACCATGCCAATATCATCCTGTCCGCCGGATTGTTGACTCTGCTGAACAGACTTAAGCAACATTTGTTCCAAGTCCGGGTCCAGGGTAATCACCGGAATTTCGGAATCGTTGCCACAAATGCTTTGTACGATCATCCGACGAAGCGACTGACGGGCCAGCGTGGTCAGCAGTTTCGGATCCTGGCTCTTTGGATGAACATTTACGATGGCTTCGGCGATCGAGCGCATGTCTCGAACCGGCACTTCTTCTTTTAACAGGTTCTGAAGCACCTTAAGCAGAATGCTGATAGAAATGGTGGTCGGCACCAGCTCTTCCGCCAGCTTAGGCGAAATCTTTTCAAGCTGATCCAGCCACTTTTGCGCCTCGTCATGACCAATTAACTCATGAGCGTGCTTTTGCAGAATCTGATTCAGGTGGGTCGCAACCACGGTGCTGGCATCAACAACGGTATAGCCCAGTGTTTGCGCCTGATCTTTCTGTTCCGGCTCAATCCAGATGGCATCCAGACCAAAGGCAGGATCTTTCCCGGCAATGCCCTCGACCTTTCCAAACACCTGCCCCGGATCAATAGCCAGCTCACGCTCAGGATGGATCTCGGCTTCCGCAATGGTGACCCCCATCAGGGTAACCCGATACACGTTTGGCATCAGGTCCAGGTTGTCCCGGATATGCACTGACGGCATCAAAAAGCCCATGTCTTGAGACAATTTTTTACGAACACCCTTAATACGGCTGAGCAACTGACCACCCTGTGACTTGTCCACTAAAGGGATCAGCCGGTAGCCCACTTCCAAGCCCACAATATCAACCGTCGCGACATCATCCCAACCCAACTCACGGGTTTCGCCGGGCGGCGGCAGAGCCTGCCCGTCACCGCCTCGATCCGGAATAACCTCACCACCCTGGCGCGCCGCGCTGGCCGGCATACTGCCACGCCCTGCAAACACACCCTCTTCCTCAACCGTTTGACTCTGCTTTTTCCAGACGAACCAAGCCGCCGCAGCGGCCAGCGAGCCCAGCCCCAGAAACGCCACATGGGGCATGCCCGGAATCAGACCCAGCAAAATCAGAATTCCCGCGGCGATACCCAGAGCTTTAGGTGCACTGAACATCTGCTGAATAATCTGCCCACCCATATCCTGGCTGGACGTCACTCGAGTGACCATAATCGCGGCCGCCGTCGACAGCAGCAGGGACGGAATCTGAGCAACCAGACCGTCACCGATGGTCAGCAACGCGTACCGCTCCATCGCCAGGGTAAAGTCCAAACCATGCTGAACCATACCGATGGCGACACCGCCAATGATGTTAATGGCCAGAATCAGCAAACCGGCAACCGCATCGCCTTTCACGAACTTCGACGCACCGTCCATGGAGCCATAAAAATCAGCCTCCTGAGCAATTTCTGATCGTCGGGCTTTTGCTTCTTCCTGATTCACCAAACCGGCATTCAGGTCTGCGTCAATGGCCATCTGCTTACCGGGCATGGCATCCAAAGTGAAACGCGCGCTGACTTCGGATACCCGGCCAGCACCTTTGGTGACCACCAGAAAGTTGATGATCATCAGTATCGCGAACACCA
Source organism: Marinobacter sp. S0848L (assembly GCF_023016065.1). Lineage (GTDB taxonomy): Bacteria > Pseudomonadota > Gammaproteobacteria > Pseudomonadales > Oleiphilaceae > Marinobacter. Next base: position 38,782 of record NZ_JALKAQ010000011.1, on the reverse strand, counting down.
CCAGACCCACGGCGTAGTTCCCGCCAATCAATACCGCACCGAACGACTCGATGACCTTACCGGCAGCATCGCCACCTTCGTGACCATTGAGAAGAACGATTCGGGTGGATGCGACGTTCAACCCTAAGCGAAGCAACGTAGCCACCAACAACACCGTTGGAAAGGCAGCAAACTCCATTGGCCGCAGCGCGTAGACACACACCAACAGAATCACAATCGACAGCGTAATGTTGAAAGTGAAGAACACGTCGAGCAAAAAAGCAGGCATGGGCAAAATCATCATGCCCAACAAACCCATCAGCATCAGCGGGACACCGAGATTCCCTCGCGTCAGAGTTTTGACGTTATTCAGAACGAACGCTCTGTCCATACTGCCTGCTTCTCCGGATCACTGTACTTTGAGGTGATTTTGGGTCATCACCGGGTCGGAAATCTGACGCGATACCCCTTCACCCAGACCGTGTCGCAAGATCTGTACCATCCCGTATAAATTTTATGATTTCTAGGCAACAGATCGCCTGACGTGAGCGCCTGGATACGGTATCCTTTCGCCGTTTGACTGATCAAAAACCAAGCCAGAAAATCCGAACCCACAGGTGACCCCGATGCCTATCCACGAAGTGAAGCACCCACTGATCCAACACAAGCTCGGCCTAATGCGCCGCTCAGACATCAGCACCAAAAATTTTCGTGAACTGGCTCAAGAAGTTGGCGCACTACTGACCTACGAAGCGACAAAAGATTTCACCCTGCAAGAGAAAACCATCGACGGCTGGGCCGGGCCGGTGGCGGTAGAACAAATACACGGTAAAAAGATCACCATTGTCCCCATCTTGAGAGCAGGCTTGGGCATGCTGGATGGTGTACTCAGCCTGATTCCTGTAGCGCGAGTCAGCGTGGTCGGTCAGATCCGTAACGAAGAAACTTTCGAAGCAGAAACCTATCTGGAAAAACTGGTAGGAGAACTGGACCAGCGTACCGCGCTGATCATCGACCCGATGCTGGCCACCGGCGGTTCCATGATTTCCACCATCGACCTGCTCAAACAAGCGGGCAGCACCGAAATCCGCGCACTGGTTCTGGTTGCTGCACCGGAAGGTATAGAAAAGGTGTTGGAGAAACACCCGGACGTTTCCATCTACACCGCGTCTGTTGATGACTGCTTGAACGAAAAAGGCTACATCCTGCCGGGCCTCGGCGACGCCGGAGACAAGATCTTCGGTACCAAGCAAAAGGATGTTTAAGAATGCAGGACATCACGACTGACTCAACCTGGAAACAGGCCATAGCCGGCTCGCAAATGCTACTGGTCGCTTTCGGCGCACTGGTACTGATGCCACTGATCACCGGACTTGATCCCAACGTAGCGCTGTTTACCGCGGGCATCGGCACCCTGATCTTTCACGTCGTCACCGGCGGCCAGATCCCCATATTCCTGGCCTCGTCCTTCGCTTTCATTGCTCCGATCATGGCCGCCAAAAGCCAGTTCGGCCTGCAAGAAACACTGGGCGGCCTGATGGCCGCAGGTATTCTCTACATCATCCTCTCCGGCGTTATCCGCCTGCGTGGAACCGGCTTCGTCACCCGCCTGCTCCCGCCCGTGGTTATCGCACCGGTCATCATGACCATCGGCCTGGGCCTGGCCCCAGTCGCCGTACACATGGCCTCGGGCCGTACCGGCGATGGCGGCACCCAACTCGTCCCCGAAGACACCGCACTGGTGATCGCAATGATCTCACTGCTGGTCACCATCATCATGACCGTCTGGGCTAAAGGCATCTTCCGCCTGATCCCGATCATGATCGGCATTGTCGTGGGCTACATTCTCTCCGCCTTCGCAGGCATCGTAGATACCACCGCCATCCAGCAAGCCGCCTGGTTCGCCGTCCCGAACTTCGTCGCCCCCGCCTTCAGCTGGAGCGCCATCCTGTTCATGATCCCGGTTGCCATCGCACCGGCTATCGAACACATCGGCGACGTACTGGCCATCGGCAACGTCACCCGCAAAAACTACCTGGAAAAACCCGGCCTGCACCGCACCCTGCTCGGCGACGGCCTGGCCACCAGCGCCGCCTCCATGCTCGGCGGACCACCCAACACCACCTACTCCGAAGTGACCGGCGCCGTCATGCTGACCCGCAACTTCAACCCGAAAGTCATGTGGTGGGCCGCAGCAACTGCCATCGTACTGGCCTTCGTCGGCAAATTCGGCGCAGCCCTGCAGACCATCCCGGTCCCGGTCATGGGTGGCATCCTGTGCCTGCTGTTCGGCTCCATCGCTGTAGTCGGCCTGAACACCCTGATCCGCCACCAAGTAGACCTGTCCCAGTCCCGTAACCTGGTTATCGTGGGCGTGACACTGGTCTTCGGCATCGGCAACATGGTGTTGGGAACACTGGAAGGCATTGCCCTGTGCGCCGTTGTTGCGATTGCATTGAACCTGGTGCTACCCGGTGAAAAAGAAGCCTGGGGCACACGGATGCAGGAAGGCAGCGCAGAGTAAGCGGTCCGAAGTAATTCCTATACTGGCCCAGCCAAGCAGCGTGGCGCTGGGCCGCCCTCCCAAAAATATCGAAGGCCAAGGATGGCCTGAGAAAAGCGCACATGGATGTGCTCGTAGCGGTTTTTGGGAGGGCGGCCCAGTGCCACGCAGCACCAACCTTTCAGGCTACTTTTGCCCCGCTCCCGTAAGAAAAATCAAAGATCGCGCCGCATCTCCGGCGGAATAGGAAAGTCCGGCATCCCAGGCTTAGGCCCATGCCCCTTCCGGAACTGCCGCAACTGAAACACATACGCCAACACCTGAGCGATCGCCATATACAGCCCGTCAGGAATCTCCTCACCAATCTCCGAATTATGATAAACCGCCCGAGTCAAAGGCGGCGTACGCAACACCTCCACCTTATACTCCCGGGCCACCTCCATAATCTTGAACGCCACCTCATCAGCACCCTTAGCGACCACCACCGGCGCCCCCATCGAATCCTGATCGTACTTTAACGCCACCGCATAATGCGTCGGGTTCGTAATCACCACATCCGCCGTAGGCACATCCTGCATCATCCGGCGCTGCGCCATCTCCCGCTGAAGCTGACGAATCTTACCCTTTACCTCCGGCTTACCCTCAGAGTCCTTATACTCGTCCTTCACTTCTTGCTTCGTCATCCGAAGCTTCTTCTGATGGTCATAAATCTGAAACGGCACATCAATCATCGCAATAATGATCGTGGCGCAAGACAACACCAAAAAGCTCCAACCCAACGTCCACAACACATGCTCCATCGCCGGCACCACCGGCTCCTCCGCGATGCTCAACAAATCATCCGTGCGAAGATTCAAAATCATGATCGCAATGGCCAAAACCAAACCCACCTTGGCAATCGCCTTCACCAGCTCAATCAGCGAACGCATCGAAAACATCCGGCCCAACCCCTTGATCGGGTTCATCCGATTGGCTTTCGGTGCAATGGCCTTGGCACTGAACAACAAACCACCAATACCGATCGAACCGGCAATGGCAGCAATTAGCAGAAGAATCAGAATGGGAGACAATGCATAAGCGGCCTCTTTGGCCGAAACAATCAACTGCACACTCATATGGCGGGTATCAAAAATCGACGCACGCTCAATCACAAACGCATCCCGCATGATGCCTTCGAACGTAATCGCCAATTGCGTGCCAAACATCAGCAAACCACCCGCCCCGGCAAGCAACACCGCCATGGTCGCCAGTTCTTTCGAACGGGCAGCCTGACCATCCTCCTTGGCCTTCTCAAGCCTTCGGGGGGTAGGTTCTTCGGTTTTCTCCTGACTGTTGTCGTTCTCTTCAGCCATGTTTAACGCCCCTGCAACTGACGCATAAAGTCGAACGTCTCACGGGTGTACTGATCAAAGTGTGGCAGAAAATTCCCGTGCAACACCCAAATGGCGAACAAACCGAAAATCAGACCAATCGGGAAACCCAACGCAAAAATGTTCATCTGGGGGGCGGCACGCGTCATCACACCGAAAGATATATTCACGATCAGCACCGCCGTTACCGCTGGCAGCGCCAACAACATAGCCGACGCAAACATCCAGCTGATCCGGTGCGCCAATTCCCATACCCCACTTTGGCCCAGGCCATCCAGGCCAATCGGCATGGTATGGAAGCTTTCGATAAAGATCTCGAACGCCACCAAATGGCCGTTCATCAACAAAAACAAAAGAGTAATGGTAATGGTATAGATCTGCGCCAGTACTGGCACATTCACGCCGTTGGCGGGGTCTACCATCGAGGCGAAGCCCAAACCCATTTGCATAGCGATCATCTGGCCGGCAATCACGAATAACTGCCACAGAGCGGTCAGCGCAAACCCCAATCCGACACCAATCAGAATCTGTTGAAGCGTGATCACGACCGCATCGGCACTCAGGGCTTCGACCTTGGGCACTTCAGGAATCATAGGAACAATCAGAATGGTCATCAGCAGCGCCAGCCCAAGACGCACTCGCGCTGGCACCAATTGGGTACCAAAGATAGGAATAACCATCAGGAAGCTGGCAAGGCGGAACAGCGGCCAAAGGTGCTGCCCTACCCACTGACCCAGCAGGTCTGCACTGAACTCCGCAGGAAACATCCGCTAGCCGATCAGGTAAGGAATACTGGAAATAAGCCCGCGGGCGTGGTCCAGCAAGGTGGTAAGCATCCATGGCCCGGCTGCAATGATCACGATCAGGGTAACCAGCAACCGTGGCAGGAAACTCAGCGTTTGCTCGTTGATTTGGGTTGCGGCCTGAAAGGTACTGACCACCAAACCGATCACCAGGCCGGGGCCAATGATGACGCCTGCGAACAGAACAATCATCCAGAGTGCTTCACGGACAATATCAATCGCGGTTTCAGGCGTCATGTCGTGCCTCCTATATGCCGTAACTGGCGGCCAGGGTACCCATAATCAGCGCCCAGCCATCAACCAGCACGAAGAGCATGATCTTGAACGGCAACGAAATTATGATCGGCGACAACATCATCATACCCATCGCCATCAAAACACTGGCAACCACCATATCGAGTATCAAAAAGGGTATAAACAGAATAAAGCCGATCTGAAAGGCCGTTTTCAGCTCGCTGGTTACGAAAGCCGGCATCAACACCCAAAACGACACGTCTTCCGGAGTTTCGTACTCCACCTCCGCCAGCCGCATAAACAACGCCAAATCCGATTCCCGCGTCTGCTCCAGCATGAACTTCCGGAACGGCTCGCTGGCCAGTTCCACGGCTTCCAGTGACGTGACTTCCTCCTGAAGATAGGGTTGCAGGCCAACCCGATTGGCTTCTTCCAAAACCGGCTTCATGATAAAAATGCTGAGAAAGAGTGCCAGCCCTAACAGAATTTGGTTCGAGGGCGTGGCCTGCAGCCCCAGTGCCTGCCTCAGGATTGCGAACACCACGATGATACGTGTGAACGATGTCATCATCATCAACATCGCGGGCAGGAAGGTCAGCGCTGTCATCAGCGCCAGTATTTGCAGAGTTACTGAATATTCTTCTGTGCCGTCTTCGCCCGGTTGCACAGAAAAGGCCGGAATGCCCGGCAAATCCGCCGAGGCGACAGCGGGCAACAACAAGCCAGCCAGAAGGGCCAGTAAAGGCAGATACGATCGGATCGCGGCATTCACCATAGCGTTACTCTTTAGGCTCCGGGGCTGTCCAGGATTTCCCTATCAACCCCTGCAACTTGCGGGCGAAGTCACTGGTCCCTGTATTACTGGCGTCGACAACGGGCTCGTCAAACACCTGCAGCGTTCGAATGCTGCCCGGGGTGATGCCCAGCAAGATTTGTTGGCCACCCACCTCAACCAAAGCGATGCGCTCGCGAGTGCCAATGGCGAGAACAGAAACCACACGAATTGCATTGTTGTTCATGCCCGCCATACCGGTCATGCGACGAATCAACCAGGCACATCCGTATATAACCGCAATAACGGCCACCAACCCGAGCCCGAGACTGACAATCATGCCGACCGTGTCTGGCGTGTTGCGCACAACGTCCTGAGCAGGCTCCGCGGTCTGTTCAGCAATCGCGGGCGTGCTCAACAGGGCCGGTAGCAGCCAACGTAACCAATAAAACACGTTATTTCTGCAACCGTTTGATGCGCTCGCCCGGGCTGATAACATCTGTTAGCCGGATACCGAACTTTTCATTGACCATGACCACTTCGCCGTGGGCGATCAGCGTGCCATTTACCAGCACGTCCAACGGCTCACCGGCCAACCGGTCCAGCTCGATGACCGAACCTTGATTCAACTGCAACAGGTTGCGAATCGGAATCTGGGTATTACCCACCTCCATTGAGATGGTTACCGGGATATCCAGAATAACGTCCATATCCGGCGCGCCCGCGCCTCCTGCCGAACTGCTGTCTTCCGAAAATTCTTCCATGGGCGCGGTACGGACCTGCTGCTCCGCGGCTCCCTCAGCCTTACTTCCCTCGGCTTCGGCCATCGCCTCCGCCCAGGCATCTTCCGTAGACTCCTCGGTGCCCGCATCACCGGATTCACCCATAGCTGCTTCCCACTCGGCGGCCAGCTTTTCGTCTTCCGTGAGCTCGTTATCGTCTTTTTTGTCGTCGTCAGCCATTGCGTCCCACCTTCAGTTGTTTCTTCACCTTGGGCAACTTCGCCCTTTCATGAATTCGTAGCGCCAACTTGCCGTCACGCGTTCCCATCGTCGCCTTGTAAACGGGAACGCCGTTAGCCGTTACCGTGAGATGATCCGCAAGCTCGACGGGAATAACATCCCCCGCTTTCAATTTAGCAAGATCCCGCAGTGAAATTCTGCGCTGACAAACCGTAGTATTGATCGGCACGCTGATGTCTTTGATGTCTTCCTGCAAGGCGCTAACCCAGCGCTCATCCACATCATCAATGTCGCTTTGAACACCCGCATCGAGAACATCACGAATAGGTTCAATCATGGCGTAAGGCATTGCCAGATGAAGCTCGCCGCCGCCGCCATCCAATTCAATGTGGAAGGTGCTGACCACCACCACTTCGCTCGGGCTAACGATATTAGCCATCGACGGGTTTACTTCCGAGCTCAGATAGTCGAAATCGATATTCAGAACCGCCTGCCAGGCTTCCTTCATATCCGCAAAAACCTGATTCAACACCATCTGCACAATCCGGTTTTCAGTCGGCGTGAATTCGCGGCCTTCAATTTTTGCGTGACGCCCCTCGCCTCCAAAAAAGTTATCAACCAGTTTGAACACCAGCTTGGCATCCAGCACAAACAGTGACGTGCCACGAAGTGGACGGACCTTGCAGAGGTTGAGGCTGGTTGGCACGTAAAGGGTATGGACGTACTCACCGAACTTCATGATCTGCACGCCGCCCGTCGATACATCCGCATTACGGCGCAACAAATTGAACAAACTGATACGGGTATATCGGGCGAAGCGCTCGTTGATCATTTCGAGCGTTGGCATGCGGCCACGGACGATGCGGTCCTGGCTGGCAAGATCGTAATTCTTTACGCCAGTGTCGTCGCTTTCATCATAGGTATCGATATCGCCATCATCCACACCGTGGAGAAGCGCATCGATTTCTTCCTGTGATAATAAATCCTGCATATCTGGTCCTGCCCTGACTGTGGCCTACTGCACAACAAAGTTCCGGAACAACACCCGAGCAATAGCAGGCTCTCCCTCTTGCTCCAGCATTTTGTTGACCGCTTCCAGCATTTTTTCAGACAGAGCAACCCGACCTTCCGGCGCCTGCAAATCCGAGAATTGCGTACTTCCCAGCAACATGTTCAACTGATTCAGAATCAACGGCATGTGCTTTTTAGCCCCCTCCAGTGCCGCGGGGTCTTTTGCTTCGAACGACAAATAAATCTGCGCATAGCGCTGTCGACCTTGCGCTTGCACTGTGGTTCTCAGGGGTTTCTGGATGTCGCTGTAAACACTGGCCTGAAACTCTGGCTCGGCTGGCTCCGTCGAGCTTTCCTCGGCCGTGCTGGCGGCATCGCCTTTCAGAAACCAAAGAGTGCCGGCGACGGACAAACCGATTGCCAGTAGCGTGATCACCACCACCGTGATGATGATTTTCAGCTTGCCTTTTTTCTCGGGCTCTTGTGCAGTAGTGTTTTCTGCCATGATGTCCGCTTTGTCAGATTTTCGTCACCCTGAGGTGTTCAGGGTGCGCTTTCAGGGTTAAAGCAAGGGACGGGCCAAACACGCCATCCTTGCTATTTAAACCAGCAGTTTAGCGCCGTGGACGACGATGGGCAAAAACGTTTTGAAGGCACCGCGCCAAGCCTTCGGCGCGGGAACATCACGCAAAGATATCAACCTCGCCTTTCCAGGCCAGATCGAGGTGACCTGATGTAACTTCTTGCCCCTCAAGCTCTACCGCATTCAACCCTCCAGCCCCCTGTCGGGACCCACCGCCCTGCTCGGAGCCATCGCCTTGGGCATCGGTTTGACCACCCGGCTGATCAGAGACATCGAATTCACTCAGCGCAACACCCTGCTCGGCCAGCATATCCCGTAATCGGTTGGAATGAAGCTCCAACTGCTCACGCACCACCGGGTTTGCTGCGTGCACCGTCACCGCTGCCTGATCGTTCTGAACCCTTACCTTCACCTCCATAGGCCCCATGTCGGGCGGCGTGAGATGAATTTCAGCAACCTGCAGATTTTTAGCGGTAAGCCAGCTTAGCTTACCCATTACCTTATCCCCCCATTCAGCCTGCCCAACCGGCACATCGACTGTGGTGGAATAGCCCCGCAACGGTAGGTTTGCGTCGCCTGCCAGCTTGCCTTGCATGGCTTGTTGTGCAGCGCTATCCAGGGCACCCTGAAAGCGGGGCGACGAGAGTAGATTGGCGGGATCAACGGGCCGGGCCGTGTCGGCGGTTACATTAGCTGCCAGTAAATCCGAAAATTGACTGCTAGAGATGAATCCACCCGTGCCTGCACTTTGGCTATTCAGCCCGTTGGCCCCGAGTGGTTTTCCGGGCAGGCCGCCGTTCATCATTGCGACACCGAGAGCACCCTCAGCGGTTGCGGGACTCCCATTGGCGGGCATCAAAGACTGCAGACTGGCGAAGGTAAGAGGGGCTTGAGAGTGGGCCTGATCCTGAGACTCTCCGATTGATCCGGAGCCGGCCGTTTCATCTACCGATTGCGAACCGGCCTCCGCATCATCGCTCTTGGCAGATTTGCCGGCTTCAACGGAAGCTTTATTGCTGGCCGTTCGGTCGTTGGGAGGGGCATCTTGAGCGCGGGCACTGTCTTGCGCAGTATCAGATGCTTCTTTACGATCGGCGCGCTTTTGCTCCAGACGACGCTTTTCAAGGCGATCCTGTTCGGCTCGCGACACCTGCTCAAAAGCGCTCTCGCCTTTTTCTGAACGCCGTCCGTTAGCAACAGCCTTCGACGCAACAGCGTCTTGCTGGGTGCCGGAAGATGGCATTTGGGAAAGAATTGTCTGCTGCATGGCAACCTCTTGCCGCTTTATGTCTCAGGAGCACCCCCGATGGGGCCCAACCTGTAACGAAGCAAAAGCGATGCCAAACCCGGCCTCATCCGGGTTTACTGATTAAAGTTTTCCAGCTCCCGCGCGACTTCTTCAAATTCCTGTTCGACTGCGGTCAGTAAACGCTCAGCCCCTTCGAGGCGCCCTTCACTGCCCAGCACTTCTAACTCAAAACACAGGTTGCCCAGTTTCGGCACGCCAATGTTGATGCAGCTGCCCTTCAGGCTATGGGCCGCTTTTCTGAGACGTTCCGCATCGCCGGTATCAGCGGCTTCTTTCAACCCGGAAATCCGGGTGCGTGAATCCGCCAGATAAGTTTCGATGAGCACGCCAAACTCATCTTCCATCACATCTTGCAGCTCCGCCAAGGCCTCTTCATCCAAACGGGGTATGTCGTTCATTGCGTATCCTCGCGGTTGCGTTCAGCATCTGTCGTCACTGGCTTGTAGCGCCTTGCGCCGGGAATTCCCAATCATAGACGATTTCAATACAGTTACCCGAACCGCAGATGCTGACTTCTTTGGCCAAACGCTTCAAGATCCCCATTCCTCGCCCGGCATATTCGTGAACGGAAGCCGCACGGGCGCCCATGGTATTCTCTTGTCGCTCAAACCCCTGACCACTGTCTTCACAGCGGATTCTAAGTCTGCCCGCCTCTACCCGAGGCTCATGATCCAATGTAAACCGGACATAGTGCCCCTGTGTGTCTGACAGGCGCCGCATTCGCTCCTCATAGTAAAGGCTAAAACCTTCTGCGGTTTTTTTCCATTCTGAGGAGAGTTTCAAAACCCCGTGCTCTAACGCGTTGCTGTATAACTCCGACAAAATCGTGTACACATCACCACTTTTCCGGCGCAAGCCAGGCACCTCCATACAGATGTGCAAAAGCAGGGGCAACGGGTTGAAATCTGCCAGCGCCCGGTCGCGAACTTCGTAAACGCAATGCCAGCTTCCCGAACCAGACAGTGCCGATTCGGGGGTGGATTCCGCCACATCGGTAACGCCCCCCCCGATGCCAACCTCCAAACAACACAACGTCATATCGTCGGCAGGATCCGGATGCCCGGTGAACGCTTGCAATCGGGCCATCAAAGCGTCAAACGGGTGATCACCCGCATCAAGCCCCTCAAGTACCTGACGTACCGAGTCTTCGCCGAAACGCTCTCCCTGAGCGTCACAAGATTCGGGAAAGCCGTCGGTCATCAAAACCACGTAATCCCCGGTGGCTGCCGGGAATAGCTCCATGGTCACGTCGAATCGTTCCGGCGGCTGAACACCTAAGGGTAAGTGCATTGATGGTATGGCGACCCGTTCGCCGTTGGCGCGAACCAGCCAACCGTCAGGCAACCCACCGTTCCAGACACGGATTGATCCCTGCTTGCCGTCTGCCTCGAACAAAGCACCACAACAAAACATCCCGACGGGCAGAATGTTGCGCAGTTTCTGGTTTATCTCTGTGAGCAGGTCAGCCGCCCCAAACCCTTTTGCGGCCATGCCATAAAACACCTCGGCAACAGGCATGGCACCGATGGCGGCGGGTAGACCGTGTCCAGTGAAATCCCCCATGAAAATCAGCGTCCCGCCGCCGGGGCGCTCAGCAGCAAACAAAACATCGCCGTTAAAAATGGAAAGCGGTGAGGCGTGATATCGAATATTCGACGCATCCAGACAACCCGTATGCGCAACGTTGTCGAAAACCCGCCTTGCGAGGCGCTGCTCTGAAAGCATCTGCTCATTTTGCGTCCGGATTTGATCACGCTGCTGCATCACCGAGCGATGCAGGTTGAGCATGCGGCTGTAGGCGCTGATCTTGGCTTCGAGGATCACGCGACTGTAGGGTTTGAGCAAAAAATCATCGCCTCCGGCTTCCAGGCAACGTGCCTGTTCGCGCTCGCTGGCCAATGAGGTGATGAAAATCACGGGAACAAAGCGTGTACCCGCCAGTGCCTTGATTCGTCGTGCTGCGTCCATGCCGCTCATGGTTGGCATCAACGCATCCATCAATACGATGTCCGGCTCGAGCTTCACGAACATTGCGACGGCTTCCAATCCGTCAGAAGCTTCATACACTTGATGCCCCAAACGACGGAGCAAAGTTGCCAGAATCATCCGATCGCCGTGGCTGTCTTCCGCGATTAAAAGATTCACGGTGCACGCTTCAGCGAATGCTGAACAGCTGCTCGAAGTTAGAGATGGAGAGGATGCGTCGCACATCGGCATTGCAGTTTTCGATCACTACACTGGCCACATCTCCGCCAGCGTGATCTCTCAACAACAGCAACATGCCTAGCGCAGAGCTATCAAGATAAGTCGTGTGTGTCAGATCAACCACGTATTCTTTCACTGGCGCATCAGAGTGTTCGTAGGCATCCCGAAACGCCTGATGAGTGCTGAAGTCAAACCGGCCATGCACCTGAATCATCAGCACCTGACCGTCATCACTTCGCCGCGTACTTACCGACATACGCCTTCCTCTTTGCGCTTTCGCTTAACGATCATCGCTGCTCCTTATTCTGCCGCGGGTGTGTCAGACTAAGGATAGCCAAGATTAGTGGAAATGCACTGACGAGTGCCGGAACGCACCCTGGATTTGCCTGGCGTTAGCGCTGACGCCGGGCAAAGGCCCTGCCCGCTGCTTCGTCTGCCAGTTTTTGTTCTTTGGCGTCCTGAACCTGCTGCTCCTGCTGGCGGCAGGTTTCGATATAACGCTCCATGCCCCGCTTTCGCTCCCACGCCTGCAACCACTCTTGCCGCCGCGCCTCAAACACCTGTTCCGCTTGCTGAAGCTGTCGCTGCTGCTGGGAAATGACCTGATCGAGCTGACCAATAAACGCCTGCCACGCTTGCAGGCGGGCCACTGCAACCACCCCTTGTTGACTTGCCCGAATCTGATCCCGGTATTCTTGCTGATAGCGTTCCAGATTCTCAACTTGCTCTTTATGCGCTTCAACCTGTTTTCGGGCTTCGCCCAGGCGATCCAGCGCCTCACTCTCTTTGCGCTCTTCCAAAGCCAGCACAACTTCCAACCGTTTTGAGCGCAACATTAACCCTGACTCCGATCGGCCGCGGCACCCGGCGCCGGATTTCTGAGCCGGTCTGGCGAGCGTCGTTCTGGCACTACCGCCAATAGCTGATCAATACTCTCGGCCAAAGGCGCGCTTTCGTTAAGATCCTGCTGGAGAAACTGCCGCATGTTGGCAATGTGCTGGATGGCAAAGTCGGTTTCAGGGTCGGAACCTTTCACGTAAGCGCCCACACTGATGAGATCACGGGCTTGCTGGTATCGGGAGTACACCTGTTTGAAACGCTGGGCCCGGGAGAAATGGTCCGGCTGGGTCACTTGCGGCATGACCCGGCTGATCGAGGCTTCCACGTCAATGGCGGGATAGTGCCCCTCTTCCGCCAGCCGCCGGGACAACACAATGTGGCCATCGAGTATCGCTCTGGCTGCATCGGCAACCGGATCTTGCTGGTCATCACCCTCCGTGAGCACGGTATAGAACGCGGTGATAGAGCCGCCACCCGGGCGGCCATTGCCCGTACGCTCAACCAATTGAGGCAATTTCGCAAACACCGAGGGTGGATAGCCTTTGGTCGCCGGCGGTTCGCCGACTGCGAGCGCAATTTCCCGCTGGGCTTGTGCGTAGCGGGTGAGCGAGTCCATCAGTAGCAAGACCCGCTTACCTTGATCTCGATAGTATTCGGCAATTCGGGTGGTCAACATGGCCGCCCGCAGCCGCATCAGCGGGGAATCATCGGCCGGGGATGCCACTACCACGGAACGCGCCAGCCCCTCCTCGCCCAGAATATCCTCGATAAATTCTTTAACTTCCCGGCCCCGTTCACCGATCAAGCCAACGATGGTGATGTCGGCGTTGGTAAACCGGGTCATCATGCCCAGCAACATACTTTTACCGACACCACTGCCGGCAAACAGCCCCAATCGCTGGCCTTGGCCGACCGTGAGAAGTGAGTTGATGGCACGAATGCCCACATCCATCGACTCGCGCACTGGTGCCCGATGCAAGGGGTTAATGATGTCGCCGCTAAGAGGAACACGGGCTTCGGCCTGAAGCGGCCCTTTTCCGTCCAACGCTTCACCGGCCCCGTTCAGAACCCGGCCCAGCATATGGGGGCCCACCGGCACTCGGCTCGCGGAGGAAAGCGGAATGACTCGGGCGCCGGGCTTCAGACCCTCAATGGCCGCAAGCGGCATGAGGTAAACTTTGTCTTCTTCGAAGCCCACCACTTCGGCTTCAACACTACCGGTGCCTTCACCTTCAATCAGGCAGCGGTCGCCAACCACCATCGGGCAGCCCACGCACTCGAGCGTGAGCCCAACCATTCGGGTTAAACGGCCGGAAAGCTCAGGCTCCGGTTCTTGCCCGATAGCCGCCTGCAGCTGGTTCAGACGCTTAACCAGTCGGGTGGTCATCGCCGTCATCCTGCGCACCGTGATCCGGTTTGGCGTCTGCGGAGCTGCCGGTATCGTCCAGCAGGTCCCGATGGAAATCAGTCACTTCTCCCAGAGAGGCAGTCGCCTGACTGCTTTCAGACGGGTCCTCGCTGGCCAACTGTTCTTCCAGCATATTCTGAACGGCTCGCTGAAAGCGCTTTTCGACGGTGTAATCAACCAAACTGTTACGGGTTTCAACCCGACAACCACCGGGCATCAAACTGTCGTCTTGAATGATCGAAGGCTTGGCTTCCATACGCTCAGCCACTTCACTGACTGCGTCAAAATCGTCCGGGTGAATAGATAGGCGCACATTTTCAGCGGTTGACGGTAACGACTTAAGTGCCTTTCGGACAACCTCGCGAATCTGGGAGGTGTCGATACTGAGTTCTCGATAAACGACAGCCCTGGCCAATACCGTTGTCAGGTTCACCAACGCCGATTCCAGCTCGGCTTCATGGCGCTCGATAGGCAACAACAACTCACCCAGAATTTGATCGAGACGCGCCATTCGAGAGGCGTTTTCCTGCTGAATAGCCTCAGTTGCTTGCTGACGGCCCAGTTCCCGGCCTTCCGCTTCGCCCGCTGCCACACCTTCTTGGTGGCCTTCAGCTCGCCCCTGCTCAAAACCTTCCTGATAACCGGTGTCGCGCCCTTCCTGATAGCCGTCGGCGCGAGCCGCTTCCCGAATCTCCTGCAGATTAGCCGCCGTAAGCGGTTTAACCTCTTCCTCACGGGCAACCTGATTGCCTTGCTCGTCCAGCAATGGCAACTCCCACCGCTCCCAGGCAGTCAGGTTTTCTTTGGGGATAAACTTGTCGTCCTGATCAGAATCTTTCATCACATCATTTCTTCACCGGCGCCGCCCAGCGATATTTCGCCAGCCTCTGCCATTCTGCGAGCCACAGTAATGATGTCTTTTTGCGCCGCTTCAACTTCACTGACCTTAACCGGGCCTTTCGCTTCCAGGTCATCCTGCAGCAATTCGGCCGCCCGCTTGGACATATTGGCAAAGATCTTGTCTTTCACCGCGTCATCGGCACCTTTAAGCGCAACCACCAGCACTTCGGATGAGACTTCTCTGAGCAGAGCCTGAATGCCCCGGTCGTCTACGTCTTTGAGGTTGTCGAACACAAACATGAGGTCTTCGATGGTGGTCGCCAGATCCGGGTCCATATCTTTGATGGAATCCAGCAAGCTGCCTTCGATCGAACGATCCATGAAGTTCATAATATCGGCGGCCCGCTTCACCCCGCCAATGCGACTGGCCTGGCCGGCAGACCCGCCCGAGAACTGTTTTTCCAGAATGCTGTTGAGCTCTTGCAATGCCTGGGGCTGAATGGTTTCCAGCGAGGCGACACGCATGACAACGTCTAAACGTACCTTGGGGTCGAGCGTTGCCAAAATTTCGGCAGACTGGTCCGGGTCCAGGTAGGAAATGACGATAGCCTGTATCTGAGGGTGCTCATACCGGATGATATCGCCCACCGCACGAGGCTCCATCCACTTCAGAGTATCAAGCCCTGTGGTGTTACCGCCCACCAGAATGCGGTCGATCAAGCTGGCTGCTTTATCGTCGCCCAGGGCCTGAGTGAGCATGGCGCGGATGTAGTCGTCATTGCCGACCCCCAAACCCGTTTGCCCGCCCACGGCATCGACAAACTGATTCAATACGAAGGCAACCTCGTCTTTGGAAACGTCTTGCATCTGGGCCATGGCCACACCCACACGCTGGACCTCTTTCGGGCCCATGTGCTTGAGTACTTCCGCTGCATCGCTTTCACCCAGCGACATCAGCAAGATAGCGGCCTGCTCGACGCGCGAGATTTTACGTTGCGGGGCTTGCCCCTGGCCGGCATTTTGTTCAGTCATCGACGTTCACCCACTGGCGCATGACCTGTGCTACCCGACTGGGATCTTCGGCAATCAGGCCTTTGAGTGCATTCAACTGCCTATCATAACTGTCTGTTGCGCCCGGCAACAGCAGATCGTCCTGAGACGACATGGCATTTTGCAGCGCCTTGTCGCCCTCTAATCCATCAAGCGATCCGTAACCATCGCCGTCTGAGCCGAGGTCGCGATCACGCTGTCCGCCGCCCGACAAGGCTTTCAAAGTTGGCCGCAGCAAACCGAGCACCAAGATCAGAATAACCAACCCCGCCAACACTTGCTTCATCAAATCCCAGAACCAGGGTTGTTCCCAGAAGCTTGGCTGCTCGAAGGTTACAGATTCCTCTGGCGCAAACGGCGTATTCATCACGGTCACACTATCTCCCCGCTCTGCCGAGTAACCTACCGCATCGCGCACCAACATGGCCAACCGCTGCAATTCGGCTTCTGGCCATGGCTCATAGGTGACTTCGCCGGTTTGAGGGTCAACGACCTTCATATCATCCACCGCCAGCGCGACGGTAACCCGTTTTACAGCACCCAGTTCTTGGCGGGTATAGCTTACCGTACGGTCAATTTCGTAGTTGCGAGTGGCTTCTCTGCGCACGTTTACCGGAGGCGCAATCGGATTGCCGTCTTCATCGACCGCTGCACCGGCCACTTCCGGCACGGTCGCCTCACCCGGCGGCTGATTCGAGAGCGCGCCCGGCACTCCGGACATCAGATTACCCGCACCACGCTGTTCGGTCAGTTCCCGCTCACTGCGAATGGCTTGCTGCTCGGGATTATAAAGTTCTTCTGCGCGCTCAACGGCAGAGAAGTCCAGGTCCGCGGAAACCTCTGCGCGGTAGCGGCCATCACCAACAATGGGTGAGATCAAAGAGGCCACGCGACGAGACAAGCGCTCTTCAATGCGGCTGGTGTATTCATACTGATCTTTCATTCGATCAGTATCGGTTTTCATGTTGGACTCTTCTCCGGTCAGCAAATTGCCGTTCTGATCAACCACGGTCACCTGATCGCGGTTCATCATCGGAATGCTGCCGGCAACCAGATTCACGATGGCGCGGATCTGCTCCTGCTCCGGGCGCCGGCCGGCAAACACTTCCAGAAAGATTGAAGCACTGGGCTCGCGGGCATCGCGAATAAAGACGGAACGTTCCGGAATCGCCAGATGAACCCGGGCATTACGAACACCACGCATGCTGGCGATGGTTCGGGCCAGCTCGCCTTCCAGTCCCCGACGGTAACTGATGGTTTCCATAAACTGCGAGGTGCCCAAGCCACGTTCCTGATCGAGCAATTCATAACCGATGGTCTTCTGGTCAGTGACCCCTTCTGCCGCGAGTTTCAGGCGCGCGTCATAAACCTGTTCCGAGGGCACCAGCAAAGCGCCGGTGCGGGTATCCATTTTGTAGTCAATGCCGTTGCTCTCCAGAATGCTGGTAACGTCTTGCGGGTTGTAGGCAGACAAATCTCCGACCACAGGCTGATAGTTGGGCTCCTGGGCCCACAGCACCACGGCAACACCAAGGGCCACGCTGGCGGCCAAGCCCACCATCAGGCCAATCTGGCGCAACAGGTTCAGACGATTGAACCCAAGCAGCATATCACTGCGGGTTTCGCCAGCACCGGAATCCTGAGAGGCCGGCAGATCGGAGGCGTTGGTTTCTGCGGGTAGGCTTGCCATGCTCGTGCTCCGTTATCAAATCGGCATATTCATAATGTCTTCGTAAGCCCGGACCACCCGGTTTCGCACCTGAGTCAGAGCTTCGAAGGACACGGTCGATTTCTGGGCAGCGATCATCACCCGGGTAATATCGACGTTAGGGTCACCCATTTCATAAGCGGTTCGGAGCTCACTGGCCTGTTTTTGCACATCGTTCACACCGTTGACCGCTTTACCCAGCATATCGTTAAAGCTGGGTACTTCTTTGGTCTCTTGCACCGGTCGCGGACCATCCACCCGGCCACGCACGGACTGATCCTGATCGATACGCTGATTTTGCATCATCTGAGATCGCAGATTCCGAATCTCGGACAAGACATTGTTTATATCGGCACGCTGGACCATTTTACTCTCCCGGCTACCCCAGAGGGGCATCAGTTATTCACTCGATACAACCGTTAAAGCAAACGACAGGCCAAAACCACTTTCTTTATTAAATTCAATAAATTAATGAAATATAAAAACGAGCAAGACAATAATTTGACGGGATTTTGACTACGAACGGCGCTGATTAAATCAGCCAGGCAAAAAAGCGGCACCCTGAACGGGTGCCTGAAGGAGTCAACACGAAGGAATAATAACGAGTTCAGGCCAAGGCAAGCTCAGCATCCAGATCGATACCGGCATCACGCATCTGAGCTAATTTATACCGCAGCGTACGAGGGCTGATGCCCAGTTGTTCTGCCGCACGATTGCGGCGACCGCCCTCATGCTTGAGCGCCTGAATGATCATACGAAATTCCTGCTGGCGCAGATCATCACCCAAAGAACCCACCGTATCGCTGGCCTGAGTGTCCTCTTCCATCACACCGGGTGACGCGTCAGATAGTTCCGCAGCCGTCACCGAGCCACCGGGATACGCGGCGGTTTGCGTCATGTCGGCTGCTCCGGTAATGCCCATCTCAAGACAAAGGTCGCCCGCATGAATCACGTTGCCCTGATGCAATACCAAAGCCCGCTGAACGGCGTTGTCCAGCTCCCGAACATTGCCCGGCCAACTGTACTCAGTCATCGCCGTGCGCGCATCCTCGGCAAAACTGATGCCCGTCAGTTTCATTTTTCGGCAATGCTTTTTAAGAATCGATTTCGCCAGCGGCATGATATCCAGCGGCCGCTCCCGCAGAGGCTGCCAACGCATCGGGAATACGGTTAAACGGTAGTACAGGTCCTCGCGGAATTTCCCTTCCCGGACATAGTCACCGAGATCCCGGTTGGTGGTTGCCAGCACCCGCACATCCAGAGGGATGGTCTTTCTACCCCCCACTCGCTCTACTTCCCGCTCCTGTAGAACCCGCAACAACTTGGATTGAAGCCCCAGCTCCATTTCAGAAATTTCGTCGAGCAGAAGGGTGCCGCCGTTGGCCTGCTCGAATTTGCCCGGAGACGTTGCCACCGCGCCCGTGAAAGCACCTTTTTCATGGCCGAACAGAATCGCTTCCAGCATATTTTCCGGAATCGCCGCACAGTTGATGGCAACAAACGGCTTGTCTGCACGAGGAGACTGCTCATGAATAAAGCGCGCCAGGACTTCTTTGCCGGTACCGCTTTCGCCCGAGATCATCACCGTGGAATCGCTGGTCGCCACTTTTCTGGCGAGCTGAAACATGCGTTTGCTGACTGGGTCTTCCGCAATCGGTTGGTCACCGGACGCTTGTCGACCACCACCCACCACTTTGCTGACCGCTTCAACCAACACCTGGGGTTCAAAAGGCTTTACAAGGTAGTCAATCGCACCGGATTGCATAGCAGAAACCGCATGACTGATCTGGCCGTATGCGGTGATCAACATCATGGGCAATCCCGGGTACAGACGCTGCACTTCAGCCAGTAACTGGTGGCCGGACAAACCGGGCATGTTGACGTCGCTGATCACCATATCCACCGGCTTACGCGTCAGACTCTCGAGCGCTTCTTCTGCATTGGCAGCCTCACAAACCCGATACCGGGCCAGCTCCAGCGTGGTGACCAACGCTTCCCTCAGATCACGGTCATCTTCGACAATGAGAATATGAGCCTTTGCCATGATTGATGCCTCCACCTGTCCTTTAAACCCGACTGGCCAGCGTTGGCAGCTGCATGAGTGCAACCGCCCCACCTTGACCAGCAGATTGAATTGAAAACTCACCTTGATGAGCCTTGACCACCGCCTGAACTACCGCCAGGCCTAAGCCGGTGCCGTGAGATTTGGTGGTATAAAACGCTTCCATCATTTTTTGTGCCTGCTCGGGCTCAAAGCCGGGCCCGTTGTCCTGAACACGAATACTCAAATCGTTTGCCGAGGTGGCAAGGTGCAGAGTGACCTCGGTCGCGCCGGCTTCAAGACTGTTGTTAACCAAATTCGTGCAGGCTCCGACCAGGGCGTCGCGGTTACACATGAGGCTGCGGGTATCATCAGCTTCATTCATGACCGACACAGAAATCCCTGCCTCAAGGCTCAAGCCATCGACAGCGGCGTCCAAAGCGCCAATCAAGGTTTTCACGGGCAACTCTTCGGCAAGCCGGGTTTCGCCTCTGGCGAAAATCAACATATCCCTGACTTGGTGCTCGAGATGGCTGAGCCGCGACATAAGCCGGTTCGCGCAACGCTGTCGCATGTCTTCATCAAGATCTGGTTGTCCCAGATGGCCACCGTACAGAATGGCCGCGGATAGTGGTGTACGAATCTGATGTGCCAGCGACGCCACCATTTTCCCCATAGCCGACAAGCGCTGGGCATGAGCCAGTTGCGACTGAAGTTGACGGGTTTCGGTGAGATCCGTCAGCAAAATGAGCTGGCCGGGCTGATTTTCCATGGTTCGGATCTCGATACTGACCCGGCGACCATCTTTCAGCGACACCTCATGGCCGTCGTCACTGCGTGGGGCAAAGCATCGGTTGATCACATCAATCCAGCGCTCACCGTCCAGCGGCTCACCCAGAAGTGCCAGTGCAGCGGGATTGCACTGACTGACCACACCTCGTTCGTCCAAAACCACCACACCGGCTGGCAAGGCTTTCAATAAGGTGGAGAGGCGATCCGCGAGCTGTTCTTTTTCTTCCAGTTCTTGCTGACGATGCCGAGACTCCTGAGAGAGCTCGCCCGACAATTGATTCACTCGCGATTCAAGCGTCCGATAGGAGTCCGTGATCTGTCGGGACATCTGGTTAAACAGTTCCAGCGCCGAACCCACCGCTTCGTTGTCCTGCTGAGGAAACAGCGATGTGACTTTATCGTTCGCATCAGCCGCCGCATTCGGAGCTGCTTCAGACTGCGCTGATTCGACGACAAACTGTACCTGACTCATAACTTCCCCCTGAGACCAGCCTTATGGCCAGAACACTCGGATGTACCATTTAGAGCCGATCTAGCGAGGAACGTGCCAAAACCAATTTTTCGTTACATTTCAACGAATAAGGAAAAACTCAAAAAGAAAAGTGACGACTTTACGTCATTCCAAAGTGAAGGTGGCGCCAAAGGCATTCAAACCTTTGACACCCAAAGGAAGGAGAAATCAGGACTCGGTGGCGTCGTCCCGCAGGCCGTACTTGCGGACTTTTTCAACCAACGTTGTACGCCGGATACGCAGTTTCTCGGCGGCTCTTGCGACCACTCCGGAGGCTTCATCCAACGCTTGCTGAATAAGCTGGCGCTCAAGACTCGACAGATAGTCTTTCAGGTCGATGCCATTAACCGGAAGCAGCGCCGGAGAATCGAGCCCGACAAGCCCCGGAATGGCAGACGGCATGCCCGTTTCTTCTACCGGACGATTCTCGTCGTAATCGTCCACATAACGGAACTTCTTCGGCAGTTCTTGCACCCCGATCACGCCATAGGGGTGCATAATCGCAAGCCGCTCCACCAGATTAGCCAATTCCCTGACATTGCCCGGCCAGTCATGGCGACAAAGACTCATGATCGCCGCCGAATTCATGCGCAGGGAACCGCGTTTCTCTTTTTCCATTCTGGAAATCAGCTCATTGATCAACAACGGAAGATCTTCTACCCGTTCTCTTAACGCGGGCATTTCGATGGGAAACACGTTCAGGCGATAGTACAGGTCTTCGCGGAAGTCGCCAGACTCGATCATGTCTTCAAGGTTTTTATGGGTCGCAGCAATAATACGAACATCCGCAGATTGGGTCCGGTTACTGCCCACTCTTTCAAAAGTTCGCTCCTGCAGCACCCGTAGAATCTTGACCTGCATATTGAGCGGCATATCGCCGATCTCGTCGAGAAACAAGGTGCCCCCCTCCGCAAGTTCGAAGCGGCCCACGCGAGACGTGATTGCGCCGGTAAAGGCACCCTTTTCATGACCAAAAAGTTCACTTTCCAACAATTCTGCGGGAATTGCACCGCAGTTGACCGGGACAAACGGCTTATCGCGACGGGAAGAGTGGTAATGGAGGTTGCGGGCGACCACTTCTTTGCCGGTACCGGACTCACCGGTAATCAGAACACTGACATCTTTATCCGCCACCTGCTCCATCAACTGGCGAACCTGTTGCACGCGCCGACTGGTGCCCACCAAACTGCGGAACAGCTGAACGCCTCGCTGCATGCCCCGGTGCGGAACACGACTGTACTGATCGCGATATATCTGCGCCCGATAAAGCGAATCGACGAACTTGGTGTAATTGAGTGGCCACTCCATATGAGCAATCAGGCGCGATACTTGCTCCTCGGGCAATTGTTCCGTGTCGAGATCCCCTACCAACAGGATTGGCAGGCCCGGCGTGGCCTCACATACGGAGGCAATCACCGCCTTGGCGTTACGGTCTTCACCGTGAACAAGGGCAACGGACGCCAAGTCTATCTGATCCGCTTCTCCACTTTGCAAAAGCGCCATCGCCTCGTCACCGGCAACAATCTGCTCTTCACCCACAAATTCCAGAATGGTGATCAGATCACGCTGTCTGGCTTCGTCGTTGCTGAGCACCAGCACTTTATTATTCTGAGGCATTCACGAAGATCTCTGTCGAAGGATTTGAGCCGTATTTAAGACTGTCTTCAGCCTGGAGTCAATTTTATGACACTTCGGTCGTTGCTTATCCGAATGCAACCAGAAGTCACTTGGAGCGATTAGTAGAAACGTCAGCGTAGGTAGCAGCAGCGTTGCGATTTTGGTTGACCCCCTGCAACGATTCCCGAGCTTCATCGCGAGCCTTGACGGCCCCCTGCCCAGCCACCTCGACAAACCGGCTGAGGGCTTCCAATCGCTGTTTTACGGGTGCGGTTGCTATTAAGCCTTGCTCCATTGCCTCCATTAACGGAGCAACGGTGGGCTTCACCTGTTGATTAAGAACAACCAACGCTTCCCAATCTTCTGCGTTTAGGGCTGCTTCAAGCTGCTCGTGCAAAGAATCTAGATCTGCCAGGAGAACATCTGGGTTAGGCACCGGGTCACCTCTTAAAGTTGATGCAAACGAGATCTGGCGAAACCGGAACGCAGCCGCTACCCGGCCGGGCAGCGGCTTGAGGCAACAGCTTAACGGCGAGCCGCCCGACGGGCAGCAGAAGCCGTAAATTCGTTTCGACGGTATCCCGGTGAAAAATTGTAGGCCGGGTAGCCATCATCCAGACCATCAATGTAATAACGCTGAGCTTTGAGATCGTACGTCATTTCCATAGTAGTCCAGAACACGGGCTGACTGTAATAGCTAATGTTGTGGGCTTCAGAAACCCGCCACAATTCGCCTTTGTCATCGTATTCCTCGGATGCCAGAATCTGCCAGCTGTCCTCATCGATGTAGAACACGCGGCGAGCATAGATGTGCTGTATTCCGGTGCGGCGCTTCGCCTCGACCACCCAGGCCCGGTGCAGCTCATAGCGGGCCAGCTGCTGGTTAATGTGATTGGCACGGATCACATCATCCGGACGAACATCTTCATCGTGCAGTTTATAAGCGTTGTACGGCACCAGTACTTCGCGCTTGCCTTTCAGCTCCCAGTCGTATTGGTTCGGCGCACCGTTGTACATGTCTTTTTGATCCACGGATCGCAAGGACGACGAATTCGGCAGATCCGTTTCATAAGCCAGATTAGGTGACCGGCGCAGGCGGCGAGAACCGGAATCATAGCGCCACGCCAATCGGGGTGAACGCACCTGATCCAGCGTCTCGTGCACGAGGGTGATGGTGCCCGCTAAGGTACTCGGCGCCAACGTGTCGGTTTTGAGGAAGAAAATCTTGTTGTCGATATCGGCAAGATCTGCGCCGGGGCGACTGTACGCGAAGTAATAATCGTACTGGTTAACCACCGGGTTGAACGAGCCGTCTTTCTGAGGGGTGGCGGAGCCACTGCGGAACGATACCTCTTCGCCACGATAACGGAGAATGTGGTTCCAGATCACTTCCAGACCGTTCTCAGGAATCGGAAAGGGGCTGGTCATGATGGTTGTTCGAACACCGTTGCCGTTATCGAGCAGTTCGGCACTCAACGCATTTTCGTACGATTTTTGATAAACCTCTTCGGGAAATGCCGCCGTTCGACGTGTTTTATAGACCGGCATAAAGAAATTCGGGCCATACTGCTCAAGCATCTTAATATGACCATCGGTGAGCTTATCCCGGTATAGCTCCAGATTCTCCTGGGTTACAATGAATAACGGTTCGTCCTCAGGGAAGGGGTTTACTTCAACCGCGCCCTCTTGCCAATTTGCTGGAGGGGTTGCCAGACCACCCTGCCAAGCCGGAATAGTACCGGCGTCATTGGCAGCCCGGACTGCGCCTACCGGTGTTAACTCGTTTTTTAAACGCTTCGCTTCCTCTGGAGCCACCTTGGCCCACGCGGAACCGGACATACTTAACGCAGCAATGGTGACCGCTGCTAACAATCGGTTTCGCATTCCTTTTCTCCAACAATGATCTTTTGAGCATCTGCACGCTGCTCCAAGAGGCTCTTTTTGCCAAACTCAAACGATCGTTTCAAGAAATTCTTTGTAGTTTCTTGTGTCTAAGCACAAACCACGAACGGAAGAAATGTCTGTTTAAAAATGATACGCTAGGCGGCTAACTTAAAAGGATCGGCTTAATCCAACACAGGTCAACTATGGCGTCTCAATGGTTCTCACTGACTTCCCAGAAACTGCATCTGGCCAAGATTTTACTGGCACAGCTGGAACAGCCTATTGAGCAAGCTCAAATTAACCCCAAAAACACCCTGCAAAATGAAGCCGTAACTCAGGGCGTTATTGAACTGTTGCTGCGGGCCCGAAGCACTTTGATGATGATGATCGCACAGCATCATCAGCAAAAAACCTCGGAGCCACTGACTCTCGAAGGGCTCAAAACGCGAATTCCTTACGACACTCAAGACCTCGAGGATTTGGAAACGCTACAGCGCTCTCGAACCAGCTGGTGGAGCCATCTTGAACAACTTGAAAAGGCTCTGACGCAGCCGCCAGTCCCTAAAAAAACCGTTTCAGCGGACAACATCATTGCGGTTTCTGCAGAAGACGGTGCAGACCGCTCAGCCGAGAGCCTGCAAACCACCCTGGCGGCCATGACCGATTTTGCCCGAACCGTAGAAGACAGACATAACGAGTGGTAACGAATACTCCTGACCTACTCATGAATACATCGCATCAAGCAAAGGCCTAAAGAATGTCACCATCGTTTTTTGAAATCGTTGAATTGCCTAACGGAGACTACGCTTTACGTCGCGTTGACGACGATGCTGCACCGCTGGTCCGTATTTCTTTCTCACCCGAAGCAAAGGAAATGATGGCAGACCGAGACATGAGCATCGCAAAAGCTATGATCGCGGCCGGCATCGAAGCCACCGGAACTATTTCTGAAGACATTGATTGGGGCGACGATGAAGGCGACTTTGGCGACGCCCAACCGCACTACACTCTCCATTAAGCTTCCGCTTTACCGCTGACGCAGTACCACTCCGTGACTGTTGCCTTTCGCGGAAGCTTTTTGAAGCGACTCAAAAGCGGCACGCGCCAGCTTGTTAGTCCACAGCACAACCGCATGGCAGGTGCCCGCACCGAGGGCCAACTCAGCCAATTGTTGGGCCGGAATTTCAGATGATGAACGTAACACCAGAATCTCCCCGGTCACAATACCATGCGTGTTCTGCCACTTTCCGACCAAAGATTGAGGTGGGTCTATCCAGGCCAACCAGCGCTTTTCCTGGTTCAATTGTGTCAACATCGGCAACAGCAACTGAAAGTTTTCAACCTGACCTTCCGGCAAAATAATCTCAGTAACGTTACCTCCGAGTTCAACCTGCCCCGAGGTCGAGCGCCGAGGTTCAGGTCGGCGATAACGCGATGAAGCTGCCTGCGCAGAAATCATAGCCGCGGGTTGAAACGCCATATTATGATTGAAGCTCAACTGTTCCATCACTCACCTACCTGCGTTATTCAGATGTCATTTGCGGATATCAGTGCAATTCTGAGCGCCGGATGACACCAACACCCAATCCTTCTATGAAGAGTTCCTGTTCCGTCAGATCTACCTCTATAGGGCTGAATTCATCGTTCTCAGCGATCAACCAGACCTTATCGCCTTCCTTACGGAACCGTTTAACGGTGACGTCGTCGCCCACACGCGCGATAACAATCTGACCATTCTGAACATCTTGAGTCCGGTGAACCGCCAGCAAGTCACCATCCAGAATCCCGATGTCTTTCATACTCATTCCTCGCACTCGCAGCAGATAATCCGCCTTTGGTGAGAAGAAGTTAGGCTGGAGTGCGCAATGATCTTCAACGTGCTCCTGTGCCAGGATCGGACTACCCGCTGCAACCTGACCAATAACCGGCAACCCCAGATCCGGCTCGGCTTCCGGCAGCCTTATGCCGCGACTGGCCCCGGGAACCATTTCGATCGCTCCCTTCCGCGCGAGGGCTCTCAGGTGTTCTTCAGCTGCGTTCGCAGACCGAAAACCCAATTCTGCCGCAATTTCTGCCCGGGTTGGCGGATAGCCAGTCTCATCAAGGTATCGCCGGATAATATCCAGTACCTGGGACTGCCTGGCGGTTAGTTTCATGTTGGAACACTCCAGAAAATGACGACTGGTTTTTTATACAGTGATTTGACTATATACAGTGTTTTATCCAGTGTAAAGCCTGTAATCGATCATTTATGGCCATAAGCGCGAAAGGGCTTCGTCCTGTGTTATTGTGAATCACAAAGTTTTCAAAGGAACCGCGACATACTATGAGCTCTTCAACACTCAGCAAGGTGCCCGCCAACACGCGCACTACCCATGGGAATGAACGTAAGGTTGGTGTGGAGATCGAGCTTTCAGGCCTCAGTTATGATGCACTTATAGAGCATGCCAGCCGGCTGCTCGGCGGCAATCCGGAACTCCAGTCGCGTTATGTCACAAGCATCAAGACTGACGAAGGAGATTACACAATCGAGCTGGATTCCGACCCGATCAAAGACCTCAATCTAGCTGATGAAGCGCTGCCCACTTCCATTCGGGAACTGGCTTCCCATGCAATGGACGCCATCGACTTTGCCGCTGAAAAAGTTGTGCCTTTGGAAATCGTGGGCCCGCCCTTGCCACTCTCCAAGCTACACATCATGGAAACACTGGTGGACGAACTCCGTGATTTGGGCGCACTGGGAAGCCGGGAGGCGCTCTATTTTGCATTTGGTCTGCAACTAAACCCGGAGCTGCCAGACCTGGAACCCGGCACCATTGTGCGCTACCTGCAAGCGTTTGCGGCACTTTATGATTGGCTGAAATCGAGGCATCAAATCGATATCAGTCGTAAGTTCACTACGTACATTGAACCCTGGAGCGCTAAATATACCGAGAAGCTGATGCAGGATAACTACGCTCCTGACCTCAGAGGTTTGATGAAAGATTATCTCGACAGCAACCCGACCCGTAACCGCGCTCTCGATTTGTTGCCGCTGTTTGCTCATCTCGACGCGGATTATCTGGCCGAGTATGTGCAAGACCCCCGTATCAAGAGCCGTCCCACCCTCCACTACCGGCTTCCGGACTGCGACATCGACAACCCCAAATGGCACTTTTCCACCGTTTGGAACGATTGGGTGGTACTTGAGAAACTCGCCAATAACGCCCAGGATCTGGCCATGCTGCGAAGAAAATTCCGGGAAGCGCAAGAATTAAGCTTTCACAACCTGACCCACTCCTGGACCGACACCACCCAGCAATGGCTCCAAGAACACGGCTATGTCTAACACGGAAACGGAAACCGATATCCCCGGACTGACCATTGGCATCAGCGGCCCCACCCGGCGAAGCCTTGCCCAACGGCTGATCAGCCTTGGCTTACGCTTGTCGGGCGCACGAACCCATTACATACGGCCCGGCTCACGGATCAACGTCGCGCTGCTGGACGGATTGGTACTTTCCGGTGGTACCCACGTACACCCTGAACGGTACGGGCAACAGCCCCAAGTGACAGCCAGATACAACCGGAAAAGAGATGACACCGATTACCGATTGCTGGAGCAGGCCGAGGCCATTGGAATTCCGGTACTCGGTATCTGCCGCGGTGCGCAGTTCATCAATATTTTTCACGGAGGGTCGCTGTGCCAGAACGTCACGCCTCTGCGGGTGAATACCCGGCACCGGCCTTTGCTGCTGCCACTGCAAACTGTAAGACTGGTTTCGGGCAGTCGGCTAGCGGAACTGATGCCAAGCTGGAGAATCGGTGCTAACCGCATTCATAGCCAGGCCATCAAGCAGCTCGGCCGAGGTCTTCGGGTTACGGCGGTGGACAACGACTTGTTTGTTCAAGCAATCGAAAGTACCGGCAAACAATGGCTGATGGGTGTGCAATGGCACCCTGAATATTTACTCTATCACGCCGGACACCGGCGTATTTTCCGCCGGCTTGTTCAAGCGGCCTGCGAACGAAAACTCGAACGCCTAGAAAGCGAGAGTTCTCAGTGGAGTGACGAGGCGCAACGCCTGTTCGAACGGCACAATCATCATCAAAAATCTCGGGTATAGAAAATATCCAGTGAGGCGGCCAGTCCACTGGCCGCCTCCAGATAAAAATATCTGCCGAGATCATAGCGCAAGGCAACGGTAGTAATGGGCTCAAAGATGCCGACGCCGTACCGGATACTCAACTCGTCGGTAATGTAACCACTCGCGACGACCGACGCCGTTTCTCCGGATCCCTCTGCTTCCAACATCAGGTTTTTAATACCCAATTCGTCGCCGATGCTTTGCGTCAGGTCGTTGGTCTGGGTCAGGCCAAGGGAAATGGCGGCCGCGCTCATTTGGCCCTCGTCACCTCGCCCTTGCGGGGGGCGGCCCAAAATCACATACGACAAGGCATCACTTTGAGGCATGGATGGCTCGGAAAACACCTCGGTTTCCGGCTCACTGATCGGCCCGCTGAGCCTGATACCGGCAACCACTGTATCGACCTCTCGCACCGCTTCGATATCCAGATACGGTTCTGTCAGGGCACCCACAAAGACTACCCGCGCCCTTCGCAAACTAAGGTCTTGGCCATAAGCTTCGTAACGGCCATTCACTAATCGCAGAGCGCCACGAGTGTCCATGTCATTGTCGATACGCAGCGTTCCCTTTAAGTCTCCGGTCAAGCCGAACGCATCCAATGTCACTTCGTCTTCACCGACCACCACGACCACGTCCATCAACATCGTACGGATTGCGGGCTCTTCAGCCTCTACACCGACAATCACTTCATCACTTGATACCGATACCGCCGATTGGGGCAATGATTGAACTTCGATCCGCCCGCGAGGCACCTCAACACGCCCAGATACCGACAGCTCACCTGGCCGGAAGCGAATATTAATGTCCGGCCCCACTTCCACCGATGCATAAGGCTCAAAATGCACTGGCAGCCTTTCACCTTTTACATTCAAGTTCAGCTCTGGCTCACCGCGCCAGTCCAGACTGCCCGATATCTGCCCATCGCTGCGATCGTTGCTCTGCCATCGCCCACTAATGTCCGCGGTGTACCCGAGAAACTCCACCGCCAGTACCACGTCTTCCATTGGTAGCGGTAAACCCGGATCTTGGAAGCGTCCTTCGGTGAGCGCAAGTTCACCGGTAACGGACGGTTTCAGCAAGGGGCCGTCTAATCTGCCTTCGCCATTGACCTGACCTGCGACCTCATCGATACCCGAAAACGCCGAGACAAAGGCAAGGTCGAGATCTTTCAAAGAAAAGGTCCCCTCAACCGATCGGTCTGCTGAGACCGGGTCTACCGACAATTGCGTTGAGAACTGACCCAACTCCGGGCCCTTTAACGCCATCGACACTTCGGCCAATTCAGGTTTCAGGGTCGCGTTCAACGTCAGCTGTTGGTGGCTCAGTTTTTCCCACTCATCCAACACCAGAAACTCGAAGGTACCCTCTCCGGCATCCACTTCAACCCGACCATCTGGCCCAGCGTCGGTCATTGCCACTTCAACGTTAGCGTTCAAAAGAGCTTTCCAGCGGAAGGTCTCTGGCAACAATGGCTCCAAGGCAAGCGTTGGAAACTGGTTAATTCGGTAGGCTATGGCAGGGTTTGGCCACAGCTTCTGGTCGTCGGCACACACTGAGCTGTCCTGCCAACGCCAGCAATGTTGCCCGAGCTCCAACACGCCTTGCTTGCTGTAAGACAGGGCTGTGCGCTGATCCAACTCCCAAAGATGACCTGGCTCCGGAACGTTTATTTCGCCGCGGGTGATAGCTCCGCTCCAACTGGTAAAGGCCTCTCCTAACCCACCGGCCAGCTCCATCAACAACGACACATCTGGGTGTTTTGCTTCAAACGAAAGCTGATGCTGCTCCCTCGTGCCTTGGGCAGAGACATTCACTTCGTCCAACACCTGATCAGCCGCTTTAATATCCCGGGCTGTGATGGCGGCATCCAGTACCTCGCCAGAGCCCAGACTGGCCTGAATTTCTAGTCGGCCAATTTGTGTTTCGTCACGCCACGCCATCTGGTCAGCATTCAGGCGCATCTGTCCTTGAGGATCTTCCAAAGTACCTCGCGCACTCAGCTCGCCAGACAATTCGCCCTGCAGACCGGGTACGATCAGCTCAGGCTTGGGCAACACAACAGATAAGTCCGCCCCTATTTCCGTGCCGTAACGGCCGTTACCTGTCACTTCGTTTTCCGCAACCGATACCAACAAATCCTGCAGTGCCCAGTAGGAGCCATCGCTACTTAACTTACCTTTGGCTTTTGCGGGCTGTTGCTGCCATTCACCGGCAAGATCCCAGTTCGCCGTCATCATGGGCAATTCGCCATCCTGCAATTGCCCCTCACTGGTCACTTTGCCATTCAGGTCCGCTTCCAGAATGGGCAGCCAGTAGCCTGGATTGAAGCCGTTTAGGTCAAGCGCCGCCTGCCAAGCCAAAGGCCCTGTAAACCCGAGCTCGGCCTGCCCCGTGAGCGAGCCAGCGCCCGTCTTCATATCTAATTGGTTAACAACCAATGCGTCGGAATCACCTTCCAAGCTGGCCACGAGATCGGCAACTCCCTGAGGGCCTTTTACGCTTGCTTCGAGGTTTGCCTCATAGCTCTCACCCTGATAACTGGCTTGGCCCGTTAAGGTTTCCAGCACCACAGGCGGCTCTGCAAGATCGGGCAACAAGCCAAACCAAGGGAAAGCGTCCAAACGGATATCCGCATTGGCCTGCAAACCATCGCTCCAGGATAGATTCCCCGATGCCTTGAATGTGCCTGGTTCCTCTCGCTCGGTCACAGCGGGACCCGAAAGCGAAAGCTGCAAATCAGAAGCGGCCTGTGTCATCACTAATCCGTCTAAGCCAAGCTTAACGTCTCCGGTCGTGCCGGGGAGCACCGCCCGAGCTTCTGTCTGAAACCCATTCGCCAGAGAGCCTCCCAAACTCAGCACAAGATCTTTTAATAACAGCGTGGGCGGCAAAGTGTGATGGGCCATAAAGGCCGGCGAGGTTAATTTGAGCTGAGCGGGCAAGCGCTCATCCAAAGGCTTAGCAGTTCCTTGTAAGTTGGCTTCCAGATAACCGCTGCTTTGGCCATCTACTCTCAAGTCGCGTACGCTGCCAGCGAGTTTCAAATCCACCATCCACTGGTCGCCTGACGGCGGCGGCAAATCTACCTTCACTTTGAGGTCCAGCGGCCAATCTCTGCGCATTTCTGCCCAGCCCTCAGCCTGCACCCGCAGATCACCAAGAACGTAGGAAGCCTGATCAATATTCAGGCTGGCCCCGGAACCACTCGTCTTTAATGCAACACGGTCCCAGATGCGGCTACCGTTGACGGTCAACTCACCCAAAGCCACGTCTTTGACTTCCACCGCCAACGGCAAAGTGATGTCTGGCAGGCTTATTCCGCCGCTGGATTGTTCTTCCGTATCTGACGGTTGCACCGTGACATCAATACGACTGGCCTTCAGAGTATCCAGGCACACGGTCAGCTCGAACAAACACGTTGGAGACCAATCCACCTCGGGTGACTGGACGGCCACCCCCACGCCATAACCTTGCCATTCAAGACGTTCGGCCTGCCATTGCCCCAACAACGAGCCGTACGCCGCTTGCGTTTGCAGGCCGGGAATTTTCTCGAGTGTCCACGCGGTGCCTTTGTCGGTGTTCAGTGCTACCAGTACAAGCCCCAACAAAATCAAGGGCAGCAGTAACACCACCGCAAGCACCACCAACAGCCAAAACCACCAGCGCCGCCGAGGTGTTTGTTCGGGCATTTCGCTTTTCGGGTTTTCGGTTGTTTCAGGCTGATCACTCACAATTCAGGCCCCATTGAAAAATGGATTCGCCAGCCACCACCAAAGGATTCGTTCAGCCCTTCCGCAATATCAAGGCGCAGAGGGCCAACCGGACTCACCCAGCGAATCCCGACACCCACCCCAGTGGCTAACGGATCAAAGACATCGTCCACCGCGTTACCTTCATCGATGAACGCGGCAAGCCGCCAGCCTTTCGTGAATTCATACTGGTATTCGGCACTCCCCACAATAAGGTAGCGGCCACCCACCACATCTCCGTCACTATTTTTCGGTGACAGTGATTCATAAGCGTAGCCACGAACCGTTTGGTCGCCGCCCGCGAAGAAGCGCAGAGACGGTGGCACATCATCAAAATTATTCGTCGCCACGCCACCAAAATTAAAGCGGGCCAAAAATCGATGGTTGTCCGCGAGGGTATATAGGCCGCGAGCCAGAAAATTTACGTGCAGAATGTCCGCATCCGACAAGGCTGCCCGGTGCGCGCCAGTTACATCAACCTGCAAGCGGTAACCTTGAGACGGATCCAGAGGAGAGTTGGAGTGCAGCTTCGAGTAACTAACACTGGGCAGCAGCAGACTGGAGGTATCCTGAGTTTCATCACCGATGGTGTAGCGCTCACCTTCCCATCGTAAGCCCAGGATTTGCACCCACTCGGTATCAAGCTGATGCCGCCATTGTTGGCCCAGAGTTAAACGCTCGGAGGCCACGTTCTCGATTTCCTCACGCTGGTAACCGGTGCTCAAACGGATGGAGTCAGTCATCGGAGGATCCAGCGGCAGTTCATACCAACCGGAAATACTCTGACGCAATTCCGACACCTCGGTGTCGAGCCCACGACGATGCCCCATGGGATTGATGTAATGCTCACGCCAGGTGCCACGAACCCTCGGCCCTACGTCAGTTGAGAAGCCCACACCGGCGGAAATTGAACGGGGATCCCGCGGGGTCAGATCAATATTGATTGGAATAACCCGATCTTTCGCATCGCTGGGCGAGGCATCCAAATCTACGCCTGAAAAATAACCGCTGTTCGAGAGGTCACCGCTCAGTTTGGCAACCTTGCCTGCGTGAAACGGCTCACCGGGCTCGAACGTCACAAACTGCTCAAGCAACCTCTGCTCGAAACCGTGTCCCTCAAGAAAGGTGACTTCGCCTAGCCGATAACGTTCGCCGGACTCAAAGCTTAGATTGATGTCTGCGGTTTTTTCCGCCGGATCCACCTTCAGCTCCCGAGCCTCAAACTCGCCATCGAAGTATCCCAGACGCCGGGCTCTGTTATTGATGCTGTTTCGAAGGTTGTCGTATTTTCCGTGGTGCAGCACATCACCAACCCGAGGCTGCTCAGGCAGTTCGTCAACAAATTCGGCATCCTTCGACCCGGGCCCGTGAATATCGACGTTGCGCTGGCGAACCCGAACCGGCGTTCCAGGCTCTACGGTGAGTTTGAGCTCCGCCAAACCCACGTCGCCGTCGTTCACTTCCCAGGTGATTTTCGGATTGTAGTATCCCAGTGCTCGCAGGGCTTCTTTGACTTGAGCCTCCGCCGTGGGCGCATAGCGGCGCAGGCCATCCGCGGTGCGCCCTTCAACTTCCCCCAAAAAAATACGTGCATTGTCTTCCAGAGCGTCGTGATCGCCCTTCACCTGCACCTCAACCTGATTAGCCAACACCAGTGATGGAAGACAGAGTACGAACAACGCTGTCGCTTTAAGAGCCGTCTCTTTTGATAAGAAAGGTGGCAGCATACGGTAAACCGGCATCCGAACCAGATTGTTTTATAAAACGTGAAGCTAGACCTCGGAGTTTACCGGTCCCCCCACTCACGTGCCATGCCTGGCCGGCTAAATAAATTGCGGTTTCTCAGGAATTGAGGCTGTCCCAGGCTTCGGCAGAAAGTCGTGCCCAGGATGGAAATAGGCTATCCTGTCATAGACTTATGACTGGTTTCCGCTTCCCCCACAGGTAACAAGAATGCTCAGGATTAACCGTGAAAACCTGAAGTCCAGCCATCAGATGATCTGGTTCCTTATCGACTTTGCCATGCTGGGCCTGCTGATCGTCAACCTGGCATTCATTATCTGGGATTCGATTTATAATTTTGTTGCCGTGCAGAACCTGTTGAAAGATTACCTGCCGGCCGTACAGTCTGCTTACCACCCCATTCATGAACGGTTCATCTTTTACGACATGATCTTCGTTTGGATTTTCCTGACGGAGTTCGTTATCCGGTGGGGGTATTCAGTGAAAGCGAAAGTCTATGACCGCTGGTATTTCTACCCGTTCATCCATTGGTACGATCTGGTTGGCTGTATTCCCATCGGAAGCTTCCGTTTTTTACGGGTATTGCGGGTTGTTTCCATTATCTACCGGCTGCACCAATACAAAATCATCGACTTCACCAATACCCGCATCTACACGTTCCTGGCGTTTTATTTCGACGCCTTTATGGAAGAGCTTTCGGACCGGATCGTGATCAAGGTGCTGAGCGGCGTACAGCACGAGATTCAACAGGGTTCCCCGCTCTTCGACCGGATCCAGAATGACATCCTCTACCCCAGAAAAGCCATGCTCGCAGACTGGTTGTCTGACCGAGTCGCCAATGCGGCAGAACAAGGTTATATGCCAAACCGCGGCGCCTTGCGCGCCTATCTGGAAGATCGGGTTGACCACGCATTAAAGCAGAATTTGGAGCTGTCCCGGCTAAAATACCTGCCCGTCGTTGGGCCAACCATTCAGGACACACTGGAAAATGCCGTTGGGGATATCGTCGCCAATGTCATACACCAGATACTTGAAGATCTGGCGTCGTCTTCAAATCATGCGTTTATCGAGGACATCGTCAACGCCCTACTCCCCGACCCGAGCGCAACGGCCGAAGAAGACAGCGATCAAGAGGCTTTGATTTCGTTGATTAATGAAATAATCGACGCGATAAAGGGGCAAGTTCGAGTGAAGCACTGGCGGAAGAACCTGCCATAACAGCAGGTTCAAACCGACACCTGATAAGCTTGATCACGCAAGCTTATACCGCCATCTCCGGAACATAATCAGGAACAATCAAAGGTCCGGCG
The DNA here is from genome assembly GCF_023016065.1 of Marinobacter sp. S0848L. Classification (GTDB taxonomy): domain Bacteria; phylum Pseudomonadota; class Gammaproteobacteria; order Pseudomonadales; family Oleiphilaceae; genus Marinobacter. The sequence goes on along the minus strand of NZ_JALKAQ010000011.1, from coordinate 3,431 downwards.
GTCTTTTCGGCAATCTCTTCAACAGAAACTCCCGGTGCCCGCTCTTTTAATATAAAGGTACCGTTCTCGATTTCCAGGTACGCCAAATCCGTCAGCACCCGTTTAATGCACCCGGCTCCTGTTAACGGCAGCGTGCACTTGCTCAACAGCTTGGACTCTCCGGTTTTCGAAGCATGGGTCATGGTAACAATGATGTTTTCTGCACCGGCCACCAAATCCATCGCGCCGCCCATTCCTTTAACCAATTTACCCGGCACCATCCAGGACGCAATGTTGCCCTGCACATCCACTTCAAAGGCACCCAGCACCGTCAGATCAATGTGACCTCCACGGATCATTGCAAACGATTCAGCCGAATCAACAATCGAGGCGCCGGTACGGGCAGTAACGGTTTGCTTGCCTGCGTTGATCATGTCGGCGTCGATCTCGTCTTCGGTAGGAAATGCTCCCATCCCAAGCAGCCCGTTCTCCGACTGCAGCATCACCGATATATCCTCAGGCACATAGTTGGCCACCAAGGTGGGAATACCGATGCCAAGATTGACATAAAAACCATCTTTCAGTTCGCTGGCGACACGCTTTGCCATCTGCTCTCGTGATAAAGCCATGTGATTCTCCCCGGTTTGGATTAATTATGTTTCGCGATCAGGCCCTGACAGTGCGCTGCTCAATACGCTTTTCAAACGTGCCGCAAATCAGGCGATCAACATAGATACCTGGCGTATGAATCTCGGTCGGATCCAACGTGCCCGCCTCTACGATTTCTTCCACTTCAACAACCGTGATCTTTCCGGCGGTGGCCATCAGGGGGTTGAAGTTCTTGGCGGTGTGTCGATAAATAACGTTGCCGTATGTATCTGCTTTCCAGCCTTTCACAATCGCGATATCGCCTGTGATTGCCTGCTCCAGAACGTAGTTTCGGCCATCGAATTCACGCACTTCCTTGCCTTCTGCCACTTGCGTGCCATATCCGGTTGCCGTGAAAAATGCGGGGATACCCGCGCCGCCGGCACGCACACGCTCGGCAAGATTCCCCTGCGGGGTCAACTCCACCTCTAACTCGCCGTTCAACAGCTGCTGTTCGAACAGTTTGTTTTCGCCCACATAGGAAGCAATCATGCGGCTAATCTGACGGTCTTCCAGCAACAAGCCCAAACCGAAACCGTCCACACCGCAGTTGTTGGATACCACGGTCAGGTTCCGATTTCCGCGGCGCTTGATCTCGGCGATCAGGTTTTCCGGGATACCGCACAAACCAAAGCCACCGGCCAGAATGGTCATGCCATCGGCCAAGCCTTCTAAAGCCTCCTCGTAAGAAGACACGCGCTTATCGAATCCAGCCATTTGAACCTCGTCGTTTCTTGTTAATGAGCACTCATTATTACCAACGACTTTTATTTGTTTAATCGAATTTTTCTGAGCAATTATTTCGAAAAACAAAACAATCATGCGCTAGAATGTTACTCAGACCCACCACAACGCCGAGCCCCATGAACGTAAAACAACTCCGATCGTTTCTTGCCGTTGCCGAAACCCTCAGTTTCGTCATCGCCAGCGAAAGGCTGCATACATCACAGTCGGCTTTGAGCATGGCCATTAAAGGTCTTGAGGAAAGTCTGGGCGGAAAGGTGTTCGAGAGAACAACCCGATCGGTGCAGTTGACCCCCGAGGGCGAGTCGCTGCTGCCACTGGCAAGGAAGCTACTTGCTGACTGGGATTCGGTTCACCAAGAACTGCAGCAGCGCTTTTCGTTGGGCATTGGCAAAGTGAGTGTTGCCGCTATGCCTTCCTTTGCCATCAACGTGCTACCAAAAGCCCTCAAGCAATTTCGGGCATTGCATCCGAAGATTTCAGTGCAGGTGCACGATGTCATTAACGAAGACGTCATTGACATGGTTCAGGTCGGTGAAGTCGAGCTGGGAATCGGCTTCAAGCCCTACCCTGCCTCGCTGGCCTTCGAACCTTTGTTTAACGACCAGTTCGTGGCGATTGTTCCGCCTGGCTCAGGCTTCGAGGGCGAAGAGCGTGTAGAGTGGGAAGCACTTCTTCAACATCCATTTATTTCCCTGCAGAAACCGTCAGCGGTGCATGCCTATCTTGAAGACAGCCTTCGAGACAGCCCTTTGGTGTTGAAATCAGAGCTTGAGGCCCACCAGCTATCGACCGTGGGTAAAATGGTCGCTACCGGTTTGGGGGTGAGCGTTGTGCCAGCACTCTGCACCCCGCAGATGGAAGCTCTGGGGGCGAAGGTTTTGAAGTTGAAGGACGCTCTTATCGAACAACCGGTGGGGCTTATCTGGCATCGTGAGCGTGAGCAGTCTGCAGCCACTCGTGCGCTCTACTATGTCCTTAAAACGACCTGGGCAGACGATTCAGCCTTAGAGGCATCTGGCACATCCTCGGCACGGTGAGACATCACAGCTTGAGCAATACCGGATACTATAATCAGAACACTCCCGGCCACCTGCAAGGCGCTCAGACCCTGCCCGAACAGCACCCACCCCAACCCCACTACGGTAATAGGCTCCAAATAAGCAAGGGTGCCGAATGTCGCAGCAGGCAGTGCTCTCAGCGCCACAACGGCAAGCATGATGGCCAGGAAACCGGGCACCACACCGGCCGCCATCAACCAGCCCCACTGACTCGCATCCATGCTCTCGCCTTGCTGAAGCATTAAAGGCAGCATGCACAGAGCTCCGGCCAACATCTGATAACCGCTCCGGGTCAACACATGCACTCGCTCGTGGATCAATCGATTGGTGAGCATAAAGGCGGCGTAGCAAATCATGGCGCACAGCGCATAGAAGAGCCCCAGAACCTCTTCACCCCGCCCGGACAGGTTAAAATTGAACTCCAGCATCATGGCAAAGCCGAAAAGAGCCACCACGATCAATGCGGCACTCGCTCCTGAGAGCCGTTCACCCATGAAAAAATGAGCCACAACTGATGCCGTCACAGGCGCGAGGTACAACAACATAATCGCATTGGCCATGCTGGTGTAGCCCATGGCCATTACGTAAAAGACAACGAAACCCGCAAGAAAACCGCCGGTGATCAGCACCTTGAAGCCCGGCCAGGTAAAGATCCGCTGCTTCTGGCCACTGACAAGCAGAAAGACCGCCATGAGCAACGCACCAATGAACAGGCGATAGAAGGTTACGGTTTCTGCGCTAACGTCCGCATAAACGGCGATGGCGCCTATGGTGCCCATGAAAACGGCAGAGAATCCTGCTGCCAGTATGTAAACGCCCATCCCACTCCCCTCTAACGCAAAAAGGCAGACCAGTGAATTACTGGCCTGCCTTTCAAAATAAGAAAAGCCGGCATAAGCCGGCTTTTCTTTTATATGGTAGCGGGGGCTGGATTCGAACCAACGACCTTCGGGTTATGAGCCCGACGAGCTACCAGACTGCTCCACCCCGCATCAAACT
>NZ_JALKAQ010000010.1 GCF_023016065.1 Marinobacter sp. S0848L | reverse complement strand
GCTGTACCGTGATTTCTTCATGTCGTTCTCCGTTTGCCTCATTGTAGGCCGGAGAACTCTAATTACGCATGCACCGATTTTAGGGGATGTTTACAGCACCAGCTCAGCAATCGGGGGCGATAGAAGCCGCTGTCACCCCGGAACACGATGCGGGTATCCGGCCAGTACTGCCGGATGAACTTCACCAGCAGGGCCAGAATGGCCCAGCTGTGGCGGCTGTCGCTTCGATTGCTGGTGCGCAGGTAGCTCACCAACAGGTGACGGCCGCAGAACACGTACAGCGGGAAGTAACAATGGTGATCGTAGTAGGCGTTAAAGAACTTGCCGGGCTGGTCGCCATGCACTGGAATGTCAGTGCCATCAAAATCCAGCACAATTTCCTTGGGTGGAGTCTCGTGCTGTTCAATGAAGTGATGCCACAGCAGTTCGTGGGCGTTGATCACCGCCTGCCGGTCCACGCGCTGTTCCATCCGGCACAAGGTCGATTTGCCCGCCAGAATGGCATCTTCACCGGTTGCGGTCTGAAGTGCCTGATCAGCGCGTAGCGCCTCGTGATCGTTGAGGTCTTCGTACCCGGCAGCCACGCCAAAGACCCGCTGCCGGACCATGGTTTGAAGCTTGTGGCGAACCAGCACGGGATTACGGGCATCGTCCAGCACCGTAGCCAGGCGCTGAGTGAGCCGGTGTTGTTTGTCGACTTCGCGAAGCAGGAGCAATCCGGCATCGGCGGTGATGTGGCCACCGGAGAAATCGGCTTCAATTTGACGGCGAGAGAGTGGCGAGAAGGTCAGTTTTTCAGGTACCATTTCGGATAGCGGCTGTTGGTGCTTAGTGAACGGTGTAAGGTCCTGAAACTATAGCACTTTCAGCCGCTTTCTTTTATCCCCTCATGAGAAATCCGGGCTAGGCTGTAGACGTGACAACTCACGAGCTGCGTTTTTTATCGTTTTTTCTATGTAGCACTGGCCACTGGAGATTGCTGCTACACGAATTCCAATAATTTCAACAAGAACCACTAATCCAAAAGGAGCAAAACCGCAGCCCATCTTAATACCCCTCAGTAATTCTGTTAACCGCCTAACAGATTGAGGCAGGCAATTTCGGTGAATATCCGCAGTCAGTGCGCTTTGTACAGATATCACGAAAGTAAAACATTGAAACAGAGGCTAATTTATAGATGCTAGATCAAGCTGCACTGTCACCAAAGCTATACTTTAACCAACCACGATAAGGTTTATCCCCTTGGCGGCACGCGACAAATCGCAATTGAGAGCAAGAACACCGCAGCTAGCAACCCAAGACCGAATACTAGGAGCCCACCCTTCACAGCATACCTACAAATTGTAAGCGAACTACAGCATTAAGAAATAACCACAGAAAAAAACATTGCACACCGGTACATAAAAATATTCGTAGAACTACACGAAGCTACATCCTCGATAACGCGTCTTGGTTTTTGCTTTGCATCGATGGAATCGTTTCTCCTCTTGGGGCCAAACCCCGCTCAATGCATTTTGCAAGCACAATTGTTTCCTGAGGTTTCAACACAACTGACTTAAGAGCATGGTCGAGCATTATGGGTGCAGCTGCTGGATATCGGTAGGCGATTGACTCAGCTACCTGACACGCCTCATTGACGTCGCCCTTCAACACCAGAATAGAGTACTCCCGGAGAACCACAAGATCCCGTGGCTGCCATAATTTCATCCGCCGAGCCTCATTAAGCTGCCAATCAAGATTTGTTGTTTCAGGAGCAAAATCGCGATATTTCCTCAAAATGGCATAAGGCCCCATCAAACTGTCATTGGCAAGAAGAGAAAGCGATGCAAGTTGCTCTCTATCTGGATCCGGCGTTACGGCCACTTTCACTATCCGGCCATATTGAGCCGACAAATTAATAACTAACGCTACAGCCATTATCGTGATTATCGAGCCAAGGATGGGCTTGAGATGTTTAGTTTCGGCATAAAGTGACTTAACATCAAAAAGGCTCACCATCAATAAGCAAGTCATAATCAGAAACCACGGATACCAGAGGGGAAACTCCAAATTACTATGTACAAAAACAACACCCAATCCCCCTATAGCCACGAAACGACTTGAATCCATTGGCTTCGAAAGAGCCACTTTAACGATATAACATATACCAATTAAGATAAGAACCAGACCAAAAACACCAAACTCTACGAAAACCATCGTAAAAAGATTATGGGAATGTAGCCAAGTAGAGGCAGCTACGCCATTTGACGGCAGTGACATATCCGCGCTGTAAGAGAAATTTGGATAATTTCCCGGGCCAACCCCCACTAGAAGCTGTCGCAGTGAAAATTGACTAACCCCTGACGTAAGCTTTAAAAACTCCGATATTCTTGCGTCATCTTGCGTGACAGACCGGTCGATAAGTGCCACGTCGATATTTCGTTCAATCCAGTTGACCTCCACCAAATGGTTTCTAAAAAGACTATTTATCTGAGGAACGACTAGCAACATCAAGAAAACAGCCAACAATCCGTAACTTAAATTCTTTCGCGTAGAATGCGCGTCGACCGCATCAAACCTTGGCAAACGACTCAAAAGCACAAATACGAATAGGCCAAACAGAATCAGCCAGGACATTCTCGAAGCCGAAGATGCAATTACCCACCCAAGCACTACGATATTTAAAATTAGAAATTTTCTATTCGATCCGCTATAAACCACTGAACCAGCAATCAGTCCGAACCAGGCAACCGCTGTTGTCAAATTAGGCTGATTCATGAGCCCGGACAACCGGCCGTATGACGCTTCGACCCAAGGTAAAAAATACGATAAAATTCCATAAAATTTGGCAATCGAGGCTAGGCAGTAAATAAAAGACCCGTACATCAGAGCTCTGGCTAGGAGAAAATTAAACTCTATCGGATTCTGGCTTTTAACTTCACTTGCAGAAAGTATTACAAAAACAGAAAACGTCAAACTAACAAAATACCAGCGCCAAGATGCCTCAAAAGAATAAGAATTAATAAAAACCGAGACAATCAACAATGCAAGCAGCGCAATACAAAATACTACAGGCATACTTACTTTGAAGCTTGCATCTTTAGAGACGAAAAATCCCGAGCCAACAAGCAAACCGGAAAAAAGGAAAACCCCGGCATTAATCAATGCGGAGTTAACTGGCCAGACAGCGACCACCCCAGCCAATGGTGTTATCGCCAAGCCAAAGATAAGCACGCAAAACATTCGCATAGCGTTGCCACGCATATTGACTCCGGTCTTCCATCACAAACAAAAAAGGAGGCCTTCAGGCCTCCTTTCACTGTATAAACAGGATTAGGTGTTAGAGCAACCTACAGGAATGAACGAGTCATCCCACCCATTATTTGCGGTACCATCCTTGACGTTGCATGACCATGCTCCTTGAGGAGTTCTGATCAATTGTATCTTGGCTCCGGTGACCGCAACGCTTGCATTTTCACCCAGTACCGCTTCAATAACGTAATCATTGCCACTCTTACTCACGGTGGAGGCGCCCTCATTGACCAAATTAGACTCGGTAAAACCAACCGTACTCAGCGCACCACTCAAAGTTGCTCCACGCAACAATTGCTCTTCGGCTGAAGTCTTAAGTGCGGAAATCTCTCCGTAAACTCGATTCATCTGCGAACGTGCGACATAATCTTGATATTGAGGAATAGCAATCGCAGCCAAAATACCAATGATCGCAACAACGATCATCAATTCAATCAGAGTAAAACCCTGCTGACCCTTATTCATTTGAATCTTTTGCATAATTCGACCTCTATTGTCGTTTTGGTTCTTAGTAGCTCCGGGGCGGTGGAGCATTACCCCGTGACCGCTTTGAGCTTGGTGTAAGTTAAGCATCGCCCGTGCCAAATGCAAGATAACATAAAAAAACAACGCTCACTCAATAAGTTAAAGCAACTGCGTGACTTAGATCACACAACTAACTGGGTACAACTTTAGTCGCGAAACGGCTATGAGTGACATTTTTCGTCACTAAACCTCTGCACGCTGTTTGGTCAATCTGAATACGACCTCACAGAACCATAATGAGAAGTGGAACCTTAGACCCTACAACCTTTCCAAATTCAACCACTACATCTAAACTCTGTGCTCATAAAGACGTGATTCAGCCACTTACAAGACTTTTCTCAGAGCACTTATGGCGAGCAACAACCGAAACGTAACGCTAACGGGCCTTGCCCGTCGATTTGTCGATGACGGACTTCTGGACGAGGACATTGCGAAAAATGCTTTCATCCAGGCATCCGAAAATCGCATCCCATTGATCACCTACCTCACCCAGAACGATCTAGCTGATAGCTCCAAACTAGCATTTTCCGCCGCTATGGAGTTCGGCATCTCTGTTCTCGACCTCGAGTCGTTCCTGCCAGAAATGATGCCGGAAAAGTCCGTCGACGAGAAACTGATACGCAAACACACAGCCCTGCCCCTCTATAAAAGAGGTAACAGGTTGTTCATCGCGGTTTCCGATCCAACGAACATCCAAGCTCTGGACGAGATCAAGTTTAATACAGGCCTAAGTACCGACGCCGTCTTAGTAGACGACGCAAAGCTCCGGGCCGCGATAGACAAATACCTTGAATCTCAAGACTCATCGATGGGAGATCTTGATGATGCTGACCTCGACGGCGTTGAAACCGAAGGTAGTGACGACGAAGATGACAGCGCAGTACCAACTGCAGAGGTTGATGACGCACCAATCGTAAAATACGTCAACAAAATTCTCCTTGACGCCATTCGTGGTGGCGCCTCGGACATTCACTTCGAGCCTTACGAAAAGACTTATCGGGTGCGCTACCGGACAGACGGGATATTAAAAGAAGTCTCTCGCCCATCTATCAAACTCGCTCCCAAAATCTCTGCGCGCGTGAAAATAATGGCGCAACTGGATATTTCCGAGCGCAGGGTGCCGCAGGATGGCCGGATTAAGATGAAGCTATCCAAAACTAAGGCGATTGATTTCCGGGTCAACACTCTGCCGACCCTCTGGGGTGAGAAAATCGTATTGCGGATTCTTGACCCCAGCCAGGCAAAACTGGGCATCGATGTTCTTGGCTACGAGGAAGACCAAAAGCAACTCTACCTGGAAGCTCTCGAACAGCCACAAGGGATGATTCTCGTCACCGGTCCGACAGGTTCCGGTAAAACGGTTTCGCTCTATACAGGCTTGAACATTCTCAACACCAACGAGCGCAACATCTCGACCGCAGAAGACCCGGCCGAGATCAACTTGGAAGGTATTAACCAAGTAAACGTAAACACGAAAGTCGGCCTCGGTTTTGCCGAAGCTCTGCGCGCCTTCTTGCGGCAAGACCCAGACGTAATCATGGTCGGTGAGATCCGGGATCTGGAAACGGCCAACATTGCCATCAAAGCAGCTCAGACCGGCCACTTGGTCTTATCCACCTTGCACACCAACAGCGCTGCTGAAACCCTCACCCGAATGATGAACATGGGGGTGCCCTCTTTCAATATCGCCACATCGGTAAGCCTGATCATCGCCCAGCGCCTCGGCCGGCGGCTGTGTAGCTGCAAGCAACCCGCAGACGTGCCAAAAGACGTGCTTTTAGCCGAAGGGTTCACACAGGAACAAATCGATACAGGGTTCACGTTGTTCCGCCCCAAGGGCTGTGATAAATGCAGTGGTGGGTACAAAGGCCGCGTTGGTATTTACGAGGTGGTCAAGATTACAGACGAGCTGGCCAGCATGATTATGGAAGAGGCCAGTTCGATTCAAATAGCTAAAAAAGCGCAGGCCGAGGGCTTCCGTACTCTTAGGCAGTCTGCCCTGATGAAGGTGATTCAGGGCGTGACCAGCCTTGAAGAAGCCAACCGCGTGACGAAGGACTAAGCATGGCAGAAAAATCGCAAAAGCTGGAAGCGTACGTTTGGGAAGGCAAAGACCGGAAAGGTAATAAAACCAAAGGCGAGATGAATGGCGTTAGTCTGGCTTTAGTTAAAGCACAGCTTCGCAAACAGGGCGTGATTCCAGACAAAGTCAAAAAGAAGCCGAAGCCGCTGTTCGGGGGAAGCAAAAAGATTACGCCTTTTGACATCGCTATGCTGACGCGCCAGTTAGCAACCATGATGAAAGCAGGGGTGCCCTTGGTGCAGAGTTTTGACATTGTAGCTGACGGTCTCGAGAACAAAGGGTTACAAGAGCTAGTCATGTCGATACGGAATGATATTTCATCCGGTACTGGCTTTGCCGCTGCATTACGCAAACACCCCAAGCATTTCGACAATCTCTACTGCAACTTAGTGGAGTCGGGCGAACAGGCAGGTGCTTTGGAGGCTATGCTAGACAGGATTGCGACCTACCTGGAAAAAACAGAACTGCTCAAGAAAAAAGTCAAAAAAGCCATGACATACCCCATAGCGGTTATTGTCGTAGCGATCGTGGTAACAGCAATCTTGCTTGTGAAGGTAGTTCCTCAGTTTGAAAGTTTATTCCAAGGCTTTGGCGCAGAATTACCCGTATTCACGCAGATGGTTGTAAGGCTATCTGAATGGATGCAATCGTGGTGGTTTGTGGTGCTAATTGGAATTGTAGGCTCAATTTTTCTGTTTAAGGAAGCAAAACGCAGATCGCCAAAATTTTCGGACATCGTGGATAAATACGTTCTAAAGCTCCCGGTAGTCGGTGAAATTCTCGACAAGTCTGCAGTCGCGAAGTTCGGGCGTGTTTTATCGACCACTTTCGCAGCGGGTGTACCTTTGGTGGATGCACTGGACTCTGTAGCCGGCGCTACGGGCAATGCGGTTTATCGCGACGCAATTCAAAACATCAAAAACGATGTTTCCAGCGGTACGCAATTGCAGGCCTCCATGCGCCAGCAGGACGTTTTCCCCGTGATGGCGGTTCAGCTTACAGCTATCGGTGAAGAGTCCGGTAATCTGGATGAGATGCTTGAGAAAGTTGCCGTCCATTATGAAGCAGTGGTTGATGACATGGTGGATAACCTGACAGCGCTGATGGAACCCATGATTATGGCAGTTCTGGGGGTACTGGTCGGTGGTTTGATCATCGCCATGTATCTGCCGATTTTCCAGATGGGCCAGGTTGTCGGCTAACTAATCTCATCACTCTTCGACACACCACTAATATTCTCACCCTCCCCCGCAATGGGAGAGGGTGATCCGAAAACCGGATTCACGCTCCTTCGGGAGCAAAAAGTTCACAAACGAGCCCCCAATGCCATCACTAGAAACCTTCCTCTCAACCCCCTGGCTTCTCTATACCACCGTCACCATAGTCTCTCTCTGCATCGGCAGTTTCCTAAACGTGGTTATCCTGCGCCTGCCCAAGATGATGCACCAAGACTGGCGTTGTCAGTGTGAAGAGTTTCTAGAGGTTTCAGACGAACAACGCAAAAGCGAAACGCAGATAACACTGTCAAAACCAGCCTCCACTTGCCCATCTTGCGGCCATAAGATTCGCGCCTGGGAAAACATCCCTGTCATCAGCTGGCTACTACTCAGCGGAAAGTGTTCTTCGTGCAAGACGCGAATTTCACCTCGCTACCCACTGATCGAAGCCATTACTGCGGCCGCTTCAGTAATCACGGTTTGTTTGCTAGGCCCTACGGAAGCCGCCCTTTGGGCGTTGCTGCTAATCTGGGCCCTGGTTGCGCTCACAGTGATCGACTTTGATACCCAGCTCCTGCCCGACAGCATCACCCTCCCCCTGATGTGGTTAGGCTTGGTACTGAATTACTTCGGCATGCTTACGGATTTCGAGAGCGCTTTCTGGGGCGCCGTCGGGGGTTATTTGTCGCTTTGGTCGGTTTACTGGCTGTTTAAATTACTCACCGGCAAGGAAGGTATGGGGCATGGTGATTTCAAGTTGCTTGCGGCTTTGGGTGCTTGGCTGGGGTGGCAGGTGTTGCCGGCGATCATTTTGCTGTCGTCTTTGGTTGGGGCGGTTGTTGGTATTAGTTTGATGGTGTTTCGCAAGCATGGGCGGGAGGTGCCGATTCCGTTTGGGCCCTATTTGGCGGTGGCTGGTGTGATTTGTTTGTGGTTTGGGGCGGAGATAGTTTCGGCCTGGTATGGGTTTCTTGGAGTTTAGGAGCAAGGTTTGGCGATTGTCGGGTTAACAGGCGGGATTGGTTCGGGAAAATCTACGGTGGTGCGGCTGTTTGGTGAGTTGGGCGTGCACTGGGTGGATGCGGATGATGTGGCTCGGGAGGTGGTTGAGCCGGGCACGCCTGCGCTGAACACTATTGCTGAGCATTTTGGGGATGCGGTGTTGCAGGCCGATGGTGCGCTGGACCGGGCCTGGTTGCGGCAGAAGGTATTTGCGGAGCCGGAGGAGCGGGCTTGGCTTGAGGCTTTGTTGCACCCGATCATTCGTGAAGAGCTTATCCGCCAGTTGCAGCCTTCAAATTACACCCTGCCCTACACCTTGCTGGTTTCACCGTTATTGCTGGAAACCGATCAGCACGCATTAGTGAACAAAACTCTCGTTGTTGATGTCCCGGAATCTGTGCAACTTGAGCGCACCATGGCTCGGGACAACAATTCTCGCGAGCAGGTGGAGCGCATTATGGCAGCGCAGATGGCTCGGCAAGATCGACGCGCTAAAGCAGACGCGATCATCGATAACAACCAGCCTTTGGTTGAGGTTGAGCGGCAGGTGGCAGAGCTTCATAATCAGTGGGTGATAGAATTCAGTTAAGGGGCTCCCTCTGCGTTACCTCCCGTTCTTTTCTCTTCTTCTGCCGCTGCTATTGGTTGTCTCTGCGCACGTCCACGGTGCAGGCCCGATTAGTGTCGAGGAAGATTCCCTAGCGGATAAGCTCTCTCCTTACCGTTTACCCGCGTCGTTCTACACCGTGGAGCCCAGCGAATACTGGGCCGAACCGGTCGATTCCTGGTGGTTGAGTGCCAGTAACTGGGTTATTCGTCAGGAACGCTTGCACGGTAGCAAGGTTCAAAGCATTGGCAACTGGGCAGACCGTACGTTATCCGGCTCGGAACATGGTTTACCGAACAACGAAAGCTATCTTCGGCTAGGCTTTGCCGCGGAATCGGAGTACAGCGACCCGGCACAATTCAAACCAGAGGTACGCTTTCGGCTGGATCTGCCCACCACGAAGAAAAAACTGCGACTGGTTATCGAAAGCGACAGCGATGAATTGGTCCCACTGGGCGAGCGCGAGCGGGATCGGCAGCTGACCGAACCGGAGCGAACCGATACCGACACCACCGGTGCACTGCGCTATTTAACGGACGTAGGCGATGCCATCAATTTGTCGATGGACGTAGGTGGCCGGTTGCGGCTTCCGCCCGAAATGTTCTGGCGGCTTGAGGCCGACAAGCGCTGGCTGGCTGCAGACAACTGGCGTATCGGGGTTAAGCAACGGGTGTATTACTACCACTCCTCCGGCTGGGGCTCCCGCTCCTGGTTCGGCGCAGACCGGCCGGCGTGGAATGGCTGGCACTTCTTCACATCGTCGGAACTGGAGTGGGTACACACCGACCGAAAATTCGAAGCAGCGCAACTCTTTAGTCTGCGAAAGCGCACCAGCTCACGCTCTGTGATCTCGCCCAGAATCGGAATACTCGGTGAAAGCCAGCCGGTATGGAGAACCACGTCGTATTTTGCGGATGTGACCTGGCGCTATCGTGTGTACGAAGACTGGCTGTTTGCCGAGCTTATTCCCGCGTTAGAATTCCCCCGCGAGGAGAGCTTTAAAGACCAAGCTTCGGTAATCTTTCGCATCGAAATGTATTTTGCCGGCACCATTGATAGAGACTGACATGACCCGACCCCGACACAAAAGCAAACCGGCAACCGAAGCCTTAACCCTTACCCCTGTCGCCTACACCCGCTCCTGCTTCAAAGATAAATTCGGCGTGCCACGCCAACCAGGCCTTACCCGCCACGCCCATGCGGATTTGGTGATTGAGCCGCCGTTTGATCGGGAAGATGCCTTTCGGGGTTTGGAAACCGCCAGTCATCTGTGGCTGACGTTTCAGTTTCATGAAGCGGTGCGTGCCGAATGGCGGCCGGTAGTGCGCCCTCCCCGGCTAGGTGGTAATAAGAAAATCGGCGTGTTCGCCAGCCGTTCGCCGTTTCGGCCCAACAGTTTGGGGTTATCGGTGGTGCGTAACGAAGGGCTTGAGCGAAAAAACGGCCGGCTGGTGCTGAAGATTCGCGATCACGATTTGATTGATGGCACCCCCATTCTCGACATCAAACCTTATCTGCCTTTTGCCGATGCCATTCCTGATGCTTCGCTGGGCTGGGCAAACACGCCTCCGGTGGATCGTGTTGAGGTGGTGATCAGCCCCGAAGCCGAGGCCGAACTGGCCTCGTTGTCCCCGATTGACTACCCGGATCTTCGGGGCCTGATAGAAGATGTTGTCAGCTACGACCCTCGCCCGTCGTTCCGCCGCGGGCGGGATGAAGACCGTATTTATGGCGCGCATTTGTACGATCTGAACGTGCGTTTTCGCTTTGTCACGGGCGCCGGAAAGGTACGTGTAGAAGTTGTGTCCATCTGTTAAACTGTCTGCGGATAAATTGTTGTCGACACAGGGAATTCGTGACTTGCCTTCAAACCCGATTTTAAAGCGCTGGGGCGTGCGCCCATTGGCCCTGAGGTTACTCGGGTGGGTGCTGTTGTACAGCCTTGTATTATCGCTGGTGGCCACAGGCGTACAGATGATTGGCGAATTCGAGCGCCAGAAATCGCGCCTGGAATCCGGCCAAAGCCGAGCCGTTGATCTGATATCCGGCAGCTTAAGCTCGAACCTGTGGGTGCTGAATTACAGCGAAGTCGCGGCCAACCTCGACGACCTGCGCAACGTACCTCACATTCAGTACGTACGTGTACAAACCTCTACCGACCAGGAATTCAATTCAGGCACCAACCCCGACGGTCGAACGATTTCCCAAACCTTTCCTCTGGACTTCAAAAGCAGCCATTTCAAAGAGCCGCAAAGAGTGGGCCAACTCACGGTGGTTTCGTCCGTCGAAAGTATTTATCAGGAAATTCTGGCCAGCGCCCTGATCAATCTGTTGTACCAATCGATCGTTGTGATGCTGGGCACCTTGGGTTTGTTGTTGATCGTGCGCGTCGCGCTTTCACGGCATCTGGAAACCATGGCGGACTATGCCGCCAAGCTTAATCTCGATGCACTGGTGGCCCCATTAAAGTTGCGCCGGAAGAAGCCCGCCCAACCAGACGAGCTTTCAGAGCTGGAACAAGCGCTGAACAAGATGCGCCTGCAGATTCTGGAAGACACCCGCTCGCTGCGCCAGATTTCCGTGAAAACCCGCGGTGAACGGGACGAAGCGGTGCGTGCGAACCAAGCCAAGAATCAATTTCTGGCGAATGTCAGCCATGAGCTGCGCATTCCCCTGCAATCGGTACTCGGTTACGCCCACTTGCTGGCCGATACCCCGTTGGATCAGGAGCAAACGGAATACGTCAGCACGCTGATTAATGCGTCTGAAAATCTATCGTCTATTCTCAATGACTTGCTCGATATTTCCAGCATGGAAGCGGGCAAGCTGGAGCTGGAAGAAATTCCGTTCGATCTCCGGGAAACCCTGAACGATCTTGTGCACATGCTCGGTGCCAGAGCCCGTGAAAAAGGCCTGGCGATGGAAATGCGGGTGGATGAAAGCCTGCCTTGGGCGGTCATAGGGGACCCGGTTCGTATCCGCCAGGTGTTGATCAACCTGCTGGCCAACGCCATCAAGTTTACCGATTCCGGTCACGTTCTGGTGAGCGTTGAGGTGCTCGGCCGCAAAGATAACAAGGTTCGCTTGCGGCTGGCAGTGGAAGACACAGGCGAAGGCATTAACCCCGAAGAGCTGCCACTGGTTTACGAGCCCTATATACAACTGGGCCAACGCTTTACCCGGCAGTTACCCGGGGCGGGCCTGGGCTTGACGATTTGCCGGCAATTGGTTGACCGAATGGGCGGTGCGCTGGATGTTGAAAGCCGCCTCGGCGAAGGCTCCACATTCTGGGTAGAACTGAATCTGCAAGAAGTCAGCGACAGCGCAACCCGCATTCGTCCGGATTCCAGCATGGTACGTGGCCGGCGCATTCTGGTGGTGGATTCCTACGAGCTGTCGAGCAAGATCACTCTGGAAATGTTGTCCCGTTTTGACTTGCAGATTGAAGCGGTTAGATCCGCAGGTGAAGCTCTTACTTCTCTACGCCAGGCTTGTGATGCAGCTGACCCGTTCCATGCCATTGTTCTGGACGGCTTTGTCCCGGATATGGACTGCGACCTTCTGTGCCGGCAAATCCGCAGCAACGCACAATGGCGTGAAACCCGCCTGCTGATTTTGTCGTCCAATCCCCAGCGCGGAGATGCCGAGCATTTCCGGCAAGCGGGCGCCGATGCATTTTTAAGCAAGGCGTTGCGGGAATCCTACTTGATCCCGCTGCTCAATCAGTTGTTCAGTGATATCGAACAACAGGAACGGCGCTTCCTCACGCGTTTTTCACTAAAAGGTTTGACCGATTCCGGCGCCACTCCCTACGAGCTGCCTTGCGGTCGCATGAACGTGCTGTTGGTTGAAGACAACCCGGTGAACCGCATCCTTACCCAGCGACTTCTTGAAAAACTGGGGTGCGAGGTGACCGCGGCCAACGATGGCGAAGCCGCCATGTCGCTCTGGCAACAAAAGACCTTTGATCTGATTTTCATGGATTGTCTGATGCCCCAGATGGACGGATTCGAAGCCACAAGACGGCTGCGGGCCTGGGAGCAAAAGAACAACCGTTTAAGGGTGCCGGTGGTAGCGCTTACCGCCAGCGCCATGGAAAAAGACGAAGAGCTGTGTCGCGCTGCGGGTATGGATGTATTCGTTGCCAAACCTGTCAACCTTGAAATGTTGCGGGCAGTGCTGGAACAATACTGTCACGCACCTGCCGATAACTGATCGCCGGCAGCTCATACACACAGCCCGGATAGACTCCCATGAACGTTGAATGCCCCACTTGCAAAAAGTCCGTTGAATGGTCTGAAGCCAACGCCTGGCGACCGTTTTGTTCCGAGCGCTGTAAGCTGATCGATCTTGGGGCCTGGGCCAATGAAGAGTACCGCGTGCCCGCTGAAAACGTATCCCCCGAAGATCTGGACCAGGGCCACGAAGGCCAGCTTCATTAACACCAGCCTTGCCGCCGGCTTACAGGCTTTTAAGTTGTACTGCGTGAAACAGGTGTTACCATCCTGCTTGGTCACCAATATCGCGGATGCACGCATTTGATGGGCGCTTTGCATTCAATAACGACAGCTACAAAGGTGTATACATGAAGATTACCCGCATCTCAGCCTTGGCACTTTCTTTAGCCGCAGCCCCGGTTATGGCTTCTGATCTCGACCTGAGCCTGACGACTGATTCGGTGAAAGGCCAGGTGAACTTCTTTGGCACTCAGGACGAGTTGCAAGTTGGTGCAGGATACACCTACCACGAAGGCGGACGTCACATTGGTAACGTGGATTTTCACGCCCAGGGCCGTACGGCACTCGGCAACCTGCCAACCACTGCGGGCATTGGCCTGCGCGGTGTGGGCTGGGATGATGACCACCTCGACGGCGGCGCGGTTGGCGTAGGCGGTTTTGCGACCGTGAATATCCCAGACGTACCGGGCTTGTCCTTTGGCGGCAGCCTGCATTACGCGCCCAGCATTCTGTCGTTCGGTGATTCCGACGAAATGACAAGCGTTGAGCTGCGCGCCAGCTACCGCGTGATCCGCAACGCCGAAGTGTTCGGCGGTTACCGCTACCTGAACACCGAGCTGGATTTGGCCGGCAGCCCGGATGTGAATCTGGATGAAGGCATTCTAGCGGGCATGAAGATTTTCTTCTAAGTCTTCCGTTATTATTGGGCTATCCGCGCAACACTGGGTAGCCCAACCGTGTTCCCTTTCACGTCTCGCCCCCCGTTTACCTGTTAGGCTCTTCCAATACTTTGTACTTGGATAGGCCCTGGCATGACAACCAAGCTTGCTTCCCTGCTTTCCGTTTCTTTGTTAATCACTGCCTGTGGCGGCGGTGACAGTGCCATTGATGGCGCCCGCAATGCTCCTAACCGGTTTGGCAGCACCATCAACGCGCTGGACGATTTCAGCCCTGGTAGTACCGGCGATTCCAGCAACGCGAAGGGCCTGAAAGAAAACCAGGTACGGGTAACGATGGAAGTGCCGGCCAACTATGCCCCTAACGGTGAACCTACACGCCGCAATCTGCGCATCGTGGTACCCGACCGCATTCAGGTGTACAGAACCAATCATTCCCTGCAGAAACTGGATGACATTGCGCACACCATCGACACCGGCGATGACGGTCACTTCATCCTGAGCTTCAAGAATGGGCTCCCTGTTGGCCCTGACGTTGTCATCGAAGCCACGTGGAATGGCAATGGCGGCATTACCATGAAGGCGCTGGCGGCCGATTCCGACCGGGATGTGAAGGTGAATCCCTTCTCTCATTACGTGGTTGAAGAAATTCTCGGTGACAAGTATCAGGCCAACGATTTCCAAACGGTGATGGATTGCGTGAACGATACGGGCGGCGGTTTGTGCCTGAATAAGTACGTTTGGGCCACGCTGGCCGATCAGGTTCACGATTTCGAGATCGACATTCCCAGCGGCGCAAACCTGTCTGCTGCGCTTGATCGCCTGAGCGCACGGGTCGATTTTGCCAATTATGTGGATGATCTTGCCGAATACGCTCTGCTTAACGAAAGCGCTTCTGGCAGCATTCAAGCCAGCTCTGCTGACTATAATTCAGTGTTTTTCGGGCTGGAACTTGGAGGAGAATTACAGAGCAATGGCGAACCTTCCGCAGGGCTTTGGGGCTTGCGCACCACCCAGGAAGAGGATCTGACCGGCGACGCCGGCGCGTTTCTTTATCCGGCGTTAACGTTAACCACGTTCGATGCGTTTGGTTTGAGCGTAACCTCGCTGGCCACGGACATACCTTATGACCGACAAACCATAAGCCTGTCGCCGGACAATCAGTTTGGTACTGAAGCCTGGCCGTCAAACAGCCATGCCAGTGCCCCCGGTGCGGCAACGCTTACACCGAAGTCATCTAGCGATGAACCAAAAGCCGCGCGGTTGCTGGCCGGGCGCGCCCTTTACCAAACCATTACCTACCCTTCGGAAACTCAAACCATTGGTTGGACCCGCAACCCATATTATTTTGATGGCTTCACAACCAAGCCTGTTGATGCTCAAACCGGTCCCGACCGGGTACTGGCGAGTTACTTTACGGCAGGCAAGGCGATTGCTCTGAATACTCAGGGGAATCAGTTGAAGCGCAGCGGCACGCTGGAAAATCATTACCTGTCAGCGTTCGAACTGCACTTGCTGCGCAGCGACGATTTCGATATTTCGCAGGCCGAGGGTGACTTTAATATAGTGTATTTCGCTGGCAGCTTCGGCGGCAGCGATCCGGTTGCTTTTGAATCGGCAGTGGGCACCATCAATACGGGGGCGGCATCCGATAACGAGCTTTCCGCTAATGTTAGCGCCACCAGCTTTACCGTGTCTCGCTCGGCCAACGGTTCTGTATCTCCCGCTGCAGGCGCTGAGTCGCAGCCGCTGACCATCGCCAACCGCCGCTCAAAACTGAGTGACGGCCCCCGCTTTATGGGCCGCTTGAGCCTGTGCTCTACCTGCCCGGACACCGACTACTCAACCCCCGATGTCGGCGAGGGTGCCGCTTCACCGGATGGCTCGCTGCTGGCGTTCAATCTTGACGACAGCATTTGGGGTGACGGGCTTTTAGTTGCCGGTAAAGCGCCCACTACAGACCTTCAAACCAATAGCCGCTACCGTCTGCAAGGCTCTGTTCTGGCGATGACCGCCAGCTCTAATGCGTTGCAGCAGCTGAATGGCGGCATACTGACCTTCACCAGCAATACTGAAGCACAACTCACCGCGACAGGCTTTGATGTAACCCATACCATCAGCGATGGCCAAGTCACTGGCCCGGCCGCTTCAGAAATCATTGAGACGTTTACCTACACCGCCAACCCGGACGGCAGCATAGCTCTTGTATCGCCCACTTCGGGGCTTGAACTGGAGGGGTTCTATACCGGTGAAGCCGATCAGATATTTCTGGCCGTTAGAGACGCATCGGCTGCCAGCCCACGCACGGGCTTGCTGATCGCCACGCTTATTCCGGATTAGGCCAAGAGGCCTTTGAAGCCGGAAAAAGGCGTATAACCTGTTATAATTCCTTCCATATCGATTATAAAGAGGGTTTTATGACGGCTGTTTCTCGCGCACTGTTGCTCTGCGTACCACTGATATTGTTTGCCGGCGCGGGCGCGCTTTACACGCCATTTGGTGGTCCGTCAGATGACGAAGGCGATGTCGCCCTTAGCTCTTTGCCCGCCCTTCCTTCCTGGGCCGCTGCGCCGCTTCCGGACTTCTCCACCATTCGTGGCACTGTCGAACGTAAATCCGCGTTCTTTTCCTTTTTGTATCCACGGATTGTTTTGGCCAACAGTCGTATTCTGATCGAGCGCCAGTATCTTGAATCTCTGCGCGGCAATGCCGAGTTTTCTGAAACGGAATTAAAGTGGCTGGCCGATCACGCCGCTCGGCTTCGCATTGACGAAGCAAATGGCAGTGAGGCTCAGCTTGCGCTTTTAGAGAAGCGCATCGGGGTGATACCGCCTTCCCTCATTCTTGCCCAAGCGGCGAACGAATCAGCCTGGGGTACATCCCGCTTTGCGACTCAAGGCAACAATCTGTTTGGGCAGTGGTGCTTTTCGAAAGGTTGTGGGCTAGTGCCGCTTAGCCGAGTACCAGGAGCCAGCCACGAGGTCGCCAAGTTCAGTTCACCTTATGGCTCGATTCGTGCCTATATCACCAACCTAAACCGCCATCCGACTTACCAACGAGTTCGGGACGTGCGCCAACAGGCGCGCCAAAACGGCGATCCGTTGTCGGGAATTGCGATGGCCGGCGGTCTGCTCGGCTATTCGGAGCGCGGTGAAGACTACGTTAAAGAAATCCGGGCGATGATCCGCTATAACAACCTTGGCTTCTACGACAAACAGTTCCAGGCCCTGCTCGCAGACCGCTCTTCGGAGCGTTTGCTGGAACTGGCCACCGCCGCCACTGCCGACGCTCTTTTGCCCGGCAGCCGTGGCACCACCTCACCTGAACACTAACCCTGTAACCTGGACCAACAGAGACGTTGCGATATGCTTAACTTCCTGCCCGCCCCACTCAAAGGGGTTCTGGTATTGCTGCTCATCGTTCTGAATACGGTTATCTTTCTGCCGTTTTTGCTGCTGTTTGCAATCGTTAAACTGATTTTGCCCGTTAATCTGGTTCGAAAGGGCTGCACCATCGTGATCAATGGCATCGCTTGGTATTGGATTGGTTTTAACAACACGTTGATGCGGATTTTCCACAAGGTGGAATGGGATGTCCGCGGCGCCAGGACACTCAGCAAAGAACACTGGTATTTCGTCACCTGCAACCATCAAAGCTGGGCCGACATCACGGCCATTCAATATGTACTGAACAACAAAATTCCGTTACTCAAATTCTTTCTGAAAAAAGAACTGATCTGGGTACCCCTGCTGGGTATTGCCTGGTGGGCTCTGGATTTTCCATTCATGCACCGTCACACCAAGGCGCAACTGGCCAAACGCCCGGAACTGAAAGGTAAGGATATTGAGGCCACCAAAGCAGCGTGCGAAAAATTCCGCTATACCCCGGTGACGATTTTTAACTTTATGGAAGGCACCCGCTTCACGCCCGAAAAACACCAGCGTCAGAACTCGCCTTACAAGAATCTGTTAAAACCCAAAGCCGGTGGCACCGCTTTTGTATTTGGGGCAATGGGCGAAATAATCCACACCATGCTGGATGTGACCATTGTCTATCCCGGCGGCACACCCGGGATCTGGGATTATATGTGCGGTCGGGTAAAGAAAATCATCGTAGACATTCGCACCCGCGAAGTCCCGGAGCAGTTCTTAGGCATGAATTATGAAGCCGACCGGGATAAACGAGTCGAGTTTCAGCGCTGGGTCAGCGGTATTTGGGCCGAGAAAGATGCGCTGATCGATCAGCTGAAGCAGGAAGCTTGATACAGAAACAGCAGAGAGCCGGGGCTTTTTAGAGCAGCCCCAACTCTCTGGCACGCACAATGGCCTGGGTTCTGGATTTCACATCCAGTTTGGAATTGATTCGCCGGGCATGCGTCTTCACGGTATGCAACGAAATATGCAGCTTGTCGGCAATCGCCTGATTTGACAGCCCTTTGGCAATCAACTCCAACACACCCTGTTCGCGATCGCTAATGGGTTCTGCCAGCTGCCCGGCCAATGGCTCGGCCTCACAGCCAAACAACTCGCCCAACGCTTTGGTAAACTCACTTTTCGGCAAGAACGAAAACGCCTTGTCCATCACCGGCGCTAGTTCTTTGGACAGCTCCATAAACGGACTGATGAAGTGCTCTGCCGAAGCTTGAACCACCACCACTTCCAGTTGTTTTCTTGCCGCCTGAATCCCTTTTTCAGACAGCAGCAATGCCGAATTCAACAAGCCGACATGTAGCTGCAAGCCCCATGGAAGCGCATCACCATATTTCTGACGAATGCTTTCCAGGTGTTCTCTGGCCCGCACAAGATCACCCGATGCAATCGCCTCTCGTACCTGCAAGCAATCCATCAACCCTGGCATGGTGGGGAACAATTCGGGCACGCAACCGTCTTGTCGGTAAGGCTCAAGCTTGGCAATTGCCTGTTTGGCGCTGTCGGTTTGCCCGCAAGCGAGCCAACAACTGGCTTTTAGTGCCTCAAGTACTGGCAAGTACAGTGCCTCGTCAACCTGCCAGGCGTGCATGGTGCGCTCCGCCCGGCCAATCCAGACAAATGCCTCGTCCAGCCTGCCCTGGCTGCGACACATCAAAATTCTGAGAGCCATAGCCAGTAACAGGCCTAAATCCCGTGTTTGCTCAGCATGGCGTGTGCAGTGAATCAAGAGGCGGTCAGCGTCTTTCACTCGGCCCTGATGCCACAACACCAACACCAAACTCAGCTGAAGACGGGTTTCGCCAATGCGCGCGGGGCGACTTAATTCCTGCAGTGTGGTGTCCAAGCCGGTGCGCAGCAGATTTTCTGCGTGGCCTAAAGCGCCTTTACTTAGCTCAATCCGCGCATGGGAATACACCGCCAACGCTTCTGAACCAGAATCGCCGGCTTGTCTGGCCAGTTTTGACGCATGGCGGTTCGCTTCCCGCGCTTCCTGAAAACGGCCGGCCGCGCACAGTGCGTTGGAACGTACAATATGGGTGACCAGTTGCGCCTGAGCGGATAAGCCTCCGGTGCCGAGCGCTTTGTCCGCCATGGCCAGCGCGGGTTGAACAAACCCTTCGCCTCTCAGGATAAAGGCTTTCAGAGCGTAGATGCGCGACTCGTGATCTCTCCAACCTTCCGGAGCAAAGCCTTCCAACAGTTGCCGTGCCTGGCGGAATTGCCCGCCAATCGCATGCACCCAGCCGTACACAATCCTTAACCTGGCACTGCGCTCAAGGAGGTGCTCCGGCAAATTCTTGCGGAGCATAAGCAGTGACGCGGTGTCTTGCCCCAGCAAAAGTGCTTCGGTGCCTTCTGATGCAATGCGCACAACTTCGTCGTTGTCGCCGGCCAAGACGGCGTATTTCAGAGCCTCCGGAAATTGCTTCCTCTGGCCAAACCACTGGCTGGCCAACAGCATACGATCCGTTCGGCCCGCGACCGGATGGCTCTGTAAAAAAGACTGCAATAAAGGATTGAGACGGAACCAGCGGCCCCGTCCGGGGACAAGCTTAATCGGCAGTCCGAGTTCGGCGGCTTGGGAAGGCGATAAAACCGACGCATTGTCATGCCCGGCGATTGCGTAAAACAGCTCATCACAGCAGCTATCGAGTTCTGCGACGAGTTTCAGAGACTTGACCTGCATAGCGGTCAGAGGCTGGCAGACAGAATCTTTCAGAAAGCGCTCTACATAAGGGCTTTCCTGAATAGGCCGGCGATCTTCAGCCATTTCCAGCTCCCGGCGATATAACGCCAGCGGCGTTAGCCAGCCTTCCGTCAGGTTGTAGAGATGGTCGATGGAAACGCTGGTGATCTGACTTTCAGCGTTGGCTTTTTGGAAGAACTCAAACGTCTCCGCGCGCGTTAGTTCGAGGCGTTCGGAGCCGATTCGATGGTAATTTCCGTTCAGCTGCAAAGTGTGACTGGCGAACGGTAACGGCAAGCGAGATACCAGTGCAATCGCGAGATTGCCCGGAATGTGCGTTACCAAATAATGAAGCAACCCGATAACCGCGGGGTTGGTTATGTACTGAAGGTTGTCCAGAACCAACACTTCTGACTGTGTGGGAGTTTGGCGCGCCTTGGACACCAGCATCAATGCCAGATGATCCTCAAAGGCGTCGCTGGTTCCCTGCCCCATATCGGGGAGCTTTAACGCCGTGGCCAATACGGAGAGAAAACGTGAAGGCGCGTTGTCGCCAGCGCTCAAGGAGATCCAGCGAGTCGCAGACTGGTCGGTTTCTTCGCCGGGCTGAGCAAGGGCACTCACCAGCGCATGGGTTTTCCCATAGCCACCGGGCGCTTCGATGCTCAGCACATGCCCCGGCACCAAAGCTTCCCGCAGGGCTTGCTCCAGTTCCGGCCGGCGCAATCGGTCAGCGGGTATCGGTGGAAGTTGTAGGCGATGTTCAAGAAGATCACGAACCAATTCGCCATGTTGAACGCTTGTATTGGCAATTTGGAATTCGTCGTTCGCTGCACAGCCGTCGCTTAAAGGTTTCACGCTCTGCCCCATTCAAAACCAGGCCATTCTGCTAGATGCCCGGTACAACTATGATTCGCTTAAGCATTTAAGCGCTGACGCCCAACATGGGGGTCGCCTTTAGTATTAGATAATGGGTAGAGGGTAAACCAAACGGCAGGCCATTAGCAAAAAATGGCCCTTTCCGACATTGCAATATATCTGCGTGATTTACATCACGTTTTGAGCAAAAGTAACAATAAAAAAGGCGAGCCAATGGCTCGCCTTGTCATTACATCAACCTGCGATCAACGCGTGCCTGCTCTGCGCAAAGCAGCCGGCGTGTAATCACGTGAGTGACGCTCCGCACCGAAGGTGTACGGATTGTTCTCTTCGTTGGTCAGACCCAACACCAAATAGCGGCCAGAGAGCAAATCATACAACACTTCGACCGCGTACCACGGCACATCCTTATCGTAGAACTGCATGGTGTGCGCTTCCGCCACACGCCACATTTCGCCACGACCATCGTAATGATCAATAACAGCTGCCTGCCAGGAATCTTCATCAATGTAGAAATCACGCTGGGCATATACGTGACGCTCACCTTCTTTCAAAGTAGCGCGAACGTGCCATACCCGATGCAATTCGTAGCGAGTCAGGTCCTGGTTGATGTGTCCGGCCTTGATGATGTCATCGTAGTCCAGGTCACGGTCAACCAGCTTGTAGGAGTTGTAAGGAATGTACATCTCTTTCTTACCCAACAGCTCCCAGTTGTAACGGTCTGGAGCGCCGTTGAACATATCGAAGTTGTCACTGGTACGCATGCCATCGGCTGCAGTACCCGGACCGTCATAGGCCACCTGAGGCGCTCGACGCACTCGGCGCTGGCCGGCGTTGTATACCCATGCACGACGAGGCTCTTTAACCTGGTCGATGGTTTCGTGTACAAGCAGTACGTTACCAGCCAATCGCGCCGGCCCTGTAATGGCCTGTTTGAAGTAGAACAGAACGTTGTCATCCTGCCCCTTTTTGTAGTCAGATAAAGCCGTATTCCAGGTAATTTCGTCCTGGAATCGTACGATGGAGTAGGCACCACTCGCGGTCGGCGTTGCCTGCCCTACGTTTCGCTGGACCGAACCACCACGATAGCGGGTAATGTGGTTCCAGATGGCTTCAAGGCCATTCTGGGGAATGGGAAACGGCGTGGCGCTTTCGTAATTGCCAAGGCCGTTACCGTCCTGGATAAGCTCTACCTTGGTCGCGTTTTCGACCGTCTTATCCATCACGTCTTTCGGGTAGGCCGACGTACGGTGAGTTTCATAGACCGGAATTGTGTAATCGGCATATTGACGAATCATCGCAACCTGGCCTGGCGAGAGCTTGTCGGCGTATTGATCCACGTTGCTCTGATCAATCACAAATTCAGGCTTCTCATCCGGGAACGGGTTGACGTAAATTCCGTCACCTTTATAACCCGCAGGCGGCGTTGTCATGCCTCCGGTCCAAGCAGGGATAGCACCGCCGTTACCGGCCTTTTCAGCACCCATCGGGGTGAGTGTGTCACCCAATTTGGCCGCTTCGCCGGCAGAAACTGCACCCCAGGCCTGGCCAGCAAACATGCTTGCAGCCAATACACCGGTAGCTAATAGTTTCTTGTTCAGTTTCATTTAAATTACCTCTTTGAACAAAATCTGTCCGGTTCAGAATGAGTAGGAAACGCTCGCGCTTACGAAGTCGCGGTCGGTCAATTCGTTATAGGGCTTGCCACCAAAGTAGTTGGTGTAGCCGATGTTGCCGGTGATCTTGTTTTGGTAAACACCGGTTACCGATAGCCCAAGCGACTTGCTACCTTCATTGAACGCACCACCCGGCTGGGGTGAATAACCTTCTACATCGTGGGTCCAAGCCAACTGTGGCTTCAGGTTTATGCCGGCAATCGCGTTCGGGTATTCCCAAACAAGGCGCGTACGGTAACCCCACGAAAAGTCTGTGGTGAAGCCATCGTTTTCGCAGTAATCGGAGTTTAGATTCAACTGCGGACATGCATCACCTGCCGCCGTGGGTATAGGACCTATCCCAAAGGTACCCGAGCGGCCGTAACGCGCTTCATCATAGCCCGGCAAATCATGAACCCAAGTTGCGGCTGCTTCATTGATAAGCGAAAGCCTGCTTGCCCCCATGATCTGATCGAAGAATTTGATCAGCGTGAACTGGAACTGAGACACGTTAAAGCGATCGTTACCGCTTGCGACGATTCCGCTCGGATCCGATATACCCAACTCCTTTTCCCGCTGCCGCTGCAGCATGCTCGCCGGAGTGCCATCAGGCAGTTCCATCTGCAGACCCGCATAAATCAATTCGAAAGCGTTCCACTGGATGGGAACATCTTCACGGAAGCTGTATTCCGCGCCTAATGACCAGCCCCCCGGCGTTGTAGTATTAATACTCACGCCATACAGTTTGATATTCTCCGGATACTCCATGAAGTATTCAGGGAAGCCACCACCGGCAGGTCCAGGCCCATCGTTCACAATACCGCTGACATACGGCAGGCGGCTATGGTACTGAATAAAGTAAAAACCAAGCTCTGAATCATTCAGCTCAGGCACATACCAGCGAAGCGCTACACCAAACTGGTCTTTTGAATCAGGGCGGTCGTCTGCCTCTCGGGCAATCGCATACCGACCGCCTGGTAATCCGAGAGTATTATACTTATCGAAGATTTCGCTCTGTTCTTCGCTTATGTTGCCGTCCGGCCAGATAGGCCCACAGCCATCCGAGACAAAGTCGATGGTGGAGAAGAAGGTGCCGCAATCGTCAGCTCGCACCGGCTCCCACTCGGTCTGGACGAACGCTTCGACAGTTACGTTTTCAGTAACGCCCGCTGAAACGTAAAGCATTTCAACTGGCAGCAGAGCATCTTTCAGCTCGGAACCCGGCGCACGGAACGCAGGCACGTCGACCGGGTTGATGGTGTTGATGCCACCCTGGATAAAGGTGCTCTCGCCCCAGCTCAACACTTGTTTACCGTAGCGGATGCTTACGGGAACGTTTCCGAAGTACCAATCCGAGAAAATGTAGGCATCAAGAATTTCACCGCCAGAGGCGTTGTCTTTGCCATCGCTGCTCAGCGGCCGATAACGGCGCTCTTCGTCCTTCAATTCAAAGTCGTACCAATAACGGCCACGAAGCAAGCCACCGATTCGGGTCAGGTAATCGTTGTCTACGCTGTAATCCAGGAACAGCTCACTGTTACCTTTAACAATTTTGGATACCACATCGCCTTTGTCGAAGTTGCGGTTGCCATCATCGTAGTTGTTTGTTGATGCTGTGCCACGGCCATCGTGTGGTGCGAGCAGTCGCTTGTCAGCATCTTCGGTACGCCATGCAGCCCCGGCTGACAGCGTGGTGTTGAATTGAACTTGCCCGGCATTCCCCAACGGGTACGAAATAGCAAAAGCCGGGCTGGATACGCCGGCTGCGATGGCGACGGCAAGTGGTAACTTGGTCCAGCGCTGCCAGGGTTGAGTTTTTCTTGTCATTGGAAGGCTACTCCGTTGTTGTTCTGAGTCGCTGCTCGATTATTCTGTTGGTTGGTGTTCGTCGGCCGTGTAGACATTGCCGTGATGCTAGCACTATAGCTAAGGCTTCTCGCGGCTTTGATCAGTCAAAAGTATGATTTTGCTGTCACTCTTGGTTAGCCGTCTTTCTCGCACCTCATCACTATAGTCAAGATTCGGGGATGCAACCACTTTGGGGTGGGTGGTTTTGGGCTTGCTCTTTTGCGGGTTTTGGAGAGGAATTCGGCTGGTAGCTACTAGCAGAAAAGAAGGCAGACACCGTGCAAGCGTACAATACAAAACCTCCCCTCCGGAAACCGCTACAAGCACATCCATGTGCGCTTCTCTTCGGCCATCCCTGGCCTACGACATTTCCGGAGGGGAGGTTTTATATTGTGCTCCCAAACTTTTTTAGGGAAGTCCGGGAGCACCTATTCGGCACTAAGTGCCGGTTACATCATTTCGATAGCCATCGCTGTGGCTTCACCGCCGCCGATGCACAGGGCCGCTACACCTTTCTTTTTGCCGTAACGCTGCAGGGCGTACATCAAGGTGACCAGCAGGCGTGAACCTGTGGAACCGACCGGGTGGCCTTGGGCGCATGCGCCGCCGTGGACGTTTACTTTTTCAGGATCCAGGCCCAGTTCTTTGATAGGCATCATGGCGACCATGGCGAAGGCTTCGTTGATTTCGAACAAGTCAACGTCGTCTTTGGTCCAGCCGGTTTTGGCGAAGAGCTTTTCGATCGCACCTACGGGTGCGCAGGTGAACTCTGCCGGTAACTGGGACTGGGTGGTGTGGCCGACGATGCGGGCCAGTGGTTTGAGGCCGCGTTTTTCGGCTTCGGATTCGCGCATCAGGACCAGCGCGGAGGCGCCATCGGAGATTGATGAGGCGTTGGCGGCGGTTACGGTGCCGTCTTTTGCGAAGGCCGGGCGCAGGCTTGGGATTTTTTCGATGTTGGCGTTGTGGGGCTGTTCGTCGTCTTCAACAACCACTTCGCCTTTACGGGTTTTGACGGTCACCGGGATGATTTCGTCTTTGAGTACGCCGTCTTCGATGGCTTTTTTCGCGCGGTTCAGGGAGTTGATGGCGTATTCGTCCATCTCTTCGCGGGTGTAGCCTTTTTGGTCGGCAACTTCTTGCGCGAAGGAGCCCATCAGGCGGCCGGTTTCGGCGTCTTCAAGACCGTCCAGGAACATGTGGTCTTGCGGGGCAGGCCCCGGGCCCATACGGTAGCCTTGGCGGGCACCTTGCAGGATGTGAGGGGCGTTGGACATGCTTTCCATGCCGCCGGCAACCATGATGTCGTTGGTGCCTGCTTTGATCAGGTCGTGGGCGAACATGGTGGCTTTCATGCCGGAGCCGCACAGTTTGTTGATGGTGGTTGCGCCTGTGCTATCTGGCAATCCTGCCTTACGCATTGCTTGGCGGGCCGGGCCTTGCTTCAGGCCGGCGGGCAGTACGTTGCCCATGATGACTTCTTGCACGTCAGCAGGCTGAAGGCCCGCACGCTTGACGGCTTCGGCGATGGAGATGGCGCCGAGTTCAGGGGCGGTGATCGGGGCTAGGCTGCCCATGAATCCGCCCATGGGTGTACGTACACCGCTGACGATAACGACGTTGTCTTGGCTCATGTTGTGACCTCTCTGGTTTCGTTCTTTCTAGTTTTGTTTAAGGCTTGTGCGGTGCTTCCAGATATTCCTGGGATTGCATTTCCAGCAAGCGGGATTCGGTACGTTCAAACTCGAAGCTCAGGCTGCCACCGGAGTAGAGTTCGGTGATGGGTGCTTCGGCGGAGATGATGAGTTTTACGTTGCGATCGTAGAATTCGTCGATCATGTTGATGAAGCGGCGAGCCTGGTCGTCTTTTTCTACGCCCATGACCGGCACGTTGGAGACGATGATGGCATGGAACTGGCGGGCCATTTCGATGTAATCGTTTTGGCTGCGCGGGCCGTCGCACACGTCCAGGAAATCAAACCAGACGACGTCGTCGGCGTGGGCTTGGGCCGGGATTTTTCGGCCGTTTATTTCCATCGATTTACTGTGTTTGCCAGCTTCAACAGCCAACGCGTCGAAGCTTTCACGCAAGCTCGCATTGGCACCTTCGTCCAGCGGGTGATAATACAGTTTGGCTTGTTCGAGTGTGCGCAATCGGTAATCGACACCGCCGTCTACGTTGACGACGTCGGTGTGTTGTTTAACGAGTTCGATGGCGGGCAGGAAGCGAGCTCGTTGCAGGCCGTCTTTATAGAGCCCGTCGGGTACGATGTTCGATGTACAAACCAGGGTAACGCCGCGGCTGAACAATTCTTCCATCAGGGTTGCCAGGATCATGGCATCGCCGATGTCCGATACGAAGAATTCGTCAAAGCAGATAACCCGGGTTTCGCCGGCGAAGGTTTTGGCTACTTTTTCTAGCGGGTTTTTTTCGCCTTTGAGCTTTCTTAACTCAGCGTGAACGCGCTGCATGAAGCGGTGGAAGTGCACACGCATTTTGCGCTCGAAGGGCAGAGCTTCGAAGAAGGTGTCCATCAGGTAGGTTTTTCCGCGCCCTACCCCACCCCAGAAGTACAGGCCTTTTACCGGCGTTTCTTTGCCTTTTTTCAGCTTGCGGCGTAATTTTTTAAGTCCTTTGCTACGCTCGCTTTCAGCTTCCACCAGTTTGTCGTACAGTGCTTGTAAGCGTCGAACGGCGTCTTCCTGCGCCGGGTCCTTGTGAAAATCCGGGCGCTCTAGATCCTTTTGGTAGCGTTGCCAAGGAGTCAGGTTCGCAACAGTTTCGGTGGACACGGCTTCTGTCATCAGGGTTTTCCTGCCATCTGGGTGGATTTCTGGGCGCGGTATTGTCGCTCATTTCGCGCTTTTTGGCCACGCCAAGTAGGCTGTGGGGCAATACGACGATTGGCGCAGTGTTTCGGCATGTGCGCTGGTGCTTTGGAGGGGTATACTCTTTTTATAGGTTTTCGCTCTCTCGCATGTACTGACTAGGACGATTGTTATATGACGAACCTGATTCTTGCGGCAGTAGTCGCGCTGGTGGTAGGTATTATCATTGGGGTTCTTTTTGGGCGCTCTGGCCAGGGTGCTTCTTTGCGTCAGCGGAGGGCTGAGCAGAAGATTGATGAGCTTCGGGGTGAGTTTACGCGCTATCAGGCTCAGGTGAATGAGCATTTTCTGGAATCGGCTCAGTTGTTGGAGCGGTTTAATCGTGCCTATCGCGATGTGAATGATCATATGGCGCGTGGGGCGAATCGTTTGTGTAATGATGAGGAGTGGCCGGAGTCGCTGGGGCACAATGTGTCTGGGCGTATCGAGCACTCGGATTCTGATTCTTCTGAGCCGCCGAGGGATTATGCGCCTAAGGCTGATCCTAAAGAGAAGGGTACGCTTTCTGAAGACTTTGGGTTGCCTAAGGGTGAGAAGCGGCCTGCTTGATATTAGTTTTACGGAGTAGGCTTATCTAAGCTCACAGTTAGATCAGGATGGGGCGGCTTTTCAAAAACCGCTCCTTCGGCCCGTCCATGTGACGCTTCTGCTCCGCCATCCATGGCTGCGCACATTTTTGAAAAGCCGCCCCACCCTGATCTTGCAAACTTGTGAGTGTCCCGCTCCTACCCCATTTCTGCAGTAATTCCGTTCAATTATGCCGGATTATCACAGTCGATGAACTGGTGCTCTATTCCAAATTCTTTCGCTAGCGCTTCACCCAATGCTTTCGCGCCATAACGTTCTGTGGCGTGGTGGCCGGCGGCGTAGTAGTGGATGCCGGATTCTCGGGCGGTGTGGGTGGTGGGTTCGGAGATTTCTCCGCTGATGTAGGCATCCACACCAAGCTCCAGTGCTTTGGTGATGAACCCTTGAGCTCCGCCGGTGCACCAGGCGACGGTTTTTATCAGGTCTGCGCCCTCGCCTACGTGGAGTGGCTGTCGGTTCAGCACGCTTCCAATGTGCTGGGTAAAGGCTTCTGGCGTCATGGGCTCGAACAGTTCGCCTTGCCAGACCAGACCGCCTACCGGGCGTGGGTTTTGGATGCCCAGTACGTTGGCCAATTGGCGGTTGTTGCCGTAGTCGGGGTGGTCGTCTAATGGCAGGTGGTAGGCAACGAGGTTAATGTCGTTTTCCAGTAGCTGTTTGATGCGGCGCTTTTTCATTCCGCGGATGGCTTGGTCTTCGCCTTTCCAGAAGTAGCCGTGGTGGACGAGGATCATGTCGGCGTTTTGTTTTACGGCGGCGTCGATAAGGGCTTGGGAGGCGGTTACGCCGGAGACGATTGTTTGGATTTCGTCTTTGCCTTCAACTTGCAGGCCGTTTGGGGCGTAGTCTTGGAAGTTTTCGGGCTGGAGCCATTCGTTTATTTTCGCCAAAATCTCGTTGCGGGTTGCCATGCTGTCTACCCCTTTCCTTCAGACTTTTGAGATTGGATCAGCGCTTTGACTTGGGGTGTCGGGATGGGGCTGGGCGGGCTTTCCAAAAACCGCTCCTTCGGCACGTCCATGTGACGCTTCTGCTCCGCCATCCATGGCTCCGCACATTTTTGGAAAGCCCGCCCAGCCCCAACCTTTAAACTTGGGTGCGCGCTGATTTGTCGATCATATTTCTCGCGCGTTTAGAGAAAGTCCAAAGCTTTGATCAACGCGTTGTTTTGGTCGCTGGTGCCAATAGTGATTCGCAGGAATTCACTGATTCTCGGTTTATTGAAGTGGCGGACAATAATGCCCTGCTCTCTGAGCTCCGCAGCAACATCGGCACCTTTGTGTTCAGGGTGACGGGCAAACACGAAGTTGGCTTTTGAGGGCAGCACTTCGAAGCCGAGATTTTCCAATCCTTTGGTGACTTTTTCACGTTCTCGAATAACGCCGTTGCAGGAGTCTTCGAACCATTGGCGGTCTTCGAATGCAGCCACGGCACCCGCCAGCGCCAAGCGATCCAGCGGGTAGGAGTTGAAGCTGTCTTTGACTCGGTTCAATCCTTCAATGAGCTCTGCATTGGCGACGGCGAATCCGACTCGCAAACCCGCCAGCGAACGCGCTTTTGACAACGTTTGGCACACCACCAGGTTCGGGTATTGGTTAACCAAGCGAATCGCGGTTTCACCACCGAAATCGATGTAGGCTTCGTCCACTACCACAACACTATCCAGATTCGCTTCTACAATGGCCTGCACATGCTGCAAGCCCATGTAGCGTCCGGTGGGGGCGTTGGGGTTCGGGAAGATAACGCCGCCGTTGTCTCGTTTGTAGTCGTCCGGGTTTATTTCAAAGTTTTCGGTCAACGGGATGATGTTGCTTTCAACTTTGTACAGCCCGCAGTACACGGGATAGAAGCTGTAGGTGATGTCCGGAAACAGGATGGGTTTGTCTTGTTTCAGCAGGCCTTGGAAGATGTGGGCCAGCACTTCGTCGGAGCCGTTGCCAACGAAGACTTGGTTTTCTTCTATGCCGAAATCGGTGTAATACGAAGCGATCGCCTCTTTCAGAGCGTGGCCTGTGGGATCTGGGTACAGGCGAAGGTTGTCGTTTAGCTCTGATTTAATGGCCGAGATCACCTTCGGGGATGGCCCGAAAGGGTTTTCGTTGGTGTTCAGCTTTATCAAATTGGCCATTTTAGGCTGCTCACCTGGCACATATGGCTGTAACTCGCTGACTAGTGAGCTCCAGTATTTACTCATGATTCACGCACTCCGAGTTGGTGCAATAATAAGAATTCAATGATGACGCTGATGCAGGGCGGCAGTGCACAAGGTTTGGATGAGTGTGGCAAGAAGGCCTTTCCAAAAATGTGCGGAGCCATGGATGGCGGAGCAGAAGCGTCACATGGACGTGCCGAAGGAGCGGTTTTTGGAAAGGCCTTCTTGCCATGCTCTCAAGCACCCAATCCGAAACCGCCCTGCGCACAACGACTCAGTCTTTAATACGGTATTCCGCCGAACGGGCGTGAGCGGTCAGCCCTTCCCCGCGAGCAAGAACCGACGCCACACGCCCCATGCGGTTCGCGCCTTCAGGCGTAAAACCAATCAGCGACGAACGTTTCTGGAAGTCGTAAACGCCCAGAGGCGAACTGAACCGCGCGGTGCCGCTTGTGGGCAGTACGTGGTTCGGGCCGGCGCAGTAGTCTCCGAGGGCTTCTGCTGTGTAACGGCCCATGAAGATCGCGCCTGCGTGGCGGATGTCTTCCAGCATGGTTTGCGGGTCTTCTACTGACAGCTCCAAGTGCTCGGGAGCGATGCGGTTCGACACTTCCGCTGCTTCTTTCAGATCAGCCACGTGGATTAGTGCGCCGCGGCCTGTCATAGATGTGCGAATGATCTCTTCACGCTCCATGGTAGGCAAAAGCTTGTTGATGCTCGCTTCCACGGCGTCAAGGAAATCTGCATCCGGGCTGACGAGAATACTTTGCGCCTGCTCGTCGTGTTCGGCCTGCGAGAACAAATCCATCGCGATCCAATCGGGATCGGTTTTACCGTCGCAGATCACCAGAATTTCAGAGGGTCCGGCAATCATGTCGATACCAACAATACCGAACACTTCACGCTTGGCCGTCGCCACAAAAATATTGCCCGGCCCCACGATCTTATCCACCGCCGGCACGGTTTCGGTGCCATAAGCCAACGCACCCACCGCCTGCGCGCCACCCAGAGCAAACACACGGTCAACACCTGCAATGGCAGCAGCAGCCAGTACCATATCGTTCACCACACCATCCGGCGTAGGAACCACCATAATCAACTCACCGACACCCGCCACCTTGGCGGGGATCGCGTTCATCAATACGGACGACGGATACGCAGCCTTACCACCCGGCACGTACAAACCAGCGCGGTCCAGTGGCGTTACCTTCTGCCCCAGAACCGTTCCGTCTTCATCCTGATACTGCCAGGATTGCTGATTCTGCCGCTCATGATAATCCCGAACCCGCTCCGCCGCCTTCTCAAGCGCCTCACGCTGATCCTGCGGAATCGCCGCCAGCGCCGCCTGCAAACGATCCTGCCCCATCTCAAGCTCGGCCATGGAGCCAACCTTCAAACGGTCAAACTTCTCCGTAAACTCCAGAACCGCCGCATCGCCACGGGTCTTCACCTCATGCAGAATATGACGCACCGACTCATTCACCTGATGATCCACACTGTCATCCCACGCCAACAGCTTGGCCAGCGCACTGTCAAAGTCGCCTTGGGTGGTGTTAAGTCTGGTGATTTTATCGGTCATAACTCAAATCCTGCTTTGGATTGAAATTATTAAGTAGAGAGGCTTCCCTACTCAAAAGCCGGAAGCAGCCATTGGGGTGGCCCTTCCAAAAATGTCGTAGGCCATGGATGGCCGGAGAGAAGCGCACATGGATGTGCTCGTAGCGGTTTTTGGAAGGGCCGCCCCAATGGCTGCCCACCCAAAGTAAAAAAACTTACTCCGAAGAACCGCGACGACGCTCCACAGCAGCCGCCATCATCTCGATGATCGGATTAATCTTCCCATGCTGCATCTTCATCGAAGCCCGGTTCACCACCAACCGCGTACTGATATCGTCAATCAGCTCCCGCGCCTCAAGGCCATTCGCCTTCAGCGTATTACCGGTATCCACGATATCCACAATCTCATCGGCCAGATTCAGAATCGGCGCCAACTCCATCGCACCATACAGCTTGATGATATCCGCCTGACGACCCTGCGCCGCGTAATAACGGCGAGCAATATTCACAAACTTCGTCGCCACCCGAATACGCCCGGCCGGCGGCTGCTCGCCCACTTTACCGGCCGTCATCAAACGACAACGGGAAATGTTCAAATCCAGCGGCTCATACAACCCTTCCCCGCCATGCTCCATCAACACATCCTTGCCGGTCACGCCAAGGTCTGCGCCACCATACTGAACATAAGTCGGCACATCCGTTGCGCGAAGGATCAGCACGCGCACACTGGGATCCGTAGTGGGGAACACCAGCTTGCGGGACTTTTTCACGTCGTCTACCAGCTCAATGCCGGCTTCCGCCAACAATGGCAGCGTCTCTTCGAGAATTCGTCCCTTCGACAAGGCGATGGTGATGGAATCTGTCATGGGTCTTTCCGGGTTCCCGTTGGTGTTTGATTACGCTGGCAAGCGGCGAATGCTTCCGCCCAACAGCTGCAACTTCTCTTCAATACATTCGTAACCGCGGTCAATGTGATAAATGCGGTCTACAATGGTGTCGCCCTCAGCAACCAAACCGGCAATGACCAAACTGGCCGAGGCACGAAGGTCAGTGGCCATAACCGGCGCACCGGTCAAATGATCCACGCCCTTGATAATGGCTGCGTTACCTTCCAGCGTGATGTCGGCACCCATGCGGATCAGTTCCTGAAGGTGCATGAAACGGTTTTCGAACACCGTTTCCACGATGGTGCCGGTACCTTCCGCGACCGCATTCATAGCCGCAAACTGGGCCTGCATGTCGGTGGGAAACGCTGGATAAGGTGCGGTCCGAATGCTCACCGCTTTCGGGCGCTTGCCCTTCATATCCAGCTCGATCCAATCTTCACCGGTGGTGATGTGGGCTCCGGCTTCTTCCAGCTTCAGCAGCACCGCTTCCAGAATATCCGCGCGGGTATCTTTCAGCTTCACCCGGCCGCCAGTGGCCGCAGCGGCAACCAGATAGGTACCGGTTTCAATACGGTCTGGCTGAACATTGTGGTGACAACCGTGCAGGCGCTCCACACCGTTGATTTCAATTGTGGCTGTGCCGTGGCCTTTGATATCTGCACCCATGGCAATCAGACACTCAGCCAAATCCACCACTTCCGGCTCGCGGGCGGCGTTTTCCAGAATGGTTTTGCCGTCAGCCAAGGTAGCCGCCATCAACAGGTTTTCCGTACCGGTTACGGTGACGGTATCCATGAAGATGTGCGCGCCCTTCAGGCGGCCATTGGTTTTTGCATGAATGTAGCCATTTTCAACCTTAATCTCTGCACCCATCTGCTCAAGGCCGTGAATGTGCAGGTTGACCGGCCGTGTACCAATGGCACAGCCACCGGGCAACGACACCTGAGCTTCGCCAAAGTGTGCGACCAGCGGGCCCAGCACCAGAATAGAGGCGCGCATGGTTTTTACCAGCTCATAAGGCGCGTGGTAATGCTCGATGGTGTTGGCGTGTACTTCAACACTCATTTTCTCATCAATCAGCAGCTCGACACCCATACGGCCCAGCAACTCGATCATGGTGGTGACGTCATTCAGATGCGGCAGGTTGCCAACGGTAACCGGCTCGGAGGCCAGCAGCGTTGAAGCCAAAATCGGCAGAGCCGCGTTTTTGGCGCCGGAAATCCGAATCTCGCCATCCAGAGGCTTTCGGCCTCGGATCAGAAGTTTATCCACAATAGTAATCCTGTTCTGTTTAGCCGTTGGCCTGACGCGCAGCCCACTCGCTTGGAGTGAAGGCTTTCGGGTGAAGAGCGTGAATGGTGCCGTCCATGATGTACTGGAACAGTACCTTGTTGATCATCTGCTGTCTTTTAATGGTAGGCAGGCCTTCGAATACGTCACCCACTGCAACGACCATGTAGTGGTTGCCATCGACTTGTACCTGAACCTCGCAATCAGGCAGGGCTTCTTTAACAAGTTCGGTAACCTGGGCGGCGTCCATAGAAAATCCTCAGCTTTATTAAAATCAGGAGCGGAATTGTAACCAATTCCCGGGCAGCGGTCAGCTATGCGGGGAAAATCCCGGCAGATGGGCATCCAAATTACTCAAAGCCGCCAGCGACTGCAGGCGTTCACTGGCACCTTCAAACGCGAGCGACACCTGTTTTGTTTGCGCCAACCGCTGCCAGCACATCAGCATGGAAAGTATCGCACTATGAGCGGTTTGCAGCCCGGCAAGATCAACCGTTAATGAGCCCTGAGCGCCGCTTACAAGCTTCTCACCCTGCTTGCGGAGCTCAAGAACACTGCTCGCATCAACCTCGCCGGCAACGCTCAATACAGAGCCGTCAAGGCTCACATCCGGGCGGGAGTTACTCATGAGGCGTTAACGTCTTCTTCCAGGTTCAACGATTTCACCGAATCGGTCCAGCCATCAATGACGACCTGCACCTGGCCGCGATTCTCCTCCATTTCCTGAGCAAAGCGGTCCCGGAAAGCCAAGCCAATGTTGACGCCTTCAACAATCACATTTTCCATCAACCAACGTCCGTCGTCTTTTTTATACATGGAATAGGTAACGGGGTAACGATTGCCCGAGGCGGTGATCACCACCAACTGCACCGATGCCCGGTTTTCGTTCTGGGGCAGAATCTCCGCTTCACGCACCTCGATCCTGAAATCGTCGGCAGTCACCAACGCCTTGGCATAGCTATCAAACAAACTGCGTTTGAACTTGGCCACAAACTCGTCGCGCTGCTCACGGGTTGTTTGGCGAGCGTAGCGCCCCATCACCCGGGCCGCTATACGACGAAAATCCACGAAATCCGTCAAGGCGTCGTCCATGCTCTGGTAAAAAGCTTCAGGATCCTTTTCAAACAAGCCTTTCTCGGCGTTCAGTTTCTGAACCAGCATTTGGGTGTTATCGCTGACGTATTGCTCCAGATCTTCTTCGACACCCGCCGACGCCTGACCAGCAACCATCATCAACAACGCAAATACAACAAACAGCTTTCGCTTGAAAATTAACATTTTAATCTCCTGTCCTGTTTTGCATCAGCGGCCAGAGGCAAAGTTGCTGATCAATCTTTCAAGATTCATTGCAGACTGGGTGGAGTAAAACGTATCACCCTCGCCCAACGACTCCATGTCGCCACCAATCGAAATATCGATGTACTGCTCACCGAGCAGCCCTGACGTGCGAATTACCGCGGCACTGTCTGCCGGTATGGTGTCCACATCCGAACGAATGGCCATGGTTACCTTGGCCTGAAACGTGTTCTTATCCAGACTGATGGATTCAATCGAACCGACGGTTACACCTGCCATCGACACTTTGCCGCGCGGCGTTAGTCCACCGACATCGTTAAAGTTAGCGTATACCGTATACGTTGCAGCGGCCGATTTGGGCGACAAACCACTCACCTGAAGCGCCAAAAACAGCAAAGCTGCCAACCCGGCGATCATGAAAAAACCTACTACTATTTCCGTTGTTCTTTGCACCATAACAGGGCCCTGAAATCCTTATTAGAAATCGCCAAACATAACAGCGGTCAGCACGAAATCGAGGCCGAGTACCGCCAGTGATGAATACACAACCGTTTTGGTCGTCGCAGAACTGATACCTGCAGACGTGGGCACACAGTCGTACCCTTGATAAACGGCTATCCAAGCGCACACAAAGCCGAACACAACACTCTTAATAACGCCGTTCAGCACATCGTCCACAAAATCGACCGATGACTGCATGTTGCCCCAGAACGAGCCTTCAAAAACACCCAGCCAATCCACGCCAACCAGCATGCCGCCCCAAATACCGACCACGGAGAAGATCATCGCCAGTATCGGCATCGCAATAAATCCGGCCCACAGACGGGGCGCTATGACACGGCGCAAAGGATCAACGCCCATCATTTCCATACTGGACAATTGTTCGGTCGCTTTCATCAACCCGATTTCCGCGGTCAACGCAGACCCTGCACGCCCGGCAAACAAGAGCGCCGTAACCACCGGCCCCAACTCTCGAACCAAGGTTAGTGCAATCATCTGACCAATCGCGGCTTCGGAGCCGTAGTCGCTCAGAATGGTATAGCCTTGCAGCGCCAATACCATGCCTATGAACAAGCCGGAAACCACAACGATCGCCAGCGAAAGCACACCTACGGAATAAAGCTGTTTGATCAGAAGCGGAAAGCCGGTTGCAGGCTTGGGCACTCCAACCAGAACGCCAAACAGAAACTGAGTCGCACGCCCTAAAGAACCCACCACTTCCAGACTTCTTCGACCGAAGCCCGCTACGTAATCCATCATATTGACGCTCCCTTGATACCAAAGTCATCAACGGGATTACTGGCCGGATAATGGAAGGGTACCGGGCCGTCTGGCTGACCGCTCAGGAACTGCTGAACGAGCTCAGAAGGGTGATTGCGCAATTCGTCCGGTGTGCCCGTGCCAATCACTTTGCCGTCAGCAATGATGCACGCGTAGTGGCAGATACTCAGGGATTCCGGTACATCGTGAGACACCAGCACGCTGGTCAGCCCCATTGAGCTATTGAGGTCCCGGATCAATTTGACCAACACCCCCATGGCGATTGGGTCTTGCCCCGTAAAAGGTTCGTCATACATGATCAATTCGGGGTCCAGTGCAATGCTTCGCGCCAGCGCCACTCGTCGGGTCATGCCGCCCGAAAGCTCAGAAGGCATCAAATCCCGCGCGCCGCGCAGCCCGACCGCTTCCAGCTTCATCAGCACAATGTCGCGAATCATGTCTTCCGGCAGCGAGGTGTGTACCCGCAGAGGGAAAGCAACGTTCTCGAACACACTGATATCTGTGAACAACGCGCCACTTTGAAACAGCATGCCCATCTTTTCGCGCAGGCGATATAGTTCCTTTCGCTTAAGCTTCGGAACTTCGTGACCGGCCACCGAGACCTGGCCGGAATCCGGCTTCAGTTGCCCACCGATGACCCGAAGCAGCGTGGTCTTTCCCGTGCCACTCGGCCCCATAATGGCGGTAATTTTACCCTTGGGTATATCCAGGGTAATGCCATCAAAAATGCGCCGCCCTGAACGGGAAAACACCACATCTTTTAGAGAAATGTATGCAGATGACTCCATAATTGATCCTTTTCGAGGAGCGCCTACATTAAGATAAGCGTCGCCGGACCTCAATCTCAGGTTATTAAAATGTACTGATGGCAACGTTCAGATCCCCTGAACATTGGCAGCCCTACCGGGTATCAGTGATATACTTTCCGCCATAGTCGTCCGTCCCGATAACCGGGCCGGGTCCACAGACCGACCGAGTAAAGCCAGCCGAGATGACAGATTCAAACACTTCAAGTTCCCGGGATTACCGCAACTCCGCCGTTCGGGCCATCCAGATTGAACGGGATGCCATCGAAGCACTTGAACACCGTATCAACGGCGATTTCACCCGCGCTTGCGACATCATCATGGCCTGCAAAGGCCGTGTTGTGGTGACGGGCATGGGCAAGTCTGGCCACATCGGAAACAAAATTGCCGCCACACTGGCCAGCACCGGCACACCGTCATTTTTTGTACACCCGGGCGAAGCCAGCCACGGCGACCTGGGCATGATTACGCCGCAGGACGTGGTTATTGCCATTTCCAACAGCGGCAGCACCAGCGAAGTTGTCACCATTCTACCTTTAATTCGAAGAATGGGCGCGCCCCTGATCAGCATGACGGGTAATCCGGATTCGTTGCTGGCGAAAGAAGCCGCAGCCAATCTCGACGTGAGCGTTGCCAGTGAAGCCTGCCCGCTTGGGCTGGCCCCCACATCCAGCACCACCGCCACCCTGGTTATGGGCGATGCGTTAGCCGTTGCACTGCTGGAAGCGCGCGGGTTCAGCGCGGAAGATTTCGCTTTTTCCCACCCCGGCGGTCGCCTTGGCCGGCGCCTTTTGCTGCGTGTTTCCGACATCATGCACTCCGGCGACAAGGTGCCACGGGTACTGGAAACCACCACCCTCAGCGGCGCTCTTCTGGAGATAACCCGTAAAGGCCTGGGCATGACCACCGTGATTAACGACGCTGGCGAATTAACCGGCATCTTTACCGACGGCGACCTGCGCCGAACGCTCGACAAATCCGTTGATGTACACACAACCAACATCGATCAGGTGATGACGCGTAACGGAAAAACCATTCAGGCCGATCAATTGGCGGCCGATGCGCTCAATATTATGGAAGAATTGAAAATTAATGCCCTGCCGGTGACCGATACCGAAGGTAACCTGGTGGGCGCCATCAACATGCACGACTTGTTGCGGGCGGGGGTGATCTGATGCCAGAACTCACCCCACCCCTGAGTCCGCACTGGACCGACGATGTCCTTACCAAAGCCGCTGCCATCAAGCTTGTTGCCTTTGATGTGGACGGCATTATGAGCGACGGCAAGCTCTACTTCAGCGCCAGCGGAGACGAGCTTAAAACCTTCAATATTCTGGATGGCCTGGGGCTGAAGCAACTGATGAACGCCGGCATCACGGTTGCCGTGATCACCGGCCGCCGCTCCCCGCTGACCGAAAAACGCATGAACGATTTAGGCATCACCCACCTCATGCAAGGGCGAGAAGACAAGAAGATTGCTCTACAGGAACTGGTGGCCAATATGGACATCACGCCCGATCAAATCGCTTACATGGGCGATGATCTGCCCGATCTCCCCGCCCTGCAATTCGCCGGCCTGGGCATCACCGTACCGAACGGATACTGGCTGGTGCGGCAACACGCGGACTATTGCACCACGATGGCCGGGGGCAGCGGCGCAGTGAGAGAAGCCTGCGACCTG
Organism: Marinobacter sp. S0848L; assembly: GCF_023016065.1. Taxonomy (GTDB): domain Bacteria; phylum Pseudomonadota; class Gammaproteobacteria; order Pseudomonadales; family Oleiphilaceae; genus Marinobacter. The sequence goes on along the minus strand of NZ_JALKAQ010000010.1, from coordinate 74,555 downwards.
ATCCTCTGGTCGCAAGACCGGCTTGCGGAAACGCTCGAACCCTATGTGAGCACCCAGCCGTGATCGCCCGACTGTTCAGCCCCGGAAAAGGCAAAGCCTGGGCCCGGACACTGGCCTTAGGCAGCACAATCGCAGCCACCTTGTTTCTCATGTGGCAAAGCGACGAGCCGCCCGGCAGTCAGGATGAAGCTAAGAAATTGCGCGGCCCCGCCGAACCGGACGGTTTTATCATTCAAGCGGATTACCGGACCTGGGATGCTCAGGGCAACCCTAAAATCCGCATGACCAGCCCTCGCATCGAACAATTCGAAAGCAACAACCTCGCTGCCATGGAGCAGCCCCGCGCCACCCTGCACGGAGAAGGCGATCCGGTACCGTGGAATATCGAAGCGGATCAAGGTAGCCTTTTGCAAAATGACGAGTTGGTAAATCTGAACGGCAACGTGGTGATTCGTCGCCAGTTTCAAGGCACCGACACCACGTTTGAAACCAACGAACTGACCCTGAACAACACCGAAGGTACCGTGTACACCGACCAGCCGGTGACCATCACCGAGCCACACGGAACCACCAAAGCGACAGGCATGAAAGCCTGGCTGGACGACCGCATTCTGGAACTCAATTCCCAAGTGGAAGGGCATTATGATCCCATCAGGTAACCGACTTTTTTTACTGCTAATTCTGGCAGCCACGCTTCTTGCCAACCCGGCAGCTGCCTTCACACCGGACTCCGACGAGCCCATCAAAGTTAGCGCCAACTCTGCGCGACTGGATGACAGTGCCGGTACAGCCGTTTACACCGGCGCGGTCGAGTTGGTGCAAGGGGAAGTAAAACTAGACGCGGAACGGGTGGTTCTTTATCGCAGCCCCCAAGGTCTGAGCCGCATAGAAGCGAGCGGCTCCCCCGCTGTTTACCGCCAGCCGTCCCAAGATCAAACGGCGGTTATCAATGCCGAGGCGCGGAACATCACCTGGTCTGCCAAAGACAACCAATTAACCTTCGAACGAGAAGCCTTAATTGAACAAGGCGGCAGCACATTCCGTGGCGATATCATTCATTATGACACCGTGAATCGGGTGGTAACGGCAGAAGGTGGCAACTCCGAGGGCACAAACTCGGGCCGTGTCGAGATGGTGATTCAGCCCCGCAGCTCTGGTCAATAACAGGAAAGTTCTGATGGCAGTTCTCAGGGCCAGTAATCTGGCCAAAAGCTACAAACAGAAAAAGGTGGTTCTGGACGTTTCTCTGGAGATTCGCTCGGGTGAAATTGTCGGTTTGCTGGGCCCGAACGGTGCCGGTAAAACCACCTGCTTTTACATGATCGTCGGACTGGTTCCCGCTGACCACGGTCGCATCACGATCGACAACAACGACATTACTCCCCTGCCCATGCATGGGCGCGCCCGAAAAGGCATCGGCTACCTGCCTCAGGAGGCATCGGTGTTTCGGAAACTGACCGTGCGCGACAACATCATGGCCATTCTGGAAACCCGCAAAGCGCTGTCAAAATCGGAACGTGAGGCGAAGCTGGAAGAGCTATTGGAAGAGTTTCATATCACCCACATTCGCGACAGCGTGGGCATGGCGCTCTCGGGTGGGGAGCGCCGCCGGGTAGAAATTGCCCGAGCACTGGCCATGGAACCTGCGTTCATCCTTCTGGACGAGCCCTTTGCCGGCGTTGACCCCATATCGGTCAGTGACATCAAACACATCATCCGACATCTTCGCGACAAAGGCATCGGCGTCCTCATCACCGATCACAACGTACGCGAAACCTTGGATATTTGTGAAAACGCCTACATTGTTTCAGGTGGTCACATCATTGCCTCAGGCAACGCAGATGCTATTTTGGCCAACCAGCAAGTGAAGGAAGTGTACCTCGGGGATGAGTTCCGACTTTAGACAATCGTAGACCTGAAAGCCGGGCTGATTGTTTTGCTGAACGCGAGCAAGTAAACTCGGCAGGGTACTTGCTTAAATTGTTGATCACGCGCTGTAAGTTACCAGCGCACAACAGTTTTTTATATTTGCAAGCAATGCTTTTGATCAGGATGCAAGCACGTTATGGATATTGAGCCATGGTTATGAAAGCTTCATTACAGCTTAAAATGGGCCAAAGCCTAACCATGACACCCCAGCTGCAACAAGCCATTCGGCTACTGCAGCTCTCCACGTTGGACCTGCAGCAGGAAATCCAGCAAGCACTCGATTCCAACCCGATGCTGGAAACCTCCGAGGACGACGATCAGGCGGACTCAAACGACCAGCAAGAGAACAGCCACGACGACCAGCACGAGACAGATTCGGCTCAGGAAGAGCAAAACACCGACTCGCAAAGTTCGGATTGGGACGAATCGGAAGCCGCTCCCGACTGGTCGGCGGAAGACCAAACGCCGGATACCATTCCTGACGATCTGCCTGTCGATACCGCCTGGGATGACATCTACCAATCGGCACCGGCCCCGGCCAGCCGGGGTGAAGACGAACACGACTCCGATTTCGAAACCCGAAACTCCCCGAGTGAAACGCTACACGACCATCTTGAGTGGCAGCTGAACCTAACACCGCTCAGCGAACGGGATCAGGCGATTGCACACGCCCTGCTCGATGCCGTCGATGACCGCGGGTACTTAACGTCTTCCATCGAAGAGATTCACTCCGGTTTATTCGAAGGTTCGGAAGACGATCCGCTGGAACTCGACGAAGTTCAGGCGGTGCTGCGCAGGCTCCAGCATTTTGATCCGCCCGGGGTATTTGCCCAGGATCTGCAAGACTGCCTGATGATCCAACTGAACCAGCTGCCGCCAGACACCCTTTGGCTACGCCAAGCGAAGCTCGTCGTTACCCAGTTCCTGCACTTGCTGGGCAATCGTGACTACGCTCAGCTGCTTCGTCGTAGCCGCCTGAAAGAAGATCAGCTGAAAGAAGTGCTGGGCTTGATTACCAGCCTGAACCCCACCCCCGGCGACAGCATCGATCGCACCGAACCGGACTACGTCATCCCGGATGTCATCGTGCGCAAACACGAAGGTCGCTGGCGCGTAGAGCTGAATCCCGAGATCGCGCCGCGCATTCGCGTGAACGCAAGCTATGCTTCGCTTATAAGGCGGGCAGACAGCAGCGCTGATAACACCTACATGCGAGATCAGTTGCAAGAGGCCAAATGGTTCATCAAAAGCCTGCAGAGCCGAAACGAAACCCTGCTCAAGGTAGCCACGCGCATTGTTGAATACCAACAGGGTTTTCTGGACCATGGCGATGAAGCCATGAAGCCACTGATTCTTTCAGACATCGCCCAAGCAGTGGATATGCACGAGTCAACCATATCGCGGGTGACCACTCAAAAATACATGCATACACCACGGGGCATTTTTGAGCTTAAATACTTTTTCTCCAGCCACGTGGGCACTGCCGAGGGTGGAGAATGTTCCTCAACGGCGATTCGTGCGATGATCAAAAAACTGATTGCGGACGAAACTCCAAAAAAGCCATTGAGTGATAGCAAAATAGCAGCCATGCTAGGAGAACAAGGGATCAACGTGGCCCGACGTACGGTAGCCAAGTACAGAGAAGCCATGCACATCCCGCCTTCGAACGAGCGTAAACGTTTGGTTTAAGGATTCGTCAGCACAAGAGGTGCTGACACTCAGTCCGGCACAAGCCGGCTATATGACAACAGGAGAAGCCTATGCAACTCAACATTTCAGGCCATCATGTAGAACTGACTCCCGCACTAAAGGATTACGTAACCACCAAGTTTGATAAGCTTGAGCGACACTTTGACCACATCAGTAATTGTCAGGTGACGCTGCAAGTTGAGAAAGTTCGCCAGATGGCCGAAGCTACCCTCCACGTGATTGGTGGCGAAATTCACGCAAAGGCTGAAAACGAGGATATGTACGCCGCCATCGACGGCCTGGTCGATAAGCTCGACCGCCAGATCCTCAAACATAAAGAAAAGACAGTTGCCCGGATGCAAGGTAACGGTTAACGCGCCTCTTAGCGTGAAACCGAACCGGGTGTTTCAATAAAACGTGCTGCGGCAGGAGTATCATCCGGCCGCAGCCTTTTTTTTACGGAAATGAAGTCGATCTATGAGCGATTCATCCCTGACCATCGACAACATTCTGGCTCCAGAACTGACTCTGTGCCGTGTTGCAGCGTCAAGCAAAAAGCGCGTACTGGAGTTTATCGCTGAATACATTCACCAACAGGATGAAAGTCTCAACGATACAGATATCTTCAACAACCTGGTGTCCCGTGAACGTCTGGGCAGCACCGGTATAGGGGAAGGCATAGCAATCCCCCATTGCCGCCTCGACGGACTGGACAGAGTCATTGGCGTACTCATGACATTGGCCGAACCGGTCGACTTCGATTCCATCGACAACCAACCGGTTGATATTGTGTTTGCCTTGATCGTGCCGAAAGAGGCAACCAGCGAACACCTGGAGCTGCTCAGTCAGCTTGCTGAAAAGTTTAATGAAAGCTCTTTTTGCGAAAAGCTGCGCCAGTGCCAGGAAACCGACAGTCTGCACAAGGCTATGATTTCGAATCAGAATTGATACGGGTTCAGCAAAAGCGCGCAGCATGAGAGGAATACTGTTATGAAGCTGATCATCGTCAGCGGCCGCTCAGGCTCGGGTAAAAGTACCGCACTGCATGTACTGGAAGATCTGGGATTTTACTGCATCGACAACCTTCCCATCGGGCTGCTCTTCCCCCTGACACAAGAAGCCGTTCCTCAGGAGGCCACCACTCGCCTGCGAAAAATGGCCGTCAGCATTGACGCCCGCAACCTGTCCGGCGAGCTGGCCAATTTTGAGGCGATATACAGCCAACTCAAAAGCACTGGCATCGATGTGGAAATCATCTTTCTGGATGCCGACGAGCAAACCCTGCTTCAGCGTTTTCATGCAACCCGACGCAAACACCCGCTCAGCGATGATAAAACCTCGCTTCCTGAAGCGGTATCCTACGAGAAAACCCTGCTGGAGCCGCTGTCCCGGCTCGCCGACCTGTATGTCAACACCACAGGGCTGTCCATGTACGAGCTGCGGGATATGGTCAAGCAGCGGGTGGCCGGCCGGAAAGATCAGGAGTTAGCACTGCTGGTTCAATCTTTTGGTTTCAAACACGGAGTACCCGTTGATTCCGATTACGTGTTCGACGTTCGCTGCCTTCCCAATCCCTATTGGGACACCAGCCTGCGAAAGTACACAGGCATCGACCAGCCGGTCATCGACTTTCTCGAACGTGAGCCGTTAAGCCAGAAAATGGTTAGCGACATCGTTGGGTTTCTGGATTCCTGGCTGCCTTCATTTGCCGACAGCAATCGTAGTTACATGACTATTTCCATCGGCTGCACCGGCGGCCAACACCGTTCGGTGTATGTGTCGGAGCAACTGACGAAACACTTCGCGACAAAGTACAGCAATGTGCAGGTTCGCCATTCCGAACTGCCTCACCTGCAGGCTCGGGGGGAAATCTGATTCGCCATGATCAGCCGCACCGTGACGATTATCAACAAGCTCGGCTTGCACGCCCGGGCTACCGCGAAATTGGTCGCCACCGCCTCCGAGCATGAATCCCGAATCTGGATCAGCCGCAACGACCGCAAGGTAGACGCTAAAAACATCATGCAGGTCATGATGCTGGCGGCAAGCCAGGGCACCACTGTTGAACTCATTGCCGACGGTCCGGATGAGCAGCAGGCCATCGAAGCACTCACCGAGCTGATTGCCGATTATTTTGGCGAAGGCGGCTGATTCTTCGCAATTCACCTACAACTCTCTCTCACCGACGCTCGCTAACTCCGCTATAATACGAAGGTTTTCTGACCGTAGGTGGATCCATGTCCGATATTCTGGAACAAAGTCAGGCCCACCAGAGACTTCGCTCCCTAAGCGAGGCTCTGGATAGTGGCGCGCTGAAACAGGTTGCCCGCATCCTGAACGGCGGCCTCAGCCCCAGTGATATCGCCCACCTTCTGGAATCCTCCCCACCTCGTCAACGGGCTTTGCTGTGGAACCTGGTTGACAAGCAACTGGAAGGCGAAGTTCTCCAGCACCTTGGTGACGACATCCGAGGGTATTTCCTGAGCAAGTTTAACGCTCAGGAACTGGCTGACATTATTGAAGATTTCGAGTCAGACGACCTGGCCGACTTACTTCAACAGTTACCGGACACGGTGATCCTGGAAGTTCTGGACACCATGGACGAGCAAGACCGGCAGCGGGTAGAGGAAGTTCTCTCCTACCCCGAAGACACTGCCGGCGGCTTGATGAACACAGACACCATCACGGTGCGCCCGGACATCAGTATCGACGTAGTACTGCGTTATTTACGCCGGCACCGCAGCCTGCCACCCATGACCGACAGCCTGATCGTGGTGAACCGGCGGGATGAGTTCATCGGCACCCTTGCCATCACCCGCATGCTGGTATCCAACCCAGCGTCTACGGTTCGCGAGGTCATGGACACCGACATCGAACCTATTCCGGTCAGCCTGTCCGACACCAAAGTGGCCACCCTGTTCGAACGTTATGACCTGATCACCGCGCCGGTCGTTAACGAACAAAACAAGCTGCTGGGCCGTATCACCATCGATGACGTGGTCGATGTTATTCGTGAAGATGCCGATCACTCCCTGATGAGCCTGGCCGGTCTTGATGAAGATGAAGACACCTTTGCCCCGGTGATGAAAACCACCCGCCGTCGTGCAGTCTGGCTGGGCATTAATCTGCTGACCGCCTTTACCGCCTCGGCGGTGATCGGGCTGTTTGAGGACACCATCGCCAAAGTCGTTGCCCTGGCCGTTCTTATGCCCATTGTCGCGAGTATGGGCGGCATAGCGGGCAGCCAAACATTAACACTGGTGATTCGCGGCATGGCGGTGGGACAAATCAGCAGCGTTAACGTTGCATGGTTGCTGAATCGAGAGCTGCTCTCCGGTATCCTTAACGGGCTTTTATGGGCCGGTGTTGTCGCTACTGCGGCCATCCTGTGGTTCGGCGACTGGATGATAGGTGCTGTTATTGCCGCTGCCTTGGTCATCAATCTGGTTGCGGCCACCGTGGCGGGCACCTTACTGCCCCTGTTTCTGAAGTCCCGCAACATTGACCCGGCCCTCGCCGGCGGTGTTATTCTGACAACGGTGACCGATGTTGTTGGCTTCATGGCCTTTCTCGGATTGGCCACCCTCTTTTACGCCTGACAGAATCGATAAACAACATGACTGATCATACAGACGACCAACTTCCAGAATATCTGGGGCCCAGTAAATCGCAATTGAAGCGAGAAATGCACGAACTGCAGGATCTCGGCAAGCGTATGCTGGAACTGAACGACGACCAGCTGGCCACGCTTCCGATCAGCGACAGACTGCAACGGGCGATTCTGGAATCACGCCGTATTACCCAGCGTGAAGCCCGCCGCAGGCATCTGCAATACATTGGCAAGATAATCCGTCAGGAAGACGACCCCGAAACCATCAGCAAAACCATTGATGCGTTCTATGCGGGCAGTGAAGAGCACACCCGACGCCACCATCTCGCGGAGCGCTGGCGCGACAAGATGATCTCGGAAGGGGATTCCGTGGTTGGCGAGTTTATCGACTACTGCCCGACCGCCGAGGTGCAGCACCTTCGGAATCTGGTGCGGAACGCCCGCAAAGAGGTCGAAAAACAGGCCAACACCGGGCAGTCTCGCAAGTTGTTCCGTGCGCTTCGGGAATGGATTGACGAAGCCGAGCAGCACTAAGGCTGCTGATCACTTATAAACGCCGGTGTTCCCACACCGGCATGCGCGTCCGCACTTGTTTCAATCGTTCCAGACTGACATCAGCCAGAGCCACACCCGGCCCTTCTTCGATTTCGACAACCACCTTGCCCCATGGATCGCACACCAGACTGTGACCAAAGGTCCGCCGCCGCTCGCTGTTCTGACCGCCTTGCCCCGGTGCCACCACCCAGACCTGATTTTCAATGGCACGAGCCCGGATCAACGCATGCCAATGGGCATCTCCGGTTTGCCAGGTAAATGCACTGGGCAAACACACCCAATCGGCCCCCTGCTCCCGAAGCGCACGAAACAATTCCGGAAACCGTAAGTCGTAGCAGATCGCCATTCCCAAACGGCCTGCCGGCGTATCAACCGTCACCACCTGTGCACCGGGCTCGAAGGCGTCGGATTCCCGATATTGGCCGTGGGCGTCTTCGACCATGGCATCGAACAGGTGGATCTTGTCGTAACGAGCAACTTCACGGCCCTGGTCGTCGTACACCAGACAGCTCGCCCTCACCCGGTCCGCAATGGCCGAGCCGTCCGGCCGATTGGCCAAAGGCATGGAGCCCCCGACAATCCAAAGCCTGAGCAATCTGGCTTGTTCCGCAAGAAAACGCCTGACCACGGGACTGTCACCCACTTCTTGCTCACCACAGGCCCGCATTTGGCTGGTGGCCAATACCGCAAAGTTCTCAGGCAGCACGGCCACTTTGGCACCGCGCTCAGCAGCCTCTTTCAGCAGGCGGGCAGCTTCTGCCAGATTGACGGCACTATCATGACCACTGACCATTTGAATTGCAGCAACCTTCGTCATAACCAGTCTCCCGAATTACTCGCCGGTATCAAATACGCCTTTCAACTCAACCTTAGGATCGCTCCAGCTACCTGTCACAGTATAGGTGGCGCTGGTCAGCTTACTGAGAGGATCACCCAGTATCTTATCCAACACAAACAAGGCGCCCCCAATGGGCGCGCTGGCCCCCATCAAAAGAGCCGCCAAGGGTAAATTTTGGGTGATCGGCAACACCATCACCAGGCGCATATTCAGATCTTCCGTTGCCATATTCGTGTTGCCGCTGATTTTAAAAGCCCCCGACGGGCCTACCAACTGCAGTTCGGGGTCCAGGCTGAGCAAGCCGCTGGTGATAACCGCTTTGCCCGAGATGGCATCAAAGGCAACCCCTGCTTCATACAGATCCGAGAAATCCAGACTCAAGCGCCGCCATAAGGTATCGGTATTCAGCAGGTTAAATATCCGGAACAGTTGCGCCGAGTTGTTTTGCTCAAGAATTACACCGTCATCTAACCGCACACTGACGTTACCACTGAGCTTGCCAAGCTCCAAATGCGCAGGGCTGCCGGGCCAATCCAGATCCAGTTCGATGGTCGTCTCATCGTTGTTCAACGGGATGGAGCCGCCGGTAATGGGCTCCAGATCCTTGAGTGCTCCACCTGCAAGCTGCCCCTTAAACAGGGTCACCTCCCGACCGTCCAGAATGCGCCAAATCATATCCCCAGTCAGCGTTAACGAGCCGACTTGCCCCTCAATCTCGGTGACATTCAACTGGTGATCCTCCGGGCGAAGCTTAAACGCCCAGCGCCCGGCCGGTTTATCCCCAACGGTCAACGCAGCTATTCGGCCATTTATGTTCGGCCAGCTGCCAATATCCAGTTCCCGAAACGCTTCCAGTTGTTGTTCAAGCGTTAAAAGTTCTGGCTCATCTAATTCTTCATCGTCGCTCTGCCGAGTCAGCGTCAGGCTCTGAAGATCCACTTCAACCGTGCCGTCATTGTCTGGAATAACCACGCGCCCCACCGCCCGTTCGGACTCGGTATTCACCACCCAGCGGTCGCCTAAATCCAGTGCACTGACCTGGATATCGGAAAGGCGATTGTCGCCAAGGTACAAGTGGTCGAAGGTCAGATCAACGCCGCCTTCTCTCAGATTCATGTCGAACGCCAGTCTGTTCACCCACTCACCGGACACTTGCACGCCCTCATCCACAAAGGGATTAACCTGCACATCCAGTTGCGCGGTGTCCAAAGCCTCTTTGCCATGGGGTTCCGGCCAGTCAACGGCCAACCCGAACAGATCGGACGATACCGAAATCGGGGACACACCCTCTTCGCCAATGGTCAGTCCTGCGCTGTATTCCATCGATCCGCTCAACCCCAATGAGCTGCCGCCCGCCAGATCAAACTGTTTCAAAAAATCCGGCAACCTGACACGGCCAGTCTGTTGGATGTGCAAAGCACTGCCCTGCCCACTGTGGCCAAACCAAAGGTTGACCGGTTGCTGTAAGAACTCAGCTTTGACAGGGCCGCCGGAGAAACCAGCTTCGGTGTGGTACGTCAGGTTCGTGGTGATATTGCGCCACGCCAACCCAGTTTGAGGCAAAGCAAACCCGGCACCATCGGTTTGCACGTTCGCTTCAACAACCGGTGGCGCGTCGCTCAAGGGTAAATCAATGTTCAGGCCCAACTGGAACTGCCCGCGAATGTCCGCATCTACCAGCGCTTCCCCACCCATCTCACCAAGCGGACTGTTGTCCAGCCACCATGACACGGCATCGCCAGTGACAGGCGCCGAGGTTGCTATACGAATTCGAGCAGGGTCACCCATCTGGCCGGGCACCACCCGCACCTTTGCCTGGTCAACCGCTAAACCACCGGTAATTCCCTTTTCGAGGGTTACCAAGGTATCGCCATTCTGAACCTCGACCCTGCCAGCCGCGTCGGTAACTACCGGCCATTGATCATCGTAGCGAACCCTGCCATTTTCGAATTCATACCACATAGACGACACGAAGGATCCCTCCGGGGCGTCGGCGCTAATGCGGCCATGGCCATAATATTCACCGGCAAGAACATCTGCCTCTTCAATTCGGGTAGACAACCACTGGTAAAGCCCTTCATCCACCACATAGGCAGGCACAAAGGCCGCCAGCATGTCAGCGGTGCCGTTTTTGACACCCACTCGCAAACCAAGGTTGTCTTCACCCTGTCCGTCGAGTTTCAGATCGAACGCGCCGGTGATCGCCGTGTTCTGCTGATACCCGAACTCAAGATCATCAGCGAAGACCCGAACCACAGAGCCATCCGTTAACCAGGACACCCGCCCTGTCAGTGAGTCAAAAGCCCATTCGTCAACGAATAAGGAAGGAAAACCCAGAGTAACCGGATCCGTGGCATCTAATTCGACAAAACCGCCTTGCGCGGACAACTCGAAATACCCGGCAAGCCCCGTTGCCCCCGGCGCACCTTCCCAGGCCTGCGCGCTGACTTCTCTCAGTTGCCCAGACAAGCTGAAATCTCCGGTCTGCTCAGGCAGTTGCAACAGCATGTCATCCACATAACCTTGCGGTCGGTAATGCTCCAGCGCCTGATTAGCCACTTCCGGTAACAGCTGCAGGTTCAGTATCAGCCTTCGGAGTGGGTCGAGCGGCAAGGCATCGGCCACGAGGGCCGTGCCATAGTCTTCGGGCTGAATTCTGAAACTGAATGGTTGCACCACATCTCCGGCCCACTGCCACTGCAGTTGCTGGAACATGAGTGCCTCGCCCCGCTTCCAGCCGAACCGTGCGTATATGTGTTCCAGTGGTGCCAGCGACTGACTGTTTACACCCAACTGCAAATACGGTGTTTCGACTTGCCCCTGAATCTGTTCCAGTTCGCCTTCTTCAAAGGTCAGCCAGGCCTTGCCGCCGACATCGAAGCCTTCCACGCGAATGCCTTTCCAGCTGAGGTCGTCCACCAGGCCGTCGAATAATCGGCCGGAATCGACGTCAAGGTACAGTTGCCCGGTAAAGTCGCCCCGAAAAAATTGCTGCCCTACTAAGGCAAAGCTCGCCAACTGGGTGGCCGTGCCGCTTTGCATTGCACGCCCTCCGGCCTGAAACAGCCCACGGCGGTAAAGCAAATCCAACTGGGGAATATCGATGTGGCGTAAATGCTCTTTGCCGTCATTCAGAGTCAGGCTTACCCGGGTAATTCTGACTTCCGGGTCGGACAGCCAAGTGCCGGCATAATCCAGCCACTTTTGCAGGTTGCGCCCCTCTTTCAACGGGTTTTGCAGCAATTCTTCGACGGGACTTTCATCCCCGGGCACGACTGATCGGGTCAACGTGAGCACAAGCTCGTCCGCTTCGAAATTTTCAAATACAATACGAAAGCGCATTAAAGACGACAGGAAATCCAGCTTGGCATTCAGATACTCAAGATCTGCCACCACTTTCCCTGTTTCGGGATGACGCACGGTGATTTCAGAAGCGGTAACCGACGGGTTGAGCCACTGCCAGGAAGAGGAAAGGCGGCCGATGCTGATGTCCAGACCAGTTTGTTCGGAGAGGATTCGGGCAGTCCGATCGGTGAATTGATCAATATTAGCGGTAAGCTGCCGGCCAATGCCCGCGTATAAGGCGAGTAACACCAGAAAAACCAGCAACGCCCACCACACGCACGAGGCAACGCCCGCCAAAACGCGGCCGATCAGTCCTCCGGGTGGCGGGTCTGCCTGAACACTGTCTTCATCGCGGATCGACATGGTTATCGGTCAGCCCTTGGAATTCTCGGCCGCTCAGAGATCAGAGCAGAACCACATCATACTGCTCCTGGCTGTAGAACGGTTCAACCTGGAATCGAATGGTCTTTTTGATGAAGGTTTCCAGATCCGCCACGTTGTCAGATTCCTCATCAAGCAACCGATCAACCACGTTCTGGGAGGCCATCACCAGATAGCTTTCCGCCTCGTACACCCGGTTCACCCGAAGAATTTCCCGGAAAATCTCATAGCAAACGGTTTCAGAGGTTTTCAGAAAACCGCGGCCATCACAGATCGGGCACGGCTCGCACAGCACTTGCCCGAGGCTTTCCGTGGTGCGCTTTCGGGTCATTTCCACTAAGCCTAGCTCGGAAACACCGGTGATTTTGGTTTTCGCATGATCGCGCTCAAGCATTTTCTCGAGCATACGGAGCACTTGTCTTTGGTGTTCCGTATCATCCATGTCGATGAAATCGATGATGATAATGCCACCGAGGTTGCGCAGTCTCAGCTGCCGGCTGATCGACCGGGCGGCTTCAAGGTTGGTCTTGAAGATGGTTTCTTCAAGATTACGATGCCCGACAAAGGCGCCGGTGTTGATGTCGATGGTGGTCATCGCTTCGGTTTGATCTATGATCACGTAACCGCCGGATTTCAGCTGCACTTTGCGGCTGAGGGCTTTTTGGATCTCGTCTTCCACGGAGTACAGATCAAAGATGGGGCGTTCGCCAGGGTAATACTCCACCTTGTCGGCAAACTCGGTGACGAACTCATGCACAAAGTCCATCACCCGCTGATGACTTTCCCGGCTGTCGATGCGCACCTTCTCGGTTTGTGGGCGGATCAAATCGCGAATGGTGCGGATAAACAGCGGCAGGTCCTGATACACCGCAGACGGTGCCGGCGCTTTGTTGATACGTTCGTGCACCGACTGGCTCAGCCGGTGCAAATACACCATGTCGGCGATGAGTTCTTCCGCCTGCGCACCTTCGGCTGCGGTGCGGATGATATAGCCGCCATCCACTTCCTGATGCTCTGCGGCGGCTTCTTCAACAATGGATTTCAGACGGGCCCGTTCGGTGTCGTCTTCGATGCGCTGAGAGATACCAATGTGCTTTACACCCGGCATGAACACCAGATACCGGGAGGGTACCGAAAGCTGCGTGGTCAGCCGTGCGCCTTTGGTGCCGATCGGGTCTTTCGTCACCTGAACCACTAACGACTGACCTTCCCGCAGTAAAGTGCGGATATCCGGGACCACTCGCGGGCCGTCCGATTCGTCTTCCGTTGGTGGTTGGCTCGCGACAACATCCGAAGCATGAATAAAGGCTGCCCGCTCAAGGCCGATGTCTACAAACGCGGCCTCCATACCCGGCAAAACCCGAACCACTTTGCCCTTGTAGATATTGCCAACAATGCCTTTGCGGCTGGTCCGCTCGATGTAGGCTTCCTGCAACATGCCGTTTTCGACCAGCGCCACCCGGGTTTCCACCGGTGTTACGTTGATCAGAATTTCTTCACTCATTGCTGACTCTCCTTAGTTCTCGGCCAGGACTGGATCACCGAGTGGCCCGCTTGAGCGAGCAATGCCGCAGTTTCCTGAAGAGGAAGCCCCACCACCGCACTGTAACTACCCTTGATCGCACTGACGAAAATGCCACCCAAGCCCTGAATGCCATAGCTCCCCGCTTTATCCATGGGTTCACCGCTGGCAACATACGCGCTGATCTCTGCGGCTTCCAGCTCCCGGAAGGTGACATCGGTGGTCACCACCCGGGACCAACATTCCGCACCTTTGGCCAGAGCCACGGCGGTTAATACCTGATGAGTGCTTCCGGACAACGCCTGAAGCATACTCACAGCCTGCTCGGTGGACTCGGGTTTTCCCAATATTTCTTCATAGTGGATGACAGACGTATCAGAGCCCAGCACCAACTTTTCCGGATACTGCCTGGCGATGCTCAGCGCTTTTTCCCGAGCCAGACGCTCGACGTAATGCTCAGGCGTTTCCGACGAGGCGGGCGTTTCATCAATATCCGCTGGTTGTACCTGAAAATCTAAGCCTATCTGTTGGAGCAATTCAGCGCGCCGGGGGGAAGCGGAAGCAAGAATCAGATCAGGCATATGGTTTTACCCCAGTTTTCGATTGATATGGTCCAGTACACTGCTGAACAACGGCCAGATCAAGGCACTGGTGACGGCAGGCCAAAGATAGCTGAAGCCAGTATTCTCGGCACCCACCAGCTGTTTAATAAAGTGCACCAGCATCTGATTGATGCCCAACAACAGAAAGACCATAAGGCATTGTTGCGGCAACGGATACATGCGAAGTCGCTGGTGTACTGTCAACACCAAAAACGCTATCAACGCCATGCCCATGGCGTTAACGCCCAGCGGGGTAGACTCAAGAGTATCCAGCAACAAACCCAGGCACCACGCCAGAATTACGCCAAATTGCGCCGGTGCCCGGAAAGTCCAGTAAAACACCACAAGCCCCAACCATTCGGGCCGAAATTCGAACCAGCCCACAGGGAACAAGGAAATGCTCAGAACCAGCGACACCAGAACGGAAATCAAAAACAGTGGGTAGCTAATAACCGACAGCATCAGGGTGCCTCCCCTTCATCCGGAGCCAGCTCTTCGCTCTCCGGCTCTTCATCTTGCCGGGTTTTCGGCTGGAACACGACCAGCACCAGTCGGCTCTGATTCAGTCGCGCTTTCGGCGCCGCACCTATGGTCACAAAGGGTTCGCCCGGTTCTTTTACGATCTCGGTGATTTCAGCCACGGGATAACCAGACGGGAAACGCCCTCCCAAGCCGGAACTGACCAGTACATCTCCTTCGCGAATGTCCGCGGTGTCCGGCACGTGCACCAGATCCAGAGTATCGGGTTGGCCACTGCCTAGCAGGATTGCACGCAGGCCGTTGCGCAACACTTCCACGGGTACGGCATGGCTACTATCAGACACCAACAGCACCCGCGAGGTAAACTGGCTGGTCTGGATCACCTGCCCCATCAAGCCTTGGGCATCCAGCACCGCCTGGCCAACGGTAATACCGTCACTCTGACCTTTGTTGATGACGATTTCGTGGGTGTACGGGTCTGGCGAAACGCCTACCACTTCGCCGACGATGACACGGTCATCCAACACTTCGGCAGAGTTCATCAAACGGCGGAGTTCGTTGTTTTCGGAAGCCAGGGCGGCGTATTTCAGCGCTCGTCGTTCCAGAATCAGCAGGCGGGTTTGCAGCTCTTCGTTTTTCTTTTGCAGATCTTCGTGGTCTTCAAACGAGCCGTCGAGCCAATCCCCAAAGCGCGTGGGCATATTGCCCAGCCAATAGACCGGGGCCAGTCCCGTTTCGATGGAGCTGCGTACGATCGACAGTCTGTCAGAACGGCTATCGGCAGCGATTAACGCTGCCGATAACAGTATGACGAGGAGGAGTCTGAAGCCGGGTATTGGCCCCTGAACGAAGATTGTTTTAATGGTGAGTTCCCCCCACGGGATTAACCCTCTTGGGAGAACATTCCGATGCCACTGCGATCAATCACTTCCAGCGCTTTGCCGCCACCGCGGGCAACGCAGGTCAGCGGATCTTCGGCAATGATCACGGGCAACCCGGTTTCTTCACTGATCAGCTTGTCCAAACCGGCCAGCAATGCACCGCCTCCGGTCAGTACGATGCCACGCTCGGCAATATCAGAAGCCAGTTCGGGCGGAGACTGCTCAAGCGCACTTTTAACGGTTTGTACGATCTGTGCCAGTGACTCTTGCAAGGCGTCGAGAATTTCTTCGCTGTTCAGGGTGAACGCACGGGGTACGCCTTCCGCCAGATTGCGGCCGCGAACGTCGATTTCTTTCAGTTCGAGCCCTTCGTAGGCACAACCGATTTCGTGTTTGATACGCTCAGCCGTGGAGTCACCAATCAGGCTACCGTAGTTCCGGCGTACGTAGGTTACGATGGCTTCGTCGAATTTGTCGCCGCCTACGCGTACGGAGTCGGCGTATACGATGCCGTTCAGGGAGATAATGGCAATTTCAGTGGTGCCACCGCCGATATCAACGATCATGGAGCCGCTGGCTTCTTCTACTGGCAAACCTGCACCAATGGCGGCAACCATCGGTTCTTCAATCAGGAAGACTTCACGGGCACCGGCACCGAGTGCGGATTCGCGAATGGCTTTGCGTTCTACCTGGGTCGATTTGCTGGGCACGCACACGAGTACACGCGGGCTTGGGGTGATGAAGCTGTTTTCGTGCACTTTGTGGATGAAGTGCTGGAGCATTTTTTCGGTGACCACGAAGTCGGCGATGACGCCGTCTTTCATGGGCCGGATGGCGGTGATGTTTCCGGGGGTTCGGCCCAGCATGCGTTTGGCTTCGGAACCAACGGCGGCCACCATTTTCTGGGAGTTGCTGGTTCGGATGGCGACCACGGACGGTTCGTCCAAGACGATGCCACGACCCCGCACATAGATGAGTGTGTTGGCGGTGCCCAGGTCAATGGACAGGTCGCTGGAGAATAGGCCTCGGAGTCTTTTGATTAACATTCGTGTTGTTTCAACCTGAGAGTTGCGGTTGCTAAAGAAGGATGCGGCAACTTTATCAGCGGGGCCCTGTGCAGGCAAGGAGCCATCGGGGCTGCTGGCTTACTAATTGCACATTTTATGGGTTGTTTCGGGGCCAATCTGTGGCAGCTTTCTGCTAATATATCGGGCTTGTTTTCAACAGGTGCAACGATGCCTTGGGGAACTGCTTTCCAAAAACCGCTCCTTCGGCACATCCTTGTGGCGCTTCTGCTCCGCCATCCATGGCTGCGCACATTTTTGGAAAGCAGTTCCCCAAGGCATCCCCGGACATCGCAGGTGCGGTCATAAACAGCCTCAGCTGCGCGTACGGGCATCATTGTATTAAATTGTATTCACACATGCTTTATTGGAGGCAACATGAGCATTTCCCGCGAGGACATTGAAAAAGTTGCCGTGCTCGCCCGCATCAAAGTGGATGACGAGCAGGTTTCGGCTCTGGAGAAAGATCTGGGCAATATTCTGGATCTGGTTGATCAATTAAGCGCTGCGGATACAGAGGCCGTGGAGCCGATGGCGCATCCGTTGGATGCGGTTCAGCGTTTGCGCGCGGATGAGGTTACCGAAACCAATCAGCGGGAAGCGTTTCAGGCGATTGCGCCAGCGACCGAGGATGGGCTGTATCTGGTTCCCAAGGTTATTGAGTGAAACGGTTCAAGTAAGCAGCCACTGCCTTTTACCCGGCATTTTTCTGACCATCAAAGATTTCAGGATTGATGATGCATAACAAATCCGTAGCAGAGCTTTCCAAAGAGCTGGAGAGCGGGAAGATTTCAAGCGTGGAGCTGACGCAACAGTTCCTCGATCGTCTGAAGAGTGAAGACGGCAAATACAACAGTTTTATTACCATCTCCGCAGACCAGGCACTGGCCGAGGCCAAGGCAGCTGATGAGATGCGGGCAGCTGGCAAGGCGACGGCGTGGACCGGGGTTCCGTTTGCCCACAAGGATATTTTCTGCACCAACGGCGTTCGCACTACTTGCGGCTCGAAGATGCTGGAGAATTTTGTCCCGCCTTACGACGCCACGGTTACCGCAAACTTTAAAGCGGCCGGTGCGGTTTGTTTGGGTAAGACCAACATGGATGAGTTCGCCATGGGGTCTTCCAACGAGTCCAGCTTCTTTGGTGCGGTGACCAACCCGTGGGGCGACAAGCGTGTTCCGGGTGGCTCTTCCGGCGGTTCTGCTGCGGCTGTTGCGGCGCGTTTGGTGCCGGCAGCGACGGGTACTGACACCGGCGGTTCTATCCGCCAGCCTGCGGCGCTGTGCGGCATTACGGGTTTGAAGCCGACTTATGGCCGGGTTTCCCGTTACGGCATGATTGCGTTTGCTTCTTCGCTGGATCAGGGCGGCCCTATGGCCCGCACGGCGGAAGACGCGGCGCTGATGATGAATGTGATGGCGGGTTTTGATCCG
Source organism: Marinobacter sp. S0848L (assembly GCF_023016065.1). Classification (GTDB taxonomy): domain Bacteria; phylum Pseudomonadota; class Gammaproteobacteria; order Pseudomonadales; family Oleiphilaceae; genus Marinobacter. The sequence continues at coordinate 56,226 of NZ_JALKAQ010000010.1, read as the reverse complement.
AAGGACTCCACCTGCATCGACCGGGAAGTGCCGGACTACACCGCGACGCTGAACGAGCCGCTGAAAGGTCTGAAAATTGGCCTGCCGAAGGAATACTTCAGCGAGCAATTGTCACCCGCTATGGAAGAGCAGGTTCGCAATGCGGTGCGCGAATACGAGAAGCTGGGCGCTACGGTGAAGGAAGTGTCCCTGCCGAACGCCAAACTGGCTATCGCTGCGTACTACGTAATTGCTCCGGCGGAAGCCTCTGCCAACTTGTCCCGTTTTGACGGCGCGCGTTACGGCTATCGCTGCGAGAACCCGAAAGATCTGATGGACATGTACACCCGCACCCGGGCGGAAGGCTTCGGCAACGAGGTTAAGCGCCGGATTCTGGTCGGTAGTTATGCGTTGTCAGCCGGTTACTTTGATGCCTATTACCTCAAGGCTCAGAAGGTTCGCCGTTTGATCCAGCAAGACTTCATCAACGCGTTCAAAGAAGTGGACGTGATGATGAGCCCGGTGTCGCCCTCGCCCGCGTTCGTGCAGGGCGAGAAGACGACGGATCCGGTGACTATGTATCTGGAAGACGTATTCACCATTGCCATTAACCTGGCAGGCATTCCGGCCATGTCGGTGCCCGCAGGCTTTGTGAACGGCTTGCCGGTTGGCTTGCAGATTATCGGGGATTACTTCTCTGAAGCGCGTTTGCTGAACGCCGCCCATCAATTCCAGCAGGTGACCGATTGGCACCAGCGTGAACCTCAATAAGCCCGGATAAGGAGACGAACACATGCAGTGGGATATCGTGATCGGGCTGGAAATTCACGTTCAGCTTGCCACCAAAACCAAAATTTTCTCTGGCTCCAGCACCGCATTTGGCGCTGAGCCCAACACCCAGGCCAACGCCGTTGATCTGGCCATGCCGGGCACGCTGCCGGTTCCGAACGAACAAGCGTTTCGCTATGCCGTCATGTTTGGTTTGGCCACCAATTCCGAGATTGGTCGTCGCTCGGTGTTTGAGCGAAAGAACTACTTCTACCCGGACTTGCCCAAGGGTTATCAAACCACCCAATTGGAGCAGCCGATTGTGGGTCCTGGCCACGTTGACATCGACCTGTCCGACGGCAGCACCAAGCGGGTTCGCATTCACCACGCACACTTGGAAGAAGACGCTGGCAAATCCTTGCATGAGGATTACCACGGCATGTCCGGCATCGATTTGAACCGCGCCGGCACACCGCTGATCGAGGTGGTGACCGAGCCGGACATGAACAGTGCCGAAGAAGCTGTGGCCTTCGCCAAGAAGCTGCACAGTCTGGTGACTTCACTGGGTATCTGCGACGGTGATATGTCTCAGGGCTCTATGCGTTTCGACGTGAACATCTCTCTGAAGCCCAAAGGCTCTGACACTCTCGGCACCCGTACCGAAACCAAGAACCTGAACTCCTTCCGGTTTATGGAACAGGCCATCGCGCACGAAGTTGAGCGCCAGATGGATATCCTGGAAGACGGCGGCGAGATCATTCAGGAAACCCGCTTGTACAACGGCGACCGGGACGAGTCCCGCTCCATGCGGAGCAAGGAAGAAGCTAACGACTACCGCTACTTCCCTTGCCCGGACCTGCTGCCAGTCGAAATCGACGACAGCTTCATTGAAGAGGCCCGCGCCCGTTTGCCCGAGCTGCCCGATGCTCGCCGCGCTCGCTTCAAGGAGCAGTATGGTCTAAACGACTACGATGCGGGCATTCTGTCTGCAGACGCCAAGCTGGCCGGTTTCTTCGAGGAAACCGTTGAGCATGGGAAGGACGCGAAACTGGCTTCCAACTGGGTTCAAGGTGAGTTTTCTGCGCGCTTGAATGCGGAAGAGAAGTCGGTAGCCGACGCTCCGATCACGGGCGCTCAACTGGGTGCGTTGGTGACTCGTATTGCCGACAACACGCTCTCGTCTTCCGGTGCGAAGAAGGTGTTTGAGGCTCTTTGGACCGGCGAGAACGATGACGTGGATGCGATTATCGACGCCAAGGGTCTGAAGCAGGTGTCGGATACGGGCGCTCTGGAAGCGATGGTAGACGAGGTTCTGGCCGGCATGCCGGATCAGGTTGCCCAGTTCCAGGGCGAGGAAGATCCGAAGAAGCGCAAGAAGATGCTTGGCGGCTTTATGGGCCCATTGATGAAAGCCTCCAAGGGCCAAGGCAACCCTAAGCTGTTCAACGAGATTCTTCTGCGTAAGCTTGGTGGCTAAGAGCCAACTCTGGCGGGGGACTTTAAATCAGGCCCCAGCCTGAGAAAGTATGGGGAGGGGGTGAGTTTTAGCCCCCTTCCCAAAAACCGCTACGAGCACATCCATGTGCGCTTCTCTCCGGCCATCCATGGCCTACGAAATTTTTGGGAAGGGGGCTAAAACCCACCCCGTCTCACTTCTGCAAATAACCTATTTAAAACACCCATGAACGCTCTGACTATTTCTCCGTGCGCCCGAAGGCCTTGGCGGGAGGTGTCTCCCAAAAATGTGCGGAGCCATGGATGGCGGAGCAGAAGCGCCACATGGATGTGCCGAAGGAGCGGTTTTTGGGAGACACCTCCCGCCAAGGCCCGCCCGCAAAAGTAGCAGGCTAGAAACGGAACCAAAGCACCAACCTAAGAACCCAACCGCCGAAACAAACGGTCGAACTCGGCAATATTCCGCTGTATGTAATCAATAAATGCCTTCATAGCCGGAGTCGGATGTCGCCCCTGAGGGTGTACCACACACCAACTCCGCCTTAAGGGAAACCCTTTGATATCCAAAGCCACAAGAGAACCTAGAGCCAATTCCGACAGAATGCTCAGTTTGGGAATAACAGCTACACCCAATCCTGCCAGAACCGCATGCTTTACCGCATCGTTTGAGCCAAGTTCCATTACAGGCTCCATTTTCAAACGATGTTTTTGACAATACACCTCCAACGCCAACCGGCTACCCGAACCCGATTCCCGGATCAGTAGCTGGCCACCTAAAAACTCTTCAGGGTTAACCGTACCCTTTGCAAGCAACGGGTGCCCCGCGGGCACAACCGGTACCAATTCATTGTCTAAAAAGGGCAACGAGGTTAACGGCTTGCCTTGCGGCACCATGCCCATGATGACCAAGTCATCGCTGTTTTCATTCAATCGCTCCAACGCAGTGGCGCGGTTAACCACCGCCACAGAGATATTGACCTGTGGGTTTTGTTCAAGAAACGAATGCAGTAGATAAGGCACCACATACTGGGCGGTACTGACCGCTACCAAGCGCAAGTCGCCAGCCACCCTGCCCTCAAGTGCCGCCAGGCGATTCTGCATATCGGCCAGCTCATGAAATACACTCGTCACACACGCCGCCATTTCTTCCCCGGCGGCCGTACAGTAAAGCTTGCGCCCAACGTATTCGAACATCGGCATTTGCAACGCCTGTTCAAGGTGACGCACCTGGCTACTGACTGCGGGCTGGGTTAGCCCCAAGAGTTCGCCGGCTTTGCTGTAGCTCTTCAAATCGTATACGGCCTTAAAAACCTGAAGCTGACGAAAGGTCAGCCGGTTGGCCAGTTTTTGGATACTTAGCGGCATAGATTCGCCCTCTCAAAACTACCTATAACAGATTTATTATACATAAACGAAATAATATCAATTTTTACTAATCAGCATTTCTCGTTACTCTTCTAAAACCTTCATTCGGGACGACGAAACGAGGAATCTCCCATGTTGAAGAAAGTTCTGATCGCCAACCGAGGCGAGATTGCGGTGCGAATTGTGCGCGCCTGCGCTGAGATGGGTATCCGCTCGGTGGCTATCTACACCGAGCCGGACCGATACGGCTTACACGTTAAGCGGGCTGACGAGGCCTACTCTTTGGGGGAAGATCCGATCGCCGGATACCTGGACCCCGCCCGGATTGTGAATCTGGCCATTGAAACCGGGTGCGACGCCATCCATCCCGGTTACGGCTTTTTGTCCGAAAACGCCCGGTTCGCACAGCTTTGCGAGCAGCAAGGGGTTACGTTTATCGGCCCAAAATCTGACGTCATCCACAAAATGGGCGACAAAACCCAGGCCCGCGACAGTATGCGGGCAGCTGGCGTGCCTATCACCCCCGGTTCAGAAGGTAACCTGGCCGATTTGGATGAAGCCCTCAAGCTGGCCAATGAAATCGGCTATCCGGTTATGCTCAAAGCCACGTCTGGCGGCGGCGGCCGGGGCATTCGCCGGTGCGATTCCGCTGAGGAATTGAAAACCCAGTATCCGCGGGTGATTTCCGAGGCCACCAAAGCCTTCGGTTCCGCCGAAGTGTTTATGGAGAAGTGCATCGTCAACCCGCGGCACATCGAAGTGCAGATCCTCGGGGATAGCCAAGGCAATGCCATTCACCTTTATGAACGGGATTGTTCCATTCAGCGCCGAAACCAAAAGCTGATCGAGATCGCGCCGAGCCCGCAGCTTACGCCCGAGCAGCGTCAGTATATTGGTGGCCTGGCCGTCAAGGCAGCGCAGGCCGTGGGGTATGAAAACGCTGGCACGGTAGAGTTTCTGCTCACCGGTAACGAAGTCTACTTCATGGAGATGAACACCCGGGTACAGGTAGAGCACACCATCACCGAAGCCATTACCGGCGTGGACATTGTTCGGGAGCAATTGCGTATTGCCTCAGGCTTGCCCCTGACCTACCGACAGGAAGACATTTCCTATCGCGGTTATGCCCTGCAATTCCGGATCAACGCGGAAGACCCCAAGAACGATTTCTTACCCAGCTTCGGCCGGGTCACTCATTACTACGCACCGGGCGGCCCCGGCGTGCGGGTGGATACCGCCATCTACACCGGCTATGAAATCCCTCCCTACTACGACTCCATGTGCCTGAAGCTCGTGGTGTGGGCATTGACTTGGGACGAAGTGATTGCCCGTGGCAAACGTGCGCTGGACGACATGCGTCTGCACGGGATTACCACCACCGCCAATTACTACCAGCAGATTCTGGACAATCCCGATTTCCGAGCCGGTAAATTTGACACCAGTTTTGTGCCAGAGCATCCGGAACTGCTGAACTATTCGAAGAAACGTCACCCCAGTGCCGTAGCACTGGCGATTGCCGCCACCATCGCAGCCCATGCTGGCTGGTAATCCAAAGGAGAGTGAACATGAGTAACGCAAAAAAAATCGAAGTCACCGATCTCATTCTGCGAGATGCACATCAATCTCTGATTGCCACCCGCATGCGCACCGAAGACATGTTGCCGATTTGCAACAAACTGGACCAGGTGGGCTATTGGTCTTTGGAAGTCTGGGGCGGCGCCACCTTTGACGCCTGCGTGCGGTTTCTGAAAGAAGACCCCTGGGAACGCCTGCGCCAATTACGAGAAGCCTTGCCCAACACGCGCTTGCAAATGCTGCTGCGGGGTCAGAACTTACTCGGCTACCGTCATTATGCAGATGACGTGGTCGAAGCCTTCGTGCAGAAAGCAGCAGATAACGGCATTGATGTGTTCCGAATTTTTGATGCCCTGAACGATCTGCGCAATCTTGAAACCGCAATCAAGGCGGTCAAAAAAGCCGGCAAGCATGCGCAAGGTACGATCTGCTACACCACCAGCCCGGTGCACACACCCGAGTTGTTCGTAAAGCAGGCCGAGCAACTGAAGGCTATGGGCGCTGACTCCATTGCCATCAAAGACATGGCGGGACTGCTAACACCTTACGCAACTTACGAACTGGTGAAAGCCATCAAAGCTGCGGTAGACCTTCCGCTGGTTATCCACAGTCATTCCACGGCGGGACTCGCTCCGCTATGTCAACTTAAAGCCATCGAAGCAGGCGCAGACCGTATCGACACGGCCATTTCAGCCTTTGCCAGCGGCACCAGCCACCCCGCTACCGAATCTCAGGTCGCTGCCTTGAAAGGAACTGAATACGACACGGGGCTGGACCTGGAATTACTCAGTGAAATTGCCGATTACTTCCGCGAAGTGCGCAAGAAGTACCATCAGTTTGAGAGCGAGTTTACTCGTGAGGATGTGTCGGTTCAGATCAACCAGGTGCCGGGCGGCATGATGTCGAACCTGGCCAACCAGCTGAAAGAGCAGAATGCCCTTGACAAGATCAACGAGGTATTCGATGAGATCCCACGCGTTCGAAAAGATCTGGGCTACCCGCCGCTGGTCACGCCGACATCCCAGATTGTCGGCACCCAGGCGGTCTATAATGTGCTCGCCGGGCAACGCTACAAAACCATCACCAACGAGGTGAAGCGCTACCTGCAGGGCGGTTATGGCCACCCACCCGCCGATGTGAATGCCGATATTCGCAAAAAGGCTATCGGCAACGAAACAGTCAACGATGGCCGGCCGGCTGACTTGCTTGCCCCCGAGCTGAACAAATTGCGAGAAGACATTGGTAGTCTGGCCAATTCCGAGGAAGATGTGCTCACATACGCCATGTTCCCGGACTTGGGCCGCGAATTCCTGCAACAACGCAAGGATGGCACTCTCAAACCGGAAGAACTCTTACCGGTGGAGCAATCAGGACAGGGTCGATTGGGCTCCGCCATGGCCACGGAATTCCGTATTGATGTTCACGGTGAAACTTACGAAGTGGCTGTTACCGGTGTTGGCAACACAGAGCCCGGTAAGCGCAAGCTGTATCTATCACTGGACGGCATGCCTGAAGAAGTGGTGTTCGAATCATTGAATGAATACGTGGCGGAAGCCGGCGGAAAAGGCCGCAAGCGGGCCACCGACCCAGGCCACGTCAGTACCGCCATGCCCGGAAATGTGGTGGACGTGCTGGTTCAGGAAGGCGATGCTGTAACCGCTGGCCAGGCCGTTCTGATTACTGAGGCCATGAAGATGGAAACCGAAATTCATTCCAGCGTTGACGGCACCGTGCAAGCGATTCACATCAGTAAGGGTGACCGGGTTACCCCTGGAGAAGTATTGATCGAAATTGCCTGAGCGGCAGGAGGAACTACTATGGATCACATTGTTCGCGGCGTACTGAACTTCCGCAAAAACGTTTACCCGGAGCACAAGGATCTGTTTGGCGCATTAGCCGACAGCCAAAACCCGGACGTGCTGTTTGTTACCTGTTCAGACTCGCGTATCGACCCGAACATGGTCACGGGCTCTCACCCGGGGGACCTGTTCATTTGTCGAAACGCCGGGAACGTTATCCCTCCGCACAGCAACGAAACCGGCGGCATGACCGCGTCGATCGAATACGCCGTTGCGGTTTTAGGTGTTCGCCACATCATCGTTTGTGGCCACACCGATTGCGGAGCCATAAAAGGTGCTCTGGACATTCCAGCGCTGAAAGGCCTTCCACACGTGAAAGAATGGCTGGGACATTGCCGTTCCGCGATGGAGATCGTGCGTGAACGACACAGCATTCCCAGTGATACGTGCCTAGACAGCAAGTACATGGATGAAGCGATCGAAGAAAACGTACTGCAACAGGTACAACACCTGCGCACACACCCTGTGGTAGCGGCCAAACTGGCCAACGGCAAAATCGAAATTCACGGTTGGGTCTACGACATCAAATCCGGCAACATTCGTTGCTGTGGTCGAGACAGCATGGAATTCATGGGTTTTGACCAGTACTACTCGGATTACATCGCTAAAATCGGCGAATAAGTCCGGCACCATAAAAAAGGCTCCGACATGTCGGAGCCTTTTTTTTCACTTCAACGCATCACACCAGCGTGGCCCACAAATCGTGCTCGTCGGCGTGTTCAACCACCGCCTTCACAATCTGTCCGGGCTCTACATCGGTCACCTCGTTCAGGTAGACCATGCCGTCGATTTCCGGGGCATCGGCTTTGGATCGGCCAATAGCACCTTCTTCGTCCACTTCGTCAATCAGCACATCGATGGTCTTGCCGATCTTGGCCTGCAACCGGGCTGCAGAAATTTCCGCTTGCTTCTGCATAAAGCGGGCAAGACGCTCTTCTTTCACATCTTCTGGCACCGCGCCTTCCAGTTCGTTTGCTGTTGCGCCTTCGACCGGGCTATAGGTAAAGGCTCCTACACGGTCCAGTTGCGCTTCATCCAACCAATCCAAGAGGTATTGGAAATCCTCATCGGTTTCACCGGGGAAACCCACAATAAAGGTCGAACGGATGGTCAGTTCCGGGCAAATTTCACGCCACTTGCGGATGCGGTCCAGAGTTTTGCTGTCGTGGGCCGGGCGCTTCATTGCTTTGAGCACTTTCGGGCTGGCATGCTGGAACGGAATATCCAGATACGGCAGGATTTTACCCTCGGCCATCAAGGGAATGATGTCGTCCACGTGCGGGTACGGGTACACGTAATGCAAACGCACCCAAACACCCAAATCACCTAAGGCCTCACACAACGCCTGCATTTTGGTTTTCAGCGGGCGGCCCTGCCAGAAACCCGTGCGGTATTTGATGTCCACACCATAGGCTGAGGTGTCCTGGGAAATCACCAGCAACTCTTTCACGCCTGCGTCGACCAAGCGCTGAGCTTCGTCCATGACATCGCCAATCGGACGGCTGACAAGGTCACCGCGCATGGACGGAATAATGCAGAAGGTGCAGCGGTGGTTACAGCCTTCGGAAATCTTCAGATAAGCATAGTGCCGTGGCGTCAGCTTAACGCCTTGCGGCGGGACCAGGTCCACAAACGGGTCATGATTCTTTTGCGGCGGCACGTATTGGTGCACGGCACCCACGACTTCCTCATAAGCATGAGGCCCGGACACCGCCAGCACGCCCGGGTGAGCTTCACGAATGGTATCCGCTTCCGCCCCCATGCAGCCGGTCACGATGACTTTACCGTTCTCGTTAATCGCTTCACCAATCGCATCCAGAGATTCCTGCTTGGCAGCATCAATAAACCCGCAGGTATTCACGACCACCACATCAGCGTCGTTGTACGTTGGCACCACGTCGTACCCGTCCAGACGAAGCTGAGTCAGGATGCGCTCGGAATCAACCAGTGCCTTCGGGCAACCCAGGCTGATAAAACCAACTTTTCCGCCTTGGGCGGCATTTTCTGTCTTCTCGGTCATAACGTTTTTTCAGGAATCCCGGAGCAATGCTCCTGATGAATGTAGGGGCGCGATTTTACATCAGCGGCTCGCCAACTGCAGCCTTGCCGATGATACTTATTTCGGCTTAAACGTGCGCTGCAAACGTACAATTCACACAGGGTGTGACGCTATGTTCATTATTTCTGTTGCGAATATGTCACACTCTGCTGCACAATTGGATTTGATCATTTTTCAAACAAACAAGAATACACCAAACCAGAACCTAAGGCATTATGGGACACGCGACCTCGCTTGATACGTGCAACGCCAGAAGAGTCAATATGAAGCCTCTCGACGCAAAACCTAATTTAAGAAATCAACAGCGGGTAGACGTGTCCTCGGCGATCAGTCTCAAGAAAGCGGACGGTTGCGAATTTCAGTGCGAAATCGCCAACATTTCTCGCACGGGTGTCATGATTCAGTGTGATGCGCAAACCGCCAAAGCCCTGATTCCCAACATGCTGCCACCTGCGCCCAAGAACCCCATTCAACTTACAGCCCGCTTCCCGGTGCCCGTCCTCCCGGCCCAACCCGTGACCATTGTGGCCGAGAGCAACATCGTTCATATCCGTCGAATCGCCCGCGACCAATTTCATATCGGTCTGCAGTTCAACAGCATTGAGGGCAACGGCTTTGTGTACATCGACCAATACATCGGCAAACTTTTCGACGCATCCCGGCAAAACTAAAGCGTCGGTATACTCGAGAGCAAAAGCGTTACCGTTCCGATCATGCCTTTTGGCCACGCCACCGGCCATATCATTAGAACGGAAAAGTCTTACCGGACACCTTCTTATACCCTATAGCGCCCTGTTATAGTTGGCATCCTGTTTACAGCCATTAAAAGCCCCCTTGCGGCAACGGATGACCATGACCACATACAATCTCACCCATCTGAAACAGCTGGAAGCCGAAAGCATCCACATAATCCGGGAAGTCGCGGCCGAGTTTGATAACCCGGTCATGCTTTACTCCGTCGGCAAAGACTCTGCCGTCATGCTGCATCTGGCGCTAAAAGCCTTTTATCCGGGTAAGCCCCCCTTCCCTCTGATGCACGTTGATACCACCTGGAAGTTCCGGGACATGATCGAGTTTCGTGACAAACAGGTGAGCCGCTACGGTCTGGATCTGATCGTGCACACCAATGAGGAAGGCGTGAAGCAAGGCATCGGGCCGTTTACCCATGGCAGCGCCAAGCACACTGACATGATGAAAACCCAGGCTCTCAAGCAGGCTCTGGACAAGTACAAGTTCGACGCGGCCTTCGGCGGCGCGCGCCGGGACGAAGAGAAATCCCGGGCCAAAGAACGCGTTTACTCGTTCCGGGATGAGCACCACCGCTGGGATCCGAAAAATCAGCGCCCGGAGCTTTGGAATACCTACAACGGCAAGGTGAACAAGGGCGAAAGTATTCGGGTTTTCCCGCTTTCAAACTGGACCGAGCTGGATATCTGGCAGTACATCTATCTGGAAAACATCGACATCGTACCTCTGTACTACTCGGCCGTTCGCCCGGTTGTCGAGCGCGATGGCACCTTGATCATGGTGGATGACGACCGCATGCCACTGAAAGAAGGCGAGGAGCCGATGATGAAGTCGGTGCGCTTCCGTACTTTGGGTTGTTACCCCCTGACCGGGGCCATCGAGTCTGAAGCCACAACGCTGCCAGAGATTATTCAAGAAATGCTGCTGGCCACCAGCTCCGAACGTCAGGGGCGGGTCATCGACCACGATTCAGCCGGCTCCATGGAACAGAAAAAGCGGGAAGGGTACTTCTAAGATGTCACACCAGTCTGAACTGATCGCCGACGATATTCTGTCGTACCTGAAACAGCACGAGAACAAAGAACTGCTGCGTCTGCTGACCTGCGGCAGCGTTGATGACGGCAAAAGTACTCTGATCGGCCGCCTGCTGCACGACACCAAGATGATCTACGAAGATCACATGGCAAGCCTGAAATCCGACAGCGCCAAAATGGGCACGACCGGTGAAAAGCTTGATCTGGCTCTGCTGGTTGACGGCTTGCAAGCCGAACGCGAGCAAGGCATCACCATTGATGTGGCGTATCGCTATTTCAGCACCGACAAACGCAAATTCATCATTGCCGACACTCCGGGCCATGAGCAGTACACCCGCAACATGGCCACCGGCGCGTCTACGGCCCAGCTGGCGATTCTGATGATCGACGCGCGCCACGGCGTGATGACTCAAACCCGCCGCCATTCGTTTATCGCCTCGCTGCAAGGCATTCGCCACATTGTGGTGGCGGTGAACAAGATGGATCTGGTGGACTTCAGCGAAGAACGGTTTAACGAAATTCGCGAAGACTATCTCGCTTTCGCCAGCAAGCTGGGCCTCAAAGACGTTCGTTTTGTGCCTTTGTCAGCGCTGGATGGCGACAACGTGGTGAACCGGAGTGAAAACACGCCTTGGTTTACCGGCCAACCGTTAATGGAAATTCTTGAAACCGTTGAAGTATCGCGAGACAAGAACCTGGAGCATTTCCGTTTCCCGGTGCAATACGTCACTCGCCCCAACCTCAACTTCCGCGGCTTCTGTGGCACCATCGCTTCTGGCGTGATCCGCCCGGGCGAAACCGTGATGGCCCTGCCCTCACGCCGCACCAGCAAGGTTAAGGAGATCGTTACCTTTGACGGCAATCTCGACGAAGCTTACATCGATCAGGCGGTCACGCTGACACTGGAAGACGAGATCGACATCAGCCGCGGCGATATGCTGGTGAAAGCGGACGATGAACCGGAAGTGGGTAACCGCTTTAACGCTAACATCGTTTGGATGACCGATGCGCCACTGGAAACCGGCCGTTTGTATGACATCAAACTTGGGCCTACGTTTACTTCCGGCACGGTGAAGAAGATTCATCACCAGACCGATGTAAACTCGCTGGAGCAGAACCCGAATCCGAGCCAGCTTCAGCTCAACGAGATTGGCCTGTGTGAACTGACGCTGAACCAGCCAGTCGCATTTGATGCTTACCAGCGCAATCACGCGACCGGTAGTTTCATCGTGATTGACCGTTTGACCAACGTTACGGTTGGTGCGGGGATGATCGCTGGTCTGGCCGATGGTTTGGAATCGTTTGACCCGGTCACTGCGGAGGAACGCGAGCGCCGCTTGGCTCAGAAGCCGGTGATCATTGCCTGTAATGGCAAGCAAGCTGCTGCCTTGGCCTTGGCTGTGGAGCGCGCTTTGTTCGATCAAGGGCGTACGGCGGTGGTGGTTTCCGAAGAAAACACTGGTGATGCGGAGGAACGCCGTCGTGTTGCGCAGTTGCTTACCGCTCACGGGCTGATTGCTGTGGCGGTGAATCTGGGTACTGACATTGCTAACACCAGCGTTACGGCTGATAGCGAAGCCGAGATTACTGAGGCGGTTTCTGGAATGCTTCGGGCGCTTTGATCTTAAAAGAGATTCCCCTTCCTTGGCGGGCGGGCTGCCGGGGTGGGGGGAGTTTTTTCTTTGAAAAAATAACTCGCTTCGCTCAGACATCTTTTTTCGGCAGAAAAAACTCCCCCCACCCCGCCGCCGACGTTATTTCGCGTTCGTGTGAAGACATCTTCTGCTTATTGCGGGCAAAACTCCCTCTCTCCGTACATTCTACAAATGAATCCCTGCCCGATCCGTGGCATCATCTGCGCCATCTGAATCTCGTAAAACCGACAGGATCGTAATATGGCCATCAAACACCTCCGCACCGCTTTCGCTAGCCAATACCAGCCGGGCCAACCCGCTCGCCTTGTTGCCGGTGAGGCTTTGCAGGAGCCGGGTGGCGATTACGAAGCGCTGCACAAACAGATGAAGCGTTTGTTTAACAGCAAACCGGGGAAAAAATACGGCCGTTTTTCTGAAGACGTTGGCGAGTGCCCGTTCAGCGCCTGGCTGAAGGACTATCTGGAAGAGAAGCAAACCTTTGCGGCGATGACGGATCGGTTGTTTGGCCAGTGGCAGGAGTTGTTAAACAGCAGTCAGGAGGAGTTCGATGGCCATCTTATGGTTGTGCACGATGCTTTGGCCGATTCGGAGGTGGTGTATCTGTTCGTTCTGGAAACCGACAGCGCGATGCGTTTTGATGGCAGCCAGAAGCTGGACGCGACCGATGTTCTAAGCCTTTCCCGCTTGAATCTTGCTGTTCGCATTGAGCTGGACGATTGGCGTGATGGCAAAGACGGCGACAATTACATGACCCTCGTGCACGCCCGCGGCACGGGTGATCCCGGTGAGTTGTTCATTCGTTTGTGTGCCTTTACCAACAGCGTGGATGTTGAGAAAGAAACCACCACTTTCCTGGATGCGGTAGAAGCATTCGCCAAAACCAGCGAGCCGGAGAAAGCCGGCGAGGTGCGTGCCAAAGCTTATGAGTTCTGCAAAGACCAGCACGCCTTGGGTGAGCCGGTGGCGATTGAGGCTTTGTCCAGTTATCTGGACGAGAGCCAGCCTGAGCGTTTTAAGGAGTTCGCCAGCAAGACTGTGGAGATGCCGGAAACCGGGGTTTTGCATCCGGACCACCGCAAGGTGAAGAAGCTGGTACGTATCGCCGGTTCTGGTGGGGGGATGAGTGTTTCGTTTTCATCGGATTTGGTGAATCAGGCGGTGTATTACGATCGCGATAAGGATGCGCTGACGATTACGCGTTTGCCCAAGGCTTTGCGGGAGCAGTTGCAGCGGTATCTTGAGGCTCGTGAGGAGTGATCCGGTTTATGTAGCCTGAAGGTTTGGGGGCGGGTTGCGGGGTGAGGATTCTTTTTTCCTTGGAAAAATAACTCGCTTCGCTCAGACATCTTTTTCCGGCGGAAAAAAGAATCCTCACCCCACACCGGCAGAGCTTTTTGGGATACTGATTTAAAGAAAAAGATTATAAACAGAACTTTTTTTCGTTGGCTTCGCTGCTGCTTACTCTTCTGTTAAGGGCTCTTTTTCATCGTCCCATCTGGGGCGGTTGGCTCTTAGTTTTCTGACTTCTTGCATCCAGCCTACGCCGTCGATGAGCTCACCAGTTTCATGATCGATGGGTGGGTACGGCAGGTTGCGGTCGTCGCAATAGCGTTTGACCGTGGGCTGGCACCATGCAAACAACAGGCGGTTGTATTCATCCTCCGGCATCCGCCGCTGGTCAAACATGCCTGCGAGCTTTCGCTGCCGCTGGGCTTCCGAGAGGATGATTGAACAGGCCGCCGACACGTTTAGTGACTCCACCATGCCCATCATCGGCACCACGATATGCTCATCCGCTTGTTCGGCGGTAACGGGGTTCACCCCATCTACTTCGTTGCCCATGACGATCGTACACGGCACGGTGAAGTCCACGTCCCGAAAATCCACTGCCCGGTCTGACAGCTGTGCCGCGTAGATTTTGTGGCCCTGCCCTTTCAGGTCGGCCACGGCCTCTTTCATCGTCGGGTGGGTGTGGGTAGTGACCCAGTGGTAGCTGCCACCGGCGGTTTTCCGGAAGGCCCGGAAACCTTCTTTCGGCCACACCACGTGCATATTGGCCAGGCCGAAGGCATCGCAGGAACGGATGATGGCGGAGAGGTTTCTGGGTTTATGCACCTGATCGGTCAGCACCCGAAGGTCTGGCTGGCGGGTGTCGAGGATGTGTTTGATTCGGGCGAGGCGTTCGGGGGTCATGTTTCGAATTTCGTATCGTTATAGGAGCAATCACACAACAATAAAATATACTGAGGACTCCAGCTCCAATAGTTGGGGAAGGGTTTTGGGGTGGGTTTTCCAAAAATTTCGTAGGCCATGGATGGCCGGAGAGAAGCGCACATGGATGTGCTCGTAGCGGTTTTTGGAAAACCCACCCCAAAAGCCTTCTAACACCTAAGCCGCGAATAATAGCACAGTGTTAGGTAAGGAATACCGAGACAACGGTGGTTGAAGTTTAATCACGCCGGTATAATGTGCCGTCCAATTTTTGCCAGCGCCAAAAACACCACATCCGGCGCAACATACACCAAACTGCGTGAGACCCATGGCCAAGAAGCTGTACATCAAAACCCACGGCTGCCAAATGAACGAGTACGACTCCGCCCGCATGGCAGACCTACTCAAAACTGGCGAGCCCGTCGAAATGACCGACTCACCAGAAGACGCCGACATTCTGCTACTGAACACCTGCTCCATCCGGGAAAAAGCCCAGGACAAAGTGTTTCACCAACTCGGCCGTTGGAAAAAGCTCAAAAGCAACAAGCCCGACACCATCATCGGTGTCGGCGGTTGCGTAGCGAGCCAGGAAGGTCAGGCGATCATCGACCGGGCGCCGTTTGTCGATATGGTCTTCGGCCCACAAACCCTGCATCGCCTGCCGGATATGATCACTGAAGTGCGCGCCAAAGGTAACGGCGTTGGCGTGGTTGACGTGAGTTTTCCGGAAATCGAGAAATTCGACAACCTGCCAGATCCTGGCGCAGACGGCCCCTCCGCGTTTGTTTCTATCATGGAAGGCTGTAGCAAGTACTGCACCTTCTGCGTGGTGCCTTATACCCGTGGTGAAGAAGTCAGCCGCCCGGTGGACGACGTCATTGCCGAAGTCGCGCACTTGGCCAGCCAGGGAGTGCGTGAGGTTAACCTGCTGGGTCAGAACGTGAACGCGTACCGTGGCGAAACCCACGATGGTGATGTGATGGACATGGCGGAGCTGGTGGAGTTGATCGCTACCATCGATGGCATTGACCGCATTCGTTACACCACTTCTCACCCGGTGGAGTTCAGCGATTCGCTGATCGAAGTGTATGAGCGGGTTCCCGAGCTGGTTAGCCACCTGCACTTACCGGTGCAAAGCGGTTCCGACCGCATTCTGGCGGCCATGAAACGTGGCCACACGGCGCTGGAGTACAAATCCAAGCTGCGCCGTTTGCGCAAGATTCGCCCGGACATCAGTTTCTCGTCTGATTTCATTATCGGTTTCCCCGGTGAAACCGATAAGGATTTCGAGGACACTATGAAGCTGATCAACGACATCGGTTTCGATATGTCGTTCAGTTTCATTTACAGCGCCCGTCCGGGTACACCCGCGGCGGATTTGCCTGACGATACGCCGATGGAAGTGAAGAAGCAGCGCCTGAAGATTTTGCAGGATCGCATTAACCAAACGGTGATGGACATCAGCCGCAAGATGGTGGGTTCCACCCAGCGCATTCTGGTTACCGGGCTTTCCAAAAAAGACCCTGGTGAATACTCAGGCCGCACCGAGAACAACCGGATTGTGAATTTCCGCCACGAAAACCCGGAGATCGTCGGGCACTTTATCGATGTGGAAATTGTCGAGGCTTACGCGAACTCCTTGCGTGGCGTGCCTGTGGATTCGGCGATGTACTAGGTTTCAGCGTTAGTGTGGTGATGGGAGGCGGGCCGGATGGGCCTCCCATAAACCGCTACGAGCACATCCATGTGCGCTTCTCTCCGGCCATCCATGGCCTACGAAATTTTTGGGAGGCCCATCCGGCCCACCTCCTTCTAATTTCACAGTGGCATTCCAGAAAAGTAACGATGTAAATTCATCAAAATTGAATCCACTAAGCCTTGTTTTTTCACTATCGGGCCTGCACATTATTTGAACGGTTCAGGGTGGGTAAGGCTTTCCAAAAATCTGGAGCGCCAGGGATGGCGCGACGAAGCCCTACACGGACGTATTTACGTGGCGTTTTTTGGAAAGCCTTACCCACCCTGAACCAACGCACATTTCCAGAAATGCTAACTCCTTCTGAACCGAGAGGGAGTAAACCAATACGGAGTAAGATTGAACACTCAAGACAGCAGACAATTTGACCTGCATCCCGTAGACCAGCGACGTCTCACCACGCTGTGTGGGCAATTTGATGAACACCTGAAGATGATCGAAAAGCGTCTGCAGGTAAAAGTCGGCCGTCGCGGCCACCACTTCCGGGTTGAGGGTGCCACTGAAAACGTCGCCGCAGCCACCGAAGTTATTCGCCACATGTACCGGGAAACCGAAGCCGTGGACGATATCGCACCAGATACCGTACACCTGTTTATTCGGGAAACCGGGCTAGAGCGGCTGCCGGACGACGTGCCTTATAACGAAGGGCAAATTACCGTCATCAAAACACCCAAGTTGACGGCTAAGCCTCGGGGCCAGAACCAACAGAAGTATGTGCACAGCGTTCGCACCCACGACATCAACTTTGGTATTGGGCCTGCGGGTACCGGTAAAACCTGGTTGGCCGTCGCCTGTGCCGTGGAAGCTTTGAAAGATGAGCAGGTTAAGCGCATTTTGCTGGTACGTCCTGCGGTCGAAGCCGGTGAAAAGCTGGGGTTTCTGCCGGGTGACCTTGCGCAGAAAGTGGACCCTTACCTGCGCCCGCTGTATGACGCGCTTTACGAAATGCTTGGGTTTGAGCAAACCACCCGGTTGATCGAAAAAAGTGTGATCGAGATTGCACCACTGGCGTTTATGCGTGGTCGTACGCTCAACAACTCTTTTATTATTCTGGACGAAAGTCAGAACACCACCCGGGAACAGATGAAAATGTTCCTGACCCGGATTGGTTTTGGCTCTACCGCTGTGATCACCGGCGATACCACTCAGGTGGATTTGCCGCGCGGTCAGGATTCGGGGCTGATCCATGCGGCCAGCGTTCTGAGTAACGTGCGAGGCATCGGGTTCACCCGTTTCGAATCAAAAGACGTGGTTCGCCACCCCTTGGTTCAGCGCATCGTTGAAGCTTACGATTCATTCAACGATGGTAGTGGCCCACGCACATGAGTCAATTGACCGTTGATTTCCAGAATGCCTTCGAAGGCGAAGGCCTGCCTGAGGAATCCGGCCTCCAAAAATGGGCGGGGCTTGCCTGGCAGGGTGATGCAGATTCCGAGGTGACGATTCGCATCGTTGACGTGGAAGAAAGCCAAGCCCTGAACTTTCAGTACCGTGGAAAGGACAAACCTACCAATGTTTTGTCCTTTCCATTTGAAGCACCAGCGGGTATAACATTTCCTCTGGCCGGGGATCTTGTTATTTGCGCGCCGGTTGTTGAAAAAGAAGCCCAAGAACAGCATAAAGAACCTGCGGCCCATTGGGCCCACATGGTTATTCACGGCATGCTCCATCTTCAGGGCTACGACCACATTGAAGACAGTGATGCCGAGGTGATGGAAAGCCTCGAAATCCAGCTGCTGGAGCAGCTCGGGTTTGCTAACCCTTACGAAGCAGAGGAAACGGAAAAAGACTCATGAGCGACGATCAGTCGAGTCGCAGTCAGGGCAACAAGTCCTGGCTGGAGCGTATTTCACAGGCCTTTTCCAGTGGGCCGGAGTCCGTAGAGGACGTACTGGAAATCCTGAGGGATGCAGAGTCCCAGGAAATCATCGACACCGATTCAATGAGCATTATTGAAGGTGCGATGCAGGTGATTGATATGCGTGTGGAAGAAATTATGATTCCACGCTCGCAAATGATCACCGTCAAAGCCTCTCAGGACCCCAAAGAGTTTCTTCCCGATATCATTGCTTCTGCCCACAGCCGCTTCCCGGTCATCGGTGAAAGCCCTGACGACATTCTGGGTGTGTTATTGGCCAAAGATCTTTTGCCTCTGGCTCTTAACGATGATCTGGATTGGTCCCATATTCGCGGAATACTTCGTCCACCGACTTTTGTACCCGAGAGCAAGCGCCTGAACCAGCTTCTCAAAGAGTTCAAAGAGAACCGCAACCACATGGCCATGGTGGTCGATGAATACGGTGGCACAGCCGGCCTGATTACCATTGAAGATGTGCTCGAACAAATTGTGGGCGAGATTGAAGACGAACATGACTTCGATGAAGAAACCCACATCAAGGCCCGAGGCGATGGCACCTATGCGGTGAAAGCTGTTACCCCGATCGATGATTTTAACGAATTCTTCGAAACCGGCATGGACGAAGAAGAGTTCGATACCATCGGTGGATTGGTTCTGAAAGAGTTTGGCCACCTGCCCAGGCGCGGTGAAACGGTTGAATTCGGCGGCTTGCAGTTTACCATTGCCAACGCCGATAACCGTGTCATCCGTTTGCTGCAGGTAACCCGAAGTGACTCATGAGCCAACACCTGAACACCCTTTAAACCTCAAGTTTACAGCTAACCCCTGGTTCAGCTCGGCGATCCTCCTGATCGCCGGTGCTGTGCAAACGCTGACGTTCTCGCCATTCCATCTTTGGTGGCTCGGGCCTCTGTCTGTGTTTCTTATTCTTCTGGTGGCACTGCATCAGCCTTCTGGAAAACTGTTTCGTACCGGTTGGCTGGTCGGGCTTGGCCTGTTTGGTTCAGGCGCCAGCTGGATCTATATCAGCATCAGCGAGCACGGCAACACGCCGATTCCGGTTGCTATTATTCTGATGGTCTTGTTCGTGGCAGGCCTTGCCTTGTTCCACGGGCTGGCGTTCTGGTTCTGGGGCAAACTGGCAAAGCAAAATCTGATTCGTCGGCTGATTTTGTTCCCCGCCATTTGGTTGCTGGGAGACTGGCTGCGTGGCTGGCTGCTGACCGGTTTCCCCTGGCTTTATCTGGGCACAGCCCACACCGACGGCCCTCTTGCAGGCCTTGCGCCAGTACTCGGAGTTCACGGGATCACCTTCTGGGTGACCGCCACGGCCGCTGCCGCCTATGCATTCTGGTGGCTGCTGCGAGCCGGCCGCACTAAAGCGGCTGCCGCAACAATCCTTGCGGCTCTGTTGCCTTGGGGTATTGCACCAGCACTGAAAAAAATCGATTGGACCACCATCAGTGATGAACCGGTCAGTTTTGTCACCATGCAGGGCAACATTCCTCAACAGATCAAGTGGGACCCGGACTTTCTTCGCGACCAGATTGTTACGTATCTGGGAATGACGGAGGAACACTGGCAAGCCGACATCATTTTGTGGCCCGAAACGGCGATCCCGATTCCGCAAGACCAAGCGGGCCCCATCATTGCTCACATTCAGGAGCGTCTGGGCGAAGACAGCACGCTGATCACCGGCATTCCCTGGTATGGCTACAGCGAGAAGAGAGAAGGCAACACCTTCCACAACAGCATCATGGCGATGGGTAACGGTGAAGGCATTTATCACAAGCAGAAACTCGTGCCTTTCGGGGAATACGTTCCGCTGGAAGGGCTGCTTAGAGGTTTGATCGGTTTTTTCGACCTCCCTATGAGCAGCTTTTCCCCCGGCCCTGACAATCAGTCACCACTGCAGGCCAATGGCACTAACGTGATGCCGTACATTTGCTATGAGGTGGCTTACCCGGATTTTGTGGCCTTCAACGCCCGTAACTCCGGGTTGTTGCTGACCATCAGCAACGATGGCTGGTTCGGGGACTCCATCGGTCCGCTGCAACACCTGCAGCTGGCTCGCATGCGCGCTCTGGAAACAGGCCGCTACATGTTGCGGGGCACCAACAACGGGGTCACCACCATCATCAACGAAAAAGGCCAGATGACGGAACGGGTGCCTCAGTTCAAGCGAACGGTTCTGACGGGCGAAGTCTTCACCGCTACCGGCAGCACGCCCTACATGCAAACCGGGTCCTGGCCGGTGCTCACGTTGGCGCTGATCCTCATCGTGTTCGTTCGTGAGCGTGTGATTCCTAAAAACTGACCCTCAGTCATTGTCAGTCCTGTTTGGCCAGCGACTCGTTACCCGCTCGAAATAGTGGGAGTCGCACGCCTCACAGGGCTCCAGATGACTGGTTTTGGTCAGGCACAGCATGTGGCTGCAGTTCAGGCACCGAAACATCCCTGCCGTCGCCACTTCCCCCGCAATGTACTGCCCTACCTCTTCGTTTTCGAGTTTCTGTTTCAGTGCCAGCGTGTCCACCAGGGTTTGATCCGCCACCGACAACAGCCGATCGGTCAGGGTCTGCTCCAACAAGGAAATATCCAGTTGCAGCCATTCCTTCAACCCTTCGCCGGTCTCCTCAACAAAGTGCATCAGGTGCTCCAGATCTCGCTTCAGGTAAGCTCCCAATAAATCGGCTTCCTCGCGGGTCATTTCTTCCAGTTCGTATTCGAACTCGACGGCTTTCTGAACCTCTTCCTCCAGCGTCTGCACTGAAGTTTCCTGAAACATATGCAAACGGGACTGCACCCGCTCAAGCATTCTGTCATAGGCCTCAAGAGCCTTCCCGGAAAGATGGTTGCGCTCGGGTTCTGTCATGGTCGTCCTCTCATCGGCTGAAAAACTTCAACAATAGGAAGTCTGGCACAAGTCCGACAAATTGGCAGACTACCTGTTAGGCCGCGGGTGCGTTAGAATGTTCGGCCTTTTCGAACATCATTCTGACACAGGGTAATTTTGGTAATGGCAGGACTGGACGAGCAATACAATCCACGCGATGTAGAACAGACCGCCCGTGACTTCTGGGAAACCAACGAAACCTTCAAGGTTGTAGAAGATCCGAGCAAGCCCAAGTACTACTGCCTGTCTATGTTCCCGTACCCGAGCGGCAAGCTGCACATGGGCCACGTGCGCAACTACACCATCGGCGACGTGATCTCACGCTACCAGCGCATGCAGGGCAAGAACGTCATGCAGCCCATGGGCTGGGACGCCTTCGGTCTACCCGCTGAAAACGCCGCCATTGCCAACAAAACTGCGCCCGCCAAGTGGACCCGCTCGAACATCGAGTACATGAAGAACCAGCTCAAGCAGCTGGGCTTCGGTTACGACTGGAATCGCGAACTGGCCACCTGTGATCCGGAATATTACCGCTGGGAACAGTGGTTCTTCGCCCGTCTTTACGAAAAAGGACTGGTGTACAAAAAGATGTCCACGGTTAACTGGGACCCGGTTGATCAGACCGTACTTGCCAACGAGCAGGTCGTGGATGGCCGTGGCTGGCGCTCCGGCGCTCTGGTTGAGCAGAAAAAGATTCCCCAGTGGTTTATCCGCATTACCGATTACGCGGAAGAACTGCTGAACGACATGGATGACCTCGACGGCTGGCCAGAACAGGTTAAGACCATGCAGCGGAACTGGATCGGCAAATCCACCGGTACCGAGCTGACCTTCCCGCTGAAAGATCGCGAAGATGGCCTGACTGTATACACCACTCGCCCCGACACCTTGATGGGCGTGAGCTACATGGCCGTTGCCGCCGAACACCCATTAGCCAAAGCCGCCAGTGAGCGTCATCCCGATGTGGCGGAATTTGTTGAACAGTGCCGCAACAGCAAGGTGGCCGAGGCTGAAATGGCCACCATGGAAAAGAAAGGCATCGACACTGGCTTTAAAGCGATCCATCCCCTGACTCAGGAAGAAGTTCCGGTTTGGGTGGCCAACTTTGTGTTGATGGATTACGGCACAGGTGCCTTGATGGCGGTCCCCGGTCACGATGAACGCGACCATGAATTCGCCCTCAAGTACAAACTGCCGGTCAAGCAGGTTATCACCCCGAGCGATCATCAAGAGATCGACGTGCAGGAAAAAGCCTACACCGAAAAAGGCATTCTGGTTTCTTCCGGTAAATACAGCGGCTTGACCAGCGATGAAGCCTTCGAGGAAATTGCCAGCTTCCTGGAAGAAAACAACATTGGTAAGCGCACGGTAAACTACCGGCTGCGCGACTGGGGCGTTTCACGCCAGCGGTACTGGGGCGCGCCTATTCCGATGATGACGCTGGAAGACGGTACCGAAATGCCGGTCCCGGACGACCGCCTGCCGGTACGCCTGCCGGAAGACGTTGAGATGGACGGTGTTCAGTCCCCCATCAAAGCTGACACCGAGTGGTGCAAAACCGAGTTCAACGGTCAGCCTGCAACGCTGGAAACCGACACCTTCGACACCTTCATGGAGTCGTCCTGGTACTACGCTCGCTTCTGCAGCCCGAACTACGATCAGGGTATGCTGGACCCGGCCGCAGCCAACTACTGGCTGCCGGTAGATCAATACATTGGCGGCATCGAACACGCCATCCTGCACCTGCTGTACGCGCGCTTCTTCCACAAGCTGTTGCGCGATGTTGGTCTGGTGGACAGCTCAGAGCCGTTCAAGCGCCTGCTGACCCAAGGCATGGTGTTGGCGGAAACCTATTACCGCAACGAAGATAACGGCGGTAAGTCCTGGTACAACCCTTCTGAAGTCACGGTCGAACGCGACGGCAAAGGCCAGGTAGTGCGCGCGGTCTTGAAGTCTGATGGTGAACCCGTTGAGATTGGCGGCGTTACCAAGATGTCCAAGTCGAAGAACAACGGCATCGACCCGCAGTCGATCATCGACGAGCACGGCGCCGACACGGTTCGCTTGTTCATGATGTTTGCTGCGCCCCCCGAGCAGTCTCTGGAATGGTCTGACAGCGGCGTTGAAGGGGCTCATCGCTTCCTCAAGCGGCTGTGGCGCATTGTTCATGAGCACACCAGTAAAGGCGAAGCTCCGGCTCTGGATGTCGACAATCTGTCCAGCGCCCAGAAAGATCTGCGCCGCAAGACTCATGAAACCATTGCTAAAGTCAGTGATGACATCAGCCGCCGCCTGACTTTCAACACCTCCATTGCCGCGACCATGGAACTGCTGAACGAAGTCAGCAAACTTGGCGATGACGAACCGCAGAGCCGTGCCGTTCGCCAGGAAGCGCTGGACGTTGCCGTGCTGGTACTGTCACCGATCGTACCGCACATCTGCCACCAACTCTGGCACGCGCTCGGCCACAGCGAAACCGTTGTCGATGCCAGCTGGCCAGTGGCCGATGAAAGCGCCATGGTCCGTAGCGAGATTGAAGTGGTGCTGCAAGTGAATGGCAAGGTGCGCGCCAAACAGAGCGTTCCGGCCGACATCAGCAAAGACGACCTCGAAAAGATGGCGCTGGAGAACGAGAACGTACAACGCTTTACCGACGGCAAAACGGTTCGTAAAGTGATTGTGGTTCCGGGCAAGCTCGTAAACGTGGTAGCTAACTGATATGAAATGGATGCCTCTGACTCTGAAAACCTTTCGGTTATCGCTCCTTGCGGTCATAACCGCGACTGCGGTTTCTGGCTGCGGCTTTCAGCTAAGAGGCACCTCGCCGGTGCCAGCGGCTTTGCAGCCTCTGGCCATTGACTGCCCAAACTCTTTGCCAGCGCGCTTTTGCGAGTCGGTACGCGAACAATTGTCGCTGGGTGGCATAAAGCTTGAGCCCACCGAAACCGCGGATTACGTGCTGACGCTCAGGGATTACAATCAGGATCGTCGGGCTTCGGCCATCACTGCCCAGGCTTCCGCCGCCGAGTATGTGCTGCGCCACAGTGTGACCATCGAGCTGCACTCGGCCAATAAAGTCCCTCTCATCGCTGCAACAGATCTGACCGCCAGCGAAACCTATCGCTACGATGAAACCAACGTGCTGGCCAAACAGCGAGAGGAAGAAGAACTCCAACAGCAGCTCGGCGACCGTCTCGCCCAGCAGGTGATATTCCGCCTGGTTCCGATGACCCAAGAGCGTATAGACGCTGCATTGGAAGCACATTCCGCTGATCAGAAGCCCTCAGAGTCGCCATGAAGATTCAGGCCGGCCAACTCCCTCAAATATTAAAAAAGGGTCTTGCACCGGTTTACCTCGTCTCTGGCGATGAACCCCTTCTGGTTCAGGAATGCTGCGACCAGATCCGTAAGGCCGCCAAGGGCGCAGGCTTTCATGATCGCCTGACCTACCACGCCGACCAGCAACTGGACTGGGGCTCGGTGGCGAACGAATGCAATGCCATGTCCCTGTTTGCCGAGAAACGGCGCATCGAGATCCATTTACCGACCGGCAAGCTCGGCGATGGTCGTAAGGTGATGGAACAGATTCTTCAATCCCCCCCTGACGATGTCATTCTGCTGCTGATCAGCGCCAAACTTGATGCGGCGGAAACCAAGCGCAAGTGGTACAAAGATTTACAGGCCAATGGTGTGCACGTGCCGGTTTGGCCTGTCGATTCGGACAAATTTACCGGCTGGCTGCAACAGCGGGCCAGCAATCAGGGCCTGCACATTACCCGTGGGGCTTTGGCGATGTTGGCTGAACGTTTGGAAGGCAACCTTCTTGCCGCGAGCCAAGAGCTGGACCGGCTGACCCTGCTGTCTGATGGCAAAACCATCGATGAAGAAACCATAGAGATGGCGGTACAAGACAGCGCCCGGTTCAACGGTTTCGAGCTGGTTACTGAGCTTCTAGCCGGGAAAGCAGCACATGCTGGAAAGATCATCGGCATCCTGCAACAGGAAGGCGAAAACCCGCTGGGCCTGCTCAGCGTGCTGGTTCGGGATCTGCATCTGATCATCGAGCTGAAAACCGCCCTGCCTCCCGGTGATAATCCGGCCGGTTTTCTGAAAAAGCGGGGGGTATTCCAGCCCAAGCGAGCGGGGGCTATTCAGCACGCCGCACGCAGGCTCAGCCTGGCTCAATTGCATCGCGCCATTCAGCTTTGCGGTATCACCGACCGCGCGGCCAAGGGATACGGCGACCTTCCGCCATGGCATCACCTCAGGGATCTGTCGGCTCTGCTCGCCGGTGCCAACTGAGAAATGTGTAACAAACATACACATTAATCAGGCCAAACGCGCTTCCGCGAAACCACCACTGTGTCATACTTCACATTAATAAATGATCACACTGTCATAATTTCGGCGAACTGTTCATTTAGCCATCAGCCAGTTCTCTAATTGGCCCAGGCACTCGATGTACGATGTGAGGCACATGGACCATGAAAAAAATAATAGCCATACCCACGACACTTGCTATCGCTCTTTCAACAGGCATGGTGATCGCCCAGAACACTCGATTCAGTGATCCTGAATCGGTGGTGAAGAATGAGTTTTGGGGCAATCTTTATGCGGACGGCGGTTCGTCTTTTTTCTGCAATGAGCCGTTTAAATCCAAAGGTTTTGTGATGACCGACGGGCACATTTATCCGCTCGCCGATATTCGTTCTGCCTTGGATTGCGGTACGAAGTCACAGTGTAAGCGGGACAATCGCTATCGGCAGATTGCGTCGGATTTGCACAATATGGTGCCGGTTCGTAGTCGCGTTGAGCTGAAGCGCCGGACGGCGCGTTATGAGGATTTGAGTCCGGCGATTGATCGGGATGAGTGCGGTATTCGCACGAATAATCAGTTCTTTGAGCCGGCAGAGCGCATTAAGGGTGATGTTGCTCGTACCATGGCCTACATGGTGGATACTTATGGTTTGCCGTGGCTGGGGGCGACTCCGGTATTCCAAAGCTGGAGCAAGCTTGATCCGCCAGATGATAGAGAACTGACTCGGCATCGCAGGGTTGCAGAGATTCAGGGTAATGAGAATCCATTTGTGACCAACCCTGACCTGATTAACCGCCTGTGACCTAAACTTTGGGAGTAGGTGACGTTCGGGAACTGCTTTCCAAAACACGCTGTGAATACGTCCATGTACGCTCTGCTTCGCCATCCATGGCTACGCAAGGTTTTGGAAAGCAGTTCCCGAACGCCACCAAACTTCCGCGTAAGCATCCACAAAAAAGCAGGCCACTTGGGCCTGCTTTTTCACTTTCTGGACTGACGAAATCGTTTTAGATTTCGTTAGCATCCAGCGCCATCATGGCATCGCTGCCACTACGGATACCTTCAGCCAGTGACACGGCTTTCGGCAGCAAACGCTCGAAGTAGAAACGTGCTGTTTTCAGCTTACCGGTGTAGAAACCGGAAGTGTCGCCTTCTGCTTTCGGTGCAGCCGCTTTAACGGCTTTTACCCACATATAGGCCAGTGCGGTGTAACCGAACATGTCCAGGTAGTCGACTGCCGCAGCGCCGATGGCGTTGGGGTTTTCAGCAGCCTGCTTGATGACGTGCTCGGTGGTGTCAGACAGTCGCTCCAGTGAAGCCGCCAGCGGCTCGAGGTAGGGGCGCAAGGCTTCATCGCTGCTGTTTTCTTCGATGAATGCGCTAACGTCTTCTGCGAAGAGTTCAAACAACTTGCCCTGGCTCGCTACGACTTTACGGCCCATCAGGTCCATAGCCTGGATACCGTTGGTGCCTTCGTAGATCTGGGTGATGCGGCAGTCACGAACCAGCTGCTCCTGACCCCACTCGCGGATAAAGCCGTGGCCACCGAAGACCTGCTGGCCAATGATGGTGGTTTCCAGACCACGGTCGGTCAGGAAGGCTTTGGCAACCGGCGTCAGCAAAGC
Organism: Marinobacter sp. S0848L; assembly: GCF_023016065.1. GTDB lineage: Bacteria > Pseudomonadota > Gammaproteobacteria > Pseudomonadales > Oleiphilaceae > Marinobacter. The sequence continues at coordinate 29,066 of NZ_JALKAQ010000010.1, read as the reverse complement.
AACCATGCCTTCTGCGTGTTTGCGCTGTTCGTCGTTGTCGGAGTACTTGGAGATGTCCAGCCACTTGGCGACGTAGGTAGAGAAAGCACGGCCGCCTTCAACGTAGCTCTTCATGGTCAGCAGCATGCGACGCACATCCGGGTGTACCAGAATCGGGTCTGCGGCTTTTTCTGGCTGCTGGGCGCCAGTCGGCGCACGGCTCTGGATACGCTCGTTGGCGTATTCACGAGCGCTTTGCAGAGAGGCTTCAGCAGCACCGATGCCTTGAATACCCACACCCAGACGCTCGTAGTTCATCATGGTGAACATGGCGTTCAGGCCTTTGTTTTCTTCGCCGACCAACCAACCTTTGGCGCCATCAAAGTTCATCACACAGGTAGCGGAACCTTTGATGCCCATTTTCTTTTCAATGGAGCCACAGCTGAACTGGTTGCGCTCGCCCAGTGAGCCGTCGTCGTTAACCATGAACTTCGGAACCAGGAACAAGGAGATACCCCTCGGACCTTTAGGCGCATCCGGCAGCTTAGCCAGCACCAGGTGGATGATGTTCTCCGCCATGTCGTGCTCGCCCCAAGTGATGAAGATCTTGGTGCCGGTGATATTGAAGGAGCCGTCGTCGTTTGGCTCTGCTTTGGTGCGAATGATGCCCAGATCAGTACCGGCGTGGGGCTCGGTCAGGTCCATGGCGCCGGACCATACACCGGAGTACATGTTCGGCAGGTATTTTTCTTTCAGCTCCTGGCTGCCGTGGGCGTTCAACGCCAGGCAGGCACCAGCGGTCAGCATGGGTGCCAGGCCGAACGCCATGTTGGCGCCCTGCATCATTTCTTCAAATTGCGCGACCAGTGTTTTGGGCATGCCCATGCCGCCGAATTCCGGGTTGCCACCCAGTCCATTCCAGCCACCTTCTACGATGGTTTGGTAGGCCTCTTTGAAACCTTCCGGACTGGTTACTTCGCCTTCGTCCCACTTACAACCTTGTTCGTCGGCTTCGCGGTTCAGAGGGGCCAGAACGCCGCCGGTGATTTTTCCAGCTTCTTCCAAAATGGCATCGGCCGTTTCCGGATCAACGTTTTCGGCAATTCTTGGCAGTGAAGCCCACAAAGCAGGCGCATCAAACATTTCGTTCAGAACGAAACTCATATCACGAAGGGGGGCTTGATAATCAGCCATGTATAACTCTCCAGAAAATCAGTCAGTCTCTTCGGGGGCATGCTTTGACAATGGCCCTCATTGGAAGGCTCAGCGACGTCCGCCCGATCGGCAATGTGTCCGTATCAAGGTTATTATTCTATGCTCGGTATTCTACCTTAATACTGGCCTCAAACTCATGAAAAAAGCCCGCCTCTTCACAGAGAACGGGCTTTTTTTGCACTATCAATCAGATAGCAACCTCAGCCTTAAAGGGCGAAGTTTTCTTCCGGCATATCCAGCAGAGTGTCTGCACCGGCCAGCATGGTGGCAGCGTGAGTCTTGGTACGCGGCAGCATGCGGGTGAAGTAGAAGCGAGCAGTCTGCAGCTTCGCAGTGTAGAACGCTTCTTCAGTCGTGCCTTGCTCCAGCTTTTCCTGAGCAACTTTGGCCATCTGAGCCCACAGGTACGCAAACACGGCGTAACCGGAGTACATCAGGTAGTCAACGGAGGCAGAACCTACTTCTTCACGGTTCTTCATAGCGGCCATGCCCACTTTCATGGTCAGGTCGCCCCACTCTTTGTTGATTGCTGCCAGCGGCTCGATGAACTGCTTCAGCTGCTCGTTGTCTGCGTTTTCTTTGCAGAACACGTGAACTTGCTTGGTGAAGGTCTTCAGAGACTCGCCCTGAGTCATCAGAACCTTACGGCCCAACAGATCCAGCGCCTGAATGCCGGTAGTGCCTTCGTAGATCATGCCGATACGGGCATCACGTACGTTCTGCTCCATACCCCATTCGGAGATGAAACCGTGACCACCAAATACCTGCATACCCAGGTTCGCAGCTTCGTAACCGATTTCGGTCAGGAAGGCTTTGGCGATCGGGGTCAGGAAGCCCAGCGCTTCGTCGGCTGTCTTGCGCTCTTCGTCAGTCTTGCCACGAGCCACGAGGTCTGCTTTTTGCGCAGTCAGGTAGATCAGGGCACGAGCACCTTCAGCAACGGCTTTCTGAGTCAGCAGCATGCGACGCACGTCTGGGTGAACGATGATCGGGTCAGCGATGCCTTCCGGGTTCTTCGCGCCACTCAGTGAACGCATGGCCAGACGGTCTTTGGCGTAAGCCAATGAGCCCTGGAACGCCAGTTCAGCTGCGCCCAAACCCTGGATAGCTGTACCGATACGCGCGGTGTTCATGAAGGTGAACATGCAGTTCAGACCTTTGTTCTCAGGTCCGATCAGCCAGCCTTTGGCGCCGTCGAAGTTCATTACGCAGGTTGCGTTGCCGTGGATACCCATCTTGTGCTCGATAGAGCCACAAGAAACAGCGTTGCGCTCACCCGCAGAACCGTCTTCGTTCGGCAGGCACTTAGGTACGATAAACAGGGAAATGCCCTTGGTACCTTCAGGTGCACCCGGCAGACGAGCCAGTACGATGTGAATGATGTTCTCGGTCATATCGTGCTCACCGGCCGAGATAAAGATCTTGGTACCGGAAATGCTGTAAGAACCGTCTGCGTTAGGCTCTGCTTTCGTACGCAGGGTGCCCAGGTCAGAACCACAGTGCGCTTCGGTCAGGCACATGGTGCCGGTCCACTCACCGCTGATCATTTTGGTCAGGTAAGTCTGCTTCTGCTCTTCAGTACCGTGCGCTTCCAGGGTGTTGATTGCACCGTGGCTCAGGCCCGGGTACATGCCCCAAGACCAGTTAGCAGTACCGTTCAGCTCGCTCATCACGATGCCGAGAGAGTCTGGCAGGCCCTGGCCGCCATAGTTAGCGTCGGCCGCCAGTGATGGCCAGCCGCCTTCAACAAACTGGTCGTACGCTTCTTTAAAGCCAGTCGGCGTTTTAACGCCGTCTTCGCTCCAGGTACAACCTTCACGGTCACCTACCGCGTTCAGCGGAGACAGTACCTGTTCAGCAAACTTTGCACCTTCCTGGATGATGGCATCGACCATATCCGGAGTTGCGTCTTCAGCGCCTTCCAAATTGGCGTAGTGGGTCTCGCTGTCGAGCAGCTCGTTCATTACAAATTTGATATCACGCAGGGGCGCTTTGTACTCAGGCATTGAATCCACCTCAATGTTGGTTGCAGCTGAAGTTGTTGCAGCTATACCGTGGTTTGCTCAAACACCGCGAAGCTCGTGCTCCACAGCCTTAATTAAACACTTGTTTGAAACATACGTTTTGGAGCACAGAATTGTCAAGAGAATTGAGTCAATTTTGTCGGGCTTTGTGTTCACAAACGTAACAAACAGAGAGGAGAAAAGGCGATATGCCTATCGCGTTCAGGGCTTTATCTTGAGGGGTGTGTCAAATGAAAATCGAAGTGGCAGCGTCCGAGTCGAACCCATAACCCTGCATAGCGGATACATTTTGATACGCCTCTGTGGCTTGGCGGGACTGACTATCCTGAGGCCTTTGAACTTGTCCGATGTCCTCAGCCCGGCCATCAATACTGGCGCTCTCCCCCTCACCACTGGCCAGTTCCACCTGTGCCTGCAGCATGGTTTGCATCGCTTGCGCGGCCACGGCACGATCTTGCGACGAGGGTTGGGCCGGGGCCATGGCGGCCGCGCGAACAACACGCATTTTTTCAATTGTTGCCTGGGGGTCGCCCGCCACTGGCGATACATCGATAGGCACTTCCCCGCCGACCGCGTATTGAGCGCCATCAGGGCCACGCTCATAGGAGTATGAAATCGCGCCGGCGTGCTGCCCTCCCACTGCTTGGTGGGCCGCCTCGTGAGCGCGCACTTCCCGATCCCGGGCTTTGAGCTCAGCAAGCTGTTTCAGCTCGGACTCGGTCAACCCTTGGGGATTTTCGTTTTCTTGCTCGGATTTTTCGGTAGATGAGCCGGACGATTTGTCTTCGGAAGCCTGTTCCGAAGCGCGTATCGAACGATTTTCACCCTCAGTGGGTTGTTCACCCGGAGCGGTCGCTGAACCAGCGACCACAGGGCCAACGGCACCTGCCGCTGAGACAGAGCCTACCGAGGGATAAACTGGAGAAATTTGTGGGGGTATGTTCACGGCCGTGCCCGTTGATCAGACCTTGATATCCAACAGGGTGCCTATGGTTTCGTCAGCGGTTCTAACCACCTGTGCCGAGGCCTCAACACTGCGCTTGTAGAGATTCAGCTCGATCATAGGCTCAGCAAGATTACCGGCCCCTTCTGCACTTCCCTGCGGACCATCTGCGCCACCCCGGGCAATTTTTCGGGCGGCGTTATCCATCCCGACTATGCCGTCCTGGATGCCCTGAATACCGATACCGAGAGTGTTATTGATCATGGAGCCAATTCCCCGTGGCAGACAATTGGCTCAATTAACGCACAAATCTGGTTAATTTTCAAACAACGGAGACACATTTAGATAACGGGCCAACACTGAGGGCAAATCCGCCACTGGCACTTCGCCCACATAGGGCAAAACGCCCAAACAGGGCGCCTCAAGATGCGCAACCAAATAATTGAGGGTTTCTTCTTCACAGCTCATCGGGTCGGCTTCGGGGTGGTTTGCGACCCAACCAGCCACGGTTAAACCATCTGCACGAATAGCTTCTGCCGTCAGCATCGCATGATTGATACAGCCAAGTTTCAGCGGCACCACCATGATCACGCCCAAGCCCATCTCACGGGGCACCGACGCGTAGGTTTCGCGATCATTTAACGGCACCCGCCAACCTCCAGCCCCTTCGATAAGCATCACGTCCGCGGGCTGCATCTGCAGACCGCGACAAAAACCGATCAAACGTTGGGAACTGATCTGCTTACCCGCTTGAACCGCCGCGACATGAGGCGCAATCGCGGGCTCCAAGGCAACTGGATTAATCACATCGTAAGCCACGGTTTCCGTAACCGCGGCTTGCAGCATCAGCGCATCTTCATTACGAAGGCCTTCCGGTGTTTGCTCACAGCCCGAAGCGATTGGCTTCATGGCAATGGTACGTTTGCCCTGCGCCTTGGCAGCCTCGAGAATCGACGCACTGACGATGGTTTTACCCACCTCGGTATCAGTACCCGTTACGAAGTATGTTTTCTTTGCCATCGTGTTTATCCTGCTGTGGGCTTTTGCCAATACAACCAACCGGCCTCGTAAGTCGCGAAAACCTGACCAGACCGAACGCCCGGATAGGCCCTGCACATCGCGCGGAAACGCCCCGGAGCGGTCACTGTCCGGCGCCTTTCTTCCCCTTTGAACACGGCTCCCAAATGTTTGAGTTCCCGATTGAGCGCCATGGGTGTGTCATAGCGCAAACGAATTGGCGATAACGCAAGCTCTGACCCCGTCAACGTTGCCCTCGTCAGGCTGCGCCAATGCTCCGCCGGCACAAATCGATTGACGTGTGGCTGCCCCGGGTCGGCTTTCGCCCACGCTTGCTTGAGCTCTCGCAACGTACCATCCACCAGCGTAGACATCACTAACAGACCACCCGGACGCAGCACCCTCTGACATTCCGCCAGCACAACCTCGGGCTGTTGGCTCCATTGCACCATCAGATTGCTGAACACCAGGTCAACACTCTGGTCCGCCAGCGGCAACTGCTCTGCATCGGCATTCAGCCAGTTAACATCAGCGCGGTCGGTAGCCGCTTCAGCTTGCGCCAACATACCCGGAGATAAATCCGCACCCGTAACCCGAGCCTCGGGAAATCGTGCCGTCAGCTTCCGGGTAAACCAACCGGTGCCGCAGCCCAAATCAAGAACAGACTCCGGTCTGAAAGATTCGGGAATGCGCGACAACAGCGTGTCGCCCATCGCCTTTTGCAATCGAGACGCACTGTCATACGTTTGGCTGGCACCACCAAACCCCGAGGCAATCGATGCCTTGGTTCCGGTACCGCCATCCGTGGCAGAGGCCGTGGTCAGATCATTAAACATATTCATAGGGCTGCCACCTGCTCCGAATCACTTAAATCACGCAACACCCGACACTCTGAAAGAGCCGCCAACAAACGAGCAACATGCGCCTCGCTGTGGGCAGCACTCAAGGTCACCCGCAGGCGAGCCTGCCCCTCAGGCACCGTCGGCGGCCGAATAGCCGTCACCATCACGCCTTGCTGCTCCAAGGCCTGACTCAACGCCAAAGCCTCCTCATTGCCGCCAATCATGATCGGCTGAATCGGCGTATAAGACGGCATCAGCTCATAACCCAACGCCTGCGCGCCTTCGCGGAAACGCGCGATCAACCCATTCAGGTGTGCCCGCCGTTGATCATCGACCTCAATCAGATCCAAGCTCGCGCAGGTCGCAGCCGCCATCGCCGGCGGCATCGCTGTGGTGTATATATACGTTCGAGCTTTCTGCACCAGATAATCCATCAAGAGCGCCGGACCCGCGACAAAAGCACCACTGGTACCCACCGCCTTGCCGAGCGTACCAATCAAAACCGGCACCTCATCCTCCGACAGCCCCGCCTCCAGCACACTGCCCCGCCCCTGTGGCCCCAGCACGCCAATGCCGTGGGCATCGTCCACTATCAACAAAGCATCGTGGGCCTTACAGACTCGCGCCAATGCCTTCAATGGCGCCACATCGCCATCCATGCTGAACACCCCGTCGGTGACCACAACCTTGTGCCCCGAAGTATCTGCCAACATCGTTTCCAGCGCTTCAACATCCCCGTGGGCATAGCGCCGGACCCGAGCCCGGCTAAGAATACAGCCATCGATGATGGAGGCATGGTTCAGTCGATCCGAAAACACCGTATCGCCCCGCCCCACCAGCGCCGAAATCACACCCACATTTGCCATATAGCCGGTGGAAAAGAACAATGCGCTGCTGCGCCGGGTAAAATCCGCCAACCGTTCTTCCAAGCGGTGATGAGCGTCATGATGACCACACACAAGGTGAGACGCAGCCCCACCCAACCCGGTCTCGGGCAAGGCGTTCTTCAGCGCTTCAATATTGTTGGGGTGATTGGCGAGGCCCAGATAATCGTTGCTGCAGAACGACAGCAACGCCCGACCATCTGCGGTTAACTCCGGCTGTTGCGGGCCAGAAACCAAACGTCGGGTCCGGTACAGACCCGCGCGTTTCCGTTGTTCAATCTCGTGGGCAAAATCGCGCATAAAGACGACACACCAAAAGGTCAGGGCAATGAAAATCCGGGTAAAAAGGAGTCAGAATTGGCAACTGACTCCCCGATCAGATTTGGAGTGAAGGTCTGGCGCTGCTTTTCGGGACTGTTGAAGGCCAAGGACGGCCTGAAACAAGCGCACATGGATGTGCTCGTAGCGTGTCCCGAAAAGCAGCGCCAGACCTTCACACGCCACCAAAGCCTGAAATCAGGCAGATTCCCGAGAAGCGTCATAAAACATGTGACGCGTAGCCTCATACTCAACCGCTTCGGCCAACTCCTCTTCCTGCTGTTCCTCGGTGGCACACTGCTCCCGCTGCTCAGGACGAATGCCCAGCTTACGGAACAACTGCATATCCGCATCCGCCTCCGGGTTAGACGTCGTCAGCAACTTCTCGCCGTAAAAAATCGAATTCGCACCCGCCAGGAAACACAGCGACTGCATCTGCTCATTCATCTGCTCGCGACCAGCCGACAAACGAACATGAGAGGCAGGCATCATAATCCGCGCCACCGCAATCATCCGGATAAAATCAAACGGCTCCAGATCCTCCACATCTTCCAGCGGCGTCCCCTTCACCTTCACCAGCATATTCACCGGCACACTCTCCGGATGCTGTGGCAAATTGGCCAACTGAACCAACAAGCCCACACGGTCATCTTCGTCCTCACCCATGCCCAGAATCCCGCCGCAGCAAACCTTCATACCGGCTTTGCGCACGTTATCCAGCGTATCCAGACGATCCTGATAGGTGCGGGTAGTAATAATGTGGTTGTAATACTTCTCGGAGGTATCCAGGTTATGGTTGTAATAATCCAGACCGGCTTCCGCCAACTCCTTGGCCTCTTCTTCTTTCAGCATGCCCAGCGTCATGCAGGTTTCCAGCCCCAGCGACTTCACCTGCTGAACCATATCCAAAACGTACGGCATATCTTTCTTTGCCGGGCTGCGCCAGGCCGCCCCCATACAAAACCGCGACGCGCCCTTTTGCTTCGCAGCGCGCGCCTCCGCGACAACCTTTTCAATCTCCAACAGTTTTTCTTTCTCCAGACCGGTGTTGTAATGCCCGCTCTGAGGGCAGTATTTACAGTCCTCCGGGCAAGCGCCGGTCTTAATCGAAAGCAACGTACTGACCTGCACTTCGTTCGGGTCAAAATGTTCCCGGTGCACCGACTGAGCGCGGAACAAGAGATCGTTAAACGGGAGATTAAAAAGCGCTTGAGCCTCCTGAAGGCTCCAGTCGTGTCGCAGTGCAGTAGCAGTCATGTTCAAGTCCTGTTAACCTTCGCAAGGTATTTGGTTTACGGATAAACCACGATGATAAACAGACTGAAAGCGCTGTCAACCTTATTGGACTACTTGGTTAACAGAGAAGCGACCACCGGCCGCTGCGTCACCTGCTTGAGTAAACAGGCACTCCAAGGCCTGTGCCCACCTTGCCGCGCCGACCTTCCCCACAACCGACTGCGGTGCGAAACCTGCGCCCTACCCCTCCCCTTTGACGGCCCCGTCAAGCACTGCGGCGAATGTCTTACGCAACCGCCCCCGTTTACACGCTCACTGATCCCCTGGCGTTATCAGTTTCCAGTAGACAGCATGATCGGCCGCTACAAATACCTTGGCCAACGTAAGTTCGCCCGACCACTGCTTGCAGATTTCAGTGACTACCTCGAGAACACTCTGGCCGACTCAGAACTCCCGGAGTTGCTGATCCCTGCCCCCATGCATTGGCAACGTCGATGGCGGCGTGGATTCAATCAATCACAGGATATTGCCGAATATCTGGGTCAACGCCTTGGGGTCCCGGTCGGGAGCCGTGCTGTTCAGCGAAAACGCAACGTGCGAGCCCAAAGGGGCCTCAACAGAGAGGCTCGATTGAGCAATTTGCGATTGGTATTCGAGGTTTGCGAACCCATTCCGGAGCGGGTCGCGATTATCGACGATGTGGTGACAACGGGTGCAACCACAAGGGCGCTCGCCAAAGCACTGTCCGAAGCCGGCGCCCGGGACATTCAAATCTGGGCTTTGGCCCGCACGCCCGGTTAACTCAACTGCTGTTTAACGTATTCGGCGATAGCGAGACAGGAGGTCAGCCCCGGCGATTCGATGCCGTAAAGATGAACCACGCCGGCAAGACCATGAACCTCGGGCCCGTCGATCCGGAAATCCGCAAAACCGCCCTCCGGCCCCACAAGTTTAGGTCGAATACCGGCATAGGCGGGTTGAAGCCGGTGAGCATCGAGCGACGGCCACCACTGGCGAATGCCCTCTGCAAAAGCGCGAAGCCGTTCGGGGGCCACGGTGAAATCTATTGCATCAACCCATTCAACGTCGGGCCCGAAACGGGCTTGCCCGGCCAGATCCAGCGTTAGATGCACACCCAGCCCACCCGGCTCCGGCAAGGGATACATCAAATGATTGAACGGGTGTTTCCCGCTGTAGCTGAAATACACGCCACGGGCCAGCCATTGCCTGAGCCTGGCAGCGTCCGGTAACCCCAACCAGTTATGTGCAAGCCCCGGAGCACCCAACCCTGCGGCGTTCACGACCTCTTCGGCTGTCAAGGTCACCAAAGCGTCCCCTTCTACGGTAAGACGGTGGCCATCCGATACACTTTCCACGGCAACTACCCGGCTGTTCAGCACCAGTTGTCCGCCGGTGTCTTCCAACTCACCCAACAACGACAGCATCAAGCCGTGGGTATCAATAATACCGGTCTGCGAGGACCACAAGCCCCCGGCGGCCCGCACTTCCGGACAGTGCGCGGTTATCGCATCACTTTCAACGGGGTGCAGGGAAACTCCATTTGCCTCCGCCTGTCGGCGAATCGAATCGAGCCGCACCAACTGATTTTCATCGGTGGCCACAATCCATTTGCCGCATTTACGGTGCCCCACCTTTCTGCTGGCGCAATAGTCGTACAGCAACGCCCGCCCCCGCACGCAAAACCTGGCTTTCAAAGAATCGGTCGGATAGTAGATACCGGCATGAATCACTTCGCTGTTGCGGGACGATATTCCTTCACCAAATCGCGGCCCGCTTTCCAGCACCAACACCTCGCGCCCCGAACGAGCCAGTTCCCGGGCAATCGCCAACCCAACCACGCCGGCGCCTATCACGACGGTTTGCACTTTGTAGCTTTCGTAATCCACTTTTCCGTCCCGTTCTTCGATCCACGGTCTGAAATTACCGCAGATAACCCTGCGTTACATTACCTGAGCTTTCAGAACCGTTATACTTTACCCCAAGCGCAACGGATGCACGGAGCATTGGGCAATGTCCGACAGGAAGCAGTTTCTTACGGTAATGATCGTCGCCGCACTATTTGTCGGCTGGATCGCTTGGCGTGGCTTTGAAGTCACCAGCCTGAACGATCAGCTTAAAGCGGACAAAGTGGTATCCAGTTACCCCTATCAACACCGGGTACTGAGAGTAGAAGGGGATACAGCCACCATCAGCTCGCTTCGGTCCCACACCCTGTCAACGCAACAGGCGTTATCGGTGGTGTTTCCGGGCATGAAACATTTGACTGACACCCATCGGGACTGGCAAAAAGCCGAACGCGAGCTGGCTCAGGTGCAGGCCCGGGCCGGCGATATTGTGCTGGCGTCACCAAGCATCAATCGTGTGCGCTGGGAGCTGGATGAAAACTGGTATCACCTGCAATTCATGAAATCTCAACAAAATTCGGCCTTCTGAATACTATGCAACATGAGCCTTCTGACATAACCGCTTCGCCACATCCGTACGACAGCCTGACACCGGAAACTATTCTGGATGCCATGGAAGAAGCCGGTTTCCCTGTCAGTGGGCGGCTGTTTGCGTTGAACAGTTATGAAAACCGGGTGTACCAGATCGGGCTGGACGACGGCCCTCCCGTTATCGTGAAATTCTACCGCCCCGGTCGCTGGTCGGATGCCGCCATTCGCGAAGAACACGAATTTACACTCGAGCTTCAAGCGGCCGACATTCCCGTAGTCGCACCACTGGCACTGCGCAACGGCGAGTCATTAGGTCACCATGGCGACTTCCGTTTTTCGGTGTTTCCTCAACGGGGCGGCCAGGCACCCGACACCAGCGTGACGGATACACTCTATCGCCTTGGCCAATGGCTGGGCCAAATCCATAATCTGGGCGCAACCAAAACCTTCGAGCACCGGCCGGAGTTTGACCTGATTCGGGGATTGGAGGAACACAACGCCTTGCTCGTTAACGGCGGCTGGATTCCGGATGACCTTCGGCCCGCCTGGGACAGCCTGATCCCGGATTTAATCGATGGCTGCAAGCAGCGTATGGAAAACGCTGGCGATGTAAACACGCTCCGAATCCACGGGGATTGTCACGCAGGCAACATTCTTTGCCGTGACGAAGCCATGCTGTTTGTTGATCTGGACGACTGCCGCACCGGCCCCGCGGTGCAAGATATGTGGCTGCTGTTGAACGGTGAAGCAAATGAACGCGGCAGCCAGTTGGGCGAGCTGCTTGAGGGCTACGAAACCTTCCGGGATTTTGATCGCCGGGAACGGCATTTGATCGAACCTTTGCGCTGCTATCGGCAAATCGCCCACTGCGCCTGGCTGGCGCGGCGCTGGCAAGACCCCGCGTTCCCGCGTTTTTTCCCATGGTTTGCACAGCCGCGTTTCTGGTCTGACCAAATCCTGTCTCTGCGCGAACAACTGTCTGCCCTGCAAGAGCCCGCTCTGACGCTTCCGGGGCAATTCTGAATACTGACGTTTCAAAGAGGTAACCATGAGCGAACGTGAAAACCGCTATTCGGCGCGTGCCCTTATTGTGACTGCGGTGATTGCCATCATCGGCACAGTCACGGCACTGGAGGTCGGCGGAAAAATCAAACACTCAGACAACAAAGATCATGTTCCCGTTGGTGATTTTCAGGCCATCCACGTAAAACCTGGCGAAGCATTCCGCATGTCTCGCAAGCCCTCCGGGCTGCACGCTGTCTGTGAAAACGGCTACCTTGCCATCGCCGCCGATGTAGACCCATCGTTCCGCGGTATTCTGGTCGATTACAAGAACCGAGGTGTTCGCTGCGCCCGCCCTTCACCCACCGATCAAGATCCGGCAAAACCCAAAGTCGGAGACAGTGATGAGCGATAAAAAACCGAGCCCCGCGCCACAGATGACCGACCGGTTGTTCGCCACCGAGCGAAACCCTGAAGATTTTCGCTTTGATGCCTCGGTAGCTCGGGTGTTTCCTGACATGATTCGTCGATCCGTACCCGGCTACACCACAATCATCCCGATGATTGAGGTAATTACCGAACAATACGTACAGCCCGGCTCTCACTGCTACGACCTGGGCTGTTCACTGGGCGCTTCTACCCTGGCCATGCGGCACGGCATCCCCCACACCGATTGCACTTTGGTGGGTGTCGACAACTCCAGCGCCATGATCGAACGCTGCGAGCATTACGTGGCTCTCGACGATCACGAGTTGCCGGTTACCCTGCGCTGCGAAGACATTCTGACCACCGAGCTCAGCCGGGCTTCAGTCACCACTTTGAACTTTACGCTGCAGTTCGTCCCGCCTGAGAAGCGAAAGGATTTGCTGGCACGAATCGCCGATGCCGCCTTGCCGGGCGGCGTACTGATTCTGTCCGAAAAGATCCGCTTCGAATCCGATTCGGAACAGAACACCCAGACGCAGCTGCATCATGAGTTTAAACGCGCCAACGGCTACTCCGATCTGGAGATCAGCCAAAAACGCGCTGCAATCGAAAACATCATGATTCCCGAAACCCTGAACACCCACAAACAACGGCTGCTGGATACCGGGTTTGATCAGGTGCTGGTGTGGTATCAGTGTTTCAATTTTGTTTCCATGCTGGCCATCAAGAACTCTTAATTACCGGATACCACGAAACCTATGCCTGCTTTCGACTGGCGCGAACATTTCTCGCCGTTTATCGACTCCCTCAACAACAGTGATCAGGCAGCCTGGGCCGAGGTTTTGACGGCTCAGCTGATCCGCCGTTTCGAAGACAACCCACACGGTGATATGGCGCGCTGGCACGCAGCCCTCCAGGCCTTGCCGTCAGATCTCCCGGCGAAAGTAGAACTGAATTCGTCAGCCGTGACCGTAACCTCAGAGCAACCGTTAAGCGAACAGGACGCCGAAAATCTCGAGCAGGGTTTACGCGGCTTAATGCCCTGGCGGAAAGGCCCTTTCAATTTTTTCGGCACCCACGTGGACACCGAATGGCGGTCAGACTGGAAGTGGGACCGGGTTTCGCCTCACCTTGCGGACTTGAAAGGACGCACCATTCTCGATGTCGGTTGCGGCTCGGGTTATCACTGCTGGCGCATGGCGGGCGCCGGTGCCCGGCAGGTTGTTGGCATCGATCCCGGGCTGCTGTTTATGTTTCAGTTTCTGGCGGTCAAAGGTTACCTCGGAGACGTTCCGGTAGATCTCTTACCCATTCGCATGGAAGATCTGCCGGACAATCTTGAACACTTCGACACCACCTTCTCCATGGGCGTGCTATACCACAGGCGCTCCCCAATTGACCACCTGCTGGATTTGAAAGGCACCTTGCGCCGGGGCGGCGAACTGGTGCTGGAAACCCTGGTTGTGGATGGCCCTGAAGGTTTCAGCCTGATGCCGGAAGATCGTTACGGGCAGATGCGCAACGTCTGGTTCTTACCCAGTTGCCCGACACTGATTCGCTGGCTCGAACGAGCTGGCTTCCGCAACGCCCGAGTCGTGGATGTCAGCGACACCACGACGGAAGAACAACGGCAAACCGACTGGATGCGGTATAACTCGCTGGCCGACTTTCTGGATCCCAATGATCCGACTAAAACCATTGAAGGTTACCCCGGCCCGAAACGGGCAACGATCATTGCCGAGAAGCCCTGATCAAACCTTCAAGGCGTAAAAAAACCGCCAGAAGCTCACGCTAAAGGCGGTTTTTTTGACTCTGACGCTTATTCCCCGAACGGGTGCCTCAGAGTGATGGTTTCTACGCGGTCCGGACCAGTAGAGATAATGTCGATCGGCGCTTCGATCTGCTCTTCCAGGAAGCGGATATACGCTTTCGCGTTCTCCGGAAGTTCCTCGATCGACGTCAGACCGAACGTGCTTTCGCTCCAGCCCGGCAGCTCTTCGAAGATCGGCTCAATGTCCTTGAAGGTGTCGCAGCCAATCGGCGGACGGGTAATTTCTCCGTGCGGCGTTTTGTAGCCGACACAAACCTTCACGGTTTCCAGGCCGTCTAGAACGTCCAGCTTGGTCAGGCAGATACCAGACACACTGTTGATCTGAATCGCGTGACGCAGAGCGACAGCATCGAACCAACCACAACGACGGGAACGGCCAGTCGTGGTGCCAACTTCGTTACCTTTAACCGCCAGGTGTTCACCCATGTCGCAAAACAACTCTGTCGGGAACGGTCCTGAACCCACACGTGTGGTGTAAGCCTTGGTAATACCCAGCACGTAATCCAGGTACAGAGGACCAAAGCCGGAACCGGTCGCCGTGCCACCTGCGGTGGTGTTAGACGAAGTAACGTACGGGTAGGTACCGAGGTCAATGTCCAGCAAAGAACCCTGAGCGCCTTCGAACAGAATGTGCTCGCCGCGCTTGCGGTGGCCATGCAGGATATCGGTTACGTCAGCCGCCATCGGCAGAATCTCTTCCGCCATCTGCTTCAGTTCAACCAAGGCCGCGTCGATGTCTTCCGCTTCTTCTTTGAAATATTCTGTCAGCACAAAGTTGTGGTACGACATGATCTCGCGAAGCTTAACTTCAAAGTCTTCCATGTTGTGCAGGTCGCCCACGCGAACACCCCGGCGAGACACTTTGTCTTCGTAGGCCGGTCCGATACCACGGCCAGTGGTGCCGATCTTGTCTTCACCCTTCGCCCGCTCACGCGCCTGATCGATGCGAACGTGGGTACGCAAAATGATCGGGCACGCCAAGCTGATCTTCAGGCGATCGCGAACTGCAACGCCGTTGGCTTCAAGTTCACGTACTTCTTTCAGGAGCGCTTCCGGGGACAGCACAACGCCGTTACCGATCAGGCAGTGGACATCTTTCCGCAGAATACCAGACGGGATCAGGTGCAAGGCCGTCTTCTTGCCCTCGATGACCAGTGTGTGGCCAGCATTGTGACCGCCCTGAAAGCGCACCACTGCCGCCACTTTTTCTGTCAGAAGGTCAACGATCTTGCCTTTACCTTCATCACCCCACTGGGTACCCAGCACAACAACATTTTTACCCATGATTCTCTCTCACATCAGGCGGCCCGAAGGAACGCGCCTTGCACATTTACTCAGGAATATTCGTTGAATACCGGCGATACAATCAGCCCAGCATTTCCACAACCCATTGCCCGTCTTTTTTCACCAGCTGACGATCACAACCTTGCAACGCGGGATTTGCAGGTTCGTCACCCGGCAATTGTCGAATCACTGTTTCGGTCATTCGCAGGCCGGAAATCACACCTTCAAGGGCTGAATCTTCAACCGCAGGTGCCCAGATAGCGCCTGAACGATGATGCACACGCTCGCCCAGAGCCACCAACGCGCGAATATCCAGACTAAAGCCGGTCGCTGGCCGGGCTCGCCCGAAATCACTGCCAATGGCATCGTAGCGACCACCCTTGGCAACGGCGTCGCCGTGTCCGGGGACATAAGCCGCAAACACCAAACCGGTGTGGTAGTTATAGCCACGCAACTCGCAGAAATCGAAGCCCAGACTGACTTCCGGAAAGTCGCGACTCAGCATCTCAACCACACGGGTGAGCTTATTCAATGCCGCATCCATCGCCTCGGAGGCGCCACCCAAAATCTCACGAGCCTGTTCCAGCGCTTCTACGCCACCGCTGACCCGAGCGAGATCACGCAAGCGCGCGCCCGCCGAACCGGGTTCGCAGTTGCCCAGCAACTGGTCGAGTTCCGGAACCGACTTGCGTGCCATCGCATCGAAAACGGCCGCTTCGGTGCCTTTATCAAACCCGGAATTGGCAATCAGGCTTTCGTAAATAGACACGTGAGCCAGATCCAGATGCACCCGTGGCAAACCGGCTACCCGAAGGGCTTCCAGCATCAGGCTGATAATTTCCAGATCCGCCGCTTCCGAGGTGCTGCCAAACAACTCGCAGCCTGCCTGAATCGGCGTTCGCCCGGTCAGCATATGGCGTGGGCGGGTATGCAGCACGTGGCCAGCGTAGCAAAGGCGGGTAATACCTTCCTGACCCAGCGTATGCGCATCAATCCGGGCCGCTTGCGGCGTCATGTCGGCCCGCACACCCATCATGCGGCCGGTGAGTTGATCGGTCAGCTTGAACGTTTGCAACTCCAGGTCGTGTCCGGTTCCCGTAAACAGGGACTCCAGGTACTCGATCAGGGGTGGGATAACCAGTTGGTAACCCCAGCGTTGGCAGGTGTCCATTACATCCCGGCGCAGGGACTCGATCCGTCCGGCCAGCGGAGGAAGAATGTCTTCGACTCCATCTGGCAGTAACCAGCGATCAGATACTGTCATGAGATTCTGTTGTCCGTTTTTCCGTCACTGGCTCAGGTGCCAGCGGGAATGACTCAGGGTTCAGGATGTCCGGGCGAAGAAATAAATGCCCAAACAAAACCGAAAGGATTCTACACCCTTGGCAGGCACAAAAAAACCGGAACACATACGTATTCCGGTTTTCGTTTCGAGCCAGGCGTTTTAGTTAGCGCCGGCCGGGTCCTTCAGGAACTTCATGAACGCACTGTCGGAGTCGATGACCATGATGTCATCCTTGCCAGCAAAGGTTTTCTCGTATGCCTGTAAGCTACGGTAAAAGCTATAGAACTCTTCATTGCTGCCATAAGCTTCGGCATAAATCCGAGCAGCTTCACCGTCGCCTTCACCACGAGTGGTTTCCGCTTCAGCAAAGGCATTAGCTAAGGTTACTGTCTGCTGACGATCTGCGTCAGCACGTATTCCTTCCGCCAATTCCAAACCGCGGGAACGGAATTCCTGCGCCAGCTTGTGCCGCTCGGTCGCCATGCGGCGATAAACGTTTTCGCTGACAGCACCCGGGAACTCGATGGCTTTAACCCGAATATCAAGAATTTCGATACCGAATTCTTTCACCGCGGTTTCGTTCGCACGATCTCTCAGGGCATGCATCAGCTCATCACGCTGACCGGATACAACCTCGTGCATGGTACGGACACCGAACTCGTCACGCAGACCATTGTCAACACGAGACAGAATCAAGCTTTCCGCCCGGCGCTCATCACCACCGGTTGCACGGTAGAACTGGTCAACGTCACGGATTTTCCATGCCACGTAGGAGTCCACATCCAGCGGCTTTTTCTCGATGGTGAGGTACTGCCGTGACGGCAGATCCATGGTCAGCACCCGGATATCAAACTCCCGGATCTGATCAATCACCGGCACTTTGAAATGAATACCGGCCTGAATATCGGTTTGCACCAACTCACCAAAGCGGAGTTTCACGCCGCGATGGGTTTCGGGGATGATGAACACACTAGACAACACGAGCAGGACGACGATAAGAGCGCCTGCAAGGCCCAATACACCTTTAGGTCCCATAACTTATCTACTCCTCCGAGTGTTTCCATCCTGACGCGCGCGCAACTCTTGCAGGACCTGATCAGTCAGCGACTGAACGTCGACTTGCTGATTACCTGACCGCGATGAACGGGAGCCTGAGCTAGACATCTGGCCCTGAGTCAGCTTATCCAAAGGCAGGTACATCATGTTCCCACTACTTTCTGTGTCGACAAAGATCTTGCTGCTGTTACCCAACACCTGTTCCAGGGTTTGAATATACATACGCTCACGCGTGACCACCGGCGCCTGCTCGTACACCGCCAACAGCTGATTGAATCGTGCGGTTTCACCGCGAGCCCGCTCAATCACTTCGGCCTTGTAAGCATTGGCTTCCTCAATCATACGCTGAGCCTGACCACGTGCCTCGGGAACAATCTTGTTGCGGTAGGTTTCGGCTTCTTCTTTCGCACGTTGCTCGTCTTCACGAGCCCGCTGAACTTCACGGAAAGCGTCTTGCACGGCCGCAGGCGGCTGAGTGCTTTCAACGTTTACCCGAACAATTTCCAGACCGGTACCGTACTCTTTCAAGAAGCTTTGCAGACGCTGTTCAACGCGCACCGCTAGCTCTGCACGCCCTTCGGTCAATACATCATCCAGCGATGAACTGCCCACTTCGTGACGCAAAGCACTGTCGGTTGCAAAGGCCAGCGCCTGGTTCGAATCACGTACATTCAGAACGTAGGCTTTCGCATCGCCAACCCGGTACTGGACCTGAAGATCCACGGTTACCAGATTTTCGTCTTGCGTCAGCATCTGCCCGCTGGAACGCGCGGAACGCACATTGGTGACGCGGACTTTGGTGGCCGAATCAATCAAAGGCACTTTGAAACGCAGGCCGGGGTTTTCGGTACGACTGAATTCGCCGAAGCGCAACACAACCGCTCGCTCCTGTTCATCTACGGTGTAGAACGACTGGTACAGGACGTAACCGAACGCCAGAATGGCGGCGATGGCTAAAATCGCACCAAAGCCACTGCTATTGCTACCAGAGCCGGAGCTGCCGCTGTTGCCAGAGCCGCCTTTGCCGCCCAACATGCGATTCAGCTTATCCAGCCCCTTTTTCAGAGCCTCATCCAGATCTGGTGGCCCCTGATCATTGCCGCGACGACCACCGCTTCCCCAGGGATCGTTGTCGTTACGGTTACCACCCGGTTCATTCCAGGCCATAATTCTCTCCGTTCGTGTTTATTCGAATGGCTGCAAATACTAGGGATTTATAAAGCCCCCGGCAATAGGCGGCGTGATTCACAGTGCCCGGTCTTCCAGCCGAACCTCTTCCTGGCTAACACCTGCCCGACTGAGCAACTGCATCCAATCGCGATTCTGCAGCCGAACTTCTACTACGGTATCACCACTTTCCCGGTGCTCTTCGCTCAGCACAGAACCGGCCTCATGCAACAAGGCACGAAGCTTACCATCCGCCGGCCCCAACAAAACAAAGTGATGCACCACATCTTCTGCCAGACGCTCTACCACCGCATCAAAGAGCAGATCCATGCCCTCCCCGGTTATCGCTGAGACCCACACTCTTACTGGAATGCCCTCTTCGTTGCGATCAATTCGGGGTGCGAAATCATCTAACAAATCTATTTTGTTGAAAACCTGCAACTGGGGCACTTCATCAGCGCCAATTTCCAACAATACGTTTTCCACTTGCTCAATGTTTTCGTCACGGCGCTCATCGTGGCAATCAATGATGTGCAGCAGCAGCGATGCCTGCCGGGTTTCTTCAAGCGTTGCACGGAAGGCTTCCACCAATTTGTGCGGAAGATGACGAATGAACCCTACGGTGTCCGCCACTACGACCGAGCCGATGTCCGGAAGTTCCAACTTGCGCAGAGTCGGGTCTAGGGTAGCGAACAATTGGTCCGCCGCGTAAACCGTTGAGGTAGTAACCTGATTGAACAAGGTCGATTTACCGGCGTTGGTGTACCCCACCAGAGACAGGGTCGGCACGTCGGCACGCTTACGGGCACGGCGGCCCTGATCCCGCTGTTTACGGACCTTTTCCAGCCGCTTGTGAATCGACTTGATACGCTCGCGCAACAACCGCCGGTCTGTCTCGAGCTGAGTTTCACCCGGCCCCCGCAAACCGATACCACCCTTTTGCCGTTCAAGGTGGGTCCAGCCACGAATCAGGCGCGTAGACATATGCTCCAGCTGCGCCAACTCAACCTGCAATTTACCCTCATGGGTACGGGCGCGTTGGGCAAAGATATCGAGAATAACGCCGGTTCGATCTAACACCCGGCACTTGAGCTCTCGCTCGATGTTTCGCTCCTGGCTCGGGCTCAAGGCATGATTGAACAACACGACATCGGCTTCGTTGGCAGCAACGGCATCGCGAATTTCTTCGAGCTTGCCTTCACCAACGAATAGCCGGGGGCTGGGTTGTTTGCGCGTACCGGTCACCATATCCACCGGCTCGACACCTGCAGACGTTACCAGTTCACGGAACTCACCCGGGTCTTCAGTACCGTCGTGGGCGGTGAATTCGATGTGGACGAGAACCGCGCGTTCTCCAACGTCAGGACGTTCAAACAAAATAGAATCAACTCCATAAAAACAAACACCCGCGGCCAGCTCAGCTCAATGGCTGCCCTGCACCGCGGGTGTCAAAACCGGAAGCACCGGAATTTAACCTTCAGCTTCTTCCTCTCCGGGATTCGCCTGCGGCAAACGAACATTGCGAGCAGGTACAACAGTCGAAATAGCGTGCTTATACACCATCTGGCTGACAGTGTTCTTCAACAAGATTACGAACTGATCGAAAGATTCGATCTGGCCCTGAAGCTTGATGCCGTTAACCAAGAAGATAGAAACGGGAATGCGTTCCTTGCGCAAAGCATTGAGGTAAGGGTCTTGTAAGGAATGCCCTTTTGACATGAGTATTCTCCTGTTAGGGGTAGGTGCAGATCGTCAATTTGCAGAGTTAAATGTGGTGTGTAGACCTGATTTTTTCAAGGTTTCCAGCACCATTTGTAAGTTATTACTATCCAGCCACTGTACATCAGGCCATTTTCGTAACCAGGTAATCTGGCGCTTCGCCAATTGGCGGGTTGCCGCCATGCCTTTGTTCAAATAGGTTTCAT
Organism: Marinobacter sp. S0848L; assembly: GCF_023016065.1. GTDB lineage: Bacteria > Pseudomonadota > Gammaproteobacteria > Pseudomonadales > Oleiphilaceae > Marinobacter. The sequence continues at coordinate 8,176 of NZ_JALKAQ010000010.1, read as the reverse complement.
GGTCGCAGTCACCGGACAGATACTCCCAAGCCTGGCGGTAGCCCACGCAACGCATGGAGGGCAGTTCAGGGTTAAGGTCGCCCCGTCCCATCAGCTGCCGGACTTCATCCAGAAACCCTGCGTCTTGCATGGCCAGAAATCGCGTTCGAATCCTCTCATGAAGGACTTTACGGTCTGCCGGAGCGAGCGCAAACTGGAAAACAGTATACGGCAGGTCGGCACTTTCGTCTGCCTGCCACTTGGTGAAATACGTGTAATCCTTGATATCCGACGATTTTTGCTCTTCGGAGGTGTCGGTATTCGCCTGCCAGTGGGCCGAAATGGGCTTTCCGGTTAGCCGGATAACCTCGATCGCTCGCATCAGGCGCTGGCGATTGTTGGGGTGGATAATCTCTGCGGCGACCGGATCTTTGGCAACCAGCTCGTCGTACAACGCCGGCCAACCCTGAGCGTCGGCTTCTTTCTCGATCTGCGCTCTTAGCTCAGGATCAGCAGATGGCAGGTTCGACATGCCACTCAACAGCGCCTTGAAATACATCATGGTGCCACCGACCAGCAGCGGAATCCGCCCCCGCTCGGTAATCTCCGCCATTTCCGCCAAAGCGTCCCGCACAAAGTCTGCGGCGGAGTATGTGTCCGCCGGGTCACAAATATCGATCAGCCGGTGAGGCGCCTTCGCCAATTCGTCGGGAGTGGGCTTGGCGGTGCCGATGTCCATGCCACGGTAGATCATGGCGGAATCAACGCTGATGATCTCGCACGGCAAATGCTCACACAGCGCCATGGCCATATCGGTTTTACCCGATGCCGTAGGGCCCATCAGAAAGATAGCGGGGGGAAGCACTGACCGTTGCTCGCCTGTCATAATGCTTAACGCCCCCTCAGGAACAATTTATCAAGCTCGGACAGCGTCATCAGCGTCCAGGTCGGACGACCGTGGTTGCACTGGCCACTGCGTTCCGTTGCTTCCATGTCTCTCAACAAGGAATTCATTTCAGGGATGGTTAGCTGTCGATTGGCCCGCACGGAGCCATGGCAAGCCATGGTGCCCAGCAATTCGTGGGTGACAGCTTCCACTCGATCGCTTTGTCCGTTCTGAATCAAATCCGCCAGAACATCACGTACTAATTGTTCAGTATCTGCTCCCCGTAACAAAGCAGGAATCTGCCGGACAGCCAGCGTTTCAGGGCCAATTCGCTCGATTTGTAGCCCCAGCTGCTGTAACTCATCACTGTGACTTTCCGCCAGCGCAGCTTCTTTCTGGCTGACAGCTAGCGATACCGGCACCAGCAATGGCTGACTTTTCAGATCTTGCTCCACCAACGCCCGTTTCATGCGCTCGTAGGTGATGCGCTCGTGCGCCGCGTGCATGTCCACCACAATCATGCCGGTACGGCTCTGAGCCAGAATGTAAATGCCATGCAATTGGGCAATAGCATAACCCAGCGGCGGCTCGTCTTCGCCATCCTGAGGCGGGGTAGGCACCGGCTGCGACTCAAACGGGTCGGGGCGAGTCTCGTTGGTGACGCCACCACCGGCGTTGAGCGAGTTATAGAAAGCCATTTGATCGCTGGCCTTCCAGTCCTGCTGTGGCTGGGCGGGCTGCGCATTGCTGTAACCCGCGTTGTACGAAGGTACCTGCGAAGGCGTGGCCCCCTGAGAGAGGGGAAAAGCTTCCGGGCTGGCACCTGATTGCGGAGCCTCGGGTTCACGGCTCAACGCCTGCGCTTCGGCACCTCTGAAATGGTCCGCCGGGCGCACGTCAGCCAGCGCTCGGTGTAAGGTGCGGAAAATGAAATCGTGCACCAGTCGGCCATCACGGAAACGCACTTCGTGCTTGGTTGGGTGAACGTTTACATCCACGGTGGCGGGATCCACCTCGAGATACAGCACAAACGCCGGATGGCGGTTGTTGTAGAGCACGTCGCGATAGGCCTGACGCACCGCATGCGCCACCAATTTGTCCCGAATCACCCGGCCATTGACGAAGAAATACTGCAGGTCCGCCTGGCTGCGAGAAAAGGTCGGCAGCGCCACCCAGCCCCACAACCGAAGGCCACTGGCTTCTGCTTCGATAACCACCGCGTTATCAATGAATTGCTGGCCACAGAGCGAGCTGATCCGGCGTTCTTTATCAATGTCCGATTCAGCCGGCCGCAAGCTTTGAATCACACGTTGGTTGTGGCGCAGAGTAAATCCCGCATCAAAACGGCTGAGCGCTTGCCTGCGGATGGATTCATCAACGTGATTGAATTCGGTTTTTTCGGTGCGCAGAAATTTACGGCGTGCGGGGGTGTTGAAAAACAGATCTCGCACTTCAACGGTGGTACCTACAGGGTGCGCGGCCGGCGAGATCTTCGCGTCCATATCCCGACCTTCGACCTCCACCCGGGCCGCCGCCTCCTGCTCCGCGGTGCGCGACGTTAGCGAGAGACGCGATACCGAACTGATACTGGCCAGCGCTTCCCCACGGAAACCCAGCGTGCCGACCGCTTCAAGATCATCCAGGGTCAGGATTTTGCTGGTTGCATGGCGACTCAGAGCGAGCGGGAGGTCAGACTCGGCGATCCCGAAGCCGTCATCCCGAACCCGGATCAGCTTGACACCGCCTTGCTCCAGTTCAATATCAACCCGGCTGGAGCCGGCATCCAGAGCGTTTTCCACCAGTTCTTTAACAACAGACGCGGGACGCTCCACCACTTCACCGGCGGCTATCTGGTTTGCAAGCCGGGGCGAGAGCAATTGAATGTGGGGCATAGCCGGGAACTACCTCTTGGTCAGGATGAGGGGATGCGTATAGTTTGCCCTACCATAACACGATCGTCGTTCATCCCGTTAAAGCGCATCAGCTCACTGACGGTAGTCTGGTTTTCGCGGGCCACACCCGACAAGGTATCGCCCCGTTGAATCCGGTACTGCCCGACACGCCCTTTACCTTTCCCGTTCTCTTTTTGCCAAGCCAGCAAGGTTCCCGGGGGCGGGCTGCGCCGGAAGTAGTCATGAATGCCGCCCATCATCGCCTTGGCCAGCTTTTCTCGATACCAGGCGGACGACAGATTTTTCTCTTCTTTAGGGTTGGATATGAACCCCGCCTCAACCAGAATCGAGGGGATATCCGGCGACTTGAGTACCGCAAACGCCGCTTGTTCTACCCCCGGCTTGTGCAGCTTGGCGACACTGCCCAACTGGCCCAGCACCGAACTGCCCACGCCCAGGCTGGCGTTAATACTTGCGGTCATCGACAAATCGAGCAATACCCCGGCCAGCATTTCATCCCGACCCTCCAACGACAGCGCTCCGGCACCACCAATCAAATCCGACCGGTTTTCACTTTGAGCCAGCCACCGGGCCGTTTCACTGGTCGCGCCGCGCTGCGACAGAGCGAACACCGAAGCGCCGCTGGGTTGCGGCGTTCGAAACGCATCGGCATGGACCGAAACAAACAAATCGGCATTATGCTTACGGGCCAGAATGGTTCGGTTTCGCAAACCGATGTAGTAGTCCCCGGTACGGGTGAGTTTGGCAGTAAACCCGGGCTGCTTGTTCACCAGCTCGGCCAGAGTTTTCGCCATTTTCAGAACCACGTCTTTTTCACGGGTGCCGCGTGGCCCGATTGCCCCGGGGTCTTCGCCACCGTGGCCGGCATCAATCACTACGATAATGTCACGCTTCCCCGCCGAGTTCTGCGTGACCGTCGGGCTAGCCGCCTTGTCGAGCCGCGTTCCGGATTCATCAATCAGATCTACCACCAACCGATGGCCGTACTGCTGGTTGGGTTCAAGCACAAAACTGCGAGGTTTGATGTCGGTTTTCAGATCCAATACCACCCGAAGATCGTTACCGTTGCGGGGCGCGCTACGGATTCGGTTGATCGGACTGCCGGACAAATCTACCTTGCTGAAATCGGCACGTTTGGTGGTGTTCTTTAAATCAATCACCAATCGAGATGGGCTGGAAAGGGAAAACATGTTGTGTTCCACCTTCCCGGCCGTATCGAGCACCAACCGGGTATGATCTGGCGCTGGCCATATGCGCACTCCCTCAACCTTTGTGGCCGCATGAACAATGCTTGCCGCGAGCGCCAGCAGTAGACACAGTGCGATTCTCATGAATCCGGCCCTATCAATTCAATTTGATTTAACAACGAGGCACCGAACTCAGAGCGCGCCCTCAAGATCACGGTTCGCCCCTCGCTCTGACGCTCCAACTGTATCTCGACATCCGGCTCAGGCAATACGCCTTCGCCGCGCTCGGGCCATTCGATCAGACACAAATTATTCGCTGAAAAATAGTCTCGAATCCCCATGTATTCGAGCTCTTCCGGGTCACCCAGCCGGTACAAATCAAAGTGGTACACCGGTGGTGTTAAATGCTCGTAGGGTTCCACGATTGTATAGGTCGGGCTTTTCACGGCACCTTCGTGCCCCAAACCACGCATGACGCCCCGGCTTAGGGTGGTTTTACCCATGCCTAAATCGCCTTCCAGAAACACTGTCAGGCTTTGCTCCGACTGTTTTGCCAGCCTCGCCAGCTCACCGCCCAGGCGTTCCGTTTCTACTTCACCTTCCAGAAACAACCGGCGCTCGTTACCTATAATGCTCATTCTTCCTCCCGGTGATTTCTGACGCCAATAACGTCGGTTTCCTTCAGTACCAAAGACAAATCGTTGATCACATCAGTGGGCAGCAGAGCCATGTATCCCAGCTGGTCGACCGCCCTGTTCGCTGCAGCCAAATGCGCCGACGCAGCGGCTTGGGTCGCGAATTCGATCTCGCCGAGCTGGCTGATAAACGCCCCCAATATGCCCGATAAAACATCCCCCATGCCCCCTGTAGCCATGCCCGGATTTCCTCCGGCGGTAACGACAGGCAGTTCGGCGCTGCTCGCAATCACGGTACCGGCGCCTTTAAGCAACACCACCCCGCCCCAAATGCGCTGCATTTTTTGCGCCGCTGCCAGCCGATCAGCTTCAATCTCTGCAACACTGCACCCGAGCATTCGGGCGGCTTCACCCGGGTGCGGCGTCAGTACTTGCTGACGAAAAGGAATCGCCGCGCGCGTGGCCATCAAATTCAGCGCATCGGCGTCCAACACTCTGGGCTTTGCGCTATCCAGGACCTGCTGCAGCATTTGCTGGCCCCAAGCCGACTTGCCAATGCCCGGGCCACAGACAATGACATCTGCCTGATCAATCAGTGCGGTTAACTCGGAACCGTGGACAACGCCACGCGCCATCACGTTCGGACAACGCACCAATGCCGCCGTTACATGCTCTGGCCGAGTCGCCAGCGTCACCAACCCGGCGCCGGCGCGCGACGCCGCTTCTGCGGCCATGATACCAGCGCCCCCAAAGCCGCTGTCACCGGCAACGATCAACACATGACCAAAGCGTCCCTTATGGGCATTGAGCGGACGCTTTGGAAAACCGGTTTTGCAACTCTGCCATTGAACAAGTCGAGCCATCGGCTGTTCCCGGCAACCACGGATTTGCTCTGGCGCTGCCAATGGTTCAAAAACCACCTCACCACAAACCGCCGGCCCTGCTCCGGTAAACAGCCCGATTTTGGCTCCGATAAAGGTGACGGTCAGCTCTGCCTCCACCACGTCGCCTGCAGCAGCAGCGGTTGTGGCATCAAGGCCGGACGGTACATCAACGGCCAAAACCGGCCGTTTTGCCTGATTAACAGCGCGGATCACCTCGGAAAACGGGGTTCGTGGCGCACCGGCGACCCCGGTTCCGAGTAACGCATCGACAACCACGTCCGAAGCTCTAAGCTTCTCGCACAGCAGACCATCCGGTATATCGGAAACTTCCGTAATCGGGACACCTTCCGCGCTCGCCACCTCGAAGGCTTTGAGCGCATCCCCTGTCAGTTTCGAACGGGGAGCCACCGCAATACACTCTACAAAAATCCCCAGCCGCTGCGCATTGGCCGCCATGAGATAACCATCGCCACCATTGTTTCCTGCACCGCATAACACCAGCAACGAACCGGGCGACGGCCAGCGCTTTCTAAGCTGCCGAAACCCGGCCCGGGCTGCCGATTGCATCAAGTCGAAACCGTCAATTCCCTGTTCTTCAATAAGATAGCGATCCATCGCTCGTACAGAGTCGGCGGAATACAAGGCTTCTGGTAGACTGTCCACGTAACGCATGGGGCATCCCGCTAAAGAAAACGGTTTAAATTAATTGGCCAGATACCTGTAAAGCATAGCAAAACAGGAAAAAAGGTCATAACTTAATCAAATTAAATCTCCGCAGGCTTTCACCGCCGAAGACTCCGTCATGGTCACCACTACAGACAATACGCCCTCGAACAGCGCTCTCGACGCCCTGCCCGATAAAATCCGCCAGTGGGCCAAAGAGCTGGGATTTGCAGACGCGGGCATCACCTACGCCGACACCGGCCCCCATGCGGAGCGCCTGAAACAATGGCTCGCCGCCGGTTACCACGGCGACATGGCCTATATGGCCGACCACGGCGACAAACGTTACACCCCGGACTCTCTGGTGCCGGACACCCAGCGGGTTATTTCAGTGCGGATGGACTACCTGCCCTCCCCGGACAACCCGAAACAAGCGCTTACTAACCGGGAAACCGCCTACATCACCCGCTATGCCCTCGGGCGGGATTACCATAAGCTCATGAGAAAGCGGCTCGCCACGTTGGCGAAATGGATTGATGAAGCGGTGGGCGGTTACGACTACCGTGCCTTTGTGGACAGCGCGCCTGTGCTGGAGCGCGGTTTGGCGCAGCGCGCGGGCCTTGGCTGGATTGGCAAGAACAATATGGTGATTCACCCCAAAGCAGGTTCGTTCTTTTTTCTGGGTGAAATTTTTACCAGCGCGCCTTTACCGGTGGATGAGCCGTTCGACAAGCAGCATTGCGGCTCCTGCTCTGCCTGTTTGGAAATTTGCCCCACGGATGCCTTTGTTGGCGCTCACTTACTGGATGCCCGCAAGTGCATCAGCTATCTCACCATCGAGCTAAAAGGCCCGATTCCGGAAGAGTTGCGTTCAAAAATGGGGAACCGGGTGTTTGGCTGCGATGACTGCCAGATTGTGTGCCCCTGGAACAAGTTCAGCAAACCCACCACTGAAAACGATTTTCAGCCAAGGCACGGGTTAGACAACACCGAGCTTGCCGAGCTTTTCCTCTGGACAGAGCAGGAGTTTTTGAAGCGTACCGAGGGTTCGGCGATTCGCCGTACCGGTTATGAAAACTGGTTGCGAAATATTGCGGTAGGGCTGGGCAACGCCCCGTCAACCATTCCGGTTATCGAGGCGTTGAAGCAGCGGGCGGAGCACCCATCCGAGGTGGTGCGGGAGCACGTTACCTGGGCGCTTCGCCAACACGGCTTATAGTTTAAAGAAGTGTTCGCGGTAGTGACGCAACTCGTTGATGGAGTCGCGAATGTCGTCCAGCGCCAGATGGCTGCCTTTCTTTTTCACGCCGTCCAAGACATCCGGGCGCCAGCGGCGGGCCAGTTCTTTGATGGTGGATACGTCCAGATTGCGGTAATGGAAGAAGCCTTCCAGCTCTGGCATGTATTTCACCAGGAAGCGACGGTCCTGGCCGATGCTGTTGCCACACAGCGGGGATGATCCGGCTGACAGGTGTTGTTTCAGAAACGCCAGAGTCTGTTGTTCAGCTTCTGCTTCGCTGATGTCACTATCTTTCACGCGCTGAGTCAGGCCACTTTCGCCATGAGTTTTGGTGCACCATTCGTCCATGGAGTCCAGCAGGCTATCCGGTTGCTTAATCGCAATCACGGGGCCTTCAGCAACCAGATTCAGTTCCGAATCGGTAATAATCGTGGCCATTTCGATGATCCGCTCTTTCTCCGGATCCAGACCGGTCATTTCCAGGTCTATCCACACCAAGTGGTTTCCGTTGCTCATTTTCTTTTACACCTATGCCGTTGTTCTTGAGTGCATGTGCAGGTGTGGGGCGCGTTTCCGGAAACCGCTACGAGCACATCCATGTGCGCTTCTCTCCGGCCATCCATGGCCTCCGACATTTCCGGAAACGCGCCCCACACCCGCACACCAAACTTGCTACTTACCGCCACCAAAATCAGAGGCCCGCAATTCAGCCGGAGCGCTGGGTCGGGAATGCCTTTTCGGGAGTATCTGAAGCCATGGATGGCTTCAGCTAAGCGCACAGGGATGTGC